>NZ_CP172313.1:1445105-2890210 GCF_047946675.1 Leeuwenhoekiella sp. A16
AAAGCGGCATACGCTTACTAATACAATAATAATAGCCGGCAGCTCGACACTTTTAGTTATGGCGGGTTTTGGTTATGTTTTATACAAAAAAAAACGAGATGCTCATGAAAAGCAAAAATTATCTGAATATAAGGCAATAGTTGCTGAAACAGAGCTAAAAGCCCTACGGGCACAAATGAATCCGCATTTTATATTTAACTCCCTCAACTCTATCCGTCATTACATAGCCACAAAAGACATCAGTACCGCAGATGAATATTTAGTAAAATTTGCCAAATTAACTAGAGCCATTTTAGAAAATTCAGAAAAAAAATGGATCTCTCTAAAAGAGGATCTCGAACTATTGAAGTTATATATGGAAACTGAGAAACTGCGACTTACAACCCCATTTACTTATGCTATTTATATAGATGTAGATATTAATGAAGAAAATACAATGGTGCCGCCTTTGATAATGCAGCCCTTTGTAGAAAATAGTATATGGCATGGTTTAGCTCCGCGAAAGGAAAAGGGTAAGATCACAATTAATATAAGAAAAGACGGAGAGTATCTATCAATTGTTATCGATGATAATGGTGTAGGTAGAAAAGGGGGAAAAGCGACATCAAAAAAGCGCTCAATGGGACTAAAAATCACTCAAAACAGGCTAAAAATCGTTAATAAACAGAAAAAACTTAATGGTAATCTCAAAATTACAGACAAAACCCAGGGTACACAGGTAAGTCTTAAACTTCCTTTAGAAATAAAGTTTTAAAAAATTGAATATGCAAAAAGCAATCATAGTAGATGATGAGATACTTGCTGCCAACATTTTAAAGAATATGTTGAAGCCTAATTCACAAATTGAGGTAATTGGCGTTTATCATAATATAGAAAGTGCCGCAATTGGGATTACAAAACTACAACCAGACCTTGTTTTACTAGATGTTGAATTAGGAGGTGAAACTGCTTTTGATCTTTTAGGCCAACTAAAACATATAAATTTTGATATTATTTTTACTACTGCATATGATAAGTACGCCATTAAGGCTTTCAAATTCAGCGCTATGGCTTATCTTACAAAACCAATTGATGCTCAGGAGCTAAACCTGGCACTGGAGCGATCATTAAATCATTTTACAGTAAAGGATATTTCTAACAAACTAAAATCAATTTTTAATACGATAGATTATAATTACCATCATCCCAAAAAGCTTGCAATTCCTACTACCGAAGGTATATCGTTAATAGAGGTCGATCATATAATAAGATGCCAGTCAGACTCAAACTATACTTACGTTTATATGGTCAATAATGAAAAACACCTTGTTACAAAACCATTAAAGGAAATAGAAGAACTCCTTTCAGATCAACATTTTTTTAGAATTCATCAATCACATCTAATAAACCTTGACTATGCTGTTAAATACTATAAAGGTAAGGGTGGTTATGTGAAAATGCGAGATGGCACTAACGTGGAAGTCGCTGTGCGCAGAAAGGAAGAATTAATTAAAAACCTTTTAGGTAGATGATTGAATCTTCTACTGCTTCACAAATCTCTTTGTAATAATTTTGGAGTTAGGTTTTTCAGCTTTCAGGAAGTAAATACCGCTGCTTAGATCAGAAATATCTATGCTGTTAAATCCTATAGTGCGTTTACTATTTGTCACTTCCTGACCATTAACATTCAAAATTTTGAGAGCAACTGCGTTAGTTTCAATTCCTGAAATATTTAACTGGTCTCTTGCAGGATTAGGATAGATCAAAATGTTATTTGCAAGAGGGATGTTCCCTGTCGATAAATTATTTCGATATGTAAATGTAATCCTTGCTGCATCTTCCCAGTTTTCATCTTCCCACGATTGTATGAGTAAAATGTGAAGCCAGCCCTCTTCCGTTTTTGTTCTGGTAGAAAGTGTCTCATTCTCCCAGCTGGAAGTTGCTTCATCCCAGGACTCATCAAGTTCTTCAACTATAAATTTTTCTGTATCGAGAGTTGCTGTATATCGCGAACTATTAACCCAACTATCTGCTATATAATTTTCGCTTAAAGTAGTTCTTATAGTTCCGGTATAGGTTATTGTATCCCTCCAGCTGGGATCCCAACTGGATGTCGTCTTATTTCTTTGATAATCTGTTGATGATGCTAAAACCCCAGAATTATAGGTGTAGTCTGTTTTGTATGCTAACACCCAATTACTGGTCGCTGCATCCCAATCTTCATCAATATTTTCAGATAAGAGTCCGCCGGAATAATTAAAAGTAGATCTGTCATCATTTACCCAGGCACCAGTTTGCCACATTTCAGTCACAATGAGAGCTATTTCACCGCCTGAAAATGTATATGTGTTGCGATATTCATTTTCCCAGGATGATGTTGTAGAATTCCACGTTTCTTCTAAGTCTCCGTGTAGAACACCAGAAGAATTGTAAGTAAAAGTTGTGCGAGAAGTATTTTTTAACGTGAAGGTTGTATAATCAAGCACCTTGATCAACTGCATCACAACTAAATTATTAGAATTGTAAGTAAAAGTGACTTCTCCTGATGTTATCCAGCCCATACCGGGAAAATTTACTTCTGTAATGTAACTCTCAATTGGGCGCTCTAGGAAATTAAAATCTTCTTCTTCCTGAGCAAAAGACCCACAGATAAATACGAATAGCGTAAGAACGAAAGTAAGTGTTTGTTTCATTTCTCAAATATTATAGGTTAAAATATCTGAAACAATGAAATAGGGAATTATAGAATACAGCAAATGAAGATTGCTAAAATCGTTTTAAAGGTAACTGTATTAAAAGTATAAAAAATAAGAATACTCTCTTGATTTTTATATCATAATTATCTTTAAATCAATATGATAAACAAACCTGAGGTTTCTTTTATTAAAACCTCAGGTCCTTGAATCTCATCTTGAATTACTTGCTTAAAAGTAATACTCCATCGCAAACTATTTCTGTTATGTAGCGCTTATCACCGTCTTTGGTTTCATAACTTCTCGAAGTAAGCTTACCTTCTAACGCAATTTCTTTGCCCTTGGTGGCATAGTTTTCTATCAGTTCTGCGGTTTTACCCCAGGCTACAACGTTGTGCCATTGTGTATCTGTAACACGTTCACCTTTATTATTTTTATAATTCTCATTTGTGGCAATATTAAATTTAGCCAACTTCCTCCCTGAATCGAGATTTAAAATTTCCGGATCATTTCCTAAATTACCAATCAACTGTACTTTGTTTCTCAGCGTGCTCATAATTTTGTTTTTAATGGTTAACAATTGATACTATCGATATTTGTAAATCGACAGGGCAAAGATGATAAAGCAGCAAATGGGAAGTCGGTTGATAAACAGTTACTTTCGTTTATAGTCGTTTACAAACGTTTATAATTAGTTCTGCATTCTTAAACCTGGTAACTATATATTATTTTACACTAAAAAGGAAAGTTTGCTTTCGCACTTAGGATTGTGCTATTTTTTTTGAGAAGCATTTACTTCAAGGTTTCGCTATACATCCTTGCGCTCTTGCGGACTATAAGTCAAAGTAAAACCTTCAATATAAAAGAACTTGTTGCACTAGTTAATACTCTTGTCGCTTTTAAGACAAGCCTTAAGCCCTAACTAACGGCCAAAACCGATGCTAATTAATGTTAAAGGTAAAGATTTAAATGGTATAATAGTTGTTTATAGAGATAATGTAACTTATATTGTTCTACTACGTCTAATAGATATATAAGTAAATAATTTTACAGTAATAGATAAATCTTATTGAAAAGCTTATTTAAATAATGTATAAATTAATGCTGTTATAGATAAAGGATATGGCGCAATAGATTATAATATAGTACTTTGTAATACATTTGCGGACATTTTTAAATCATATAATCAATTCAACTATGGCAAAGCCTATTAAAATAACTCCAGTTTTGAGAGGTAGAGACGCTATAAATTTCTACTCTCATATTGAAGAAAATAAAACTAAAAAAGTTAGCAAAGATTTTCTTTCCTCTGTTAAATTAGCCGCTGAAAAATTTCAACAAAGCCTTAAAAAAGGTAATTAGTGTTATTATCGGAATACCATTCTATTATAGTAAATCAAAATACTGAAATAAAAGATTTTCATTGTGATGATGAAAATCTTAAGAATTTTTTATTAAATAAAGCAAAAAACTATTCAGAGGAACTTCTTGCTAAAACCTATGTATTCGAGAATAACACCAACACAGTAGCGTATTTTAGTATATTTAATGATAATTTACGAGTTGAGGATACTGATTTTGCATCTAAAAGTAGTCTTAAAAGATTTGTTTCAAATCTAGTTTCGCATCCAAAGAGACATTTAGAATATTTTCCAGCTATTAAATTAGGTAGATTAGCTGTATCTACATCCCTAAGAGGGCAGGGATATGGAGAAGAAATCATTAAAATTTTAATAGGTTTAGCACTACAGCAAAACGATGTATGTGCCTGCAAAGTAATTACGGTGGATGCTTATGCAAATCCTAAGTCTCTTAATTTTTATGAAAAAATGGGGTTTGCCTACTTAACTGATAAAACTCAAGTTGAAGAAGGTGAGACTAAGCCAACCAAACCCATGTATTTAGATTTGACACCCTTTTTCAATGCAGATAAAATAAAATAACGCTTAGTCACCCTATTTTGGATTATAATTCAACCATTTCTCTAATTTTTAGTCAATCCTTTAAAACTCAAACACTTTCACTTTGAACTAAAAAGTTTTCAAAACGCTCTTGTGAAGTTATTTTTTTTCTTTTGGATTCCAAGCTAAACCCTTCTTTAATTTTTGATTAAATTCTGATAACGCCTGCTTATTCTTTTCTATAATAGGCTTAGATGTTAAATGCTCAAGCTCTTCACCAGACTTATTTTGAGCTTCTAAATAAGTTTTTTGACCTTCTTTTCTTACTGATTTTATTATATCTATATTTTTCAATTGATTTAATTGGTCTTTTGCTGTTCTGCACAAAACTTGAAACCTATGTTGTTTAGTCGTACCTAGCTTAATCATTTCCGAATTTAATGATTCAAGATTTGACATAACAGTTAGTTCATTAATGCTAGCAAAATCTCTTACATTTCTTTTATTTGCAGCATGCTCTGGGTTAACCCTTCTCCATTCTTTAGCTGTAAAACCAAACAATGCTACATTTAGTAGGTCTGCTTCATCTGCATACTCTAACCATTGCTTATCTTTTGGATATTTAGATTTAGGGATGATATGCTTCTGTACAGCATCTGTATGAATATGATAGTTAACTTTACTTAGAACTCTCTTAATATCCCATTCAAGGTTGTATTGATCTGTTTCAGATTTCTTAAGGCGTTGATATTCCTTTACAAGATAAAGCTTGAATATAGGACTAATCCAAGAGCCAAATTCAAAAGCAATGTCTCTGTGAGCATAAGTGCCACCATAACGTCCTGATTTAGAGAATATCCCTACAGCGTTTGTATTCTCCACCCATTCTTTCGGACTTAGTACAAAAGCGTTGGAGCCCGCGCTATTTCTAAAGTGGTCGAATTCGACCACTTTAAAATTAGGGTTATTCAGTTGCTCCCAGACTCCTAAATATTCAATTGTATTTTTTGTCCGTAACCAACTCTTGATAACATCAGCGGCTCTTGTATCATCCCCTTTTTCTTTAGCCATATCGGTTAAAGATATAAAGTCTTCTTTTTCATTTGATATAATAGAAACCTGTAAATCTTTTACTATAATCTTATCCATTAATCAAGTCTTTATAAGTTAAACGTCTTTCTGTATTAGCTAAAAGTAAATTAAATCTTGCAAATTCAGTTCCTTTACGAGTGTTGTATCTAAATACAAATTCATCAACGTACATCTGTAAATGCTTTTTAGAGGTGAAGTGATAGATACCAAAGATACCACGCTTAAGAAGTGACCAGAAGCCCTCTATTGTGTTTGTATGTACTCTACCTTTTACATATTCAAAACTACTATGCTTCACTACTTGATGATCGTAAACTCGCCCCATTCCTTTATAAGATACATATTCATCTGTATAAAGTTTAATGCCTTGCTTTACATTGTTGATTAATTCTCTTGAAAGAATTTCACTAGTTGTATTTTCTATTGCCTTAGCTTTCACTTTACCACCTCTTTCAACCATGCCAACAACAGGCGTTTTGTCGTCACTAGTACCTTGTGTTTTCTTATTAGCGTGACGGTTTTTATTTTTTCCACCTACAAAAGTTTCATCTGCTTCTACCTCGTTATCTAACTTTGTATCATTATCAATACCAAAGCAATTACGGATTCTTTGAAGCATAAACCATGCAGATTTTTGTGTTATATCTAAATCTCTGCCTAACTGTAAAGATGAAATACCTTTTTTATGAGAAGTAACTAACCAAATAGCTAAGAACCACTTTTGTAGTTCCATTTTTGTATTATCAAAAAGAGTATTTGTCTTAACGTTGAAGTATTTTCCAGTATTTTTACACTTGTATCGATTGCCTTTGCAATTGTAAACTTTAGAAGTAGAATCAAAAGGACTAACTACCTGCTCATTCCAACGTAATTGCTCTAAATGATCAATGCAAGATTGCTCGTCTGGAAAGGCTTTTATTAAGTCTAGTACTGATTTTACTTCTTTGTTAAACATGGTCTTATCCTTATTGCTTAATCAAAGATAAGACGTTTTTTACACTAAACCTAATTTATTGGTGTAATTTACTGCTAAATATATGATAAATGAAAGATGATTTAAAACCAATTGCTGAAAATATTATAGGCTTTTTGAAAGATCAATCTGATAGTAAATCAACCATAAATGAACTTGCAGTAGCAAATAGTGTTGACATAATGCTAATTAAAGTTATGGTGAGAAGCTTAAGGGATGATTATGAATTAGTCAGAACTAGCGGTACTGTAGTCTTATTAAGTAAAAAAGGTTATGAGTTTGTTTCGTTTAAGGAATTAGAAAAAAAAGAAATTCAAGAATCTCAAAACAAACTAATAGAATCAGAAATAAAAGGTTACGATCTCACTATTAAAAAATGGCAGAAAAAGACGTTTTGGTGGCTTTTCTGTTTTTCTTTATTTAGTTTCCTTTTGTCAGTATATAGTTTTATAAAACTCCAATCCATAACAAAAAGTAAAGAATCCACAGAGCTAAATGAAGCAAAAAAAGAACCGGAATTATCCAAACAGCATACTTCAACTTTAATCCAAAAATCGGTAGATTCTTTGTAGAATTCCAAGCTCTAAAAATATTAATAAAATCTCTCATTTAGTGTAAATACGTATATAGTTACCTTAAACCTTGGTAACTATATATAACTTAAAACTCAAATGAACCACTCCACACTTAAGCGAGCCACAATTGAAGACGCTAGCATTATTGCCTTATTGGGAAGAGTCACTTTTACTGAAACATTTGGTCATTTGTTTCCTGATAAAAGCGAACTTTTAGCCTATTATGACCGTACATTTTCGGTAGAGAAAATAGAAGCGAGTTTGCAGAAAAAGACTAATGTCTATTGGCTTGCTACTATAGACAGACTTCCTGTAGGGTATGCCAAGCTAAAGTTAGATTCATCTTCTAACTTCCTCAATTGTACGACAACCTGCCAACTGCAAAAAATTTATGTGCTGCGGGATTTTCTTTCCCAAAGAGTTGGTTTGTCTTTACAAAAGGAACTCCTCAATTATGCCCAAAATAATGGTTATCAAAATATCTGGCTTTCCGTTTTACAGAGCAATGAGCGCGCATTGTCTTTTTATATAAACAGCGGTTTTAATAAAATAGGAACTCACGAGTTTCAAATAGGCACACAAAATTTTCAGTTTAATGTGATGGCGAGAGATCTATAATATGTTATTAGTTAAAAAAATCGGCCTTAAAAGAGCTAAAATCGCCAAAAACCCATTAAAAATCAGGTGTTTTTAAAATTACTTATCTTTATTTCGCTTAAAGCGAAATAGTAAACTATGACAAAAACCTGCCCGGAATGCGGAGACAAAATTATAGGAAGAGCAGATAAAAAATTCTGTAGCGATGCGTGCCGCAACAGTTATAATAACCGCAAAAATAGCGACACTAAGAATCTCATGCGCAATGTCAATAACAAACTGCGTAAGAATTATAGAATTCTAGATAAACTAAACCCTGAAGACAAAACCAAAACGACTAAAAACAGACTGGTTCATGCGGGTTTTGACTTTAATTACTTCACAAGTATTTACACCACAAAAGCAGGCACAACCTACTATTTTGTGTACGATCAGGGATATTTGCCGCTGGAAGGCGATTTTTATGCGCTGGTTAAGCGCACTTAACTTATTTCCAGGTTTGCCCTTTTAATTGTAAAGCTGCCTTAAGAACATCTTTTTGACTTATCTGCCCCACAAGTTTCCCGTTTTCTACAATTGGGAAACGCCTGTGTTTTTTCTCAATAAATATTCTTGCCGCATCAAAAACATTCATATTCCCGTCTATGGTCTCAACATGGCAGTTCATATGCTTCTCTACAGTGGCATCTTCTACAGGCATGTTGTAATAACGACTGTCTGAGATCTGTTTTACACAATCACCCTCAGAGATCACTCCCAGCAGTTCATTTTTATCATTGACCACCGGCCCGCCAGATATTCTGTGCTTGATCAACTTTTCCATTACTTCCATAACCGTTTGTTCAGGACGAAAAGTAATCAGCTTAGTGGTCATATAATCAGACACGCGTATGTTAACCGTGTCTAATTGTACTTTTGAGCGTTTGCCCATAAAACTTTTAATCCCCATAATACTTGATTTTGATAGGTTTAAGTTACATATTTTTTTCGAAATCGTTTTCGCTTATTTTTACAACTGTGCTCATATTTTGGTCACTTGTGTATCACAAACCAACCAATTACCTTTAATACTTAATCGTCAAGCATGAGAAAAAGATATTCTGTAGCCCTTTCTTTCCTATTACTCGTTGGGATAATCTGTTATAGCTTTTACACCCATAAACCGCATTCTTATAGTCATGGCGATGTACCAGAAACCGCATTTTCAGCAGAGCGAGCGCTGGAGCAGCTAAAATATATTTCGGCACAGCAGCATTCTGTTGGGACTCCGGGGCATCAAAAAGTTCAGGATTATTTAGTCTCGGTTCTTGAAGGTATGGGCTTAGAGGTACAGTTAGAAGAAGGTTTTTCATACAAAGCAGGTTGGGGCGCTTTAAGTAAAGCGGTTAATATAATAACCCGTATCCCCGGCACAGATGGCAATAAAAGTCTTTTGTTAATGTCTCATTATGACAGCGCACCACACACAGCGTCTTATGGAGCAAGCGATGCTGGCAGCGGAGTTGTAACTGTGTTAGAAGCAGTACGCGCCTATCTGGCTACAGGTCAAAAACCTAAAAATGATATTATAATTCTCTTTACAGATGCAGAAGAATTAGGTCTTAACGGCGCTTCTGTATTTACAAATAAACATCCCTGGGCTAAGAATGTAGGTCTGGCTCTTAATTTTGAAGCACGCGGTAGCGGCGGGCCGTCTAACATGATTGTTGAGACTAATGGCGGGAACAGTGCACTTATAAAAGCTTTCGCGAAAGCAAATCCTGAATATCCTTTTGCAAACTCATTGTACTACAGCATTTACAAGATCCTGCCTAATGATACTGACTCTACAGTTTTACGGAAGGATGGTGACATAGACAGTTTTTTCTTTGCATTTATAGGTGATCACTTTGACTATCACACTGCACTCGACACTTATGAAAGGTTAGATCGCACCTCTCTGGAGCACCAGGCAAGTTATCTCGTGCCGCTATTGAATTATTTTTCTAACGCAGACCTCAACCTTAAGAGTACAGAAGATTATGTGTATTTAAATATGCCTGTGGTTAAAATGGTGTATTATCCTTTTAGCCTGATCTGGCCCATGCTCATTGTCGCTATTCTTGCATTTTTTGCACTCATATTTTATGGAATTAAAAAGAAGAAATTCACGTTTAAAACTATAGGCAGAGGCTTTTTGCCATTTTTACTTTCATTAATTACAGGTTGCCTTGTAACCTTTTTTGGATGGAAACTTATCCTCTTAGCCTACCCCGCCTATGCAGATATTTTACAGGGTTTTACTTACAACGGTTATGAATATATCGCTGCTTTTAGTAGTCTTACACTAGCTATCACATTTTTCTTTTACCACAAATTCTATAAACCTTACCATGCAGCAAGCTTAAGTATCGCACCTCTTTTCTTCTGGCTGATTATTTCAACATTAGTGGCGTTAAATTTACCCGGTGCCAGCTTTTTTATAATTCCGGTGTATTTTGGTATACTCGCTGTTTTTCTAATAATAAGTACACGTAAACCCAATCTCCTTGCTCTTTGCCTGTTGTGTGCTCCGGCTATTTTTATTCTCGCGCATGATATACGTGATTTTCCGGTTGGGCTGGGCCTTAAAATGTTGACCGCAAGCGCCGCATTTGCAGTTCTCCTTTTTGGGCTATTACTTCCACTTCTGGGTTTTTATCATAACAAAGGGAAGTTTGCATTTCTGTTTTTAATAATAAGTATCATCTTTTTTGTTTCGGCTCACTTTAAATCTGATTTTACGCCAGAGCGAAAATTCCCAACCAGCATCAATTATGTCTACGACGTTGACACGAAAGAAACCTACTGGGCGACGTATAATAAACAACCAGACACATGGATCTCTGCAATTATGGGTAACAAAGCTGAAGAGACAAACCCTGAAAACAATGAAGCTTCTGGTAAATACAACAGCTTTTTTACAAGAACGTCACCTGCGCCCAGAAAACCGGTAGCTCCGTCTAGTATTTATACTTCCAGAGATACCGTGATAAACGGGATGAGAGAGATCGATTTTGCTATTTACCCCCAGCGAGAGATCAACGATATGTTACTGTCTAACGCTGCGGGAACTCCTTTTCAACATCTCGAATTTAATGGCCAACTGGTTCAAAAAGATGATAACGAGCCCTACATAATGTCTGGCAGAACAAGTAGTCGGTTTTTGAGCTATCGAGTTACAGATCGTCAACCATTGCAGATCAAACTTACTGTGCCAGATACTACTGATCTTAGTTTTACAGTTTATGATTTTAGCTATGACTTATTAGATAACGCTGACTATAACCTGCCGCCAAGACCAGAAAATACAATGCCTATGCCATTTATCTATACAGACGCTATTATTACACGGCAAGAAGTTAATTTTGCCAGTTCTAAACGCTAAAAGTAAAGCATGAGCAATATCGCAATAGCAGGAATGGGCTGGCTGGGTAAACCTCTGGCTGTTGCCCTGCAACAAAAAGGTCACAATATAAAGGGATCTTCTACAAATAAGGAAAAGTTGAAAATGCTTAATGAAGCTGGTTTGCCCAGTTTCTATTTTTTGCTCACCGAAGACGGATTATCAGGTGAAATTACCGGATTTTTAAGTGCTATTGATATTCTTATCGTTTTGATTCCGCCGGGATTACGTCATAATTCGGGTCACAATCATGCTCTAAAAATGCTCCATTTTGTAAACGAAATTGAAAGAGCAGGAATCAAACGAGTAATTCTGGTAAGCAGCACCGGCGTATATGACGATGCACAGGGTCACGTGACGGAAGTAGATCTACCAGAACCAACACTCAACAACGGCAAACAACTTCTGGAAACCGAACTTATGTTCTCAAATTCTGAAGCCTTTAAAGCCACTATTGTTCGTTTTGGTGGTTTATTTGGCGGAAGCCGAAATCCTGTAAAATACCTTGCCGGTCGCACAGGTTTAAGTAATGGTGAAGCGCCGGTTAATCTGATACATAGGATTGATTGTATTGCAATAATCAATGAGATTATAAAACAAGACGCCTTTGGCCACATATTTAATGCAGTTGCGCCAGAACATCCCAAAAAATCGGACTATTATCATCAAAAAGCGGTAGAAATGGGCATAAAACCTCCCGAGTATAGCACCGATAATGAAGAGGAAATTCACAAAAAAGTAGATTCTGTAAATCTGAAAGAGATACTCAATTATGAGTTTAAGGTTAAAATTTAAATTTTGGCCTAATTAGAAAAAGAAAGATCCGGACAATTGCCCGGATCTTTTGTTTCTTCCAGAAGGTACGCAGGAAGAAGGCTAACACTAATTTAACAAAGAGTCTAAACCAAAGCTCCCTCTAGTCTAAAGAGTTGAGCGTTTAGATATTGTAAGGTCTTTACCTTTTCCTTAGTAGGTACGAGCAAAGAAATATTGTTGTTGCTTCCGCCATAAGAGATCATTCTAACTGGCAGTTTGTCTAAAAGACTAAAAGCTTTATAAGACTCGTGATCTTCAATAAGATTCTCGCCAACGATACAAATAATGCTGTGCTCCTGCTCTACTGTGATTTCTGCAATTACAGAAAGTTCTGTTACTATAGCTTTTAAATTGCGATTATCATCAATGGTAAGCGAGATAGCAACTTCAGAAGTGGTGATCATATCAATAGAAGTCTCATAACGATCAAAGACCTCAAAAATGGTTTTTAAAAAGCCGTGCGCACCTAGCATACGGTTAGAACGTATGCGTATCGCTGTAATACCATCTTTAGCAGATATGGCCTTTAAACCGCGATTATGATGCTCATTAGAAATCTTTGTTCCCGCTGCCTGTGGCTCAAAAGTGTTTTTAAGCCAAACCGGAATATCTTTATCTATTACAGGGGCCACTGTTTGTGGATGTAAGATTTTTGCACCAAAATAAGCAAGCTCTGCAGCCTCGTTATATGTTAAATGCTCAATAGGTCTGGTTTCCTGTACAAAACGGGGATCATTATTGTGAAGACCGTCAATATCTGTCCAGATCTGCACTTCTCCCGCCCCTACAGCTGCACCTATAATTGTTGCAGAAAAATCACTTCCTCCGCGTTTTAGGGTTTCTATATTTCCCTTGTCGTCAAGACAGACAAAGCCCTGTGTGATATATAATGTAGATGGCTTTCTGTTTAAAACAGGCTTAAGCCTGGCTCCTACGGCATTCACGTCTGGATTTTCTACAGAACCCACATACATAAATTCTTTCGCGTCAAGCAACACATTTTCTATCTGCTGTTGATCAAGATATTTAGAGAACAGATAAGTAAGCATAGTCTCACCATAAGTGACAATCTCTGCATACAACGATGGTCTTATATCCCCCAGCGCCAACTCTCTAAGATCAGCAAGATATTGGTCTATTTGCACCATCGCTTCACTCGCGCTTTGCGAATTTGTAAACAAACTATCTATTGCTTCAAAATGCTTAACCTTTATTGCCTGTAAAGCTTCAGAGATTTCTGCGTCGTTCCCGTCAACACTTGCTTTATGTAGATTAACTAATAGGTTAGTCACGCCAGACATTGCAGAAAGAACGATTATTTTTTTTTCTTCACTCTGCGAGATTATCTCTACTACCTTGCGGATGTTAGCCGCATTTCCTACTGATGTACCACCAAATTTTAATACGTTCATAAACTTAATTTTGCTGCATAATTAATACGAAACCAACGATGTATAAAATAATTCTAAAAAATTATATAGATTTGCACAAATTGTTAAATATATAACATTGAAGACGATAACTTCCTGTGTAGAAACGCTTATAAAGCATCAACCTTTTATTGAGGATGCGCTTACGCGAAATATTATAAATTTTAGTGCCCTCGCCGAAGATTTTAAACCGCAAATAGAACAGGAATTAGGAAAAACAGTGAATTCTGGTTCTATAGTTATGGCGCTGCGACGCTACTTTCCGCAACGGCGATTAAATGCAAAAATGGTGCGCGAACTGGGCGATATTGTTGTGCGCTCTGGCATTACAGATTTTACATTTCTAAATTCAGCTAGTATTTTAGACAGTCAGCTGCAATTGCTTGAGCAGGTAAAAAATATACCAAAAGCTTATTTTACGTATTCTAGTAACTTTCACGAAAGTAATATCCTGGTATCAAATGATCTCACGCAGATCGTTGAGGAATGTTTCACTAAAGAAACTTGTATCACTATAAAAAAGGATCTTGCTTCAATCTCTATTGCATTACCTGAGAATAACTCTAAAACAGTAGGTCTGTATTTCTATATCTTTAAACTGCTTGCCTATGACGGCATTCCCATTTTTGAAGCTATTTCTACCTCTAACTACTTCACGCTATTCTTAGAAAAAGAATATGTGAATCAGGCTTTTGCTCTCGTAAACGAAATGAAAGCGCAATAAAAAGAGGTTGTTTAAAAGACTTTAAAACCCCGTCATTCCGAATTTATTTCGGAATCTCATAATGCTTTATCGGCAATTATGATGAGAATCTGAAACAAGTTCAGATTGACGAAGAATGTTCTTTAAACAACCTCTACTTTAGAACACTAAGAACTAATTACCAGATGCGCACGCGCTTATCTTCTGGTAAGTACATTTTATCACCTTCTTGTATACCAAAGGCTTCATAAAATGCATCTACATTCTGCAATGGCACATACGCTCTGTACATACCCGGAGAATGAGGATCTGTCTTGATACGAGTACGCAATGCATCGTCTCTCATTTTTGTTCTCCAGATGGTTGCCCATGAGATAAAGAAACGTTGCTCTGGTGTAAAGCCGTCAATGTCTTCAGGTCTTCCGTTTTCAGCATAGAATTTTTGCAATCCGTCATAAGCAGCGAGAACTCCACCTAAGTCACCTATGTTTTCACCTAAAGTGAATTTACCATTGATGTAAAGGCTGTCTGCAACTTCAATATTGCTGTATTCATCTGCAAGTGCATTTGCACGAGTTGTAAATGACTCAAGATCCTGAGGCGTCCACCAGTTTTTAAGATTTCCATCTGCGTCAAAACGAGCACCACTATCGTCAAAAGCATGAGAGATCTCATGACCTATAACAGCACCTATACCACCATAATTAACAGCTTCGTCTGCCTGATAGTTATAAAAAGGAGGTTGTAAAATTGCCGCTGGAAATACGATCTCATTAAAAGTAGGATTAAAGTATGCATTCACAGTTTGTGGTGACATACCCCATTCTGTTTTATCTACCGGCTCATCAAAATCCTTAAGATTATCTGCCTGTGCCCATTCACTTGCAGCCTGCATATTTTCATAGAACGTATTGTCTTTATTAACAGCAAGGTCTGCGTAATCTTCCCACTTGTCTGGATAACCTATTTTAACCGTGAATTTGTCTAACTTTTCGATAGCTTTAGTTTTTGTACTATCGCTCATCCATTCGAGATTATTAATACGATCTCTGTAAGCGTCAATGATATTTGCGATCATTTTTTCTGCTTTCGCTTTAGCTTCCGGCGGAAATTTCTCATCTACATAAAGCTTACCCACAGCTTCTCCTAAAACAGCATCTACAGTTTGTAAAGCACGCTCATCTGCCGGCTTTTGTTTTTGCACACCATTTAGAGTTTTGCTATAAAAATCCCAATTAGCTTTCTCCATATCTACAGTAAGATAATCTGAAGATCTGTTTAAAGTAGACCAGCGTACTAACGTCTTAAGATCGTCTATACTTGTTCCTGTTAAAGTATTTTGTAACGCTTTCATATATGCAGGCTGCATTACAATTACAGTATCAACATCCTTTTTAACACCAATATCTGAGATCATTTTTTTCCAGTCGATAGCAGGAACCATTGCTTGTAACTCTGCAATAGATTTTGGGTTATTAAAGTTACGTGCATCTCTGCTTTGTACTTTATCAAGTCTTGGCTCTGCAAGTTGCGTTTCAAGCTTAAGAACAAGTTCTGCCTGCTTACGTGCAGCTGCCTCATCATCTCCTAAAAACTGAAGCATACGAGTAATATAGTCAACATATTGACCTCGTATTTCTTTCGCTTTAGCATCCTGATCTAGATAGTAATCACGATCTGGCAGACCTAAGCCACCGGGTGTGATATAACCAGCGTTAATGGTACTTTTGCTAAAATTAGGGAACACTCTAAAACCAACAAAAGGAGCATTTATTGCGATATTTGTAGCAAGAACCGTTTGCAGATCTTCAAGGTTTTTTATTCCGCTTATTGCATCAAGTGCAGGCTGTAAAGGTTTTATACCTGCATTATTGCGCGCAACAGTATCCAGCTCAGACTCGTAAATAGACAATGCTTTTGCCTGGTCTGTACCTTCTGCATACTCGCCGGTTTCTTTGGCATTGTTAATAATACTCAACACGTCATTGCGCGTGTTTTTACGTAAAACACCAAAACCACCCCAGGTAGATTCCTCTTCAGGAATTTCTGTGGTTTTCATCCAGTTACCATTTACGTAAGCGTAAAAATCATCTTTAGGGTTTATCGTTGTGTCCATATTCTCAACAACAAGACCCGGCTGTTTGTCTTCACTTGCCATTTCATGCTTCTCCTCTTTACAAGAAGTAAAGATTAGACCTCCGGCAGCTAGCAAAAGCAGCGGTTTCATTTTAATATTCATTGTTTATTACATGTTTTAAATTAATGTGAATAAGTTCTATTTCTAAGCAAAACGTTACAGGATATACTTAAAATAATTATAGGTTAGTTTTGCAGAATTTTTGAAGTAAGAAGGCTGTCATGCTCCTTTTTTAATGCGGTGACCTGATCTACGTCGTCGTTAGGAATAGCTATTGATAACACATAATGCCTGATCTTCCAGCTACTGCCAACTTTGACAAGCACACCTGAGCCTCTGCAAATTCCCATTTGGGTATTTAGCAATTCATCAAACCAAGCGATTTTTTGTGAAGGACCTATAAAAATATTGCGCTCAATGGCCGTAAAACTCCATGCTTTGCCCTTGTCAAAGTAAGGTTTCGCGAAAGCTTTAAATTCTTCTACATTCCAATTCTCTGTAGCGTCTGTACCTATAAAAATGGCATCATCTGTCATCAAATTAAAATAAGCATCAAAATCTGCATCTGCGGCAGCTTTATGCCAGGCGTTTAATTGTGAATCTATCGTTTGTTTGTTTTGATCTGTTTGCGCTAGTAGCGAAAAACCTGCCAAAAACAGTATAAAAACGCTCTTTTTAAATGCCATTTTGTAATCCTTTTATTTAGTTAACGATTTGCTGTTTAACAGAATCGATCTGCAAAGATTTACGTAATTCTATATTCTCTGTGTCAAATTCATTGAGAATATCATCTATTGATTTTTGAAACTTCATATTTATTTGCAATTTCAGATCCTGAAAGGCATTGTAGAATTCTGTCGCCTCCTGGTTAACTTCTGCAGTATCTATATCTCGCTTTTCCACCTTTTGCTTAAGAGTATGTGCTTTAGTATTGAGCACGGTAAGGCGTGATTCTATAGACTTATCCTGAAGACTATCTGGCTTTTGCCGCTGTATCTCTTCTGTTGCGACAACCCATTGATCAATCTCTGTTTTCACACTCCCAATAGCGGAATTGTCTAAATCTCGTAAAGCCTGCTCAAGAACCTCATAACCCTTCCAGGATGCGGTGGCAGCAGCTGCATCTTGTGAAAGTTTTATATTGATTAAAACACTATCTCTAAATTTTACGGGAAGCTCTTCTATTTGTGTATTCTCCTGTTGTTGTTCCTGCTTTTCCTGACAGCTTAAAATGCCCAGTAAAATGCAGAAAAGCAGAACGGTTAAACTCTTATTCATGGTATACTTTAAGAAATCAAAAGTACGTGAAAAGGTATTAATTAAAAAAGCTCCCGTTTCAGGAGCTTTTTTATCTACATATGCTTTATTACAGCGTGATTAATTTCTTTATTGAGATCATCAAATGCCTCTATAATCTCTCTTAAATGCCTGTCAACAACACGCTCATGCATTTCTTCTTCATCGATCTCTTTATAAAATCGTTCTACTTTTTCATTAATGCGCGCAATCTGGGCAATCACATTCTTAGTGCGCAGTTCTTTGGGTATCTGCTTAGACATTGCGCTAACATTGCGCACCATTCTTTCCTGCAGACTTATAGAATTAAGAGCGTTTGTATTGCTTATTGTACGTATATTTTGTTCTAGTGCACGGTATGCAGACCATTGTTCTACTTTAGCCTGAGCAGGATCTACAAGCGGTTGCACTTTAGTTGCAAGTTGTAGATTTTTAATTCCTTCTTCGGGGTTGTTACAGCTTATAAAAAATGCTGAGAATAGCGCACAAATAATTATCTTCTTCATGTAATTTGCAATTGTCTTACAAAATTACAGCTACGTACTTGATGCAGAAAAACTTACAGACTAAATCTCTCCTAAAGTTTTTTCAGGATTTAACAGTTAATTTCGAAAAACGCCTCATTTTCCTCAAAAATCGTCCTTTTTAGTTTAAAAATCAGAAAAATCTATAATCTTGCAGTGTCGCGCTTTTTATTGATTTTTAACCGATTTTAGGGCAGAATGGGTAAGTTTTGAAAGTATTTCGTTTATCTGCTCTGTTAGATCATCGTAGGAGTCTGTAATGTTCTCTATCCCTTCTGAAACTCTAATTTCAGCTTTATTTTCGCTTAAAGCTTCGTCTAATTCAATAATTCTATCCTGAATTTGATTAACAAGACCTTCTATTTCACGAGTTGAGATTAAAGTGGGAATGGTATTTTGCACAGCTGCAGCATCTCCTTTTAACTGGTTAATGTGACCTTCTAATTCCGCCGCTTTTATTTCCTGTAATTTAAGCATATCTTCGTTCAATGCCTTCAGTTCTTCCCAAGCGTAGACCTCTTCAATAGCTGCCCTTTTATTAGACTTCTGTATATTCTCAAGATATTGCCTATTCAGACCGGCATCTGCATATCTTATCTTCATCGAGTCAACAGGTTTCTTATTCACTTTTATATCTTCTTTAGGTTCATTTTCATTCACCTGCGCTTCTTTTTCTTTGGTGTTATTACAACTGATTAAAGTAATTGTAGTTATAATTATAAGAATGTATTTTTTCATCGCGATCTTTTTTGTTCACACAAATTTATTGGTCTTGAGGTATTTAAAGCTGTAATTGAAATTAAAAATATCATAAACTTAGCGAGTGATCTTCTAAAAAATTGCCTAAGCCTATTTTATCTTTTATTAATTAACGCCCGCATCCTCGCTTATAGTACAAAGAATAAGTTGATTCTTTATAACTTTACCATACTCAAGAAAGTGAGTAGAAATTTATGCAAGCGAAAAAGAACTAACTCCCAGAGAAATTGACCGAATTATTGAAATGGCATGGGAAGACCGCACCACGTTTGACTCTATTGAATTTCAATTTGGTTTAAATGAAGCTGCAGTTATTAGCCTAATGCGCAATGAGATGAAGCCCAGCAGCTTTAAAATGTGGCGCAAACGAGTACAGGGCCGAAACACAAAACATGCGGCAAAACGGGATTTTGTAAGCGGTACTTTTAAAAGTAGCCGTCAAAAGCAAATAAGCAACAATAAAATCGCAAAGCGGTAGCACCTGTTGTTACACATCAGTGCTCACTAAATATATGTAGCATTTCGTTTAAAGCATTTTAAGAATGCATCAGGCACTGCCATATTTATACCTTCTCCTGCAAATGGTGGCCCTCCTAATTGAATATAGCTCATAAAAAACCATCAACAAAAGTTGATGGTTTTAATTTTATCTAATAAGGTGATCTTATTATTTTGATGTAATGGCGATTACTCGTTATTACTTACAACACGTTCTCCTTTACTCTCCCATGTGTTAACACTGGTAATTTTTGAGTTATCATAATTTACCTCTTGTAAAGTGTCGTCGTTCCAAAAGAACCACTTACCTACTTTTTGCCCTTTTTCGTATTGAGCTACGGCAGATTTTTGTCCTTCTTCAGTGTAGCTTACCCAGGTTCCCTGTAGCTTGCCGTCCTTAGTATAGTAACCAGTTTGACTTACAACGCCATTATCATGAAATAAGGTAGCCTTAATAAGATTTCCTTCCTTCTCATAAGTATTTTTTACTTTTTCCTGTGCAGTTGATAGTGCTATGCTGCCCACCAATGCAAAAATCATAAGGATTTTTTTCATAATAGCATGTTATTAATTAAACTTAACATTACAAATATAGCTTTAATTTAAATATTAGGAAACATTTAGGTAACATTAAATTTACATTAAAACTATAATTAATTAATTGTCAAGTGATTATATTTATTTTACAGAATATAAAAACGACCAGGAATGGGTCAATTAGGAGGAAAATCGGGTAAAAACAGGTATAAATCGTCCTACTTATAACCTTCACATAACATATATACAGAAAATAAATATCAAATTTGCTGACTAAAGTATTAAGTACTTCATGGATAATATTTATTTGATTATGCTGGTTGCATTGGCTATTCTGGCCATTGCAGATCTGGTGGTAGGTGTAAGTAATGATGCCGTAAATTTTCTCAATTCTGCCATAGGTTCTAAAGCCGTTTCTTTTAAGACAATAATAATTGTTGCAAGTGTGGGGATTGTCCTGGGAGCTCTTTCTTCAAGCGGTATGATGGAGGTTGCCAGAAAAGGAATCTTTGTGCCCGGCAAGTTCTACTTTGATGAAATAATGGTCATTTTTATGGCTGTCATGATAACAGATATTCTGCTGCTCGATTTCTTTAACACACTTGGGCTGCCTACTTCTACGACGGTTTCTATCGTTTTTGAACTTTTAGGGGCTGCAGTGTGTATGACGATCATAAAGCTTTCTGCAAATGACGATTCTCTTATGCAAATAGGTGAATACATAAATTCTGATAAAGCTATAGAAATTATAACGGGTATACTCGTTTCAGTGCTCATTGCATTTACGGTGGGAGCACTGGTGCAATTTATAACGCGTTTCCTGCTTACTTTTAATTTTGAAAAAAAACCAAGCTGGGTCGCTGCTTTATTTGGTGGTCTGGCGACGGCAGCAATTAGTTACTTTATAGTTGTAAAAGGACTGTCAAGTGCTTCTTTTATGAATGGTGATTTTATAAGCTGGGCAGAAAATAATGTAGCTTCTTTTATGGGAATTAGTGTACTTATCTGGACGCTGGTCTCATACATTATAAATAAGCTTTTCAATATCAACGTGTACGTGATGGTGATCGTCATAGGCACATTTGCACTTGCTATGGCATTTGCAGGTAATGATCTTGTAAACTTCATTGGTGTGCCAATGGCCGCATACCAGTCTTACTTATTCTGGGTAAACAGCGGCGTTCCTGCAGAAAGTTTCAGTATGGAAACTCTGGCCGATAAAGTCCCTACGCAACCTTTACTTTTGCTTGCCGCAGGTATTGTAATGATATTGACGCTCTGGTTTTCTAAAAAGGCCAGAAGAGTTGTAAAAACCTCTGTTGACCTTGCAAGACAAGACGAAGGTACAGAGCGCTTTAAACCTAATTCTATTTCACGTGGTCTCGTACGTGGTGCGATGCGCTTAAACTACGGGGTAATGACCTTAGTACCTCAACGTATTCAGGATCGTATTAATCTGCGCTTTACAAAAAGAGAACCTGTTTCTCGTATCGCCGCGATGGATATGCCTGCTTTTGACCTTGTACGTGCAGCAGTGAATCTGATGATTGCCAGTGTACTTATATCTTTAGCAACTTCTATGAAATTACCACTCTCTACAACTTATGTAACTTTTATGGTTGCAATGGGTACGTCTCTTGCAGACAGAGCATGGGGTAGTGAAAGTGCTGTTTATCGCGTTGCAGGGGTAATGAATGTAATAGGCGGCTGGTTTATGACCGCATTAAGCGCATTTACCGCAGCAGCAATAATGGCCTTTATTCTTTGGGAAGGTGGCACCGTTGCTCTTGCTATTCTCTTTATACTCGCTGTAATCTTATTGGTGCGTAATTACATCAATCACAAAAAACGTTCTCAGGCTGAAGCCGAAGAAGGCAGATTATTGCGCGCTGTGAGTAATTCAATACAGGGTATTATTAACGAGAGCACATCTAATGTTGCCTCTGCGTTTAAACGCGGAAACAAAGTCTATACCGGCACCATAGAAGGCCTGGCTAAAGTTGATCTTTCCCGATTAAAAAAGAGCAAAAAAGGTATTACAAAGCTTAACGCAGAAGTAGAAGAGTTGCGTAACAGTTTGTATTACTTCATTAAAAATCTTGACGATACACATGTACAGGCAAGCCGCTTCTACATAGACGTTTTAGGATATTTACAAGATGTGACACAGTCAATAAGTTTTATCACGACTGCGAGTTACGATCATTTAAATAATAATCATAAAGGATTAAAATTCACACAGCTTAAAGACCTTAAGGAAATTGAGCAGAATCTTGACACCTTATTCAGCAAGATCACAAATACATTTAACGATAAGAATTTTGATGCGATTGTGTCAATTCTTGAAGAGAAACAAGCACTTCTTGACAGCGTTTCAACTAAAATTGAAAAACAGGTAGAACGCACCAGAAATAGTGATTCCAGTCCTAAAAATACGATGTTATATTTCAGTTTACTTCAGGAAACTGAAGATCTTATTAAGGCGACTATGAACTTGCTTGAGCACTATTATATAGAACATAAAAAGCATTTATAGACCGATTTTTAAGGCTAAAACACCGAAAACCTGCTTAAATAAGCAGGTTTTTTGCGTCCATAACTTTTCTAAAAGTACCCGGGAATAAATCCAAAAAGTTACGCACATAAGGAATACGTATTCACTTAAAATTTAATACGTATTTTTATCTACAAACTATAAGGAAATCCATTATATGATTTCCTGTTGTGATCATACATACTAGATTATCATATGACCATTAAAGGTGCAGAAGCAGAACGGTTAAAAATATCCGGTCATAATCAAAATTGGAAAAAATGGGGTCCCTATCTCGCCGAAAGGCAATGGGGAACGGTACGTGAAGATTATAGTGAAGATGGTAATGCCTGGGAATTTATAAATCACGACAAAGCTCGCAGTAATGCCTATCGCTGGGGAGAAGAAGGAATTGGCGGTTTTTGCGATTCAAGAGAGATTCTTTGTCTTGCGCCAGCTTTCTGGAATGGTAAAGATCCCATATTAAAAGAGCGTTTATTTGGTTTAACTAACAATCAGGGAAATCACGGGGAAGATGTAAAAGAACTTTATTTTCACCAAGTATCTTCTCCCACACATTCTTACAGTAAGTATTTATATAAGTATCCGCAAGTCGCTTTCCCATATACAGATCTTGTTCAAAGTAATAAAAGAAGCCGTGAGGAAACAGAATATGAATTACTTGATACACTAAACTTTAAAAACAGTGCCTATTTTGACTGCTTTATTGAGTATGCAAAAGCAGATGTTGATGACATTCTCATGAAAGTCACTGTTATCAACAGGGGTAAAAAAGCTGCTAAAATTCACGTATTGCCTCATTTGTGGTTTCGTAATTTTTGGAAACACAACAAACGCTTTACGCGACCATCAATTAAATCTACTTCTAATAGTTCTGTTGAATCAAACAGCATTAGAAACGGGAGATACTTCTTTTATCATGAAAATGGCGAACAACTTTTTTGCGATAACGAAACAAATAACTACCGTATTTATGGGGTTCCTAATGATGTTGATTATGTTAAAGACGGGATCAATGACCACGTTGTAGATAGAGAAGCTTCAGTAAATCCAGATAAGAACGGATCTAAAGTCGCAATATGGCACAAGTTTAAGCTCAAAGCCGGTGAGTCGAAAGTGGTTAAAGTGCGTCTTACCAAAAAGAAGACCAAAGAACCCTGGAGCGATTACGATACTATTTTTGACCAGAGAATAGCTGAATGTGAAGATTTCTACAGCACAGTTATAAAAAGTGACTTGCCTAAAGAACATCAGGCTATTGCAAAAAGTGCTTTTTCCGGTTTATTGTGGACTAAACAATTCTATTACAATGATGTTTTTAAATGGCTTTTTGGAGGTCCCGGCGAGGGAACTCCCAGCAGATTTAACGCACGTAATTTTAGTTGGCAGCATCTAACAAACCGCGACATCATCTCGATGCCAGACAAGTGGGAATATCCCTGGTATGCCGCCTGGGACCTGGCTTTTCATATGGCGTCGTTTGTAGAGATAGATGCAGATTTTGCTAAAGAACAACTACTACTTGTGCTTCGCGAAAATTACATGCATCCCAACGGCCAGATCCCGGCTTATGAATGGAATTACAGCGATGTTAATCCGCCGGTTCATTCATGGGCGGTGTGGCATGTTTATGAAAAAGACAAAGAATATGCGGGAGTAGGAGATCAAAATTTCTTAGAGAAATCCTTTCAGAAACTACTTATCAATTTTACATGGTGGGTCAATCAAAAAGACACGCATGGCACAGATCTCTTTGAGGGCGGATTTTTAGGGCTTGATAACATAGGTGTTTTTGACCGTAATCATATGCCGCCGGGCATCACCAGAATGCAACAGGCAGATGCTACCAGCTGGATGGCCATGTTTACGCTTAACATGTTGCGCATGTCATTAGAGCTTGCTAAAACCAATAAAGCGTATGAGGAAGCTGCCGCGAAATTTTTTAGACACTTTTTAAATATCGCCTGGGCGATGCATCATATTGGGAAAAAGAATATTTCGCTTTGGGATGATGAAGATAATTTTTATTATGATGTTGTAGAAATGTCCAGCGGTGCAACAGATAGATTACGCGTGCGCTCTTTAGTGGGCATCATACCCTTGTTTGCAGTAGAGATCATCAATAAAGACTTGTTTGAAGAATTAAAAGAATTTAGAAAAAGAGTAGTCGAGATTGTAAGAACAAGACCTGATCTGGCTTCGCTTATTTCACGTATTGAAGAATTTAATGAGGAGGGCAACTATTTATTCTCTATCATGCGCGGGTTCAGGCTTGAGCATTTGCTAAAACGCCTGCTTGACGAGAACGAATTTCTTTCAGATTTTGGTATTCGTTCGCTTTCAAAATATCATGATGAGCATCCTTTTGTGTTTGAACATCATGGGCAGCACAGAATTCAATATGAACCCGGTGAAAGCAGGTCAAGTATGTTTGGTGGTAATTCTAACTGGCGCGGCCCCATCTGGATGCCATTGAATTATATGATCATACAATCGTTGCGTAAATATTATACTTTTTACGGTTCACAATATTTATATGAATTCCCTACAGGCTCTGGAAATAAGATGAATCTGAATGAGATCGCTAAAGAACTCACTAAACGTTTAGTAAAGCTTTTTGAACGTAATCAAGATGGCAAATATCAATATCATGCAGATGACGATGCACATCTGTTTGCTAATGATGAACATTTTAAAAGCAATCATCTCTTTTATGAATTCTTTGATGGTGACACCGGCAAAGGTTTAGGAGCTTCACACCAAACCGGATGGACGGCTTTAATAGCTAATTTAATTTTAGAAATGGAAGATTAAACTGCGATTTTCAGCTTATTTCCCACGAAAAACAGGCACTTTTCAGTGATTTTTCAATAGACTATTTTTCTTTGGCTTGTGCTAATTCCATTATAAAAGCCCCATCTGTTTAAATCAAATGGGGCTTTTTAATTAACTACTTAAATAGATTACTACGATCCGCACATTAGGCAATCATCATCACCTTCGGCAGCTTTCGCCTGAGCGATAATTGCTTTCATTTCATCTGCTGTCATAGGCGCTGTGTTTACTTGTGCGCCAGCTTGTACATTTCCGGCAGCTGATGCCTGAGTTCCTTTTGTCTCATAAGGAGTCGCAGGTTCTTCTATAGGTACCGGTCTGTGTACTTTAGAAGCCGTATTTGCTTCAAGAGTTTTAGCAGCACGAGCAGCTACCTGAGTTTCTACTTCTTCTTCAGGTTGTACAATAGCTTTCTCCTCTTTCTTAAGGGTAAACTTAATCGCATCTACTGCAGATTTTGTACGCAGGTAGTACATTCCTGTTTTTAAACCGCTCTTCCATGCATAAAAGTGCATAGAGGTAAGCTTAGCGAAATTGGCATTTTCCATAAACAGATTCAGTGACTGTGACTGATCTATGAAATATCCTCTGTGGCGAGACATATCGATTATGTCTTTCATGCTCAACTCCCAAACCGTTTTATAAAGTTCTTTAAGATCTGCAGGAATTCTGTCTATATCTTGTACAGAACCGTTAGCGCGCATAATAGCTTCTTTAAGATCATCATCCCAAAGACCAAGTGCTACAAGATCTTCTAATAAGTGCTTGTTCACAACAATAAACTCACCAGAAAGTACACGTCTTGTATAGATATTTGAAGTATATGGCTCAAATGCTTCGTTGTTTCCTAAGATCTGAGACGTAGAAGCTGTAGGCATAGGCGCTACAAGCAATGAATTGCGCACGCCATTTTGTAAAATTTCCTGACGTAATTTATCCCATTCCCAACGACCACTTAATTCTTCATCTTTTATGCCCCAAAGGTTATATTGAAATTCACCTTTTGAGATAGGAGAACCATTGTAACTTTCATAAGCTCCTTCTTCTTTAGCAAGCTCCATAGAAGCTGTTACTGCTGCGAAATAAAGGGTTTCAAAAATATCCTGATTCAGTTTTTTAGCTTCGTCGCTTGTAAAAGGTAATCTAAGCTTGATAAATGTATCTGCAAGACCCTGCACACCTAAACCAATAGGTCTGTGGCGCATATTTGAATTTCTAGCCTCTTTTACCGGATAATAGTTGCGATCTATTACTTTATTCAGGTTCTTAGTTACTCTTTTTGTAATGCGGTAAAGTTCTTTATGATCAAACTCACCATCTTTTATAAACATAGGTAATGCGATAGAAGCCAGGTTACACACAGCTACTTCATCAGGGCTGGTGTACTCCATGATCTCTGTACAAAGATTTGAAGAGCGTATCGTACCCAGATTTTGCTGGTTAGATTTACGATTTGCCGCATCTTTATAGAGCATGTATGGCGTACCAGTCTCAATTTGAGACTCAAGTATTTTCTCCCAAAGTTCGCGGGCTTTTATAGTTTTCCTGCCTTTACCTTCAGCCTCATACTTCAGGTACATTTCTTCAAACTCATCACCGTGAACATTAAAGAGATTAGGGCACTCGTTAGGACACATTAAAGTCCATGTGCTATTCTCTTCAACACGTTTCATAAACAGATCTGGAATCCACATCGCGTAGAAAAGGTCTCTTGCACGCATTTCTTCCTTACCATGATTTTTCTTTAGATCAAGAAAATCAAAAATATCTGCATGCCATGGTTCTATATAAATAGCAAAAGAGCCTTTACGCTTACCACCACCCTGATCTACATATCTTGCCGTATCATTAAACACACGCAGCATAGGCACTATCCCGTTAGAAGTACCATTTGTACCACCAATGTAAGACCCTGTAGCTCTTACGTTGTGAATAGATAAGCCTATACCACCAGCGCTCTGTGAGATCTTGGCAGTTTGTTTTAAGGTATCATAAATACCATCAATACTATCATCCTGAGTTGCTAACAGAAAGCAGGAAGACATTTGAGGTTTAGGCGTTCCTGAATTAAATAATGTAGGCGTAGCATGTGTAAAATATTTTTTAGACATTAACTCATATGTCTCTTTTACAGATGCAAGATCATTTAAGTGAATACCTACAGATACGCGCATAAGCATATGTTGAGGGCGCTCTACTATCTTACCGTTAAGTTTTAATAAATAAGAACGTTCTAATGTTTTAAAGCCAAAATAGTCGTAACCAAAATCCCTGCTATAGATAATAGAAGAGTCAAGCTCTTCTTTATTTTCCATGATCACTTTATAAACGTCATCTGCAATAAGTGGCGCTTTTTTGCCGGTACGCGGGTTCACGTACTCATACATATCCTGCACTACTTCGCTAAAGGTTTTTTTAGTGTTCTTATGTAAGTTAGAAACCGAAACACGTGCTGCTAACTTTGCATAATCAGGATGTGAAGTTGTCATTGTTGCAGCAACTTCTGCAGCAAGATTATCAAGCTCACTGGTTGTTACACCATCATAAAGGCCTTCTATAACACGCAAAGAGATTTTAACCGGGTCAACTAATGGATTTAAACCATAGCATAACTTTCTTATTCTTGCTGTTATCTTGTCAAACATAACGGGCTCTTGGCGTCCGTTTCTTTTAATTACATACATGGGCCTTGGTTTTTTATAGTTAAACGCTCAAAGCATTTTGGCAAACTTTGAGAAAAAGATGGCTAGGGCTGTAATTAAGAAACTACAGTCTTCACCGTTTATTTTAAATATTTATTGGTGCCCGCTTAGGGCTAATTGGTGTTTCTAATGCAATCTTTTAAAAATCTGCATCAAAACTTATTTTTTGACCTTCGGTGCCGCCGCTTCCGCTGGCAACTCCTGCTTTTTGATACTCACCTACTCTTTTTTCAAAGAAATTGGTTTTTCCCTGTAGAGAAATCATATCCATGAAATCAAAAGGATTTGTGACATTGTATTCTTTCTCGCATTCTAACTCAACCAGCAATCTGTCTGTTACAAACTCCAGATACTGAGTCATTAGTTTTGAGTTCATACCTATAAGACTTGCAGGCAGAGATTCTGTAATGAATTCACGCTCTATATTAAGTGCGTCGACTAATATTTCGCGAATGCGTTCTTTAGGCACCTTATTGATTAGGTGATGATTGTGCAGGTGAACTGCAAAATCACAATGAACACCTTCATCTCTTGATATCAACTCATTAGAAAAGGTAAGTCCCGGCATTAAACCTCTTTTCTTTAACCAAAAAATAGAGCAAAATGCACCTGAGAAGAAAATCCCTTCTACTGCAGCAAAAGCAATTAAACGCTCTGCAAAACTTGGACTGTCGATCCATTTTAGAGCCCAGTCTGCTTTTTTCTTAATTGCAGGGAAATTCTCAATGGCATTAAACAATTGATCTTTTTCCTTTTCATCTTTAACATAAGTATCGATAAGCAACGAGTATGTCTCAGAGTGAATATTCTCCATCATGATCTGAAAACCGTAGAAAAATTTAGCTTCAGAATATTGAACTTCACTCACAAAATTCTCTGCAAGATTCTCATTTACGATACCGTCTGATGCGGCAAAAAATGCAAGAATATGCTTGATGAAATATTGCTCGTCTTTGTTCAGTTTATTATTCCAGTCTGTTAGATCCTGGTGTAAGTCAATCTCTTCTGCAGTCCAGAAGCTAGCCTCAGATTTCTTATACCACTCCCATATGTCATGGTGTTGTATAGGAAATATTACGAAACGATCTTTGTTTTCTTGTAAAATGGGCTCTACCTGACTCATGTCCTTTGCGTTTTTAAGTGATAAAATTCTCTGGTTACTAGGGACTAACAAATATGAAAAAAAAAGGAGCTCAATGCTTGTTAATTGGGAGCCGGTTTTCAACAAAGTTTTCAACACGAAGAGTTTTCCTACGCCCTTATAGTTTTGTTAAACAAACAGTTTAATTTATTGATAATCAATTTATTAAAGCAATTATCAACACTGTGTATTTCATCGTTAAAAACACCGCCAGCAAGGGCTTTTACAAGGGCTAAACCCAGATTTACTTTTTAAATCCCAAAGGCGATTTTAAGGTGAAAAAGGCGGCTTTTTAATCTAAATTCCTCTCAAAAAAATATAAAATCTTACAACCCTTTTATGAAATATCATTTTGCGTAAAATCGATATTTTAAATGGTAATCAGGTATCTTTTTAAAAATCGGTAATATTAGAGGTAATATCGGTATTTTTTGGCATAATTTCTGCTTCCTTTAAAGTGCTATAAAAGGAAAATAACCATATGAAAATCAAAAACTTAATACTCTTACTAATAGGTATTATATTTCTTAATGCGTGTTCAAAACTTACAAAGGCCACAGATATTTTCACAAACCCAACTGCACGTGAGCTTTATAAACGCGATTTTGTCACAGACACTATTCAATTTAATATCTGGCAGCAAGCCTATAAAAATGCATTTGCAGACAGTTTATCTATAAAACTACCTTATCTGGAAGAAGGTCATTATTATACAAATAGTGATGCTGTTTATAGTTATGATGTTAAGCTGGAACAAGGAGAGGTTTTTCATTTAGAAGCAGCCACAGATACTACTGCTACAAAAGTTTTTCTTGAACTTTATAAAAAAACTGGTGACAGTTTAAATCCCTATCAATCTATAGCAGAAAGTGACCTGAAGGATAAAGAACTTCACTATACCGTAGAAAATTCTGGCGATTATAAAGTTATCATACAGCCCGAAATACAGGCCAACACTAACTTTGCTTTAAAAGCTTACCGCACACCTATGTATCATTTTCCGGTAGTGGGCAAAGGTAACGCTGCCATACAAAGTTTTTGGGGTGCTTCTCGAGATGCTGGTGCTCGCAGACATGAAGGTTTAGATATATTTGCGCCGCGTGGTACTCCCGTAGTTGCAGCCACAGATGGCTGGATAAGCTCAACAGGCAATAGAGGTCTGGGTGGTAAACAGGTGTGGCTACGGGCTGGCCTATGGGGTAATTCTCTTTATTACGCCCATCTTGACAGTATTGCATCAACTCAGGGGCAGCGTGTAAAAACAGGAGATACACTGGGTTTTGTGGGCAATACCGGCAACGCACGCACAACACCTACACATTTGCATTTTGGTATTTACAGAGGTCGCGGCGGTGCTATAAATCCGTTGCCTTATGTTTTTGAAGGTACAGCTCCTTTGGCATCTACAGATGTGAAGAAAGACATACATGAGAAAATCGTGGTAAAATCCAGCCGGGCAAATTTGCGTAATTCAGCTTTCGCGAAAGCTAAAAAAATAGGAGAAGCCACCAGAAGAGATACATTAGAATTATTGGGCCGAAGCGCCAACTGGCTCCACGTAAGAACTGCAGATGCACAAGACGCATTTATACACGAGAGTCTTGTACAGGGAATTTAGCAATTAAATGTTTCACAGTTGCATCTGTAAAAAACGCTGTATATTTAGGCTTCTTACTTAAATTACAACGATGTCGTTATTCTCAAAGGTCAAAGGCACTATCAATCTATTAAAATCTATAGATATGGACGCCTTGACAAAACTCTCACAAAAAGTAGATCTAACTCAGGTAATGAGCGCCGTAGGTGAATTAGATGATCGCCAGCTTAAAGGCTTGATGAAAATGCTCACCACTCAGGCAAAAAAAGGGCAGCACAACCTGCCACCTATAGATGGCGATTTTTACAACCTCAGCCTAAAACTTACGCCTGAAGAGCGCGAGATACAACTAAAGGTGCGTCGCTTTATGGAAGATGAGATAAAACCAATCGCTAACAAATACTGGAACAAGGCCGAGTTCCCACACCAGATTATACCAAAACTGGCAGAACTTGATGTTTGCGGTATCGCTTATAAAGGCTATGGCTGCCCCAATCAATCCTTTTTGATGGAAGGTATTTTGGCTGTAGAAATGGCGCGGGTAGATGTTTCCATTTCCACATTTTTTGGTGTTCATAGTGGTCTCGCAATGGGTTCTATCTATTTATGCGGAAGCGAAGAACAAAAACAGGAATGGTTACCAAAAATGCAACGCTTTGAAAAAATTGGTGCCTTTGGTCTCACTGAACCTGAAGTAGGATCTGCTGTTGCCGGCGGACTAGGAACTACCTGCAGACAAGAAGGTGAAGAATGGGTTTTAAACGGCCAGAAAAAATGGATAGGCAACGCTACTTTCTCAGATATCACAATAATCTGGGCTAGAGACGAGGTTTCAGATCGGGTAAAGGGGTTTATTGTTCGTAAAGAGAACCCCGGCTTTAAAGCCGAAAAGATCGAAGATAAAATGGCTCTGCGTACTGTACAGAATGCACTTATTACTTTAACAGATTGCCGCGTACCTGAAAGTGACCGTCTGCAAAACGCAAATTCATTTAAAGATACGGCCAAAGTTTTACAAATGACTCGTGCAGGAGTAGCATGGCAAGCAGTGGGCTGCGCCCGTGGAGCATACGAAAGTGCCTTGAAGTATACGAAAAAGAGAGAGCAATTTGGTCGCCCAATTGCTAGTTTTCAATTAATACAAAATCATCTAGTAGAAATGCTGTCTAATCTTACGGCTATGCAAACTTTATGTTTTCGCCTTTCTGAAATGCAGGATGCGGGCATCTTAACTGATGAGCACGCTTCACTTGCTAAAGTGTTCTGCTCATTGCGTACACGTGATGTTGTTAGTCGCGCACGCGAAGTAATGGGCGGTAACGGTATTTTACTGGAATATGATGTTGCAAGATTTGTAGCTGATGCTGAAGCCATCTATTCATACGAAGGAACCAAAGAGATCAATTCACTTATCGTAGGCAGGGCAATTACCGGGTATAGCGCATTTGTGAGTTAAAATTCAAGATCGCCCCTAGCAAAAAAATCGGAAAGCATTAAAATTTACGTAATAAATTAATATTTATACGTAAAGTAATTGGCGATGGATAAAAAGGTCACATTAAGTCTGGATGTTAATATTATTGAAACTGCAAAACATTATGCTAAGTCAAATAAAATTAGTCTCTCTAAATTAATAGAATCCTATTTAGGTTCTTTAACCGAAAATGAAAATAAGGAAACTGAAATTACACCATTGGTGAAAAGTCTTAGTGCGGTTATTTCATTAGATGATGATTTTGATGAAAAAGATGAATATGCTAAGTATTTAATGAAGAAGTACAATTGAAAAAAAATTATTAATAGACACGAATATTGTAATAGACTTACTTTCGAAAAGAAAGGAATTTTATCAAGATGCGGCAATTTATTTTCTCAGGCAGACAAAAAAGAACTGAACCTAACAATTTCATCATTAGCTTTTGCCAATACCAATTACATACTTACAAAACTAAAATCAGCAAAAGAAGCGCGAGAAATTTTAAGAAAAATCAAAGTACTTGTCGAGTTATTAACGTTAAATGATAAAATAATGGAACTGGCCCTGAGCGATGAAAGCTTTCCTGATTTAGAAGACGGATTAAAATATTATTCGGCAATAGAAAATAATGTTGAAATTATCCTTACGAGAAACAAAAAGGATTTCAAAAATTCTAAATTACCAGTTTTAACAGCGAAAGAATATTTAGCAATGAAACAAGACCCTCAAATATGCGGGGTGACAAGTAAATAGAAAAGCCTTCGAGAATTAAGTTTCTGGAAGGCTTTTCTATTTATTTTCAATCAATTTATGGTGCAGGATTAGGAAATGCTTTGTGTACATTTTCTATCTCGTCAAGAATTTCCTGTGAAAGACTTAAGTTGATGCTGTCTATGTTCTCGCCTAGCTGTTCAACGCTTGTTGCTCCTATAATATTTGCGGTAATAAATGGTCTTTCGGTTACAAAGGCGAGAGACATTTGGGCAAAGCTTAGCCCGTATTTATGAGCAATCGTTCTGTAGTTTCGCGTAGCTTCAAAACTGTTCTCACTGTGGTAGCGTTTGTATTGTGGGAAAAGTGTAACCCGTGTTCCTTCAGGTTTGTTACCATCAAGATATTTACCAGTAAGTGTACCAAAACCTAAAGGAGAATACGCCAGCAAGCCCACACCTTCACGATGTAGAATTTCTGTAAGTCCTATTTCATCTTTTCGATTTAAAAGATTATATGGGTTTTGTACGGTGATCATTTTAGGAGCTCCCTTTCTGGCTTCTTCCAGGTAACGCGACAGTCCGTATGGTGTTTCATTACTTACACCTATGTGTCTAATTTTTCCCTGAAGAATAAAACTATCTAAAGTCTCAAGTACCTCAGCAAAATTGTCTTCCCACTCTTCATCATGATCGTGCTCATAGCCTAGCTTACCAAATAAATTGGTGTTACGATCTGGCCAGTGCAGTTGATATAAATCAATATAATCTGTCTGTAAACGCTGCAAACTTTTATCAATAGCATCTGCTATTTCTTCTTTTGCAAAACCACCGGTGCGAATGTGTTTAGTCATTTCGGCGGGACCGGCTATTTTAGATGCTATAACAAGATCATCTCTCTTGCCTCTTTTCTTTAACCAGCTTCCTATAATTTTTTCAGTGCTTCCCTGCGTTTCTTCTTTTGCAGGTACGCTATATAATTCTGCGGTATCTATGAAATTTATACCTTTTTCTACAGCATAATCAAGCTGGGCATGACCTTCTGCTTCTGTATTCTGTTGACCCCAGGTCATGGTGCCCAGACATAATTTACTTATTTCTATATCTGTATTAGGTAGTACGGTATATTTCATTGAATGTTTTTTCGCCGGAAGGCATAAATTTAAAGTTGGCAAAGTTAAACCATCGCACTTGTAACAAACCTCCATAAAAGCGAAAAACCCTCTTAAAAAGAAGGTTTTTCATACTTTAAAGCCGATTTTTATATGTCGTTGAGCAGTTTTGTTACCTCATCTAGTTTTGGCGTAAGCACTACTTCAATGCGTCTGTTTTTTGCTTTTCCTTCTGCTGATGTATTTTCGGCGACTGGAGCAAATTCTCCACGGCCGGCAGCAGTAAGATTTTTGGGGTCTATATTTTTGTTTTCACTTAACAAATGCACAATTGCAGTTGCTCGTTTTGTTGAGAGATCCCAGTTGTCTTGTATTTGCCCGTTACCACCGTAAGGCACATTATCTGTATGGCCTTCTATTAATACAGAAATATCGGGGTTTTGTGCCAGCACACTTCCTAATTGCTGTACAGCCTGTCTACCCTGAGTACCTACCATCCAGCTACCGCTGTCAAAAAGTAATTTATTCTCAAGAGAAACATACACTTTACCATCTCTCTGCTCTACGGTAAGACCTTTACCTTCAAAATCTACAAGCGCTTTTGAGATCGCGTCTTTTAAAGCACGCATAGAGGCGTCTTTTGCAGCGATCATACTCTCAAGTTCATCTACACGATGTGAACGATCTGCCAGATCTCGTTGCAATTTGTCAAGCCTGGTTTGCTCTGCAGCCAGCGCCGCCTGCTTCTCATCAAGTTCTTTTAACAGCTCCCTGTTTTTTTGTGAGTTCTCTGCAAGACGAGCAGAACTGTTAGCCTCTAAGGCATCGTAAGAAGATTGCAGATTTTCTAGATTAGATTTCGCGGCAGCGTACTCTCTTGCCAGTTTATCCCGTTCTGCTGTGGCTTTGTCTAGTTCTGCCTGCAGCCTGTTAGCTTCAGTTTTAAATTGGTTTTTCAGACTTTCAGAATCGGTCAAATCACTCTTTAAATCGCGGTTTTCAGCCTTTAAATCGGCGTATTTTCCTTCAAGGTCTTTGTACACTTTGGCTGATACACATGATGCTAATAAATAGCTACTCACAAGCAACACACAAATTTTTTTGATCATGTTTTTAATAATTATTGTTAGTTAAAGTTAAGAAGCTGCAAGATCTGCCACGCCGCTAAGTTCTACCAATAACGGGCAATGGTCACTATGCATTGCATCTGGTAGTATAACGGCTCTTTTTATTTTTTCTTTTAATGGCTCACTAACCATATTGTAATCTATACGCCAGCCTCTATTGTTAGCTCGGGAATTTGCTCTGTAGCTCCACCAGGTATAATTGTCTGGCTCCTTATTTAGATGCCTGAAAGAATCTACAAAACCACTATCTATAAAACCGCCTATCCACTCACGTTCTACAGGTAAAAAGCCGCTCGTATTTTGCAAACGCACAGGATCGTGAATATCTATAGCCTCGTGACAAATATTGTAATCACCACCAATTATAAGATTGGGTCTTTCCTGCTTTAAAACGTTAATATAAGTCTGAAAATCTGCCATATACTGCAGTTTATGATCAAGACGTGCAATATTTGTCCCGGAAGGTAAGTACAGGCTCATTACAGAAATATCACCAAAATCTACGCGTATGTTACGACCTTCAAAATCCATGTAGTCAACACCTGTCCCAAAAACAACATTATCTGGTTCTTTTTTGGTCAAAATCGCAACTCCGCTGTACCCCTTTTTCTGGGCGCTAAACCAATAATTATAATAACCCAACGCTTTAAAAAGTTCAAGATCTAGTTGGTCTGCATTTGCCTTTGTTTCCTGAATGCACAGCACATCAGGATCTGCCTGTGTGATCCATTCAAGCAGACCTTTTCGTATTGCTGCTCGTATTCCGTTGACGTTGTATGAGATAATTTTCATTATGTAATTTTTGCAAAAAGTGCTAAGGTACTTAATCGATGTGTACACACAAATATTATCTGTATTCTGGCAGAGGCTGCTCAAACTATTTAAAGTTTAAATTTGAAGCCGTTTCATACTTTTTAGATTATCTCTTAGTTTTAACCATTAATGCGCAACATTTCTCTGGTATTTTTTCTTCTCTTGTCAAGTCTCGCGTTTGCGCAGGATAGGACTGACCCAGATTTTAGAGTAAAAAAGTTTGCCTTAAGAGAAACCATAGTTCTTGATTCAGTAAGTATAAACAGTTCTTTTTTTCAGGTTTTTCTCAAGAACGGGCAGCAGCTCGATTCTACTGCGTATTCTATAGATTATGGAAAAGCGGTGTTTAGCTTTCGCGAAAGCGACACATCTCCGCCAGATACGCTTATCTTTAAATATCGCGTCTACCCCGAATTTCTAACCAAAAAATATTTTTTATACGACCGCGATAAGATCGTAAACAGCACCGGGAATCTACAAAAAGCGTATGCCCTTTCTAAAGAGCGCGACCTGACCAATTTTACACCTTTTGATGGCTTGCAGACCTCGGGAAGTATTGTGCGCGGAGTTACTGTTGGTAATAATCAAAACAGCACGGTAAACTCAGAATTAGATCTGCAAATCAGCGGGCAATTAAGTGATAAAGTGGGATTGCGAGCTTCTATACAAGATGCCAATATCCCCCAGCAGGAAGGTGGTTACTCGCAGCGACTTGATGAGTTTGACCAGATCTTTATCGAGCTATACAGTGACAACTGGAATATACGTGCAGGTGATATCAATCTTGAAAACAATACTTCTTACTTTGGCCGATTTAATAAAAAAGTTCAGGGACTCTCACTTAGCGGAAGAATTGACAATGCAGAGAGTGAAACCGATCTTTTTGCCACCGGAGCCCTCGTTAAAGGTGTTTTTACACAAAGCCGGTTTACCGGGCAGGAAGGTAATCAAGGTCCATATAAACTTACCGGACCTAACGGCGAGTTGTATGTGCTCATCGTTTCTGGCAGTGAGCGTGTTTTTGTAAATGGAATTTTGCTTAAACGTGGCGAGAATGAAGATTATGTCATTGATTATAACGCCGGCGAAATACGATTTAACCCCACCTTCCCCATAAACAGTGAGATGCGTATTAGTGTAGAATATCAATACAGCGAGCAGAATTTTACGCGTATAATCGCCTACGCCGGCGGTGGTTATAAAACAGATGATGAGAAACTGACTTTACGCGCTCATGTTTATTCTGAAAATGATGCTAAAAACCAGCCTTTATTACAAAATCTAAATGCAGATCAGGTTGACATTTTACAAAGTGCAGGCGATGACAAAAGCGCTATGATCGCACCCAGCGCAACTGCAGACTCATATAGTGACAACAAAATTCTCTATAGAAAAGATATTGTGAATGGTCAGGAAATCTTTGTGTTTTCTAATAATCCTGATGACGAACTATATAATGTGCGCTTTTCTCTTGTGGGAGCAAATCAGGGCAATTACATTTTAAGCAGTAACAATGCAATTAGCAGAATTTATGAATATGTAGCGCCAGTAAACGGAGTACCACAGGGAAATTATGCGCCGGTTGTTCAGCTATTTGCTCCTACAAAACTACAGATGGCTGTGGTGCAGGGAAACTATGAACCCACAGAAAACACAAAAATATTTTTTGAAGGTGCGGGAAGCAAAAACGACCTTAACCTATTCTCAGATCTCGACGATCAAAATAACGACGGTTTTGCCGGAAAAATCAGCCTACAGCATCAATTATTAGCTAAAAATGACCAAAAATCGCTGGATGTTTCTGCAAATATTGATTACATACAAGACAGTTTTACAAATGTAGAGCGCACATACAATATCGAGTTTAACCGCGATTGGAACCTTCCTCTTTTTACGTCAGGCGATCAGACATTTATAACCACCGCCCTGCACTATACAGATGAAGACAAATTACTGGCAAATTACACTTTTGAGAATCTCAATTTTGGTGACTCTTTTGCCGGAAATAGGCATTTATTTACCGGTTTTTTAAACGGAACAAAAGTACGCGCTTCGGTTAACACAAGTTTTCTAAATACGAAGGCAGACACAACAGATACTAAATTCTTCCGTATTTATAGCCAGGCCATTTACGATCTTAAGAAAGTATGGGTGGGTGCCCGTTTAAGAGCTGAAGATAATCAGGTTGAAAATAATATTTCGCGAAAGCTGGATGCATTAAGTCAGCGATTTACTTCTTATGAAGGATTCACCGGTGTGGGAGACAGCACCAATGTTTTTGTAGAAGTGGGTTATAGATTTCGTGTAAACGATAGCCTTAAAGGCGAAAATTTATCGCGTGTAAACACGAGTAACACCTACTATTTAAAATCACAATTGGTTAAAAACAGCAGCACTTCGTTGGGTCTTTTTGTAAACTACAGAACCCTGGATTATGCCGATGAGAATATTGAAAAAGAGCGATCCTTAAATTCCAGACTTATTTATGACCAAAGTTTTTTTAACGATATCATACGCTGGAATACCGTTTTTGAAACGAACAGCGGGACTTTACCTCAACAGGAATTTACCTATGTGAAAGTTGATGAAGGGCAGGGCACACACACGTGGAACGATTATAACGGCAATGGCGTACAGGAGCTGCAGGAATTTGAAGTGGCGCAGTTTAGGGATGAAGCAGATTTTATAAAAATATTGCTGCCTAATCAGGTGTTTGTACGCACCCATCAAAATAAACTAAGTCAATTACTCACATTTAATTTTCAGCAATGGTCCGGGCAAAATGGATTTAAGAAATTTGCTTCTCATTTTTACAACCAGACCAGTTATTTAATAGATCGCAAGATTTTGCGAGATGGTGATAATTTTGACATCAACCCATTTAAGGATAGCAGCAACGAACTGGGACTTAACCTGAGCGTGCGTAACACCCTCTTCTATAACCGTGGTCAACAGAAGTATTCTACAAGCTATACGTATCTGGCTACAACGACTAAAAATCTCCTTTCTATAGGGCTTCAGGAAAATGAACTGCGCAATAATCAATTCAACTTTTTGCACCGCATCAAAGAATCGTATCTCTTTAATTTGAAAAGTGAGGTTGGAAGCACAAAGAGCACTTCTGAAAATTATGAGAATAGGAATTTTGACATTTTAAACTTTAATATTTCACCTAAAATTTCATACTTATTTACCGATTTTTCCCGTCTGGAAGCGTTTTATTCCTTCGGAAAAAAGGATAATGAGCTGGGCGATATGGAAAATTTAAAACAGCAAAATCTGGGTCTCGCCTTCTCATACAATAATGCAGAGAAAATCTCATTAAATGGCGAGGTGAAATACATCAAAAATAGTTTTACCGGAAGCCCTTTTTCTCCTGTTGCTTACCAAATGCTTGAAGGTTTACAGCCGGGAACCAACTTCACCTGGAATTTGCTGGCACAGCGGCGGCTTACAAAGTTTCTTGACCTTAACATCTCCTATTTTGGCAGAAAAAGTGAAAATACGAGAACAATTCACACCGGGAATGTGCAGTTACGGGCTTTCTTTTAGTAAATTTATGTATTATGAAATCTCAACTATCTTTACTCAAATATGCCTTATTCTGCCTCACCGTATTCTCCTGCTCTGCGCTGCAAAAATCGGGCTCAGAAGGTGAAAAATCGACCGCAGACATGAAATATTCGTTTGATACTGAAGGCCTTTTAGAAGGTCGCGTTATCGCTTCTCAGGAAGCTAACGATTGCCCTTTTGTAATTGAAGTTCTAAATAAAAAGCTGCCTTATTATCTCGACCCGGTAAATATGGATGAAGAATTTAAAAAGGACAGTCTTGAGATCTTTTTTGAATATACGGGCATGCGCATGGCTAACCGCTGTAAAAAAGCGTTGCCGGTAACTTTATCTAATGTGCATTTTAAATAAGCCGAAACTTTTATTTCACAAGAATTTTCTTGACTCCACCAGCTCTTTTGTTGCCTAGTCGCACAATGTATATCCCGGGAGCTGCGTAAGACATATCAAGATCGTACTCATATCTTCCGCCCTCATTAGGTATCCAGTTATATACAAGTGTTTGACCTAAAAGATTATAAACCGAAAATGCCATATCGCCTCTTGCTTCCAGACTTTCTAGCGATACCGTATACTTGTTTTTTTCATTCTCAATGATATTGAGTTCTACGGTACTTATTTCTTCATCTTCTACGCCCAGAGAATCATAGATCTCTGCCATATAATCATTTGTACGACCGTATTCTAAAGGATCGCAGGCTAAGGTAACATCACCATCACCATCTTCATCTTCGCCGCGCACTCTCATCTTATGCTTCCCTAATGCTGCACCTCGCGGTAGCGTAACGGTAAATTCTGTATCAGTATCTGCAAAATCGACAGTTCCCTGAGCTACTATCTCATCAGCATCGAATACGCTGTCATCATTAAAATCAATAAAAATAGCAAAGACAGAATCTTCATAACCTGTCTGCAGCGTTCCTGTAACGGTAGGCTCTTCCGTATCAAATTTTACCAAGATATCATTATCTCTTGCATAACCCGTTGCATTGCATTCAGTCTCAATATGAACTCCCTGTAGGTCTAATATTGTCACACCGTCGTTATCAGACTCACAATTACCTTCAGGCTTACATATATCAACATATATTGTGGTAGAATAGTTATCGTTGCTGTGATCTGAGTCATCTGTTAAATTTGTACTTGCTGTAATATTATAAGCGCCTAATTGAGCAAAATTGTAAGTTTGAGCGAAAGTAAAATCTACAGTAGTTCGTGAGGGTAAGATTCCTGTGAAGTTTTCAGTCACTTGAGCATCGCCATTTACAGAATAAGTTACCGGAAAATTAGATTGCGCAGTTCCCCCATAATTATAAAGACTTATAGTGATGTTTTCATCATTATAACTACTTCCAGAAACAGGGGCAGTAAGAGCTGTAACACCTAAATCTTTATCCCACAAATGAGTAACATTTTCAGCGTACCTGTCATTATCTGGATCTTCGTCTCCTTCTAAACTCGTCCAGCCTTCTATCGCATACGTTTTGCCTTCTGTAGAAAGATCTGCTGTAGTGGAGAATGTGTATGTTCCATATTCTTCAAAAGCCAATGTACCTGTGAACATTTCGGTTACAGGAGTTCCGCCATCAATACTATAAGATATAGGAAAATTTGACTTTTCATTATTGCCTAGATTACGAATTCTTATGGTGACAGATTCAGCATTGCTTAAGAAGTCATCTTGGGGAGCAGTGATCTCAACAATCTCAACATCATTATCAAAGGGTGGCTCAAGCTGAAAAACGCCTACCACATCTTGCCTGGTAGGATTAAAATATTCTGAAACAAACCAAAACTTTTTATCATCTTCAGGATCTACAGTGAGATGTGTATAATCGCCGTATCGCGATTCTTCTGCATTATCACTCCCCTGTGCAATTAGCGTTTCTGGTATTGTCATAGAACCTAATTTATCACTTGCAAACCTTCCGGTATATTGTATCGCAACATGTTGTGTCTCGCTTACCGTAGAATAACCCATGCCAATGTTTCCTTTGCTATCCATCGCCATACTGGCCGCAAAAGCATTCTGCACAGTGGGAGAAACATATGTTCCTTCCTGATAAATAGACCATGGCTGGCCGTCCCCGCTCTGTCTTAATTCATACCATCTTATCCCGGCTTTTTCTTCTACACCACCTTCTACGTCTACAACGAAATTAAATACTACAGAATTGTAGGTATCAAATTGCCTGAACTGCGCCTGATTCATAATCGTAGCCTGTAATGCATCCAGATCTGGAATAACCGCATCGGGATTAGTAGGATCTCCCGGTTGTGATAAATTTGAAAAGGAACCACCATCAAAAACACCATTAAATGCTGCAGTTGTGAGTTCCACAGGTTGTGAGATTGTAGAATTAAGCGGGTCGTTCCAGTCTACACTTACACTCCATAATTTTAAATGATCGTCATCAACACCAGACCAGGCATCATCCTGCATGTAAACAACAGTGGCCGGGCCGCTTGCAGGCATATTCCTATTACCTACATTAAACACTTGTGGACTATAAAAGCCACTCAATTCAATTCCGGGTAAGGGAAAAGAAAGAATTCTCGCATCTTCACCCACCAGCATTTTATCGCGTTCTATTGCAAAAACCGCATCTACTTCTGTACTTTCTGCTCCGGGAATATTAGCCGTAACATAGTAACCATCGTGCCATATCGAGAATTTTGCATAATCAGGAAACGCATTTGTTTCAAGACCTGTCGTATAAATATACCAGCCATCATTAATAGGATCACGACCTTTAGAAATGGCCATGTTCAATCCGTTAGGCGACTCATCAAATTCTGTAATTATATATCTGTCTGCTGGTGCGTCATACAAGACAATAGGATCTCCTAGTTCATTCCCCGGAAAAAGTGTCGCAAGAGATGCTTCATTCATCAAGGGATTTCCTTGTTTATCGAAAATTCTAAAAGCTGAATTCCAGGCTGCTATATAATGGTTGGGTCCCGCAGCCCCTGTGGGATCTGATGGCGCAGCTCTTAAATTGCTGTTACCAACATCAAATACAAAAAGGGGGCTATCTTGTATTTGTAATTTTGTTTGTGTCTGCGTTTGAGTTTGGTCTTTAACTAACGGGTCATTCCCCTTAGGAAAACCTTTACCCGGCACAACCTTATTAGTTCCTCTGCGTTTAGGGTTTACTTCTTCACTTTCACCTGAAAGATCTGGCGGCACCAGACTACCCGTTTTTATCTGCTCTGCTATACTTTTTGCCTCTCCTATTAAATGAAAATTACCGATGGTACGCGGAGTCACCTTTTGTGCAAAAGCACTAGTTGAAAATAGAATGCCTATTATCAGGCAACCGAAAAAATTAAAGTAAGAGTTTCTCATAAAAGCAGGAAAAAGTAATTAAAACAAACAGGCACAGTGCATTAAACTTACGAAAGTTTTATTGCATCCGATTTAAAAAAAGCCCCTTTTTTAAGGGGCTTTCTATCAATTCTTTATTTCATCCAGTATCTAAAATCTACTTTTTTATGAATGATAGCAGCCAGCTCTGATATCTTTACGCGATGTTGCTCCATAGTGTCGCGATCTCTTATTGTGACCGTGTTATCTTCTAAAGTATCGTGATCTACAGTTATGCAATATGGAGTACCTGCTGCATCCTGTCTTCTGTATCTGCGACCAACGGCATCTTTCTCGTCGTAAGCCACATTAAAATCCCACTTTAGATCATCAATTATTTGTTGCGCAATTTCTGGCAAACCATCTCTTTTAATTAAAGGAAGAACAGCCGCTTTGACTGGTGCAATTACTGCAGGAATCTTTAAAACTGTACGTGTGGTTCCATTTTCTAATTCTTCATCTTGTAAAGACTGAGAGAAAACAGCAAGAAACATTCTGTCAAGACCAATAGAAGTTTCTATTACATAAGGCACATAACTTTTATTTAGCTCTGGATCAAAAAATTGTAGTTTTTTACCAGAATGCTCTTCGTGAGCTTTAAGGTCAAAATCTGTACGAGAATGAATCCCCTCCAGTTCTTTGAAACCAAAAGGAAAGTTGAATTCTATATCTGCTGCTGCATTTGCATAATGCGCTAATTTATCATGATCGTGAAATCTATAGTTGTCCTGACCCAAACCTAGAGAAAGATGCCATTTAAGACGCGCTTCTTTCCAGTATTCATACCATTTTGAATCTTCACCAGGGCGTACAAAGAATTGCATTTCCATTTGCTCAAACTCACGCATTCTAAATATGAATTGTCTTGCAACTATCTCATTTCTGAAAGCTTTACCGGTTTGTGCAATACCAAAAGGAATTTTCATTCTTCCAGATTTCTGTACATTCAGGAAGTTTACAAATATCCCCTGTGCAGTTTCCGGACGAAGAAAAAGATCTGTAGCATTCTCTGCTGAAGCTCCTAGTTTTGTACCAAACATTAGGTTAAACTGACGCACATCTGTCCAGTTTTTAGAACCTGTTTCAGGATCTGCAATGCCCAACTCCTCTATAAGCGCTTTTACATCTGCAAGATCTTCCGCTTCAAGCGAGCGAGCCATACGTTGTATTACCTGAGTTTGTTCTTCTCTGTATCGTAATACACGTGCATTTGTAGTTACAAACTCCTCCTCATTAAAAGCATCACCAAAACGTTTTTTCGCCTTAGCGATCTCTTTTTCGGCTTTTTGATTGAGTTTTTCGGCATAATCCTCAATGAGAACATCAGCTCTATAGCGCTTCTTAGAATCTTTGTTATCAATTAAAGGGTCATTAAAAGCATCTACGTGTCCTGAAGCTTTCCAGGTTGTGGGATGCATAAATATTGCGGCATCAAGACCTACGATATTCTCGTGAAGCTGTACCATACTCTTCCACCAGTAATCTCTTATGTTCTTTTTAAGTTCTGCTCCATTCTGCCCATAGTCATAAACAGCGCTTAGGCCATCATAGATCTCACTACTGCCAAAAATATAGCCGTACTCTTTAGCGTGTGAAATAACTTTTTTAAAATGATCTTCCTGCTGTGCCATGAATCGATGCTTTTTTATAGATTTTTAAACAATGGGCAAAAGTAAAAAAACCAAGCTTACTCTTTGTTCTTTAGACCTTATTTTTAATTAAGTTCTAAAACTGCAGATCTAAGCAAACGTGCATCTTCAAAAATGTTAACCTGATACAGGCCTTCCTCAAAACTGTCTTCTGTAGAAGTGGCCAGAATGCACATTTTCATCTCGGCATTACTGTAATTAACGGTCTTAGAAGCGCTATAGATAAGAAGGTCTTCACCAAATTCCTGAGTCTTATGTGCTCCTATTACATTATTCTGTGGATTAATAATCTGTAAAAAGATAGTATGCTCACCTGTTTTAGCCAGTGGATTCTCGTTTATGGTAAAACAGATCTCGATATCATCAATACGCCTGGCCCTGCTATTCTCGATCTGTTTGCCGCTGGATCTTACAATCACACCAGCCGGTTCAAGATTACTAATTGTTAATTGAGAGCCTTTCTCAATCTCTTTTTGAAGATTAAGATTTGTGACCTGTAGAGAATCACGCTCAACGATAGTCTCGCCAAAGGCTTCTTCTGTATTGGTTTTCTCTGCTATCAAAGCCTCGTTTAGCTGCGTAAGGCTGTCTGCACGTTGCAGAAGCACATCTCTTTCACTACGCAGGTGTCTAATCTCTATGCGATAGTTCTGTAAGACAACCTGAGTTGCTTCAGATTCTTTAAGCGTGTCAAGCAAACCCTGAATGCGCTCTTTAGCAGCTAATAACTCCGTTTGCAGCACCTGAGTTTCGGCAATTTCATCGTTATATTTTTTAAGAATATCCTTGAGTTCACCTTCTATCATTTCTTTTTCACGTATTAGAACAACCTCATTGCTCTGCACCTGATTGTAAAATTTTATTGTATAAATACCCAGCCCTAAAAGCAAAAAGGTAAGAATAGCAGTAAGTGTTTTTAAAGCATTACTATTACTAGTTGCGCTCATAAATCGTCTTTCTAAGTTTCTTTGATTAACTTGACTTAAAGTACCAATTTTTTAAACCAAATCAAGTGCGGTCTTTATTTAATCTTTTTTATCCTAAAACATGTAAAGCATGCGATACCGTTCTTGATTATGGCGAAGATATAATTTGTACCTCATGCAGGCATAGATTACCTGTAACAGGTTTTCATTATGTAACGGAGAAACCCATTCAAAAATTGCTGTATGGGCGTGCAGATATTGAACTGGGCACTGCTCTTTTCTATTTTGACAAAAAAACGTTAGTTCAAAATCTAATTCATAATCTTAAATACAGAGGCGACAAATCTATAAGTACTTTTCTGGGTAAATGGTTAGGGCAGGAATTAGCAGAACTAGAAAACTATTGCCAGATAGACTGCGTTGTTCCTGTACCGCTACATCCTAAAAGAAAACGAAAAAGAGGATACAATCAAGTCTCTGGTTTTGGTAAAGCAATCGCAAAAGCTATTAATGCTGATTACGTAGACGATGCCTTAGTGCGCACAAGGTCTACGCGTACTCAGGTATTTATGGGCAGAGCCACAAGAAGCAAAGATGTTTTAAATTCGTTTGATATTAGAGAGTTTACTAACCTACAGAACAAACACATACTATTAGTTGATGACCTTATTACAACAGGAGGCACGATAGAAGGTTGTTATCTGGCTCTTAAAAAGATTAAAAACGTAAAAATTAGTGTGGCCGTAATGGCAATAGCACAATGAGAATTTTCGTTTACACGAAAAATAAATCGTTACTTTGCCGCGCTATGCTTCAAAACGGTGTAAAAATACTGCTTTCATTTCTCCTCCTGCTTCTGGTGGTAAATTGTGCTAAACGCGGCAATCCTACGGGCGGTCCTAAAGATGAGGATCCTCCTGTTTTTGTAAATGCGAGTCCACCTAATTATTCTACAAATTTTGAGGGGAATGAGATACGCATATATTTTGACGAATATATTAAATTAAAAGACCTGCAGAAGCAGCTTATAATATCACCGCCTATGAATCCGGCGCCGCTTATCACTCCACTGGGAAGCGCAGCTAAATATATTGACATTGAGATTCTAGATACGTTAATCCCTAATACCACATACGTTTTCAATTTTGGCAACAGTGTTGTAGATAATAACGAAGGCAATCCCTTTTCTTTTTTTAAATATGTAATGTCTACTGGTGATTATATAGATTCACTTTCTATAAAAGGTGTCATTAAAGACGCTTTATTGAGAGAGCCAGATGATTATGTTACTGTGATGCTTTACGAGGTAGACAGCACCTATTCTGATTCTGTTATCTATAAACAGACACCTCGGTATATTACCAATACTTTAGATAGCTCTGTTACTTTTGAGCTTAGTAATTTGCGCGAAGGTCGTTATCGCCTTGCCGCCTTAAAAGACGAGGATAATAACTACACATTTCAGCCAGAAAAGGATAAAATCGCCTTTTTTGACTCATTTATCGACGTACCTACAGACAGCACATATACCCTTACGCTTTTCAGCGAAAATGAAACCAGTGTTTCACGACCTAAACAGGCGGGAGAACAGCGCGTAAGTTTTCCATATACCGGCGCTAAGGACAGTATCGATATAGAATTGATCTCAGAAAAACCTGCTGGTTTTGAATATTTAATCTCTTATAAAGAAGATGTAGACACGTTGCGTTACTGGTACAAACCTCAGATTGAGAGTGACTCTTTAGTATTTCAGGTTAAAACTGAAAAAGCTACAGACACTTTGTATTTGCGCAAAAGGAAGATGAAAAAAGACTCGTTAACAATAAGTGCTCTCACCTCCAGCTCGCTTAAATTAGGCGACAGTATCAAACTACAGGCAAGTATACCTCTGGTTGCTTTAGACGAAAGTCTTATTTCCTTAACAAAGGCAGATTCTTCTTTAGTAGATTTTAGCACCACATTGATACCTGAGCAAGCGCAGGTTATTTTTGGTTTTGAAACCGAAGAGAATGAAAAATACACATTGCAAATTCTGCCCAAGGCGTTAACCGATTTTTACGGAAGTACTAACGATTCTCTTGTCATTAAAAGTTCTACTAAAGAATATGCTGATTATGGCGAACTCGAACTCACTTTAAAAAACGCCCAAAACTACCCATATATCGTTCAATTAGTAACAGAAAGCGGCGATGTAAAAAGAGAGCAATATGCCAAAGAAGGTGAAACAGAATTTGCTTTCAGGATCGTAAATCCGGGTAAATATTACGTAAGACTTATAGAAGATTTAAATGCTAACGGCGTTTACGACACCGGGAATTACTTGGCAAGAAGACAACCAGAGACTATTATTTACTATCCCGAATTACAGGATGTGCGTGCTGGCTGGCTGCCCAAAATCACCTTTATTCTAGGTTCACCAGCAACTATTCCTGCAGCAGAAACGAGTCCCGATCTTCCAGAAAATTGAGGTTTTTTCGCGTTTTTTGAAGGTTTATAGCCGATAATTGAGCGATAATTGTGACTTCTTTATCCTTCGCGAAAGCTAAAGTGCCTCCCAGATAATCGTAGATCCCGCTGTGACCGTTATATTCATAACCACCGCCATCAAGACCTATGCGATTCACGCCTACACAATATGCCATATTCTCAATAGCGCGCGCTTTAAGCAGTGTTTCCCATGCAAAAACACGAGTTAACGGCCAGTTTGCCACATAAAGCAAGACGTCATAATTTGACACGTTGCGGGAGAATACCGGGAAGCGCAGATCATAACAAACCTGTAGGCATATTTGCCAGCCTTTATAATCAATTATCACCGGTTTGTTACCTTTTGTATAAACCTTATCTTCTCCTGCAAGTGTAAAGGTGTGTCGCTTGTCGTATTTATGAATTTCGCCATGTGGCGTTACAAAATAGAATCTGTTATAAAAATCCTGATGTACCTTAACCATTAAACTTCCTGCAATTGCAGCACCGGTTTTAACGGCTTGCTCTTTCATCCAGCTCAATGTTTCTCCTGGCTCATCTTCTGCAAGACCTTGAGGATTCATACTGAACCCTGTTGCAAACATTTCTGGCAAAACGATAATATCTACGTCCTCGAGATTTTTAAGTCTTTCAGTGAAGTATTTGCGGTTCTGCACCGGATTTTCCCAAGCCAAATGTGCCTGTACACCTGCTATTTTTAAAGTCTCCTGCATATTTTAAAAATACGAAAATCATTACCCTAAAGACAAAAATTCTTTATCCTGAAAAACCAAAAGCTTCGGGATTAAAACTAAAAAACCCCTTGCGAATGCAAGGGGCTACGGAAAATTCTAAATATACTTATATATTTTAGTCGTGTAGTACGCGAACTTGCGCAGCTACCATACCTTTTCTTCCTTCTTCCTCAATGTATTCCACTTGATCACCTTCTTCAAGCACTTCACCGTTAAGACCGGTTGCATGAACAAAGATATCTTTACCTGTGTCATCATTGGTTATGAATCCGTAACCTTTAGACTCATTGAAAAATTTAACTGTACCTTTCATTATAAAATTGTAAAAAATTAATATTGTTGCAAATCTACATGATTTAATGAAACAAAGGTTAGCAAATTGTAAATTTATTTTTAAAAGTTATTGATTTTCAGTTTTTTTCTTGTTTGAGAAGTCCCTCATTTTCTTGATGTTGTCTTCTGTCAACATGTAATCATGTACTTTTCTATTCTTCCATCTATGATAGAGAAACATAGGCATTAAGATAAAAACTGCTGCTAAAATACTTAGACCTATACAGCGGTCACCCGCTACAATCTCATCTATTTCTCTAAGATAAAAGCCTACTCCCATCGTAATTACAAGTAGAAAAAACAGAACTATAATAGCTGTACGCATATTTTATTTTGTTGTTTTATTACTTTCGCGAAAAGCTCAAAAGCTTTCTTCTATAAGCAGTTAGCAATTTAGATTTTGAAATGAAACCGTGATATTTCCCGTTTTTAATGACAGGTAAATTCCAGGCGCCGCTTTCCTGAAACTTCTGCATCACTATTTTAGCCGTATCCTTTTCTAAGTATATATACTCAGGAGCCGAGTGCATCAGGTTTTCAACCAGAGTCGTGTCATACAAGCTGGAGTCAAACATAATCTCCCTAATATCATCAAGAGTAATAACGCCTACCAGCTCTTCATCGTCATTTATTACCGGAAAAAGGTTTCTGCTTGACTTTGCAACTACAGATTTAACCATGTCACCTAGTGTCATTTCAGGATGTACAGAAATAAAGTTAGTCTCAACAATGCCGTTAACATTCATTAATGTAAGAACAGCCTGATCTTTATCATGAGTTATAAGTTCGCCACGCACGCCCAACTCCATAGCATATACAGAATGCGTTAAAAAGTATCTATTAATACCATAAGCAATTGCCGCGGTAATCATTAATGGTATAAACAAGCCATAGCCGCCGGTGATTTCTGCAATAAGGAAAATTGCGGTAAGAGGTGCATGTAGCACACCGGCAAGAAGTCCTGTCATGCCTACCAGAGTAAAATTACTTTCAGAAACATGAACTCCAGGAATACCAATATTATTTATTGCTTTAGCTGTACAATTTCCCATTGCACTACCCATAAAAAGTACTGATGCAAAAATACCACCTATACCTCCACCGGCAAAAGTGATTGAGGTGGCGACCACTTTAAATAGTACTAGTCCTGCCAGAAGAGCGATAATTACCCAAATATTTTCAAGGTAAGCGCTAAAATAAGTTTCGCCCAATGCTTCAATATCGTTACCAAGCATAAGGTCGTTTATCATATCAAAACCTTCACCATACAGCGGTGGAATAAGAAAGACAAGTACGCCCAAAGCTGCACCGGCAAATAGAACTCGAGAGATCAAATTCCATTTTTGGAAATACTCTGTGATCCCAAAATAAACCTTGCTGAAATAAACAGAAACCATACCCGCTATAAGACCTAACACAATATAATACGGGAAATCGCCAATCGTAAAAGATTCCTTAAGAGTAAATGGCAATAACGTATCTGAACCAAAGAAAAAGTATGATGTTAATATTGCCGAAATAGATGCAAGTAAAAGTGGTAAAAGTGAAACTAAAGTAAGATCTAAGCTAAAAACCTCAATTGCGAAAATAATGGCAGCAATAGGCGCTTTAAAGATACAGGACATCGCTCCCGCAGCTGCACAACCTATAAGCAAGGTTCGTGTAGCCTGATTCATATGAAAGATGCGTGAGATATACGATCCCATTGCCGCCCCCGTAACTACAGTAGGGCTCTCAAGACCTACAGAACCACCAAAACCAACAGTGATAGGAGCCGTGATCAAAGAAGCAAAAATCTGGTAGGTGCCCATTATACCTTTCTTTTTTGAAATCGCCTTGAGGGTAGCCGGCACACCATGACTTATTGGGTGACGCACAATATATTTTGTGATCAATACCGTGAGAACGAGACCAACGGTGGGGAAAAGAAAATAAAACCAATAATGATAGTTATCTACCACCCTGCCTTCAAGAAAATCCTGAATAATAAAGGTTATGTTCTTAATGAGGACTGCTCCTAAACCAGAGGTAAGCCCTATTATAATACTAAGAACAAATATAAAATTGGCATTAGAGATATGTTTGTACCTCCAGATGTGAAAGCGGTGCAAGAAAGGTTTCTTACCAGGCATAACGTGATTGAATTATTTCTATTTAATGTCTTATTTACAAGACATAAGCATTGGTTTACAAAACGAATACGTTTTTTGAAAACGCTTGCAAATTTATAATTCAGTTTAGGTTTAACCTATATATATGGCAGATAATCGCAAATAAAATAATCCCGCTAAATAGCGGGATTATTTTTTGACTTATTTATAGATAAACTTCCTTAAACTCATAATTAAATGAATTTAATGAGAAGTATTAACAATATTCATTAAACGCATCTCTCAGGTTATCTGCAATTAATTCTGCAGGACGACCTTCAATGTGATGACGCTCTAACATATGAACCAATTCACCACCTTTAAATAACGCCATAGAAGGAGAAGATGGAGGAAAAGGAATCATAAAACTACGGGCAAGATCTGTTGCTTCACGATCTACACCTGCAAATACTGTAAAAAGATTATCTGGGGTTTTAGCATTTTGAAGAGCCATACGTGCACCAGGGCGCGCATTAGCAGCAGCACATCCACAAACAGAATTCACAACAACAAGTGTAGTTCCTTCTTTTTCCATGGCGGCATGCACATCATCTGCTGTATGTAATTCTGTGAAGCCTACAGATGTAAGATCCTCACGCATAGGTTTAACTAGTTCTGCTGGATACATAATTTTAATTTTTTATTAAAGATTACAAAGATACATAATTATAGTCGGGATAGAATAGAGTTCCCTACAAGGATGCTGCAAGAAAGCTCAGGTTTATATTTATTGAGCATGCAGCTGTAACATTTACTGCCATTTAGCTTCATACTTCATATAAAGACGTTTATTTTTGCAACCGTTATTCAAGAATTAGTAATATGATTAAATGGCTGGGCGCCGTATTGGGTTTTGCTTTTGGTAGGTTATATGGTGCTTTTGCCGGTTACCTTATAGGGTCGCTTATCGATAATTTAATGGGCAACAAAAGCAGTGGCCAGAGCTCAAGGACGATTTTTAATCAACAAAGTCAAACGGTAACTCCGGGTGATTTTGAGCTCAATCTTCTCTCCCTTTGCTCTATTGTAATAAAAGCAGATGGCAATGTGAGCCAGCGAGAGCTTGATTTTGTGCGTCAATACTTTGTACAATCATATGGTAAAGAGCGAGCTAATGCTACCTTTCGCACATTTAATGATGTTATAAAAAACAGAGAAGTAAATGCACAGCGTATTTGCAGTTATCTGGTACAGCGCACACGACCAGAAGTGCGTTTACAAATAATACATTTCTTATTCAGTATCGCACAGGCAGATGGCTACGTTTCTGCTCCAGAGGTTAATCAAATTTCTGAAATTGCTGGTTACCTTAGATTGGGTCGCAGCGAGTTTGAAAGCATTAAAGCGATGTTCTTTAAAAATGCCGAAAGCGCCTATACCATTCTCGAACTTGAGAAATCTGCTACAGATGCAGAAGTTAAAAAAGCTTATCGCGAAATGGCAAAAAAATACCATCCAGACAAACTACAACATATGGATGAAGCCTATCGCAACGGGGCTCAGGAAAAATTTAGGAAAGTACGGGAAGCTTACGAGATCATTCAGAAAGAGCGTGGCATGTAGTTCTAGCCCTTGCTTCCCTCTTTAAACAAGGCGATTAGAAACTGTTTTTTAGGTAATGTGCATATTAATTTTACTTCTTCTGCAGGTGTACTTTCTCCATCCAGAAATCTAAAAATATTTTGAATCTTGTTCTTTTTGAACATCGTAGTAAAAATTTGAGATCCCATTTCATTCTTTCGGTAAAGTACATCAAGAAACAAACGATCGTACCATCTAAATCTATTCTTCATTTTAAACAACCTGAAATCTTTATCTTTCTTCAGAAAATCGACTAATCTTATGGTGATTTTATCGGTATAATTAAAGGTAAAACCGGTGCTGCCACGAGTAAAACCACCCGCGGTGCCTATGTGCATGATATTTTTAGTATTGTGCCGTTCAAACGGATATGAAGTCATGGGTATCGATCCCTTTTCGGTAGCTTTTATCGTGTAGTTTGTAACTCCTAATTCAGTAATAAACTCTTTTATTGCCATTTCATATTCTGCATCAGGTAATAATTTTTCTGAAAAAAGCGTGTATTCTACAAGTGCTCTGGTATTAGAAACAGGAAGCACATACATAAATCGGGTGTTGCCTTTTTGCGCCACCGTAAAATCCATAAAAGTGGCCAAATCAGGGTCAAAAACGGGATTTTCTGCCTCAATATCCCACCCTATAAAATGCTGTTGTAAGACCTGAGAATGCTTTTGTTCTTCAAGTCTTTCTACAGGAAGAATGCTGGTAAATACTTTTTGAGCCCTATAATCTGCCGTTTCCGTTTTAACGGTGACAGCATCCTCTCTTTCGCTAAAGTCAATAACTTTTTCTTCCCTGATCGTGATATTAGAAACCTTTTCAAGCTCACTTAAGCAATAACTATAGAAATCTTTTGCTTCAATTTTATTATAACTGTAGTTTTCTAAATTTATAGTGTCTTCATAGTCTTTTCCTTTTACTGCAATTGTATGCCATTTTTTTGAGACTATAGATCCCCATTCACTCTTGCCTTCTTTCCAGAAACACCATGTTCGATCATTTTTGGTTTTCTGTGCTTTATCAAGAAGTAAAATCTTTTTGTCTTTAAAGTATGTGTCCTGTGACAAGCGATAGGCCAGCATTAAGCCCGAAAGTCCGGTTCCTAAAATAATGTAATCGTAATGGGCAGGTGTAGTCATAAAAGGCAATAGATTGAAGAAAAGCAATGTAGGTTCACAGTATTTCGCTTTAAGCGGACTCAAACCTCAGCCATAAGGGATTAAAGCTAGGATTAATCTACAAGCCTTACAAAAACATTATCTGCAAATTTCTTTGAGATCGTTTCTGTATGCTCGTTAAATTGTATCTTAATAGAGTCGTCAAATTCTCTATGCTCGAGAATTTTTATCTCGCTGCTTAGTGCGAGACCTATTTGCGAGACGTATTTTAAAAAACCCACAGAGCCGTCATTCACAGAAACCAGTTGACAAACACTACCGGTATTAAGTGAAGAAAGCATGATCTTCTCTTCTTTGCGGTAACTGCCGTCTGCATCTGGTATAATCTCCCCATGAGGATCTTTTTTAGGAAAATTCATAAAACGGTCAAGCTCTCTAATTAACTTTTCAGACTTGACATGCTCTAGTTGTTCTGCCACAGCATGCACTTCATCCCATGAAAAATTGAGGTACTTATTAAGAAAAGTCTCCCACAATCTATGTTTTCGCACCAGCACAATGGCAATATCTCTCCCGCTATTAGTTAACTGCAGTTTGCCGTAGCGCTCACTTATGATCAACTCTTTTTTCTTGAGTTTTTTAACCATATTGTTCACAGATGCCGGTGAAAGCTCAAGATATTCAGCTAATTGATTATTACCCACGCGCTCATTTTCTTCAATGTGAATGAGGGCAAAGAGCGCTTTTAAATAGTCTTCTTCGCTCTTTGTTAAATTAACTGAATTTAATTTGTTAGTCATGTCTAACTTAATTAGTTTTGTTTGTCAAAAATAATAAGATTGATTGGCTTTATGAAACAAAACCTGATTTTAGTTCTAGGTCTGCTGGGTTCTGCCAGTATTCTTGCTCAGGAACCTCAAACAGATGATAATCTTATTACAGATCGTCCTGACGCTACAGAATCTTCTAGTCTTATAAAAAAAGGTGCGTTACAGATAGAAAGTGGCGCCGGGTATGAAGCTTATGATTATGACGTTCTTGACGAAAAAATATACACTTTAAATACCACATTGCTACGTTATGGCTTACTTGAAAACCTCGAAATACGTGCAGGATTAAATTATGAGCAGGTAAAAAGTAGCAATGCCAAAAAAGCTGAAGGTTTTTCACCTCTACTTTTAGGAGCCAAAATTGGTATTGCAGAAGAAAATGGATTGCTCCCTAAAATGGCAATTTTAAGTCATTTATATCTTCCATTTACAGCAAACTCAGATTTTAAACCAGAAACGACAGGAATTGATCTCAGGTTTGCTTTTGCCCACACTTTAAGTGAAAAATCTGCATTAGGATACAATCTGGGCGCAGAATGGGTTGACGATTCTGGCTCAGCCGCCTACATCTACACCTTATCATATGGGTACAGCCTCACAGATAATTTAGCCTTATACGCCGAAATTTATGGTGATTTTCCTGAAAATAATACCGCAAATCACTCCTGGGATGCAGGGATTACCTATTTAATTAATAATAACTTTCAGCTAGATGCCACAGTGGGCTCTGGCTTTAACACACATCAATCAATTTTATTAAGCACAGGTTTTAGCTACCGCATAACGCATTAAAAAAATCGTCTAAAACTGGACAAAAAATGAACAAAACAGGTAAAAAATCGCTTGAAGAAGTACACGGCTCCATAAGCACCTCTGGTAAAAAAACCGGCTGGAAAAAGATACTTGCTTTTTTAGGGCCCGCCTATCTGGTAAGTGTGGGCTATATGGATCCCGGTAACTGGGCTACAGATATTGCCGGTGGTAGCCAGTTTGGGTATTCGCTACTTTGGGTGCTGTTAATGTCTAATATTATGGCGCTCCTGTTACAAAGTCTGTGTTCACGTTTGGGCATCGTGCGCGGTGTAGATCTGGCGCAGGCATCAAGAGAAGAATACCCGGCTTTTGTGAACTTTATTTTATGGCTTCTCGCCGAAATCGCAATTGCGGCATGCGATCTCGCCGAAGTTATAGGTATGGCGATCGGGTTGCAACTCTTATTTGGTATGCCAATTATCTGGGGCGTGTGCATCACTGTTCTGGATAGCTTTTTACTGCTATTCCTGCTAAACAAAGGCATAAGACGTATGGAGCGTTTTATAATCAGTCTTATATTCATTATCGGACTCTCCTTTCTGGGCGAAATGTTCTTTGCAAAACCCGATTTAGGCGAAGTTATGACTGGTTTTATTCCTTCTTTACCAGGCAGCACTGCGCTTTATATTGCAATAGGAATCATAGGTGCTACCGTAATGCCTCACAATTTGTATCTGCATTCTTCCTTAGTACAAACCCGAAAAATAAATCACACAAAAAGAGGTATAAAACAGGCTTTAAGGCTCAATTTTCTCGATTCTGCAATCGCTCTTAACCTCGCCTTTTTTGTAAATGCTGCTATTTTAATTCTAGCAGCTTCTGTCTTTTTCAAAAACGGAATGTACCAGGTTGCAGATATTACAGATGCTCACAAATTATTGCAAGGGCTTCTGGGCACAAAATGGGCTCCTATCCTTTTCGCAATAGCGTTAATTGCCGCAGGACAAAGTTCTACTCTAACCGGGACTTTAGCAGGACAAATCGTGATGGAAGGTTACCTGAACCTGCGCATACAGCCGTGGGTACGCAGGCTGCTTACACGTATGATCGCAATCGTACCGGCGCTCCTCACTGTTATCTATTATGGCGAGCATGGTCTGGGAGAATTGCTCGTATTGAGTCAGGTAGTTCTTAGCTTACAACTGGGTTTTGCGATGATACCACTTATTCATTTTGTAAGCGACAACAAGAAAATGAATGGGTATCACATTAAATGGCCGCTTAGAATAGCTTCCTGGCTAATCACAATAATAATTGTTGCGCTAAATGCGAAATTGGTCTTTGACGAGGTAAACAGCTGGTTAGAAAGTTCAGAAAATACTTTTTATATCTGGATGTTTCTGATTCCTCTCATTGCCGGTGCAGGCTTACTATTGATCTATATCACAATTAAACCATTGATCAAAAAAACCAGCATAAAAGAACGAAATATGGTGCCGCACGTTACCTCAACTTCCTTTCTTGATCTTGCCACGGTTAAAGATTATAAGAAAATTGCCATCGCCCTTGATTTTTCTAAATCTGACATAAAAACAATATCTTCTGCGATACAAATGGGCGGTAAAGAGGCTATTTATACGCTGATTCATATCGTTGAAACTCCGGGTGCTTTAATTTATGGCAATACAATCCAGGATTTTGAAACGACCAGTGACAGAGCATTTTTAGACACCTACAAGATCGAACTTGAAAATCAGGGATTTAATATAGTTATAGAACTGGGCTTTGGCTCTCCTAAACGTTCAATTTCTAAGATCGTTAACAACGGCAGTTTTGATTTGCTTGTATTGGGCGGTCACGGCCATATGCTTTTTAAAGATTTGCTTTTTGGAACCACCGTAGACGGTGTGCGCCACAGAGTTGATATTCCGGTTTTTATAGCCTAATAACAACCTGCACGAGGTTAAACCTTGTAGCATTTTAAACATGAATAAGTAAAACAGAAATACGTTATGCTAAACAATATTATAGATTACTTTGAGCAACTTGACCCTGTACTCGCTGCTTTTTATGCAACGCTTTTTACATGGGGCGTTACAGCTTTAGGAGCTTCTCTGGTCTTTTTCTTTAAAGGAATGAATCGTGCTCTTTTTGATGCTATGCTAGGTTTTACAGGTGGTGTTATGGTAGCAGCCAGTTTCTGGAGCTTACTGGCGCCCGGTATAGAGATGAGTCCGGGAGAAGGTTTTGAAAAAGTGATTCCTGCAGTTGTAGGTTTCGCTTTAGGCGCCGGATTTCTATACGGTTTAGACAAAATTTTACCTCATTTACACGTTAATTTTGAAGAACAGGAAGGTATTAAAACGCCTTGGCACAAAGCCGTACTGCTTACACTTGCGATCACACTTCACAACATACCAGAAGGTCTGGCTGTGGGTGTCCTTTTTGGCGGAGTATCAGCGGGTTTTGAGGGTGCGACAATTGGTGGCGCAGTAGCTTTGGCAATTGGTATAGGCTTACAAAACTTCCCGGAAGGATTTGCAGTTGCCATGCCTTTGCGCAGACAGGGATTGAGCAGATGGCGAAGTTTTAATTACGGCCAACTTTCTGCAATCGTAGAACCTGTTGCTGCAGTTTTAGGCGCTTATGCTGTAATGTCATTTAAACCTATTTTACCATATGCGCTAGCCTTCGCCGCGGGCGCAATGATATTTGTTGTAATAGAAGAAGTGGTCCCAGAAGCACAGCGTGGAAATCACGCAGACCTTTCGACAATGGGTTTTATAGGTGGCTTTATACTTATGATGACACTTGACGTAGGTTTGGGTTAATTGCAACTAACGCCATTTTTATAAGTCAATTTTAATGAGTAATTTAATTGTATGATGCGATTTTTGATTGTTTTTTGTTGTTTTTTGCTTGCTACAGCCGGTTTTTCTCAAGAAGTTGAAAAAGATACTGTGCAGGTAGATCATCAGGTCTTTCCGCCGCAAATTGTTCTAAAAGCACACTATGGTAAAATGGTAAACCTAGGCGATTTTGCTATAAAATTTAAAGAGGTGGTTTCAGATTCCCGTTGCCCCAGTGATGCAAATTGTATCTGGGCCGGTGAAGCAATAATAAAAGTTGAGCTTTATAAAGATGGCAATTTTATAGAAGAAAAAGAGGTGAAATTTAGCGGTACAGGTAATTCCCGATTGCTTTTTAGCTCTAACGAGAAAGACTTTCTGGCATATTCTTTAAGCCCATATCCTAAAGCTGCAAACGGTAGAATTGAGAAAAAGGATTACTGTTTAAATTTGAGTTTAAAACAAAAAGAAGATTAAATCATCAAAGAATTGAATTCTTTCGCGAAATTAAAGTTTTGAAACACCTATATTAAAAAATGCTGCATTAGCGGTTCCAGCGCTAGCGCCTTTAAGGGAATAGCCCACATTAATAATATCATTAGCATTTAAAAGTAAAAGAATGTTACCACTTGTTCCCCAATAATCAGAACTAGGCAGATTTACCGCTCCGTCTGTAATTATCAATGGCTTTACTCCGTTTATTGATACTTCTACCCGATAATTACGATTACCAGTAGGCATATTTGTGGTTGAAAAACCCGCTGAAATCAGATACGTTCCGCTTTTTAAAACCTGCACTTCTCCGTGATTGGCCGAAAGTTTATAAAAACCTGACCCGGTGCTCAACACATAATTTTCATTAACAGGAAAAGACGTGATCGCATCATCATTGGCCAGAATTATTCCGCCGTTCATACTGCCGCGATTCAAAATAGCTGATGGTGTTTCGGTACGTAAAAAAGGTTGCCAAATACCTTCTGTACGAATATACCAGTTACTTTCTGTGGTATTGTATATTAACGCACCGTCTAAAGGCGTGGGTATAGCATTCATTTGTGCAGTAGTCATTCTGGGCTGCACCAATGCACGCGTTGTACTATTGATCTGTAGAGCAGATCCCGGCGCGAGATCTGTAGTATTAATACCTACCCCTTTTGTACTTTCAGTTTGAGAAAAGCCAAAGTAACTAATAAACAAAAACAGAATTAAACTCTTAAATTTCAATAGTTTATATTTAATTACAGCTTTACAATTCCTATATTAAAAAAGCGCGCATCAAGGTTGACATTGTTATTATTCAGAACATAACTCAATCTAATTTGATCATTGGCTTTTAAAGCGTAAACCAGCACACCACTCGTTCCCCATTCATTAGTTGAACCACTTGGGAAATTCACGTTTCCCCTTACTAAATAACCTATTAGATTTCCGCCTTTATAAACACCAATAATATATTTTTTATCTCCTGAAGGCAGATTGCTTACTGCAAATCCTGCAGAGATCATATAGTTCCCGTCCTGTAAAATTTTTATGGTCCCGTCTGAAACTACCTGAAAAAATGAATTGTCTATAGATTCTAGCTCAGGAGTATTTAATGGAAAGGGATAATAAGTATTTGTAGCCGTGTTGACAACATTGTTATCTGGATTTGCTTCATAATCTTTACGTAATACTACAGCAGGTAAATCAGGTCGAGTAAGGTCATTCCAGGTTCCCGATGAAAATAAAAATAAGGAAGATGAAGTTGAATTGTAGACTATAGAGCCATCAAGTGGTGAAGGTATAGCCAGCATCTGGGTCTCTGTCATGCGCGGCGGCACAAGAGCTCCTATTGTACTATCTATCTGCAAAGCACTACCGTCATCTACGTTTACCGTCCCAATGCCAACTTGAGCTTGCAGGACGAAATTAAGAAACAGCAGAACAATTACGAATTTGGGGTTGTAATTATTTTTCAACTAAAAAATTTGCACAAATATACAAGTTTAATTGAAATAATAGATTTCTATAAATTATATCAACTTTTTAAACTGATATTACACTATTTCATCTACTAATGACAACCACAGTCGTCCTTTCCGCAACCTCCTTTTTTAGAAGAGTTTCCACCTAAAAAAGCTGGTTTCCATATAAATTTAGTTACTAAATAGCCTGCAGCGGCTAAAAATATAAGTAACACTAAAGCATTTTGAATCCATTCCATAATCTGTCTATTTCAAAATTTGATATGCGGCTAATGCTACAAGATACGCAAAACCGCTCATAAATACCAGTTGTAACACTGGCCATTTCCATGTATTAGTTTCTCTTTTTACGATAGCCAGCGTACTCATACATTGCATCGCAAAGGCATAGAATAACAATAAAGATACTCCGCTGGCAAGGTTAAATAGAGGTCCGCCAAGTACGGGATTTACCTCACCTGCCATTCTGTTTTTGATCGTTTCTTCCTCATCACTTCCCACACTGTAAATTGTCGCCAGCGTACCTACAAAAACTTCACGAGCTGCAAAAGAACTTACAATGGCGATACCAATCTTCCAGTCATAACCCAATGGGCGCACAATAGGTTCAATACCTTTGCCCACATAGCCTATGTAGCTATTTTCTAACTTATATGAGGCAATGTGCTTATCGAGCTCGTTGGCTGCAAATTTCCCTTCCTGCAAGTCCTGTCTGGCGGTTTCTTCCGCTCTCGCGAAATCTTCACCTGGCCCGTTAGATGCAAGCACCCAAAGAACGATAGATATTGCAAGAATTATTTTACCGGCGCCAAGAACAAAGGATTTGGTTTTTTCGATAACATTATAAAGCACGTTCTTAAACAGCGGAAGCTTATAATTAGGCATCTCGATCACAAAGAAAGATTTGCTTTTAATCTTAAGAATATTGTTGAGCAACCACGCAGAAAGTATAGCCGTTGCAAAACCTAACAAATAAAGCAGCATCAATGCAAGACTCTGGTAGTTGAGAAAATAAAGCACGCGCTTATCTGGTATCACTAAAGAAATAATAATAAGATAAACCGGCAAACGTGCAGAGCATGTGGTAAACGGCGTCACAAGAATGGTGATCAATCGCTCTTTCCAGTTCTCAATATTACGCGTTGCCATAATTGCCGGTATCGCACAGGCTGTACCAGAAACCAGAGGCACCACACTTTTACCGCTAAGGCCAAAACGTCTCATGATCCTGTCCATCAGGAAAACCACACGACTCATGTAACCGGTTTCTTCTAAAATCGATATAAATAGGAATAAAAACGCGATTTGAGGTATAAAAATCACAATACCACCCAAACCTGGAATAATACCTTCTGCTACAAGATCTGTAAAAGCGCCCGGCGGCAATGTTGTATCAACCCACTCGCCTATCGCCGCAAATCCCATATCGATAAGATCCATTGGGTATGCAGACCAATCATAGATCGCCTGAAAAATAAGCAGCAAAATCGCAAAGAAAATGATGTAACCCCAGAATTTATGGGTTAATACACGATCTAACCTACTGCGCAAATCTTTCGCGGCAGCGTGATCTATGCGCTGTGTTTCTTTAAGAACGCCGTTAATAAACTGGTATCGAACGATGGTTTCCTTCTGTTGAAGGCGCTTCAGATTGCTTTTACTTTCGGTTTTAAAAGAAGTAATATCGTGCACTTCATTTCTGTCTAACTTACCAAAGTTGACATCCTGAGTTATAACCAGCCAGAGTTTATAAAGATCCTGATTGGGGAAAGCCTTACGTAAACGATCAAAATAATCTGGTGCTATGACAGATGCGTTAACACATGGCTCTGATGAAAGCGTTTTGTACTGCGTAATTAATTCTTTAAGCTCTTCAAAACCTTCATTTTTACGCGAACTAACAAGCGCTATTTTTGTATTTAGCCGCTCTTCCATCGTTTTAATGTCTAGCGTGATGGCTTTGCGCTCCATACGATCTGCCATGTTTATGACAAGAATCGTAGGTATTTTAAGATCTTTTATTTGGGTAAACAGGAGAAGATTACGCTTAAGATTCTCAACATCTGAAACTACAACAGCAACATCTGGATAATCTTTATCATTTTTGTTGAGCATAAGCTCGATAACGACATTCTCATCAAGCGAACTGGCATTTAAACTATATGTGCCGGGAAGATCAAGAATATGGGCTTTTACCCCACGAGGAAGTTTACAAATTCCTTCCTTTTTCTCAACAGTAATCCCCGGGTAATTACCCACCTTCTGGTTAAGACCTGTTAATCGATTAAAAACCGAAGTCTTACCAGTATTTGGATTTCCTATGAGGGCAACGCTAAGCTGTTTACTCATGTTTACAGCTTTTCTATTGCAATATGGTAGGCCGTCTCTTTGCGAATGGCAAGATGACTGCCGTTGATATTTAAATACATGGGGTCTTTAAAAGGCGCAATCTGTACTATCTCTACTTCGTTTCCTGGCAGGCATCCCATCTCAAGTAATTTTAAAGGTACTAAGTCTACCGAAAATTCTTTGATGATGGCTTTCTCTCCGCGTTTTAGATGAGCTAAAGAAGTTATCAATGTGTTTATTTAGATTTAATTTAAACTAGAGCAAAAGTAAAGGAAAAACAAGTTACGAGGAAAGAAAAGTCGCTTAAAATGACTGAAAATCGGGCGGCAATGGCATAAAATTGACTTAAACCGGCAATAACACGTTAATCAGCTTTATTTCTGCGCGCTTCAATCTTCTTTAAAGTCTCAATATCATCAAGTAATTTGTCAATCGCATCAGGATCTGTACCGTCATAAAACCCTCTTATTCTCTTTTCAGGATCTATAAGCATAAAGTTCTCTGTATGTATCATATCATATTTACCACCGTCACCAGTGGTTTTCACCGCCAGATAACTTTTTCGCGCCAGGTCGTAAATATCCTTTTTAGGACCTGTAACAAGATTCCACTTGCTATCATCTACTCCTTTTTCTATGGCATAACGCTTTAATTGCGCTACAGTATCAGTTTCCGGGATAACCGTATGCGACAATAATTTTACCTGATCATCATTTTTAAGCTCTTCCTGTATCTGCTTCATGTGATCTGTCATGATAGGGCAAATTGTCTGGCAAGTTGTAAAAAAGAAATCTGCCACATAAATTTTACCGGCATAATCTTCTTGGGTAACAGTGTCTCCATTTTGGTTAACCAATTGAAAATCGGCTATTCTATGGTATTTTTTCACATCCTGGACCGTAGTATCTACCAGGTCTGCAGCAACCATAGTAGGTTGATAAACCGGGAGACTGGGCGGTGGTTTTAATAATGTATAAATACAATAAAGTATAATGGCAGAGAGTATCGCCATCACTATGGCAAACTTCTTGTACTTAGCAAAAAAGTGTAACATACCTTTCCTTTTGGGATTGCAAAATTACAATGTGAATCGCAGCTAGGCATAGCATATAGCTAAAAACTTACTAATTGACAGAGCGACAAGCCGTATTTCTTTTGTATAGCCAAGGAAAAGGTTACTTTTGTGCACTTTTGAGTTAAAACCCCGCAGATGGATCCATTTTTTGTTAAAGGAATACAACTTTTTTTAAGTCTCTCTATACTTATCATATTACATGAGTTTGGTCACTTTGTACCAGCTCGTCTTTTTGGAATACGCGTAGAAAAATTCTACCTTTTCTTTGATGTTAAATTCTCATTGTTCAAGAAAAAAATTGGCGAGACCGTTTACGGTATTGGCTGGTTACCTCTGGGTGGTTATGTGAAAATTGCCGGAATGATTGATGAAAGCATGGACAAGGAGCAGATGGCAGAAGAGCCTAAACCATGGGAATTTAGAAGCAAACCGGCATGGCAACGACTAATTGTAATGATAGGTGGCGTAACCGTAAATATTATTCTGGGTTGCCTTATTTACATTCTTATAATCGCATACTACGGTAAAGATGTATCAGGACCAGACCAGTTGCCAGATGGTCTGGCTGTGGCCGAAAGCTTTAAGCAGTATGGTTTCCAGGACGGGGACCAGATACTTGAAGTTAACGGTAAGGAGTTTGAAAACAGCGTACAAATAAACCGTTTTCTAATGCTCCGCGATGTTCAGAATGTTACAGTTCAGCACCCAGACGGAAGCACAGAAACCATTAGCATACCAGAAGATATTGGCAGCAAGATGTTTGAAGACGGTGTCGTGGCTCCTTTTTCACCAATTATAAAACCCGTTTTAGACAGTATTGTCCCCGGTACTCCAGCGGCAGAAGGAGGTCTGCAACATGGCGATGTGATCACAGCAGTAGACGGTGAGCAAATAAGCACATGGAATCAGTTTCAGCAAATAAAGCTGGATAATCCAGATAAAAAAGATTTTAGTGTTACTTACAACAGAAATGGAAACGCCCAACAGACTGACATCAGGGTAGGTGAAGATCATGTTTTTGGTGTTTATCCTGAAGTAGGCTACAGTTATAAGCATACAGACTATAGCTTCTACGAGAGCATACCTGCAGGTGTGAGCTATGGCTATTGGGTGCTGCATGATTATGTAGCGCAGTTTAAATACGTTTTCACGAAAAAAGGTGCCACTCAGGTAGGTGGTTTTGGCGCTATCGCCAGCTTATTCCCTAATACCTGGAACTGGCTATCTTTCTGGGAAACAACTGCCCTTATTTCTATAATTCTGGCTTTCATGAACATTTTACCAATTCCCGCACTCGACGGTGGTCATGTCATGTTCTTGTTATATGAGATTATCACCGGAAGAAAGCCAAGCGATAAATTCTTAGAATACGCACAAATGGCCGGTTTCTTTTTACTTATAGCTCTGGTCCTTTTCGCAAACGGAAACGATATTTATAGATGGCTATTTAAGTAGCCTACTAACGATATTTCAAAATAGACCTCTTTTCTTGTGGTCACTTAAAGCTCCTGTTCTCAGGGGCTTTTTTTATTTTTACAATTAAAAAGAAAACAAAAATGCAAGCTGCGATCCAAACACTTTCTACAGCAACAAGTGAGCGCGCAAAAACTCTGCTGGAGCGGCTTCAACTAATAAAAAACAAACCTGAATAAAAGGCTGCTTCACTTGTAAAAAGAAGCTAAAAAATAAGAGCGGCAAATATTTTTTAATTTTAGTTTTGACAGTATTAAAATTTGGGTATATTTGCATCCGCTTACAGAAAAAAGCACAGCTTTAAAATCTGTATCAAATAAGATTACCAACAGATCGATTTGATTTAATAAGCAAAACATAAAAAAATATATTCCTCCTTAGCTCAGTTGGTTAGAGCATTTGACTGTTAATCAAAGGGTCCTTGGTTCGAGCCCAAGAGGGGGAGCTTCAAAGTCCAATCTTTAATTAGGTTGGGCTTTTTTGTTTTATGGCGAGAAGTTTATCCTGAGCGAGGAATGAGCCGAAGGAAGACTAAGAGGGGGAGCAGATTAAGCCTTAACTTTAAAAGTTGAGGCTTTTTTGTTTTTGAGTAGTTCCTTTATATAATATAAACTTCTTTATTATGCCAAATTAAAGCTTCAGGGGAAGGATACCATTTTTCTGAAGTTGGTAAATTAATTTGTTTACCATCAAATTGTGAAAGTGAATAAACTGAATCATTCTCTTCTACAGATCTCGAAACTCGTACAACATAATCTTTGTTTATTGTAATAAGACCTCGATCAAATGCTCGGTGCAAGTTAGGCGACAGACTCAATCCATTAGGAATAGTGTCGTCATTAGAAATACTAAATGGGATGATATGACATGCATCAATCATTTGAGCAGATGAATTTGACATGATCTTCATCCCGGAAATACAACAGGTATAATTGTAAATTTGAGGAACTGTTTTCTTAAAAATTCCACCGCGAATAAAAATTTCTTCTTGAAAATTATCTTTACTCATAGTTCCCTTTAGCGCTATAATTTGTTGCTGATAAACCTCCGTGGGCTCATTCAGTATTTCATTCCGTATCACTATTTCTGTACTACTCTCGTATACGCTCTGTAATTCACTTTTATTAAAATATTCCTGAAGAAGAAATTGAATAATAACATTCCTACTTGATTCTTGTACAAATAAATTGAATAGCTCCCTGTCAATTTCTGCAAAAGCAATAGTTTCTTCTAACTTTTTAAAGCTTTTGATACTACTTGATGCAGTCATAGGAATAGCCATTCCGGGTTTATTAATTAAATACCAAAAGGGTTCACTTCGCATATGGAAAAAAGGCAGAGCGAAATTGGCCTTATGACCCGTAGTCACCAACTTTTGAAAAATATCTCGAAAGGACAGAATTAGATCGCTGCTAATAAAAATTCTGTTAGAAGAAATTATTCCTTTACTTACCAATTCTATTATCGCTAGCAGCAGAATTGGTTTATGAGGAGCGCGGCCAAACCCCTTATTATAGCCACGGTTAAGTGTTCTAAGCTGATGTATATATTTATCAAAAAGGTCTTTATCCACAGAGTGCATTTATTGTCTCAATATAAATATTAATTCCATCTTTTAAGTAACCTATCTTTTACAATTCCTTTCACACCCTAAACCTGTTTTATTTTGTAAACTATGCCGAACACATAATTACAAATGGCAAAAACAGAAAAAACAGCTTCAAAAAGTAATCTCCCCTTATATATTTCAATTGTTCTGGTAGCGGCGCTTGTGCTTAGCTACTTTTTTATTCCGGCTGTAAATCATTTTTTTACAGAAGCCTGGAATGTACTTACCAGCGATGACGAAGCTCGCATAAAAACATGGGTTCAGGGCTTTGGCTGGCTGGGGCCCGTCGTTATAGTTATCGCTATGATCTTACAGATGTTCCTTATTGTGATTCCCTCATTATTACTCATGGTGGTGGCGATATTAGCTTACGGCCCGGTGTGGGGAAGTCTGATTATTCTGGCAGCTGTCTTCAGTGCTTCCAGCGTGGGTTATTTCATTGGGCGATATTTTGGTGATTATATAGTAAACCAAATAATAGGACAAAAAACCAATCAAAAAATCGAAAAATTCTTAGAAAATTATGGTTTTTGGGCGGTGATTATTACGCGTATAAATCCGTTTTTATCTAATGACGCAATAAGTTTTGCCGCAGGAATTTTAAAAATGGGATATTGGAAGTTTATTCTTGCCACTCTGGTAGGTATCGCACCGCTCACGTTGTTTATCGCTATAATTGGTCGAAGCACAGATCAATTAAAAAGCGGGCTCCTATGGGGCTCACTAGTAAGTCTACTGGTTTTCATAGCCTACGTCTGGTGGGACAAGAGAAGAAATACAAACACATCTACCACAGAAAAAGAAAAGCAGAGATCATAACAATAATGAAAGTGTAAAAAACGAACTCTGTAAGGCCAAAATCGGCAAAAACACCCCTAAAAGTGACCACGTAATTATCTTGTGAATTAGAAGATTTACAGTAGTAGCAAACAAAAGGCCACAGATCTATTTTCGCTAAAGCTCGGTTTTCAATTGTGGCTGCTGTAGCCTCACTAGAGTCGGTTAACAGGTAAACCTCATACTTGTTATCGCCCTCAGAGGTGGTGAATCTGGGCGTAATATCAAAACTGTTTACACAGAAAGCGAGCACATTAACCCCCATAAAGATCGAGGCCCAAAGCCAGATTTTCTTAGCTTTCATAAATTGGTTATTGGTTGCCGCAAAATACTTGTACTTTTTCGCGATAAGCAAGGGGAAATTCCCCCTATTCTTACAAATTAACACACAAACCGGTTCATTTTGCCGTGTTAAGATCAAGCTTCACTTTTGTATATTTAGAAAAATTAAATACATGACCTTCCCTTTAAAACTAAAGTACTCAAGCCTTTGTCTCCTCGCGTTTCTGTTAATTTTTAGCACCTCTTCTTATGCTCAAAAAATCAGCAAAAAAGAACGTAAAATCGTCGCTCAGGTCGAAAAAAACAACCTCGATGCTATCAAATTTCTGGAAACGGTTGTTAATGTAAACAGCGGTACTATGAACCCGCAAGGAGTACGTGAAACCGGAAGATTGTATGATAACGCTTTAAGCGAAATAGGCTTCACCACAGAATGGATCGATATGCCAACAGAAATGAATCGCGCAGGTCACCTTTTTGCTACTATTAATGGTGATACCGGTAAAAGAATCCTGCTAATAGGTCATCTCGATACCGTTTTTGAAGAACACAGCGAGTTTCAGAAATTTGAACCTGTAAACGACAGCGTTGCAAAAGGCCCCGGAGCAAATGATATGAAAGGAGGTGATGTGATCATTCTCTATGCACTAAAAGCTCTGCGTGAAGCAGGATTGCTTGATGATGCCCAGATCACTGTTGCGTTAAATGGTGATGAAGAAAGCGCAGGAAAACCTATAAGTATTAGTCGCAAACCACTGGTTGATGCTGCAAAAAGAAGCGATGTTGCTTTATGTTTTGAGACCTCAACCGGGTATGATAAAGCAACGGTGGCCAGACGTGGTTCTTCAGGCTGGAAGGTTGAAGTCACAGGAAAACGGGCACACTCTTCAGGGATTTTTAATGAGTACACCGGCGCAGGAGCAAATTTTGAACTAGCACGTATTCTATATCAATTCTATACAGAAGTGAAAGGTGAAGACCTTTTAACCTTTAACCCGGGAATGATGCTAGGCGGAACAACATTAAATATTGATGCCGAAAAAAGCCGAGGCGAGGTTTTTGGCAAGAGCAATGTTGTTGCACAAACCGCCTATGCAGATGGCGGACTACGATTTATATCTGAAGAGCAAAAAGAAAGAGCTAGAAATAAAATGCGCGAAATTGTAGCAAATAATCTTCCGCAGACCAGTGCTAAGATCACTTTTACAGACAGCTACCCCGCAATGGGCCCCACTGATGCCAATTATGAACTCCTGCATAAACTTGATCAGGTAAGTCAGGATTTGGGTCAGCCAGCAGTAGAAGCTTATGATCCTGGTAAACGTGGTGCAGCAGATATTTCTTTTGTTGCTCAATACCTGGCCTGTCTTGATGGTCTGGGAACAATGGGACGTGGCGCTCATACTCCGGCAGAAACAGTAAACCTTAACACAATAGAGGCACTTACAAAACGTACCGCAATTCTTATCTACAGACTGATTAATGAAAAAAGACCCCAGTCGTAATTTAGCTTAAGCGATTCTATCGCAGAATCAAATAGTTCTTTTTAAACTTATTTCCACCAGATAATAAATCTAGCAGGATAGAAATTCCTAATTTCAACTGTTCTGCGTTGAAAATTCAACATAAAATAGCGATTTTACTGCCCTAAAACCCGATTTTTGATAATCATTTTAGTTATCCTATTTTAGCCTTATGAAAAAAATATTGGCTTACCCGTTAAGCGTTATATTCTATTTAACTTTTGGCCTTGCTTTGGTGATATTTCATCCCATACAGTGGGTGTGCTTTAATTTGTTTGGCTACCAGGCACACAAAAAGAGTGTAGATTATCTCAATTTCTTTCTGCTGCGTAGTCTTAATCTGCTGGGCACAACATTTACCTATAATAATCAGTATACAATAACCCAAGATCAACCTATCATAATAGTTTCTAATCACCAGGGGCAATATGATATTCCGCCCATAGTTTGGTACATGCGCCGGCTGCATCCTAAATTCATAAGTAAAAAGGAATTAGGAAAAGGCATCCCGAGTATTTCATACAATTTACGCCACGGCGGCTCTGCTCTTATTGACAGAAAAGACAAAGGCCAGTCTATTCGCGCCATTAAAAAAATCACCGAAACCGTTAATAAAGAGCACCATTCTGTGGTTATTTTCCCAGAAGGAACGCGCAGCAAAGATGGTATACCACGCGAGTTTGCTCCCGGCGGACTTTCAACCTTATTCAAATTTATGCCCAATGCGATCGTGGTGCCTTTGACCATTCACAATTCGTGGAAGTTGATGCGCTATGGTGCTTTCCCGCTTGATATTGGGGTTAAAGTTTCTCACACGGTGCACGAGCCTATACCTGTTTCCAGTTTACCACCAGAAGAACTCGTTAAGAAAGTGCAGGATATTGTCTTGGCAGACTTTCCCACCATGAGGCATCGCAAAACCGGTCCCACACCTATAAAACCTAAAGATGCATGATAAGCACATTACAATTTTCTGCAGAAGATCTGTATCTAATAAATAAAACACGAGATTTTGTAAAGCAAACCCTTGCAGATGCAGAAGGCGGCCACGATTGGTTTCATACAGAGCGTGTTTATAACAATGCACTGCTTATAGCTCAAGGCGAAAAAGTAAACGGTCTTATTGTTGCTCTTGGGGCTTTGCTACACGATATAGCAGATTCAAAATTTTACAGTGGCGATGAAACAGTAGGGCCTCGTGTGGCTACTGCTTTTCTCATTAAGAACAATGCAGACAGTCAGGTTGTAGATCATGTGGTGCAGATCATTAAGAATATCTCTTTTAAAGGCGGAAACACCGTTAAAGATTTTCATTCTCTGGAGCTTGCCGTGGTGCAGGATGCAGACAGGCTAGACGCAATAGGCGCCATTGGTATCGCCCGTACTTTTAATTATGGTGGGTTTAAAAACAGGAAACTTTACGATCCTGAAATAAAACCCAATTTAAATATGAAGCCAGATGAATACAAAAAATCTACCGCGCCTACCCTTAATCATTTTTACGAAAAACTACTGCTGCTAAAGGATAAAATGAACACAGAAACCGGAAAGCGACTCGCTAAGAAAAGGCACGAATTTATGCAGCTTTATCTTGATCAGTTTTACGCAGAGTGGAATGGGAAGGTTTAGAACAGTTTAAGCTGCCCGTCTTTAAATTGTTCATGGAGTTCTGTATTTAGTGGCGGTATTGTTCGGCCAGCCATGTATTTTTTTCGCGCAAGCTCAATTTGTATCCTAATCTGTTCTGCAAATTCACCTGAGCCACGCATTCTGCGACCAAACTGGGAGTCGTTTAATTTTCCATTATGACATTCGGCTATTTGATGCAACACCTTTTCTGCTCTGTCTGGTAAAGCTTTGCGTATCCAGTCTTCAAAAATTCCCGCAATCGCACCGTTCAGTCTTACCACAGTATATCCTGCAGCCTGGGCACCGCAGTCTGCAGCCCTTTTTACAAGCGGCAAGATCTCGTGGCTGTTTATTCCCGGAATTATAGGCGCAGCCATAACACGCACAGGAATTCCATTTTTTGAAAGCTTTTCTACTGCGTCAAATCGCTTTTTTATTGTTGCTGTTCGCGGTTCAAGCAACCTTCTGGTTTCTTCGCTTAGTGAAGTAATAGAAATATTTACCTGAATAAGATTGTCTGCAGCTAACTCTTTAAGAATATCCAGATCACGCGTGACCAGAGCGTTCTTTGTAATAATCCCCGCCGGGTGGCGATATTTGAGCATTAATTGCAATAATTTGCGGGTAATTTCCAGCTTTTTCTCAATAGGCTGATAACAGTCTGTGTTTCCAGACAAAACAATAGGGTAAGCTTTCCAGCTTTTAGAAGATATCTTTTTCTCAAGTAACCCAACAGCATTTCTCTTTACGAGAATTCTGCTCTCAAAATCCAGCCCGGCATCATAACCCCAATACTCATGAGAGTTACGCGCATAACAATACACACAGCCATGCTCACAACCCTGATACGGATTAAGCGAAAAACCCATCCCTACATCAGGGCTTTCAACTTTGTTTACAATGGTCTTAGGAAATGTATCGAGATATAAAGTTCTTTGATTTTCAGGCTCCTCTCCCTCCTGCTCGCAAAAGTTGAGAAAGTCATCCCGCATCTCATGAGAATGTTCAAAAAACCTGTTATTCACATGCTTTTGAGCTCCTCTTCCCATAATATGATCCCTCTTCTCCATATTGTAAAATTAGGAAATATTCCGAATATATGGAATTTTTACAATTTAAATAATTTGATTATAAAAGGATTAATTATGGAATCAGGATTGCGCCACGCATTGATTACTCTCCGGGAAAATCTGCTTTTCTTTTCTCAAGAAAGGCTGATGTTCCTTCTTTAAAATCTGCTGTACCAAAAGAGTTACCAAAAGCTTCTATTTCTTTTGAAAAACCTTCCTTTTTGGCACCAAAACCGGCATTTATTGCCTCAATAGCCGCTTTTATCGCAACGCCAGAATTTGCAGTTATCTTAGCTCCTATTTTTTCTGCGAGAGGGATGAGACCTTCTTGTGCGGTAACATGATTTATAAGTCCATATTGCAAGGCCTGATTGGCATCTATCATTGCTGCGGTGAAGATCATTTCCATCGCTCTACCCTTGCCTACTAATTGCGGCAATCTTTGTGTACCGCCATATCCCGGTATCAAACCAAGAGATACTTCAGGCAGACCCATTTTTGCGTTATCACTCGCTATGCGAAAATGCGCCGCCATAGCTAATTCTAGTCCGCCACCTAAGGCAAAACCATTAATTGCAGCTATTACCGGCGTACCCAGATTTTCTACAAAATCGAAAAGAAGTTCTTGCCCTTCTTGCGCTAATGCACTTCCCTGATCTGTATTAAAATCTGAAAATTCACTTATGTCTGCTCCTGCAACAAAAGCTTTTTCTCCGCTTCCGGTTAAAATAATAAAGCGGGTTTCCGGGTCATTATCAGCTTTCGCGAAAGCGTCATGCAGCTCCTGAATAGTCTCTTTATTGAGCGCATTGAGCTTTTTAGGTCTATCGATTGTGATTAAAACAAAATTGTCTTCTTCTTGATATTGTAAATTTTGGAAAGACATGCAGGTCGTTTTATGGGTTAAAGTACTGGAAGATTATATTTCAACTTTAGGAAAAGAAACCTTGAAAACAGTGCCTTTTCCCACGCGTGATGTAAAGGTAATGCTTCCTTTACAGGATTCAACAATGTTTTTTACCATGGCCAGGCCAAGGCCCATACCACTGGATTTGGTAGTAAATTTGGGTTCAAATACTCGATTCATATTCTCTTCTGAAATACCGGAACCATTGTCTATAACGAGTATGCAAACCTTATCTTCATCTGTCTTTACCTCAACGCGTATTTGCGGCTGCGCAACACCTTCTGTTGCCTGTATGGCATTTTTAACCAAATTTGTAACCACGCGAATAAGCTGAGTACGATCAAATTTTGCGATAATCTCATTTCTGTCTGCTGCAAAACTGATGTAATGCTCGTTAAAAATATCTAAAGCAAGTTTGGTAACAAAAACAACATTGAGCGTTTCATTTTGCTGCGCGGGCATTTTAGCGAAATTAGAGAACGCCGAAGCGATAGAACTCATCGTATCTATCTGCTGTATAAGCGTATCGCTATATTCATTGAGTTTTTGTTTTATTTGTGGATCTTCAGGGTCAAATCGCTGCTGAAAGCTCTGCACTGTCAATCGCATAGGCGTCAACGGGTTTTTAATCTCATGAGCAACCTGTTTTGCCATTTCGCGCCAAGCTTGTTCGCGCTCTCCCTGAGCCAGTTTTGCTGCACTCGATTCCAGTTCATCTATCATCAGATTATATGCTTTAACCAGATTGCTTATCTCCTCACTGGCATCGTCTATATTTATACGCTGGTTACGCTTATCAATGCGCGTCTCGATCATTTTATCACTTATGGTCTTAAGACTTTTAGTAATGTAACGAGACAGAAAATAAGACAGGCCTATGGCGATCAACAACATAAAAAGATAACCCTCTGCCAAGCGGCGTAAGAACTCATCAAGTTCACGGGTTATAAAATCATCATCCTGAATATAGGGCAGGTTCATAATAGCCAGTGGTTTAAACTGGTTATCATTAATGTAGGTATAAGAAGACTGGTATTTAACCCCATCTTTTTCCATATGAACTACCCAACGCTTTCCTGCGGAATTTGCCAAGCCACTTAAAACGCTTTCTCCTACTTGAGAATCTGAAGTGTCAGCAACGAATCCTTCTTTAGAACTTACCAGCAGATTGCCGTCAAGATCATAAACTTTTATAGGGAGTTTGTGTACATCTGCAATACGGTAGATATCGCTATTCTCACGAAGAATTATTGGGATTTTTGAAGTAATTACCTCGAATGAAGTTCTGTCTAGCACATAACTGATCTCGTCACGTATTTGATCTTCCTTACGCAACAAACGGTCAGAATGATATTCTTCTGCCTCTTCTTTGTATTGTATTACCGCCAGAATACCTATAAGAATAGATGCTCCCAAAATGAGCAGGATCATCGTGAAAAATATGCGTGTGCGTAAAGAAAGCTTGTTTGTTTTCATTAAGCAGGAAGTTAATCAAAAATTGCGCCGTTACGCCTCAGGATTTTTATCGCGTATGCGTTTATAAAGCCGAATACCCAACATTAAAAGTATCGCCAGCCCTACAAGGCCAAATAAACCATACAGCCAGTTCACAGCACTTTTTGTAATAGCGAGAAATATAACGGCGAAAAGAATTAAGGTCGCCCCTTCATTCCAGATACGCATAAATTTTGAGGTATAATTCACTTCACCCCGTTGCAACTGCTTAAATATCTGGTGGTTTTTAAAATGATAAGCAAAAAGCAGAACCACAAAACCCAGCTTGATCTGCATCCATGGAACTTGTACCAACACCGGATTTAAATAGAGCATTATTAAAGCGAAAAGTGTCGCCAAAACCATAGATGGCCAGGTTATAATAAACCAAAGGCGCTTTGCCATTAGTGCCAACTGTTTTCCTAAAATACCACTTTCCGGTTCGGGTTTTTCTGAAGCCTCGATCTGGTAGATAAATAGCCGTGGCATATAAAATAAACCGGCAAACCAGGTCACTATAAAAATCAGGTGCAGGGACTTAAAATACAGGTAATATTGCAAGAATTTCGGGATTTTGATCTAAAAACAAAGGTAGCAAATTCAATTATGTAAACCCGCTACCTCTGCCGTCTTAAACTCGCTTTCGCGAAAGCTTATTTATCTTCTTCTACAAACAGATAATTAAGATCCAGTTCATTAAACTGCTTGTTAAATTCTGAAACCTCATCAGACATAAGTTGGTCAAATTTAGTCAGCTCTGCATTTATCTTTTGAGAAAGTTCATTTTTCACCGCAATATCCTGCTCTGTAGGTGCAAAATCGCCCATACTCACCAAACTGTTTAAATGCGCCAGTTTGTTGGTTAGTTTTATAGGAAAATTCAAAGGATCTTGTCCGCTTTTATTTTGCGTTTGATAAAGTGCCTTTTCTATTTCACCTAATTGTTCCTGTAATTTTTTCGCTTTTAGGCGTAAAGAATCTGTTTTCTTATCGTCCTTATATTGCTCTTGAAAATCCTTGAGTTGTTTATCGATATTTCTTATCTTTTTGATGCTTTTGTGAGCGTGATCAACGGTTTTGTTGACATCGGTTATAAAATCAAACTGCGCCTGCATATCTTCTTTTGAAGCCTCAGCCCGAGGATCTGCCAAAACGGTATAAGATTGAGAATAATCTGTCCCATTTACATTAAGTTTTACCTGATATGTCCCCGGTATTTGCTTTGGCCCGTCTGTACTGGCCCACCATAAGATCATGCCGGGAAGTCGCTCTGCTCCTTCATAGGTCATATCCCAATTGAACTCATTTGCCCCTTCTTTCACTTCAAGGTTATTATCCTTGCTCTTTGTGCTGTAAGATTTGATCGTGTCATTTTTAGCATCAAAATAAGTAATCGAAACACTATCTTTTTTCTCTTCATATTTTGGCAAATAGAAATACGTCATCACTCCTGCGGGATGATTTGTACCTGCATCTGTTAATCCTTTTCTGCTTCCACCTTCCATGCGATAGGTGTCCATAGGTTTAAAAAGAACAGGTTTATTTACATCTTTATCCTGTTTGTATAATTGTCGCAACATAGTAAGATCATCTATAATCCATAGGCTGCGTCCTTGGGTAGCGACAATTAGATTATCATTTTTAATGGCCAAATCTGTAATAGGAACAATAGGAAGATTTAACTGAAAAGCTCTCCAGTTTGCACCATCATCAAATGAAATGTACATCCCCGTTTCTGTACCAGCATAGAGTAAACCTTCCTGTTTAGGGTCTTCTCTAATTACACGGGTGAAATGCTCTGCTCCTATTCCGTTTGTTATTTTCTTCCAGGTTTTACCATAATCTGTGGTTTTGTACAAGTATGGTGCATAATCTCCTTCCTTATATTTAGTTCCTGCGATATAGCATGTACCTTCATTAAAATAACTGGGTTCTATGCTGTTTATCATCATCCACTCGGGCATTCCTTTCGGAGTAACATTTTCCCAATTCTTACCTCCATCTTTTGTAACATGCACTAATCCGTCGTCACTTCCCACCCAAAGCAATCCTTCTTTCAACGGACTTTCATTTGCAGTGAAAATCGTTCCGTAATATTCAACCGAAGTGTTGTCTTGCGTTATTGGTCCACCTGAAGATTTTAATTTTTCAGGATCATTTCGGGTTAAATCAGGACTTAACAATTCCCAACTCTGACCCTCATTTGTTGTTTTATGCACATGGTTAGAAAAAGTGTAAAGCACATTGGGATCGTGACGTGAAAATATGATTGGGAAATTCCACTGAAAGCGGTATTTCATATCCTCAGCTCCGTGGCCCATAGGATTATCCGGCCAGACAGAAACAGAACGCACTGTTTCTGTCTCATGATTTACACGAGTTAAAAAGCCGTCATAACTACCGCCATAAACAATCTCAGGGTTTTCAGGGTCAACCGCGATCCACGCAGATTCTCCTCCTGCTGTACTTTCCCAGTCATCTTCGGTTATGCTGTAACCTGAAGTTCTATGCGGAATTCTCACTGTAGTATTATCCTGCTGAGCTGCATAAATACGATATGGAAATGCACTATCTGTCTCTATTCTGTAAAACTGTGCTGTGGGCTGATTGTGATATGTGCTCCATGTCTCACCACCATCGTAAGTTATCTGTGCGCCTCCGTCATCTCCCATGATCATGCGCTGCGAATTCTCTGGTGAAATCCATAGATCATGATGATCACCGTGTGGGGCATTTGCACCTTCAAAAGTTACACCGCCATCAGTACTTTTATGATAGCTTACATTAAGCACGTAAACAACATCTTCATCTTCTGTATCAGCATAAACTCTTGTATAATACCAGGCACGCTGACGTAAAGAGCGATCGTCATTAACCAGTTTCCAGCTATCTCCCCCGTCATCGCTTCGGTATAAACCACCTTTATCCTTATTTTCTACGATTGCCCAAACACGTTCTGAATCTACCGGCGAAACTGCTACTCCTATAATTCCTAAAGTGTCGGTAGGAAAGCCTTTCTTTTTAGAGATTTCTGTCCAGTTTGCACCGCTATCTGTACTTTTCCACAAAGCTGAGCCTTCGCCACCACTGCTTAAACTATAAGGAGTACGACGGGCATTCCAGGTTGAAGCGTACAAAACTCTTGGATTATTAGGATCAAGAATCAGATCTACAGCTCCTGCATTTTCATTGGCAAAAAGCATTTTGTTCCATGTTTTTCCGCCATCTGTAGTTTTATAAACTCCGCGATCTCGTGTTGGTTTATAAATATCACCTAAAACTGCTGCATAAGCGATATCAGGGTTTGTAGGGTGAATGCGTATTCTTGGAATATGTCTACTGTTATCAAGACCAATATGCGTCCAGGTTTTTCCGGCATCTTCAGATTTGTAAGCACCGTAACCTGAAGAAACATTCCCTCGCAGGGTTTGTTCACCACCGCCTACGTAAATTACATTATGATCACTGGCCGCCACAGAAACAGCACCTATGCTTCCGCCAAAAAAGCCATCAGAAATATTTTCCCATTCACTACCACCGGTTTTTGTGCGCCAGACGCCACCGCCCGTTGCGCCAAAGTAAAAGAGATTAGGCTCACCGGGAACACCAGTAACTGCCGCACTTCGCCCACCACGAAACGGACCAATAAGCCTGTATTCTAAAGCACCATAAAGAGATTTGTCAAAATTTTGGGCAGAAAGTAAACAAGAAGATGTACTTAGTGCAATAAGAACTAAGCTAAGTAATAATTTGCGCATACGAGAGGTTTAGACGTTTAACGCAAACTAAAATACGCATTCCTACGTATTAAGCCACCTCCGGTTTTAATTTTAATCTTATTTCCCGATTTAAAAAGTAAGCAGTAATAATCGTTGAAAGCACATCTGCCAGCGGGAAAGAAACCCAAACCCCGGTTTCACCAAAAAATTGGGGCAGAATTAAAACCAGTGGAATAAAGAAAAAACCTTGTCTGGTAAGTGTAAGTAATAGAGCCGGAACTGCCTTTCCTATCGCCTGAAAATAGGCAGAACCAATAAGCTGAATCCCAATTATGGGAATTGCAGAAAACACCCAGCGCATCGCCGCCGGTGTATCGCGTATTACGCTAGCGTCGGTTGTAAAAACCTTTACGATAGATTCCGGGAAGATCATGATTAGAATAAAAACAATAAGCGCTACTCCACCCGCATATAAAATAGCTTTGTTGATGCTTTCGCGAACGCGGGCAAAATTTTCTGCTCCGTAATTATAGCCTGCAATAGGCAAAAATCCCTGTGTGACGCCTAAAACAGGGAATAATGCAAACATGAGCATACGCCCGATTATCGCATATACAGTTACTGAAGATTCGCCTCCCAGATTGTACAGAATATTGTTCATCAATAAATAAGTGGTACTTACAACAGCCTGACGAGCGAGTGTTACAAAACCGAGAGCAGACATTTCCTTAAGAATAGGCATATCAAGCCCAAAATGCCCAAAATTGATTTTTAACTGCGAATTCTTACTCAGGAAATACCACAAAATATAACCGAAACAAAACACATAAGAAATAGTAGTAGCCCAGGCCGCGCCTTCCATTCCCATATCCAGAAGATTGATAAGAATATAATCAAGAATAAGATTTCCCACTGAAGGAATTATCATGGCGATCATGGCAAATTTAGGATTGCCTTCTGCCCGTATCACATTATTTCCCATCATGGCAAAAGCCAAAATAGGCACACCATACAGAACGATACGGTAATAGATTTTGGCAGGTTCAAAAATATCACCTTTCCCACCAAACGCCGGAATGATATCATTGATAAAAATCAGCCCGAAGATCACCATTATACTCGTTAAGAGAAAGGTAATTGTGACTTGATTACCAAATGTTTTTAAAGCGCGCTCTTTATCTCCGCTTCCCAAAGCACGGGAAATTATAGAAGAACCTCCTATCCCAATCGCCATACCCAAAGCCGCGATAAAAAAAGAAACCGGAAGCACCACATTGATTGCGGCAATAGCAATAGAACCTATCCAGTTGCCCACAAAAATTGTGTCTACCAGAATATTGAGAGACATCACTAAAATACCAATTGACGAGGGTACCGCCTGTTTTACAAGTAGCGTACTTATGGGTTCAATGCCTAAAGCATCAGATTTATTTATCTCTTTCAACTGAAATTATGTTTTCAACGATTTTAATATTCTGCGGAAGATTATTAGTAGCTATTTCCCAAATAATTTTTGGAATCATATTGAAGTAAGCGTGACTGGCTTGATTTCTTAAAGCATACATTTCAGCCCATGGTAATTCAGGATATTCAGATTTTATACGAGCCGGAATATTTTTTGAGGCTTCTCCTATGATTTCAAAATTTCTGATAACAGCATCTACGGTGCGCTCATCTTCTACAAAACTTTCATAAATATAACCTTCTAAATACTGAATGATTTTACGCATTGCCAAATGCATATCTTGTAAATACATTAGAGAATTACGCTGGTCATTTTTCCGCATTAAATGTAATTTACATGGGTAAGAATATCTTTTTTAAGCTGTTCCTTTATGCCATCTTTGGTAACAAGGTCTATTTTTCTTTGGAAAATTTGCTCGAGATAAAGCTGAAGCGAAAAGAATTTCCAACCTAAAGGTCTTTCGAAATTTACCAAAATATCAATATCACTAGATTCAGTAGATTCATTGCGCGCAACCGACCCAAAAACACCTATTTCACTTACACCGAATTCCTTAAATAAATATGGCTTCAGACTCTTAAGTTTTTCTAGTATCTCTTTTTGATCAAGCATAAAAACCATATATTAATTCTAGTAAAGATAATTCATAGCCGTAATAAAACAGAGTAACTTTTTCCAGTTTAAGCCAAACCTGAAATTCTACTTTTAGAAGAGCCTTTAATATAATTAAGCGATTGCTTTTGCAGGCTCTACTATCGCCCAGTCATTGATCCAGGTTGCCATAACATGAGTCCAGTCGTCACGGTCATTTAAGCAAGGTATAACAGAAAACTCTTTCCCTCCTACTTCGTGAAAGATCTCTTCACCTTCCATCGCGATTTCCTCGAGTGTTTCTAAGCAATCACTAACAAAAGCCGGAGTTACAATTGCCATTTTTTTAATGCCTTCTTTACCAAAACGCTCGATGGTGCGATCTGTATACGGTTGCAACCAGGGGTCAAAACCTAATCGGGATTGAAATGAAGTAAAGTAAGTACCTTCTTCCAGGTTTAATGCTTCTGCAACCTGTCGCGTGGTTTCATAACATTGATGTCTATAACAAAACTGATGTGCCGCTGATGGTGACTGACAACAAGTTCCGTCTATTTTACAATGACTTTTAGTGACATCGCTTTTGCGAATATGTCTTTCCGGGACACCGTGATAACTAAAAACCAACTTTTCGTAATCAAGATTCTCCAGCTTTTCTCCTATACTTTTCGCCAAAACCTCAACATATTCAGGTTTGTTATAAAAAGGAGGGAGATTTGAGAATTTCATATGCGGAAAGTGCTCTTTTCTTAATTCCTCTGCCAAAACGAGAATAGTTTCTGTGGTAGCCATAGCAAACTGAGGATACAACGGAATAATCAAAACCTCATCTACTCCTTGCGCATTAAGTTCGTCAAGACCTGATTTAATATTTGGAGTTCCATAACGCATGGCAAGACTAACGGGAACATCAACTTTCTGTTGCACTTTTGCCTGTAATCTTTCAGATAATACGATAAGTGGTGAACCTTCTTCCCACCAAATCTTAGAATACGCTGCGGCAGATTGTTTAGGTCTGGTGTTTAAAATGATTCCTTTTACGAGAATAGTTCGGGCCCAGTTAGGCAGATCTATCACCCGCTCATCCATTAAAAATTCACCTAGATATTTTTTTACGTCTTTGGGGTTTGTACTATCCGGGGAGCCCAGATTAACAAGCAATACGCCTTTTTTCATTGTTCAATTTTTTCTATTGCAAAACTAAATGATATTGTTAAATTCTATCATCTGGTTTAATAAGATTTGTCAATGCCGCAATTAAATTTTAACTAGGTCAATGACTGAATATATTTTTTTGGCGTTGTGCCATATTGTTTTTTAAATGCAGCTATAAAATGACTGGCGGTACTATATCCCACTTTTAAACCCACTTCATTTACATTATGTGATCCTGTCGCCAAAAGTTGCCTGGCAACTTCCATTTTATAATCAAACAGAAAACTATACACAGAATCACCATAAATCTGCTTAAAACCTTCCTTAAGTTTATTAATACTCAACCCGATCTCATCTGCCAATTCCTGCAAAGAAGGCGGTTCTGCCATGCGATTAAGTATGATTGTTTTTGCTTTTTTTATTTTTGCCACATTTTCTTCATCTACCAGAAATGGGCATTGCTCAACATCTACATCTTCCGGGCGATTAAAGTATAAACTGAGTAACTCGTAAGCTTTCCCTTTAAAATAAAGTGGTTTTATCGAAGCGTGCAGATTGTAGTTCATTAACTGGTTAAGCACGATTGCCATAGATGGCGAAATGCTTCCATCTTTATAATACTTACGATCCTTGTTCTCACCACTTAAAAATGTGATATAGTTAGCCTCGTTTGAAAAAAGAGAATGGAATTTTTTTATGGAAATTAAGATCGAAATAATCCACGATCCTGCATTTATTTCAACATCCATAGGTAAATCCCGCTGCGGATTGTACAAAAGCAACGAATTTTCTTCCTGAAGCGGAAGCGTATAATTCCCTGTATTAAAATTGAAAACAGCAGAGCCTTTCGCACAAAAATGAAACTGAATATAGGTGCTATCTACCTCTCTCTGTACATGTTGTGCCTCACTTTCTTCGTTATTAAATTTAAGTATAGAAAAACCTTCTTCAATAGTAGTTTCTTCATATAAACTTCTAGCGATACTTTCCTGTGGTGCGCTCACTTTCTTTTAAGGTTTTTATTTAGATTACGTCTAAATTGAAGCTAACATCAATTTCTTAGAACGATACTAAATTAGGCTATTTCCAAGATTATGAGAAAAAATAGAGCCCAAAATTCGGCTATCGTTAAAAATCATACCTCTAGCGTTACTTTATGTAATATGGTGAGTATACATTTGCACTCTTGATTATGAGCACAAACGGCAAGCGACATTTTTATCCTTCCTACTCCGGCGATTTTTATGCAATAGGTCTTAGTTACCTAAAAGCAGATGCCGAGATAAGAGGTCATTTTAGTGTAGACACTCCCACACAAGAGCGCATACTTTTAAAAGCGCAGGAAAAGGGAATTGCCGGTCTCACCATTATTTCTACTTGTAATCGCACAGAACTTTATGGTTTTGCCCACAAACCTGAAGAACTTGTTGAGTTACTTTGCGAGCATACGCAGGGTACGATAAGCGAGTTTAACAGCGTTTGTTATTCTTACAAAAATGAGGAAGCCGTTGATCACCTTTTTAAAGTTGGTACAGGCCTAGACAGTCAGATCTTAGGAGATTTTGAGATTATAAGTCAGTTAAAAGCAGGATTCAAGCGTTCTAAAAAATTAAAATTGGTCAATCCTTTTATGGAGCGACTTATTAATGCGGTGATACAATCCAGTAAGCGCATTAAAAATGAAACCAATATTTCAAGCGGAGCCACTTCTGTGAGTTTTGCTTCGGTACAATATATTCTTGCTCGAGTTCCTTATGTTTCTGAAAAGAAAATATTGCTTTTCGGTACGGGAAAAATCGGTCGAAACACCTGTGAAAACCTCATAAAACACACAAAAAACGACCATATTACCCTTATAAATCGCACAAAAGATAAAGCTGAAAAAATTGCCGGAAAATTCAACCTTATTGTTGAAGATTACGCAAATATTCAGGCAGAGATCGCTCAGGCAGATGTGCTGATCGTTGCAACCGGAGCGCACAAACCCACGATTTCAAAAGAGCTTTTATATATTAAAAAACCGCTTCTTATTCTCGATCTTTCTATTCCTAAAAATGTAGATGAGAATGTTAAGCAGGTTCCCGGCGTCACGCTTGTTCATCTTGATCAATTGTCTAAAATGACAGACGAGACTTTAAACCGCCGCAAAGAACAGGTGCCAAAAGCTCGGGCTATAAACGCAGAAATTCAAGCCGAATTCTACGAGTGGCTGCAGGCGAGACAATTTGCACCTACGATTAAAGCTTTAAAAAGTAAACTTTCTGATCTTAAACTGGCCGAAATTGACAACCAGCGTCGCAAGCTTGTAGATTTTAATGAAGAGCAAGCGGAAATTATTAGCGAGCGCATTATTCAGAAAATAACTACTCAATTTGCTAAACACTTAAAAGATGAAGCAGTGCCACAAGCTGAGAGCCTGGCGCTTATTCAACAAGTGTTTAAACTTCAAAAACATTAGTCTTGAGCAAGATCATACGCATAGGCACACGCGACAGTCAACTGGCGCTTTGGCAGGCTAATACCGTAAAAGATAAACTGGAAGCTTTAGGTTTTAAAACCGAACTAACGCCGGTAAAATCTACAGGCGATCTTATTCTTGACCAACCGCTGTACGAATTTGGCATAACAGGTATTTTTACTAAAACACTCGATATTGCTATGATAAATGGCGATATTGATATCGCAGTTCACTCTATGAAAGATGTGCCAACGCAGCTGCCAAAAGGCATTGTGCAAGCGGCAGTTCTTGAGCGCGCTCCCAGCGAAGATATTCTGGTTCATAAATCAGGTGAAAATCTGAGAGAAGATTTAGCTAAAAACTGCACGATTGCAACAGGAAGCTTACGTAGAAAAGCACAATGGCTGCATCGTTACCCACATCATACTTTAACCGATTTAAGAGGAAACGTAAACACGCGACTACAGAAATTACAGGACAATAACTGGACGGGTGCAATTTTCGCGAAAGCGGGATTAGAAAGAATAAATCTCAAGCCCGAAAATAATATCATTCTTAACTGGATGATTCCCGCTCCTGCGCAAGGAGCAATGGTAATCGCCGCGATGGAAAACGATCAATTTTCTCGTGATGCCTGCGGCAAATTAAACCATCACGCTTCAGAAATTGCAACTACAGTAGAACGTGAATTTTTACGCGAACTTGAAGGTGGTTGTACCGCCCCAATTGGTGCTTTGGCCGAAATAAAAGATCAAACCATACATTTTAAAGGTGCGCTTTTTAGCCTTGACGGAAAGCGTAAAATCGAAGTAGAAAAAACAATCGACCTCAACAAAAACTACCATTTTGGAAGAAAATGTGCAGTTGTGATCTTGGAAAACGGCGGTCGTGAATTAATGGCAGAGATAAAATCCCAAATATAATCCTCACCCCCGCCCTTGCATTCCTCTCGCGAAAGCTGGTCGGATGCAGAAATGGAGAGGGGCGTAATACAAATTGAGCTAATAAAAGATTTCAAATTGAAGATTACCAAAACCAAACTCGCAAGATTGCTCAGACAAGAGCAAACAGAAGCCGAAAAAGAGCTTTGGGAGTTATTGCGTAATCGAAAATTTGAAAATCTTAAGTTTCGTCGCCAACATCCCCTTAAAGATTATATAGTTGACTTCTATTGTAAAGAACTGAATCTTATAATTGAACTCGATGGTGGCTATCATAATGATCCTGAGCAAAGGGAAAAAGACGAATTAAGAGATCGTCATTTACAGCTTTTAGGCTACAGAACTTTACGCTTTAAAAATGAAGCTGTTTTCGACAATCAGGATGAAATATTCAAATCTATTTTAGATGCAAAACAAACTCCCTCTCCGTTGGGAGAGAGTCGGGGTGAGGGCATTACTCTCCTTTCAACAAAAAAACTGAAACCCAATCAAAAAGAACTCATTCTTAATGCGGGTTTATCTTTTGTTGAATACGATGCGATAAAGACTGAAAGTATTCCTTTTGAAATTCCTCACGAACTCAAAAACGCTATTTTCACCAGTCAAAATGCTGTCAACGCATATTTGAAGCAATCAGCAAAACTCCCCTCTCTGGTGGGAGAGGGGCTGGGGGTGAGGGCCTTCTGCGTAGGGGAAAAAACAAAAGAACTCCTCGAAAAAAACGGCTTAAAAGTCGTCGAAATCGGGGAAAATGCTTCAAAATTGGGCGAAAAAATAGCAAAATCGTATAAAAGCCAGTCGTTTTACTTTTTCACAGGAAATAAAAGGAGAAACGAACTTCCACAAATTTTAGCCGATTCAAACGTAGAATTAACCGAGATTGAAGTTTACAAAACCAGCTTGAACACTAAACAATTTCGCCAAAACTTTGATGGTATTTTATTTTTTAGTCCAAGTGGTGTGCAGAGCTTTGCGACCCATAATAAATTTGGCGAAAGCCTCGCCGTATGCATAGGAAACACAACCGCCACAGAAGCCAAAAAACATACTCAACATATAGAAATCGCTAACTCCACATCAGTTGAAAGCGTAATTGCAAGAGCAGTAAAAGTTTTTAAAAATAATTAGAAAGCATGAGAATGCAGACCTGCAAGGTATGGCCGCAGGCTTCCTTGTAGGTCTCAAAGGTTGGTCTCAAATTGATTGAAAGAACATGGAAAAAACAGTGCAACAAGTGCCACAAAAAATAAAAAACGATCTCTTTTTAAAAGCCCTAAAAGGTGAAACAGTAGAGCGCCCGCCGGTATGGATGATGCGTCAGGCAGGACGTTATTTACCTGAATTCATGGAGCTTAAAGCGAAATATGATTTTTTTACGCGCTGCCAGACACCAGAACTTGCCAGTGAGATCACCGTACAGCCCATACGCCGTTACGGGATGGATGCCGCGATTTTGTTCAGCGATATACTTGTGATTCCGCAGGCGATGAATATTCATGTTGAGATGAAACCAGGTGAAGGCCCGTGGTTGCCAGAGCCTATACGTAAACCTTCAGATCTTGATCGTGTGATCGTACCAGACATTCACGATACGCTGGGTTATGTGATGGAAGCGATAAAAATGACTAAAGAAAAACTTGATAATGAAGTTCCGTTAATAGGTTTTGCTGGTTCGCCATGGACGATTCTATGCTATTGTGTGCAGGGAAAAGGCTCTAAGAATTTTGATAAGGCAAAAGAATTTTGCTTCACCCAACCACAAGCTGCTCACATATTGCTGCAAAGAATTACAGATACCACAATTCTTTATTTAAAGGAAAAAGTAAAAGCCGGCGTAAATGCGGTGCAGGTTTTTGATAGCTGGGGTGGCATGCTATCGCCTACAGATTATCAGGAATTTAGTTGGAAATATATTCAGCAGATTATTGACGCTTTAAAAGACGAAGCACCCGTGATCGCATTTGGTAAAGGTTGCTGGTTCGCTCTGGGCGAAATGGCAAAAAGCGGCGCTTCAGCTCTGGGAATTGACTGGACATGCAGTGCACGTAATGCGCGTTACCTTACTGGTGGAGAAATTACGCTTCAGGGAAATTTTGATCCCTCAAGGTTGCTTTCGCCCCCGAGCGAGATTAAAAAAATGGTGCATCAAATGATCAATGAGTTTGGTAAAGACCGCTATATCGTGAATTTGGGTCATGGCATTTTACCTAATATTCCGCTGGAAAATGCAAAAGCGTTTATCGATGCAGTGAAAGAATACAAACAAGATTAATGATCTGGCAACGGCTAAAATCGGTAAGTATTAAGCAGCTTTTTATGCTGATAAAATTATTTTGGCCAAAACCATTATATATTCCACTTACGCTGAAAGCTTCCACGCGGGCAATGTCTATCGCTTCAGATGAATATGGAAAAAAGCATCATGGTAATACAAAAGCAAACGCTTTTCGCCATGCTTTGTGGACGGTTTTAATTTGCAAAGCTGTTTTTTGGCGAAAGCAAAATTTGCAAAAATCGCGTGATTGGGCCATAAAAGTGACCAATTTTCATGAAAAACTGGCGCCTAATAAACCGCTTGAACGCGAAATGGATTTGCATAATAATGCAATAGGATGCAATCTCTGGATGGAAAATAAAACCCGCTCTGAAAGTGAATTTATCGCTCTTTTAAGGCAAAAATCAGCCGAAGCAAAACAGGTAAAAACGGTGGAAGAAATAAAAGATTTCAAAGAAAATCTCGTTTATATCACAGATTAATGCTAAATAATATTTTCACAGCCATAAAAGCATACAGCGGTTCTTTGAAACTCATCAAAGAATTGGGCTTGTGGAAATATTTTGCAATCCCGATGATCATAAGTTTTCTCACTGCGGCCATTTTGATCTTTGCGACCTGGGGACTTTCTGACAATATTGGGGCGTTTATCGCAAGACTTTGGTTTTGGGAATGGGGCGCAGAAACTTTTCAAACCATAAGCACGATTTTGGGCGGTCTCATTATTCTCGCGCTGGGACTTATTCTTTATAAACATATTGTGATGGCATTTTCCGCGCCGTTTATGAGTGCGGTTTCAGAGAAAATAGAATCGCATTTTAAAGGTTCGGGTCATTTACATCGCGACACTTCAAACACGGCTCAACTTTTACGCGGGATTCGCATAAATGTGCGCAATCTCCTGATGGAACTTCTGCTTACAATCCCAATTTTACTTTTAGGTTTTATCCCGGTAATTGGGTTATTCACTACAGTTTTGCTTTTTCTGGTTCAGGCGTATTATGCCGGTTTTGGGAATATGGATTACACCCTAGAAAGACATTTAAAGTATAACCAAAGCGTCGATTTTGTCAAGAAAAACAGAGGTTTTGCTGTAGGAAACGGGATTATTTTTATGCTTTTTCTGCTTATTCCCGTTGTGGGAATAATTTTGGTTCTGCCTATTTCTGTAACCGCTGCGTCAATCGTGACGATCAAACTTTTAGAAGAACAAGGACCTGCAAGGTATCCCCTCGGAGAGGGTTCCTTGTAGGTCTTCAAACGAATAAACAGGAAGATTAATTAGTGGAAAAACTAAAAATCCTGATGAAAAAGACCAACAAGGTTTCTAAACCTTGCAGGTTGAGCGAGAAAAATGAAATTATAAAATTTAATAGTTCTAACTAATAACCTAACTGGAGACCAAGACCTGCAAGGTATTCGCGCCGTGCGCGTTCCTTGTAGGTCTCAACAATTAGAATAGAGAAACGACAAAACCTACAAGGTTTTTAAAACCTTGCAGGTTGAAAACGAAACCTTGCAGATTGAAAACGGATTAAAACGAAAGAAATGAAATTAGAAACTTTAGAGCGAGATCATTTTTATCATATTTATAACCGTGGCATTAATGGGGAAACCTTGTTCAAAACTGAAGAAAATATGCGATACTTTCTTCGGTTGGCAGCAAAACATCTTATGTCTGAAATGTATATCTCGGCTTATTGCCTAATGCGTAATCATTTTCATCTGGTTATACAGGTTAAAGAAGATGGAAATAATGCCACACAAGCTTTTTCAAATCTCTTTAATGCGTACGCTAAAGCATATAATAAGCAGCAAAACAGGACAGGCAGCCTTTTTGAAAAACATTTTAAGCGGAAGCGATTGACTGATGAACAGCAATTAAAAATCCTGATAGTTTATGTGCATACTAATCCTGCCCATCACAACGTAGATTATAACTATATTAAGTATCCTTTTTCTTCCTGCCCTAGTTATTTCAAAAATAAAAAGGATGCTTTAATCGCTCCCGTGCGGAAAGAAATAATCAATCTTTTTGATAATATTGCAAATATGAAATACGTTCACGATCAGAAGCATACTTCAGATTCTCCTGAATTGCTAGAAGACCTACAAGGTTTAGAAATACATCCTGTACATTCTCCTGAATCCCTTGGAGACCTACAAGGTTCTGAAAACCTTGCAGGTCGCCCATGCATGCGCGACAAATTTGTCTCATACATACATGAACTTCAGGATAAAATCACTTCAACCTTAGAAAAAGTTGACGGAAAAGCCACTTTTCAAGAAGATGCCTGGGAGCGCGAAGAAGGCGGTGGCGGTCGTACACGTGTTATAGAAAATGGCGATGTTTTTGAAAAAGGCGGCGTTAACATTTCGACAGTTCACGGGCCGCTTGCTCCTGCAATGCAAAAGTATTTCAACGTTGGTGATGTAGATTTTTTCGCCTGCGGACTTAGTCTCGTCCTCCATCCTAAAAATCCGTTTGTACCTACTGTTCATGCAAATTGGCGCTATTTCGAAATGTATGAAAAAGACGGAACGCTGGTAGACAGTTGGTTTGGCGGCGGCCAGGACCTAACGCCATATTACCTTTTTAAGGAAGATGCCGTTCATTTTCACCAAACTTGTAAAACAGTTTGTGACGCTCATGATCCGGCTTTTTACGCCGATTTTAAAGAAAAATGTGACGCTTATTTTTACAATTCGCATCGAGGTGAAGGGCGCGGTATTGGTGGACTTTTCTTTGACTATTGCAAGGCAGATGATAATAGGGATATGCAAGATTGGTATAATTTTGTAACAGCCGTAGGCGATAGTTTTTTAGAAGCTTACGTGTCCATTGTTGAAAAACGCAAGGATTTGCCTTACGGCGAAAAAGAACGCAACTGGCAGGAAGTGCGTCGCGGTCGTTATGTAGAATTTAATCTGGTGCATGATAAAGGCACTTTATTTGGTTTAAAAACAAACGGAAGAATAGAAAGTATTTTAATGAGTCTCCCGCCGGTGGTACAGTGGAAATACGATCATCATCCAGAGCCGGGAAGCGAAGAAGAAAAACTAGTAAAAGTGCTCGAAAATCCGCGAAATTGGATAGAAAATCACCAGAAAAACTGAAATAAATTAGGCTGAAAACAGGTTTTTTTAGCCAAAAATTAAAACATATGTTCCCTTTAAGAAGAAACAGAAGATTAAGAACAAGCGAAGCTATACGCTCACTAGTTCGCGAAACTTTAATTAGTCCCGATGATTTTATCGTACCGCTTTTTGTGGTAGAAGGCAAAAGCGTAAAAGAAGAAATCGCTTCTATGCCAGGATATTTTCGCTACAGCTTAGATAATTTAAAGAAGGAGGCAAAGGTCCTTTGGTCACTGGGTTTAAAATCGGTTTTGCTTTTTGTAAAAGTCGATGACAAACTAAAAGATAACGCCGGTACCGAAGCCATAAACCCTGACGGACTCATGCAGCGCGCGGTTAAAGCGGTTAAAGAAGCCTGTCCCGATATGCTGGTAATGACAGATGTCGCGCTTGATCCGTATTCTAGTTACGGACACGACGGAGTAGTTTCAGACGGAAAAATATTGAATGACGATTCTGCTGCTATTCTTGCTGAAATGGGACTTTCTCATGCTCGTGCAGGTGCAGATTTTATCGCTCCCAGCGATATGATGGACGGTCGCATTTTTGAAATGCGTACGCTGTTAGAAGATGAAGGTTTCTTTGATACCGGTATTATGAGCTATTCGGCTAAATTTGCTTCTGCTTTTTATGGTCCGTTTCGGGATGCTTTAGATTCGGCTCCTGTCGATGCACAGAATATTCCGAAAGACAAAAAAACCTACCAGATGGATCCTGCAAACCGCAGTGAAGCCATTAAAGAAACCCTGATGGATATTGATGAAGGGGCAGATATTGTAATGATAAAACCCGGACTTTGCTATTTGGATATTGTACGTGATATTAAAAATGCAGTGAATGTGCCGGTTGCTGTTTATCAGGTAAGCGGTGAATATGCTATGATAAAGGCAGCTTCAGAAAGAGGCTGGCTGGATCACGATGCCGTTATGATGGAACAAATTCTTGCCATAAAACGTGCAGGAGCAGATGTGATCGCCAGTTATTTCGCAAAAGATGTGGTGAAATTATTGGATTAAAACCCCGATTTTTCACCTATTTATGCCGATTTTCATTTAACAGAACCTGCATAATTAGATAAGGTTTTCTTAAGCCATTGGGCATTGTTTGTCTTTTATAGTACCTTTAAAACACAACAATTTACCTATGGCATTACTCATCGCTTATGCGCTGATCTCGATTTTCGTTTCCTTCTTGTGTTCTATATTAGAGGCAGTTTTGCTTAGCGTTACTCCCACTTATATCAAGATCAAGACCAACGAGGGAAAGCGATATGCGCATACGCTTGAAAAGTTTAAAAAAGACATTGACAAACCGTTAATAGCGATTCTCACACTAAACACCATTGCGCATACAGTAGGTGCAATTCTGGTAGGCGTGCAGGCTGAAAATGTTTGGGGAGAAGGAGAAAGCGGTAGTCACGCCGTGGGTATTGTTTCGGCGATTATGACGCTTCTTATTTTAGTAATTTCTGAAATTATTCCTAAAACCATTGGCGCTACATACTGGAAATTTCTGGGTAATTTTGCAGCAAAATTCTTAACGATCATTTTGTTTCCGCTGCGATATACAGGTATTTTGTGGCTATTAATGTTAACCACTCGTCTTATTGGTAAGTCTGCTCATGTAAATACGATGAGCCGGGAAGAGTTTATGGCATTAACAGATACTGCCGAACAGGAAGGAGCAATAGCAGATAATGAAACTACAGTTATTAAAAATATGCTGGTTTTTAAATCTGTTGAGGCGAAAGATGTGATGACTCCGTTTCCCGTGGTTACAACCGAAAATGAAGATGTAAGTCTGCGGGATTTTCATGAAAATCATAAACATCTAAAGTTTTCACGAGTGCCTGTTTACAAGGATAAATCGCATAATATCACTGGTTTTATCTTAAAAGACGACGTGCTGGAAGAAATTGTAGAAGAACGTCATGACAAAACCTTGGCTGATCTAAAGCGTGAAATTCCCATTGTTTCAGCAGATAAACCAATACCTGAATTGTTTGAAAGTTTTATTCAGAAACGCGAACATATCTCCTTGGTTGTAGATGAATTTGGAAATACAATTGGCATCGTAACCATGGAAGATATTATAGAAACGCTCTTGGGACTTGAAATAATGGACGAAAGCGACACTGTAGAGGATATGCAAAAACAAGCCAGAAAAAACTGGGAGCACAGGGCAAAACGCATGGGGATTACTTTTCAAAAAGAAGAGAACGAACGCACAAGCTAAATGGAAACCGCAAACCTCAACACTGAACTAGGAACGATTGAAATAAAAGGTGACGATTCTGGTCTTCTTTCGGTTATTTTTCTTGATGACGAATATTCTCAATCGCTCACAGTACCAGCATGTTTGCAAGAAGCGTATTCTCAACTTGAAGAATATTTTGATGGAAAACGTCAGGATTTTCGGCTAAAGCTTACTCCACAAGGCACTGTTTTTCAGCAAAAAGTATGGAAGGAACTTGAGAATATTCCTTTTGGTAAAACCACTTCTTATCTAGATATGGCCAAGCAACTGGGTGATCCTAAAGTCATACGCGCAGCGGCCAGCGCAAACGGTAAAAATCCCATTTCGATAATCATTCCCTGTCATCGTGTGATTGGAAGTAATCAATCGCTTACCGGTTACGCCGGCGGATTATGGCGTAAAAAGTGGCTGCTGGCACACGAAAGTCCGGCGCAGCAGACTACTCTGTTTTAATGACTGCAGAGGATTTAATTACCTACGTTTTGCTTCGATTAGAAAATGAATTTTCAAAAATATATCTAGTGGGCTTGTCCTGAGATTCTTGATCCTATTCTTTTTCTACGGCTAATTTTTATATATTAAATCCCGATTTCTACCCTCAGAAAGCTGATTTTATAAAAAACTAAACGTTTTTTCGTCACCCTGAATTTATTTCAGGGTCTCATGCACTTGTGCGATGCTGTTCCGATAGCTATCGGAATCAGCACGACAGGACGCGCTTAAAAAATTTATCTATGCTGAAAAGAATTAAACTTGAAAATATTCTATTTCTTGATATCGAAACTGTTCCTGAGGTGAAGTCTTTTGGTCTTTTATCTGAAGAGATGCAGCAACTTTACGCTGATAAAACAAAATATCAGCGAAAGGAAGAGTTTACTGCAGAAGAGTTTTATGACCGCGCAGGGATTTGGGCAGAATTTGGTAAAATCATCTGTCTTTCTGTGGGTTATTTTAAAATTCAAGGAGAAAACAGAAACTTTAGAACAACTTCGTTTTCCGGTGAAGAAGAAGAGATTTTAAGGGAATTTAAAACACTTCTTGAAACGCATTTCAATAAACCGCAGAATGTTTTATGCGCGCATAACGGGAAAGAGTTTGATTACCCTTTTATAGCACGCCGCATGATTATTCATAGTATCGAGCTTCCGTTTAAACTGAATTTCTTTGGTAAAAAACCATGGGAAGTTCCTCATTTGGATACTTTAGAATTGTGGAAATTTGGTGACTACAAACATTATACTTCGCTTAAACTCCTGACGAAAATTCTAAATATTCCGTCTCCTAAAACCGATATTGACGGTAGCGAAGTACGTGACGTCTTTTATGAGGAAAATGATCTCAACCGCATTGTTTTGTATTGCGAAAGGGATGTTGTTGCTGTCGCTCAGATTATTCTAAGATTGCGCAACGAGAAATTACTGGATGATGCTGAAATAATTTCGGTATAAAAAAACCCGAAGCATTTAAGCTTCGGGTTTTTAGTTACACGAGTTTTAACTTGGTTATATCTAATTTTTAATTAGTTTTTGAGTTTCCAGCATTCCATTATCTGAAGTGATTTCGACAAAATAGATTCCCGATTTTAACTGAGAAACATCTAGTTTTTCGCCAAATACATCATCAGTTACTTCAGTATACGATTTGCTCAAAACCACGCTTCCGCGGATGTCGTAAACAGAAAGCTTAATGTTGATCGGTGAATCTTCTATATCAAGCATCAATTTTACCTCAGCAAAATCTGCCGCCGGATTAGGATAAATGGTGAAATCGCCCTCAAAATCGGCATTTCCATCCATATTTCCGCCAAAGGTTTGTACAGTTCCTGTTTCTACTAAACTATTTGGCATCACACCAGCACCAGAAGTTCCTGTAATTACCACTTCGTCAATATAGATCAAGTCATTATTTGCACTTGCATCACACTGAAACCTGAATTGAGCACCATTTGTAAAGCTATAATCTGCGCTGCTCATATTGATAGTAGCTGTATAATACGTGTTATTATTAAAGCTTGTTCCTCTAGCGTAAGCAGCAACCGTTTGCCATCCTGAACCACTGTTGTAACGTACCCAGAAATCTTCGCCATTTTCCATACTGTATGAGTAGAAAGAGAAAGTGATATCTACATTATCATAAGGAGTAAGATTTACCGCTGAACTTGTCATAGAAGAGGCAGTCCCTGAATTATCTCTGATGTAGATTGAATAGCTACCTTCTGAGGAACGTGAACCGCTATAACGAGCGCAATCGCTACCACCGTCTGACCAGCCATCCCAGCCGCTCTCAAAATAACTGGCAATAAGCGTATCGTTTGCTCCGCCACCTGTAGAACCGCCTGTAGTTGTAACACTAACGGTAGAACTTGATGCTGAAATATTACCTGCGGCATCTTTAGCTCTAACTGAGAAACTATAAGTTGTAGCAGCCGTAAGACCTGTAATATTTGCAGAAGTACCGGTTACAGTTCCTAATAACGTACTGCCTTCATAAACATCATAACCTGTTACTCCTACATTATCTGAAGAAGCATTCCAGGAAAGATCTGCAGTTGTATCTGTAATATTAGAAGCCGCAAGACCTGCAGGAACAGAAGGTGCCTGTGTATCTGCTGTGCTTCCGCCACCACCAAAGACAACCGTGTAATCTTCTACCTCACCGTAAGAAAAGGATTCACAAGAAGAAGGAATTCCGTTATACTTCATTGAAACACGCATTCTTGTTTCGCCATCGAGCGCTGAAGTTGGCACTGTAAAGCTTCCGGAAATAGAACTGGAAGTCGTTGCAGAGCGGCTGAAAACTAATTCGCCAGAATCATCAAAGCTTTCATTTTGGTTGTAATCTATCCAAACGGCATAGCCTTCAGAATAAACCGTTCCTGTCCAAGTAGGAGTAATTGTTATTGTTGAAGAAGCACCTTTAGTAAGACTTGTAGAAACAGCGGTAAAATCTGTATAACCGCTAGTTGCACCAGATGCATTGTCTATGCTTTCTAATTGTACCCGACCAATATATTCATCACTTACGCTGTTTCCTGCAGAAGTACAATATGTAGAACTACCGCCACCGCCGTAAGCTTCACCCACATTTACTGCGTACCAGGCATTGGTTACAGCTTGCTCTTCTGCGCTACCTGCTCCATATAGATCTATAGCTGCCTGAATAGAACCAGAACGAGCATTAGCATAAGTAGAGTTTGCTGAAAGATAAACAGATTCTGTGCGATAAGTAATATCTGCGGCTTTGGTGATACCTATGCCAGCAACATCATAAACATCGCCTACATCATTACTACCAGAACCACCGGCAGTTACTAAATAGAACCAGTGATTTAAAACTCCGGAGTTTGTATGAACACCACAGTAATCATTATTACTTGTAGGTGTACAATTAGGATTTACCCAATATGAACCACCATAAGTATCTGGCTGACCCAAAGATTTAGGATCTGACATAGAGCGTAAAGCAGCAGAACCATTTCTTCTATCAATCTCATCGCCTATTAGCCAGATTGAAGCTGCCGGACTTAAATCATTGCCATTACCTTTAGCGTAGTGCTCTACCACAGCTCCCCAGATGTCTGAAAAACCCTCATTCATCCCACCAGATTCTTTTTGATATGCAAGATCTGCTGTGTATGTACAAACCGCGTGGCCTATCTCGTGAGCCGCTACATCTATAGAAGTAAGCGCGTCGAAATAGCCATTACCTTCTGCACCGTTTGAAGAACCATCACCGTACGACATGACAGAACCATTCCAGAATGCGTTATCATAATTTTGATCTACGTGTACATAACTGCGTATTTGCGTACCATTATTGTCATAGCTATTGCGACCTTGAACGTTTTTAAAGTAGTCATAAGTCATCATAGCTCCCCAATGTGCATCTAATGCTGCATTGTCTTTATTAGCGCTATGCTCCGCAGTCGTCCAGTTATTATCATTATCTGTAAACTGGTCATAGTTACTTATGTACGGATAACTATTACCCGGAGCCTGATTTTTAGCATCCCGCGTATAGACTTTACGAGAACTGTCACTCAAAATATAGCTGCTTCCGCTTAAAGCGGTCTCTATAGTTTGTGTTCCGCTATAGCGAGTTTGTGCCGAAGCAGTGACGTACATTCCCGCGGCCATATCATCAAATGCCGTGTCTGCTTCTTCTTTGGTTTTAACTGTTACCGGCATGTTGCCTACAAAACCAAAAGTATGTGCATGTTTAATAATACTGTTGTAAAACAAAGGTTCGCCACTTTTAGCATCTATGTAGAGCATACCACGACTAAGCGGTTGAGTCGCATAAATATCAAATTTATAAGCCAGTTTTAATTCTGTATTCTTATATGAAGTTAAGGGCAGAATGACAAGTTCACCTTCTGGTTTTGCATAGCTAATCTCTTTAGAAGCATCTGCATATTCCCATAAATAATGAGTAGCGCCAATATGAGCAATTGCTTTACTAAAAGCGGCCGATTTTGAGATCGCAGGGCTGGTTTTTACATCTTTTACAGCATAAAACTCACCGCTTATAGATACAGGTGTACCATTTTTTTCATGTATCGTAGGTTTTGCAAACTCTACAGGAATACCTTCAAATGTCTGTTGAAATCTTTTGTGTACAAATCCGCTCTCGGTCTGTCGTTCTAAAAGATTAAAGTCGCTTTCTGAATCGAGTTCTACTCTATCGTTAAAAATAGCTTTAGGCGTTGAAGCGCTTTTTGACCGGCTTTTGTCTAATTTTACAAGACCAGAAAATTTCTTGGGTTTCTCGTCATGAGGTTTTAGCGAATGTTTTTCCTGTGCGTGCACAGTAAAACCAAAGGTCAAGACTAGCATCAGTAGGAATTTAGGGTAGTTTTTAGTCATATAAGTAATTGATTAAAAATGGATCGAGGGGGCTTGTCTCGTTGACAAACCTGAGTCCAAAATGATAAATATTTAGATTAAATTCAAATATTTTCGACGAAACGCCGTAAAATAATCAGAATAAAGATTAAAATGTTAAATTATTTATAAATAGAACAAGTATAAATCGAATTCTGAAATCACATTCTATTAAATTTGAATAATGCGAAAGACACTTTTAAAGATTGAAAATTTAAGTCTTGGTTTTAACCAGAATAATAAATATTCATCAGTACTCAAGAATGTAAGTTTTGATGTTTTTGAAAACGAAATTCTGGGAATTGTAGGTGAATCAGGTTCTGGGAAATCTGTTACAAACCTTGCTATTTTGGGTCTGTTGCCAAAAAGAATTACTTCTATAGAAAGCGGAAGCATTCTATTTGAAGGTCAGGACTTGCTTCAACTTAAAGAGTCTGCTTTGCAGGAAATACGAGGTAAAAAAGTCTCAATGATCTTTCAGGAACCTATGAGTTCGCTTAACCCATCTATGACATGTGGTAAACAGGTTACAGAGATTTTAGAAAGACATACAAATTTTCCGAAAAATGACCTAAAAAAGCAGGTTATATACCTTTTTGAGCAGGTAAAATTACCACGGCCAGAAAGTGTTTTTAAATCGTATCCGCATCAAATAAGTGGCGGGCAGAAGCAACGCGTAATGATTGCGATGGCTATCGCCTGTAAGCCTAAAGTTTTAATTGCTGATGAACCTACGACAGCTTTAGATGTTACCGTACAGAAAGAGATAATCAATCTTTTAAAAGAACTTCAACAAGAAACCAAAATGAGTGTGATCTTTATTTCACATGATCTGTCACTTGTTAGCGAACTGGCAGATAGAGTGGTTGTCATGTATAGGGGTGAAATTGTGGAGCAGGGTAAAACAAAAGATATTTTTCATAATGCACAAAGTGATTATACCAAAGCGCTAATACATGCGCGACCTGCGATGCATGAACGTTTAGCAAAACTTCCCACAGTCTCAGATTACCTGGAGAAAAGAGTTAAAAGCAGAGTAATTGACTCAAGAGAAAGAACCGAAAATCATTTAAGAATTTATAAAAAAACGCCTTTAGTAGAAGTAAAAAATGTCTCTAAGAATTATTACACTAACGCAGGTTTTTTTCGCAAAAGCGAAATTGTAAAAGCCGTTGACGATGTGAGTTTTGATATTTATGAAGGTGAAACTCTTGGACTTGTAGGAGAATCGGGCTGTGGTAAATCTACGTTAGGTAACTTGATATTGGGTCTGGATAAGGCCTCTGCAGGACAGATATTTTATCGTGGTAAGGATATTGTTTCTCTAAAAGGAAAAGAACTAAGGTCTCTTAGAAAAGATATACAGATAATTTTTCAGGATCCCTATTCCTCTCTTAATCCTCGTCTTACGGTTGGTCAGGCCATTGTAGAAGCCATGCAGGTTCATAATTTAAATGGAAGCGGGGTTGAGCGAAAAGAAAAAGCTATGCAATTGCTGGAACAGGTAGGTTTATTGCCAGAACACTTTTACAGATATCCCCATGAGTTTAGTGGTGGTCAAAGACAACGTATAGGTATTGCTCGCACAATTGCTGTGCAACCTAAGTTTATCGTCTGCGATGAGTCTGTTTCTGCTTTAGATATTTCTGTACAGGCACAGGTACTAAATTTACTTAATGAACTGAAAGATAAATTTGGGTTTACTTATCTATTTATATCACATGATCTTGCGGTAGTCAAGTATATGGCAGATCAACTTCTGGTCATGCAAGAAGGAATTATAGAAGAAAAAGGTGAGGCAGACGCTGTTTATGCGCAGCCACAAAGTTCATACACACGTTCTCTTATAGATGCAATCCCAAAAGGGATCTAGAACATAAACAAAAACACTTTACGAGCGAGATACATAAAGTCTGCTAAGACTCTAAAGCCTCCTTTTAGGGTGTTGAAAGTTCTGGTGAGGGGCATTTGCTGTTGGGGTTGTAATATTTTCATAATAATGCAGTAGGTAAATAATTAAAAAACCGCAGGGCTCCCCCTGCGGTTCTAACAAATCATAACATCAAAACTCTCCAATTTTGAAGTTACACGTATCTCAGGACTCCTCCCGAAATACGGTACGTGCACCAATTCTGTTTGGGGACCACTAAAGTAGAAATATTTTCATAACAAGCAAACCCAAAAATTAAAAAAATGCGCTAAATGTTAAAAATTAGTGCGTTTCATCGAATTAAAGTGAAACTTTAACGTTTAAATGTTATCAATAGAAGATTTATCCTATTAATCTGAACAAAAAAGCGAGACCAAATGATCTCGCTTTTTAGTATTTATATAATAGGATTCTAATGCATTTCAGGAATTTCTCCTTCTACTATAAGATGACCTTCTGTAGCTTTAACTATTTCATCAATTGATACTTCCGGCGCTCGCTCAAGCAATTTAAAGCCTTTATGAGTTACCTCAATTACTGCAAGATTAGTAACTATCTTAGTAACACAGCCTACGCCTGTAAGGGGTAAACTACATCTTCTTAAAAGTTTAGATTCACCTTCACGATTAGTGTGCATCATTGCAACTATGATATTCTCTGCGCTTGCAACAAGATCCATAGCACCTCCCATACCTTTAACCATTTTGCCGGGTATTTTCCAATTGGCAATATCCCCATTTTCGGCAACTTCCATAGCACCAAGAATGGTGAGATCTACATGCTTACCCCTTATCATGGCAAAACTTAAAGATGAATCAAAAAAAGAGGCTCCTTTAAGTGTTGTTATGGTTTGTTTACCAGCATTTATGATATCTGCATCTTCTTGTCCTTCAAAAGGGAAAGGACCCATTCCTAATACTCCGTTTTCACTTTGAAACTCTACACTGATGTCATCGCGCACGTAATTTGCTACCAGAGTGGGAATGCCAATTCCCAGATTTACATAGTAGCCGTCTTTTACTTCCTGAGCAATACGCCGTGCGATTCCATTTTTATCAAGCATCTTTATTTATTAGGTTGCGGAGTCATTCTTAAGTAAGGCTTGATCTCAGTATGCCCTTTTGGGAAAAATTCTGGTATTTGATCATCTGTAACTGATGGAGATATTACACAGTCGTCACCATCTTTCCAGTTAGCCGGTGTAGCAACTTTATGATAAGCCGTTAATTGTAGTGAATCTATAACTCTTAGTATCTCATCAAAGTTGCGCCCTGTTGAAGGAGGATAAGTAAGTGTTAATTTGATTTTCTTGTCAGGATCTATAATAAATACAGACCTTACCGTTGCTTTACTATCTGCATTAGGATGAATCATATCATAAAGTTCTGCAACTTTGTGGTCCTCATCTGCAATTATAGGATAGTTAACTTCTGTATTTTGAGTTTCATTTATATCCTTAATCCACTCCTTATGTGATACAAGTCCGTCAACACTTAATGCTATAGGCTTTACATTTCTTTTTTGAAATTCACCATAGTAATTTGCTACTGTTCCTAATTCTGTTGTGCAAACAGGTGTATAGTCTGAAGGATGGGAGAAAAATATTCCCCAACTATCTCCTAACCATTCATGAAAATTTATTTCTCCTTCAGTAGTTTGTGCTGTAAAATCTGGAGCTGTATCTCCCAATCTTAAATGTGCCATTATTCTGTTTTTTTTGATTTGTTATTATTCTCTTTTTCTCACTGTGCGCTTTTCTATGCGCTTTTCAAACTTTTCTCCTTTAAATATGCGCTGAACAAATATCCCGGGAATATGAATCTGATTAGGGTCTAACTCTCCCGCCTCTAATAGTTCTTCTACCTCAACCACGGTCACTTTAGCCGCTCCACACATTACAGGATTAAAGTTACGTGCTGTCCCTTTAAAAATTAAATTTCCCGCTTTATCCCCTTTCCAGGCTTTGATAAATGCGAAATCTGCTTTAAAAGCCTGTTCTAATACATACATTTTGTCGTCAAACTCTCTGGTTTCTTTCTCAAATGCCACTTCAGTTCCATATCCTGCCGGAGTGTAAAATGCAGGAATGCCACTTTGAGCAGCTCGACAACGCTCTGCTAAAGTACCTTGAGGTATAAGTTCAACATCCAACTCACCGCTAAGCATCTGTCTTTCAAACTCTGCGTTTTCCCCTACATAAGAAGAAATCATTTTTTTTATCTGATGCTTTTCTAAAAGCAAGCCTAAACCAAAACCATCTACTCCTGCATTATTAGAAATACAAGTAAGATTTTTAACTTCTAATCTTACCAGTTCGGCAATTGCATTTTCAGGAATTCCGCTTAAGCCAAAACCACCTAACATGCACGTCATACCACTCTCTACACCTTCTAAAGCTTCTTGTACCGAGTTAACGGTTTTGTTTATCATATTCTAAATTTTACCTTAGAAAATTACGAAAATATGCCGCGGTCACCAATGATTTTATGAGAATAATAGGATTGTGCTAAAACCAAAAGCCTCTCAGAACTGAGAGGCTTTAAATAAAATATTATAACTAATCTAAACTGAAAATTTAACTGCTTCTAAGTATCATTTAGAAATCTAACTCATCTGGCAGTTCATCACCTGTGTGATCACCTTCTGCAGGAACATCGCAATCTATTCTAATTGATAGATTTTCTGGTTTTTCAAATTCCTCTTGAGATACATTTAGTTCATCATCTGCATAGCACTGTTTCATATACGTGCCCCAAATAGGCAGTGCCATTGTCGCTCCCTGCCCATAAGTAATACCACTAAAGTGAACAGATCTGTCATCGCCGCCAACCCAAACACCAGTTACCAAATTAGGAACCATACCCATAAACCAACCATCACTTTGATTTTGTGTTGTACCTGTTTTACCGGCAATAGGATTTGTAAAAGCGTAAGGATAGCCTGTAATTACATTTTTATACATATAATCTGAAGCCCATGTATGTCTTAGCCGTGCACCAGAACCATATTGCGTAACACCTTCCATAAGGTTTACGGTAACATATGCAGATTCTTTGCTTAACACATCTCTAGTTTGAGGCACATGTTGATAAAGAATAGTTCCGTTCTTATCTACAATTGTACTTATGATCTGCGGCTGTACATGTACGCCTTGATTAGCAAAAGCAGAGTAAGCAGAAACCATTTCAAAAAGGCTAAGGTCTGCCGTTCCTAAAGCGAGTGATGGCACAGCAGGAATATTTTTAGTGTCAATACCCAGTTTCTCGATGAGATCGATCACCGGTTGTGGTCCTACACGATCCATAAGGCGTGCAGAAATCGTATTTATAGAATTGGCCAGCGCACTCTTTAAAGTCACCATACCACCATAACCACCGCTTGAGTTTTCAGGGCACCAGTCTTCAGCAACACCATAACGCCCTTTTGGGATACAATACATAACATTAGATAAGGTGTCGCATGGCGATAGATGTAGCTGGTCTATGGCTGTAGCATATAAAAATGGTTTAAAAGTTGATCCCACCTGGCGCTTTCCAGATTTAACATGGTCAAATTGAAAATGTTTGTAGTCAACACCACCTACCCAAGCCTTTACTTCGCCGGTTTGCGGAGTCATACTTAACATGCCTGCGCGCAAGAACTTTTTATAGTAGCGTATAGAATCTAAAGGGGTCATTACCGTATCTATCTCATCTTCCTGCTCCCAGCTAAAGACACGCATTTCAACTTTTTCCTTAAATGATGCCAGAATCTCTTCTTTATTCATTCCTCTTGCTGCCATTCTTTTCCAGCGGTCAGAATTATGCATGGCTCTGTTAATGATGCCGTTTTCCTGCTCTGTGGTAATATCTCTAAAGGGCGCAGTTTTGTTATTTCTATTCTGCTTATCAAATTCGCGTTGCAGATTTGTCATATGCTCTTTTACAGCATTCTCTGCATATTGTTGCATTCTTGAATCAATAGTGGTTGTAATTACAAGACCATCGCGATAAATATTGTAGTATTCATCATTACCATCGCTATCTTTCCCTTTAGGGTTCTCTTCAAGCCATTCTTTCATAAAACCTCTTAGATATTCTCTAAAATAGGTCGCAATTCCATCTGAATGTGATTCTGGCGAAAAATCTAATTTTATAGGTTGTGCCTGTAAACTGTCTACAACAGATTCACTCAACTTCCCTGTTTCGGCCATTAGAGCCAATACCGTATTACGGCGTTCAAGTGATTTATCTTTAGATATCTCCCGGTTTGGGTTGTACTGTCTGGGGTTTTTAAGCATTCCCGCAATAACAGCAGATTCTTCAGGACGTAATTCTATAGGTTCTTTTCCAAAATAAATGCGCGCTGCAGAACGTATCCCAATTGCATTAAAGAGAAAATCCTGCTTATTGAGGTACATGGTAATAATTTCCTCTTTAGTATACTGTCGTTCAAGACGTGTAGCTATGATCCACTCTTTTATCTTTTGCATTAAACGATCTACCGTACTCTGGGGTGTATCTGAAAAAAGAAGTTTTGCAAGCTGTTGAGTAATTGTACTCGCCCCGCCATTAGAACCCAGAAATACCACCGCTCTTGCAGTACCACGCGCATCAATACCAGAATGATCATAAAAACGGCGATCTTCCGTCGCAACTACAGCATCGATAAGGTTTTTAGGCAAATCGTCATACTTAACCGGAGTTCTGTTCTCACTATAGAATTTGCCCAAAGTTTTACCATCTGCAGATAAAATTTCTGTTGCCAGATTTGTTTCTGGGTTTTCTAATTCTTCAAAAGTTGGTAATTGACCAAAAACACCCCACCCGGCTAATAAAAATAGGAGTACGATAAATCCTAATCCACCAGCGAAAAGAATCCAAAACCATTTTTTATAAGTAGAAAAGTCCTGTTTTTTAGCGGTTTTAGGCGCTTTTTTAGCCTGTTTTGCCATTTTTTTAATCGTTATTAGATTTTTCTATACGTAATCCCACATCTCTAATCCCTTCAAGAGCAGTAACAGGATCAACATCACCGTTACGACGCATCGCCTGTTTTATTTTAAAAGTATATTCTCCGCTTTCGCTGAATTTCACGCTTTCCTTATACCAGAGTTTACTCTCTTTTAAATCACTAAACCCCGTACCCAACCAGGAGCCATCAGGGCGAGCCATATCGTATTGTAAAGTGTCTGTTATCAATCGCCCATGCGGAAACTGCATCTGTGTAATTAGAAAAAGATTGCTGTAACTATAATTGTTGTCGTTGCGCAGGGTTATAAAAACATTATAAGACTGCAAACTATCTAGTTGATTTACCTTAAACACCACTGCTGAATCTTTGTGCCAAACATGACCCACTTCTTTGTATTGATGAAAAACACGCTTATCATCACAAGAACTCACTAAAAACACTAAAAAAAGTACAGCTATTATTCTGCTCATTTTAGTTTGAGCCTTTTTTGTGTTGCGTTTTCTTTTTATTCTGCGGCTTTCTTTTTTTACGCCTTCTTTTAGGGGCATCAAATCGAGTTAAACTATCCTGACCTACAACGTTGCCAAAATCTACTTTAGTATCATTAACATGTTCTGCCGCATATTCCTCAAGACTGGCGACAGGTTTATTATTCTTGTTAGATTCAAGAATTTCATTTGCTTGGTCTGTAGTAAGCTTGTGCCAGTTCATCCATTCTCCTTCATAAGCATACCAAAGATGCCCCTGAAAGATGTCTATTTTTTGACATACAGCAGTCCCTTTTTGGGTTTTAAGCTTTTGGTCTGTCTTAGGAAAATCTTTAAGTGCATCCAGATAAGCGTCAAGCTCATAGTTTAAACAGCACTTAAGCTTACCGCATTGCCCTGCAAGCTTTTGAGGATTAAGCGACAGTTGTTGATAGCGAGCGGCGCTGGTACTTACAGATCTAAAATCTGTAAGCCAGGTAGAGCAGCAAAGTTCGCGCCCACAAGATCCTATTCCGCCTAAGCGGGAAGCTTCTTGTCTAAAACCTATTTGACGCATTTCTATACGTATGCGAAATTCCTGAGCAAATTCTTTAATAAGTTGTCTAAAGTCAACGCGATCTTCTGCTGTATAATAAAAAGTAGCTTTAGAACCATCACCCTGAAACTCAATATCAGATATTTTCATCTGTAAGCCCAGTCGTATTGCTATTTGTCTGGAGCGCACTTTTATAGCTTCTTCTTTGTCTTTTAGTTCTGTCCAGACATCAATATCCTTTTGAGTGGCTTTACGATAGATCTTAAGAATTTCATCGCCGGTTTGGGGCGCTTTTTTCTTTTTCATCTGTATCCTTACCAGCTCGCCGGTAAGAGTAACGCTGCCTATATCATGACCAGAAGCTGCCTGTACAGCAAGTATATCGCCTATCCCGATAGAAAGACCTTCAGTATTTTTATAAAAATCTTTACGGCCGTTCTTAAAACGCACCTCAACAAAATCAAATGGTTCCTGCCCTTCCGGAAGGCTCATATTAGCAAGCCAGTCAAAAACCGTTAATTTATTACATCCATCTGTACCGCAGGTACCGTTATTTTTACATCCACGCGGTTGACCGCTTTCAGTCGTACCACAATTTCCACACGCCATGGGGTCTATATATTTGAGAGTTAACCTTCAACAAACAGAAAAACGAAGCAGAATTTCACGCATTCTACCCGATTTTTTGCCTTTAGAAGTAACTTTTTAACACTATTATTTGTATTGACAAAGTTGCATAAAATCGATGACAAATAGAAGAAATACTTATTTATCCTGGATTGCGAAGAATAATGCTGCTTTTATTTCGCTATAGCGAAACTAAACACCCTATTTAAAACATAGGAAAGATCTCACAATATCTAACGTTTGCGTATTAAACTTAAAAATTATGACTATTTCTAATTAATTTTTGACACTTTTAACTTCAACAATATTTTAAACTATAAATTATAATGAAAAAGAATTTTACCCAACGCTCTGTTACTTTTACTTTAGCATTAGGAGGATTACTGCTTGCCGCTTGTAGCCCTGATGCAGGACTGGAGAATCTCAATGAGGTTGACAATTTTAAAACGCTTGATTTACACGCACAAAGCGGAGATATTAAAATTGACACAGAATTACCAGCTCTTGAAGGTTATATCTTTAATGATGTTCCTTTTAACTTTGCTAATGCTGTAGAACCAAGTGCATGCGCGCCCACTGCTTTTGACGAAGTTATTGATGCTTCTATCAACAGCAATCTTGATTATTACGGGAGTTTATACTACAACACCTACGCTTCTATAAATCAAATATATAGTATCATTAATCAGGATGAGCAATACTTTGGCGCAGAAGGACAATACACAAACTATGTTGCAAAACGCAAAAGAGAATTAGAGAAATTCTGGGACATGAGCGGTCTCATTACGTTACACGGTCAGCACAACAGCACCTTAAATGATGTTGATAAAATCGCACAGGCTTATATGGCTGCAGGATATCCTGAAAGTAGCGCGTATGCAAATGCAAATGCTTTTTTGCAAATAAATGAGATAAGTACATTTTTAATTGAAAGCCCGTTGCTTTCTTTTGATGGTTTTGCATCATCAAGCAACCTTATCGTTATAGGTGATGGTATTGTAGAACTTGCTTCTAAAGCGGGTGTAGAAGATAAGATCGTGTGGTCTGGAATTCTTTCTCATGAGTGGGCGCACCAGATTCAGTTTGACAATATGCAAGAGTGGTACCCTAACGGCGCAGCAGATAATGCTCCTGAAGATACCAGAACCACAGAGCTGGAAGCAGATTTTTTTGCTGCTTACTATATGACTCACAAACGTGGGGCAACTTACAACTGGAAAAGAGTACAGGATTTTCTTGAACTGTATTTTAACATAGGCGACTGTAGCTTTACAAGTTCTGGTCACCACGGTACACCAGAGCAACGTATGCGTTCTGCAGAAGCTGGTTATGAACTGGCAAGCAGCACTTTTCCTAAAGGGAAGATCTTAAGCCCTGAAGAAGTACATGAGTTATTTTTAGAAAGTCTTGACGCTATCGTTTCAGGAAGCTAAACTGACCCTAAAACTCAGATAAACAAACAAAAGAGCCGGCAAAAACCGGCTCTTTTTATATGAAAATCGGCTAAAAACTAGCTAATATTGCGTTGATATTTAAGCTTTTCAGAACGGCCTTTTTTAAATATCTTATTGCTGTTAGGTTTACCTTTTCGCAATTCTTTTTGCTCCTCATAAGGTAAGTGAATAATATCCTGACATTCTGAAGAACAGCAGTTATCCATTTTAGAAGCACATTCTTCGCACTGTATAAACAGCAGGTGGCAAGCTTCATTATCACAGTTTACGTGTGTATCACAAGGCTTACCGCACTGGTGACAGTTAGAAATAATATCTTCTGTAATGCGCTCTCCCCTTCTGTGATCAAAAACAAAATTTTTTCCTTTAAACTTATTTTCAATTTTAAGCTGCTCTACCTGACGAGCATATTCTATAATACCGCCTTCTAATTGATAAACCTGCTTAAAACCTTTATGGCGGTAATATGCACTGGCTTTCTCACAGCGTATACCTCCTGTACAATACATCACCAGCTTTTTATCTTCTTTGTGATCTTTTAAGTCTTCTTCAATAAGGTCTAAGCTGTCGCGAAAGGTGTCAACGTCTGGAGTAATCGCATTTTTAAAATGGCCTATTTCGCTTTCATAATGATTACGCATGTCTACCAGAACGGTATTCTCATCTTCTATAAGCTCATTAAAAGTGACCGCATCTACATGAATACCTTTATTAGTAACATCAAAAGTGTCATCGTTTAAGCCGTCTGCAACGATCTTGTTACGCACTTTTACTTTCAGCTTTAAAAAAGCTTTTGAGTCATGCTCTATAGCGATATTAAGACGTACATTTTCTAAAAAGTAAATTCCGTCAAGAAAATCTTTAAACGCAGCAAAGTTCTGTGCAGGAACAGACAGTTGGGCATTTATCCCTTCATGAGCTACATAAATCCTGCCCAGCACGTTAAGCGCATCCCAGGCTACAAATAAATGATTTCTAAATAATTGCGGATTGCCAATTTTGGCATATTGATAAAAAGAAAGAGTAAGACGATCTTCGCCAGCTTCATCTATAAGAGCTGCCCTTTCTTTCGCACTTAGTTTATTGTACAGTTGCATGCTATACTAATTTTATAAGATTAAAAGTGCCACAAAAGTACCATTTTCTAGCCCTTTGAGCAAATTGAGAACAGATCAAAAAAACGCCCATAATCTTTTAAGGGCATTTTTCTTTGAACGGCTAATTCAAGGTTATTAATTCTAAAGTTTTATTCTTTAAAACCTTAGCCGCCGTCTAACCGGTAATTGCAGCAAAAGGAGTTTAACTGCCCTCTGTTTTTCCTGCAATAGATCAATTTCCATTTTAAAGCCATAATGCTTCATTTTATAATGAGATGAAATTTTTTCTCAATGGTTGCGCGGCTTATTGTTAAAGCTTTAAAGCTGCAAGAACATACCTGCAGAATACAAAAGCACATTGTATCGGTTAAAAAGAAGTGGTACTTTAGCACCTTATAATAAATTGAGAAAGAAAGACTATGAGTAAAGAACAAGATGCTAAATTAAAAGCTTTAAAACTCACTCTTGATAAGCTAGACAAGACCTATGGTAAGGGTACGGTGATGAAGATGGGAGATAATGCCATTGTTGAGGTAGAATCTATCTCTACAGGATCGTTAGGTCTAGATCTTGCATTAGGCGTAGGTGGTTATCCTAAAGGTCGCGTTATAGAAATATATGGCCCAGAATCTTCTGGTAAAACTACACTTACATTACACGCTATTGCCCAGTCACAGAAAAAAGGTGGTATCGCTGCTTTTATAGATGCAGAACACGCTTTTGACCGTTTTTATGCCGAAAAATTAGGCGTAGATATAGAAAACCTGATCATCTCACAGCCAGATAACGGGGAGCAGGCTCTTGAGATCGCAGATAATTTAATACGCTCTGGCGCAATAGATATTATCGTTATTGACTCTGTAGCTGCACTTACGCCTAAAAGCGAAATAGAAGGTGAAATGGGTGACTCAAAAATGGGTCTTCATGCCAGATTAATGTCACAGGCACTGCGTAAATTAACCGGTTCTATTAGCAAGACAAATTGTACCGTAATCTTTATTAACCAGTTGCGTGAGAAAATAGGTGTTATGTTTGGTAACCCTGAAACAACTACAGGTGGTAATGCGCTTAAATTTTACGCTTCGGTACGTTTAGATATTAGAAGATCTACGCAGATAAAAGACAGCAACGGTAATGTTATAGGTAACAAGACCAGAGTAAAAGTGGTTAAGAATAAAGTTGCTCCTCCTTTCCGTCAGGCAGAATTTGATATCATGTACGGTGAGGGAATTTCTAAAATAGGAGAAGTAATTGACATAGGTGTAGATTATGAGATCGTGAAGAAAAGCGGATCGTGGTTTAGCTATGAAGAAACAAAACTTGGTCAGGGTCGTGATGCCGTAAAAGCAATTCTTAACGACAATCCTGATCTTATGGAAGAACTTGAAGTGAAAATTAAAGAAGCAATTAAAATAGCACACGGCTAGAAAAGATTTTTTTACCGCACGCAACCTTTTTCAGCTTTCTGCATCTTTATTAAAAATAAATTGCTAGAAATATGAAAAAGGTTTTTTTGTTATTAGGTGTTTTAGGTTTAATCACCAGTTGTTCTCTTGATGATGATGCAGAACAATACAGTTTTGAAGCCGTTGCGGTAGATAGTGCAACACTTCCAGACACATTAATTTATGGGCAGCGTTACCAGTTTCCTATAAGCTACACACCGCCTACCAGTTGTTACCAGTTCTATGGTTTTGACTTTCAAAGACAGGATAGCACGCGGTACGTAACTGTTATTAACCGTGTTGTAGAGAATGACACTTGCCAGGAAAATACAACGCAGGTAGAGCAGGATTTAGATTTTGAAGTTCTTTACAGATACAAATATGTGTTTAAGTTTTATCAGGGTAATGATACTAATGACGAACCCATATATTTAACAAAAACAATTCCTGTAAAAGACGAATAGTAACCACCTCATATCAGGCTTAGGGACTTTAAAAAGCAAATTTTTAGATTATAAGGCAAGCCTGGCAGCTCCTTTAAATTATGATTATCGAGTAAAACTATATGAATCATGCGGGTCTGGATCAACTCATAAATGACTGTAAAAAACAGTACCCAAAAGCGCAGGAAAACCTGTATAAGCGCTATGCGAGTACTTTGTTTTCTGTAGCGTTAAAGTATTCTCGTAATTACGCTGAAGCAGAAGATAATTTACACGATGCCTTTTTAATAATCTTTAAAAAAATAGAGCAATATAATTTTAAAGGTTCTTTTGAAGGTTGGCTAAAACGTATTGTCATCAATGTCACGTTACAGCGATACAGACAACCCGATCTTTTTGAAATTGTAAGTGAAGAAAAACTCGTCTATGTAGAGCTGGAAATTGATGAAGACCTCTCACTTGAATTTCTGCTTAAAATAATACAAGAACTGCCAGACAGGTACAGACTGGTTTTTAACCTGTACGCACTAGACGGTTACTCGCATAAAGAAATAGCGACGATGCTTGCTATTTCTGAGGGAACATCAAAATCTAACCTGGCACGCGCCAGGATGATTTTAAAAAACAAAATAGAGGCGCGTAAAGAAAACACAAATTTTAGTTTACAAGCCCCTGATTAATAATGGAAAAGAAAAATATAGACAGACTCTTTCAGGAAAAGTTTAAAGACTTTGAAGCCCATCCCAGCGATAGAGTATGGGAGCGTCTCGCTGCACGCGAAAAAAAGAAACGCTCAATCATAATCCCGTTATGGTTTAAACTTGGGTCTGCGGCGGCTGTTATATTGTTGCTGCTTTGGTTAGGTAATTCAGTAATAGATAAAAATGTCTCTTCACCCCTGGTTAATGAAAACCCTGTTTTAGTAAAAGATGACAAAGAACAACAACCACAATATAATGAGGTTAACAAGAAGGTTGTAGAGCAAAACACTACTGAACCCCCTCAAAGCAGCGACCCTGAAAAGGAGAAAATCGAAAACAAAGCATCTAAAAATGCTGCAATCGCAGAAGAAAACAGAAATTCTAATACAAATAATCAGGCCAAAAAACCGGCTTTAAATAGTCAAAAATCGGTTGTTTTCGATGAAAATCGACCTAAAAAATCCAGCGATAGCGGCGAAAAATTGGCTGAAAATCAAGGAAAACAGAGCGATTTTGAAAATACAGAAAATGGGGCAGTAAAAACTGAAAAACTTTCGCAAAGCCAAACCAAAACAACTGCAATTGCACAAATAGAATCTCCCACTATTAAAAAGAAATCTGAAGAAATAACCGAAGCAGAAAATGCACTTGAGCAATTAGAGAAAGAGAAGAACAGTGAAGTAGCATCTGTTGAGCCTGAAGAAAAAGATACAAAGCGCTGGGGTGTTTCTCCTCGTGTTGCACCGGTTTATTACGGTAGTTTTAGCGGTTCTGGTATAGACCCTCAGTTTAAAGACAACTCAAAAGAGGGCGAAGTAAACATGAGCTACGGGGTTCAGGTATCTTACGCGGTTAATGATCGCTTAAAAATACGTTCTGGCGTAAATAAAGTAAACCTAAGTTATAACACAGATAATATTGGGTTCTCACCAGATTTTAGAAGCAGGTCTTTAAGCAGCATAAACTACTCTAAGGGAGCCGATTTTATTGATGTAGGCGACGCAAGCACATTTTCTAGTATCGCTTCTTTAGCTAATGCCGAAATTCCTAATCAGGCTATTGATGGCAAGCTGAGTCAGGACCTGGGTTATTATGAAGTTCCACTTGAGATAGAATATGCCCTTGTAGATAAGAAAATCGCGCTGCAGGTAATAGGCGGTCTTAGTACACTTTTCTTAAATGATAATAAGATATCTATTGAAGACGGTGACTATACTACTCCGCTGGGCACTTCTAACAGTCTAAACAACATAAGTTTTTCTACAAATGTCGGGCTGGGGATAGATTATAATCTTAGCGAGAAATTACAGTTCAACCTTGAACCTATGTTTAAATATCAACTTAATTCTTATAAAAACACCGTGAGTGATTTTAAACCCTATTATCTGGGGCTTTACACCGGTGTGAGTTTTAAATTCTAAATTGAAAAAGAGAATACAAATTAGTCTTAGTTGATAAATCAATTGCTGTGAAGCAATTTAAGCCGCTCTTAATGGGCGGCTTTTTTATTATAGATATCGTTCAATAACTCCGTTCTTATTGCTTCGTGAGTCTGCTCACGCAATTCTTTTCTATCTATGAGTTTCTTGCCAGCAGTGTTGATAAAAGGAAGAACCTTAACGCGCATTCTTCCCGGTGAACCCGAAAAGAAATCATATGAGAACCTCTTTTTATTATCATAAAAAACGAGAGGAACAATAGGAATTTGATGTTCTATCGCAAGGCGAAAAGCACCGTCTTTAAATGAATCAAGCAGTAAGTTTCTGTCTTCAGGAACACCCCCTTCTGGGAAGATACAAATACTCAACCCTTGATTTAAGCGTTCTTGCGCACTCTCAAAAACTGCCATCCTGCTTTTTGCGTCACCGCGATCTACCAGAATACAGGTTTGTTTATAGAAGTAACCAAAAATGGGGAATTTTGAAAGCTCCTTTTTTCCTACAAAAACAAAAGGATTTCTAACCGAATGCAGCATGAGCATAATATCTACCATTGAGGTATGATTTGCTACATACATATAACTTTTGCCTTTTTCGGTCTTTTGTAACCGCTTAATTTGTGGCAAAAATCCCATGCCAAATAAAATAATTCGTGCCCAGAATCTGGCTAGCCTAAAGAAAAACGGGTACCAGTTGTCTTTTGCTACAGATATGAGCAAAAGCGGAAAAAGTACAAGAATGGGAAGGATAATTAGAATGTAAAACCAGATACGCCAAAGAAGGATAAAGAAATTTTTGATCAATTTCATTTACTGGTTTTTAGATGTTTTCATGCGGTTTTTGCTCATTTTTAACCGATTTTCATCTTCCAAAAATAGGTATTTTAAACCGAGTTAGTCCATCAAAAAAGGTAACTTTACCCAAAATTAAATTACTAAATGTCGAGAATATTAACCGGGGTACAAAGCACAGGAACACCCCATTTAGGAAATCTTTTAGGAGCGATCATACCCGCCATCAAAATGGCTAATGAGCCAAAAAATGAATCATTTTTGTTTATTGCAGACATGCATTCACTTACCCAAATAAAAGATGGTGAGACTTTACGTTATAACACTTACTCTACTGCTGCAACTTGGCTTGCATGTGGTCTCGACATCAATAAAACTGTTTTTTACCGCCAGAGCGACATCCCCCAGGTAACAGAGCTTACCTGGTATTTAAGCTGCTTTTTTCCGTATCAACGGTTAACACTTGCTCATAGTTTTAAAGATAAGGCAGACAGGCTAGAAGATGTGAATTCTGGTTTGTTTACGTACCCTATGCTTATGGCTGCAGATATTTTGCTCTATGATGCAGAAATAGTACCTGTAGGTAAAGATCAATCACAACATATTGAGATGACCAGAGATGTGGCATCTCGCTTTCACGCTCAAATGGGAGACACTTTTGTGATCCCGGAAGTTAAACTAAACGAGGAGACCATGTATGTGCCGGGTACAGATGGCGCAAAAATGAGCAAAAGCAAAGGCAATTACATCAATATCTTTTTACCAGATAAACAACTGCGTAAACAGATCATGAGTATAGAAACAGACAGCACACCTCTTGAAGAACCTAAAAATCCTGATACATGTAATGTTTTTGGAATTTATAAACTAATTGCAACTCCAGAAGAGATCGCAACAATGCGTGCCAATTACGAAGGCGGCGGCTACGGCTACGGGCATGCAAAAACTGCTTTGTATGAAAAATTGCTTCAACGATTTGTGAGCGAGAGAGAACAATATAATTTTTATATGAACAACCTCGATAAGATTGATGAAGCTCTATCTGTAGGTGCATCAAAAGCCAAGCCTGTTGCTAATAAAGTTTTGCAACGTGTGCGTGAGAAAGTAGGCTATTAAATTGCTTCAAAGAGTTTGCCTGGTAGCGGGCGAACGACACCTTTAAGTTCCATATTAAGTAAAATGCCCGCTAATTTATACGTGGGCATTTCGCAATTTAGAGCTATAATATCCAGCTGTTCCTTTCCGGTTTTATTGAGATAACTCCAGATTTTTTGCTCGTCATCATTAAGCTCTGTAAATAGTTGTTTTTGCACAGACTTTACCTGAGCATCAAGTTCCCAATTTAACATATAGACAAGGTCTGCCGCGTTTGTAAGCAGGTTTGCTTTTTGCTGTTTTATAAGATTATTACACCCTACACTCTGCAGATCTGTAGTTCTGCCGGGAACGGCAAAAACATCTCTGTTATAAGAGTTAGCGATTTCTGCTGTTACCAGAGAGCCACCTCTTTCTGCACTTTCTATAACAACGGTGGCTTCGCTCATACCGGCTATAATGCGATTACGTCTTAAAAAGTTGGTCCTGTCAAAACGGTCACTACTCCAGAAATCGGTCACAAAGCCGCCGTTTTCTTCAACCTCATCAACATATTTCTTATGAACTTTTGGGTATATCTGATTTAAGCCATGAGCCAAAACACCTATCGTTTGCAGCTTATTTTTTACAGCAGCCTTATGAGCAGTTATATCTACACCATATGCAAACCCGGAAACAATGATGGGATCAAGCGGAGCGAGTTGCTCTATCAATTCTTCAGTAAAAGCAATACCCTGAGTTGTGACTTTGCGCGTACCGATTATAGAAATGATCTTTCTGCCTTTGTATTTTATATTCCCTCTTTGAAAAAGCAAAACCGGCCCATCAATACAATGCTTCAAGCGCTCTGGGTAATGAGCATCCATGAAACCGGCGTAATCTATGTGATTGTCAAGAATGAATCTTAGCTCTTCTTCAGCAGCAAGGGCGTGCTCTTTATTGTAGAACTCTTTGAGCTTGGCGTGTCCTATTCCATCAATTTTTAAAAGATCAGCTTTTTTCGCTTTAAGCAGGTCTTCGCCAGAACTAAATTGCTGTAACAGTCGTTTTATTGACGCATCACCCAGATTAGGAACATGTTGTAACGTAAGGATTGCATGTAGTTCACTAGCTGTCATAGTTATAATTAGCTGACTTTAAACCTATTTTAAATTGTTAATAAATTGAAACTTCTGTGCCGGGGTGCTGCTCAATTTTTTTTATTTTTACATCATGCGTATGACATCTTACATAAGCGACCTTCTATATAGATATGAATGTGTAACATTACCTGGCTTTGGTGCTTTTCTTTCGCACAAAGTCTCTGCACATTTAGATGAATCGTCAAATACATTTTATCCTCCTAAAAAACGACTATCATTTAACAGTCAATTGAAAGACAATGATGGTTTATTGGCAAATTATATCGCCAGAAGCGAAGATATAACTTATGAAGAAGCTCTTAAAAACATACAGAGCTATTTGCGATATTTAGAAGCAGAACTTGCTGAAAATGCAAGTCTTGAGCTTGAAAAAATAGGTGTTTTAACACGTACTTCATCAGGAAATTTAAATTTTGAGCCAGATACTCAAATCAATTACCTTACTGAAGCTTTTGGTCTTTCATCTTATAAAACTCAGGCAATCTCTAGAGAGGTCTACAAGAAAGAAGTGGCTGCCCTAGAAGAAAAAGCTCCGGTTTTATTAACTCCGGAGAGAAGATCTGCACCAGCGTGGATCAAATATGCAGCAATAGGTCTTATTGCTTTCGGACTTTCAGGAGCGGGTGGTTTTCTATACTTAAAAAATGTTGAGGATCACAATTTTGCACAGAAGCAAAAGGCCGAAGATCAACTTGAAGCTCAAATACAGCATGCTACTTTTAGCATAGATAATCCTTTACCCGCAGTAACTATAAATGCTTTTAAACCTACCGGGAAATACCATATAATCGCAGGCGCTTTCCGTGTTGAAGAAAATGCACAAACGCGTGTTGAGCAGCTTCGAGAAAAAGGTTTTAAAGCACGAACAATAGGTGAAAACAAATATGGTTTGCATCAGGTTGTTTATGGTAGTTATGCAGACAGGCTAGAGGCTTTACGCGCATTAAAAGATGTACGTAATACTGATAATAGCTCAGCCTGGATTCTTGTACAGGAACTGGATTAAAAACCTTCCTTTTTTATTGAAAAATCGTCTTATTTGAGGTTATTTTCGCTTAAAGCGAAATGCCTTATAGGCCAGAACCACGTGAAGTCGCAAGCACGTAGTTTGAAAATTTTTTCATGTTTCAGAGCAGTCACCAAGAATTAAACTCGCTCTGTGGATTAAGCTTATTTATTCTTTCTACTTTTGCGCTTTTAAAACTCCAGCTACATGCAAATTAAATCTCCTGCAGATTCAAGAACCATACAGACAGATATCGTACTGCCTAATGAGACTAACCCGCTTAACAATATGTTTGGTGGTGAGCTTCTGGCTCGTATGGATCGCGTTGCCAGTATAGCAGCGAGACGTCATTCACGTCGCGTTGTGGTTACGGCATCTGTAAACCATGTCGCTTTTAATAAAGCTATTGCTTTAGGAAGCGTAGTTACAGTTGAGGCTGCTGTTTCCAGAGCTTTTAAGACCTCTATGGAGGTTTTTATAGACGTATGGGTAGAAGATCGTGAAAGCGGTGTTAGATCTAAAGCAAACGAGGCTATTTATACTTTTGTGGCTGTAGACGAAATGGGTACACCTGTTGCCATACCGCAAATTTCTCCAGAAACCCAGCTGGAAACCGATCGTTATGAGGCTGCTTTAAGAAGAAAACAGTTAAGCCTTGTCCTTGCCGGTAAAATGAAACCGAAAGACGCTACAGAATTAAAAGCCCTTTTTACCTAAAAAAGCCTTTGCCTAAAATTGACAAAGGCGTGTAATTTTTTCTATTGAGATTAGTTAATCTCTATAGTTTAAAGCTGGTTTTCTATCTCCCAGTAGTGGTGTGTATATAAAATCGTCACCTCTTTTTTCTAAGAATTCTTTTTTGGCAGCAGCTACGAGTTCAGGATTATCAATAAGGTCCATACCTGTTAGTGCGATTGTTTTTGCTGCCACCATCATTCCTTTTTCTCCTATACTCATACCGCCTGCAGCAACTGCTTGCCAACTGTGAGCAGATGTGCCGGGAACCCACGTTGCTGCAGACATGCCCACAGTAGGAATTGTAAAACTCACATCACCCACATCTGTAGAACCACCCGGTTTAGCATTGGGGTCAAATTCTTCTACTCCTTCTACATTTGACATATCCAGAGACACATTTAATGATTTTGATATTTCTTCGGCGAAAGCCTTCTCTTCTGCTGTATAGGTATACCCGCCTACTTCTTTAAGATTATCATACATCAATTTCTGTAAAGTAAGATTAGCAAGTAACTCGTGTGTACCGCCTATCATCTCATAATCCATAGTTGTACCCGTTCCTAAAGCAGCGCCTTCTGCAGCTTTTACCATTCTGTCAAAAATATCTACCACAACATCTCTTTGAGGGTGGCGTGCGTAATAATATACCTCAGCATAGTCTGGTACGACATTAGGAGCTTTACCACCGTCTGTAATCACGTAGTGAATTCGTGATTCCATAGGCACATGTTCTCGCATCATATTTACCATGTAATCCATCGCTTCAACGGCATCAAGGGCAGATCTTCCTTTTTCCGGAGCAGCGGCAGCATGAGCAGAAACCCCATGAAATCTAAATTTAGCCGATTTATTTGCCAAAGCTGCACCGGGATTAGCGGCATTCTTATTGCCGGGATGCCAGTTAAGCGCAACGTCTACACCGTCAAACATTCCCTCTCGAGTAAGGTAAACTTTACCAGAACCGCCTTCTTCGGCAGGACAGCCATAAAATTTAATAGTTCCTGATTTTCCGTTTGCTTTAAGGTAATCTTTCATTGCGATTGCAGCAGCGGTTGACGCTGTACCAAATAAGTGGTGCCCGCATGCGTGACCCGCCACAGCGCCCATAGATTCTTTATGAGCAACTGCTTTTTGCGATAATCCGGGAAGGGCATCATACTCTCCTAAAACGGCAATAACGGGCGCTCCCGAGCCATAAGATGCGATAAAAGCAGTCGGCATACCTGCAACTGCGTTCTCTATTTTAAAACCTTCATCTTTCAGGGTTTTTTCAAGCAGAGCTACACTCTTCTCTTCCTGATAACCCATTTCTGCAAATGACCAGATTGAATGAGCTATTTTGCCATATTGGGCAGATTCTGAATCAAGTTGATCAAGAATTTCTTTTGAGGTGGTTTGTGCACTTAATATTCCGCCGGCAACGAAAATCAAAGCGATTAGGGATTTTTTCATAAAAAGGCTGATTGTTTAAATATTATTATCTAAAAATAGCCTAAAAGTAGCTTTTTATGGAGTAAAATCTACAATTTGATGCGAAAAATCAATCTACATGTTGTAAACCCAGTCAGCTGGGTTTTGCCGATCTGAATCTTTGTATACCAGGAACTTTAAAATCGTCTTTCCGTTAAAAGAATTTTCTGCTATCTCACCTAATTCCTGCTTCTCTGTAACCTGTTGATTAACGTGAACTTTAAGGTTTTTCAGGTTTTGGTAAACTGTGATGTAATTACCATGACGCACATACACCGCCTTATTAGCCCCGGGCAAGCCCTGAATTTTAAAAACCGTTCCTTTAAAAGCAGCACGTGCCATACTGCCTGGCTGTGTCTCAATCTCAACACCGCTATTGTATGTTGTAATATTGGGCAGCGTAGGGTGGCGTGAAGTTCCAAACTTTTTATATACTCTCCCAGTTTCAACGGGCCATGGTAATTTACCCTTGTTTGAAACAAAATCATTAGCCAGCGCTTTTGCCTCTGGAGTAAGTGCAAAAGTTGTTGTACTTCCGCCTGTGGTTTTAGTAGTGCTGGTTTCTTTATTTGATGCCGCAATTGCTTCACGAATAATACGGTCTATCTCTTTATCAATACGATCTGCTGCGCGCTGTTTGTCGCGTATTTGAGTAGCGTAAGAGCTTTCTTTTTTGCGTATCGTAGCAATGAGACCATCCTGCTGTTTCTTTTCTTCCCGTAGCTTTGCCTGCTCCTCAGTATTTTGAACAATAAGTTGTTCCTTTTCTTTTTTCTGTTCTACAAGTTTTTGATTGGTCTCTTGTAATAAAGCTGTTCTGTCTTTTATCTGCTCGCCTTGCTTATGCCTGTAATTGCTATACTGCTTCATGTACTTCACGCGCTTGTATGCTTGCAGAAAGTTCTCTGATGATAACAAAAACATAATCCTGCTCTGGCTGCTTTTGCTTTTGTAAGACTTTCTTATCATCTGGGCATAATCTTCTTTAAGCTGTTGCAGCTCATCGCGTAGCGTACTTATCTTATTGATGTTTGTATTTATCTCACGCGTTAGTAAATTAGCCTGTCGGTTTGTAACCCGAATAAGATTTTCTCTTACTTTTATCTTTTGGTCAAGATCTTCTACCTGATTTAAGATATTAATTTCCTGCTTTTTATTACTCTGCCGCAGTTTATTGATCTGTGCAATTTGATTAAGCAAATCTCTGCGTTGCTGCTCGAGTTGTTGCTGTTTATCAGATTGAGCAAATAGCAAATTACCTCCTAATAAAAGGAGGATACTGGCAAAGATTTTAATGGATTTTTTTAGACTGTTGCTCAAAGTTTTATCTCTTTATAACCTTCTGGAATAGAAAACGGAAAGCTTACAGGCTCGTCAAACTCTAAACTGCGATATTCTATGTTTATCTCTGTAGTCTTGTCATTTTCTTGTGCTCTCAAGCCGATTTTACCCGGAAAAAAGCCGTTTTTTTCAGCTTCATAATCTGCGTATGAAATTGTGAGAACTCTTTCATCATCATCCTGAGCTAAACGTTGTTGCTGAAGCGTAAACTGACCGGGATTAATATAGAAAAACAGGTTAAATAGTTTTTCCTGCTTTTTAGGCACTACGAGATAGTTCTGTGCTCCCGCAACAGCATTGTAGTTTCCTGATTTGAGATCGTAGAGCGGCTCTGCCAGTAGCACAGACTGCAGTTGATCAAAAGTAAGTTCTGTGCCTATAAGCTCACTTATGAACCTGAAATCACCATCAAAATAAGTCTGATCGATCTTTGAATAATACTGTATTTGTGATGGCGTGATTTTCGCTTTAGCTAAAGAAATACCTAGTAATGAAGCGCTCATCCAGATCGTTTTATCCTTTTCTAGGCGTAAGCTTACTGTGACATTCTGGTTAGTGTCGTCGTCTTTATAATTTACGCGAAGTCTAGCTGCCAGGGTTTCAAAATCTACATGGCTATTGTAATGTGACTTAATAATGCGGGAAGCAGATAGGTTTTCAGTGCCTTTTACCACTCCCTTTGATGACTTACAACCTATAAGTGAAATCGTGAAAAATAGAATAACAACAATTCTTATGTGCTTCATATTATTGAGTTAATGCATTTGCTTTTTTGCGGTATGCTGCAGCTTTTATGCCATCTCCTGTTTTTTCGTAAGCTATTGTAAGTTGATTATAAAAATCTGCCTCCATTTTGGGATCATCAATTACATAATCTACACCGGCCTCAAGATTTTCTATCGCATCATCATACTGTGCCAGGTTTAATTGCGCCACACCCAGAATTAGATAAAAAACGGGTTGTGCCGGGTATAACTCAAGCGCTTCTTTACCTAGTTCTATAGTTTCTTTAAACTTGGCGTTATCAAGCCTTAAAACGATAAGGCTTTTTAAAACGTTGACATTCTCCTTTTCATTGTCATAAGCCGCCTCATAATATTCAAGAGCCTTTACTTTATCCTGTCTTTGTATGTAATAATTGCCTAACTCTTCATTAAGATCTACATTCTCCTCTTGCGAGAAAAGCTGTATCGCATCATCAAGCTCGGGTTGATATTCCTGATTTTTACTTACAAAAATGAGAAAATCGTTCAATACAGCGTGTTTTCCTTTGGCATCAATTGTGGCACTTTTAAAAACTTTATGCATTGAATTAACAGCATTATCTATATCACCTTTCTCCAGATAATATTTATACAATGCAAGATGTACTACTTCTGATTTTGGGTTGATTTTAAGCAGTTTTTGTGCTGTTTCATACGCTTTTTGAGTTTCTCCCTGCTCGCTATACACATAAATTAAATTAAGGTAATTCTGTTCAGAATCTGGATCTTCTTCTATGCGCTGCTCTATGGTTTCTTCTTTTTGCTCATCATCGCTTAAAGCGAAAATTTGCCTACGTATCTGATCTCTGTAAATATCTACACCCAGCCTTTTATCAAGCTCATCAAGAAGCGCGGTGGCTTTGTCAAAATCTTTTAAACGCACATAAATCCTTGCCAGATCTTCTTTATACTGAATGTCAAACGTAGAAAGTTTTTTAAGTACACCTATCGCTTTGTCAAAATCCTGTTGCGCATAGTAAACCTCATAGAGACTTTCTAAAATATCCCGCTGCATGGGCTTAAGAGAAAGAGCTTTCTCATAATTTATAGCTGCTTCTTCCGGTTGACCATCAAGAGCCAAATTTTTGCCCTTTTCAAAATACAGGATCGCTTCATCTGGTTTAAGCGCAATACATTTATCAAGAGCAGTGATCGCGCGGTCGTAATTCTCAATTCCCTTTTGTTTAAGCGCTTCAAAAAAAGATTCCTGAAACTCATCTGTCACATTGCCCAGATCGTCAACATTTACTTCACCAGATACAGTTTCTTCCTGTGCGCTTATCGCGAAAGAAGACAGCGTAACTGCAATGAAAAATATTATGTTGAAGACCAATCTCATTTCTCTTTTGTTTATTCTAAAACAGAATAATCACCTATACTAATTTCGGTAAAATCACCATCATATTTAGCATAATTACCTATCATGGCATTTTTTAATTTGGCGTTCTTCACAAAACTGAATGTTTGTATCAAACTATCTTCTACGGTAGCATCTTCTATCACAGTCCCATCACCTACAGAAACATTGGGCCCCACGGTTGAATTCCTGATCACAGCATTCTCGCCTATGTAACACGGCGGAATAATAGAGGCGTTCTCAAGTTGAGCTGAAGAAGCAACAAGTTTTTCCCCTTCGGCCTGTAGAAAATTAAGCATGCGGCTGTTAGTTTCAACAGTAACTGCTTTATTGCCGCAATCCATCCACTCATCTATCTGGCCGGGTACAAATACGTAGCCCTTTGCCTGCATTTGTTTTATACCATCGTTTATTTGATACTCGCCGCCATGCATAAGTTTTGCGTCAAGCACAGCCTGTAATTCATTCTTAAGAATTGCAGCATCTTTAAAGTAGTAAATACCTATCACAGCCAGGTCTGAAACAAATTCTGATGGTTTCTCAACAAGCCCCGTGATCTGGTTTTTTTCATTTAATGAAACAACTCCGTAGGCATTAGGATTTTCTACTTGTTTCACCCATATAACGCTATCTGCATCTTTGTCTAAAGCAAAATCTGCTCTAAACAGTGTGTCTGCATAAGCGATTACACATGGTCCACTTAGAGATTCTTTAGCACACATGATCGCATGACCTGTACCCAATGGCTTATCCTGATAATAAATACTGCCTTTTGCTCCCAATGAAGTGGCTATTGCTTTTAAACTCTCTTCTACCTCTGTACCAAAATCACTGGCAATTACAAATGCGATTTCTTCTAAAGGCTCATCAAGCACTTTTGCTATATCCTGCACAAGGCGATGTACAATAGGTTTTCCTGCTATCGGGATTAAAGGTTTAGGTGTTGTTAAAGTATGAGGACGTAGTCTTGAACCACGACCGGCCATAGGTACAATTATTTTCATTTATATATTCTTTACCCCCTTTTACCATATTCAAGAAGACTTCACAAACTATAAAAACTTCGCTGACTATGGATTATTAGGTGACTAATTAAATTTGATGTTATATTTTTCTGCGACCTTCTCAAACAAAGCCAAGTTATCATTAGCCTCTAAAAAGCTATAGTATTGAACCAGGTTTGCTTCAGCATCGCGAGCATATGGTGAACCTTGCTTATTATACAATACAAGCGCATGCATCATATGGTCAAGAGCATTTTCTAAGTCCTCTTTTTCTGCGTAAACACGAGCACTGCCGTAATAACCTTCAGGATCATCCGGGTAATTTTCTGAAAAAGCATTGTAGGCTTCAATTGCTTTATCCCGATCACCCATTAGCAAATAGGCCAGAGCTTTATTTTGAAGTGGCATCCTGCCCGAAGGTTCTATTGCAAGTGATTTATTATATGCCTTTATTGCATCTTCATAATGATCTAGTTTTCTGTAACTGTAACCCAGCATGTCCCACGCAAAAGCGAAATTCTTATCCTTTTTTGTAGCTTCTTTAAACGCAACGACAGCCTCTTCAAAATTCTCATTTCTAAAAAATTCCTGTCCCTTGTCATAGAACTCTTTGGCCTTTTCTGAATCTGATAGATCACTCGTGTTTTCTTCGTTGTCCAGCAGCAACTTCATTCTTGGGCAGTTGGAAAGAAGTTCTTGTTGAATTTCCTTATAATCTTTATCGGTATTAATAAGAATATTATTATTTGTCTCAAGCTTTATAGAATCCTGATCTGGATTTTTGCTTAGGGTATCTTTTACAGTTTCTAACGCACCCATAAGCGATTGATTCAATTGTTCTGAAATGCTCGCAGTTTGAATACAATTTTTAATCTCGTCATAACGCTCGTTTCTCTCTAGTGACAAACTAACTTCATCTAAACAAGAACACGCATTTGTAACGACCGCATCAAAGTCATCATCCTGAGCACTCATTTGAAATGCAAAAGACCCACAAAACAAAAAAAGTATAATTCTATGCATAGACTCTACTTTACTCCAGTACTACCAAAACCTCCGGCGCCTCGAGCAGTTTCAGTTAAAATCTCTACTTCTTCCCATTCTGCACGCTCATGTTTTGCAATTACCATTTGAGCAATACGTTCGCCCGGCTCTATTGTAAAATCATCCTGAGAAAGATTGACTAAAATCACACCAACTTCACCCCTGTAATCTGCATCTATGGTTCCGGGAGCATTGAGTACAGTAATTCCTTTTTTAGCTGCCAGACCGCTTCTGGGTCTTACCTGAGCTTCTATACCTATAGGCAATTCAAGAAAAAGACCTGTGGGCACTATTGCTCTCTCAAGAGGTTTTAAAACAATGGGAGTTTCTGTATTTGCTCTAAGATCCATTCCTGCAGAGGCGCCAGTCTCATAATTAGGTAAGGCATGTGCAGATTTATTTATAATATTAATTTTCATGCTTTAAGTCTTTATATACAACGAGAGATTATTCTAATTATTCCTGATTAATAAACGTTTTAATTCTTTTCCTTCCAGCACAAAAACAAGGCTGCCAAACAATAAAAGCAAGATACTACTTAGCAGATAATTTTCTCTGAAAACATAGAAAGACAAGCCACCAAAAAGTACAGAGACTCCTAAATACAGCGCCAGCCTTTTGAGATCATAAGGAACTTTGTAATATTTCTGCCCATAGATATAAGAAATCACCATCATACCGCCATACGCTGCTAGTGTAGCATAGGCTGCGGCCATAAAACCTAATACAGGGATAAGAAGTACATTGAGCAAAATTGTTATTCCCGCACCTATAAGTGAAAAATACATTCCGTAGTGCGTCCTGTCTGTTAGTTTATACCAGATAGCCAGATTGTGGTAAATACCCAGACACAAGTTAGCGAGAAGAACAATGGGAACAATCCCAATCGCCTTCCAATACGAAGGATCTCTTATGAGAATCTCTTTAAAAAAGTCAATATAGAATATAACGACCAATAGTCCCGCGGCACCAGCAATTACAAAATACTTGAGAATAAGAGAATACGTTGAAGTCGCGTTTTTTTCTTTAGAATGATTGAAGAAGAATGGCTCTGCGCCTAGTCTAAAAGCTTGTATAAAAATTGTCATGAACACCGCTAACTTATAACAACCCGAATAAGCTCCCATTGTATCCTTGTCGAGTAGATTGCCAATAAGTAACTTGTCTAGGTTTTCGTTTATAACGAAAGCCACACCAGCTACCATAATAGGCCAACCATATTGCCAGAGCTGACTAAAAACCACCTTATCAAAAACCAGTTTAATCTTAAAAAAATCGGGTAAAATAAGCATAAAAGTAGCTGCGCTGGCTGCTAAATTGGCTATAAAAATATATTGCAATAATGAACTTTCATCGTACCATGAAAACGTCAAATTAAAGTAGGGAATAGCCCAAAGAAAAAAGAAGTTCAGAATTACATAGATCGCTAAACTTATCATCTTAACACCTGCAAAACGCAACGCTTTACCACGTGCGCGCAGATATGCGAACGGAGCAACCACAAGCGTGTCAAGCACTGTAACCCCAATTAAGTAACCCATATATTGGGCGGGCAACTCTAAGGCCTCAGAAACCGGGTTTTTAACCAGCCAAATGACAATAAAAAACAATACAGCAGATGCAGACAGAGCGAGAAGAACGGTACTATACACACGTTCTTTATGATGTGATTTAGCAAAGAACCTGAAAAAAGCCGTTTCCATACCCAATGTGAGCAGCACATTTAAAAAAGCCGCTCCTATGTAAAAGGAGGTGTTTTCTGCGTAGCCTTCAGTTTGTAAAATATCTGTGTGAAGACCTACTAGTATTATGCTCATTACCCGAGGCAAGACGGTGGCGAGGCCATAAACTGCAGTATCCTGAACAAAACGCTTAATTACGCTCAAAAAGTAGGTTTTTAGGGGGTAAAAGTAGCCAAATTAAATGCGCTAACAAAGTATGACCTTTCCTTGATTTATGCAGAAAGTACAAATAAAAAAGCCTGCGATAAATATCGCAGGCTTAATCTATAATTTGCATTTATCTTAATTATTCAATGCTTCTGCACCACCTACAATTTCTAATATTTCATTAGTAATTGCAGCCTGACGAGCTTTGTTATAAGTAAGCTTCAATTGATTTCTCAAATCAGTAGCGTTATCTGTTGCTTTGTGCATAGCAGTCATACGCGCACCATGCTCACTGGCTACAGAATCTCTAATGCCTTTAAACAATTGAGTCTTTAAAGCTTTAGGTATAAGTTGCTTTACGATCTCCTCTTTAGAAGGCTCAAAAATATAATCTAAGGCTACATTTTCTACCTCTTCTCCTTCAGCAACTAAAGGTTTAATAGGCAAAAACTGCTCTCTTGTTACTATTTGTGTGGCAGCATTCTTAAACTTATTGTAGATAAGTTCAACTCTGTCATATTCTCCTTTAAGGAAAAGATCCATCACCTTTTCGGCTACAGTCTCAACATTTTCAAAGCTTAGATCGTCGTAAATACTATTTTCGTTTTGAACGATAGTATTACTCTTTTTAAGAATATCATTAGCTTTTTTACCTATCGTAAGAAAGTGAACCTCTTTATCTGCGTAAACGCTGTTTGCAATTAATTTAGCTTCCTTAACAATATTAGAATTGAATGCTCCTGCAAGGCCACGATTAGATGAAATAGCTACGACAAGAACTTTTTTCACCTCACGGTTTTCGGCAAATTTGCTGCCACTATCACCCTCTAATGAGGCACTCAAGCTTTGAAGTAATTCGGTCAATTTATCAGAATAAGGGCGCATAGCGGTAATCGCATCCTGAGCCTTTTTCAACTTTGCAGCAGATACCATTTTCATAGCACTGGTGATCTGCATCGTTGATGATACTGATGAAATCCTATTTCGTATTTCTTTTAAATTTGCCATTCTTGTTTAGTATTAAGTATTGAAATGAGTAATTAGCTCGTTAAAAATTCAATACTTACTTATACTTAGCTGAAAGATCTTTAGCTACAGCAGTTAACGTGTCTGTAACTTCATCTGTAAGTTTTCCTGCTTTTAATGTGTCTAACACATCTCTGTGCTTTGCATTAAGAAACTCAAGATAATCTCTTTCAAATTCTTTTACTTTATTTACAGGAACACTACGTAAAAGGTTTTTAGATCCCGCATATATAATTGCGATCTGATCTTCTACCGTGTAGGGTGTATTTTCTGCCTGCTTAAGAATCTCAACGTTACGTTTACCTTTCTCAATTACACTTAATGTAGCAGCATCAAGGTCTGAACCAAACTTAGCAAATGCTTCTAGTTCACGGAAGGCTGCCTGGTCTAATTTTAAAGTCCCCGCAACTTTTTTCATTGACTTAATCTGTGCAGAACCCCCAACACGTGATACAGAAATACCTACGTTAATTGCGGGACGTACCCCAGAGTTAAACAAATCACCATCTAAGAAAATCTGCCCGTCTGTAATAGAAATTACGTTAGTAGGGATATATGCAGAAACGTCACCCGCTTGTGTTTCAATAATAGGCAAAGCTGTTAAAGAACCTCCACCTTTCACGATAGGTTTTAAGCTATCTGGAAGGTCATTCATGTTTTTTGCGATCTCATCATCTGCAATAACTTTTGCAGCACGCTCAAGTAATCTTGAGTGTAAGAAGAAAACGTCACCAGGATATGCTTCACGACCTGGTGGGCGACGAAGTAAAAGTGATACCTCACGATAAGCAACAGCTTGCTTAGAAAGATCATCATACACTATTAAAGCAGGACGACCAGTATCTCTAAAATACTCACCAATTGCAGCACCGGCAAATGGCGCATAAACCTGCATAGGAGCAGGATCTGATGCATTAGCAGCTACAATCGTAGTATAAGCTAAAGCTCCTTTTTCTTCAAGAACCTTTGCTATACCTGCAACAGTAGAAGCTTTTTGCCCAATAGCAACATATATACAATATACCGGCTTACCGGCATCGTAGAATTCTTTTTGATTAAGAATAGTATCGATACAAACGGTTGTTTTACCTGTTTGACGGTCACCAATAACTAATTCTCTTTGTCCACGACCTACAGGGATCATCGCATCAATTGATTTGATACCTGTTTGAAGCGGCTCATTTACCGGCTGGCGATAAATAACACCAGGAGCCTTACGCTCTAGTGGCATTTCATAAGTCACACCTTCTATAGCACCTTTACCATCAATAGGAAGACCTAGTGTGTTTACAACACGACCTGTAATACCTTCTCCTACTTGTATAGAGGCAATACGTTGTGTACGTTTTACAGTAGATCCTTCTCCTATTTCTTTAGAAGGTCCCAACAATACAACACCTACATTATCTTCTTCAAGGTTAAGAACAATTCCCTCTAGTCCACCTTCAAACTCTACAAGTTCGCCGTACTGAGCATTAGAAAGTCCATAAACTCGGGCGATACCATCACCTACAGTGAGTACCGTTCCTACCTCATCTAATGAAGCTGTCGCTTCAAAACCGGTAAGCTGTTTCTTTAATATTGCTGAAACTTCTGCTGGTTTAACTTCTGCCATTTTATTTGATATATAAGTTTTTAAACCGAAGGATTAACTCTGGTCTAGTTGTAATTATAAACGTTTGCTAAATTCTTTTTTTACTTTGTCTAACTTGTTTGCGATACTGGCATCATATTGCACATCGCCCACTTTTAAGATGAAACCACCTATAATGTCTGCATCAATGATGTGAGCTATATTTACCTTATCGCTTCCGGTAATACTTTTTACCTTATTTGAAATCTTCTGCTCAAGTTCAGCATCCATTTCTACAGCTGTTGTAACTTCTGCAGTCACAACACCATTAGCTTCATTGTATAAGCTCAAAAATGATACAGCAACATCATTTAAGATGCTAGCTCTATTATTGCTAATAAGTATATCAATCAGACTAAATGTCGCCTCTGAAGAATCACTAAAAACCTGACGTAAAGCAGAACGCTTATCCTCATTTTTTATAATAGGACTATTCAGAAAATTGCGAAGCTCCTTATTTGATGAAATAGTAGCTTCTATTTTAGTCATGTCATTATAAACCTTTTCAGTATTACCCGTTTCACGAGCCTGATCTAGAACCGCCTTTGCATATCGTAATGCTGCTCTTTTAGACATGAATTTCTTTTTTAGTTAAGAGTTGCGTCTTGTAACATTGAATCAACCAGCTGTAACTGCTTACTTTTATCTGAAAGCTCGCTTTTTACAACTTTTTCTGCGATTTCAATAGAAAGCTCTGCAACCTGATTCTTTAGATCTGCTACCGCAGCACGTTTTTCAGCTTCAATAGCCTCCTGCGCCTGAGCGATCATTTTATTTGCTTTAAGCTTAGCATCAGTTTCTGCCTCTGCAATCATTTGCTCTCTAATTGCGCGAGCATCTTTTAGCATAGACTCACGCTCTGCACGAGCCTCCTGAAGAAGCTTTTTGTTATCTGCCTGAAGGTTTTCCATTTCCTTCTTTGCATTTTCTGCAGATTCTAAAGCATTTTTTATACCCTCTTCCCGGCTATTCAAGGAATTAAGTACTGGTTTCCAGGCAAATTTACGCAACAAGAACAGAAGTGTTAAGAACACTAATGCCTGCCAGAAAAACAACCCGTATGAGAAATCGTTAATTAACTTTTCCATGTTTTATTATAATCCTTTTAATTTTAAATTAAAAACAGTTCCCGCAACCAACCGTTACGGGAGGCTGTTTTTATAATGTTTGTTATGCAGCAAATAAAGCAGCAAAAGCAACACCTTCAAGTAGTGCAGCGATGATAATCATCGCAGTCTGGATTTTACCAGTAGCTTCAGGCTGACGCGCGATAGCTTCCATAGCAGAACCACCAATCTTACCAAGACCAATACCTGCACCGATAACAATTAAACCAGCACCTACCATGCTCAAATCTAAACTTTCCATATTGAGTTATTTAAAATTAAAATTGTTTAATGTTTAATTTACACGATTGGGATCTCATCATCAACCCCTTCATGATGGTCGTGCTCTTCTACCGCACTACCTATATAAAGAGCGCTCAACAAGGTAAATATATACGCTTGAAGAAATGCTACTAGTAATTCTATAACTGAAATAAATAATGTAAAACCAAAAAATGCAGGTCCTGCAACCCAGGTTTTAAAGATAAATATCAACCCAAGCAAACTCATAATTACAACGTGACCAGCTGTGATGTTAGCATACAGTCGTATCATCAAAGAAAATGGCTTAATAAAAAGACCAAGAACCTCTATAGGCATCAGGATTATTTTCATAGGGATAGGCACTCCCGGCATCCAGAAAACGTGTTTCCAGTAATCTTTGTTACCACTAAACTGAACGATAAAAAAGGTGATCAATGCAAGACAAAGTGTAACAGAAATACTATTAGTCACATTTACACCCAAAGGAGTCAATCCCAAAAGGTTAATAATGAAAATAAAGAAAAATACCGTAAGCAGGAAGCCCATATATTTTCTATACTTCTTCTCACCTATATTAGGAATCGCGATATCGTCACGCACATATATCACAAGTGGCTCTAAAGCTCTGTTTAACCCTGTTGGGATTTTCTTCTTAGTATATGAAGTTGCCAGACCTTTGAAAAGGAAAAACATAAAAATAGCAGTGATGAAGATCATCACAACATTTTTTGTAAGCGAAAAATCAAGAGGCCGCGCATTTGTAGGGTGACCTTCCTCATCATGAGTAATAGTCCCGGCAGCATCTGTCTTATAGATTTTATTGTGCTCTATCTTGTAATAGTTTCCATCTACCTCAGCCACTTCTTCCCCATGATGAAATTTTGATGATGAGAAAACGTGCATCCCATTATCAAAAAGAATTACAGGAAGAGGAAAGCTCATATGCTCGCCTGTCTCAGAATCTGACCAAAAGGTAAAATCATAAGAATCCAGCAAGTGATGGTCTATGTATTTTTTAATTTCCTCTTTAGTGTCAATAGGGTCCCCTTTCTTGAACCCTTCTTTTTCCTCGTGGTGTTCCTGTGCTTGTACAGAAAATGAGAGCGTAAACAATACGCTTAAAACTAAAAACTTAGCAATTTTTGATGCCTGCATTCGGTATAAAATTTCGGTCTCTAAATTTCGGTGCAAATGTAAGCATTTAATTAAATTGACAAACCCTTACACGCACAAAAATAATGGGCTGCAAAACTAAAACAATTTATTGGTTTTCAGATGGTTTTGTATTCTTTAAAATTTTAGCCACTATATATAACTCGATTGTAAGGCAGGTTATATAGGGAATGAAGAAATCTAAAAACACACTTTTATCAACAGAAAACCCCTTTATTTTGGTCAAAATCAGAAAAAGAACAAGTTTTAAACCACTCCCAACAAGAAATATATATCCCAACTGATCTGCTACTTTTTTGCTTAGAAAAATAATAGTTAGCGTAAACATAAATGTAAACCCAAAATTAAATTTGTATGAAAACAGGATCTCAGGGGGTACGGGAGAATCAAAGAAGTTTGTTAGTAGTCCTGCGTGAGTTATAAATGACAGGCAAAGTAATGCGCCAAAAACCACTAAAAAGAGGCTTAACATTTTATTCATGTAATCTAATTTTCTAATTGAATTTCTTAAGCTGTTTGAGTACCAGATATAAGGAAGCGGCCACACCAAAAAGAACAAACCCTAATGTGAACCAGTTTTTACCTTCAGGATCGCCATATTTTTCATCGAGTTTACAACCTATCCATGCGCAGACAAAAATTGTAGCTCCCATCTGAAATGCAATCCCGGTAAAAACAGCCCAATTCTTAAGCGGACTTTTCGGTTTCTTTTCTTCCATTTTTATCTAATGCCTTTACAGCTCCCTGCATAACACAAGATGCATTAAACCTCGCACCCGGTTCTACTGCAAGCTTGCCTGTCGTTACTTCGCCCTCAAGATGCGCAGAACTTTTAAGAGAAAGCAAGTTACTTACTTTTAAAATACCATCAACAGTTCCCTCTATATCTGCATCATTACAGGTTAATGTTCCCTTTATCTTTCCGGCAGCGCCTAAAACCACCTTGCCAGAAGCGTTGATCTCACCTTCTATAATACCATCAATTCTAAAACCACCTTCAGATGTGATGTTGCCTACAATTTTTGTTCCCTGGCTTATTCGGTTTTGCTTGTTGTTAGGATCTGTTTCAAGATTTCGGTCTCGTTTCATAACTGGCTGTTAATTAGAATCTCGGGTTAAGTATGCATCCAGATTCTTGTGTATTTGTATAATTCTATAGTTTTCTGAACTTATTGTTTCTGCATTAAAATTCCATTTCAAATCCTTGGCAGATTTTAAGCGCTCTGCAAAAGATAAAGCCGCTCCTTGTGAATTGAAACCATGCACAACCAGCAGTTTGCGTTCTGGATCATAAACATCTACAGAAGCCGTGTAATCCCTGTAGAAATTCACTTCTAAAAAGGTTTTGATCTTTTCATCAGCACTGGCGATCTCTTCACTTTCTGTTAACGGAAAGGTATAAATCAATTTCCATTTAACCACATTGATTTCATCTCTAAAGTCGCTACTTTGTATTTGCGGGATAACAGTTTCTAGCATATTAAGAGCTTTTTTACCTTCTTCTGCGTTGGGGTAAGTAAGAGCAACATAATTAAGCGCCTTTTCAAAAGACTCAAATCCTTCATACCTTCCTATAGCGGTTGCTTTCAAAAGCTCAAATTTTGGCACAAATTCATCTCCGGCAAAACGATCTACATAAACACCTGCCTGCTGTATTACCGTGTCATACTTTTGCTGCTCAAAAAGCTTATACAGGTTATTATATAAAGTTTCCGGACTCTCCTCATCCCGACTTAAAACAGTGTCAGGATTATTAATTATCGCCGCATACCTGCTGTCGCCATAATTGGTTAAAATATTGTCTTTAAATTTAGCAGAATTAGCTGTGTCACCATTCTCTTTGTATAGCTGATATAAATAGTAATTAGCAGGAAGCACCAGCCTGTCTTCTGGTTCGTTTTTCAGCAAGGTTTCTAATCTATTTATGGCAAGGTCATTCTCTCTAAATTTCTCTTTATAGATCAATCCCAGCTGATAATAAGCATAATTACGGTCTCTGGTAATGCTGTCAATCACAGCAGTATCTGTAGGTATCGTTTCTATGTATTTGTCAAGATTATAAGTGGTCGACTCTTCGGCCACCGCTGTTGTATCTGTTACTCCTGCTGTATTTCTTTCAAGAGCTGCCCTATTGCTTGAGATTCTCCAGTTATCTGCAAGTTCTCTGTTGCCCCATCTTGCATCAAAACGCAATTTACCCTGAGCCACTACAGTAGGATTGTAAAAGTAGAATTTAGACCCTTGTGGGTCTGTTGTCGTTGCCACGAAAAACTCATTATTTCTAATCGCTCCAGATGCGACGGCAATAGAATCTTCTTTTCGTTTCTCTATTAGTTTATTGATATAATCCTGAAAATAAGTGCGTCTTTCATCATCTGTCATCGCTACAAGCGAAAGCAAACTATCGTTTTGTAAAGCTGTTCTTTCATATAGAATAACTTCATTTAAGTTCTCTCTCTTTTTTGAGATACGCCTGTGTTCTCTGCTGCGATCATTTAGGTAAGTGAGCGTACTATCGTAATAAGCACCCGCCAATTGATAAGATGCTTTGTTAAAGTTAAAATCGCCCAGACTAAGATAATTTTTAGACGTTAAATATTCATCCTGAGTAGCTGTGCGCAAAGAGCGGTTGTAATATGCTATGGCAGAATCTCCCTCTCCTATATTTCTATAATATTCAGCTAATTGATTGTATATGCGGTCAAGATAAGGCCTGTTCTCTCTATTTGCTTCCAGGTCTTTTAGCATTTCTAAAAAAAGAGTTTGGTCTTGATTCTCGTAGTCAAAATTTTTCGCTTTAGCTATATACGCATTAATCATATAGCGGCGTGGTGACTTTCTGTTAAGAGCAATGACCTCATCGTAGGCTAGATTTGCACTATCATTTTTCTCAAGAGCATCAAATAATTGGCCTTTTAGGTATAAAAATCGGCCTTTTTCTTCACTTTTTCGGGTGAAACTTGCCGCTTCTGAGATTCTAATTACAGCGCTGTCAAGCTTTTTGCGATTAATGTAAGCCTGGGCAAGCATTGCAGAAGCATCTGCATAATCCTGCTTGTCAAGTTCTTCCTCTTCAAGTAGCTCTTTGAGATTTTCTATAGCAACAACATCATTATCAAGTCTTATGTTGGTTTTAGCTTTCCAAACTTTCGCCTGAGCGATATTGTTGCTTGCGGGATAATAGGCAAGGATGTAATTAAATGCCTCTAAGGCGCGCACAAATCGCTGGTCAAAATAACGGGCTTTCCCTAAAAGCATAAAAGCCTCATCCATTTGCGGGTTGTGCTCTTTGCCATTAATTTCCATACTGTGTTTTTGTATGGCTTTGATCGCCTTTTCTTCGGCCCTTTCAAAATTGGGATCTTTAGAAGCTCCGGGGAGTGTAATTTCTTCAAAAGATTCCATACGTTCTACGGGAAGAATTTCCCAAAAGTTATCGTCGTATGAATTTATTAAAGCATCACGGCCTTCTTCAAAAGCGACCTCACCGTTGTACAGCGTGTTGTATTCTGCAGTAACAGCGTGGAAATTTCGGTTTATGAATGTATTGTTCTTACGGGAACATGCCGTAATTAAAATGAACAATGCCAGTACCGGAAGTAGCTTTTTTATATGTGTTTGCAAACCTTTATGATTATTACCTAACAACTAAAAAGTGTCTGTTTTAGTATGAAAACGGGTAAAAATACATTACTTTTTAAGAATGCTTATCATTTGGTTTTCAAAATCTCCCGATAGCGATTGTTTAAATTACTTCCTGTTCTCTGCTAAAATACTGCTCAAGTTCACTCAAGGTAGCTTCTGAAGTCATTATGTCTTTTACCTTTTTACCTTTTTCAAGAACTACAATGCGCTTACAAACCTCTGTCACGTGTTGCAGGTCATGACTTGAAACCAAAACCGTCACATCAGAATCTGCTGCTAGTTTTTTAATAATCCCTTTTAGGCGTATTTGCGTTGTGGGATCAAGATTTGCAAATGGCTCATCTAGCACAATAACTTCTGGATTGCCTATTAAAGTAGCTACGATACCTACTTTTTTCTGATTTCCCTTAGAGAGATCCCGCAAATACTTTTTCTTGTTTAGAATTTCGTCATTAAAAAAGTCGGTAAAACCGGCTAATAATCCGTCTACATCGGCCTTATTTTGACCACGAAGTTCGCCTATAAAATAGAAATACTCTTCTGGAGTGAGATAGCCTATTGAAAATGTTTCATCAATAAATGAAGCCGTATGGGTTTTCCACGCTTCACTTTCATTTACTTTAACTCCGCCATTCTCAATATATCCTGTCGTAGGTTGAATTAGATCAAGCAAACAGCTAAAAAGAGTCGTTTTTCCTGCGCCGTTATTTCCCACCAGACCAAAAGCCTGGCCTTTAGGAATATCAAGCTCTTCAATATCTAAAACGGTTACACCACTATATTTTTTTGACAACCCGTGAACTGTGATCATAATTCTAATTATTTTGTTTGTATGCAGATAGTGTTTTGTACTTCTCTGCTTTATAAATAGATTCTATTTTTCTAAATACCATATTTCTAAAAGCAAAACCTACAACCCCCGCAATCGCCACAAGAGCAAAACCTGCTATAGGTCCTAAGGTATAATGCCCAAGCGCATAAAGAAGTAGCGGCAACAATAATTTAGGTACGCTAATTAGCATTGTCTTTAAATTAAATGCCTGCGAGTTGCCAAAAGCTTTTTTAGCGCTGGTAAGGTCTATGGGAGTTTTTATGTAAGCACCACCCAGAAGTACAAGATGAGAATTTACACCAATATTGTAAATCGCACCTACTAAAATAGCAGCGTAAGCTTCCCAGCCAAAATACAGATAGAAAGATGCAAGAATGGTAGATATTACCGTCGCAATAACCACAAGCCACCATTTTGAGGTAAGATATTCTTTATACCGAATATTCTGGCTCATCATTAATGGGTAATAAGAACTGTCCCAACTGGGCACAAATTGACCAAAAGTGAATAAAAATCCGCCGGAGACAAAAATTCCCCCAAATATGCGCATCACGGGATTATTATAGCTTTCTATGCCTCCAGAGAAAAACAACAAGCCATAGAATAAGAACAAGAAACTTATTAAAACCGTTGTGCGAGATCTTTTGTTTCGCTTAATAAGCTTAATATCGTTTTTTAGAAATGTTGAGATTTTTCCAAATCTGTCAAGCCAGTCTAAATTCTCTGTACTCGCGGTAGTTTGTTTAGCAGAAAGACCTGCGTCGAGATATAATATGTGGTAAAAATAATCGTATGCAATCTTAATTATAACTAAAAGTACCACAAGCGGAACAACACACATCCAGGCAATATCATAAAGCGCCTGAAAGAACGGTAAAGTATAAGTAGTAATATCAAAATACTCGTAGTACTGTGCAAGCCCCAGCAAAATTGCTATGCCTGCAAATGCTACAATATAGACAGTCCTGTCATTGAGAAAGATATTGATGAAATTATTAATATAGATCAAAAACATGATCCCCAGATGCCAGGTTATTACTCCGCTAATGCTATAACCCTCTTTGAGTAAAACTATTGAAAACGGGATGAAGAAAAATGCATGAACAATATTAAAATAAGAGATAGCTGTTTTCCCAAAAGCATAGTTAACGATCTTACCTTTCTTAAAAGGAAGTAACAAAAGTGGCTTAATGTTTATAACAGGCATCTTCTGAAAGAAGTAGCGTATCACAATATCTGCAACCAGATAATAGATCAGGTATTTGTTTACTGTAACCAGAGGATCAAAGCCGTGGTCTTCAAGACCAAAATAAAGCATAATTCCCGCGCCAGTAAATAAGGCTATAAAGTAAAGCGCCCCCAGAACCATGAAAATTTTTAAGACCAGATTTGCCTTAAAAGAAGCAGATCTAAAAAAGCTTTTCCATTCGAGGTTAATAAAATGTTTAAACATAGTTATGGGTTAAAGATTTTTTTGATATTCGCTACTTAATATGAGTATGAAAAATATAAAAATGTTACGTTAAAAGCTGTGATGCTTTGTATTTTTGCAAAAATTTTTCTTTAAATGAGCGATTTCCATTCTCTTACAATACAAGATATAACGCGCGAGACCCCTAGCGCAGTGAGTATTACATTTGGCGTGCCTTCAGATTTAAAAGCTGAGTATAAATTTATCGCTGGGCAATATCTTACTTTAAAAACTACCATAGATGGTAAAGAAGTGCGCAGAGCATATTCTCTTTGTTCTTCGCCGGGCAGCGAAATTTTAAAAGTTGCCGTTAAAGAAGTGAGCGGTGGTACATTTTCAGTTTTAGCAAATAATAAACTGGCTGTGGGTGCTTCTTTAGAGGTACATCCTCCCGAAGGAAAATTCATTCTTGAGCCTAATGCTGAAAATCAAAATGATTATGCAGCTTTTGTTGCGGGTAGCGGTATAACTCCTGTTTTATCTATAATTAAAACAGTTCTTGAGGAAGAGCCTAAAAGCAGGTTTTTATTAGTTTATGGCAATAAATCTATTGAGGAAACCATTTTTCATACAGAGTTGTTAAAACTTCAATTGCAGTACGCTGACCGCCTTTTTATCGAATTTGTTTACAGTCGCACTCAGGAAGAAAATAGCCATTTTGGAAGAATTGCACGCTCAACCGTAAATTATGTGGTTAAGAATAAATTTAAGGAGCACGATTTTGATCGCTATTTTCTGTGTGGTCCAGAAGCTATGATCACCGAGGTTAAAGAAGTTCTTACTGAGAACGGAGTAGCAGAAGACAAAATACTGTTTGAACTTTTCTCTTCAAAAGATGAGGGTGTCGTTCAGGTATCTGGTGATGGAAATACTAAAATTAAAATAATTGTAGACGACGAAGAATTTGATTTTGACATGCCTCAATCTCAGGTAATTCTTGATGCAGCTTTAGATCGCGATATTGATGCGCCGCATTCTTGCCAGGGCGGTATTTGCAGCAGTTGTATTGCCAGAATAAAAGAAGGCACCGCCGTTATGCGTAAAAATCAAATATTGACAGATAGCGAAGTAGCAGAAGGTCTTGTCTTAACTTGCCAGGCTCAACCCACGAGCCCTACCATTGTGGTAGATTATGATGAGGTTTAGAATTTAACCTTATCACCGTTAGGAAAAAAAGGACAGGTTTTAATATGATTAGTTGGTAAACCGTTTAATTATTGCGGCTACCGGCTCAATTTTATACGTGTGCTCAATAGATGGGCCTGCAACCCAAACGGTCTTGTAGGTCGCTTCTTTAGCCGCTTTAGTAACCATATTTGTTCCTTTTAAAAAGCGCAACATTTTCACGTATTTCTTTAACCATCTGTTGCGGTTTAGAAGTCGCTCTATCCAGGTTTGTTTTGTTCCTATTTCCTGAACGTACGGTGTATTTATAACGCTACAAGGTGTTCCTGAAATTTTTTCGGTCATGACAATGTCGTTTTGACCATAGTTCACACAAGCCTGTTTATACTCCTGTGAAACACCAGCTTCTTCTGAAGCAATAAACGGGCTTCCTATACTTACCCCCACAGCGCCATACGCGAGCATTTTATCTAGTTCTTCTTTGCTGCCTACTCCACCTGCAGATATAACCGGAATATTGCAATTAGTTGTAAGTAAGGCGATCAACTCCTGAGGATCTATATCACCTCTGTGACCACCCGCGATATTATTAACAGCTACCAGCGCATCACAACCCAAAGCTTCTACTTTTTGCGCGTGCTCCAGATTTACGACATCACAAAATACTTTTATGCCCTTTTCATGAGCTTTTTCTATTACTGTTTTAGGATTGCCCAGAGATGTTATAATAAAATCTACACCCAACTCACAGCATGCCTCTAATTGTGCAGGAAACTTTAAGTTAGATTTATTTACAATAAGATTTATGCCAAAAGCGCCATTATTAGTTTTTGCAGTTTTTAGTTCTTTTATTGCGTTTTTTAGTTCGTCAAGGGTTCTGTAATTAAGCGCAGGAATACATGCGGCTATTCCTTCTTTCATAGCGGCTTTTACCATTGCCACGTTAGAAACGAGAAACATGGGAGCAATAATAATAGGATATTTTATTCCTAATATTTCAGTTAAATTGACCGATTTTGACATGTTTTAGGCAAGTATTTCATTAATTCTTTTAATTACTCGCTGTGGCGAAATAGTACGCATAACCTCTTCATAACCCTCTGGCACTTTGTTGCCATAAACTGAAGTAGGAATAAGCGGAAATTGAACACGATCTGAGAGCAATTGATTTTCATCGGGTTGCATAAATGGTTTAAAACCTAACGCGGGATGCGTAACTCCCCATAAAGTAACCACAGGAATGCCATACATAGCAGCAAGATGACCATTGCCGCTATCCATAGAAAGCATCAGGTCAAGATTTGAAATTACACTTAGTTCATCTTCAAAACTGCATTGACCGGCTAGATTAACTACTCTGCGATACTTTGAAGCTAAATTATTAAGAACCTCAACCTCCTTCTTCCCGCCCCCAAAAAGGATAACCTTATATTTTTCGTTAGCAGATAAATCTTTTACAACCTCTTCCATAAGGTCAAGAGGGTACATCTTACCTTCATGGGCTGCAAAAGGCGCTATGCCAATCCACTTTTTAGGCTCCGGGCCTAGTTTTTGCCTAATTTGGGCAGGTATTTGCTGTTTAGATAATACATGCGTGGGAAATAAATTAAAGTCATAACCTAAACGAGTAAATACATCAGCGTACCGCTCATGTGTGCTTTTTAGCTGTGGTAGTTTTTCCAGCTGTTCACTTGTTAGGGCTTTCTTTTCTTGTCGACCTTTATCTATACGCACGATTTTTCTTCCTGCAACACTGGCTAATAAATCTATAATTTGAGATCGTATGACATTATGTAAATCTGCCATAGCACTATATTTATAAGCGTCGATCTCCCGGTATAATTCAAATAACCCAAAAAGACCTTTGTGCTTGTCTTTTACCTTTGCAGCGTGAAAGTTTATATTAGAAATATTGCTGAAAAAAGGGGCATATCTGCTATTAGAAAGAATCGTTACCTCCAGAGAAGGATATTTCTCTCTTAAAGCGATCAAAACCGGGACGGTCATCGCCACATCTCCTAAGGCAGAAAGACGTATTACAACTATTGATTCACTATGTCTGCTATTTCTGCCCACGCAGAACCGGGTTTAGCTCATCATCATTGTACATTTTCATCTGCTTATAGACTTTCATGTATTTCTTCCCGTTTTTGATATCTGTGATCAACGTGTCTATCGCTGTAGAAAGATCTAGTCGCTGCTCAAGCAGAATATCTAATTTTCGCTGACAAGCTTCTCTGTGAGCTGCAGATGCATCTTCTCTTTCAGCCTCCTCTCGCATGTGAAATATCTTTAATGCAAGAATAGACAAACGATCTATTGCCCAGGCAGGACTTTCTGTATTAATCGTAGCCTCATCTTTAGGCTCTACATCATTATATTGCTCAAGAAAGTAGCTGTCTATATATTCTACCATGTCTGTACGCTCTTGATTAGATGCATCAATTTGTCTCTTCAGCTTTAAAGCCGCAACAGGGTCAATTGCAGGGTCACGAATGATATCTTCATAATGCCACTGTACAGTATCTATCCAGCACTTTTTAAACAGGAGATGCTCAAAAAAATCTATTTCTGAATCATATTTATTACTAAATTCCTGATCTACATCATTTTCTAAATGATAATGTTCTATAACTTCCTGAAATATTCTGTTAGCCGTATGAGAAATCATGGTACTTTATTTAAAGTCTTCTAAAATAATAATTGAGGGCAAAGGTATCACATTTTGTAATAGTGCGTTAACACTCACTTAAGCCAAAGGTTAGTCTAAGTGAACAAAATTAAAAAGGGAGGTAAAGCTAAAGTCATTAATAATATCATTTCTTTAAACCAAAAACCCTCGCTTTTCTCGATATATCGTGCGGTAATTATTGCCATGGGTCCCAGAAAAAAATAAACCTCACTGCCATCATGAATAGGTGCAAAAACCACTGCAATTAGCAAAGTCACAACACTGCTGGCGATAATTAATATATACGACGATTTATGCTTTTGAGAAGTTGATGAAATTAAAGCTATGTACTTAATTAAACACCAGATATAGAATGTCGCAACAATTGACAAAGGTACAAGTAATCGTGGCTTGCTGTAAGCTGTAAAATCTAGTGTGGGTTTATCAAAGTATGCTTTCGCGAAATAAACTACTCCGCCATTATAAATCGCATACGTACAACAAAAAAGCATCACAATTAAGATAGAAAGAAGCGGAATGAGCCAATTTTTATACGTAGTTGTACCATGAAAAAGAATCCCAACATACAGAACGACCAGAAACAGAATACTCCAGAAATAAAAAATTGAAGCAATAGCAATCCAGAATGCGGCGTCAAAAATTTTCTTTTTCACCTCGAGTTGTGAGCGCAGGCTAATAATGCGCCTTAGTGCGAGCATGAGAAATAAACCAGACACAATTACAGAATAATGATCAAAACTTGCTGGAAATGAGAATGTAAAACACACAAAAATAAAAAGGATGTATGTATTTTGTTTAGTGAGTGTATTTCGTTTTACAACAAAATTTATTACGCCGATAGTGAAAATATATATAAGCAGCAGACTTACCTGAGCGAGCACTTTATAGCCAGACATATTTAAACCTACATGCTCTAAATTTATCCAAAGAAAAAAAGATACTGCCAGAAATACGACAGCTATAAAATTAATAGGTTTTGAAGTGCCAAAAAAGCTTGTAAGCATGAAGGTTTTTTCTATTTTTGCATTGCTTTAGCATAAAAATATGCGCTGCAACAACCAATTGTAAAAGTACACGATTATGAGTTTTAAAGCTGTTTATGAAGTTATAGAAGATTTTTTTGTGAATGTAGCCTTTGCTCCTCTTGACGCTTTGCGTGCTTTAGAGCTAAAAAGCTGGTGGGCTGCAAATGGCATCAACATCATTTTTATTCTAATAGGTTGTGCGGCTTTCATTTACTGGATGAATGAACTTAAAAAGTATGATGAGAAAGACGAGCGCGTCTAGAATCATCTTTTTTATAAGTCAAAACCTATATCTTTTCTAAAGTTCATTTTATCAAAATGGACTTTTTCTATATTCTTATAAGACAGTTTCAACGCCTCTTTAAAGTCTTCATGTAAAGATGTTATAGCCATTACTCTTCCGCCTGAAGTAAGAATTCTATTTTCTTCCAGAGTGGTTCCTGCATGAAATACAAGTGAGTCTTCTATATTTTCTGCTCCTGTTAACTCAATTCCTTTTTCGTAAGCCTCAGGATAACCACCTGAAACCAACATCACAGTAGCTGCAGAACGAGGATCAAGCTCAAGTTTAACTTCGTTGAGTTTCTTCTCTCCTACTTTAGTAAAGACTTCTACCAGATCATTTTTTATTCGCGGCAAAACTACTTCGGTCTCGGGATCGCCCATACGCACATTATATTCTATAACATATGGATCGTCTCCCACTTTTATGAGGCCAATAAAAACAAAGCCTTTGTAATCGATCTCTTCCGTTTTTAGGCCGTTTATGGTAGGTTTTACGATTCTTTCTTCGATTTTTTCCATCAATGCTTCATCTGCAAAAGGAACCGGAGAAATCGCTCCCATACCGCCCGTATTCAAACCAGCGTCTCCTTCACCTATACGCTTATAATCTTTCGCCGTAGGCAAAGTGATATAATTCTCACCATCTGTAAGTACAAAAACGCTAAGCTCAATACCGTCTAAAAATTCTTCTATTACCACTGTTTCACTAGCGGCACCAAATTTTTTATTGGTAAGCATATCTTCAAGCTCTGCTTTTGCCGCATCAAGATCATTTAAGATCACAACTCCTTTTCCCGCAGCCAGACCATCTGCTTTAAGTACGTACGGCGGTTTAAGGGTTTCTAAAAATTGCTTTCCGGCCTCAAGGCTTACGCTTTTAAAACTTTCATATGCCGCTGTGGGAATATTGTAAAGTGCCATAAACTCTTTTGCGCGCTCCTTGCTGCCTTCAAGTAAAGCACCACGCTTAGACGGGCCAATGACATTCACTTCTTTTAACGCTGCATCATGCAGAAAAAAATCATAGATCCCGTTTACTAATGGGTCTTCAGGACCCACAATAACCATTTCTATATTTTCTTCTAGTACAAGAGCCTTTATAGCATCAAAATCTGTTACAGCGATATTCTTGTTAATCGCGATTTGTGCCGTGCCCGCATTACCAGGTGCTACAAAGAGTTTATCACAATGTGAGCTCTGCGCAATTTTATAGGCAAAAGTATGTTCACGACCACCAGATCCCAATACAAGAATATTCATTTTAAATGTGTTTAATTGAATGCCAAAAATAAATGTTTGTAAATTGACCTACTAATTTTTACTCCTTGAATTTATTTGATCTCTCACTGCGATTATCGGGTTTTAATATTGACGCTGCGCGAAAAAAAATAGAGCAGATACAGGCTATTCCTGACTCAAAATATCGGGCATATTTGCATGAAAATCGGGCAGAAATAGTAAAATATCACCTCAATAATACGCCGTTTTACAAAAAACTGGCTGCAGGAAATAGTGAGTGGGAGAATTTACCTGTTCTAACCAAAGCTAATCTGCAGCAGCCCTTAAGAGACAGACTTTCAACAGATTTTACTTCTAAAAATGTTTATGTAGGAAAAACATCGGGCTCCGCCGGTCATCCTTTTGTATTTGCTAAAGACAAATGGAGTCATGCCCTGTCGTGGGCTTCCTTTTATTCTGCTTACGCGAAAGCTGAGATTGATTTATCTCATGATTATCAAGCCAGATTTTACGGTCTTGCAACTGGCGGAAATAGCAGATATAAAGAACGATTTAAAGACTTAATAAGCGGGCGATACAGACTGCCGATTTTTGACCTCAGCGAGGCGAAAATGACTGCTTTTTTAGCGATTTTTAAGAAGAAGAAGTTCACTTACATTTATGGGTACACAAGTAGTATTGTTTTGTTTGCGAAGTTTCTGGCTCAAAAAAACATCGTTCTAAAAGAAAACTGTCCCTCTTTAAAACTTTGCATTGTAACCAGCGAAATGTTATTTACCGAAGACAGAATAATCGTTGAAAAGCAGTTGGGTGTTCCGCTGCGTAATGAATATGGCGCTTCAGAAACCGGACTCATCGCTTTTGAAAATAATGATGGTAAATTACAAATTGACAGCAAGCTGTTATATGTGGAAATTTTAGATGATAACAATAAAATCGTGCCCGCAGAAACCGAAGGTCGTGTTGTGATCACTTCTCTTTACAACAAAGCACATCCTATTATACGTTATGATATAGGCGATTTAGGAATACTTTCTCAGGAAAGTTCTGCTAAAAAAATGATTCTTAAAAAGCTCACAGGGCGAAAAAGTGATTTCGCAGTTTTACCAAGTGGAAAAGTGGTTCCCGGACTTGCATTTTATTACGTGACAAAGAAAATTATCGATAATGACTCTTCTGTGAAAGAATTTGTAATCACACAAACCCACACGAATGCATTCTTAATTGAGTATGTAAGTAATTTTGAAATGGATCAAAATTTGGTCAAAAAATTAAAAGAAGAACTTGCAGCATATTTAGAACCCAACCTTGACGTACTCTTAATTAGGAAAGATGTTATTGCCCGTTCTAAAAGCGGAAAACTAAAACAGTTTACTTCGCACGTAAATACTTGATCTGTTTATTTTTTACTGTTTTTTGTTCCCATAAAAACTGAGCTAAAAGAATGGTGCTTTTTAGAAAGGAGAAGTTTAAAACTTCATTATAGACCTTAAAATTATATTTAAGCATGTTCCATTTATTGGCAGAAATAGACCCTTTTCTCACCCTGTAGGTCGCTAAACTTTCTGAGATGCCATAAGCGTAACCTGCTTTTTGAATAAGCTTCAACCACATACCCCAATCCTGACGTACTCGCAAATCTGAGAAATATTCTTTCCCTAAAACTGAAGCATTATAAATTGCCGTTAGATTGCCAATGTAGTTTGCCTTTAAGAGTTTAGTAAAATCAATTTTAGGCAGAGCTTCTATTTTCCTGTGTAAAGATGTACCATCTTCAGCAATGAAGTCATAATCACTATAGCAAATGAGTGCATCGTGCTCTTTCATGAATTTAATTTGCTTCTCTAACTTTGAGAATTTCCAAATATCATCTGCATCTAAAAAAGCAATATAGTCTCCTTTGGCTACAGCCAAACCTTGATTTCTTGCGTTTCCTGCGCCTAAGTTCTCGCTCAGCTTTTTAACTGTTATTCTATTATCAGATTCTGCAAGAGCCTGAGCTACCAGATAACTTTCATCGGTTGATGCATCGTCTATTATAATAAGCTCCCAGTTTTCATAAGATTGCGCCAGCACAGATTGAACTGCGTCCTTTAAGAATGTAGCCCCATTGTATAACGGTGTAATCACAGAAACCAATGGTTTAGACATTTTAGTAAGCGTTTTTATCTCCCTGAACTGTGTTAAGTACAGTCTTTACGATAATACGCAAATCCATTAGGATTGACCAGTTTTCAAGATAAAAAATATCAAAACGCACCCTGTTCTTAATGTCATCATCTGTTCTTATCTCTCCTCTGTAACCACTTACCTGGGCTAAACCTGTAATTCCTGGTTTTACAAAATGTCTAACCATAAATTTATCAATGCTTGCCGCATATCTGTGGGTGTGGCTTAACATATGAGGTCGTGGTCCTACAACAGACATATCTCCTAAAAAAACATTGAAAAACTGTGGCAATTCATCTAAACTGGTTTTACGTAGAAAGTTACCCAGTTTTGTTATGCGACCGTCGCCTACCTTCACCTGCTCAGAATGGGCTTTCTCATTGCTGTGCATCGACCTGAATTTATAGCAATGAAAAACGTTACTTCCTAACCCATTTCGCTTCTGCTTAAAAAATACCGGCCCGCGTGATTCAATTTGGATAATTAAGGCCACAAGAGGAGTTAACCACGACAAAATGAGAACTATAACGATTGAGGAAACTGCCAAATCAAGAGATCTCTTTAAAAATTGATTTAAAGGTGTTTCTATAGGCATCGTTCTTAAGGAAAGTATAGGTGTAATGCCGTAATACTGATACTCCAGTTTTTTGGTAAAAATCTCTCTATTATCAGGTAAAAACTTGACTATTTTTAAATTGTTATCTGCAAAATCTACAATCTTAGCGATCTGCTTATTCTTTACTTCTGAGATTGAACAATAGAGTTCGTCTACATTATTTTCTACAACAAAATCTATAACCTCCTTTACGCCAATTTCCTTATTCTTAAAATCGAATACTTTAACTAACTCATAACCGTAAGCTGGGTTTTTAGTAAAAAATTCTGCTAACCTCAATGTTTTAGAGTTTTCGCCAAGCACAACAACCCGCTTTAGGTTTCCACCTAGTGTGGTTCTATACTTTTTTAAGAGATTGAACAATCCCACCTTAAGAATTGATATCGCAAGAAAACCTAAAAGTATATACTCAACTACACTTGATAGATCACGCTGTTGATTTGCTAAACCAAAAAAGGCAAAAATCATTAACGCAAACACCACAAATTGCTTGAACAGCAGGTTAAGAATATTAAGGAGAGAAGTGAATCTGTAAACCTCGTAAAACTCAGTTAATAAGGTTGTTATGAGCCATCCTGAGATTATATAGATAGAAAAAGGCAGAAGCAGTGATGGTTTTAGAAAAAAGTATTCTGCTAATAAAATAATAAGTGCCAGGTCAAGCACATACAATGCGGGTCTTATATAAACCGATGCCCTCTTTGTTCTAACTCCCATCTAATTTCTAATATGTTTACTAAAATCTTTATGCTCCCTTTTAAAAAGCTGTTCCTGGCTCAAACTTTTGAAATAATCAAATGTTCTTTTCATACCTGTTGTGCGATCTGTTTTAGGTTCCCAGCCTAGTTCTTTTCTCGCAACAGTAATGTCTGGTCTTCTCTTTTTAGGGTCATCAACAGGTAATTCTTTATGAATGATCTTTTGATCTGTACCTGTTAAATCAACAATTTCTTTAGCAAAATCAAGAATGGTTATTTCTTCAGGATTACCAATGTTTACGGGATCTGTATAATTACTAAAAAGCAGCTTATATATACCCTCAATCTGATCATCTACATAACAAAAAGAACGAGTTTGCAACCCGTCGCCAAAAACTGTAAGATCTTCTCCCCTTAGCGCCTGCCCCATAAAAGCCGGAATTACTCGCCCATCATTTAATCGCATTCTTGGGCCGTATGTATTAAAAATACGTGCAATACGTGTTTCTAATTTGTGAAAACGGTGATAGGCCATTGTAATCGACTCCTGAAAACGCTTAGCCTCATCATAAACTCCACGCGGGCCAATGCAATTTACATTACCAAAGTATTCCTCATTTTGAGGATGCTCAAGAGGATCACCATAAATTTCAGAGGTTGAAGCAATTAAGATTCTGGCATTCTTATCTTTTGCGAGACCCAATAGGTTATGCGTTCCTAATGAACCCACTTTTAATGTTTGAATAGGAATTTTTAAATAATCTATAGGACTGGCAGGAGAGGCAAAATGTAAGATGTAATCTAAACGGCCGGGAACGTGAACAAAATTTGAAACATCATGGTTGTAAAAAGTAAATCGTTCTTCTTTAAAGAGATGATCAATATTTGAAATATCACCGGTTATAAGATTATCCATCGCCAGCACTTCAAAACCCTCATTTATAAATCTGTCACACAAATGTGAACCTAAAAATCCGGCTGCTCCTGTAATAAGTATTCTTTCCGTCATAAATTAAACTCACTATTTCAGAAAGGAAATATATTGATTTCCAAATCAAAAATTCTAAATTATTCTTTAAGAACCTCATTTATTCGATAATGTTCTCAAAACCTCAGATTATCTCAGGATCATTCTTTAATTGAATTTTTTTTTATGGTACTTTGTACTTCAAAAATAAATCACATGAATAAATAATTTATGTACGTATTATAACGACTAGATTTATATTTAAAAAACATTCCCTTTTAATAAAGTTTTGTATATTATTAACTCCTTTTCATCACCCTCTGCGATGTAAATTATGCTCTCAAAGCATTATTTTTTAAATGATTTATATACTAACCTATATGGGTAACAGTGACATTTTCAGAATATGAAAGCTCTTAAGGTTGTGCACATAATTGAAGCCTTAGGTGGTGGTATTTATAGTTATTTCGTAGAACTCACACACAGTTTTGGAGATCTCGAGAATGTAGAAACGACTATTATTTTTAGCGATAAACGCAAAGAAATAGATCCTCAGCAGATCTATGTAGATTTTAATAAGAATATAAATCTTATCAAGATCCCTATGAAAAGGGAACTTTCTGCCAGTGCAGATTACAAAGCATATTTAAAAATTAAAAAGGTATTAGAAGAAATTAAACCAGATGTGATTCATCTTCATTCTTCAAAAGCGGGTGTTTTAGGTAGAGCCGCTTATTACTTTTCGGGGTCAGATGCTCAATTATATTATACTCCGCATGGTTATTCCTTTTTGCGCAAGGACATTTCGGTAATCAAAAAGTTCTTTTTCTTCTGTATAGAAAAACTCACTCAAAAATTCTTTGGCGGTAAAACTATTGCCTGCGGTGATACAGAGCTCACTTATTCTGAAAGAATAGGACCCGTTACGCTTGTGCGAAACAGTGTGAATCTTTCAAAAATAAGAACAGTTAAAACTGAAAATGAGCAAAGGCCACTAACCATTGGTATTTTAGGAAGAATTACATACGCTCGTAATCCTGAGCTTTTTAATGTGCTCGCACTGCGACATCCCGAAATAAATTTTATGTGGATAGGTGATGGCGAATTGCATGATAAACTTACAGCACCTAACATTACAATTACTGGCTGGTACACAGACCAGAAAAAAGCGCTTAGAAAATTAAATTCTATAGATATTTACCTGCAAACCTCTTCCTGGGAGGGTTTGCCCATTGCGCTTCTTGAGGCTATGGCTCTTGAGAAACCAATTCTGGCTACTAACATAATTGGCAATAAAGATATTGTGAAGCATGGTGAAACGGGTTACCTCTTTAATACCATTTATGAATTTGACAATTACCTTTTCTACTTACAAGATCAAAGAACGCGGGAGGTATTTGGTAAAAATTCTCTAGCGCGTTGTGAAGAGTTGTTTGACAGTAGAAAGAATTTTAAACAATTGATCGATCTTTATTGGGAAGAGTACATAAATAATGATGTGCAAACAAACTTATCCAAAGTGCACTAAAGGTTATCCCATCAAATCTGATTAAAAAATCATCCATCATATTTGAGGTGAAAAACAGCCAGAAAAAGAATAGTATAAGCGATTCTTCCGTTTTTAGCCCTAAAAACGCGATAAATACTATAAAAATCAGGAATACGAGCGCTCCTAAAATTCCGAATTTTAGTAAGAAATCGAGCAACTGGTTATGAACAGGGAATTCATACTTAGCCAGAAATTTTTGATTGGTCGCTGTATAATAATCATTTAATTCATGTTTGCCGTCTCCTGCTCCTGCACCCAGCGGTAAATTGTTAACAGCAACTTCACCTGCCGCTTTCCATATACTGAGGCGTGTAACTAAGCTATTAAAAATTGTAGCCTCCGGATTTTCTACCTCATCCAGCCGCCCAATTTTGTCTATATGTGCAAATGTGACCCCAGAATATTTATCAATAATATGAGGGTCCATCGTACTAAAAGCAAAAAACATCACAGCACTTAAAAATATGCCTGTAAGGAGTAAAAATCCGGTTTTTCTAGGTGAAAATCGCTGTCTGCTTCGGTATAAAATAACAATTAAAAACCCGATAAATGCGTTTACGATTGCCAATCTGGTATTTATATAAAGCAGAATAAAAATAGATAGTAGAAGGATTACGAGATTAGCCACGATCCCTACAAATTTCTTTTTCGCTTCAAAGCTCTTTATAAAGAAATAAAAGTTGGTAACCGTTACAAATGCAATATGCATATTAAGTGCGGGGGCATGCATACCCATGCTGTCACCAAATTTATACCCCATTTCCCAAAGATCTTTGCCCGCCAGATATTTATAAAAGAGATCTGGATACACAAGCACAAATCGTATGAAAACCACCACCATAATGGCAGTCGTAATTATACTGTAATACCGAAGAATCTTTTTTAAATTTAATCGTATATCCTGACCAATTATGAGAATGGGGAAAAGAAGCAAAGCTGTTCTTTTTTCGGCATGTTTAATGCCTTCTGCCAGCGAATTGTTATTCCATAAAAAAAGCAGATCAAGCAGAAATGGTGAAGCTATAATTACTATGAAAATCCATTTTGTTCTATTATAATTTAAGTGTTTATAATTAGCAATATTAAACAGAACAAAAAGCCACAAACTGTAAGTAGCGGGAAGTCTAAAAATTAAAAGACAACCAATTAAAATTACAAATGCGGTATAAATACTACTGTATGCTTCTTTTGAAATGATCATAGTACAAAGCAAAGTAAATTAAAGGAAAGTAGCCCATTTTATGGCGCACGGCAGAACCAAGATCTGGTTCAAAAATGCCCTGAATTATAAAATATGCAAACACAAAATAGAACATCCATATCTCATATTTGTATTCCCTTTTTCTTGAAATACAAAGCTTAAAATAGTATAGCAAAAAGCCAAAAAGCAGCAATTGCCAGAGAATAAAAGCAATAATTTGCGGTTTAAAAATATGCCTTAATCCATTTAATGGGAAGTTCACCGTAAAGAAACCGTAAAAAATACTTACCACCTCACCGTACCAGGTTGTCGCAGGTACCGGCGATGTAATCATTGAGTTTGCATCTTCACTTTGAGACCGAAAGAGGTTAAGTTCTTCGCGCGTGCTTTCGGTTAAAAATTGGCCTTTTACCAGTCCATAAGAAAGCGACAGAAAGACGGCGACCAGCAAAGCGCCTGTTATGTTCAATGCTATTTTATTCTTGATCCTAATGTAGCTTAACAAGTGCATTGCCAGTGCAAGAATAGGTATAAAAACAAAGTAAATTCTGAACCATAACCCGAAGACAACAAATATGAAAAACGATAATAAAACTGTTTTAGGAAGGCTGAATTTTTTATTCTTAAACAGAAAGGGTATTAAGGCCAGATAACAAAATGTAATAAATTCTTTTGATGGCATCGAGATAAAGAATGCCAGCAGTAATAAGGAAATATATACGAGACTGTTTTTTAAAGTAGGTCTTGCAAAAGTATCGGGAATGCCCAATTTATAAATGATGCACAAAAGTAGAGGCAGTTGTATGAGCGCAACAATAGGAAAAGGCAATTTGCCCAGCAGGGTATACTCGTAAAAAGACATGGTAAGCGGGTAACTGCCCCACCAGCCTCTCTCGTTATAAAAATCCTGAGTAATCGTTAATGCGTCATAAAAAAACCGCTCAGGAAGGAAAAAATAAGACAAAATACCTGTGATAACGATAAGAATCGATAAAAGTAAAAAGATGAAGTATTTTGATTTGATTACCACCTTAGGTATAAGTATTAGCGAACGAACAGTTTTACACCATCTGCCTTATAAATCATAACAGCTGCTATACAATTCCAAAAAATAACAGCTGCAGAAGAAGCTATTGCCGCCCCGTTAATTCCATAAGTTGGTATTAGAAGCCAGTTCAATATTAGATTTAATAGAACTGTAAGCAAAAGGATATTCTGAAAAAGCCGCTGTTTTCCTGTCATATTTAAATATACAGCCACCGAGCCAAAAATAGTACTTGCAAAATGCCCAGCCAATAAAAAATACAACGCATCTTTTGCTGCAATATATTCTTTACCAAAAAGACCCAGCAAATATGCAGGGAAAAAGATGAGTATTAAAATAACAGGCAGAGAAAGAAAAAATATAAGCCGCGCATTTGATCGCAACAACGATTTTAGAGCTTTTTGGTCGTTTTTACTATATAATTCGGCGATTTTAGGAGCAATTGAGGCGTTTACTCCGTTAAGAATTAATGAGAGCACAAAAATGATTTTAATGGCTACGGCATAATATGCAATGTTTTGAAAATCTGAATATCTTTTAAGAAAAAGCACATCTATACTTAAGAGCAGAAAGAAGCCCAACGAACTTATAGCCATAGGGTATGACTGTTTAATTATATTTTTTAAACTTAATTCTGGTAATTGCGTTTTACGCTGCTCCCTCTTTTTGGCCAGAACTATAATCGTACTAATTATAGCAAGAACAAAAAATCCTAATAGAAAAACATCTATTAAATAACGGTGCATTTCGAAATAATTAAGCGCTAAAACACCCAAAGCAAAAGGTGCATATTTAACCAGACCTCTAAAGAGTTCTGATAAATATAATTTATCTAATGCTCTGTAGTATTCGGTATTAAGTAATGTGAGGGCATAAAAGAAAAGAATCGCTCCTACTTTTCGCATAATGCTGAAAGATGTATTGTCTTCAAATACATAAGAATAAAGCGATTTAGGAATTATTAAAAAAAGCAGAAAAAAGCCAATACTTATTGCCAAGAGAGCCAAAACCATCTTTCTGTATACAGGGAATAATTCATTAATTGCATTTTTGGCCTTTAAGTAACCCCCATAATATAAAATTGATTGATCTGTCCCAATGAGCACTACACTACCTAAAAACAGTAAGATAGCCCGTGTAAATTCATATTCACCTACAATTGCAACCGGAAAAAAGTTAGTCAGGTAAATTGTAGTAATAAATAACAATCCTACTCCCATAACTCTAAGTACAAGAGCCTTTATACTTCGCAGCGTATCCTTGTTTTTAAGTAAGCGTTGTGTAGGGCTGTTTAACTTTGTTGACATAAAGGTTTCTGTACCCATTTAAGGTGCGGTAATATACATAAAAGCACCAAGAGCAGTATGTTTGCAGCTTAGAGTTCAATAAAAATTACTCTTTTAAAATGAATTTATCTCATGAGGATTTTGCACATAATTAACAGCCTGCAAATAGGCGGTGCCGAAAGATTGGTTGTTGATCTTCTTCCGTTTTTAAATGATCAAAATATTCCAAGTGACCTTCTTTTGCTCAATGCTGTTGAAACATCTCTTACTAAAGAACTCGCTGCGTCTTCTCATTGCCAAATATTCTCTTTAAATGCTTCAGAAATTTACAACCCTCTTCTCATATTTAAAATCATACCCTATTTAAAAGATTATGATATTATTCATATTCACTTAATTCCATCACTGTACTGGGTTGCTCTTGCCAAATTTGTCAGCGGTTCTAACACAAAATTGATCTATACCGAACATAGTGTCATCATTAAAAAAAGATCAAATTGGTTTTTCCGAATGGTCGACAGGTTTATATATAGCCAAATTGACAACGTGATTTGTGTGTCACAACAGGTGGAAGACTCTCTTCATAATCATTTAAAAAATGAAAGTAACAATCTTGTAACCATTACTAATGGAATAAATTTAAGTAAGTTTAGTAATGCCCTGCCTATGAATAGAAGTGAATTAGGATTGTGCGACACCGACTTTGTAATTGTTCAGGCATCAAGTTTTAGGCCGGCGAAAGATCAAAAAACAGTTATAGAGGCTGCTAAATTGCTTCCTGCGGAGTTTAAAATAGTTTTTGCGGGTGATGGTCAAAACCGAATTCCTTGCGAGAAATACGCGCTTGAAATAGGCGCTGCTAAGAATACATTTTTTCTGGGCAATCAAGAAGATATACCTGCTCTTCTCGCTATGGCAGATGTGGTCGTATTATCTTCTCACTATGAAGCTTTTCCTCTAGCGGTACTAGAAGGGATGGCTTCTCAAAAACCAGTTGTAGCTTCTAATGTCTCCGGCCTCGCTGAACTTGTAGGAAATACCGGAATCTTGTTTGAAAAGGGAAATGCGCAGGAACTTGCGTCTATCATTTTAAAGTTAAAGAATGAGAAAGCTTATTATGAGAAAATGGCAACGAGATGCTATTCCAGGTCACAAGAATATAGTTTAAAGAAAATGGCAACAGAACATATAGCTCTTTATGAAGCTGTATTTAGTGCATAGAAGCGCTGCTTTCAGCAATTTTCTTCAGTTTAAAGTAGAACTTTTTAATTAGGTGCAAGAGCATAAAAAGAAAGATGAAAAGTATAGGTAACCATATCATCTCGTGATCCATCACTGTTTTATGCTCTACAATCACTGGTTTATTGATTACGTGTACCAACTTATCGAGCATTAATAATTCTTGTTCTATCTGTGAATTAGCATCAAGCAGGTTAGTTTTAGCCTGCAAAATATTACCAAGTTCTATACCCTCTCCTCCATTAATAGTTACCTGGCTAGCCTCTCCTTTGTTGCTTATTAAAGCTTTATTAGAATTAACTAGCAGACTATCTAGTTGTTTCAGTGAAAATGTATTTTCTGCTAATTGATTATTTAAGTTCTCTCGAAAAACCTCTCTCCTGCTTTGTAAATAGGAATTGTTTTCTAAAAAACTAAGAATGCTATCTATAACGTCATCTGTAGCTTCATTAGATAATTTTAATTTGATCGTGTGAAGCTCATAATCCCACAGGAAGTTTTTAGATTCAAAAAAAGATTCTTTAGATTCTACATTCTCCAGAAGCAGCACGCTTTGATTATCGCTATATGAGCGATATTTCTCAAGTATATCTCTTATATTGATAATGGGGCTAATATCAATAGATTTCAGCTTATTTCTTCCCTTTATAGAAATGCCCAGATCATTGAGAAAAACGGTGTCTCTCTCTTTGATTTTAAGCTCAAGCAGATTAACCGCGTCATAGAGATATGTTACACTTTCTACATTTGCGTGTACAATTATTTCTGCCTCTCTCTTGTTACTGGTAACTGTTTGTAAAAGATAACCCAGAACTAACCCTACAACTAACAGCCCGACTAAAACCAGATAATTTCTGGTAAGAAAAGCCATGGCTCTAAACAGTAGAACAGCAAGTTTTTTAAAGTAACCTCTTGTTTTTCTGTAAAGCACTCTTAGGTCAATGTCCTGGTTATCCTGGTCTGCCATTATTGAAAAATTTGTTCTAAAATCTTTTCTGTAATAAGATACGTAGGTTTAACACCTGTGGTTCCTAATCCGCCAGAAGCTAAAGTACTTCCTGTTTCCAGCGGATTATCAGACGCATAATACGCATATCTTACTTTAACTTTATCACTTATATTTCCACGTAATTTGGCTGCAGCCTGAATGGCTTTCTGGTAGTGTGCACCCTCCATTTCAAGTCCTATAACATTCCACGTGCTTTCGTAGAAAAATCTCAAAATGTCCCTATTCTGAAGAGAGGTTCCTAATACTGTGATCATAGCACCTTCAAAAACTGAAATCCCACTGCCTTCTAGAAATTCTTTTTGTAACTCATTCTTAAAGGGATAGTTATCTGCAGTTCCCTCAAATAAATGCGCTTTTGGAATCATAATATCTCCTTTTCCGCCTTCAAGAATACCTGCTTTACCCATGATAGAAATAGATTCTACATCCAGATAAACGGTTTGCTTATCGATCTCATAAGGCTTCAAAAGTTCTTCCATGGTTTCATATGCCTGCTCACCAAAAGCATAATCCATCACAACAATAACCGGTTCTTTGCCCGCTTCATATTCTTGTTTACAGAAATTATTTTTAGTTGTGTCGAGTTTAGCAGTATCAAATATTTGTACATCAATATTAGTCCCGCTAAAATCTGGCAAGAAGATCATCCCATGTTGAAGCGCTGTTTTTTCTACTCTGGTACGCAATTTACCGCTGGCCGAGTCGCTAAGCATTTCGTAAATCTCAATGCTACTCTTCTTCTCTTTCTCTTTGGTAAGAGCAACCGGTGCATAAAGCGTATTCATAACGCTGTGCATATTTGCACTTATGATATGCAGCGGTCTTTGTAGCAGATTGTTCTTTTGTAGTACAGACTTTATATTATTTGCCCATACCTCGCCATGAATATGGTGCCCTAATCTCTCACGAAGGACAGGTGAGAAAGTAACAATGCGTTTATCATTTTCTACAGTTTCTTCAATTGCTCGTTTACCTAACCAGTACACTAAACGCAGAAAACGCTTACTGTTCTTAGGAGTTGCAAAAGCGCCATAAATAGTTGTCACCTCATGAAAGGTTCTGCCTAAAATATTTGCTGTATGTGTTAATGCAATTTCGCGCTCAGTTTGTGAAAGCTCTTCTTCTGCCCTTACAGCTTTTTCAAGCTTTTTCCAATCGCGTGTTGTGCTGCCATCTTCATTGATGATCACACGACGCATGATCTTGTGTGACTCTATAAAAAGAAAAGTAAGATGCGTAAGGATGTCATAAATCTCAGATCTTCCTCGAGTTATCTCAATATTCATCTGCTCCTCATCTATGCGATAGCAGTTTCTGCGTCTTTTAGGCGGCACAATGGGTTTAAAATGTGAATCTTTATAGCCCTCATCGCTTGTAAGATTAATATAACGACACTCTTCTATACCTTCTGGTAATCTGTCTATAACATACAAAAGACCATTAAGTTCTACTTTTTCTTCTGCAATTGCTCCATATATTTCTGGCCTTAAAATCAATAAAGCCTCTCGCAACGTCTCTCCAGAAACGCCCATGGGTTTGTAAAATCCTCTATTAAATAAATGGCGCATGGTGATATACATACGCTCTATTGCGCTAGAACTTTCTTGCGCGCGGGTTCTTCCGCCTTGATTACTTATGCTCATAGGGTTCAAATATACCTAATTAAAAATGTAGCTTATGTAACGCATTTGCTATTTTTCTATCGTTTGAGAGTCGGGGTAATTTATTTTGACCACCTAACTTTCCTTGTGATTTCATGTATGCATTAAAGCTGCCTGAAGGCACAGGTTTAATAATTAATTGGGTAAGTACTTTTCCTGTTATTAAATCTTTGTAATATGAGTTTTGCTGCTGGAGTGATACGTCTATCGCTTTCGCGAAAGCGTCCATATCTGCGGGTTCTTTTTCAAACTCAATAAACCACTCATGGTAAGGCAAACCCTGCTCTGGGTCTGTTTGTGGCGCGACAGTAAATTCACTTATCTGTGCATCGCTTTCTTTTGCAGCCTGCGATAATGCCTCTTCTACTTCTTTGCCAATCACGTGCTCGCCAAAAGCAGATATAAAATGTTTAATTCTGCCGGTAACGACAACGCAGTAGGGGTCTTTGCTTGTAAACATAACCGTGTCTCCCACATTGTATGCCCACAACCCGGCGTTAGTAGAAATGATCATCACGTAATTCACATCTAGTTCTACCTCGCCAATTGTTAATCGCTGCGGATTCTCATTAAAAAATTCTTCTGCCTTTATAAACTCATAGAAGATCCCCGAATTTAAAAGCAACAACATCCCTTTGCTATTTTGCTTATGCTGGTAAGCAAAAAAGCCCTCACTGGCGGGGTATAATTCTATACTGTCTACAGACCTGCCCATGAGATTCTCAAACTTTTTACGATAAGGCTCATAGTTAACTCCGCCATAGATAAAAAGATTAAAATTTGGGAAGGTTTTACCCACCTTTTGACCGGTTTTTGCCACTAAACGCTCAAAATACATTTGCACCCATGAAGGTATACCGCTTATCACGGTCATATCTTCTTTTAGCGTTTCTTCAACGATAGCGTCTACTTTAGTTTCCCAGTCATCAATGCAGTTAGTTTCCCAGCTTGGCATGCGGTTCTTTTGTAAATAGCCGGGCACGTAATGCGCCACAATACCAGAAAGTCTGCCTGTTTGTATTCCGTTTTGTTCTTTTAAAACCGGACTTCCCTGTAAAAAGATCATTTTACCATCTACAAATTGCGTATTACCGGTCTCTGCAATGTAATGTAGAATTGCATCACGTGCAGCAGCCGGATGCATAGGCATAGATTCTTTAGTAAGCGGAATGTATTTTGACCCGGAAGTAGTCCCTGATGTTTTGGCAAAATAAATAGGTTTTCCCGGCCAGGTGATATCGCTTTTGCCTTCAACTATTTTATCAATATAACTTTTAAGTCCCTCATAATCTCTTACAGGAACTTGCTTAGCAAAATCTGATGGCGAATTGATGTTTTCAAAATTATGATCTTTCCCAAACTCTGTATTTTTAGCAGTTTGTATCAAATTTTGAAAAACCCTGAGCTGAGTTTCTTCAGGCGATTTTGACCACTTTTTAGTCGATTTTACCACATATTGAGCGAATATTTTTGCGCCAAAGGTTTTTAAAGACATATGTTATTCAAAATCTATATAGTTAGTAGGATCTACAGGGTAACCACCACTCCATAATTCAAAATGAAGATGAGGTCCTGTTGTATATTCACCTGTCGAGCCGGCCGTAGAGATTACTTCTCCTGCTTTTACAAGATCGCCCTGCTCTTTGTTTAACGATGAATTGTGTTTGTATACTGTGATCAAATTGTTGCCGTGTTCTAAAATTATTACATTACCAGTCTCGGTCGTCCACTCTGCAAATATCACGGTGCCGTCTGCTGCTGCTTTGATAGGTTGATCTTTTGGCACCACAACATCTACGGCATAATGTTTCTTATCAACATTGTATCCTTCTGTAATACTACCTTTTACAGGCGGAAAAAGAGAAAAATTAATGTTAGCAGATGCGGGTTCAAAAACATTATAGCGATCTTCTCTTGCTACTTCTTCACGTAAAATAGAATCTTCGCGGGAAGGATCGAGATTAACTTCGCCAAAATTTTCTTCTTTTTCCACCACCAGAGAGTCTCTGTTAAAATCTACAGTCTGTACATCACCGGTAAGTACCTTGCGAATGCTCGCATAATATTGCTCATTTACATCAAGAGTCTGCTTAAGTGAATCTGTTTTAAACATAAGCTCTGTAGCCTGCTGTTTTAATGCGGCAGAAGAATACCCGGGAATGTACTCTCTAAGCGGAGTATAGGCGATAAGTATTGTGGTTAACCCAATAAGTACTATGCTTGATATGCCTACGAGTATAAAAACATTGAGCCTGGTAAGCTTGAACGAAACCCGTTCTTCAAAGGTGTCTTCATTTAGAATTACCAGTCTATACTTGTGTAAAAGCTTTTTTTTAAGCTCTTTTTTTTCTTTTTTCTTAACCATACGCGTAAGCAATAAGCAAATATAAAATTTAAAAGGGGTTTGCTAAGTACTAAAGTTTCATAAGAAAACGTTCTGTCTATCTATTTCTTATTATCTTTACAATCTAAAATTTGAATTATGAATGCATTGGCAATATTTTTAGGAGTTATTGGACCCTGGCAAATAGGACTTATAGTCGTTATAGTTTTGCTGCTTTTTGGAGGTAAAAAAATACCGGAAATGATGCGTGGTTTAGGCAGCGGAATTAAGGAGTTTAAAGACGCCTCAAAAGAAGATGAGAAGCCTAGAGAAGAAAAAATAGAAGAGAATAAATCTTAAATAAAAAACCCGTGATGTAAATATCACGGGTTTTTTTAATGCCTTTTTGTAAAAATCTGCTACTTTAAGAATTTTACAGATTTCAATATAGATTCAAGTTCAAACATATTATCTCTTTTGCTGGCTGAAGGTTTAAATACAAAGCCCTCAAGTACCAAATAGCGATTGTTCTTCTCATCTTTTATGGCATAATTCACAAAAGGACCTGCCATAAATTTATTCTTTACGTCCCACATACCTTTAGTCTCATACGCCGGCTTACCTGCTATAGTACTTTCTTTTAAGTAAGGTGCAAAAGCTTCTTCAGTTATAAATCGCGCTCCTTCATCAACGGTTATATTATCTCCGCCTATAGAGTCGCGCATTTTAATAAGAGCGCCTATAGTATTTGTGTCTTTATCAATAACATCAAAAGGAACTTCATAAATAGTGATATTCATATCTCCGTTAGGAACATCCTTACGTATCCAGAAAAAATTATCATCTGTTTTTGCATATCGATATGCCGATGGGAATTTAAGAGAAATACCAAATTGCTTCTGAATTTGCTCATCATCTTTTAGCGAAAGACTAATTCTTCTTATTTTTTCCTTGATTTCAACCTCTTTAAGCGTGTTTACGATAGTCGCGCTATCCTTTTGAATTATATTATTGATCGCGTCGCTATTAGGCCCGGAAATAATAATTCCTGTCTGCGGCTTCGCATAAAGATCCTCTACCACTTGGATTTTAGTAGAATCAGACTGTTCTACTTTTAAAAATGTACGCTGTTTGCGCATAAACCCACTAAATGCATCATCTGGCATTTGATTGATGTCAAACATTGGTTCAATTTGCGGTAAGCCATTTACAGGTCCCGCAAGTTTTTCACGAATGTTTTCACCAATAGATCCTTGCCAAAGATCATTATTCATAACTACTGTGAGTGTATTTAAACCTCCCGAAGATTGCGAGACAACACGCTCACTGGGTTTATCGTTACAAGAGAGAATTGTGACTGCAAATAGAGCCAAAATTAGTTTTCGCATGGTAAAAGAAAGTTTTTGTTAGTTAGAAACCACAAGCTTCATACCGGGTTTGAGCTTGCTACCACTAATATCGTTCCAAACTTTCAAATTTGTAGGGCTTACGCCCGGAAATTTTTGTGCGATCTTCCATAAAGAGTCTCCCTGTTGCACAATGTAGGTCTTGCTGCCCCTCTTGATCGTGCTTTTGAGAGAAGATTTTGCACTTACCGAAGCTACTGGTTTTGATGGATATATGAGTAATCGCTGCCCGATATGAAGATTATTAGAACGCAGATTGTTCCATCTTTTTATTTGTGAAATACCTACCCCATATCGTGATGCAATTTTACCTAAATAATCTCCGCTTCTAACGCGGTAAGTTATACGCGAATCAGATTCAATATACTGAGGCAAAGTTTTCTCTGCCCGTTCAAGTTCCTTTTTCGCAGTAGCGTAAATCGCCTCCTCATTTGAAACAAATTTACCTATCGCTCTTACCGGTAATCTAAGTGCATAATTCCTGTCTTCTACAAACGGTATAATATCCAATTTGTAGGCAGGATTCAAAAACTGTATTTCTTCAAGAGGCGTGTTTGTATAATTAGCAATCTCATCAAGCGTAATGAGTTGCTTAACTTTTACAGTATCGGTCTCAAAATAGTTAAAATCGGGTTTTTGAGGGTGATAACCGTGCTCAGCCGCATATTCAAAAATATACATTGTCGCTAGAAAAGCTGGTACATATCCCGCTGTTTCACGTGGCAGATAATGCCTTATATTCCAATAATTTTTGTGCCCGCCACTACGCCGAATCGCTTTTGCTACATTACCCGGTCCTGAATTATAAGATGCCAAAGCCAAATCCCAGTCACCAAACATTTCATATAGTTTTGACAGGTATTTACATGCTGCTTCTGTTGATAAAACAGGATCCATACGTTCATCAACATAAGAACTTACTTCAAGATCATAAAGCTTACCGGTGCTAAACATAAACTGCCATAAACCTGTAGCTCCAACTCTTGATTTAGCTCTGGGACGTAATGCCGACTCTACAATTGCCAGGTATTTAAGCTCAAGAGGCATATCATATTTATCAAGCGTCTCTTCAAAACTTGGGAAATAAAAACTACTTAGGCCCATAAGACGCTCCATTGTAGGACGATGTCTTTTGAGGTACATTTTAATAACGCTCTCCAGAGAAGAATTATACTCTACATTAAAAGGCGTTTTAGCATCAAGAAGAGCAAGGCGTTTCTTTAAAGTATCAGTAGGTAATTCTGCAAATTCTACATTGCTGTAATCTATGCTGTCAATTATATTAGTTATAGAATCAAAAAGCTCACCATTAGTTAATTCATACAACCATAAAGAATCTATTTCTGCAGCGTAAGCATTGTCTTTGAGATTATACTTTAGTAAAAGTGAATCACCCTCAAGCTCTTTAACGAGTTTTACAGTAAGATCAAGTTCATATTTACTTGCAGATAAGGTGTCTATAGCTGTTAAAGTATCAGCTTGTATGATGTTTCTTTCTTCACTTGCTTTTTTTATAAACAAACTATCCTGAGCATTTGTCAATGCACAGGATAGGATACAAGTTATAAATAAGAAAAAAGTTAGATTTTTTGTCATAATATTCACAAACGGAGTAAACGCTAAAGTCGTATAATTTAATCGAAATTAAAAACTGAAGCTGTTAAACCGCGTAAATATTTATTATTCTTCTATTGCAGCAATACCAGGAAGTGATTTGCCTTCAAGCATTTCAAGCATAGCACCACCTCCGGTTGAAACATAACTTACTTTATTTTCAAACCCAAATTGTTTTACAGCAGCAACACTATCGCCACCTCCCACTAGAGAAAAAGCTCCTTTTTTTGTAGCGTCTGCAATGGCATTACCCAGGGCTATTGTACCTTTTGCAAAAGGTTCCATTTCAAAAACGCCTAAAGGTCCATTCCATAAAATGATCTTACTTTTTGCTACTACTTCAGAGAAATTCTCAAGAGATTTTGGTCCTGCATCCAGTCCCTGCCAACCATCTGCTATTTCGTAGATGTCTTCAACCTGCGTATTAGCATATTCTGAAAAACTATCTGCAGCGATCACATCAACCGGCAAATGCACAGTGACATTTTTTTCTTCAGCTTTCTTTAAAATCTCTAAAGCAAGCTCTTGTTTATCATCTTCACATATAGAACCTCCCACTTTACCACCTTTGGCTTTAATAAAAGTATATGCCATACCGCCACCTATGATAAGATCATCTACTTTACCAAGAATGTTTTCTATAATCGTAATTTTAGAAGAAACCTTTGCTCCGCCTAAAATAGCAAGAACCGGTTTTTCTGTAGAATTCATAACCTTATCAAGACTTTCTATTTCCTGAGCAAGCAGATAGCCAAAGCATTTTTTTTCAGGAAAAAATTCTGCAACTATTGTGGTTGAAGCATGAGCTCTGTGAGCAGTACCAAATGCGTCATTTACAAAAATATCACCCATTTTAGATAATTTCTCTGCAAAGACCTTATCTCCAGCTGTTTCTTCTTTATAATATCTCAGGTTCTCAAGTAATAAAATAGTACCAGGTTCAAGGTTCTTTGCAGCTTCCTGAGCCTCTTCTCCTATGCAGTCATCTACAAATTTCACCTGCACACCTATAATCTCTGAAACCGTATTCACAATATGCTTTAGTGAAAACTCAGCCTCTTTCCCTTTTGGTCTGCCCAGGTGAGACATTAACACAGCAGAGCCACCGTCTTCTAAGATTTTAAGAATAGTAGGTTTAGCTGCTTCTATACGTGTAGCGTCTGTCACTTTGTGATTTTCATCTAAAGGCACATTAAAGTCTACGCGTATTAAAGCTCGTTGATTCTCAAAATTGAAGTCGTCTATAGTTTTCATCTAAATTATGTGTTTGATTTTTGGGCTTTAAAGCCGATATTTTATTGGTTTTTGCCGATTTTATGGTAACAAATATAACAGATAGCCCGAAACATTCCGTCACAATTCTATTATATTTGGCACGTGTTATTCAAGGATATAATTGGTCAGGAATTTATTAAAAAACACCTAACCGCAAGTGTAGACAGAGGTCGTATTGCTCATGCCCAGCTGTTTGTTGGCCCCTCTGGAAGTGGAGTTTTGCCTATGGCTATTGCTTATGCGCAATATCTGGTATGTGCTAACAAAAACGGTGAAAATTCTGGTGAAAATGCAGCATGTAATTTAAAGTTTGAGAACCTCTCTCATCCCGATATTCATTTTGCCTACCCTGTTGCTACTACAGATAAAATAAAGAGTCACCCTGTCTCTGCCCATTTTGCAAAAGAATGGCGAGAATTTGTCGCGTCTACACCTTATGGAAATTTATACGATTGGCATCAACATATAGGTATAGAAAAAAAACAAGGACAGATAGGTGTAGATGAAGCGCTGGATATCGTGAAGTCACTTTCTTTAAAGTCATACGAAGGTGGTTTTAAAGTAATGATAATCTGGATGGCAGATAAAATGAATATTGCTGCTTCTAACAAACTGCTAAAACTAATAGAGGAACCTCCCAATAAAACGGTTTTTATTCTTCTTGCAGAAAATGATGACCAGATAATAGACACCATAAAATCTCGCTGCCAGGTGCTTCAATTTCCTCCTTTGGGAGAATCTGCCATGCAAAATGCCCTTATAAAAGATCATGGTTGTGAGCCAAATCTTGCACAAAAAATTGCACATCAGGCTAATGGTGATTACACTACAGCCCTGCACATTTTACAAAAGGATGGGCAAGAAGAACAGTTTGAAACATGGTTTGTTTCCTGGGTACGCACAGCTTTTAAGGCTAGAGGTAATAAAAAGGCTGTTATTGATCTTATTTCATGGAGTGATTCTATTGCAGTTTTAGGTCGCGAAACTCAAAAAAGCTTTTTAAAATACTGTGAGGATTTCTTTAGACAAGCAATGCTTTTAAATTATAAAGCAGACAGTCTGGTTTATCTGGAACCTACAACCCAATTTGATCTTGCTAAGTTTGCCCCTTTTATTCACGGGAATAATATTCTTGATATTATACAAGAACTTCAGGACGCATCATATCATATTGAGCGTAATGGTAATGCTAAGATCGTGCTTACAGATCTATCTATTAAACTTACACGATTACTTCACGCTAAGAAATAAAAAAAGCCTCATTTAGAGGCTTTTTAATATTGACTGTTATAAAGTGTATTAAGCTTTAGTTGTATCTGGCTTAAAACTATCATTCAGTTCTTTTAAGACCTTTTCTGTAAGATCATTTTCTTCCTTACCATAAAGAACGCTACCAGCCTCATTTTGACCGTAGATGTAATCATAGCCATTATTTTTACCATATTCTTTAACGTGATCTTTCACTTTTTTAATAATGGTATCTATTGCAGATTGGCTTTCCTGCTGTAATTGACGGCTACGTGTTTGCTGTTCCTGCTGAAGTTCCTGACGCAGACCCATTAGCTCCTGTTCTGTCTTCTCACGTTCTGCATTACCCATAGTAGACACATTCTTTTGATAAAGATCTACTTTAATTTGATAAGCCTGAGCCTTGCGCTCAAGATCACCCATCATCTCATCGTTAAGTTTAGTATACTTATCCTGAGCAGCGCTCATCTCGGTATAATCCTTTACAATTTTTTCTGTGTTTACAAAACCTGTTTTTTGTTTCTGACAGCTAAATGCGAAAATTGCTACAAAAACTAATACAACTGCTTTTTTCATAATTAAGTTTAAATTTCTGCAAAAGTAATAAGATACTTGAATAGTATCAGGAAATGACCATATTTTAATATAAATAGATTAAAGCAATTAGATTTATAAATACAATAGAAGTATTTTATAATTTTTGACGCTTAAATACTTGTTTTAAGACTTGTTTAAAGCAAAAGAGCAGGAATCCGCCTTAAACCATACAAAACCTTCTTAAATGGACTAAAAATCGCTTTTACTCCTCTGAAGTATATAAAGTATTGAAGAATATTCAGAATTTTTTCTTGCTGAAAGATTTGAGAATAATCCCGTATAAATTCCTCTAAGAAATGAGAATTTTGATCCTTTATATTTTTCTGACATAATACTTACGTAGAAAGAGTCGAGAATTAGAGGTTGTTGTTTTACTATTGTGAAGCCCCTCTCTGCAAAAACACTCGCTATAGCTTTTTGTGAAAAATGATAAAGATGTCGGGGCACATCATAAGCGGCCCATTTATCCTTGTAATTTTTAGCATCGTACGATTTGAAGTTGGGAACAGCAATGCATAGTAAACCATCTTTCTTTAAATTCACATCGAGCCATTTAATTTGCTCACGATAATCAGGCACATGTTCTAATACATGCCACATTGTGATTACATCATATTTTCCTGTTGCCTGGGTAAGATTTTCTTTAAGATCAATTTTTTTAGCAAATGCAATTTTTCGAGCCTTTTCACTAGGTTCTACTCCCATTCCAGAAAAACCTTGATTTTTTGCTTCTTCTATAAAATCACCCGTGCCAGCACCAATATCTAATAGAAGACCAGAAGTTTTATATTCCTTTATGAATGTAAACTTCTTTTTCAACATGTATGTTTTAGCAATTTGATAAATTCTGTCTACTAAACCCTTTTTAGAATCTGTATGTGAAATATAATCCTCGCTCTCGTAATAACGATTTAATTCATTGGTATTAGGTTGCGGGTATGTTTCTAACAAATCAAGTTCAGTATTATAAATAAGGTCAAAAACCTCCTTTGTAACCGCATTATCTTTTACCCTAAGAAAGGGCTTTTTATTGTTTTGCATGTGTATTTTTAAGACATTGTTCCACGTGGAACTATATTATCGACCCATGTAAACTAACATGACTGAAATATCGCTGGGCGAAACTCCGCTAATTCGTGATGCCTGTGAGATAGAAGCTGGTTGAATTTTTGTAAGTTTTTCCCTTGCCTCAAAAGACAATGATTTTAATTTCTTGTAATCAAATCCTTCAGGTATTTTAATATTCTCCAAACGATTTAATTTGTCGGCATTAGATTTTTCCTTAGCGATATAGCCAGAATACTTAATTCTAATTTCTGTCTGCTCTAAAACTTCATGATCTAGATCATTCTCCTGAACGTAATTTAAAACATCATTAACACGCAACATGTCTCTCATTTCTATCTGAGGTCTGCTAAATATCTTAAACATTTTATCAGACTGTTTCATAGGAGAAGAATTCTTCTCCTCAAGAATAGGATTAATCTCTTCTGGAACGACGCTCGTTTCTTTAAAAAACTCAACAAAATTTGAGCTCTCTAATTCCTTTTTCTCCATTGCCACCAGCCTGTCTCTTTTAGCCAAACCTATTTCAAAAGAACGAGGTGTTAATCTTATATCAGCATTATCCTGACGAAGCAAAGTTCTATATTCAGCCCTTGAAGTAAACATTCTATAAGGTTCTTCTGTACCTTTTGTAATTAAATCATCTACTAAAACTCCTATATAAGCCTCATTACGTTGTAAAATAAAAGAATCCTTCTCTTGCGTTTTTAGACTAGCATTTATACCAGCCATTAAACCTTGAGAAGCCGCCTCTTCATAACCTGTAGTTCCATTAATCTGACCAGCAAAATATAACCCAGAAACAAGTTTTGTTTCTAATGTATGTTTTAATTGGGTGGGCGGGAAATAATCATATTCAATTGCATAGCCCGGTCTAAAAAATTTCACACCTTCAAAACCCGCTACAGAACGTAAAGCTTTAAACTGAACATCTTCTGGGAGTGAAGTTGAAAAACCATTTACATAATATTCCACTGTATCCCATCCTTCCGGTTCTACAAACAATTGGTGTCTATCCTTATCTGCAAAACGATTTATTTTATCTTCTATTGATGGACAATAACGCGGCCCGGTACTTTTAATTCTTCCGTTAAACATAGGTGAGCGATCAAAACCCTCTCTTAAAAGATCATGCACCTTTAAGCTGGTATAGCTCATGTGGCAAGACCTCTGAATTTTTAACGACGAAGTTTTATTGCTGTAGCTAAATTTCTGCGGGTCTTCATCTCCAGGCTGCTCAATCATCTTGCTAAAATCAAGAGATCTTCCATCTACTCTAGGTGGTGTACCTGTCTTCATTCTTCCTGATTCAAAACCCAGATCAACTAACTGCTCAGTAATCCCCGTAGCTGCTCTCTCTCCTGCTCTACCACCACCAAATTGCTTTTCACCAATATGGATAAGTCCGTTAAGAAAGGTCCCATTAGTAAGAACAACACTTTTTGAATAAATTTCAATCCCAAGAGAAGTTTTTACACCCGCAATCCTATCCCCTTTAACGATTAAACCGCCCACCATTTCCTGATAGAAATCGAGATTAGGCGTATTCTCAAGCATAAGACGCCATTCTTCTGCAAAACGCATTCTGTCACTCTGCACTCTGGGACTCCACATAGCGGGCCCTTTAGATTTATTAAGCATCTTGAATTGAATAGCTGTACGGTCTGAAACTATACCACTGTATCCTCCCATTGCATCAATTTCACGAACAATTTGCCCTTTTGCAATTCCACCCATTGCAGGATTACAAGACATTTGCGCAATGGTTTGAAGATTCATTGTCACCAATAAGGTTTTACTTCCCATATTAGCAGCCGCCGCCGCTGCCTCGCAACCAGCGTGTCCTGCTCCAACCACTATTACATCATATTCGCTATCAAACATATCTATTGTTCCACGTGAAACACTCCTTTATTTCCTTCAAAAATGGGCGCAAAGATAATGAAAATCACTCGGATAGAAAATCAACTTTAACGCCTTCTATGTATTTGTCTTCTAAAGACCGCATAACTTTCTTCTCTCCCTCAGTCTTGTCTGGATAACCACACAAATGAAGTAGACCGTGCACAATAACTCGAGCTAATTCCAACTGAAAATCCACTTCAAATATAGAAGCGTTTTCGGCAACACGATCTGTACTTATATATATCTCCCCAGAAATTAAATCGCCCTGACAGTAATCAAAGGTTATGATGTCTGTTAGTGTATTGTGATTTAAATACGTCCTGTTGATATTATGTAAATATTCATCTGAACAGAAAACATAACCCAGCTCAGCCACCTCCTTCTCTTCCTTTGCACATACTTCTTTAAGCCATTTCTCAACAGCATCAGTATTCAAAATCTTAAAGTCATTCTCACTATTAAACTCTATCATTTATCTTTTTTAAAATATGCTTGTACTTTGCCATCATAAATAGTCCTCATGGGGATAGCTTCGCGATTTAGAATTTCCTTATTCTGAAAATATTCAGATGCATTAGGTACAGTATTTATTATATTATTTTGGTAAGCAGATTGATTAGTTGACGATTCTCTCTCTTCTTTTTTTCCCTGCTCCTGCGCAGCATTCTCCAATTCTAAAAGCTTATGCTTTAAGTTAAGCATGCGACTCATTGCATTATCATCTACGCCGGATTCTAACAATCTATTTTCAATATTTTCCATCTCTTTCACCAGTTTATTTCCTGTGGCAGACAAGCCGTTTTCCTGCAAATATTTTAATAATTCCTGCTTTATAGATTCCTGACGCTTATATATTTCATATTGTAAAGCTTTCTGCTCCTCAGACATGCCGTTTTCACCATTTCCCGAGCCCCCATTTCCTTGCCCCGATTCGCCCGCTGCTGAACCTTCACCTTTATCTGAACCCTTTTCCCCGCCTTTCTCACCAGAATCGCTGTCACCTTCTCCCTCACCTTTACCTTTGCCATCTTGACCTTCACCCATTTTATTCAGCTCTTCCTGTGATTGTATTATATCACTTAATTGCATCCCCCCGCCTTTTCCCTGGCCAGGCGCAGGCATACCGCTACTACCCTGACCCATACCAGATAACTGCTGTTGCATATTGCCCAAAATATCAGATAATACATCTGCTAACACATTGGCTCCGCTAACTACGTATTGTTGGCTTGCAGCGCCCTGTGAAATTCTGTTCTCTGCTAGGCGTTCTAATGACTTGTCAATGTTATAATCAATATTGGTAAGCTGCTCGTTAATTACATCCTCCAACTGCGGAGTTCTAAGCGATAAAGCGAAAAGACTGTCATCGATGTGCTGGAAGTTCTCTCTTAGATCATTTTGCTTTACAAGCTTGACAGAGTACTGCGGATTATCAGCATTCATTCCTTTAAAATCATTCATCAAAGATTCTTCTTCAAAAGAAAATATTATCAAATTATCTAAAATCTGCCTGAGCATATCAGCGTCTTCCTGAATCTGTTCACCACTCGATTGCATCATTTGTGACTGCATTTGCTGGCTAAGCTGCTTCATCTTCTCCCCTGCACTCTTCTGGCTTTTCTCAGCATCCTTTTTATTTTCATCTCCAGTTGCTTCTGGTGACTTTCTCTTTTCAGATTCTTCAAGGGACTCTTGGGCTTCTTTTTGATCTTCTTTAATTGACTCTTGTTTTACAACATCCTGAGGTATCTCAATAGGCGCTTTTAATTCTTCACTTTCCTTCTGTAAATCTGCCAGTTTCTTCTCTATATCCTCAAATGATTCATTGAATTTTTCTTGTGCCTCCGCATTATTGTTTTCAGCTTTTTTACTCAAATCTATTTGTTCCTGACCTAATTTATTTAGATCCTTGGCTACTCGTTCAACCTTCTTTTGTACGTAAAATCTCTTAGTTAATTCAAGCAACTGTTCAAGACTTTTAGCTGAGTTTTTATTGCTTTTAGCTAAATCATCTAATCTATCGCTTAACTCTTCTTTACTAATTTTATCCTGCAAGTATTTCAATTCCTTCAGGAGATTTTCCTTCCCTTCGAGCCGTTTTTCATTAGCTTCAAGCCGTTTTTGCAGCTCTTCACTAAACACACTCTTTTCTTCAGAAGAGGCATCAATTTTTTGAAGATTAGAATCAAGTTGTTTTGAAAATTCCTTCATCATATTATCCTGAGCTTCCTGGCGCTGCAAGAAACCCTTTAACTCCTGTTTGTCATTAAAACTCAACTCCCCTTTCTCTTTCTGTGTTTTGCTTAAACGCTCTAAATCCTCTTGTTGCTTATTAAACGCTGATAGAGATTTATCCAGTTTTTGAATGGTCTCGCCCTGTTCCTGTAATCTACTTTCTTCAAGCTCGTCATTAGTCACTTTGTGATAAGTAAAAACTTCAGACCTGCTTACCTTATGGTTGTGAATGGCATCATTGTCGTATACCTCAAAATAGTAAGCGTAGCTTTCCCCTTCATTTAAGCTCAAGGTATCGGGAAAAGAGCGCACAAATTGATCTACCGTACCACCATTTAGATTAAGATTTAAAGCTGATTTATTCCCGGCATTATTCTCATTATAATAAACTAATCTAAGTGCGGTTAAACCATAATCGTCAGAAATACGACCATAATGAATGTTTTGACCGTTTGCTGTCGTATCAATAATATTATCTAACTGAATATCAGGATATTGATCCTTAATTACGGCAATATTGTAGTCTAAGCTCTCATAATTAGCCAGATCAGCATTACTTGTGCTAATTGTATACTGCGAATTGGTATAAACATGCTGTGAAAATTTAAAAACGTCGTTAGAAGATCTTCGGAAGGTCTGGATCGTATCTTTTGTAATATACTTGATATCTCCGGTAGATAAGGCTTTAATTTTCCAGTTTACCTCAGTCCCTTCAGCCACCGTAACATTGCCTGTATTGGTGATAATTTCTGAAGGTTTACCTGTATAAGTGGGATAATTCAATTCAATTTCAAAATCTGTTATTAGCGGTGTTTTGACCACTTTTAGGTCATAAATCCCCGATTTTACTTCGTTTGCCACGAAATAAAATTCGGTTCCTTCAACAGGTTGCTCAATAGTGTATGTAAATTGCCCGGCACCTAGTTCTTTCATAAAGAAAGAAGAACCGTTAATCACGACTTGAGCATCTGCTGGAATTTGTTTTCCCTGCGTGTTTACACTAATAACAAAAGGTTCATTCTCAATGGCCTTAAGCCCTTCTCTATTTAAAAAGAAATTAAAGGGCGCAGGTGGTTCATAAGCCTGATCATAATTAACCATACGCGTATAACTGCTTCCAAAAAAATCACCCTTAGAAATAATTGTGATCACAAGAAAAACAAATAGCGGTAAAAGAGCGATCCAGATATATTTAAGACTTTTCTTATAATCTACCGCCAGAGAAAAAGGAACAGGCATTAACTCTCTGCTTTTTTGCTCAATGCTGGCTAAAGCAAGTTCAGTATTATTAGAATTATTCTTTAACTGCAGTGTATTGATCAATTTATCGCTAACCTCGGGGAAATGTTTACCGATAACCTCAGAAGCAAAATTAACGTCAATCCCTTTCATGATTTTGAAAAGACGCGCCACCGGAATTACGATTAGACGAAAAAACAAGACCGCCTCCACTCCTATAAAAAGCCAAAATAAAATTGCTCGCCCTAATGGTCTAAGCCAGAAAAAATATTCAATCGTAAGGCTCAAAAGCAAATAACTTAAGCCAATAGCAACAAAAAAAAGCACACCGCGCAGTAATTGGTTTTTATAATACTTGCTTATAAAACCTTCAATTTTTCTTTCTATTTCCGTGGCTGAACTCACTACTCTTCCGTCATTATTTCTTTAACTAAAACTACAACATTATATTATATTCTAATACAAGTCAATTATATACAAAAAGCGCTTCTCGCAAACTGGTATCGCTTTATTCTATTCAAGCAAACCGTGTTTAGCATAGTACAAAATTTTATCTTTACACCCTAAAATTAAACCATGTCTCATAATGTACGCGTGCGTTTTGCACCCAGCCCTACCGGCCCTCTTCATATAGGAGGAGTGCGAACTGCTTTATACAATTATCTATTTGCAAAGAAACATAACGGTACCTTCATATTACGTATTGAAGATACAGACCAAAACAGGTATGTTCCCGGCGCAGAAAATTACATTATTGAGGCTCTAAACTGGTGCGGTATTCCGTTTGATGAAGGCCCGGGCAAAGATGGTGGTTATGGTCCTTATAGACAAAGTGAGCGAAAAGATAAATATTTCGCTTTTGCGAAAAAATTGATCGACTCAGGTGATGCTTACTACGCTTTTGATACCGCAGAAGCTCTTGATAATCACAGAAAGGAACACGAAGAAAAAGGAAAAACCTTCATCTACAACTGGCATAACAGAAATAAGCTAGATAACTCACTGGTGTTAACAGCAGAAGAAGTTGAATCACGTATTGCAGCCGGTGAAGATTATGTTATTCGGTTTAAATCGCCACAAGACGACACATTAGACCTTTATGACCTAATACGCGGTGATATGGAGATTGATACCAATATTCTTGATGATAAGGTTTTATACAAGGCAGACGGCATGCCTACTTATCACTTAGCAAACATAGTAGATGACCACTTAATGGAAATCACACATGTTATACGCGGCGAAGAATGGTTGCCTTCTCTGGCTCTTCATGTTTTATTATACAGAGCCTTTAGCTGGGAAGCACCTAAATTTGCCCACCTTCCCTTAATAATGAAACCTGCTGGTAAGGGTAAATTGAGCAAGCGCGATGGCGAAAAAATGGGCTTTCCTGTATTTCCACTATTGTGGAAAGACCCTAATACCGGCGGCATTTCTCAAGGCTATCGTGAAGATGGTTATCTGCCGGAAGCCGTAGTGAATATGCTCGCATTTTTAGGTTGGAACCCGGGAACTGAAAAAGAAATTTATACACTTGACGAACTGATAACAGATTTTGATCTGGAGAAAGTTCATAAAGCGGGTGCAAAATTTGATCCTGAAAAAACGAAGTGGTTTCAGCAGCAACATTTACAACAGGCAAGTGATGAAGAGATCACAAAAGAATTTACAAAAGTGCTCCATAAACATGGTGTTGATGAGAAGCAATCATATATACATAAGGTTGTCACGCTTTTAAAAGAAAGAGCTGTTTTTGTAGAAGATCTTTGGACACTGGGTGATTACTTTTTTGAACGCCCTACTACGTATGATGCAAAAGCAGTAAAAAAGGCCTGGAAAGATGAAACGCCTGAAATACTTACCCAACTAAGCGGTGTTATTGCAAAAATCGACGATTTTAGTGCAGAAAACGCCTCAAATACAGTAAAAACCTGGATTCAGGAGCAAGAATTAGGTTTTGGTAAAGTAATGCAACCCCTTCGCATAGCATTAGTAGGTTCTATGCAAGGTCCAGATGTTTTTGAAATCGCATCTACAATAGGTAAAGAAAGTACACTTGAGCGACTGCGTTTTGCTATAGAAAAATTATAGGTAAAATATAACTCCTGCTGTAATGATACTAAGGTTTCCTTTAAAGTCATGAGCAGCAGGATCTGTATTTGAAAGATCCTTGTCGTTAAGATCGCTTAGTGTGTTTAGCAGCCCGTATTGATAATTAACGGTGGCTCTAAAACTTTCAAAACCTGCGGTGAAACCTATTAAGGCATTCAGGTTTATCTTAGAAATATCTTCAATGTCGTGAGTTTTTAATGAGGTATAACCATCTACGATATAATTTTTATAAGCGGCATCTTTAAGTTCCATTTTACTATTTACCATAAGAACTGGCCCCGCCTCTATTGTGAGATTTTGACCTAATATTAAATAACTCGCCAGAACATTTAATTGCGCCGCCAGAATTTTATACTGTGTTTCTTCTGCAGAGGCTAAAGCATTTTCTCTCGCCATTACATTGATATCTGCCTGAAAAAGATCAAGACCAAAAATCATATCAAAATTATTATAAAACCCTCCTCTGGTCAAAAATCCCCCGCCATAGCCAGAAGATGTGGAGGTCGCGAAATTATCTGTCTTAATATCAAGAATTACATATTTACCCTTTAATCCTAAACGGTTATAATCGCCCCTATTATAACTCTGTGCATGAAGCGGTAAAGAAAGACAAAATATGATAATTAATAAATAAAACCCCTTCATCGCTGTTACATTTGTTAAACAAAAGCGACAAATGTATTGTTATTTTTAATATCTTAAGATCAATCCATTTAAATATCCCACCTATGTATTTTGTACTCCCTGTGATACTTTTTTTCGGTATCGTTTTACTTTTATCTTCAGTTTTTATCGTGCGCCAGCAAACCGCTGCGATCATAGAGCGACTGGGTAAATTTACTAGTGTTAGAAATTCAGGAATACAGTTTAAAGTTCCTATTATTGACAGAATAGCGGGTCGCGTAAACCTGAGAATTCAGCAGCTTGATGTAATCGTTGAAACTAAAACCAAAGATGACGTTTTTGTAAGGTTAAAGATTTCAGTACAGTTTCAGGTTGTAAAAACCAATGTATACGATGCATTCTATAAACTTGAAGACCCGCAAAATCAAATTACTTCTTATGTGTTTGACGTTGTACGTTCTGAAGTTCCGAAGATGAAACTTGATGATGTTTTTGAGCGCAAAGATGATATCGCGATTGCTGTAAAAAGTGAATTAAATCAAGCTATGACAGATTATGGGTATGATATTATAAAAACCCTTGTAACAGATATTGATCCAGATCAACAGGTTAAGATCGCAATGAACCGTATTAATGCCGCTGAACGCGAAAAGGTCGCAGCCGAATATGAAGCTGAAGCTGAACGTATAAAAATCGTGGCTAAGGCGCGCGCAGAAGCCGAAAGTAAGCGTTTACAAGGTCAAGGTATAGCAGATCAAAGAAGAGAGATAGCACGCGGTCTGGAAGAGTCTGTAGAAGTTTTAAACAATGTGGGTATAAATTCTCAGGAAGCCTCTGCCCTAATCGTCGTGACTCAGCATTACGATACATTACAGTCTATAGGTGAAGCCACCAATACAAATCTTATCTTATTACCCAACTCCCCACAAGCTGGAAGTGATATGCTAAATAATATGATAGCAAGCTTTGTTGCTTCTAACCAGATAGGTGAAGAGATGAAAAAACAAAACATAGAAAAAGGAATTAGTAAAAAAGACAGCTAAAAAACTGTCTTACAAAGCAAAAACCAGGCAAATTGCCTGGTTTTTTATTTATATTTCTATCTGTAAAGTCTCTAGACTTTTGCTTCATCAACTTTCTTTACGCGCTTAATGCCTAAAAGCTTATTGACCATCTTAAGTACAAAGGCTTTTTGTGCCACTGCTCCAGCTATATTTGCAACAAGACCCACAGGCGATAAGGTAGATTTAATGGTATTGCCATTTAATTTTACCTGTTCTTTATCTATCTGCTGCTGTAACTTTAATATTTTAAGGTCACGATCTATTTCTTCAAATGATGTATAGACTTTCATGCTTATTGCGTTAAGTTTTTAAATTCGTCATCAAGAACCTCTTCCTGCGTAGATTCATTAAAGAAAATAGCAGAATACTTTTTAAGTAATTGTTTCGTGATAAACGGACCACCGAATATTAAAAATAGAATAAATACTAAAAAGTAAAATCCTCCTACAATATAATACCCTGAACTTATTGACTCCATAGATTCTCCTATAGAGATTGCTACGGCCACAGAAAGAAAGAGTAAGAATACAAGAAAGATGCTGCCAATCACCAATAGTTTTACTAGTGAAACAGCACCTTTCATCATTTTCTTAAACAAGTCTAGTTTATAATATTCTGTGCTGCTTTCTATATAAGCATGAATATTATCTGTTAGCTCGTGTATATTATCTGTTATTCTTGAGAAAGACATATAATTTTATGCCATTTTAGATGCAGGTTTGGGAGTCTCTTGTATCTCTGCCTCCGCTTCTTTTTTTAAATGCGCATTCTTCTTTCTAAGATCTTCCAGCTTCTTTTCCATCGTAACTAAAATATCATCTGCTTTCTCACTAGCTGTAGCTAAAGTATCTTCTAATTTTTCATCAAAAGTCTTTTTTGCTTTAACCGCAGATGCACTTAAGCTCTCTGAAGTTTCTTTAATTTGCTGGTTTAATTTCTTCTGTGCGTCTTTTGCACTTTTAGATATTTTCTTACGTGTTTTATCTCCGCTATCCGGAGCATAAAGTAAACCTATTCCAGCTCCTATAGCAGCACCCGTGATTAGGGCTAAGATTGTATTTCCTGTTTTTGACATGGTGATTGTTTTAATGTTATGTTCAAAGATACACTGGCGCAGAACTAACTTCCGTTAATAACCGGTTAATAATTTGAATATGAACCTTAAAGGAATGCTAAAATCTACCACTAAACAACCAATTTTGACCTCTTTTAGACCGATTTTTATTTAAAGGTCTTTTGCGCTGTTTTCTAGTAGTACATTACCAGATTGCTTAACATCATTAATGAAAGTAGCGACATCGTCCTGTGAAGCATCAGCTTTACCCATATCTATTAGCACCTTAAGCGTTTCTAAAACTGCGAGACGGGTACCTACCTTTTTTGCTGAAGTATTGAATAAAGGAGCTAATTCTTCCAGTTCTACTTTCTTGGCAAACTCCTGAATTTGAGCAACTGCATTGATTCTTTTTTCATCAGGAAGGTTACCCAATTTCTTACCACTCCTTAAAATTTCATTCAATGCTGAAACCTTAGGCGGCTGTTTTTTCTCATTTTGAGCCGGTTTTTGGGCCTTTTCTTCCGATTTTGAAGATACCTTAGCCCAAGTATCTCTTAAGCCCACAGTTCTATTAAAAACAAGCTTTTCTGAAGTACTTTCTTTATCTACATTGAAGTAACCTATGCGTTGAAACTGAAAAATATCTAAAGGTTGTACATCTGCAAGACTAGGTTCAAGATATCCTGTAATGGTATCAAGCGAGTGCGGATTTAAAAATTCGCTGAATTCTTTATCCTTATGACCATCTGGTGCTTCATCTAAGAAAAGTCTGTCGTAAAGTCTAACTTCAGCTTTTATAGCGTGCTTTACAGAAACCCAATGTAGCGTCCCTTTAACCTTTCTTAAACTTGCTTCAGTACCGCTTCCACTTTGTGAATCTGCATCGTAAGTACAATGAATTTCTGTGATGTTGCCTTTGTCATCTTTAACTACAGATTCACCTTTAATGATATACGCGTTCTTTAAACGTACTTCTTTACCTAAACTTAATCTGAAGAACTTTTTGTTTGCCTCTTCCTTAAAATCCTCTCTTTCTATATATAATTCTTTAGAAAAAGGAACTTGACGAAAACCTGCAGCTTCATCTTCGGGATTGTTTTCGGCTTCAAGCCATTCATCTTTATCTTCAGGATAATTATCTATGATCAATTTAACAGGCTCAAGAACAGCCATCACTCGTGGCGCTGTTTTGTTAAGATCCTCACGCACGTTAAATTCTAAAAGTGAAACATCTATAATGTTATCACGCTTTGCAACTCCCACAGTGTCTATAAAATTGCGGATGGAAGATGCGGTATATCCTCTTCTTCTTAATCCTGAAATTGTAGGCATTCTGGGATCATCCCAACCAGAAACTATACCATCTTCTACAAGCTTAAGCAGCTTGCGCTTACTCATTATAGTGTAACTCAAATTGAGTCTGGCAAATTCTCGTTGTTTTGGTTTTATTCCCTCAGTAAAAACCTCATCTCTAAACCAATTATATAAAGGGCGATGCGGTTTAAATTCTAATGAGCATAAACTGTGACTTACCTGCTCTACATAATCGCTCTCGCCATGTGCCCAGTCATACATAGGATAAATACACCATTGTGAACCGGTACGGTGATGCGCTTTATGCATAACACGATACATTATAGGATCGCGAAGAAGCATATTGGGCGATTTCATGTCAATTTTTGCGCGCAGCACGTGAACGCCTTCTTTAAATTCGCCATTCTTCATGCGCTCAAAAAGGTCAAGATTCTCCTCTACACTTCTGTTTCGGTAGGGACCATCTACTCCAGGTTCTGTAGGAGTTCCTTTCTGTTCTGCCATAGCCTCGCTGCTCTGTGAGTCAACATAAGCTTTACTATTTTTAATGAGCTCTACTGCCCAATCATACAATTGCTGAAAATAATCTGATGAGTAACATACCTTATCCCAGGTAAAGCCCAACCATTTTATATCTTCCTGAATAGCGTCTACATATTCCTGCTCTTCTTTTGACGGATTAGTATCATCAAAACGAAGATTGACAGCCCCGTTATAACGTTCTCCTAACCCAAAGTTTAAACAAATAGCCTTACAATGACCTATATGTAAATACCCATTAGGTTCTGGCGGAAAACGAAAGCGTAAATCTTCCCTCTTATATCCATTCTCCAGGTCTTCTTCAATAATCTGCTCAATGAAATTGAGGGCTTTATATTCATCTGTCATAGCTACTCTTGTAAAGGGCGTAAAATTAGTAAAAATAGGTCGTTAGCGTAACTTTTTTAAAGCATGCTTCTCTGCTAAATAAAACAAACTTTTATTAGATGCTGTTCTAAGGTAAACAGAAGCAGTGATTATATAATATCTTTGAACTTTATCATATCAAAAATGGGAATAATAAAATTAAACAACATAAAAGTATACGCCTATCACGGTTGCCTGGTTGAAGAAGGACAAATAGGCTCAGATTATATAGTCGATCTTGAAGTTACAGCTAATCTAAAAGAGGCATCTTTTTCAGATAAATTGCATGATACCGTTGATTATGTACATCTCAACAACATAGTAAAAGAAGAAATGGCGATACGTTCTAAACTCCTGGAACATGTTTGTAAACGTATACTTGACCGGGCTTTCGCCGAAATTGATTTATTAGATACGGCTATGGTAAGTGTGAGTAAAATAAACCCTCCTATAGGCGGGGATGTGGCGAGTGTAAGCGTTGTTTTGACTAAAAAAAGGTAATTCCTTTTTAATCTTAAGAATTTACTTAAATTTGCACACCAAATAAAAATGGTGTCGTGGCCGAGTGGCTAGGCAGTGGTCTGCAACACCACGTACAGCGGTTCGAATCCGCTCGACACCTCAAAAAAGCTTTCGTTTAATTACGGAAGCTTTTTTATTTCGCTTAAAGCGAAAAAGAATTTGTGATAAACCTATTGGTTAATAACTAGATAGAAGTTCTAAAAGAGTTAACCTTGTGTAAGTGAGCTGTCTTTTAATTTATCAGTAAACTGATTTTCTGGGGTAATTTCTTCGATTTTATGCTCTATTTTCCTGATTTCTGAAGGAAATAGACCTTTTGATATAAACACGATCCCAAAGATTACCATCACAATACTTATCCCTTTTTTAATTCCCTGCACACGTGAAGAGGTTAATTTACTGCGCAATTTCTTTGCTAGAAGAATCTTAATAATGTCAATAAAAAGATATGTTATTAAAATGGAAGCAAAGAATATGAAGATTCTATTAGGATCCATATCCATATTAGGTCCTGTAAAAATGATCATTCCTAACCAGAAGCCTAATACACCTATGTTTATAAAATTGAGCAGAAAGCCTTTAACTATTAAACCCAGATAATTGCGCTTACTCATTACCACAGTGGGATGTGGCCCTTGTTCCATATTTAACTTCTTGGCTTTGAGGTAAGAAATTATACCGTATGTTGAGAGAAGCATACCGCCAAAAATGAATAGCCCTGGGTCGTCCTTAAGTTTATCAAGTAGTTTATTTGTACTAAAATATGCAATAAGTATAAAAACTACATCTGCACTAACTACTCCTATATCAAACAACAAAGCCGCTCTAAAACCTTTTAAAGCAGCTGTCTCAAGAAGTACAAAAAATACAGGACCTATTAAAAATGCCAGGAGAAATCCCAGAGGTATCGCTGTAGAAATGTCTTGTAACATTAAGAAATTAACTTTCTACAAAGGTACTTAAATTGAGCGTAATCAACGCATGACCTCTATGTGCCCTCCTATAAAATTATCTTTTACTACTTGTTTAGGATTACCAAAGACACGCACATCACCACCAGCTCGTATTTTAATATCTGCAAGTTCTGAAGCATAAATATCTGCCTCTCCCCCAGCCTGTATACGCAATTCTGTTTCTTTAGTTCTAAGATCTTTGCCATCATAAATACCACCTGTGTTGACCTCAATCTTTTGATTTTTAGCAATACCACTGGCCTCAATAATACCTCCAGTAACAGCTCTTAAATCGGCTTTTTCTACCTTTAAACCAGCCTTGACGCGTGAACCTTCCTGAACTTTAATAGCTATTTCGTCTTGTTCTATTAACTCGTTAGAAACTATTTCTGCTCCTTCATTGCCGTCTATAAGATCTAATTGTGTGTAATAAACTTCTACAAAAGTACTGTTACCATCAAAGATCTTGTCAAAGTTCATCCTTATCTTTAGCATCCCATCTTTGTTGATAACCTCTATGTCATCAATATCTTTTCCCGAAAGAACAACCCTGTTCTCGTTACCCTTTATAAGGTTGACCTTCATCCTGTCAAAAACTTTGACTTCGTTAAAATTCCCTACATCCTTAGTTCTGGGATTTTGCGAAATCGCTAATCCTGAAATAAATAGAAGAAGTATAGTAAAAATGTGTTTCATGGTTATGGTTTTAGATAAAGACAATACTTCTATAAAAGTGTTACACTAAATAGTTAGAAATTAATCTTCTTTATCTGCCTTTGCGCCCACAAGGGTAAAATCAAGATGCTTCTTCACAAGATCTGCTTCTTTCACTTTTACATAAACTTCGTCACCCAGAGTAATTGTGTTCTTAGTTTTTTGACCTACTATAGCATATTGATCCTGGTCAAACTCATAATGATCATCCTTAATATCTCTAAGCCTGATCATACCTTCACATTTATTTTCAATGATCTCTACATATATTCCCCATTCTGTTACACCAGAAATTACACCCAGGAATACCTGATCCTGATGATCCTGCATAAACTTAACCTGCATGTATTTTATAGAATCTCTTTCTGCGCTTGTAGCGAAATATTCCATATCACTGCTGTGCTTACACTTCTGCTCGTATTCTTCTTCATTTGCAGATTTACCGCTGTCTAAATAATGCTGAAGTAGACGATGTACCATAACATCAGGATATCGTCTAATAGGAGATGTAAAATGGGTGTAATAATCAAAGGCCAGACCATAATGACCTATATTGTCTGTTGAGTACACAGCCTTGCTCATGGTACGTATAGCCAGAGTATCTATTAAATTTTGTTCTTTCTTACCAGAAACATCAGAAAGCAAATTGTTTAATGAAGCAGTAGTGCTCTTTCTATCCTTAAAATTCATTTTGTAACCAAAGCGACCAGCAATATTTTGTAAAGCTGCCAGTTTCTCATCATCTGGTTCATCGTGAATACGATAGACAAATGTCTTTTTTTGAGATTGTTTACCAATATACTCTGCCACTTTTCTATTAGCCAGAAGCATAAATTCTTCAATAAGTTTATTAGAATCCTGAGTCGTTTTAAAATAAACACCTATTGGCTCATTGTCTTCGTCAAGGTTAAATTTTACTTCTACCTTATCAAAAGAAATTGCACCACCTTTCATACGCTGTCTGCGCATAATTTTAGCTAGTTTATTAAGTTCTAAAACCGCTGTCACGATAGAATCGTCAACATTATATTCTTCATTAGAAAGTGATATTTCTTTAGGAATTACAGCTGCATTAGTATCTATAATCTGTTGAGCTTCTTCATAAGCAAAACGTGCATCACTATAAGTTACAGTTCGCCCAAACCATTGATCTTTGACCTTTGCGGTATTTTTATCAATTTCAAAAACGGCAGAAAAGGTATATTTCTCTTCGTTCGGTCTTAGAGAACAAGCGTTATTTGATAGTATTTCTGGCAACATAGGTACTACTCTGTCTACCAGATAAACCGATGTCGCACGTTCGTATGCTTCATCATCAAGCACAGTACCGGGAACTACGTAGTGAGAAACATCTGCAATATGAATACCTACTTCATAGTTTCCATTTTTTAAAACCTGAAAACTAAGAGCATCATCAAAATCTTTAGCATCTTTAGGATCTATGGTAAAGGTTAAAACCTCTCGCATATCTCTTCTTTTTGCGATTTCATCTGCTTTTATCGAGGTATCCAGCTTATTTGCATATTCTTCAACTTCCTCAGGAAAATCATGCGGGAGACCATACTGGGCAAGAATTGAATGTATTTCTGTATCGTGTTCTCCAGGCATACCAAGAGTTCGCAAAACAGTACCAAAAGGCGAATCTGCCTTATCTGGCCAGTCATCAATGCGCACCAGCACTTTCTCACCATCTTTTGCATCTCCTATTTTTTTAAGAGGAACAAAAATATCTGTGTACATTTTACCTTCTGCAGATGTATTAACAAAAGCAAACTTCTTTTGTATTTGTATAACTCCTACAAACTCTTCTGTCCTACGATGTAAAACCTTTACGATCTCGCCCTCGTGCTTTTTGCTGCGTCTTTGTTTGTAGATATATACCTGTACTTCATCACCATGTAACGCTTTATTCAGGTTATTTGCAGGAACATATATATCTTGCTCCATCCCTTCAACCATTACATAACCGCCACCTCTTGATGATATATCCAGCTTACCTGTATGATACTGTTTTGCATCATTAAAGATATATTTACCTCTTTCTATTTCTTCTATTTGATCTTTCGCTCTAAGCTGAGAAAGTCTTTTTACAATCTCATTACGACTACTGGGATCGTCAACACCCAGTTTTGCTGCAATTTGTTTGTGATTAAACGGTTTGCCCGGTTCTTCTTTAAGAATCTTTAAAACCGAATGTGATAAACTCTCATTTTTAGGAGATGATCTTCTTCTTTTTTTACTTGGCATTCAATGCATTTATTAATTGTGCTTAAAATTAAGGCTATTACACGACATGCTACGAAAAATACTATTATCATTTTATGAAACATAACCTATTCAATAATCATTTAGAGTATTTACTCTAATCGTAAATATGTTAAAATTTGAAATTATATAAAATCTTATCTTAAAATTTTCTTAAATTTATTGTAACACATTATTTAAAGAAGCGTCTTTCTAAAAAATTAATTGTTATGAAAATCATTTTTAAAAGAGGGACAGTACTCACACTTTTCTTTATCCTAATCTTCATCTTAGGAGTAATTTTTACGGCTTCATATATAAATTCTTCTTTTACAAATTCAGGAATCATTCTTCTTGAATCTGCTACTCTTCCCAATTCCTAATTTTCCTTTTTCCCAATTCTCTTTTACTTTTTACAGTTATCAACAGTATACATAATATTCATTTTTCTTTTTTGAAATTTTAAAATTAAATGTCTCTTATTATTGCTTGTTAATAGCGGTATAACTTTGTACACTTAAATAATTGTTTTTGATTTTTTACCATTTATACCTCCTTATTAACATGGTTATAAAGAAGAATTCATCTTTAAAATCAATGAATTACTTTTCGCTATCAACAATTGTTTATAACCTGGTTTAACGTAAAAATCTGAATAACTTTCTTATCAACATTATTAAAAATGAAGGTTGAAATTGATCATAACTGCAGCGTAATTTTTTCAATATTTTATTTGCATATTTCACCTCTATAATTGCATTGAAATTTAAATTGGATAATCAAATTTTCCTTATTAGTTTTTGATGACAACTTATAAACAGGAATGTTAACTATATGTTAACTTACTAGTTTTGAATACTATCCATTTTACATCAATTTACAAAGTAGTAGAGATAAGGTATTTGCTACCTTTGTATGAAATAGACTTATCATTATGAAAATTTCAATAGGAAATGATCACGCCGGTGTAGCTTATAAAGACGCTATTATACAACATCTTGAACTGAAAGGTCATTCTTTAGTTAATTATGGTACTAACTCACCAGAGAGTGTTGATTATGCAGATTTTGTACATCCTGTAGCTGAAGCTGTAGAATCTGGCTCGTCAGATCTGGGTATTATTATTTGTGGTAGTGGTAATGGCGCAAGTATGACAGCTAACAAACACCAAAAGATAAGATGCGCACTATGCTGGAATAAGGAAATCGTACATCTGGCCAGAGAACATAATGATGCTAATATTTTAAGTATTCCCGCGAGATATACTGCTATTGAGCAGGTTTTAGAAATGGTAGACACCTTTTTAGAAACAGAATTTGCAGGTGGAAGACACAGCAGACGTATAAGTAAAATTGCTTGTTCATAAGTCCAGATTCTATAGCCCTACTATGCCGCACCACCACGCACACCACCACCACATAGAAAAAAATACAAAAGGTACCAATCTCTTAATCTCTATAGGTTTAAATATTATTATAACTGTTAGCCAGATCATTGGTGGGTTATTATCAGGAAGTCTAGCATTACTCTCAGATGCGCTTCATAATTTTAGTGATGTTTTATCACTTATAGTAAGTTATATAGCAACTATTTTTTCAAAGAAAGAAGCTTCAAGTTATAGAACATTTGGTTACAAAAGAGCTGAAATTATTGCGGCATTTGTAAATGCTTCTACTTTAATGATCGTCGCTGTAATTCTTATAAAAGAGGCTATAGAGCGTTTTATGGATCCTCATGAGATTTCATCTAACCTCGTTATCTGGTTATCACTATTAGGCATTGTCGCTAATGGTTTTAGTGTTTTGTTGCTTAAAAAAGATAGTAAATCTAACATGAATATGAAGTCTGCTTATCTGCATCTTTTTACAGATATGATGGCTTCTGTAGCTGTTCTCATAGGAGGTTTACTCATGAAATTTTATAAAATATATTGGGTAGATAGTCTGCTTACTGTGGCAATTGGTATTTATCTTATAGTAATGGGTTATGACTTACTAAAATCCTCTTTTAGAGTGCTCATGTTATTCACACCAGAAGATATAGAGATAGAAGATATTGTTGAAGATGTGAAAAAAATACCCGGAATAAAAAATATGCATCACATACACATCTGGCAGTTAAATGAAGATGAGGTGCATCTTGAAGCACACGTCGATTTTTATGAAGATGTTTTACTATCTGAATTTGACAGGATCTTAATAGATATTGAATCGTGTGTTCATGAATATGGAATTAACCATATAAACATTCAGCCTGAGTTTGAAAAGCCAGACAATAAAGAGATTATAGTTCAGGATTAGAATGAAAAAAGTAATTCTTATATTTTTTATTGTTCTAACCAGCTGTTCAGAAATTTCAGATCAAATTTTTGAAAACATAGAGGAAAAGAGAGAAGAAAAGAACAGCCCACATGTTGACTACCTATTTTATAATTCAACTGAATATAATTTTAATGCCGCATACATACATATGTATGGTGAGGTTATAGATTTAGGTTATTTCCCAAGTAAAAGTTACAGTCCGGTTTATAGTAATTATTATATATTAAATTCTGCTGAAGCTGTAATGTATTATAATGAAAAGAAATTTTCTTACGTGCTGCCTTCATTGGTTACACCAGATACGATAAGAGATGATGGTATTTATGTGTATAAAATAAGTATAGATAATTTAAGTAAAAGAACCCTTAAAGTTGACCTTTCAAAACTATGATCTCATTTGATATAAAAACATATGACCAACTCACAAAAGACGAGCTTTATGACATTTTACAGTTAAGAGCAGAAGTCTTTGTTGTAGAGCAGGATTGCCCTTACCAGGATGTTGATGGTAAAGATAAAAAGGCAGTACACGTTCTGGGTTATAAAGAAGAAAAACTGGTAGCTTATACCAGAATTTTTAAACAGGGAGACTATTTTGAAAATGCGAGCATAGGTCGAGTTGTCGTAAGTAAAAATCAAAGGAAATTTGGCTACGGCTATGATTTAATGAATGCATCTATACAAGTTGTTGAAAAGCTTTTTAATACAAATACAATCGAAATTTCTGCACAGACCTATCTCAAGAAATTTTATAATAATTTAGGCTTTAAAGAAGTAGGTGAAGGTTATCTGGAAGATGATATACCACATATTAAAATGGTAAAAAATTAAAAACCCAAGCGATAGCTCACTTGGGTTTTTAATCTAATGTTGGGCAAAAAAGGATTAAATTTTTATAAGTTTTTTCTCCATATTTATTTCGCTCAAGGTTTCATTTGTGAACTTGTAATGCCCACGAGTTGTTACTATTCTAAAGCGAAATTTCTTCATTTGGCTCAAAACATCTAAGAAAAGCCATTTAGATTTTAATAACCGTGGCTTTTTAGATTTAAGGCTAATCTCAAAAATATGTTTTTCACCGTCGCGTTCTGCAACAATATCTGGGGTGATAGACATCTCGCTTCCTCGGCGTATGTATGATTTTGGCGTATCAAAACCATCCACATCGGCTTTAATATTTTCAAAACCTCTGTCTTGCAAATAAGATATGGCCTGAGTTAAAAATTCAGTGTTTTTGTCTGTTTCTTTATCTAATGTGATCATAATCCGTAAGTTATCAATTTAAAATCTTAAACAGGTATAATATTAAGTTAAATAGCTCATAATGTGATATTAAACCTTCCTTTTAAGAGTTAAAATCGGCTATTATGGGTTTAAAATCGCCTGGTATTTAGAAGAATTGCCCAGTATAGCGGTAGCTTCTGCTATCTCCTCATTATGAGCAATATGATAGTCGTACAAACCTTCTCTGTAGAAATAACGTTTTATAAGTTCGTCTATTATAATTTTAGATATTTCCTTTTCTTTTGTATCCAGTTCCTGCACTTTTGCAGTATCTATTTTGTTAGAAAGATCACTGTAAGCACTAGAAATATCGGCCTGTAAACCGTCTTTTTCGGCATTTATGATAACATTTTCGAGAGATTTCTCTGTTTCTGTTTTGTATGAAAAACCTGATTCTTTTAGATAAGCTTTGAAATCTGCGTAATCTTTATCAGAATATTTAAACTTGTCAAGCTGGTCATAATTATGATTGTAGTAAAACTGAGTCGCATAATTAAAGATTGACATATCTCTTAAAAGCGCTTCTGTAACTGCGCTCAACTTTGCTGAAGAAACCTCAATATCTGGTAAGACTCCGCCGCCATCATAAACCTTTCTTCCATTTTTCGTTTTAAACTCATTATAATCTGCCACATCTGTACGCACCGCATTTCCCTGTGAATCGCGATGCCAGTAATCAAGAGCTTGTATGCATCTACCGCTAGGAGTATAATAGCGTGAGATAGTCACTTTTAACTGAGTGCCATATGTCAATTCTTTAGGGCGCTGTACAAGACCTTTGCCAAAACTTCTGGCACCTACGATTATCGCACGATCATAATCCTGCAATGAACCTGCAACGATCTCACTGGCAGATGCGCTACGACCGTTTACCAGAACAGCTAGAGGGATATTTACATCAAGGGGATCGTTAGGCGTGAAATACTCTTTGTTATATTTTTCAATAACAGATTTTGTAGTTGTGATCAACTGCCCTTTAGGCAGGAAAAGGTTGCTCACGTTGATAGCTTCAGAAAGCAGACCACCGGGATTACCTCTAAGATCAAGAATTAACGAGGTTGCTCCCTGCTCTTTTAGATCTTTAATGGCTGCAGCTGTTTCTGATGATGCTTTCTTATTAAATTTTGAAAGAACAATATAACCCACATTGTTGCTTATCAATTTAAAATAAGGAACAGCACTTATATCTATAGCTTCTCTTTTAATACTTGTGTTCTGTAATTTTCCCTGGCGCTTATATGTAAGAGGTATTGCTGTGCCAGGAGCCCCTTGTAGCAGATCTCCTGCATCATCATCAAAATCTGCGATGGTTATGTCACCAATCTTAATTATTTCGTCACCGGGCTTTAAACCCGCTTTATCTGCGGGATAATCTTTATAAGTTTCTACAATTGTTATTTTTTTATTACGCGTATAAACAGTTGCACCAATGCCGGTATATTCTCCCGTATTGTTAATGCGGGCATCTTCTACTTGCTGCTCATTCCAAAAAACGGTGTAAGGATCAAGCTCAGAGAGCATTCCTTCAATTGCACTGTCCATCAATTGTGCAGGATTTACCTCATCAACATAATTCATATTCAACTCTTTGAATAGCGTAGTGAAGATCTCTATCTGCTTAGCGATCTCAAAAAAGTCGCTTTTAAAACTAACCGTAGTTAATAAAACAAGACAGGCGGCGGGTATAAGTAGATATTTCTTTTTCATAAGAAATGCAGTGTTGAAAATTATAAAAACAGTGACAGTGTAAGATAAGAAAATCAGGTATTTGAGGCCAAAAATCGGGTATTAAAGGGTGATTTTTAGCTTAATTTAATCCCTGAACTTCTTTAGTAAGTTTTTCCAGAGTCCTCACCATCAATCTCTCTAACTCAAAATAAGATAAAATATTCTTACTCGTATAAATAAACATCAACGCTATTTTTTTGTCATTGAGGTTTAATAGATGTTTGTTTTTACGAAAGGCTTCACGCATTAGTCGCTTTATTCTATTGCGTGACACAGCTGTTTTGTGATTGCGCTTGCTAACAGAAAATCCTGCCTGAAACGAAACATGTTCTGCAGAAAGTTCACATTCTTTATAAACAAGAATAAGTGGATGAGCTTTAACTGATTTACCCTGCACAAAAAGTGAATCAATTATTTTTTTACGTTTTAGTTTTTCAGCTTTGGGAAAGCTTTGATCCATACTTTTCTCTGTGATTAGGAAAAATTCTTATACGCCAAAGATAAGCCAAATCATGACCCTAGGAAAGTGAGCCTGCCAGCAACAAAAAACCCTTTGCATAATACAAAGGGTTTTAAAATAAATTGTTTATTTAATTACATATCTGTTCCCTTGGGCCAGATGTTGTTGTCTTTGTTAATATCTGCCATTTTTTGTTCAGCATCAATTAGCATAGTTTTTATTTCGCCAACAGGCTTATCTATTGTAAAAGTAAATGTAGGGTTTGTCCAGGGCCAGTCTTCAAGTTGTGTACGCTCGATGTTAGGAAAAGGATTAGGTTTCTCAGCTCGCATCATTCTTAACGGAATGTAATACGACTCCTGAGAACCATCTGTATTTGTAACATAAAAATCTATAGGCATTGGCATAAGACCAATTCTTTCAAGAGTTACTTGTGTCTTTCCGTCTACTTCTTCTACACTTTTAATACCATAATCTATAGTATTTGTTGTCTGTGTCCAGTCTACAAGATACCAGTCAAGTTGCATACCAGAAATCTTCTCTGCCGTGCGTTTTATATCATTAGGGGTAGGATGTTTAAACTTAAAATCCTTGAAGTATTTAAGCAACGTCTTATCAAGATTTTCTTTGCCGATAATATAACCAAGCTGAGAAAGGAATACAGCCCCTTTAGAATAAGCAGAAACTCCATATGCAGCATTTCTATCATAACGATCGGCATACGTGGTCTGAGGTTGCTCAAAACCGCTGGTTACTAACCTTAAATACGATTCATAACTACTTGCCTGAGGATGTGGATTCTTTTGATCCATCACATCATTCATAGCTTCGTTTGAGATATAGGTAGTAAAACCTTCATCCATCCATTCATTTTTTGCCTCATTAGATGCCAGCAAGAACTGAAACCAGGTATGTGCAAACTCATGAGCGGTTACTCCTATAAGGCTGTTTAAACTACGCTCACCTGTAATTAGAGTACACATCGCATACTCCATACCGCCGTCACCACCTTGTATTACAGAATATTGTTTGTAAGGATATTGCCCCACATGCTCATTATAATAAGCTAAAAGCTTAGCCATTACTGGTTGTAGTTTTTTCCAGTTTTCGATGATATCAGGATTGTTTTTGTAGAAGAAATGAAGCTCTACATCATTCTCTCCCTTTATCATATCATGTATGTAATCTTTATCTGCAGCCCACGCAAAATCATGAACATTAGGCGCCACAAAGTGCCATGTATATTTACCTTTTTTAGGTTTCATAGCCTTTTGACCTTTTTCGCCATAACCATGACCTATCTCTGCAGGGTTTTGAAGATACCCGGTCCCTCCTATTGTATAATCAGAATTAATGGTGATTTTCACATCAAAATCGCCCCAAACACCGTAAAATTCGCGAGCAATATAAGGATCTGCATGCCATCCCTGGAAGTCATATTCTGCCATTTTAGGATACCATTGCGTCATAGATAATTCTACTCCTTCTGCATTATTGCGACCGCTACGGCGTATTTGTACAGGAACCTGACCATTAAAATCCATTTTAAAAGTTACACTTTGCCCGGGTTCTATAGGTTTAGCCAGTTGCACCTCAAGTACAGTTCCTGCTACTTCATAATTAACAGCTGTCCCATCCTGCGTAAGTGAACTTACTTTTAAAAAGCCTATTTCTTCCGGACTTAATTTTGATATACGATCACCTACCCTTCTGTCTGGATCTGCAATATTTAATGAGCGCACATCCATCTCGCTTCCGGGTTGAAAAGCGTTAAAATATAGATGATAAAATACCTGCTGCAGGGTATCTGGTGAATTATTAGTATAAACCAAAGTCTGCTTACCGGTATAATTATAGTTGTCAACATTCATGTCAACTTCCATTTTATAATCAACATGCTGTTGCCAGTAAGTGGTATTATTTTGTGCGTATATTGATGATGCACATACGATTGTGCAAAAAGCGATTAAAAATTTCCTCATTATAATTATAGAGATTGTTTGCTTGAAAGCTGAGCCATTTTAAAGGCATTATACATATTTATCATTTTTCCAGATTTAGAAAGATCTGAGAACTTTGCTTTTTTAGCAGGGTCACCGGCAACAATAACCTCTGTATTGGTAGGCACACCACTTTGCATGATAATTTCTTTTATCTGTGCAGCACTAAATTCTGGGAAGTAAGATCTCAACATTGCAGCAACACCAGTAACAGCGGGAGCAGCCATAGATGTCCCTTGTAAGAATTTATATGTATTATCTGGTGTTGTAGACCAGATGCGCACACCGGGAGCAAAAATGTCTACGTTAGATTTACCATAATTTGAAAAATTAGCAACAAGCTCACCGCCGTACTTTTCATTAAGTGCACCTACAGTGATTACATTGTCTGCAAATTCTGTAATGTTATCAAGTTGATCATTAGGATAAACAGTATCCCCGTTATCAAGATCAATGCTTTCATTACCCGAAGCATTTACTATTAAAACATCTTTTTTATCTGCATATTTTATAGCATCATAAACCCATTCTGGATGAGTTGAGAAGTATTTTCCAAAACTCGTATTGATCACTTTTGCACCATTATCAACAGCATAGCGTATCGCTAAGGCCACATCCTTATCACGCTCATCACCATCTGGAACAGCTCTTACAGACATTATTTTTACATTGTTTGCAACACCATTCATACCTACACCATTGTTGCGTTCTGCAGCGATAATACCGGCAACATGTGTACCGTGTAAAGCTTCTTCTTTATCAGGACCTGTAACATTATTGTTACCGTAATTAGTATCTTTTATGTCGTCTGGATTATCACCTACAACATCTCTAAAATGAGCATCTGTACTCAAGTTAGCACTTAATCTCGTTGACATACTGTCAAGATCATCTTTGATCAATTTCAGAAAATCTGGGATACTATCTGCATAATTAAGCATCTGGCCTAAGATAGATTTATTGCGGAGCATAGCTTCATCTGTAGCTTCAAGAGCTGCTACTTCTTCTGCAGTATAATTTTCTTTTCCTAATTTTTCTGAAACGGCCTTGTGAGCCTGTTCTACAGCCTGAACTATTTGTTCATATTGTGTTTTTTGCTCGATCAGGTCGTCATATTCCTTATCGTATTCTGTCTGTGCCTTTTGATACAGATTATATTGATCCTGTTCATCTTTAGGAACCTGTGCTAAGGTTTTTCCGCTATAGCGCTCTTTATATTTTTGCACAATACGTGCATATTCTAGTTGTTCTGCAACAACATCTCCCAGAAAATTCCACCCGTGTATATCGTCTATATAGCCGTTTTTGTCATCATCCTTACCATTATTGGGTATTTCATCTTCATTTGTCCAGATCACATCTTTAAGATCTTCATGCTCAATATCAACACCGCTGTCTACAACACCCACAATTACGGTAGTACCATTTCCTTTTATTAATTCAGCGTACGTTTTGTCTACGCTCATCCCGGGGATGGTATCGTTAATTAGATCTTTTGCGCCCCAATCTTTTTCTTGTTCATCTGTAAGGTTGCTTACTTTAAGGGGAATAGAATCTACATTTTCTACCGGTATAGAAACGAGCGGAGCCGTTGTATCACAGGAAGTTAAAATCACTGCGGCAGAGAACGCCGCAAACATCATTTTTCTCATATTCAATTAATTAATTATGTCGTCTAATTTAAATTTTTCTTTTAATCTTACTCCTTTTTCAGTTTGCTGTACCGTAATTATCGGATTATGTGCATCATGTTCCAGCCAAAAGTAATATTCTCGCTCTGCTGCCACATTTAAAAATTGCTCTTTTTCATTTAAGGTCAATAATGGGCGTGTATCAAAACCCATAACATAAGGCAATGGTAAATGACCTGCTGTAGGTAAAAGATCTGCTGTAAAAACTATGGTTTTGTTATTGTAAGAAATATGCGGAATCATTTGTTTATCTGTATGACCGTCAACAAATAAGATGCCGAAGTTCATTTCTTTACTTTCAACGAAGTTACTTTCACCTCTATTAATAAACTTTAATTGCCCGCTTTCCTCAATAGGAAGAATATTTTCTTTTAAAAATGAAGCCTTTTCTCTGGCATTGGGTTTTGTAGCCCAAAGCCAGTGATCTTCATTGCTCCAGTACGTTGCATTTTTAAAAACAGGCTTTAGAGTTTTATGATCCTTATCCCATTCTATACAACCGCCACAATGATCAAAATGTAAATGAGTAAGAAAAACATCTGTGATATCATCGGGATGAAAGCCTTTAGATTTTAAGGAGTCCTCAAGAGTAAAACCGCCCCAGCGGTAGTAGTAACTAAAGAATTTTTCATTTTGCTTGCTACCCATACCCGTATCAATAAGGATGAGCCTCTCACCGTCTTCTATCAACATGCATCTTGCAGCGATATCTATCATATTATTAGCATCTGCAGGATTGGTCTTAGACCATAATGATTTAGGAACTACGCCAAACATAGCGCCGCCGTCTAACTTAAAATTTCCTGCTTCTACAGAATAAATCTTCATAAGGGTAAAACAAAACGGTGCAAAATACTAAAAGGCATTCAAAACTGATTTTTTAACGGTCCTATTAAGCTATATTTAACAAAGAATTGGAAAATACGTATTTTAAGGTCATTAATAAAAAACGTATACTAGCGCAAATTTTGATGAATGTTAGAACTAGGAGGAATTATTATATTAGGAATTTTGGCACAATGGGTGGCCTGGAAGTTTAAAATTCCTGCTATTCTTCCACTTATTCTTATCGGCTTATTTGTAGGACCCATATCAACTCTATTTACTTATGATGGGTCAAAATGGATAGAACCTATATGGAATGGTGAGGTAGGTATTTTTCCCGGGGAGCGTCTTTTTAATTTTGTTTCACTTGCCATAGGTATCATTCTTTTTGAGGGAGGCCTAACGTTAAGGTTCAGCGAAGTAAGAAATATAGGTCCCATAATTACCAAGCTTATAATTATAGGCTCACTGGTAACCTTTTTTGGCGCGGGAACAGCTGCGTATTACATCTTTGATCTCGATCTTAGAATTGCGTTTTTATTCGCCGCATTAATTATAGTTACAGGACCTACTGTTATCACTCCCATATTGAGAAACATTCCTTTAAAAAAGGATATTTCTGCACTACTCAAATGGGAAGGAATTCTTATTGACCCTATTGGGGCTTTAGTTGCAGTATTGGTATTTGAGTTTATAAACGTAGGCGCAGGCAGTGAGTTTACCTTAACGGCACTTGAGGAGTTCGGTAAAATTGTACTGTTTGGTTTTACATTTGGTTTTACATTTGCGCATGCCCTTGCTTTCGCTATAAAGCGAAATGTTATACCGCATTATCTTCTTAATGTATTTACGCTTGCCACAGTGCTGGGCGTTTTTGTGCTTTCAGACCTTTTTGCTCATGAAAGCGGATTACTTTCTGTAGTTGTAATGGGTATGGTGATGGGAAATATGAAGTTACCTAACATTAAAGAACTGCTCTATTTTAAAGAGTCTTTAAGCGTTTTGTTGATTTCTATTCTCTTTATACTGCTTGCTGCAAACATCAGCATGGAAGATCTTTATTTAGTGTATAACTGGAATGCAGCATCCCTTTTTCTAATTGTAGTTTTTGTATTAAGACCTATAGGTGTTTTTATAAGTGCAAAAGGATCAGGATTAAAATTTAATGAGAAACTGTTTGTAAGTTGGGTAGGTCCCAGGGGTATTGTTGCTGCTGGTATTGCTTCATTATTTGGTTTAAAACTAGCAAGTGAAGGCGTACAGGACGCTGAATATATCACACCTCTTGTTTTTATGATCGTTTTAGGAACCGTTCTGTTAAACGCTACCACAGCACGACTTTTTGCTAAAATTATTGGTGTATTTCTTACTAATTCTGAAGGTATTGTAATTATAGGAGCTTCAAAAGCGAGCCGTATTATAGGCGAATATTTGCAAAAAAATAACCGTCACGTGGTTTTAGTAGATAGCAACAGCACAAACATTACACACGCCAAAGAGCGCGGTCTAGAAGCTATAGAAGACAGTATTTATTCAGATAGTTTGATGAATAATATTGAGCTAAACGATGTGGGTTATTTGATGGCTTTAACCGGAAATGGGGATATTAATCAATATGCGATAAATAGATTTAAAGACATTTTTGGTGAAAACGGTTCTTTTAGATTGATTACTCCAGATGAGATGAAAGATCCATTAGCGAGTCCTAAAGAAGGTCTTTTCTCACCTACAGACGATTTTATTACGCTAACTGAAGTAGCCAGGAGATATCCTACAATTCAGGAAATAGATGTTGATAGCAGACAAGGTTATGAACGCTTGATAGAAATCACCCGAAAAGATGAAAATATCGTCCCAATCTTCCTAAAAAACGCAGAGGGTGATCTAGAAATTTTAAAGTCTAAAAGCGAAGATCTTGAGATGGAAAATTTTGAAGGGTGTAAGCTTGTTTATTTGGGAAAACCCATAGATATAGAAGAAATTGAAGAACCAGAAGAGGATGATGAAGATCTAATTGTTGATTAAAACTATTCTTTTTCAGACTTTATCCAGTCAACAAGTATTAAGATCATCCCGACAACAGCAGCAACTGCTGGTATCCAGATGACCCATGACTTACCATTAATATCTAGAAATTGAGAGCTTGCTCCCGCAAGTACAATTAAAGCAAGACCAATAAGCTGAATGCGTTTCATTAATCATTCAGCTTTAAAACAGCCATAAAAGCTTCTTGTGGTATTTCTACATTTCCTACCTGGCGCATACGTTTTTTACCTTTTTTCTGTTTTTCCAGGAGCTTTCGCTTACGCGAAATATCACCACCGTAACATTTTGCAGTTACATCTTTACGCAGGGCTTTTACTGTTTCTCTCGAGATGATTTTTGCCCCAATTGCTGCCTGTATTGGTATATCAAACTGCTGGCGTGGGATTAATTCTTTCAGTTTCTCACAGATTTTTTTACCTATGTCATAAGCGTTATCTCTGTGAAGCAAAGCAGAAAGAGCATCTACAATATTTCCGTTTAAGAGCACGTCTACTTTTACTAAATGCGATTGACGCATACCAAGAGGCGAATAATCAAAAGAAGCGTACCCTTTTGATACTGTTTTTAAACGATCATAAAAGTCAAAAACAATTTCTGCGAGCGGCATGTCAAAAGTCAACTCTACACGCTCTGTAGTAAGATAGGTTTGATTTGTGATCTCACCGCGCTTTTCTATACACAAAGACATTACAGGACCTACAAAATCTGATTTTGTAATGATAGAGGCTTTTATATACGGCTCTTCTACACGATCCAGACCTGAAGGATCTGGCAGATCTGAAGGGTTGTTTACTAAAATTGGCGTTTCACGATCTTTGGTTGTATAGGCTTGATAAGATACGTTAGGAACGGTTGTAATAACAGTCATATCAAACTCACGCTCTAAGCGCTCTTGTATGATTTCCAGATGCAGCATTCCTAAAAATCCACATCTAAAACCAAAACCAAGGGCCGCAGAACTTTCAGGTACAAACACTAAAGAGGCATCATTAAGCTGAAGCTTCTCCATAGATGACCGCAAGTCTTCATAATCTTCAGTATCTACGGGGTAAATACCCGCAAAAACCATAGGTTTTACATCTTCAAATCCAGAAATAGCATTCTTAGTCGGGTTTTTGGTGTCTGTGATCGTATCTCCTACTTTAACCTCACGCGCCTCTTTAATACCGGTGATTAGATAACCTACATCACCTGTCATAATTTCTTTTTTAGGAACCTGTACAAGTTTTAACGTCCCTACTTCATCTGCATAATATGATTTATCAGTAGCGATAAACTTGATTTGTTGCCCTTTTTTGATACTTCCGTTTATAACTCTAAAATAGGTTTCAACACCTCTAAAAGGATTGTAAACCGAATCAAAAATCAATGCCTGCAATGGCTCGTCAGGATTACCTTTAGGTGCGGGAATACGTTCTATTATGGCAGAAAGTATTTCGTCTATACCTAACCCTGTTTTTGCACTGGCAGGAATTACATCAGAAGCATCACAACCTAAAAGATCAACAATATCATCTGTTACTTCTTCTGGATTTGCACTGGGAAGATCTACTTTATTAAGTACCGGTATGATTTCAAGATCGTTCTCTAAAGCTAAATATAGATTTGATATTGTTTGCGCCTGTATACTTTGCGCCGCATCTACAATTAACAAAGCGCCCTCGCAAGCTGCTATACTTCGCGAAACTTCATAAGAGAAATCTACGTGTCCCGGAGTATCAATAAGGTTTAAAATATATTTTTCTCCCTTATAGGTATAGTCCATTTGTATAGCGTGAGACTTGATGGTAATACCGCGCTCACGCTCCAGATCCATATTATCAAGTAGCTGGTTTTGCTTTTCTCGAGCTGTAACAGATCCTGTAGAATCAAGTAATCTGTCTGCCAGTGTACTTTTACCATGGTCAATATGGGCTATAATGCAAAAATTGCGAATGTTCTTCATGTGCTTTCTTCGTATTGCGTCTGTAACGACCGCTTTAGCCTGCAAATATACGGTTTAGAAAAACCAATATCTAAACAAAATAAAAAGCGCAGTAAAGTGGGAGTAGGGCACGTGGTTAAAATTATACACCACTTCCTAAAAACCTCCTTTTTTTAGGCAATTATCGGTTGCGAAATGCTAAAAATCGCCGGAATAAAATAGAAGTTTCATAATATATGATGAGCTAATTTGTATTATTTATAAATCGCAATTATATAGGTAAGCACATCTATTTAGAATATAGTTTTAAATTATATTGCGTCAACGCTTGCGAATTATATGCGTATTTAGCTCATAAATTTGCTTTTAGCTTTATAATTTGATTATTTATAATAACATTACCACATCTTTTTAACGTAATTTTAACCTTCCAAATTCTACTTGTGAAATATATATTTTATCTCATTATACTTGGTGCGTTTAGTACACAGGCTCAAAATTACACGCTAACCGGAAAAGTTATTGACGCGGAAAAAAAACCCGTGGCTTTTACAAATATTCTGCTGCTTCATGCGGCAGATTCTACATTTGTAAAAGGATCGGTTTCTGAAGACGATGGCTCTTTTGTAATTGAATCTGTAGAAAATGGGTCCTACTTAATAAGATCAAGTTTTGTAGGTTTTAAAGATAATTACTCGCAGGTATTTGAAGTGAATCAGGATTTTAGGATTCCCGTTATAGTGCTTGAGGAAGAAGGTGAATTTCTTGATGAGGTCACTGTTGTGGCAAAAAGACCCACAATACAGCGCAAGATAGATCGCTTAGTTTATAACGTAGAAAACAGTGTTGTTTCATCGGGAAGCACCTATGATATATTAAGAAAGACACCCGGTGTGATCGTGCAGCAGGATAACTTAATGATTAAGAATACGCCTGCTACTGTTTATATTAACGACAGGAGGGTATATCTTTCTGCAACAGAATTGCGTAACTTATTAGAAGGTTTTTCTGGTGAGAATGTAAAAGCTATTGAGATTATAACAAATCCGCCGGCTAAATATGATGCCCAGGGTGGCGCTATTTTAAATATTACAACTTCGCGAAATCCATCAATAGGTTATAAAGGCAGTGTAAATGCCTCAAATACGATTGCAATATTGCCTAAATACGCATTAGGAACAACTCATTACTATAAGACAAAAGGGGTAGATATTTTTGCAAATTACACGTACAATACCCGCTCTGACTTTAAAGAAGATGATAGTTATATAAATTTTTTTGACACTCAGGAAAATGTTGATTCAAGATGGCGCAGTAATTTTGATAAAACCACGCGCACATCATCACATAATTTCAATACTATTTTTGATTTCACACTCAATGATAAAAATTCTTTAAGCTTTTCTTCTAATATTCTGCTTACGCCAAAACAAGATTCTGATATTGCGGTAAATACAGAAATTTCAAATGCACAAAATCAACTGGATTCTTCTTTCATTACAGATAGCCGGTTAAAAGATGACCGAAAAAATATTCTTTTAAACGCTACGTATAAATCAGTTTTAGATGAAAACGGAAGTGAGTTTTCTGTCACTACAAATTACATTAGATACGACGATGACCAAGATCAAAGGGTCGCAACAGATTATTTAGATCCAGAAGGAGCACTTTTAAGACGTACAGATTTTGCAACTGAAGCAAACCAGATCAATGATATTTTTACCGGCCAGCTTGATATTCTAAAACAAGGAGCAAGCTCAACTTTAGAAGGTGGATTAAAATTTACAACTTCAGATTCTAAAAGTAATTACGATTTCTACAATTCACCTGGCGATATTGCTAGCTATAACGAGAATATTTCAGACAACTTCAGGTATTCAGAAAACATTTATGCAGCATATACCAGCTACAGTAAAGATTGGGAAAAATGGAGCCTAAAAGCAGGTTTAAGAGTAGAATATACCGATATTCAGGGCAATTCATTTTTGCTTGGCGAAGTAAATACACAAGAATATACAGAGCTTTTTCCCTCGGCATATTTCATGCACAGCCCCAATGAGAACAACACTTTTGTTCTTAATTACAATAGAAGAATAATTAGGCCTGACTTTGCCAGCTTAAATCCATATAGGTATTATTTAAACGAAAATAACTTTCAGGCTGGTAACCCTGATCTAAGACCAGGAATTGAAAATAAGATCTCGTTTGATTATATCTTAAAACAGGATTATAATTTCTCGATCTATTATCAACATGTAAATAATAGTCTGCAGTCATTAGGTTTTCAAAATAATGAAGGTAGATATAAACGTTCACTCGATCTCAATGTAGATTATACAGAAGAGTATGGTGTTGATTTTCTGTATGGTTCTTCAGTTACAAACTGGTGGTATTTAAATTTTGTAACATCATTTTTCTATTCAAAAGTGATATTTCCTGCAATCGAAAGCGAGAATTTGTTAGTTAAGAATGATGTGTATGCAAATTACTCTGTACTGGGGAATTACTTTACATTAAGCAATGACGGTACATTTAGCGGGGATATAACTGGGTATTTTCTTTCAAACAATGTATCAGGTTCTTATACCTGGGATAGACCACAGGCATCCATTTCGTTTGGTTTAAGAAAAACTTTTTTCAGCGACAGGTTGGTAACAACGGCTAGTGTAGAGGATATTTTAAACACTCTTAACCTTCCGCTTTCATCTCAATACCTTAATCAGGATAATGGGTTTTTTGCAAAATCTGAAAACCGCTTTGTACGCTTCGGAATAAAATACAATTTCGGAAACTTCAAACTTTCAGATAATGAAAGATCTACAGATGCCGAAGAAAGAGATAGAATTAAGAAAAAGGAGTTTTTGCCCCAGCCTTAATTGAAGCCTGATTTTTTATAAAATATCACTTTTCATACTGTTCCACACTCGAATAAGTAAAAATGCACAAATCGCGACCATGACTGTGAGCGCTATTGCTAATGCGTAATTACCGTAGATCCAGTTTCCTGTTGCAAAAAGACACCCATAAACAAGCAGGCAACCCAGAACCATTGCCAAAATCCCCGCAGGCACGGTCCATTTTTCTTTCTTATCTACAATAAGTACATCATCTCTTTGCGCTTCAGTAATTATTCTTTTCCAGCCGGGACCACCTGGTTGAGTTTGTTTATAAAAGCTGTAAAGCACTTTATTTTCTTCTGGCGGAGTTAAATAAGTTACTAATAACCAAATTATAGTTGTGATCAGTACAACTAAAGGAAAAGTACTCCATGAAGGCAAAATAGCTTCCGGACCAGAGAATAATTCAGCATCAAAAACCAAGAATAAAATTGAAACAATACCTGAAGAGAACATAGCTGCAATTTCGCTCCAAGCGTTAATACGCCACCAGAACCAGCGCAGAATAAATATGAGTCCGGTACCGGCGCCAAACATAAGTATAATACTAAATAACTGCATGGCATTAGTAAGAAAAAGAGCAAGTATAGCGCTAAAAACCATTAATATAACTGTAGAAATACGGCCAATATTTACCAGCTCACGCTCTGACGCATTTTTATTTATTTGCTGTTTGTAAAAGTCATTTACGATATATGAAGATCCCCAATTTAAATGAGTCGAAATAGTAGACATATATGCTGCTCCTAACGAAGCTAAAACAAGACCCAGAAGTCCGCTGGGGAGTTTTGTAAGCATTGCAGAATAAGCCAGATCGTGACCCAGTTTACTTTCTTCTACATTAGGAAAAGCAGTATGTATACTTGCCAGATCGGGGTAGACCACAAGAGAAGCAAGAGCAACCAGGATCCATGGCCATGGTCTTAGTGCGTAATGCATAATATTAAAAAAGAATGTAGCACCTATTGCGTGATTTTCATTTTTTGCCGCCAGCATGCGTTGCGCGATATAACCGCCGCCGCCTGGTTCTGCACCGGGATACCAGGAGCTCCACCACTGTACAGTAAGAGGTATAATCAATATTCCAATAACCGCCTCTGTGTTGTCAAAATCGGGTAATAATGACAATTTATCGACAACATTGTCATTTGTAAGAATCGCAGCAACACCACCCACTTCCGGCAAATTTACCAGATAATACGCAGCACTAACAGATCCTACGATAGCTACAAAAAACAAAACAAAATCTGTATAAACAACCCCTCTAAAACCGCCAATTGCACTAAACAAAACGGTAACGGTGCCCGCAATACCTACAGTTTGAATAGGAGATAGCCCCAGCATGATCTGGCCTATTTTTATAGCCGCCAGCGTCACACCAGACATCGCCAGAATATTAAAAACAATACCTAAATAGACTGAACGAAAACCTCTTAAAAAAGCTGCGGGCTTACCGCCGTAGCGCAAAGCATAAAACTCCATGTCTGTAGTAACGTTAGATTTACGCCATAGCTTTGCATAAACAAATACAGTTAGTAAACCGGTTAGCAGGAAAGCCCACCACACCCAGTTACCTGAAACTCCGTTGTTACGTACTATATCTGTCACTAGGTTGGGCGTGTCTGTAGAAAAAGTGGTCGCCACCATAGAAAATCCTAACAGCCACCACGGCATACTACGCCCAGATAAAAAATATTCTGAAGTGTCTTTTCCAGATTTACGAGAAACAATAAGACCAATGGCGAGAACAATTGCAAAAAAACCTATGATGATAGAGTAATCCAGGTAACTTAATTCCATGCTGTGGGAGTTTTAAAAAGACCTTAATATAGTTAAATATACACTTCCTTTTTTGAGCTTTCAAAATTGAATGTCACACATACAGTTTTAAGAATGCCACAGTACTGCATTCAACTGGATAATTTTGATGCATAGATGCGGTTTAATTCTTTATTATTTAATGAAATTCAGCCAAGTAGAGTCTTAGTTGTTCTACAGGTTCATGATTATACTAACAGATAAAGCAGAACATTTCTTATTTTGCACAAAAATTAGACTTTGGCAAAAATTGGTAATATAGATGTAGGGGAGTTTCCATTGCTGTTAGCACCTATGGAAGATGTGAGTGATCCACCATTCCGTGCTTTGTGCAAAGAGCAGGGAGCAGATGTGGTGTATACTGAATTCATTTCGAGCGAAGGTCTTATACGCGATGCTGCAAAAAGCGTAATGAAGCTCGATATTTACGAGAAAGAGCGTCCTGTGGGCATTCAGATATTTGGTGCAAATCTAGAATCTATGCTACGCAGTGTAGAGATCGTAGAAGCATCAGGACCAGATATTATTGACATCAACTTTGGCTGTCCGGTAAAAAAAGTAGTTTCTAAAGGAGCCGGAGCCGGAATTCTTAAAGACATTGATCTTATGGTTTCACTTACCGAAGCTATGGTGAAACATACAAACCTACCCGTCACTGTAAAAACCCGCCTGGGCTGGGATGAGAATTCTATAAAGATTGTTGAGGTTGCAGAGCGCTTGCAGGATGCGGGTTGCAAAGCGATTTCTATTCACGGGCGTACACGTGCGCAGATGTACAAAGGCGACGCCAACTGGGCGCCAATTGCAGAAGTTAAGAACAACCAGCGTATGCACATTCCTGTTTTTGGGAATGGCGATGTTGACACTCCGGAAAAAGCCGTAAAAATGCGTGATGAATATGGTCTCGATGGAGCCATGATAGGTCGGGCGAGCATAGGTTATCCCTGGTTTTTTCGTGAGGTGAAGCACTATTTTGAAACGGGTGAGCATCTTCCTGCTCCTAATATGCAGGAACGTATAGAGGCTGCACGCAGACATTTACAAATGGCGATTGACTGGAAAGGGGAGAAGCTGGGCGTTTTTGAAACCCGCAGGCACTATACTAACTACTTTAGAGGGATTCCTCATTTCAAAGAATTCAGGACTAAAATGGTTACAAGTGATGATTCTGCAGATGTTTTTGCAGCTTTTGATGAAGTAGAAGAGAAGTTTGCAGATTTCGTTTTCGCTTAAAGCGAAATAAACTATTCCAGCATTTTTTCCTGCACCCGACTTGATGCAGCCAGAGAAGCTAAGATTCCTAAAATAGAGATCGTAGCAAATACCGAAACGAAATTTAAAATTGTGAATTGCATAGGGTAGGGCAGCGTAGGCGTGATCATTACCAGGTTAAACTGAAGCTGGGCGGCGACAACCAGAACTCCAAGGGCGATTCCCAAAAGTCCGCCAAAAACTGTCATCATCGCGCCCTGTAAAAAGAAAACCTGCTTGATTTCTTTAAAAGTAGCACCCAGACTGTGCAGCGTTTTTATATTTTCTCTTTTGTCAAGAATGATCATGATAATGCTCCCCACCAGGTTGAAAAGAGCGATGATAAGCACTAGCGTAAAGATGAGGTATACCGCAAGATTTTCAGTATTTAGCATTTTATAAAGCTTATCATTAAGCTGAATGCGCGTTTTTACCTGTACATTATCGCCTAAAACCTGTAAAATATCGGCCTTTGCAGCATCAAAATCGGCGCCGGGAGTCAGTTTTATTTCAATAGAACTTATTTCGTCGTCTGTGTAATTAAGCAACTGGCGAGTAAAATTGATGTTTGTAAAAACATACTTTTCATCAAGATCTTCATTCACCTGAAACAAATCTGAAACCACTAACTGCGAACTATTAAAAGCCTGAGAAGGATCTGTTATTTGCCCTGTTCCGGGTTTGGGGACCATGACACGCAACAAGTCTGCATAATTATTTGCGCCAAGGGAAAGCAATCTTGAAATTCCGAAACCAATCACAGCCACCGGTTCGTCCTGCGTAAGCCAATTGCCGTAAAATAAGGTGCTGTCTACAGGATTTACTTTCGGGTAATTTTCATCAACGCCTTTTATGTAAGCGATGTGGTTTTTTCCCTTATACTCCAGAAAGGCGCGCTCTTCAATAATTTTAGAATAAAAAGCGACTTCCTGTAAATTTTTAAGGTTGTTTTCTTCTTCGGCAGTGAAATTTAAAACCTTCCCTGAAGCAGGTAAAACCTTGATATCCGGGTCAAAAACTGACGAGAACGAAAGACTAAAATCTTTTAAACCCGCAAAACCCGAAAGCACAATAAAAAGCGCAGCAGAGCCTACAATGATGCTCAATGCCGAAATTATAGTGATAATATTGATCGCATTATTGCTGCTTCGTGTAAACAGGTAACGTTTAGCAACAAATAATGAGAACTTCATAACGCGTTGTTATGATTTTTTACGCTTAGGCAACAGATCAGGATTTTCTATTGGGTCTTCGCCGCCTTTAAGAGATTTGTCTATAGCGTCAATATACTCAAGAGAATCATCGCTAAAGAAATGTAGCTCTGGCATTCTGCGCAATTGGTGGCGCGTGCGCTGTGCAACCTCATGTTTAATAAAAGGCTTAACGGTATTCAATTCTTTTAAAACTTCGTCTGCTTTATTATGTGGGAAGATGCTTGTATAAACCTTGGCCTGTGACAGATCTGTAGTCACAGCCACTTTACTTACCGATATGATCATATCCTTCACACCTGCCTGCTGTAGCGCCTTTTGCAGCACATCTACAAGATCGCGTTGCAGGACACCAGCCACTTTTTTCTGTCGGTTTGTTTCCATGATGCAAAAATACACTTTTTATAATAGTGCTACCTTTGCGTTTTTAAGAATTAATGGGAGTCATTTATTCATTTAGCAAATGCAGAAAATAGAACATATAGGTATAGCCGTTAAAGATCTGGAAGCTTCTAACGAACTGTACCGTAAACTGCTGGGAGTAGCACATTATAAAATAGAAGAAGTAGCTTCTGAAAATGTAAAAACCTCTTTTTTTAACGTTGGTGACAGTAAGATCGAACTCTTAGAATCTACAGATGAAAATAGCGCTATTGCGAAATTTTTAAGCAAAAAGGGAGAAGGTATTCACCACATAGCTTATGGTGTATCAGATATTTATGCTGAAATCGAAAGATTGAAAGCTGAAGGATTTGTTTTTATAAATGAAACGCCAAAACCCGGTGCAGACAATAAATTAGTAGCCTTTTTACACCCAAAATCAGCCGGCGGAGTACTTATCGAACTGTGCCAGGATATGAAATAATGAAAAAAGTTTTGGTGTAAATGAAACATTAATGTAAATTTGCGCCCTCTTTAACTCTAAGTTAAAGCCGGTCCTATAGCTCAGTTGGTTAGAGCACCTGACTCATAATCAGGTGGTCCCTGGTTCGAGCCCAGGTGGGACCACCAGTAAATACAAGGCTTTAGAAGGTTTTACACCTCTAAAGCCTTTTCTATTTGCAAGTGATTTGCAACTATCTTCAATTTTAATAAAAATTTAACTCATTTAAGCCCAATCGATTACAAATTAATGCGATTTGTTCTAATAGGATATTTAATTAAATTGTATTTAAAAATTCGAGGAATTTTGATTAAGAATTATATCTAATATCCAGACATAGTATAATTTGGAAAGATTAATTAACTATGAAATTCTTACCCTGATAATATGTGGACTCAATATAAGCTGCTTTAAAGTGAATACTGCAGTCAGTCATTGTTGCGAATCCCATCTTGTCCACCAGCGTTAATAAGTGTTTCAGAGTTTTATTTTTGAAGCCTTTTAATTTGTACTGCAAATCAACTTTTTTAACATACTTTAAATCGAACGAATTGTATTAGAATGAATACTTTATTGTCGTAGGTTCATTTTATACACTATCAAAGGGTATTTCCATTTTTAATTCAGCTTTATGGAAATCCTCAATATTAACATTTTCTTAAACAATATATTTGAGCTTAGGTGAAAGAAGCCTATCTTTCAATTTCTACACGATTTCTATGATTTTTAACGAGGATTCAAGGGTTAAAATACCTTCCATACTGCACCTTATGAAATTAGGGTATACCTATCTTTCCTCGAAGAATAGTATTTGGGACAAAAACACCAATATTTTTACAGCTATTTTTGACGGACAGATTGCTCATCTGAATCCCGGATTGTCGGAAGTAGAAATCAAACAGGTGTATGATGAAGTATCGCTTAGTCTGGAGAATGAAGACTTAGGTCGCGCGTTTTACAATAAGCTTCTAGATCAGTCTGGGGTTAAGCTTATAGATTTCGAAAACTTTGATGCCAATTCTTTTCACGTGGTGACGGAATTACCCTTTCAAAAAGATGAGGAAACCTTTAGACCAGACATTACCCTTTTAATTAATGGCATGCCTTTGGTTTTTATAGAGGTTAAAAAGCCAAACAATCGGGAAGGGATCTTAGCAGAGCATCGCCGTATGGAAATGCGCTTTAAGAATAAGAAATTCAGGAAGTTTATTAACATCACACAGTTGATGGTTTTTTCTAACAACATGAAATACAGCGATGAAGACACGCAAATGTTAGAAGGGGCATTTTACAGCACCACGAATTATAGCAGACCGATATTTAATTTCTTTAGAGAAGAAGATACATTTGATTTAGAAACTCTGCTTAAATCCATTTCAGAAGCAGACGAAAATTCGGTACTTAAAGACACCAATCTTTTAAGCATAAAAACGAATAGTGAGTTTAAGTCCAATAAGATAGCAACCACGCCAACAAACCAAATAGCAACATCCCTTTTTCAAAGGGATCGTTTGAAGTTTATATTGAGGTATGCCTTTGCGTATGTGGAGGAAGAAAAGGGTTTAGAAAAGCACGTGATGCGCTATCCACAGCTTTTTGCAACCAGGGCTATTGAAGCTAAATTAGAGATGGGAATTAAAAAAGGAATTATCTGGCATACCCAGGGTTCCGGTAAAACGGCTTTAGCCTTTTTTAATGTAAAGCATCTTACACATTATTACCGCAAGAAGAATATCATCCCTAAGTTTTACTTTATTGTAGATCGTCTGGACCTTTTAACTCAGGCGGCTAAAGAATTTACCGCACGTGGTCTGGTGGTGCATAAAATAGATTCTAAAGACGATTTTAGTAAAGATATCAAGTCAACTCAGGTTGTACATAACAGTTCGGGGAAAGCGGAAATTACCGTGGTGAACATTCAGAAGTTTAAAGACGATCCTGATGTAATCAAAAACAACGATTACAATTTAAGTATACAGCGGGTGTTCTTTTTAGATGAGGTACACCGCAGTTACAATCCTAAGGGAAGCTTTTTGGCGAATTTGGAATTGGCTGATATTCATTCCATAAAAATAGGTTTGACAGGTACACCCTTATTGGGCTCAGAATACAATTCAAAAACCTTATTTGGCGATTACATTCATAAATATTACTATAACCTGTCTATAAAAGATGGTTATACCTTGCGTTTAATTCGGGAGGAGATTGAAACCAACTATAAGCTGGTTTTACAGGAAGCTTTGGCGAATATTAAAGTGCTACAAGGCAACATCAATAAGAGAGACTTGTTTGCCAAGCCTCAATTTGTAGAACCGATGCTTGATTATATCGTCAAGGATATGGAGCAAGCGCGAATTTCTATGAATGACTATAGTATAGGCGGTATGGTTGTTTGTGATTCTGCAGATCAGGCTAAAATGATGTACGAGATCTTTCAGAATACGTATGCTGAACAGACAGAAGCGGTGCTCGATTTGGCTGCTGAAGAACCTTCAGGTTACGGGGACAAGAAGAGGCAGAAATCTAAAGTATCTAAAGCACAGGTAATCTTACACGATGTAGGAACTAAACAGGATCGAAGAGATTGGGTATCTGACTTTAAAGTTGGCAAACTAGATTTCTTATTTGTTTACAATATGCTGCTTACCGGTTTTGATGCTAAGCGTTTGAAGAAGCTGTATATAGGGCGAAAGATTAAGTCGCATAATTTATTACAAACGCTTACCCGTGTAAACAGAACCTACAAAGCACATAAATACGGGTATGTAGTAGATTTTGCAGATATTCAAAAAGAGTTTGATAAAACCAATCAGGATTACTTTAACGAACTGCAAGGAGAGTTAGGCGATGAGATGCAGCATTACTCAGACCTGTTTAAAAAGCCTCAGGAAATTCAGGAAGAGATTGCGGAGATTAAAGATATACTCTTCAGGTATAATACGGAGAACGCCACCATATTTGGGGAGCAAATTTCAGAAATTAATGACCGTACAGAAATACGTGAAATAGCCAAAGCGCTTAACAATTCTAAAGACTTATACAACCTGATACGGCTGTCTGGCAACTTTGAATTGTTAGAGAAATTAGATTTTAGGAAACTTGCCGTTCTTTCCCGATTAACAAATGACAGACTCAGCCTGATCAATACCAGGATTGCATTAGAAAATAATGTAGAAACGGATAACATTTTAAATACGGCTTTAGAAGATGTCATTTTTGCTTTTACAAAAGTGAAGGAGGAAGAGATGATTCTGGCAGACGAACTTAAAAATACCTTAGGAAGAACCCGTGAAATGCTGGCCGGAAATTTTGATCAAAAAGATCCGGCGTTTGTTTCGCTAAAAGAAGAACTGGAACGCCTATTTAAAAAGAAAAACCTAAGCGAGGTCTCTAAAGAAGAGATGGAAGCCAACATAAAAGAACTGAACGCGATTTACGATAAAGCAAAAAAGCTGGAGCGTGAAAACCAATTAATACGAGCGAAATACGATTACGATGCCAAGTATGCACGCATTCATAAACGCCTACTAGAAAAAGACCCTTTAACCGATAGTGAAAGCAAACTCTTTGATGCATTAAAAGGATTAAAAGATGCGATAGACAAAGAACTATTGCAGAACTCCAAATTACTAGAGAACGAAAGCTATGTAGAAAAAATGGTGATGCGTCTGGTGGTGAACCAATTTAAACGAGAACAACAGGTAAACATTTCAACTACAGATGTAAAGCGAATAAACAGCATCATCGTAAGAGAATATATGAATGAATACAACGGTTACGTAGCATAATTCAAAACATCGTGACACCGTTGCAATATGTGTGTATAAGCTGAACCTTAATGATTATATGAAAGAGCAAAATCAAATAAAAATCTTCCAGGCTAAAGACCTTAAGGTAGAAGTTTCTGTTCAGCTTGATAACGAAACTGTTTGGTTAAATAGAAATCAACTTGCTACTTTATTTGATAGAGATATTAAGACTATTGGTAAACATTTAAATAATGTTTTTAAAGAAGGTGAATTAAGTAAAGAAGCAACTGTCGCAAAATATGCGACAGTTCAAAAGGAAGGATACAGAGACGTAACTAGAGATGTAGAACATTATAATCTAGATGTAATTATATCTGTAGGATATAGAGTTAAATCACAAAGAGGTACACAATTTAGAATATGGGCAAATAGTATTCTAAAGGACTATTTAGTTGAAGGTTATGCTATTAACCAAAAGCGTTTAGCTCAAAAAGAACAAGAAGTACATATTTTAAAAAGCGGTATTAAAATTCTAAGTAGGGCCATTGAAGAAAAAATAGCCGAAAACGAATGGTTAACTATTTTTACTAAAGGCTTACGCTTATTAGATGATTACGACCACGAGCAATTAGATACCAAAGGTTTAACCATAAAAAATGTCGATTACCCAAGTTTAGCAGACTATCAAGAACTGATTAACCAAATGATGACCGAATTTGATTCAGGTGTTTTTGGGAAAGAAAAAGATGAAAGTTTTCAAAGCTCCATTGCTCAAATTGAAAAAGGTTTTGACCAGGATGACTTTTACCCAACTATTGAAGAAAAAGCAACAATGCTCTTATATTTTGTGGTAAAAAACCACTCGTTTGTAGATGGAAATAAACGTATTGCAGCCGCTTGTTTTCTCAAATTCTTACAGCAAAACAAGATGCTTTTTAATACGCAACAACAACCCATAATAAGCAACGATACATTAGCTAGTTTAACCTTGTTTATTGCTTCTAGTAAACCGGAAGAAATGCAAACAGTAACACGCTTAGTAATTAGTGTGTTAAACAGAAACGCTAGTACCAAAAATGACAATTAATTAAATGAATACGACACTACAATTTGAATCCCAAACCAAAGCGCTTATTGACGATCTTAAAAGCGTGTGTGCCAATTACGGTTTAGGAAATGACGGAAACGAATTTAAAATCATTACACAGGTTTTTTTATATAAATTCTTAAACGACAAATATGTTTATGAGTTAAAACAACTGGAACCAGACTTAGCAAATGCTACTGATTTTGATAAAGCTCTTAAGGGGTACTCTGAAGAAAATTTAGAATTACTGACGATGCAGATTAGTGAAAACACGGCTCGTATTGCTCCGGAAAATTTACTATCCCGCTTATTTGAACAGCAAGACCAGGATACCTTTGCAGATATTTTTGATCAAACCCTTCTAGATATTGCCAAAACAAACAGTGCTATTTTCTCGGTACTCACTCAGGGAGGAGAGAAAGTCGCCTTGTTTGAAAACATCAGTAAGTATGTTACCGATAACAGGGATGCGTTTTGCAAAGCGCTGGTAAATAAATTAGTAGGCTTTAGCTTTGAGCATATCTTTACCCAAAAGTTTGACTTTTTTGCTACTATTTTTGAATACTTAATTAAAGATTACAACTCAAATAGCGGCGGTAAATATGCGGAGTATTTTACGCCCCACGCGGTGGCTAAAATTATGGCAGCTTGTCTGGTTACCGAAGCCAATGTAAACAACGTCACCTGTTACGATCCCGGTGCAGGCTCGGGAACACTTTTAATGAATCTGGCACACGCCATTGGGGAAGATAAGTGTACCATCTATTCTCAGGATATCTCCCAGAAATCTTCTGCCCTATTGCGGTTAAATCTTATTCTCAATAATCTGGTACATTCTATACAGAACATTGTACAGGGCAATACCATCTTAAAACCTTTTCATAAACAGGAAAGTGGCGAGCTGGAAGCCTTTGATTACATCGTGTCTAACCCGCCTTTTAAATTGGACTTTAGTGACTACAGTGCAAGTTTAGAAAGTAAGGCTAATAAAGAACGCTTTTTTGCAGGAATACCCAATATTCCTAAAAGTAAGAAGGAATCGATGGCTATTTACTTGCTCTTTATACAGCATATTATGCACAGCCTTACAGCAAAAGGGAAAGCAGCCATTGTGGTGCCTACCGGTTTTATTACCGCCCAGTCTGGTATAGATAAAAAGATTAGAATGAAGCTGGTGGAAAGTAAAATGCTGGCAGGTGTGGTAAGTATGCCCTCAAATATTTTTGCCACTACCGGAACTAATGTGAGCATTTTGTTTTTAGATAAAACCAATACCAAAGAGGTGGTTTTAATAGATGCTTCTAATCTGGGAAGTAAAATAAAAGACAGTAACGGGAATCAAAAAACCGTTTTAAGCGAAGCCGAAGAACAACAAATCATAGATGTCTTTAATGGAAAAGAAGCAAAAGATGACTTCTCGGTAGTAGTGAGTTATGAAGAAATTAAAGCTAAAAACTACAGTCTAAGTGCAGGTCAATATTTTGAAGTTAAGATTGAATATACGGATATAACTGAAGAAGAGTTCATTGCTAAAATGAATCGTTTTGAAAGTAATTTAGAAGAGTTGTTTGCTGAATCTAAAGGCTTAGAAATAGAGATTAGTAAGAATTATAGGACCTTAAAATTGGAAAATTAATGTATAGGCAAAGTTGGATAAAATATAAGGTAGAAGATATCATTTTTGATTTATTTGATGGGCCTCATGCTACGCCGAAACCTTCTAATTCTGGTTCTGTTTTTTTAGGAATTAAAAATATTTCCGAGAGTAACAGTTTGGACTTATCACAAATTAGACGCATTTCAGATTCAGATTTTGGCAAATGGACTAAAAGGGTATTGCCTAAAAAAGACGATTTGGTTTTTGTTTATGAAGCAACATTGGATAGATATGCCTTAATTCCTGATAATTTAAAGTGTTGCTTAGGTAGAAGAATGGCTTTACTTCGTTTGAATAAAGCAATGGTAAGTCCAAAGTTTCTTTTGTATTATTTTGGTTCTTCGGAATGGAAGCAAACTGTCAATCGTAATTTGATTGTTGGAGCAACGGTAAATAGAATTCCTATAAGTGAGTTTCCGAAATTTCAATTAAGATTACCTAAACTAAAAACTCAAAAATCTATAGCCAAAGTCCTTTCTGATTTAGATGCAAAAATAGAAGTCAATAACAAAATCAATCAAGAGTTGGAGTCGATGGCAAAAACGTTGTATGACTATTGGTTTGTACAGTTTGATTTTCCAATGTCTGAGGAGTACGCTACTTCAATAGGCAAACCTGAGTTAGCCGGTAAACCTTATAAAGCCTCTGGAGGGAAGATGGTTTTTAATAGAGAATTGAAACGGGAGATTCCTGAGGGATGGGAGGTAGATTCCTTTTCCTCTTGGATTAAAAATGATAAAAGTGGAGATTGGGGAAAAGAAGCAGAACAGGGAAATTATGTGAACAAAGTCTTTTGCATTCGCGGTGCAGATTTAAATGGATTAAATGGAAAAGGAGAAGTTAAATCTCCAACACGGTACATATTAGAAAAAAACAGCCATAAGTTATTAGAAATAGGTGATTTCATAATTGAAATTTCTGGCGGAAGTCCAATACAGTCTACAGGTAGAATGGCTTTCATCACAAAGGAAACATTAGAACGTTTTGAAAATCCATTAATCTGTTCAAACTTCTGTAAAGCAGTAACATTAAAAGAAGAAAGAGCACTCTTTAATTTTGCTTATGAATGGAATAGATTGTATGACGCAGGAGTTTTATTTGGTTGGGAAGGTAAAACTAGCGGTATAAAAAATTTATTATTTGAATCGTTTGTTACAAACCATCAAGTTGCAATTCCTGATTCTGGAATTATGGAGCAATTTTATAATAAAGCAAAACCAATTCATGCACAGATTCAAACTAATCTAAAACAAAACCAAAAACTCGCTGCCTTACGCGATTGGTTGTTACCTATGCTTATGAATGGGCAGGTGACGGTAAAGGATGCCTATTATGAAGTAGATGAGGAGTTGGGGATGGTTGCTGAGGAGAAAGTAAAATACTGATGGAAGTACAACAATTCATAAATCTTTCTACACAATCCTCTAAAGGTCTAGATAAGTCAATATTTCAAAATGCCAAAAAATTAAAGGCAGACTCTCTTTTAATTGCTGAAAAAAATAAATCCTATAGTACCGCAACTTCATTATTAATTCTAAGCTCAGAGGAAGCCATTAAAGCCATTCTTGTTCGTTTACATAGCGAAGGTTTTAAAGTGTATCAAATAAAAGGAGCAAAAAAGTTTTTTTCAGATCATCGTGTTCGTCATGAAGTTGCACAGCTTATTGTAATGGGATCTGGCTTAATGGAAGCTTCTTCAATATGGTATGAAAGAAAAGAAAAGCCTCTAATTAAGAACGCATTTATTAATGGTTTCCTTAACCTTCTTGCAACTAGTGTTCCCGTGCTAAATACTTTTAGTAGAATTTATAATTTAGAGGAATTTAATGATTTGAAAAATCAAGGTTTTTATGTGGATTATAAAAATGAATTACTAATTCCTTCTGAGAAAATTCAAGAATCTAATTTTAATACAGCTAAAGGTATCGCAGTGAGGTTATTTAAATTCTACAAACTCCTTACGCTACTCTACAACCATGGGGGTAATAACAGAATTTCAAAATCAGAACAAGCCAAACTTAAGGAGTCTTTAAAACTTTTGATAGATCAGGCTATTGTGAAAGATGGGGCCTATGAATTAAATAAACGATAATAATGAGATTAGCTGCTGTATATATTCCTGAAAACTCGCTGCCATATATATTCGGTGATAATCATAAGGGGCAAACTATAAATTTAGGGGGTCAATTTTTTTACGAAGTAATAGAAAACAAAAATGAGCTCATTATAGAAAAGACCCCTAACTCCCTTTTTATTGATAATTTCTGGGGCGAAGAAATTTCAATGATTTCTGCTATGGTAGGCAAAAATGGAATAGGGAAAACGAGTATTTTAAGAGCTTTGCATTCTGTTGGTGACAAAAAAAAGAAAGAGCTTTTTTACTTATTCGAAGCGAAAGATTTTTTTTATTACTATAATGAGTTGGAAACTAAAAAGATTAGTTCAGATTTTAAAATTAATGAAATTACCTCAAACGCTTTAGGTCATGTTAAGCATTACTACACACCTATAGTTGATATTGAACAACTTAATACTTTATCACAATTAGGCCTTGTTTCTACAGGTGAAGAAAATCTTAAGCAATTATATCTAAAGCAATTACTGCAAGATGTGATTCTTTTAAATGATCCGTTAAAAAATATCTTAAAATCAGTGTATCCCGATTTCCCTGAATATAAAGAACTGGAAATAAAAGTCTCACAGCACAGAAAGTTTGATTTCAAGAATGTATATGCTACAGCAAACTTAGGTAATCAAGATAGAGTAAATGTATTAAAGATTTATATAGAATCAGATCTAAGGGATTTAGAGGAAGGTAAATGGAAAGAATTTATTGGAGAAGAATTTATAAAGAGTAATATACTCGAAAGATATATTAATATAATAAACAGTTCAGGATTAAATAGTTTGTTTGATCGTTTTTGGGATCTGAAGGATAATCAACATAATACAGAAAACGACAACATCCATGGGGAAAGCAACTTTATAGAAAATTTTGAAGTCACATTATTTACTTATTTCATTTTAGATGCTACATTTCCTCAGACCCCGTTCCAAGCAAATGTTGACTTCCAAAATATTTTGAATTACGGTTCTTTTGAGGAGGGTTTTGATGCTTTTTTTGATATGTATATGCTAAGCATCTATGGTCTAGTAAGGGATAATTTTAATGAAAAGTTGGGAAGAGTGTCTATTGTCGATTATGATGAAATAAAGAAGATCATAAATGAAGCCCAACACAAAAGTTGGATCCAGCAAGGCTTCAAGTCTTCAGATGCAATTAAATTAATGTTACGATACTTAGAGAGGTTTAAGGCCTTTTTTGATCTTTACAGTTTTCTGAAAAAAATAATTTCAGAAAATAGATTAGAAACTAAAGGGGACTCTCTAATTTACAGACTCGAAGAGCATGAAGAAAAAGACTTTTATGATCTAATAGAATTATATAACAACGTTTTAAGTTTGACTGGTAATTTTGTTTATAGATTAGATTTGCTGTCCATAAGATCAATCTACCCTTTATCTTCAGGTGAAAAAGCCTTACTTAATTTTTTTGCAAGGATTAATAACAGAATTGACGGGATAAATAATTCTAATCATCCCGTTTTTAATTATTATTTACTCCTATTAGACGAACCCGAATTAGGATATCATCCTGTTTGGAAAAGAAAATTTGTTGATGCAATTACAAAATCAATTCCCGTGCTATTTGGTAAATTAAATCCAACTAAAGATATATTTGATAAAAACTTCTTTGAAGTTAGTAATATAAAAACACAAATTATTTTTACTACTCACGATCCCCTAACATTGTCAGATATCCCCCAGAACAATGTGATTTATTTAGACAAAGAAAATAATGGTAGTACGTTCGTTAATCATAATAAGGTTAAAACATTTGGAGCAAACGTCCATGATCTGCTAGCTGACAGTTTTTTCCTTGAGGAGGGCTTTATGGGAGAATTTGCAGAAGAATGGATTACAGACCTAATTACTTATTTGACTTTTGATTCAAAACAAAAGGTTAATGATGACAATAAACCTCCCAAAAGACAATGGGACAAAAACTTAGCTCAAAAAATTATACAAACAGTCGACGAACCTTTAATCAAAGAAAGACTCACTAATCTTTTCGATAAGAAGTTCATTCATATAAATAAAGGACTTCTAGAAGCTAAAATTAAAGAACTGAATATCCTTTTGAAAAGGATAGAAAATGAGGAGGATTAAACTAACACAATCTTTATTGCAGAAAGTAAAAGATTTTAATAAAGATTTATTCTGTACGCGTGAAGCTAGTTTTAAAAAACCTATTGATAATCTAGAAAAACTAAAATTATCTATACGTTCTAGAAAACATAAAACTTATGTTGAACATATAATAAATAATTACTCTAATATTCTAAATGCAACACCTCCAGAGATGTTAGTTTTTAAGGAATCATTTGATAAAATTCTTCCTTCTCAAATCGTGAAAGAGTCTCATAAAAAAGGAAGCCCAGAGTTTTATAAACTGATTGTAGATGCAATGAGATACGAAGCCTTGCGCGAAAGAGAATTTCCGAAATTTTTTTTGTCTTCGAATATAAAATCCTGTGTATACTGTAATGCACAACATACTTTAACAATTGAATTAAAATATTATGGAAGAAAAAAGAAAAATGTAAAGAAAGTACAATCAAAACTTCAACTAGATCACTTTTATCCTAAATCTAAATACCCTTTTCTATGTACATCTTTCTTTAATCTGTACCCAACTTGTGCTAATTGTAATCTTGCAAAAGGGACCAAAGATGCTTTATTTGAGCTTTACACAACTACTAATAATCAAGACGAATTTCAATTTAAAATTGACGATAAGTCAATTCTGAATTATTGGGTGAAAATGGATATTAATAAAGTTAAAATTGTTTTCGAAAGCTTAACAGGCAATGAGACTCTACTTAAAAATCACCAAGAGTTGTTTAAAATCCAAGAGATTTATGATTCCAATATAGATATAGCAGAAGAATTAATAATTAAGGCTAATTCTAATCCGGAATCTTATCGAAAAATACTTTATAAAAGCTTTATACAGATTTTCCCAAATGAATCTTTCGTTGAACGATTATTGATTGGTAATTATAGTCAGCCTGAAGAACTTTTGAAAAGACCTTATGCTAAATACACTCAGGATATTGCGAGACAACTAAAATTGATTAATTAATGAGAACAAAGATAACGCTTTAAAGAGGAAATATATTACATATTGGTTTAATTACTGTTTTTGAATTAATAAAATATGCTGGGAAACCTAGATAATTAAAGATGACAAAAGCCGAAATAAAAGTCTGGAAATCCACTATAAACACAATTCTTTTAGAAAATGAAAGTTGGGAAAATAAAAATAGAAGCGATCGCTATCACATAGTCTTTAAAGATATTAGAATGCCGCCTAAAGTGGTGTATGCTCGTGCATATGACCATATACAGCTTAATCATCCCGAAATAAAATTAACAGGTAAGGGGGGCGGAATACCAACAAATATATTTCTTGAAGAACTAGGTTTTCATATACTTGAAAATTTAAAATTTAATAAAACAGACGGTGCTAAACTTAAAGGGCATATAGAGCAAAAAATTAAGTATAAAGAATTCTTTCACGATTTTATAAACTTTGGTAGTTCTGTTTTAGCCGACTTAAACGTTGAGATCTACAAAGTAAAGATGACCATTGAAAGTGATAATCTCCTTTCTATTGTAATGGGAAAGAGAACGGCCTATTCATATATTGAAGATGGCTCCAATGCGATAATAGGTTTTTTAGTAAGCAAAACTTTTAAAGAAAGATATAAAGACAAATATGATTTTGCCCATACTAATGATTATCAAGATGAGCCATACCAAAGTCTTGTGACAATTAGAGTAAAAAAATGGTCTGAGATTGATCAAGAGTTACTTCAGGAGCACAAAAAACAATTTGAGCTCCAATATTTAAATATTAAAGATGCCAAAATAACTCAATGGAAGGTTGAGCCTAATACTACCAATAATGCATTAAAGCATATTCTATTTAAGCATGAAAATATAAAAGACTTTATGAGCAATACAAAGACTGGTGAAAAAATCATCTCTTTAGGTAATTCAAGAATTTATAAATTATCGATGGGTACTTTTCTTAAGGATTATAATAAAACAGGATTAATAGAACGGTTTGAAGAAAAACAATGGGCCGTAATGGGTGCTTATACCGCTAGAAATCAGGGGAAAAACTGGATGAATCAGGCTAAAGTTGGAGACTATGCTTATATAACATATGGGAAAGATAAACTTGGTGGTTTAATACAGATTACCTCAGAGCCAAAAGATTTGCCCGCTGACGTTGACAGCATTATAGGAAACGATGAGTTCAAATATAGAGAATATGATATTATAGCCCTACCTATAATTGATAATACTAGAAAGGTAAAGGGTCAGAAAGGTTGGATGCCAAGTGGATATAGCACGTTTAAAGAGATACAAAATCTGGATGAAGCAAACCAAATATTATTTAAGCCATACTTTAATGTTGAGATTATTAGTGAAAACAGCAGAAATAAAAGTAAAAATCCTGAAATAAAGCCTTCAGCTCTAAATCAAATACTTTATGGCCCCCCAGGAACAGGGAAAACATATACAACAAAAGAACTTGCTGTAAAAATTGCAGACCCCTATTTTGGTTATAATAAGGTATCTAACATTTCTAAACGTAAACAAATTACACAGCGTTACGAAGATTTAGTCAAAGAAGGTCAAATAGTTTTCACAACGTTCCATCAATCCTATGGTTATGAAGATTTTGTTGAAGGCATAAAACCAGAAGTGACAGGTACTGACATCAATTACACAGTAAAAAATGGTTTATTTAAATCCCTTTGCGAACAAGCCGAACTGATTGATGATAACAATATTGACAGTGCTATCATAAAGTTTCAAGAAAAAATTGAAAAGGAAGGGGTTCAGGAGTTGAAAACTAGCAGGGGCTCTAAATTTACTGTTGACTATAGTGGTGGTAAAACATTCAGAATAAACCCTTCAAGTTCTGAAAAAGAGTCTCCCCTATATCCGGCATCAATTGAATATATCAAAAAGCTATATATGGGTAGAGATATTACATCCGGTCTTTACAATCCATCTTACGTAAAAAGCATCCTTGAACATTTGGTTAAAACTTATGGTCTAAGTGAATTTAATGCAGGAAAAGAAAATGTTTCAAAAAATTACGTTTTAATCATTGATGAAATTAACAGAGGAAATATTTCTGCAATTTTTGGGGAATTAATTACATTGTTAGAACCAGATAAACGTAAAAATGCTGATGAAGCTGTTTTAGTCACTTTACCATACTCAGGGGATTCTTTTGGTGTACCTGAAAATGTGTACATTATTGGTACAATGAACACCGCAGATCGAAGTGTGGAAGCTTTAGATACTGCTTTAAGAAGAAGATTCTCCTTTAAGGAGGTTATGCCAAAGCCTTTTTTGCTATCTCCTGCTTATGAATATTGGGATTTACTTTGGAAATATAAAGATGTTGATTGGGAAGATGCTGAATATAAGAATAAAGAAAAATGTTTTTTTCAATTCTATAAAGTCGATCAGGATTTTATAGATAATCGTAAGGCGATATGGAAAAGTATCGAAGATCTCGGTCAAAAAGATGAGCAAGTTAAGCTTTTCAAAAATTTTAAATATTCAGGTATTCGGTTAGATAAAATTCTAAAAACTATTAACAAAAGAATAGAGGCTCTCCTTGACCGTGATCATACTATAGGTCATTCTTATTTTCTAAAAATTATAGATGCAGAAAATAAGGAGGAAGCTTTAAAACAGGTTTTTAAAGACAATATAATTCCCTTACTGCAAGAATATTTTTATGGAGATTATAGAAAAATAGGCTTGGTTTTAGGAGATGGTTTTGTGCAATCAGTACCTTTGGAAAATAGAGCTGTTTTTGCAAAGTTTAATAACGGAAATAATGATGTTGAAATTTTAGAGCGATATGAACTAAAACATCTTCAAGAAGATTTCAAAATTATAGATGCATTAGGACTACTCTTGGAAAATGCATAAGAATAAATGTATACAAGCTTTTGAGTATGAACACCTAAAAATAGGCTCAACATACAAGACGGTTGAGTTTAAAACAAAGCATTTTGATTCTTTAGTAAAGCTTAATGAGCTACATGGGAATAAATATTTTACGGTTGGTCACAAGAAAATAATCTTCAAGCAGTATGTAGGTGTTTTACAGGTAGATGATTTATGTATAGAAATTTTACCTAAGGCAGACCGATCAAGTGCTGATAAAGTGGCCTGGAGAGATGCTTTAGTAGAAATGCTACGCGTTACTAAGAAATTAAAAATTAATCAAGTAGATCAGGCCTATGTCTTTAAACAGAGTAAGCATCTATTAGATCTTTATTTTGAAATGTATCTAAATGAAGTGCAAAAGCTTATTCATCAAGGACTGATAAAAAAATACTACCGCAAACAAGGCAATCTAAATACTTTAAAAGGGAAGTTGGTTTTTGCCAAGCAAATTTCGCAAAATATAATACATAAAGAACGCTTTTATACAGAGCATCAGATTTACGATAAAGATCATCTAATCCATCAGATACTTCATCAGGCATTAAGCATTATTGAGCAGTTTATACGTGGAGGTTATTTGTATGGGAAATGTAAGTCCATTCAATTAGATTTTCCTGAAGTAAAAGCGATACAAGCTACAGCAGCTACCTTTGATAAATTGGTTTTAGGGCGTAAAGAACAACCTTATACCACGGCTTTAGAAATAGCACGCCTGATAATTCTAAATTTTGCACCAAACGTTAAGAGCGGCACTGAAAAGATGATTGCACTGCTGTTTGATATGAATAATCTTTGGGAAGAATATATTGTAATACAGCTTAAAAAAGCATTTAGGGATGATGAGGTTCAGGTTTTGGGACAGCGCAGTAAAACCTTTTGGAATGGCATAACCATACGCCCTGATATTGTCATTAGAAAAGGCGCTGAAACCCTAATGATCGTTGATACTAAGTGGAAAATCATCGATAACAATAAACCCTCAACAAATGACTTGCGGCAGATGTATGTTTATAATGAGTACTGGCAGGCTAAAACTGCAATACTATTATACCCCTCAAATAAAAAAGTGGATACTAAACCTATGGCTTTCGAAACAATACTTGGAAGGGACGAAAATCACAGTTGTGGTTTAGCCTGGATAAACGTATTAGATGATAATGGAAGTCTAAATCAGAATATTGGCGAGGACTTTAAAAAGCGCTATTTTTTAATTTAAAGATTTAACTAATTCACCACATTGCCCTACATTCCTCGAAAAGCTTCATTGCAGGGAAAGCGGTTCATGTAAAAAGTCTTGAACACAATCCCGGAAAAAGGGATTGAGTTCGCTTGATCCTGCTGGTTTCAAATTTTGAATGTAAATTGAAGATTTTCAAAACTTCAGCTTTCCTTAAACTACTTATCCATAACAGCCGTTTGCTTTTCTTTAAAGAACTAAAATTTAGTTTGGGAGCTTTGCATAACCAGGCTCCATTCGTCGCTCTTTTTATAAAAGCTCTTTCCAAACTTAAATTTTAAATCACGGTCTGTCGAAAAGGAAACGCGATGGCGCTATGGGAAGTAAATGGAGAGTGAACCGGAAAGTTCATTCGTTTTTATAGCATATAAATCCTACCTGAAAGATCCTGAATTTCTTTAAACAAAAAAGGGAATACGCTCCAGATATAAAAAGTAAATGGCTTTTTTTGAGGGTGTTTTTCGGTACTGTTCTGCCATGATTTTGAATTCGATAGGATTAAATATTTTGTAGATTTCACCCTCATTTTTTAAGAATTCTACCACTGCGTAACATTTAATTTCTTAAAAATTCCAAGTCAATTTGGTGTTGAATAAGGAACCCTTACTTTTTAGGTAGGGGTTCGATTTTATGTCCGCTTTTGGCGGACGAAAGGCGAAGCAAGAGGATAACACGCGCTGCGATGTTATAATATTTAAACGCCTTATTTTCAGGTAATTGATTTTTGTAAAAGTTATGTGACTTATGAAATTTGCGACAAATCCTCTAAAAACCCCAGTAAACAGGTAATTATTTGCGACAAATCACTAAAAAACAGCAGGATTATGGAACCCTTTATCAGCATCCGGATCAAGAGAAAAACAGCTCAAAAATTTCAGGAATTTTCTAAGAAAAACTTTGAGACCCATTCGGAAACGATGGAAGCCATGCTGAATTTTTTTGAGTATAACGGAGTCTCCCCGAAAGAGGAATTGGGGGATATGGGCAGGACACTCAAAGCCTATATCAAAACACGAAATGATGCAGTCATTGCCATCATTAAAAACATTGAAAAAAACCAAACCAAGCCTACCACGGCTATGTTAGAATCTTTATTTGTGCAGGCAGAAACAAATGAAAAACCTTTGATTGTAGTCAATGAAAACTATAAGGAAAGCACCCTGCGATTTGAAGACTGGGATGGAAAGGACTTCTAATTCATGGAATTTTTTAAAAAGAGGTATTTAAGCTTTGACCCAAAATTTGGGTATTCAAATAAGTAAGCTCACGCGTTGTATATGTTCTTCACATTTAGTGAGTGTCCTAGACCTCACCTTACGGGTGTACAAACACCCTCAACCCCATAGGGGGTTAATCTATAATAACTTCAATGCCTGCTATGTCGGCCTTGTATTTTATTTTGGTCATCAATTCATAATAGCTCCAGTTTCGTAAGACAAAGGGTTCTTCTTTGGCTATTTCAATCTTGTCTTCCTGATTGACTAGCAGGAGTGTGCCGGCCTGCTGCTTTATGCAAAAGTCAATAAGCCTTTTGCTGTAGAGGTGAATGTGGTGGTGTACATAATTCCCTTCCGCTTTGCGTAGCCTGTCCACTGCTTTTACTTTTCGTTTGGTTCCTTTGCCAGATTTGGAATAGGTGGCCCCAATCTGTGCCCGTTTCAGGGCTGCCTGTATGGCTAGCCTTCGGTAAAGAAACTCTTCTTTGGTGCCAATGGTAAGCCTGGACTTTCCTGTCTTTACCACAATGGGATATTCCAGGGAAAGGGAAGCCTCGGCGATGACCTCTGGTTTTAACGGGTGCTCTTCCTTTTCAATTTCAAACACGGCCAGCCAAAAGATCTTTCCGTCTTTAAGTTTAATGTGGGAGGTGCGCAATTTTCGATCTTTTCTGGATAACTCCTCCAGGAGCCTGCGTTTATCACTAAAGTCTTTTCCGAGATAGGTTTTAAAAGGAACCTGAAACAGGTTAAAACAAAAGGCCTTTTTCTCCGGGGCATGGTAAATCTTATAGATACACTCCCCGCCAAAGGGAATGGCCATATCGCGTCTAAAATTCTTTAGCGAGCGCTCCCCGCTCCAGTATTGCGTCCTGTTTTTATTAAAGGAAGATACCAGGGTACGATTTAAGCTGGAGAGGATATCCAGGGGGACTTCCCCGCGGAAACGGTCACAGACCACCCGATAGGTGGTATTGATGCGCGAGCGCTGCAAGATTCCTAACTCATCCTTCTTTTCATCAGCCAGTTTATATTTGACCCCCTCAGAGAGGTAAAAAAACTCCTTGATCATCTCCTGCACATATTGATGGGAAACGATCATATTGGCTGCCCGAAAGCATCGGTTTTGCCACTGGTAGAGCTTACCCAGGGCTTCTTTGCGTTCTTCTGGGGTGGGCAGGTCAATAAGCAACTGGATCTTTCGGGTCAGGGTTATAGTGTTTTTCTTCATATTAGGCCGATTGGGGTTGCTGCTGCCGGTGTTTGTCCTGTAAAAACTTATAGGCTGTGGTAAAGGCACGGTGTACTTCTTTTTGCGATAGGTTAAGCTCGCTGGCAATGGCTGCAAAGGAATATTGCTTTTCACAGCGTAATTCCAGTACACTGGCTTCCTGTTCCGTGAGTTCAAGTTGAGACTTGGACTGGGCTAACGCTGGTTTATTGGTTTCAAGGAGGTATCTTTGATTGATGATATTTTTGATCTCTTCAATCGTCTTCTTAACAGTATTACTGGCTTCTGTAATGCTGATGCCCATATGCTCTGAAATCGTTTTGTACTTAAAGCCGTGTTGAAAGCAGAGTTCAATCAGGCGTTTGCGCTGCGTTCCCAGAAGCGGTAATATATTGACCACCTGCTGAAAGTCCTCTTGTCTTTTTTGCTGATCTAAAAGATGATCGTCTATTAAAGCCGGATCATAGCCCAGCATATATTCCTGATAGTTGGGGAACTTATCTAAAGAGTAAAAATCCCGGTCAAATTGATTTTTAGGACGGGCATAATACCATTTGCATTCGCTACTAATTACCGTATACAAGAAATTGACCAAATGCTTAGGCGACTCGATTTGCTCGCGTTTATCCCAAAGGATTAAAAAGGTATCCTGTACGAGGGTTTCTACTACAAAACCATCTTTGATCAAACTCCTGCCTATCCAATAGATACGCCTATGATATTTAGCATAGATAGCAGCGAAGGCTGATGGACAGCCCTGCTTTAAAAGATTAAAATGTTTAGTGTCATTAGAGTACTTCATAAAATGACTTTAAGAGATTAGCATAGATTCATTAACAGGAGTGGTATCTTTGACCGGTTCTTGAGCAGGACTCATAGGTATTAGCTTTAAGGTGAATAGCCTTAGAGATTTTATCAGGCAAAAATTTTACGTTAAATTAGTAGCATCTAAAAGGTAACCAACCAGAGTCCTTTGTAAAATACCAGGATGGACTTGTATTTTACCAAGAGAAGAAACTACTAAGAAAGAATCTATATCTTTAAGTTATGACAACAGAAACCAAACCCAATCATATAGGCCGGAAGATTGCCCGGATAAGAGAGCTTCGCGGCATGAAGCAGGAAACCCTGGCGGAAGAACTGGGCATTAGCCAGCAAAGTGTTTCTTCTATTGAAAAAAGTGAAACTTTAGATGATATAAAACTCGAGGAAGTAGCTAAAGTATTAGGAGTTACTAAAGAAGCAATAGAGAATTTTTCTGAAGAATCTATATTTCACAATATTAATAACTTTAATGATAACAGTGTGAATAACGGACCCTTGACTAATTTTCATTGTACTTTCAATCCTTTAGATAAGTTAATTATAGCCTATGAGGAAAAAGAAAAACTTTATGAGAGGTTACTACAATCTGAAAAAGATAAAGTGACTTATTTAGAAGAGATGCTAAAGAAAAAATAAAAGCTTAATCAAGCCAATTAAAAGACCTCATTCTTAAAAAGTTTGAGGTTTTTTTGTGCATTTATGGGAAACCGTAATAAAGTGAATGTGAAAGGGAGTAACTTGAGAAATAGATAGCATATACTACTATCGCGCCACTTATCGCTTTTAATCTGTATATTTCATTTTGATATAACGCATTGTGATGAATTAAAATAAAAACATGCAAGAACACCATATTTTAAGAATAAAAAGCGCAATGATCATTTATGCGCTTGAAAATGCGCTAGGAAGTTTCGTTTTAAACTCTGATGCAATTAGTAATCACACAACAACTGATCAAGAAGATGATACTTCTAGACAATCCAGCATACCAGAAAGTGACATAAAACTACTAGTAGAATCAAGTTATTTAGACGATATTTTTACTTATGCAATGAAGGCATCCGAAGGATCTTCTTTAGAACCTAAAATGAAGGCTCTAAAAAAGTTTTGTTCGCTTTTAAACATATTTGACATTAGAAATGCCATAAGCCATCCTAATAGGCCATTTCCAGATGTATATTGGTTTCGTTCTGCTGCAATAGCTAGTGATCCCCTTATTTTACAATTAGGTTTAAACGAAGTACGTCAATCTCTTAACTCTGCCAATGATGGAAAACTAGCATCTCCACCTGAGGATTGGATAAACAACGTTGCTTGGGCAATCCCTAATACATTGCCAACTTCTTTTGATCACGAAATCACTGGACTATTAGGTAGAGATAAAGAATTCAAAGATTTGGAATCAACTTTAGGAAAAGTTCGTAATAACCTAATTGCATTGGTAGCTCCAGGTGGAGTGGGAAAAACAGCCTTAATTCTTCAATTTCTTCGTGACATAAGTTTAAATCCGAAGTGGTGTCAGAAGATTAATTCCATACTATTTTGTTCGTTAAAAAATGAGAAATTAACTGCAGAAGGAGTCGAAAGAATAAAGGCGATTGATGGCATTGATCAAGTCAAAGAGAGCATTCTAGTTGATCTTAGAGAAATTTATAACATTGATGATGGGTGCACATTTGAAGATGTATGCGATCGTCTTGAAAATGAGAAAATATTGATCTGTATTGATAATCTTGAAACTTTATTGATTAGAAGCCAAGAAGAATTCAAAGATTTTAATCAAAGCTTACCACTTCAGTGGAGAATCATTGTAACAAGCAGAATTTCACTTGATTCAGCAACAACAGTTCCACTTCAGCCATTAGTAAAAAGACATGCGTTTCAGTTATGCCGTAGCTATTTGAGAAAAAGAGGAGTTAGCGATATTGAACAAACAGATATTGAGAGAATTTCTGAAAAAGCAAATTACAATCCACTTGCAATTAGATTGACCGTTGATCTGTATGTAAAAGGTGTAGATATAGTTCAATCCATCTCTAAAACCGAGAAAGAAATTGCTGCTTTTTCATATTCAAATTTGATAGAATCAATGACGGAAACTTCCATTGAGATTCTAGAAGCATTGTATGTCTCAGGCACAAGCAGTAGAAACCATTTAGTCGAGGTGCTTGAACATCCACAAGATGACATATCCGAATCACTTAACGAACTTTCTAAAACAAGTTTAATTATTCGGACTTCAAGTGAGTCTGGTAATGATAAGTTTGATTTGAGCAATTCCATCAGAGATCTTTTACTTACTAACCCAAGAAACATTGAAGTAAGAAATAAGATCGCTTCAAACCTTAAAGCTAGAAATCTAAAGATTCAAGAACAGGAGATAAGAAACCAGAAACTTGGAATTACTGAATTTGATGACGACCATGTTCTTGACTCCACTGACTCTTCTATTAAAGCCGCAATAATAGACTTAAATAAGTTCTTAAATCAAAGAAAAAAGGATCCAAATGTTATATCTCGGTTGAAAAACAGATTCTCTGATTTGGTGGTTCATCACAATTCAAATAAGGAATTGATTTACCATTTTTCCAGAATTTATGGATATTTAAAAGACTCCACCAGTGAATTGGAATTAATTGAACGCTCCATAACGCTTGATAATGAGAATCCAAAATTCATTAAGGCTAGAGGTTTAAATCTTTTTAATTCTGGGAAATACAAGGAGGCTAATAACGACTTTCAAATTTTAATTGATAGAAAATTTGATTTACCTGATCATTCTTCAAAAAAATTCAGTTATTCATTAATAAAACTTTATTTGCTGTCCTTTCTATTTCAAGGGAAATATCAAGAAATACTTGACTACACAGAGAATTGGTTTAGTCATCCTTGGGGCATAATGTTAGGTACATATCGTGCCTCGGCTTACAGAAGGCTAGTTGAAGGTCAAAATAATCAAGATGGCTCACGTGAATCCGCATATTCATTAATTCTCGAGATTTTTGAACAAATATTTAATTCACAAAATTACCCTGCAATTGCATGCAAAGAAGGAGTTAAAATTTTAAGAGACCTAAGCGGTGTTATTACTTATATTGACCAGTACTCCATACAATTTATCCATCAATATCTAGTTTTCGTTAGCAACCACTTCTTTGAAATGGTTTCAGCTGTAAGTGAAGAAGGAATTGACTCTATTGAAAATCAAGATTTTCTAAAATTAATCTACGATTGTGAAGTAGAGGGGATCGATAACCCCCTTTTAAAAGTTTCTTGGTACAATCCTAATGTTGATATCGAATTTGATGAAGAGCATATTGACGAAATGCTTTCAGAGGGATTTAACATAGTTGAAGTTTATAAAATACCTCAAGGTCACTATGGTATGTCATCATATATGTTTGCGAAAGACAAAAAAAACAATGAGTTTTATTTGAATGTAGATTCTTTTCAAAATGGATGGAATAGTTGGGGATATGTTGAACTCGGTGACAAACTTGCTATCAAGTATGATAATTTAAGTTCTAAGGAGGCGACAAAAGCTAAGGAGATTATTCCGATAGATAAATACAGAAAATAACTCATCACAACAATGGCTAAGTAAACATAGGCAGATAAGGCTTCAGAAGGGTTTTTTCACTAAACAAGCTTCGGTTTCGGTGGACAGTTAATCGCTTCGAGAGCCCTACGTTTCTTAGCGAGACCGTTAGCAAAATGATTATATGAAGATAAATCTAAACAACATTGCATTTTCAATTTATTCAAATAGAGGTATTTTCGCACTTTTATTAGGGTCAGGAATATCAAGAAATTCAGGTATTCCAACAGGATGGGACATAGTTATCGATTTAATAAAAAAAATTGCTCGTCTAGAAAATGAAAATTGTGAGCAAGATCCAGAAGAATGGTATAGAAATAAATTCAATGAAGAACCAGATTATTCAAATATTCTAGAAAAATTAGCAGCTACACCAACTGAAAGATTAAATATACTTAAATCTTATTTTGAAGGAAATAATGATAATGATTTATACCAACCTACAATAGGTCATAAATCTATTGCAAAACTAATCAAGAAAGGTTATTTCAGAGTAATAGTAACTACAAATTTTGATCGCTTAATAGAAAAAGCGTTGTTGGAAGAAGGAATTGAACCATTGGTAATTAGACATCCTTCCGATATAGAAGGAACTATGCCGCTTGTTCATTCTAAGTTTGTAATAATTAAAATTAATGGTGATTATTTAGATTCAAGATTTTTAAATACTAAACAAGAACTAAACGAATATCCGGAAGATTTAAACAATTATCTTCTTAAAATTTTTAATGATTTTGGAATTATTTCTTGTGGTTGGTCTGCAAAATGGGATATTGGCTTATTAAATTGTCTAAAGCAATGTAATAATTTCAGATTTAGTAGTTATTGGAGTTTTGTTCACCAACTGAATCCAGAATTAAAGGAAATTGCCGATTTAAGAAAAGGTAACAATATACAAATAGAAAATGCTGATCATTTTTTCAAGGAATTATTAGAAAAAGTTGAAGCTCTTGAAACATTTGATAGGGAAGATCCATTAAGTGCGGATATAGCAGTTGCTCGATTAAAGAAATATATAAGTAAAGAGGAGTACATAATTGAATTGCGTGATTTATTAATACACGAATCTTTGAAAGTACGAGATAAAATTCAAAATGCAGTTAAGCCAAATCAGCATTTAGAAGTAGAACAGTTCAGAGAAGTTTTAAATTTGTACCACTCAAGTCTAGAAATATTAATACCGTTATGTATAAATGCGACATATTGGTCTAAAGAAATACATCATAAGTTTCTTAAAGAAATACTACTACGATTAAATGTTGCTCCAAAGATTAATGGAGGTTATCGTCAAGAATCTTTTGATTTTAATTTAATACCTAGCCTATTTATTCTTTATTCATTAGGAATAACTGCCATTAAAACAAAAAATTATAAATTATTAAATGAAATATTTCAAATCAAGATAAATGATTTATACTATCCAGATGCTGAGAAAATTTATTTCATAAGCAAAGTTAATTCAACATTAATTGAGAAAGAGTTTTTTAATAAAGTATTAAATAGCACTAAAAGGACTCCGATGAGTTCTTATATCAAAGAGAAATTAAGACCATTTTTGCAAGATCTAATATTTGATGATTTCGACTTCGAGCAAAACTTTGCTCTTTTTGAATATTTATTATCTCTTAATTACAGTCATTTAGTAATAGACAAATATCATAATGACTGGGCACCGCTTGGAGAATATCAATGGAAATATAGATATTTCGATAGAGGCAACAATGCTCTAAAAGATTTTATAGACTCTGCGAATAAAGAAGAAAGTAATTGGACTCCCATACAACAAGGTATGTTTAATGGATCATATCAAACATTTAAAGTAGTATTTAACAAACTTGAAGAATTTAGAAAACATATTCATTATTAATTATTGGAATAATCCTTTTGCTAACATCGGTTCATCGCAAATAACGGGTATTCTGGAAAAAGTTATTTTAGAGACCTAGTAAAAACCTACCAAGCCGACAAGGATGCATCCCTATTTCACACTACTTGCCGTAACTCAGACCATAGAGTAACGATGGGCTGAAAGAAGTCGTTACCCACAGACTATAAGATCTTGGAAACTACCCACCATTCTTTCCCCACAGGGGAGAGCATTTAACCATTGTAAGGGGCTTTGGTAACAGCCAATTATTTAAACGGCTGGAAACTGCCTCAGGTTTAACAGCTTGGTATTTAATAATTTAATATCGACGAACCCCTTTTACATTCATATGCAGTGTATAAACGTCCTGCTGGGCAGTGATAAAAAGAGTTCGCCTTTTTTTACCTCCAAAGGTTACATTGCCTGTCCATTCTTTGTCGATGTTAATGTGTTTGATCTTTTTACCGGTTTTATCATAAACGGTCACGCCTTTTCCGGTGAGGTACACGTTGCCCTGACTATCCAGCGTCATCCCGTCTGAACCTTGTTCCGTAAAAAGCTGTTTGTTTGTAAGATTTCCTTCATAATCACGCGTGTAGCGGTAGGTTTTACCGGCTCCGATATCGGCTATATACAGGGTTTTGCCATCAGGGGTACCAATGATCCCGTTGGGTTGCACCAGATCGCCGGCAACGATACGCACATTCCCATCCGGGGTTAAGGCATACACACGTTCGGCTTCGATGTCTTTATGAGTACGCTCCCAGTAGTCACGCTGGTAATAGGGATCTGTAAAATAGATGGTGCCATGAGGAGCGATCCAGAGATCATTGGGTCCGTTAAAGCGCTTTCCTTCAAAGTTGGTCAGCAGAACCTGCACGCTTGTATCTGGAGCGATTTTCCAAATTTCAGATTGGTTATCTGCTGCTGCCAGAAGATTTCCGTCATCATCAAAATAGAGTCCGTTAGCACGTCCGGCATCTTCCATAAACACCGAAATACTGCCGTCTGTGGCATCCCATTTGTAAATGCGGTTATTGGGCTGGTCTGTAAAATATACATTGCCCGCTGCATCTGCAGCCGGACCTTCCGTAAAGCTGAAATTATCTGCCAAAAGTTGCGGAGTACTACCAGCTTTAATGAGTTGCTTTTGGGAACTGCAGCCCAAAACAATTCCTAAAATTCCAACTAGAATAACCTGTTTAAACATACCTGAATAACTTTTTTTAAAGATAGGGCAAACGATTTATTTTTCAGGAATACGCTAAAACCGCACTCGTTATAAAATACTTTTAACTTCTTTAAAGTATGTATATACGGTCTGTTTGAGTGATGATTTTAAGGAGCGTCTGATATACAAGTCGATATCGAACAGGTTTTTGAAAGAATTACCGGAAATACCAAAAAAAAAGTGGGGGTTTATTTAGCTGTTTTTGGCACATTTAAAATATAGAATGTAACAAAATGACTGAAAAACGAAAAGATGCTATATTGTGCTGAAGTGATCCAAAGGGATGCCATTAAATGAAAGCATTGCGGGGAATCGGTTTACGCCAATACGCCTACAACGCACCCATCCCAATCAAGCTACTGTAATGCAGTATCGCAAATGGAATCCGGGTGATGCGGCGCTTCTAAGTTTTTTTATTCCGGGAGTCGGTCAAATGTACAAAGGCGATGTGGGTACCGGTATAGCCTGGCTGATTTTTACCTATCTGGGTTACTTTCTTTTAATAATCCCTGGTTTGATATTGCATCTTATTTGCATCATTACCGCTGCTACCGGAGACCCTTATAAATAGCTGTATTCATCCGCTTTTATTGGTTCTATTTTAACTAGTTCACAAATTACGATAGATTCATCGAACTAGCTTGTGATCTTATGAAGAAGGAAAAAACGAGGTTTTAGTTGATCCTTAGGAGGCTTTTATATTTTATGAAAAAGCAGCTCAAACAGGTCATAAGGACAGTCTGGCTTTTACTATTAAAAATCGGTTTAAAATACACTAAAATCTAACTTTCAACAGCCGACTTCTCTCTCATGATTTTTGCTGCTTTTACCAGATTAATTAAAGCAGATTTTGTTTCCGGCCAGTCTCTGGTTTTTAATCCGCAGTCGGGATTTACCCAGATATTTCTTTCGGGCAGTAGTTTGCCTGCTTTCACTAAAAGGGATTCTATTTCATTCAGCGTGGGTACGCGTGGAGAATGAATGTCGTATACGCCAGGTCCTATTTCGTTAGGATATTTAAAGTTTACAAAAGCATCCAGTAATTCCATTTCAGAACGTGAGGTTTCTATTGTGATGACATCGGCATCCATTTGCGCTATATTTTTTATGATATCATTAAATTCTGAATAGCACATATGCGTGTGTATTTGTGTAGAATCTTTCACACCGCTGGCAGCGATTTTAAAACTTTCTACAGCCCAGTTTAAATAAGATTCCCAGTAGCGCTTGCGCAACGGGAGACCTTCGCGTATAGCGGGTTCATCAATTTGAATAATACTTAAACCTGCTTTTTCAAGATCAATAACTTCGTCGCGTATAGCGAGCGCGATTTGTTTGCAGGTAAGTGCACGCGGCTGATCATTTCGCACAAAAGACCATTGTAAAATTGTGACCGGTCCTGTGAGCATTCCTTTTACCGGTTTTTCGGTAAGCGATTGCGCGTAGGCAGACCATTTTACAGTCATTGGCGCGGTGCGATAAACATCACCAAAAAGTATAGGCGGTTTTACACAACGGCTTCCATAACTTTGTACCCAGCCAAAATCTGAGAAGGCAAATCCTTCCAGTCTTTCGCCAAAATATTCAACCATATCATTGCGCTCAAATTCGCCATGAACTAAAACATCTAAGCTGGTTTCTTCCTGAAACCTGATCGTTTTTTCGGTTTCTGTTTTAAGAAACTCGTCATAATCTGCTTCGCTTATTTCATTCTTTTTAAACTTGGCACGCCATGCGCGCACTTCTTTTGTTTGTGGGAAAGAACCAATTGTTGTTGTAGGATAAAGCGGTAAATTTAAATGCTTATGCTGCAAATGCTGCCTATCTTTAAAAACCGAAACTCGCCTGCTATCTTGTTCAGTAACACTTGCGGCTCTTGCCTGCGTAGGGAAATGATTAATTAAAGCTGAAGTTTTCTTTGTTCGGTTTGCCTGTGTATTTAATGCAAATTTTACGGTTGCTGCTTCTGTAATATCCCGGGCAGAAAGTTGGGCAAGCGTGACAATTTCATCAACTTTTTGTTTAGCAAAAGCCAGACCTTGTTTAACTTCTTCGGGCAGGTTTTTTGTATTTTTCTCCAGATCAAGATCGCACGGAACGTGTAAAAGTGAACAAGAAGATGCGATCCAGATACGCTCTGGCGAAAGGAAATTTTTCGCTTTTTCTATAGTGGAAATCGACTTTTCAAAGTCGTTTATCCAGATATTTCTTCCTTCAACAATTCCTAGCGAAAGAGTCTGATTTGGGTTAAATAATTCTGAATTGATAATGTCATTTAGTTGCTCAGAACATCTTACCAGATCAAGATGCAAAGCATAAACCGGAAGCTTTAAAACGGTATCCAGATTATCACCAAAGCAGTCAAAATAATTAGTCAGTATCACTTTAAGTTTAGGAAATCGAGCAGCGAGTTGCGTATATGTTTTGGTTATAGCTTCTTTAGATTCCGCAGAAAGATCCAGAGCAAGACAAGGTTCATCCAGCTGAATATAAGTTGCGCCGCTTTTAACCAGTTTATCAACTAAATCAAAGAAAACGGGCAGCAGGTTGTCAAGTAAATCTAATCTATGAAAACCGGCTTCTTTTTCTTTACCTAATAGCAAATAAGTAACCGGCGAAATCAACACAGGTTTTGTTTGTATACCAAGATCAAGCGCCTCTTGATATTCGTCAATCGCTTTAGTCGATAGCAGTTCAAAAGACTGATTTTTTGTAAATTCCGGAACGATATAATGATAATTTGTGTCAAACCACTTAGTCATTTCCATCGCGGTAACATCCTCGCCTTCTTCCTGAAAACCACGCGCCATTGCAAAATAAAGATCGAGTTGGGATTTGTCTTTTAGTATTTGTTTATAACGAGAAGGTATGCAGCCGTAAGCTAGCGACGCATCCAGAATTTGATCGTAAAAAGAAAAGTCATTTGAGGGAATAAAATCAATCCCCGCGTTATTTTGTAATTGCCAGTTGAGTTTTTTTATGGCTCTTCCTGCTGCTTCAAGTTCAGTTTGTGTAATAAGTCCTTTCCAGTATTTTTCTGAGGCTTTTTTTAATGCTCTGTCTGCCCCAATTCTGGGATAACCTAAAACATTTGTTTTCATAAATAGGAGTTTAAAATTCTTTTCAAATCTCTATTTATCTTTTAGTTTATCCTTATACTTGTTAAATTTTAGAAGATTTAACTATAAATGACTCTTAACAGAGAAAAATCAGCTAAAATGAATGCAAAATCGGCTTATGACAGATAAAAATTCTCTTAATGATCTAGATGCGATTGATATTTCGCTTTTAAAACTTTTGCAGGAAAATTCAAACCGAACTACAAAAGATCTTGCCGCGCGAGTTAATCTTTCTCATACTCCGGTTTTTGAAAGAGTGCGCCGACTGGAAAAAAGTGGTTATATTAAAAAGTATGTCGCTGTTCTTGATGCCGAAAAATTAGGAAAAGATCTCATTGTATTCTGTAATATCACGTTGAAGCAACACACAAAAGAGATAGGAAATAAGTTTGTGCAGGATATTAAATCCATCTCAGAAGTAACCGAATGCTATAATATTTCAGGTGATTATGATTTTTTATTAAAGGTTTTAGTAAAAGATATGAAGCATTATCAGGACTTTGTTCTTAACGGGCTGGGCTCTGTAGAAAATATAGGAAGCGCGCACAGTACTTTTGTTTTGGGCGAAATAAAACATTCTTATTCAATTCCTTTTTAAGCTTTATGCCAGTAGCGCTTCAGCTAATTTTCAGAATAAAAAGCCGATTTTGATAAGGAAAAGTGTGATTTTCAGCCTAAAATAACCGATTTCTACTAGCACTTTTAAGAAGCATTTGTCTTTTATATCTTCTATATTTGTTTTGGCTTTAGGGGTATTCTATGTTAGAATTGAGATAGTCCCTTTGAACCTGTTTGGTTAACACCAGCGTAGGGAAAAGTTTTCATAATTACTACTTCTATTTATTTATAGAGAGTACTCTTTAGCCGTTTAATTAAAATAATCGTGATGAAAGAGTTACTCTGGCGGCATATTGCCACCGTTCGTAAAAAATCCCCTCTAGTTCAAAGCATTACAAATTATGTGGTGATGAACAATACTGCTAACGCTCTCCTTGCAGTCGGCGCATCGCCTATCATGGCACATGCACATCCTGAAATGAAGCAGATGCCTGCAATTTGCCAGGCTTTGGTTATCAACATTGGTACTTTAGATGAATACTGGGTAGAATCTATGCTTCTGGCTATAAAAAGCGCAAACGAGCATAAGAAACCATGGATTCTGGATCCCGTAGGAGCCGGAGCTACAGCTTATCGTGATACTACTTTAGTAGATTTACTGCATTTAAAACCTACCGTAATTAGAGGAAATGCTTCTGAAATTATGGCACTGGCCAGGTATAATAAAGCGCAAACAAAAGGAGTAGACAGCACCGCACAAAGTGAAGAAGCAATTGATGCCGCTCGATACCTTTTCGACAAATTTGGGGCTGTGGTGTGTATTTCGGGTAAAACAGATATTATTTTGTCAGGAGATAAGCAAATGAGTTTATATAACGGCGATGAGCTCATGACTAAAGTAACCGGTTTGGGTTGTGCGGCCACGGCGATTATAGGAGCCTTTATTGCTGTGATCGAAAATAAGTTGGAAGCTGCTGCTGCTGCAATGGTAATGTTAGGCGTTTGTGGTGAAATAGCGGCTAAAAACGTGAATGGCCCTGGCAGTTTACAAGTTGCACTGTTAGACAAGCTGTATAATTTAACCGAAGCTGAATTTAAGGATAATTTGAAATGCAGTACAAATTATGAATAATTCAGAATTTCCATATCAGTTGTATTTAGTGATTTCTGAAGAAGCATGCGCAGGAAGAGATTTAGTGCAGGTAGCCGAACAAGCCGTAAAAGGAGGAGTAGATATTGTTCAGCTTCGGGAAAAAAAAGATTCGTTTTCAACATTTTTGGCTAAAGCCGGCAAGCTGCAAGAGATGTTATCGCGCTACAATGTGCCGCTTATAATAAATGATAATTTGCAGGTTGCCAATGTCATAGGTGCTTACGGAATACACGTAGGCAACAATGATATTTCGCCTATGGAAATACGAAAAAATTGGTCGCAGTGCAAAATTCTGGGTTATTCTATAGAATATATGGATCAGCTTTATAATGAACATACCTATACCGCAGATTATTTGGGAATCAGTCCGGTTTTTAGAACACCCACAAAAACAGATACGGTAACCGAATGGGGTCTTCACGGAATTAGACAAATACGCGAGGCAACAACAAAACCATTAGTTGCCATAGGTAATATTAATGCAGATAATGCTTTTGACATTATAAATGCCGGCGCAGATTGTATTGCGGTAGTTTCAGCGATTTGCAAAGCTATAAATCCTGAGAAAGCAGCTAATAAAATTAAAAATCAGATAGAAAAATCGGTAAAAATGGCTCAAAATCGGTATTAATAGCTAATTATTCAGCTGGTAATCATAATACTAAAATTTGATTAAAATGAAAACTTATAAATATCCATCAGTCTTGGCAATTGCTGGTTTTGATGGAGGTGGAGGCGCAGGCATTCAAGCAGATATTAAAACGGCTTCGGCTTTGGGTTGTTTTTCAACTTCGGTTTTAACGGCGCTTCCTGTTCAAAATACAACCGGCGTAAAGTCAATTTTTTCTATTCCTACTAAAGTTGTTAAAGATCAGATTACTGCAATAATGGAAGATATTTTGCCAGATGCTATAAAGATAGGCATGGTGCACACGACTGATTTAGCCATTACAATCGCAGAAACTTTAGCTAAATATAAAAAAATTCCTGTGGTTTTTGATCCTGTTATGGTGGCGACGAGCGGGCATAGGCTTATTGAGGATAGTACGGTTGAAAGTCTTATCACAAATCTCTTACCACTTGCAGCGGTCATTACTCCTAATATGGATGAGGCAGCAATTTTAGCTCAAATACCAGTAAATACAGTTGATGATATGTATCTGGCTGGAGAAAAAATAATGAAATTGGGTTGTGCTTCGGTTTTATTAAAAGGGGGACATTTAAAATCTGAAATGCTTACTTCGCTTTATTTTCAAAAAGATGGCTCGCGTCTTATATCGCTCGCGGAAAAACACTTGAAGAAGCTGTGGCTTTAGGTCAGGATTATGTTCACAAGGCGATTTACGACAGTAGCGATGTGTTGATAGGAAAAGGAAATGGACCGCTAAACCACTTTTTTGATCCCGAAAAACTTATAAAATTATGAATTGGTCAACCCAAAGTTGGAATACTATAGATTCGATTTACAACAATATTTTAGAATTGCCTTTTATCACTGAATTAATGGAGGGCACGTTGGCTATAGATAAATTTCAGTTTTATATCGCACAGGATTCTGTGTACCTGGAGCATTTTGGCAGAGCCTTAGCCTTAATTGCCGCTCGCGCTCACGAGAAAGAAGATATTTTGACTTTTATCAGATTTGCCGAAGGTGCTATTGTGGTAGAAAGTGCACTTCATGAATCTTTTTTTAAAGAATTTAATATTGAGCAGAAGGCTCTTCCAGAACCGGCTTGTCATCATTATGTACATTATCTTAAAAGTACGGCAGCTCTTGATCAGGTTGAGGTTGCCATGGCTGCGGTTTTACCTTGCTTTTGGATTTATAAACAGGTGGGAGATTATATTTTAAAAAATCAGTCTGGTAATAATCAATATCAAAAGTGGATTGACACATATGCCGGAGAAGATTTTGGATTGCTGGTACAAACTGCAATCGCTATCTGCGATCGTGTGGCAAAAGAATGCACAGAAAAACAACAATCAAAAATGACTGATGCTTTTATCACTGCAAGCAAACTTGAATATATGTTCTGGGACAATGCTTACAAGCTTAAAATTTGGGAAATACAATCTTCAGATTAAGTAATTATAATAAAATAAAATTTTCAGATTTTAAACAGTTCAGTGTTAAGGGAAGCTTACATAAAGAGATCACGAACTTCAATATTCCGAGCATTATCGGACTAGAAAATTTATTAGTGGTTAATAAGGCTATATAAAGACTTTTTTAAATCATCACAATCCGTTCATTATAATCATCTAAAACGGTACTCGGTAAGGATTTTAAATAAATCTGTGTTGTGTTCAAACTGGTATGTCCAAGCATTTCAGAAATAGCTTGTAAAGGAACATTTTGTAGCATAGCTTGAGTTGCAAAACTATGTCGTGCCACATAGGTGGTAAGTTGCTGCTGAATTTGGCATTTTTTGCCGATTTTCCCTAATCCAAAATTATAGAGTCGTCGTGCTCGATGCAGGTCTTTATATTGATGATCTAAGCTTTTGCGGTGAATAAAGGGAGGTCTAAAGCCCGTTTGGCGGTAGGTTCAGTCCTAATCTGATAATAAATAAAAGGATAGGCTTCCTGTTCAATGATGCCCGCCTTAATACCTCTGTTGAAGAGTGCGCGAATATTTCACATATAGTTGGCAAGTCCGTTAAGGCTATTCCCTTTTGCCATATGGTATTAGATTATCTATATACTTCAACTTATCATTGGAACTAAATGTTATTTTTTTCACGGTTCCCGACCCTTCAAAGTTATAAGCAATACCGACAATTTTTTTGTGAATTTGAGGAATTTGAACTGTAAGTACCTCTCGGTTATTAACTAAAAAATTCAAGTGTCCATCTTTAGAGATACATTTTACGTTTTCAAAATCATTGAACTCTACTCCAAAACCACTGAGGTCATTAGCGTTACCGTTTATCAACTTATCTCCAACCGTCATTATAGATAGTTCGGAAACGCATCCCTTTGCCGATAATGGTATTACGATAGCGCCACCGTCATAAAGAATGGCAATCCTTATATTTTGACAAATATTAGTGCCTTGTTTCCAAGTATTCTTCACGTAGGTCTCAAGCTCGAAATTATCCACATACAGACCTTTAAACTCCTTTATGTTATAAAATCCAACCCATGTTGGATCACGGTCAGGATATATTCTATATTTCGAAAAAATACTATTTTCTATACGGAGGATACTATCTATTAAAAATTCGTTTTGATTCAGGTATATCGGTTTTGTCCGTAATTCTATCAGACCCATCCAACCATCGGTTGGAATATAAACATCATCCTCTTTTACGATAATATTGTTTACCAGCAATTTTGCCTTGAAATATCCAGGTCGATAATAAATGCTGGTAGCAATACTATCACCCTTATTGACCGTTTCTCTTTTTCGTTTGTCCCAGCTCTGTTGGATTTCAATTTTTGAGTCCGGGGGAATATTTTTCGCGCTATACTGGAAGATAACCGAATTCGGAAGACCTGTGGCGACTACTCTACTACTAAAAGTATACGATGGTTTCCCTTTTAAAGGAGCAGATTTTGAATTCATCGGTATCAATAGCCAAAGACCAGTTGCTGCGATAATGACCAATATTATGAGAATAATAGATTTTTTTCGGCCGATAAGCTGTTTTTCTGAACGTAAGATGTTTTCAGATTCTTTGTTTTGACTTTTAGCAAATTCTGCCCAATCATCAAAGTCCAAGTATTTAGCCAAGGTGTTTAAGGTAGAATGACTTGGTCTGGAACTATGGTTTACACGCCCCCACAAACGTTTCAATGTAGAAACACTTAACAGCACCCCAGTTTTAGATTGTATGTTCAGTCCTAGCTTTTCATAATCCTGAGTGGACCAATCACCTGGACTCCCTTTATCAAATTTGTCAACTATCTGGTGAAGGCATGCTTCTATATTTTTCGCCAACTCCGCCATTTCAGATTTGCAGGTTTTAGTTTATGAACAAGAATGAACGAAGATGAACAAAACAAGATGTCAATTTCATTTTTCTTGGAATAAATTGCTTCTAGTGATGCTTCTTGACATCAACATTTGTAATAGTAACCAAAAATATCATTTAAAATGAGAAAAAATCTAATCCTCACTTCCAAATTGATTTTGTTAAGCATGGTCTTTGTTTCGGCACAGGAGCTATACGTAAGTCCTGAGTTGGGAAACGACGACTATTCCGGCAGTAAAGAAAGTCCCTTCAAATCTATTGAAAAAGCGGTCTTGACCGCCAATGAAATGACAGGTGCAGGGAACATTATAATAAAACTGCATCCGGGACTCTACTCCCTAAAAGAAAAATTGTCCATCAATCCGGTCAGGATGTTCATGGATAGCACCAGATATACTATTGAGGCTCTAACAATGCCCGATGATGCGGATTGGACTCCCGAAAAGATGCCTAAAATACAATCCATTTCCAATAACAATTCGATTACACAATTTGCCCATGCAACAGGAATCCTGGTTGCCTCCGAAAACGTGTCCATTAGGGGTATTAAGTTTTTGGGAAACCCCAATCCAATGGTCACTTACTATTATCCTGTTTCCAAAGAAAACCCAAGTCTTAGCGATTTGGAGGTTTCCCAATGTCTCTTTATCGGGGATAAGGAATCTGCTCCCATACAAGGAGGTGTTTGGGCGCACGGCCCCGATAATACTGTGGAGTATAGTGTTTTTTACGAATGTAGGAATGCGGTTTTGTTCTTCAATAATGTTCATAGTTTTACTATCAGAAACACTATCGTCTACGGTTCCTATGAAAGTGCGTTTTGGTTCGGATCGGACGATTTTGAGTTCATTTTTGAAAATAACATTATTGCCCATAACACCAATTTTTTGGTAGGCCCAAAAGACTTGAAATATTCCTCCGCTTTTTCCAATAGTTTGATTGTTGACAATTCAGGTTACGTCGGCTACTGGTCTAGGGATGATCAAAAAGTGCTTCCCATAAACAAACCCAATATTGTTGAACGACGAATCATAAAATCAGGACAGGTTCGATTAAAAGACAATAGTATTGCTCTGGATAAAATGCATTTGCATCTGACGAAAGACTCCAAAGGACAAGAATTGAAGGCAGGTATTTTCAAGGACTAAGTTTTAATATGCTTTATAGGGTGTCACCGTGCCCATTGATACGTTTCCCGTACCAATAGATTCTATCTTTCGAGTCTATATGTACCCAACATGGAAAATTTCAATTACATAAATTTTATTCTTTTCCTTGGGGTCAGTTAGAGACTTTTTCTGGCTATCTCGCTACAGTTGTTCGACAACCAAAATAAAGCCGCCAACGGTATACTTTCTTACTATAGTTCTAAATTTTCGAAATCCTTGCTAAATCATCACGATTCGCTCATTATAATCATCTAAAACGGTACTCGGTAAGGATTTTAAATAAATCTGTGTTGTGTTCAAACTGGTATGTCCAAGCATTTCAGAAATAGCTTGTAAAGGAACATTTTGTAGCATAGCTTGAGTTGCAAAACTATGTCGTGCCACATAGGTGGTAAGTTGCTGCTGAATTTGACACTTTTTACCAATTTCTCGTAAAGCGAGATTATAGAGTCTTCTTGCTCTATGAATATCTTTATATTGATGATCTAACGTTTTTCTGTGAATAAATGGAAAAACAAAATCATTAGGTTTTTTATCAAGTGTGTAATAGGAAAGTAATTTTATTACCTGATCTGTAAGCTTTATATTATATTGCTTAGCAGTCTTTTTACGTTGGTATTTTACTCTGCCATCAGCAATATTTTTTATTTTTAAAAATGCCATGTCTATAAATGGCATCCCGTAAAGCATATAAGAAATTAGAAAATAATTACGATAATTGAAAAGTGGATCACAACTTTTCAATTTTAAATTTAATATTTTCCTTATAGATGTAATGTCTAAAGCTCTTTTTGACGTCGGGGTCTTTTTTATCTGATAATGTATAAATGGGTAGGCATCCTGCTCAATTATTCCAGCTTTTATACCTCTGTTATAAATGGCACGTATAGTTCGCATATAAGAGGCTAAACCATTAAGAGTATTGCCTTCTTTTGACAAATGAAAAACATGAAAGCGCTGTAAAAAATCTAAGTTGACTTCATTGAACTTAATATCGGCTCCTTTAGTAAAGGATTTAAGAATTCCTAATGTGCCATAATATGCTTTAGCGCTACCAATACGATCAGCAGCCTTAAGTTCATCTACTATACTATATCCAAAATTAAAAAAGGATTCATAATTAGACTTCCTAGTAATTTTTTCTCTAAGTTCTTTTAAAGATAGATATCGCAGTTTGTTTTGATCTGCCAATTTATTTATTACATCACTAGCTCTGGCTTTTTCTTTTAAAAGCAAATTGTTCAATCTGCCTACAGATGTAGTACTGGGATAGGAATTTTTGACTTCCTGATTTTTGTAGTCCCAATATATTTCTTCCACTGAATATCCGGTAGCGATAGAAGTAGATTTTCCTAAATGAATAAGCCTAAATATTATAGGAAAAGTATTATCTTTTCTCTTTCGCCGGGTATCTAATATGATATTAAAACGTGTATTCATAGCATTAAATTACGCAAAATTTTTGCAAGCTATTTGCAAATTTTCTCTGATATCATTTGGTATCATTTGGCCTCAAGGAAAATATAAATGTTTAAAAATCAATTTATTATTGGTTTTTTGAGCGTATTTGTTGGTTCAAATTTTCAGCTCATAATCAGGTGGTCCCTGGTTCGAGCCCAGGTGGGACCACAGAGTATCATAAAGCCTTTCGATATTTCGGAAGGCTTTTTTTATTCAATAGGTCAAATTTTTATTCTAGAATTAAATATTGACTGGGAGTCATGTTGAATTGTTTTTGAAAACTCCTACCAAAACTTGTCTGAGAGCGAAAACCTACACTCTCTGAGATTTCATAAATTTTTAGATCGGTTGTTTTGAGAAGATGCGCAGCTTTTTTAAGTCGGCTAATGTTGATTAACTGGTTTGGCGACATATCTGATATTTCTTTAATTTTTCGGTATAAAGTTGAGCGACTCATATTCATATATGTTGCCAGAGAATCGACATTAAGATCTGGGTCTTTAAGGTTTTCATCTATTATTTTATCGAGCTTTGATAGAAAATTTTTATCAGTATTAGAAAGGGTAACAGATTTTAAATGGGCAAGCGGGGAGCTTGTATAATGGCCTACGATTGTTTTTCTGTTTTCTATAAGATTAGAAATTTGAACCTGAAGATGATCCATCGAGAAAGGTTTACTTATATAAGCGTCTGCTCCAGATTCAAGACCTTCTATTTTTGCATTTAATGTGTCTTTTGCCGTTAGAAGAATTACAGGTATATGGCTTGTGTCAACATTTTCTTTAATTTGCTTACATAATTCTATTCCGGTTTTTATAGGCATTCTAATGTCACTTATAACCAGCTGCACATCATAATCTGAAATCATTGCCCAGGCTTCCTGTCCATTTTTAGTAAGAAGAACGTTATAATGCTCTGATAATTCAGTTTGAATGAAAGAAGCTAATTCTGCATTATCTTCGGCAACAAGAATAATAGGAGCTTGTTTTTGAAATTCCGCTACCTGTTTTTCTACCCCCTCTGTTAAGTGGAGAGTGGGACTCTTAAAATTTTTAAATTCATCTTTTTGATGAAGAGGTATTCTCAGGATGAAGGTGTTTACTGATTTTTCATTTTCATCAATGTAAAGTTTACCATTATGTAATTCTGTGAGAGAATAAGCAAGAGACAATCCTAAGCCGGTACTCGATTTTTCAGACTCTCCAGAAATACGGAAAAAAGGTTCAAAAATTCTGTTTTTTAAATGTAAAGGAATTATATGGCCATCATTTTTAATGGTTATTCTAAATTCTGTTTCCTCTTCTGCGATAAGAACCTGAACTCTGGAATTAGAATATTTTATTGCGTTGCTGAAAAGATTACTTAATATTTTGCGAATGGCTTCTTCATCTACAAAAGCAAGAATATTTTCTTTTGGTTTTACTAAATCAAACTTTAAATTTTTATCCTGAATTAGTTCGCTAAAGCGTAAATACGTTTCTTCTAAAAGTTCACTAATATTTACTTCTACAAAGCTGAGTTTAACATGCTTCATTTCAGTTTTTCTAAAATCTAGTAATTCATTAACTAAATTGAGAAGTCTGGCGGTATTTTTATCCATAATCCCGAGGTTTTTGGGTATTTCGGGCGATTTATAGGCCTTTTTAAGCAGTTTTTCTAAAGGGCTTTTTATAAGGGTAAGTGGGGTTCTTATTTCATGAGCAATGTTTGTGAAGAATTCTATTTTTGCCTGATAAATTTCTTTCTCTTTTTCATTCTCAAGTTGTTTAATTTTTCTGTCATTCTTCTCTTTATTGTAGCGGTGATAATATTGTAGCAACAGAAATAAAGCAAGAATAATTATAGAGGTATAAATTCCATAAGCAGTATTACTAGCAAGAAAAGGCGGTAATACTTCTATATTTAGGCTGCTATTTTCATTACTCCACACACCATGACTGTTTAAAGCTTTTACCTTAAACGTATAATCACCGGCTGGTAATTCTGTAAAACTTACCTCATGATTTTTTTCTAAAGCGAGCCAATTATCACTGCTTCCTTCAAGTTTGTACCAGTACTTCGTCATTTCTGGAGCGGTATAACTCAAAGAAGAAAATTCTAGATGAAAGGTTGATTGTTTGTTGGTAAGTGTAATGTTTTTTGTAAAAATAATTGACTTCTCAAGTGGCGATTGTTTTGCGCCTACAGGCACATCTTCATTGTTGATTTTAATATCTGTTATGAAAATAGGAGGGTGATAGGTGTTCTGTATAAATTCTTTTGGATTGAAACTTATTAGACCGTTTACGCTTCCAAAATACATTTCGCCATTCTTGTCTTTAAGAGCAGAACTGTAATTAAATTGATCACTTAGCAGACCATTAGATTTAGTATATGTTTTTATTGTATCAGTTTGAGGATTAAATTCTACTAATCCACTAGAGGTGCTAATCCACAAATCATTTTTATGGTCTTCTAAAATTGAATAAGTCACATTGCTGGGAAACCCATTTTCTTTAGTATACCGCTTAAAATTCTTTTCTTTAGGACTGTACAGATTCAATCCATTTTCTGTGGTAATCCATAAATTATTTTCAGAATCTTCAAAAATACCATTGATGACATTTGAGCTAATACTTGATTTGTCACTTCTATCGTATCTAAAGAAACCTTGTTGCTGCGTTTGTGGATTGAAATAGAACAAACCATCCCAGTAAGTTCCAGCCCACAGAATACCATTATGGTCTTCGATTAAATAGGTATAATGATAATTTTCAGGAAATTCTTGAACAACTTTAAAAGTGTTACTATCAGGTAAATATTTATGTATTCCTGATGAGGTTAAAATGTATACATCATTATTTTTAGTTTCATAGATGTAAAGAATAAAATCACTGCGCAGGCCGCCTTCATTTTCGCCGGTTCCAAAATGGTCTGTTATCACACCTGTTTTGATATCCATAATATCAAGGCCATGCTCAAAAGTCCCAATCCATAATTTATTACCACGAGGTAATAATCCGTGAATATTGTAATGTGATAAATTCCCTCTATTGCTTACAGAAGGATAATTTTTAAATTCACCTGTTTTAAGGTCAAGTTTATTTAAGCCTGCATCTTCAGTACCAATCCAAAGATTATCAAAATCATCCTTTTTAATTTCACGTATAGCGTTGCCACTAATTGAATTTTCGCCCACTCTGGGAAAGTATCGTTTTATGGGAGTATACTGTTTGGGATAATAGTTTACTCCGCCAAAATAGGTGCCTATCCATATGCCGCCTTCCTCGTCTAAAACTAGCGAGTAAATGGCATTGTCTGAGAGAGAATATGGATTGTTATAATTCTTTTTGAAATTTTTATAGGTGCGATCTTTAAAACTGTAGATAAATATTCCCGACTCACTGGCTACCCAAAGTTCATCCTCATTTATTTTTAGAAAATCTCTTATGAAAAGGGGATTTTCATTTATATCTAACAGCGATGTAAGTTGTTTAGTAAGTCTGTTATAAATAAGAGCCCCGTTGTTTTTTGTACCAATATAAATAGAATCCTTTCCCTGCGCCGCAATGGTGGTAATAATTATTCTTTCATCATTAGGCGTTTTATAATGAAGATTAATTTTTTGAAAAGAATCACTCCCATTGACATATTTAAAAAACTCATCAGAAGACGCGACAAATACATCTCCTGCATCATTTGTTGTGAGAAAAGATGAGTAAAACTGAGTAAAAATAACTTCCTGAGACTGCCCCTTATTCAATGCTAATTTGTGAAGGCTGCCGGAAGCTATAAACCAGAGATTACCATCACTATCTCCTTTAATATCGAGTATTGGTTTATTCTTTGTACTCTCGACCAGAGCAAACGTTTCATTTTTCTCATCATATTTAAATAGGCCTGTATCTGTGCCCACCCATAAATAACCATTGAACTCACTAAGACATCTTATGAAATTACTGCCTATACTTTTATCGTCTTCATTATTATGCTGAAAGAGTTTAAAATTATAACCATCATATCTGTTTAGACCATCCTTTGTGCCAAACCATAAAAAGCCCCGATCATCCTGAAGCATGCTAATGACAGAATTATGAGAAAGACCATCTTCTACCCGTAAATGCTTAAAGGCATACGTTTGAGCTTCTGTTTTAAAGAGGGTTGAAGTAAATGCGATTAAGAAAAGTAACCATTTCATGTCTCTACAAATCAAGTCAATAAATAAATAATGACACTAAACCAATCGTTTCAAGTTTCTACCTATTCGGTCAAATTAACATTTTATAGCTTAAAATTAACAGATTGACCATTTTAGATGAAAAATTGAAACACCTTCTTCAAATATTCAGAATTAAATTGCCCTACTTTGAAAAACAAATATTTGACAATTTTTTTATTTATTCATTTCGCTTTTAATAAGAATGGCTGTTAAATATTGTGTGATTAATAATTAGGCAATGAAAAATAGTCTTCGAATAGATCTTAAAACGAAAGACAAATCTCTTTTCATTCCTCAATTTGATTCAAATAATTCGAACTAAAAAATTTCTAAATGAAATTCTATGAGAACAATTTTACATTTTAATTCTATGTTTAAATTCCTCTTGATTTTACTGGTTTTTTGTACACAGGGCATATTTGCTCAAAGCACAACAGAGGTAACAGGAAGAATTACAACACCAGATGGAGAACCTATACCTTTTGTTAATGTGGTTGTAAAGGGAACTAACCAAGGTACATCTGCAGATATTGACGGTAATTTTTCTATTGCTGTTAAGAGTACAGATACTTTGGTATTCAGTTATATTGGGTATGCAACAACAGAAATTATAGTAGGCGATAAACCTGTGGTTAATGTGCAATTAAAGGAAGACATTGCGACCTTAGACGAAATCGTTGTAGTGGGGTATGGTACGCAACAAAAGAAGGATTTGACAAGTGCCATTTCTATTGTAAACTCAGATCAGATTCAAAAACGGCAGACAACAACTGTTGCAGAAAGCTTGCAGGGTCTTGCATCTGGTGTTACTGTGCGAGGTGGCGGCCAACCGGGACAAGAGGCAAGAATAGAAATACGCGGACTCAAAAATTTGCAGAATGCTAATCCCCTTTATGTCATTGATGGCTTAGTTACTACCGCAAACAGAGATTTTAATCCTAATGATATAGAATCAATTCAGATTCTAAAGGATGCAGCAGCAGCAGCAATTTATGGTTCCAGAGCTGCAAATGGTGTTGTAATTATCACCACAAAAAAGGGTAAAAACGGCCCTTTGAAGATAAATATCAGCTCAAAAATCAGTTTTACAGATGTTCCCAGATATGATCTTGCGGGGCAGGAAGAGTTTGTAAGGCTTAATAATATGGCTTATGACAACGCAGGAATAGCTCGACAGGATCTAGATCTAAGCGTTAATACAGACTGGCAGAAGGAAGTATTTAGAACAGGATTAATTCAAGATCAAAATGTTAGTTTTTCTGGTGGTGGAGAAAACTCTTCTTACTTTATGTCTGGTAATTATTTCGGCAATAAAGGGACTGTTATCTCAACAGACTTTGACAGAATTTCATTTCGTGTAAACTCTAGTGGTAAAAAAGGAGTTTTTAGTATAGGTGAAAATCTTGCATTTTCAAACTCTAAGACAAATCAAATAGGGGCGCCAGAAGATTTAAGAGGAAACCCTTTTATCGATGTTGTACGATTATTACCTACAATCCCGGTTTATGATGACGCTAACCCTGGTGGTTATGGCTATGGTAAATCTGGAGTGGCAAACACCTTTGCTGCAAATCCTGTAGCCATCGCAAATCTTATTAATCAAAATGTAGAAAATTTTAGAATAAGAGGAAATGTCTGGGCAGAAATAGATCCGTTTCCATTTTTAAAATATCGTATAAATTTTGGTTATGAATCTAGTTTTGATAGTTACAATTATTTAAGAAAAGAGGGCAGCTGGACACTTAATCAACCTTTTGAGCCGTCTTTTACCAATCAAAACAAAGCACAGTCTCAAACTCAGCTTCTAGAAAACACCCTTACCTTTAATAAAGATCTGGGTAAACATTCGCTAACGGTTTTAGTAGGAACTACTTATCAAAAAGATTCTTACGAGCAAATAAATGGTACAAAGCGCAATCTATTGATTAATCCCAATACCGGGGATTATTTTGATGTGCTTGATTTAGGAAATCAAGCACAGGTAGGAGGTTTTCGCAATGAAGCCACATTATTGTCTTACCTGGGGAGATTAGAATATAATTTTGACGATCGTTATTTATTAAATGCAGTGGTACGAAGAGATGGCTCTTCAAGATTTAGCGATGCAAATAAATGGTCTAGTTTCCCATCTGTTTCAGTAGGTTGGAGATTAAGTAATGAATCTTTCTTTAATGTTGAGCAGATAAGTGACCTTAAACTTAGAGTAAGTTATGGTGAGCTGGGTAGCGGGAATATAGGAAACTACGAATATCAGGGCTTTATAAACACCTTTGGCGCTATCGTTTTAGGTGACGGCCAGACTGTTTATCCTTCTGCAACGCAAGTGAGACTTGCAAATTCAGAATTGCGATGGGAAACATTAAAGCAAACCAACTTTGGTGTTGACCTTGCCATGTTTAATAATAAACTACAATTCACTGCAGATTATTTTGTAGCAAGAACTGAAGATGTTTTATTCGGTTTCCCAATCTTGCTTTCTACAGGAAATGATGGTGGCAATCCTATTGCAAATGCCGCAACCGTAGAAAACAGAGGTTTTGAATTTAATTTAGCTTACAATCAATCAATTAATAAAGACTTCAGCTTTAATGCTTCTGTAAACTTCACATCTTTAGATAATGAGCTTGTTTCTTTAGGGAATGGTCTTAATGAAAGCATACAGGGTAATACGATTACAAGAGCTGGCGGTCCTGTAGGGATGTGGTATGTGCTACAAACTGACGGATTATTTCAAAACCAAACTGATATAGATAGTTATACTAATTCTACGGGGGAATTGATTATGCCCGGTGCTGTGCCGGGAGACATACGATTTAAGGATATTAATGACGATGGCCAGATCACAAATGAAGACAAAGAAGTTGTAGGCAGTCCATGGCCAGATTTTGAAATGGGTCTTAATTTAGGTTTTCAATACAAAGATTTTGATTTTTCTATGAACTGGATTGGTTCCTTTGGAGCCACCGTTTATAATGGCTTTCGCAGTATTGTAGATCGGTTTGATGATGATAGTAACTACAGAGCAGGCATTCAGCCCTGGACACCAGAAAATCCAAATACAGATTTCCCAAGAGTAGTAAAAGGGACAACGTTGAACTCACGAGCAGATAGTGACCGCTGGCTTGAAGACGGCAGTTTTGCTAAGCTTAAATACATAGGGATAGGTTACAATATTCCGGCTGCTACTCTGGAAAAGGTAGGTTTTACAAAAGCCAGAATAAGTCTCTCTGCGCAAAATATAATTACAATTACAGATTATCAGGGTCTTGATCCAGAATTCAGTAATAATAACATATTTCAAAGAGGAGTAGATCTAGGATCATTCCCTAATGTTCAAACCTATTCATTAGGAGTAGAATTTGGTTTCTAAAAAAATTATAATCAAGATGAAGAAAATAGTATTTATAACAACCGTTCTATGTTCTCTTTATATGCTGGTTTCTTGCCAGGAAGATGAACTTGACCTTACAAACCCCAATGCCTTAACTACAGATCAGTTTTGGGCCACGCCTAACGATGCAGAATTGGGTGTAAACTCAATCTATGCCATGTTTTACAAAGATGGTCTGTGGGCACGATGGATGAATTTTAGACTTGATCTTACCTCTGACGAAGGCTTTAGTCAAAGCCCATGGGTAGAACTTGCAGACTGGACCCGATTTAATTATATAAACTATAATTTCTGGGAAGGAAATGCAGTAACATGGCGAGACACTTACAAATCTATCTTTAGAGCAAATCAGGTGCTGGCTAATGTGCCAAATATTGAATTTACAGACCAGACCAGAAAAAAGCAGATTATAGCTGAAGCTAAATTTTTACGCGCTTTCAGTTATTATTATGCGGCTCTGTTGTGGGAAGATATCCCATTAGTCTTAGAACCTTCAAAACCAGATGATCTTCCTCAACAGGTTTCAGAAGAAGAAGTTCTTGCACAGGCAGAAGCAGATTTAAATGATGCTTTTGCAGATCTTCCATTAGCTTGGGATGCCACACAAACCGGAAGACCAACCAAAGGGGCAGCAAAAGCTATGCTTGCTAAGATCTACATGCAACAGCATAAATGGGATCAGGCAAAAACCGCTTTAGATTTTCTAGTAATAGGAGAAGGTGCAACATATAGTCTTGTGGCTAATTTTAAAGACAATTTTACAGACCTAAATGAGAATAATTCAGAATCTGTATTTGAGATTCAATTTGGTGATCAAAGAAGAGGGGGTACAGACGAGGGTGCAGATGCATCGGTTTCTTCAACAAGAGCTCAGTTTTTTGCTCCCAGAGGTATAGGCTGGTCTGATGGTCAGGCGAGATTTTGGCTTGTAGATGCTTTTAAACAAGAGAAAACTGTTGATGGAAATCTTGATCCCAGACTTGAGCATACTCTTTTCTATCCTGGGCTTTTTGAAGATTTTGGTGATAAAACCTATGGCAGAGACTGGGAGTGGGGAGCAGATGAAGCCTGGTTTAGAAAAGGAGCAAGAGATTATTACAGAGATAATGAAGATTATTATTCTCAGGTTAACTACAGATTAATACGTTATGCAGATATTTTATTGCGCTATGCTGAAGTCTTAAATGAATTGGGTATGACCACACAAGCCTATCAATATGTTGACATGGTAAGAGCACGCTCTAATATGGCACCACTTGCTCAGGCGCATCCAGAAATAGGAAATAATCCTGATTTATTTCTAAATAGATTAAAAATAGAAAGAGTTCTGGAGCTGGCTGGTGAGAATGTGCGATGGGCAGATCTTAAACGCTGGGGCGACTTAGATTCTCAGGCGGCTGTAGATGAAATAGCAGAAAGAGACCCCGATTTTAAAAACTTTAAGGTGGGAAAAAATCAAAGATTGCCTATACCGCAGGTAGAAGTTGAAAATAACCCAAACCTGTCACAACACGCAGAATATTAATTACCTAATCCCTGAAGCATTTTTGAATTAGTTGCTTCAGGGATATTTTATCTAAAAATTAATGAAAATGAGAAAAATTACACTTTGCTTAACCTTTCTGTGTTTAATGACCATACTATCATGCAAAGATGGAGAAGAACAGACTAAAAATCTTGCAACAGCTTCTGAAGCTGAAGCTATGGAAAGCAGAGATATATGGACAAAAGAAAAAGCGAATGAATGGTACAAGGAGCAGCCCTGGCTTGTAGGTTCTAATTTTAACCCAAGTACGGCGATTAATCAATTAGAAATGTGGCAGGAAGCAACCTTTGACACGATCACTATTGAAAAAGAATTGGCATGGGCAGAAGATATTGGGATGAATACAATGCGAGTTTATCTTCACGATCTATTACATAAAAACGATGCCCCCGGTTTATATAAGAGAATGGATAAATACCTTGAAATAGCCGATAATCATGGTATAAAAACGCTTTTTGTTCTTTTTGATTCTTGTTGGGATCCGTTTCCACAAGCAGGCGTACAGAGAGATCCTAAGCCACATGTTCATAATTCTGGTTGGGTACAAAGCCCCGGGCAGGAAGTATTAAAAGATAGTTCTCAATATGACCGACTCGAAAAATATGTAAAAGAAACCGTTGGAGAGTTTAAAAATGACAAGCGTATTTTAGGTTGGGATATCTGGAATGAACCGGATAATATGACGGGACCTTCGTATGAGGATGTAGAAATTGCAAATAAGGCCGAATTAGTAATGCCTTTGCTCAAAAATGCGTTTGGCTGGGCAAGATCTGTCAATCCTGATCAGCCTTTGACATCGGGAGTTTGGACCGGTGATTGGAGCGATCCTGAAAATATGAAGCCAATGCATAAAATGCAAATTGAACAATCTGATATTATTACCTTTCATAATTACAATACGCCAGATGATTTTGAAAAGAATATAAAAGAGCTTCAGCGTTACGGGAAACCAATACTTTGTACAGAATATATGGCAAGACCTAATGGCAGCACTTTTGAAGGTTTTCTGCCGGTTGCCAAAAAACATAACGTTGGGATGTTTAACTGGGGATTTGTAGATGGTAAAACACAGACTAAATATCCCTGGGATAGCTGGACGAAAACATATACAGCAGAACCCGAAGTTTGGTTTCATGAAGTATTTAGAAAAAATGGTGAGCCTTATAAGAAAGAAGAAACCCAGTTAATAAGCAAGCTAACTTCTGAAGTAAACGTGAAATAGTATGCTGATTTTTGAGGTTAAAAAGGCGATTTTCGGTATAAAAAGGCAGTTATTTCTCTTTAATTTGATCTTGTTTTTTCTTTTTGCGGGTAATGTGATTGCTCAACAGCCAGATCCGCCGGGGCAAATTAAAGTTGGTGAACAAGCTACAAAAGAGGCTTATCTTTTTGCCCATATGACGCATGATGATTACGGTCGTTTGTATTATTCTGTGAGCACAGATGGTTTGCACTGGAATAAATTGAATGAAGGCAAGCGTGTATTTCAAGATTATCAGGGTCATCCTGATATCGTAAAAGGTCCGGCGGGTAATTATTATATCGCCGGCAACACAAGTGATTCTTCACCAGATATCAATATTTGGGTTTCTGCAGATCTTATAACATGGAAAAAGCATTCGGTTTATACTCCAGACCTTAAGGCCACACCTGGATATTCTGAAGCCCTTCAGCGAATAGGCGCTCCTAAACTTTTTTATGATAAGGCGTCAGCACAATTTATAATGACCTGGCATACGCCACACGAGGAGGGAACTAAGGAAGATCCTGAGAGATATTGGGCAAGCCAGCGTACTTTATATGTACTTTCAAAAGATCTTAAAAATTTTGATGGTCCGCCACAGCGACTGTTTGACTGGGATTTTGGGACAATAGATGTTTCAATTAGAAAAGTTGATGATACTTATTATGCTATTCTTAAAGATGAAACGTATCCCACTTTATACTGGCCTACGGGGAAAACTATTCGTATTGCGCGATCAGGTTCTTTATTAGGACCATATTCTCTTCCGCAGGAACCCATTAGCCCAAATTTTAGAGAGGCGCCTACATTAATTTCTTCGCCTAATGGAAAGATTTGGTATATGTATTATGAGCAATATCCGGGAGTTTCTTACGGTCTTTCTATTTCAGATAATTTAAACGGGCCATGGTATCAGGCATCGGGCTATACTTTTTTTAGTGATTGGGATAAGTACAGTTTGCCTGAAAATGTAAGGCATGGTTGTATGATAAGTATATCAATGGATGAATATAATGCGCTTGTAAATAAATTTGGAATCGATGAAGAAAATTCACAAAAAAGTAAGTGAACCTATGAAGATTAAATTTAAGTGTAAATATGTCCTTTTATTTTTGATTTCCCTATCTGCGTTTAGTCAGTCAGGCACATTTACAAATCCTCTTTTGCCATCTGGTGCAGATCCTTACAGCACATACCATAAAGGCTACTATTACTATACTAATACGCTGCAAAATAAACTTGTTTTATGGAAAACAAAGAATCTCGTAAATCTCGCAGATGCCGAAAGTAAAACTATCTGGACACCACCAGAAAATACCCAGTATTCAAGAGATATCTGGGCGCCAGAGTTTCATATAATAGACAACAAATGGTATGTCTATTTTGCAGCAGATGATGGTGATAATAATAATCACAGAATGTATGTGTTAGAAAATGATTCTGAAGATCCCTTTGCAGGAGAATGGGAGTTTAAAGGTAAAATAGCGGCAAAACCAGATCGATGGGCAATTGATGGTAATGTGTTTGAATATAAAAACAAGCTTTACATGATCTGGTCAGGTTGGGAAGGAGACACAAATGGGCAGCAGAATATTTACATAGCTAAAATGAAAAATCCCTGGACTCTTGATACTAATAGAGTATTAATTTCTGAACCAACATATATTTGGGAAAAACAGGGTGATCTTGATGATGCTAATAATCCACCTCATGTAAATGTGAATGAAGGGCCTCAATATTTAGAGCATGAAGGTAAAATATTTATTGTCTTTTCTGCTAATGGTTGCTGGACAGATTATTATTCACTAGGATTATTACAATTTAAGGGAAATGATATTTTAGATCCCGCAAACTGGGAAAAGCATTCTGTACCAGTTTTTAAAAAGTCTGAAGAAAATTCAGTTTATGCACCCGGACATAATTCTTTCTTTAAATCTCCAGACGGTAAAGAAGATTGGATTCTATATCATGCAAACTCTAATCCCGGTGATGGGTGTGGTGGAAAACGATCGCCCAGAATGCAAAAAATCAAATGGAATAAAGATGGAACTCCCGATCTGGGAGTTCCTGTTTCAGAAAAAAAAGAATTAGAAATACCTTCAGAAAACTAAAGATAACACCATGAGAAGAACATTATTTACAGCTTTAATATTATTATTAGCGTTTTCAGGCTTAACAGCTCAGGAAAAATGGAGCACAGAAAAAGCAGAACAATGGTACGCAAAACACGATTGGATTAGCGGCGCAAATTTCATCCCAAGTACAGCAATTAACCAACTTGAGATGTGGCAGGAGGATACTTTTGATCCTGAAACCATAGATCGGGAATTAGGGTATGCAGAAGGAATAGGTTTTAACACGATGCGTGTTTATTTGCATAGTCTGGCTTACAAAGCCGATAAAGAAGGTTTTAAAGCGCGGATGGATAAGTATCTCGAAATTGCCAATTCTCACGGTATTTCGACGATTTTTGTGATTTTTGATGATGTTTGGGATGCTAATCCTAAAATAGGTAAACAGCGCGCACCTAAACCGGGAACTCACAATTCTGGCTGGATGCAGGACCCGGGTTACCCGGCTTCTAAGGATGAAGCTAATTTTGATGAACTGGGTGTTTATGTAAAAGATATCATCAAAACTTTTGCAAATGATGACCGCATATTGCTTTGGGATCTGTATAATGAACCGGGTAATAATAACAAGCGCAATGAGAGTTTGCCTTTGCTTAAAAAAGTTTTTGCCTGGGCTAGAGAAGCAGGTCCTTCTCAACCCATTTCTGCCGGACTTTGGGCCTGGGATTTAAAAGACCTAAACGCATTTCAGGCATTAAATTCAGACATTATTACGTATCACGATTATGAAGGTCCAAAGTGGCATAAAAGAGTTATAGAATTGCTGCAATCACATGGGAGACCTATGATTTGTACAGAATATATGGCCAGAACCAGAGATAGTCGTTTTTCTAATATTTTGCCCATGCTTAAAAAGGAAAATATAGGAGCGATCAATTGGGGGTTAGTAAACGGGAAAACCAATACGATCTATGCCTGGGATACGCCTATTAAAAATGGAGAACCTATAGAGTGGTTTCATGATGTCTTTAGAAAAGACGGAACTCCTTACAGACAAGATGAGGCAGATCTTATTAAAAAACTAAATGAAGAGCAATAAGCTGTGATTTTCTAAATATCAATTTTCTATCATAATCAAAATAATATGAGAACCTGGAAAAATATCGTACTGCTATTTTTTTGCTCAGTTAATCTTTTTGCTCAAAATACAGATGACCAAATTTATCTGGCAGATCCTACAATATTTCTAAATGAAGGAACTTATTATCTGTATGGAACTAAAGGTGATAATACGATTGAAGGCGAAGGTTTTTTAGTATACACTTCTCAGGATCTCAAAACCTGGAAAGGTCCTGCAGGAAAAAAAGATGGTTTTGCATTGAAGAAAGGGGATGCCTTTGGGACAAAAGGGTTCTGGGCACCGCAGGTTTTTAAGTTTAATTCAAAATACTATATGGCCTATACGGCAAATGAGAATATTGCGATCGCTTCAAGTGAGAGTCCGTTAGGGCCTTTTGTAAATGATAAAAAAGCATTAGAAGCTTCTGTAAAGCAAATAGATCCTTTTATTTTCTTTGATGACGGAAAGGCTTATTTGTTTCATGTACGATTACAAAATGGGAATAGAATTTTTGTAGCCGAAATGACTTCAGATTTAAAGCAAATTAAAGCAGAAACATTAACGGAATGTATTACAGCTGAAAAAGGATGGGAAAACACGCAAAATGCAGACTGGCCGGTTTCTGAAGGACCCACTGTTATTAAAAAAGATAATTTGTATTACCTTCTTTATTCGGCTAACGATTTCAGGAATCCTGATTATGCTGTAGGATACGCCACTAGTGAAAGTCTTTTTGGACCTTGGATTAAATCGAAAACAAACCCTATAATGAGTAAAGAAAACTTAGGGTTAAATGGAACAGGGCATGGTGATTTATTTTTAGATAAAAACGGAAGGATGAATTATGTGTTGCATACGCATCTTTCAGATTCTGTCGTTGCTCCTCGCAAGACGGCTTTGGTTAAAGTGAATTTAAATGCGGAAGGGATAAGTATTAGACCTCAATCTTTTGAATTTCTGAAAAAGCAGGAATAACAAATGTTTTCTTTTCGCTTAAAGCGAAATCAAACAAAAAAAGCTGCTTCAAATCGAAGCAGCTTTTTTTATAAAACCAAAACCATTTTAAAGCAAATGATCCAGCTTTATGGGTAATTCACGCACGCGTTTTCCTGTGGCGTTATAAACAGCATTAGAAACGGCTGCGGCTACACCTACCATGGCAAGTTCGCCTACACCTTTTGCGCCTAATGGGTTTACAATTTCATCCTTTTCATCAACAAAAATGACATCAATATCTTTAATATCTGCATTTACAGGAATATGATACTCGGCAAGGTTAGCGTTCATGATACGGCCAAAATTCTTGTCTACCATTCCCTCTTCTTCCAGCGCCATACCAATGCCCCAAACAGTGGCTCCCAATAACTGACTTTCAGCTGTTTTTGGATTGATAATTCTACCGGCCGCAGATGCATTTAGCACGCGTGGAATTCTAATCACGCCCAGATCTTCATCTACATGAACTTCTACCATAATACAGCAGTGTGCATAGGCGGAATAATCTTCACGTTCATCTTTCGGTTTTTCCTTGTTTGTAACCGATATTGACCGCTTTTGGGCCAGTTTTAAAACATCAACATATCTTAAAGAATCACCGTTTTTTAGGTTAATTTCGCCGTTTTTGAAGGTATTATCGTCGATTTTTAGATCCTTAAAACGGTCGTCGTGAGCTTTCGCTAAAGCGAAAATTTGCTCCCGCAAAGCTTCACACGCATTCTTAACCGCAGAACCTACAGAAGAAACCGTCCATGAGCCGCCCTCAATAGGTGATTCAGGTAGTTTTGTGTCTCCCAGTTTAAAAGTTACCTCGTCCATATCAATGCCAAAATATTTAGCAGCGATCTGGCTCATTACAGTGTATGTGCCCGTACCAATATCTGCAGTAGCCGTGCTAACGGTAAGCTTTCCATCTGCATCAAATTCTGCCTTTGCCGAAGATTCTTTTTGCATAGCTTCCCAAACTCCGGTCGCCATACCGTACCCTACAAGGTTGTTACCTTTTTTAACAGAGCGTGGTTTTGGGTTGCGTTCTTTCCAGTTAAATTTATCTGCGCATTGTTTGTAGCATTCGCGCAGCTCTTTGCTGGTAAAAGGTTTGTCCTCGTTCTGATCCCTTTCGGCATAATTTAAAAGGCGGAACTCTAACGGGTCGATTCCTGCTTTTTCAGCAATCTCGTCAATAGCACATTCTAAAGCATAAACTCCTGAAGTTCCGCCGGGAGCGCGCATATCGAGCGGGGTGTAGGCTTGCACAGGTATGAGTTGATAATCAAGCTTTACATTTTCGCACTCATATAAAAGTCCGGACCAGTCAACTACCGGTTCGCTGTATTTTTCAAAAGTTGAGGTTTCGCCCAGCGAAGTATGCTGAATGCTCATTAATTTGCCGCTCTCGTCTGCAGCTAGTTTTAGCCTGTGAATGTTAGCCGGTCTGTGTCCAAAACTGAACATTTGTCGTCTGGTAAGACTTACTTGCACAGCTGCTTTTAATTCAGTCGCTGCCAGCGTAGCTAAAAATAACTGATACTGTGGTCGTAGTCCAGAGCCAAAAGCCCCTCCTACAAAGGGAGATATCACCTGTACTTTATCTTCATCAAAACCAAAAACTCCACATACATACCCCTTGCTGTTTGCTACGCCCTGTATCTTATCATAAATAGTAAGACTGCCGTCAGAATTCCAGATAGCCGTTGTGGCATGCGGTTCCATCGGGTTGTGATAATGCCTTGGTTGTTGATATTCAACCTCTATCTGGTGTTTAGCTTTCGCGAAAGCAGAATCTGCATCGCCACGAGGTTCTGGCGGTTCTTCTACATCTTCGTGTGTAGCATTTGCCAGATTTTCTTGTATAGTAGCCGTAAATTTTTCTTCGCTGTAATCTATGTCAACTAATCCTGCGGCGTAACGCGCCAATTCAAAAGTTTCGGCTATAACTAAAGCGATGGGTTGCCCGTTATAAAGAATGTTATCATTGAATAAAGGGCGAAAGGGTTTTCCGGGTGGCGCTAAGGGATCACTATAATCTGAATTATCATTGATGTAATCTGGAAGATTAAGGTGTGTGAACACTTTTACGACTCCGTCTAAATTTTCTGCTTCTTCAGTATTGATGGCTGTTATTTTACCATTAGCGATAGATGACTGTACAACATACCCGTATAATAAACCTTTGGGTCTGTATTCTGCAGCGTAAGGCGCTTTTCCCGAAACTTTTAATGGGCCGTCAACACGCGGCATTGACTGTCCTATATAATCTGTGGTGCTCATTATTTTTCGGTTTTAAGTTTAGCGGTTGTTAGTGCTCGTACAATGGCTTTGTGTGCCAAAGGAATTTTAAAATCATTATCTCCAAAACCTTTCGCGCCGGCAAGTAATTTTTCTGCTAGATTTTTAAAGGTTTCTTCGTTTGCGGGTTTGCCTATGCATTCTTTTTCAGCTGCAGGAATGCGCCATGGTTTATGCGCAACTCCTCCCAAAGCAACTCTAATGTCTTTTATTGTATCACCGTCAAGTTCTATCGCCGCAGCTACAGAAACAAGTGCAAAAGCATATGATTCACGATCTCTTACTTTTAGATATTCAAAATTAGATTTGAAGCCTTTGTTAGGCAGATCTATAGAAGTAACCACATCACCAGGATTTAAGTTATTATCCTTTTCTGGATGATCTCCCGGTAGTCTGTGAAAGTCAAGAAAATCTATTGTGCGTTCTCCATCTTCTCCGGTTACGTTTACCTGAGCATCAAGAGCAGCCAGAGCCACACACATATCTGATGGATGCGTTGCTATGCAACTTTCACTTGTGCCCAAAATAGCGTGAATACGGTTAAAACCATTGATCGCAGAGCAACCGCTGCCTGGTTCTCTTTTATTACAAGGCGTTGCCGTGTCATAAAAATAGTAGCATCTTGTACGCTGCATAAGATTTCCCCCATCTGTGGCTTTATTTCTCAATTGTGCAGAAGCACCAGATAGTATGGCTTCTGCCAGAATAGGATAGTTATGTGCTACTTCTGCGTGATAAGCGGTATCAGCATTTGTGGCCAATGCACCTAGACGCATACCGCCATCTTCAAGTAATTCTATTTTATCGAGAGCAAGACGGGTAATATCTATAACCTCTTCCGGGTTTTCTACCCGGTATTTCATGAGATCTACCAGATTTGTTCCTCCTGCTATTATTCTGCTTCTTTTAGTTGTGCTTGCAGTTACCGCTTCATTTACACTGCCAGCTTTTTGAAAGGTGAAATTATTCATGATAACTGGTCTTTAAATGATGATTGATCTTTTACTTCTTTAACTGCTTTGTAAATATTTGTGTAAGCGCCGCACCGGCATAGATTACCACTCATAAGGTCGCGTATCTCTTCAGGGTCGTTACCTTTACCTCTGTCTACCATTGCCACAGCAGAACAAATTTGACCCGGTGTGCAATAACCACATTGGTAGGCATCGTGCTTTATAAAAGCTTCTTGCATGGGGTGCAGTTTTTCTGGAGTACCCAGACCTTCTATGGTAGTGATCTCAACATCTTCATGCATAACAGCAAGACATAGGCAGCTGTTGACATTTTTGCCATCAACAAGAACAGTACACGCTCCACATTGACCGTGGTCACAACCTTTTTTTGTTCCCGTATAATTTAAATAGTTTCTTAATGCGTCAAGAAGTGTAGTTTGTGGAGATATAGTAAGTGTTTCTTCTTTATTATTGATCTTAAGAGTTACCTGATGCAGTTTAGGTGGACCTCCTTTAACAGACTTTGTTTTTTCGGCAGAGTTCATAACTAAGGTTTTTTGTTGGTTAATCAAAAAGTAAAATGCATTAACTGCTTTATTTACAGCAAGAAAGAATGCGTTATTTTATCTTTTTTTTAAAAATAGAATTAAAAAAATCAGATTTATTTAAAAAAAATATAAAAGCATCTTATTTAACGATTTCTCTTAAAATTGGAGAATTTGATCAAATTGAAAGAGAAATCGCCTTAAAACGTCTAAAAATCGACCTAAAATGACAAAAAACGGAAAGATCACTCTGCTTTAGGAATGTCTTCTTTAACCAGATTATTCCAGTCTGTATTTTCTGTATTTAGAATATCTTCTACACGCTTTACAAGAAGGTTGAAAGCTCCGGGTTTATTATACGGCTCTGTAGAAGTTTCGAAGAAGAACTTTTCACGTTTCAGCTTTTCTGCAGTGTTCCTGTAATTGAGCCACTTTTCGTGAAAATGCATAAGCGAAGAAATCCCTGTTAAAATGGCAACAATCGCCCCCAGACAGCCCAAAATAATTCGGTTATAAGAAACAAGAAAATCACTCACATTTTCGATACCGGCAATAAGCGGAATAAGAACAGAACAGATAATTATAAAACCTTTTATCCTGTAATTGTAATTCTTGTTTGCAGCGCTTTTCTTGCTAAACCATTTTAGCTGATCATCAATACGGGTGGTGATATATTTTTGCTCGCTCATGGTGCTAAAATATCAATGATTACACATTTTGCGCCTCTTTTTTGCACTTCTTTAATCATGTGATTTGTGCCGCCGGGACCATCGCCATCTTTTTTATTCCATAAAGCCAGAAAAGTCAGGTTGTAATCGCCTTGTGATAGTGCAGAGTTTAAAATCCACCTGTTGTTGCGCTCCCAAATTGTATAGTTCTCTTGTGCCTTTAACCATTGCGGAAGTTCTTTAGTTTCGGAAAGAACCTGCGCGGGAAGTTTGTTATATAATTTATTAAAACGCTCGACCCACTGCGGGCCCGCAAATTGTACCGAGGCAACGATGAATTTTTCGCGCGGAAGCGCTAAGTAAATTTCGGTTTTAATGCCTAGTTCCATACAAACCTCATGAAAGAGAATATCACCGCCGCACGCGCCACCGGCAATGCCTTTTACTTTTAGATCCTGAGCTTCTAGAATTGATTGTACCTGCTTTTTTATTTTTAAGCGGACTTCATCTTCTTTATCAGGTGGAAACCTGGGAACTTGCCTGTCTGGCTTGTCGATCATGTGACCTGAAAAAAGAATAATGTATTCTTTTTCCTGTTCTTCTCGTTCTACAGTATTCTCAAAAACCCGAAGGGCAGCATCAACATTATCTGTCAAAATATTTAGTTTTTTATAGATCAAAAGCTGGCGTTTTGCAGAGTTTAGATTGAGATCTTTGCTAAGCTGCATCGCCATTCTGTACATGTTCTCAATCTTCTTAGGGTTGTTATTGATCAAAAAAGTTAAGTCTGCCTCAGTAATATTTACCCATGCATTTACTTTATGATCTCTCAACAACGCCTTTTTTTCTGCATTTATCGCTGCCTGAATTATGATTGATAAGTTATTAAATTGTTTGTTATGTTTTTTGAGTTCAAAATCTGCTTCTTCATCAGAGTCGAATAAAGAAGACCATTGTCCCGGGCGGGCTTCGGCAAGAGAAATGATTATTTTAAGTAAGCCCAGCGCATTAATGCCACTATAAAAATGATTAAGATCTTCGTTAAAACCACTCAAATAATCATTGTAAGCGTTACGTAAAAACTGCGATGTAAGCGCATCACCTAATATTGTCTCAATGCTGGAGTTGATCCAGGTTTTAATCCAGGAAGCTTTGTTGTTTCTAGCGCGCAGGGAATAGATTTCTGCCCTCTTTTCACGGGAAAAAGCCGTAATACGATCCATCAGAAAATCTATTGCTAAGCGCGATTTTGCAAAAAGCTCTGCGCCCAGAACAGGATTATCAAGAATTTCTTTTTCGCCTAAGCGTTCATAAATTGTTGCCAGCCGGTCATGAGCATCAATATCATTAGGCTTTAAATTTCTTATTTTCTCCCAGGTTTCACGTGCGTCTTTAAAAGCGGCAAGATTGTATTGTATTTCTCCCAGAAGGCGCAATGCTGGAATTTCCCAGGCAAAATAATTTACTTCGCTGGCAAGTAGAGCTAATCTTCCTATTTGTTTGCTGCTTTTTGCAACCTCTGCTTCTTCACTAAAATCGGCCGGAATTGCCAGAAAATCTTCCGGATCCTGTGGTGTTAGCTTGGGTAACATTAGGAAAACCGGGCTGTCAACTCTATTAGAATGAATGGTTTCGCGTAAGCCTTTAGTTAAAGAATCTAAAGCCAGACTGGGATTATTCTCGTCATAAGTCAGGTAACGATCTGTTTTTAGGTCGAAAGGAACCACGTCTTTGCTGCAGCGAATTAAAAAGGTTTTTTTATCCCGAAGAGAATGCCTGATACCCAACTCATAAAAGGCGTTTGCGTTGTGTATGGAAATATCTGCAATTACAAGATCACTTGTTAGCAGTAGCTGAAACATGTCCTGCCTTATGTTACCCGCTTCTACAATTGCTGCGGTGGTGTAGCCACGCACACCCGCTTTCTCCAGGGCAGGCACAATGAGTTCATCCTGAATTTTTTCAAAATTCACACCTTGTTTTATCCCGAATGGTCTGATTATGAAAGCATGCATGAATAACTACTCTATAAATGAACCAAAATGAGCCAGTTTTACCTGCTTTTGGGCCGTTTTTGACCCCACTTGGCGGAGTTTTTCAATATTCTTCACAGAATCCATCTCCCTAATATCTTCTGACGAAATATTGTTAAGTTCCAAATCGTCAAGACCTTTTCGGCTTAAGTCGGCATTGTAGCGCACGTAAAGAAAATTTTTATGCGTATCCTGCGTCAAGGGAATATCAGAGCCGTCTACTTCTTTCATTATCATATCTTCTACTTCACGGTCAATGTGTGCACCATAAATACACCTGCCCATAAGCCTGCAATTGATATCCTGATCAAGTTGCATAGTGTACATGAGATTATTGGGTAATTCTTTAAGCGTGTTGATAAGGTTACCGTAATCGCCTTCAGAAGGAGCGCTTCCTGTGCCGACTGATACAAGAAGGAGTTTTTTTTCGCCAACAGGCCAATTTAATTTATAAGCTGGGTGCGTTGCCATTTTATACATTAAAAAAGCCGGATTATTATAAGGTGTCACTCCGCCATCTACAAAAACAAATGTTTTAGAAGGATCGTTTTTATCCCACTCAAGTGTTTCTGGCGGGAAAAATGCGGGAGCCGCCGTACTTGCGCGTACAAGTTGATACAGTTTTATCTTGAGGTTGCAGTCTGGTCTGGATTTATCATTATATTTAGCCAACGGATTATTGCTCACTGGCCATGGCGAATCTGTACTGCGGTTCATAGTTACGACCAGTAGCAGCGATCTAAATTTACCATTGCTAAGATCAAGGTCTGTATCTGCGCCAAAAGTTTCTTTGAGCATATCGAGCAATGGGCCAGACTCATAAAAGGAGCGCCAGCGTTTGAGCAGAAAGGTTTTGTCAAACATATCTTTCCCCTTTTTTGTATAAAAGTCTAACAGTTGCTGTACAGACATACCAATTGATAATCCTGTGGCTATAATTGCCCCTGTGCTTGTGCCGCCTATATAGTCAAAATAATCTGCGAGTCTAAAGTCATCGTTTTTGCCCAATTCTTTTTTTAGCTCCTTTTCAAGCTTTAAAAGAATTTCTAAAGTAATAACTCCCCGTATGCCACCACCGTCTAATGCAAGAATCTTGCGTGGTTTTACGGTTTCATACCTACCAGAAAGATTGCCCCAGGTATTATTAAAATCTGCCATATCATTACTTTTAATAAGTTATGCAATTGATAGGGGCAAGAATTAATGATAGAGGCATTAAATTAATGATTATCTTTTAATTTATAGCGCTTAGCTTATCTAAATAATTAGAAATCAATATATAGAAGTGTGATTATCTAAAAAACAATCTTGTTGCCGATAGTGTCATTTTAAATGGAATTTTAGCAAAAATAGACTTTGGCAAAACTCCCGTTATGTCTTTAACGTAGGTTGAGTATGAAAATGGTTTAAGAGCGGGATTTTTTAAATTGACCAGTTATATAGTATAGTTATAAAAAATAAAATACTATATTGATATAACTAGCAAATATTCAACATGTTAAATATAAAAGGCGAAATAATATAAACCGTTGTTTAACAGCTGTTTAATTTAAAGCCAATTTAAAATGGTTGATGCAAAATCATGGTTGTGAATAAATTATTATATTTTTGCCTTTGAAAAGGCTAAAAATCCCTAACCTTTTAGTAATAAGAACAAATGGGCCCCAAACTCAATAATTTGTTTATTATCCCCTTTATGATATTGTATAGCACAGTGTCATTTGCTCAGGATGGTAAAACACCCCCCGCGCCAGGAAAAGCGCCAGGAACACCTCCTCCAGGACTGGTGTTGCCTATAGATGATAATGTCTGGGTGCTTATAGCTGCTGGTTTGATATTGGGAATTTATTTTACTAAAAAGGGAATTTCTAAGACCTCAGGCTCATAATTTTACTCACATACTTGCCTATTACATCAAACTCCAGATTTATAATATCTCCTTTTTTTATTTTTGAGAAAGTTGTGTGCTCGTATGTATAAGGTATAATCGCCACGCTAAATTTAGAAGCTCGTGAATCAACTACTGTAAGACTTACACCATTTACCGTTATTGATCCTTTTTCTATAGTTACATTATTTAAAGAAGAATCGTAAGAAAAAGTAAAGACCCAGCTTCCATTTTGCTCAACGATAGACTCACAAACAGCGGTTTGATCTACATGCCCCTGCACGATGTGCCCGTCAAGACGCGTTCCCAGTATCATTGCGCGTTCAAGATTTACAATGTCTGTATGTTTTAATTTCCCAAGATTAGATTTTATTAATGTCTCTTTTATTGCTGTCACTTTATAAGTATCATTAGCAATCTCGACAACCGTAAGGCATACGCCATTGTGCGACACACTTTGATCTATTTTTAACTCTGGAGTAAGCTTGCTTTTAATTGTAATATTTAAGTTGTCGAGTTGCTCTTCAAGCTTAATTACTTCACCAAGATCTTCTATAATACCGGTAAACATTGTTGCGTTTTATTTAAGTACTTTTGTGTTGTAAACATACAAAACATTGCAATAGACGGGTATTGATGAAAGACGAAAATATAAAAGTAGGAATCTCAATAGGAGATATTAATGGTATAGGAGGAGAAATTTTTCTCAAGACGTTTGAAGATAGCAGAATGCTTGATTTTTGTACGCCTGTGGTTTTCGCTTCTGCGAAAACAATTACCTTTTTGATCAAGCACTTTAATCTCAATATCAAGTTTCAGGGTATTAAATCTATCGATCAGGTTGTAATAGGCAAAATAAATGTCATCAATGTGTGGAATGAAAATGTGCAGGTAGAATTTGGTCAGGAAACTCAAAAAGGCGGTCAATATGCCATAAAATCGCTTAAAGCGGCGGTAGAATCGCTTAAGAATAATGAAATAGATGTTCTTGTAACAGCACCCTTAAGTAAGGCTAATATACAAGAAGAAGACTTTAAATTTCCAGGGCATACAGATTACTTGAACCAGGAGCTGGAAGGAGACAGCTTAATGTTTATGATCACAAACAGCTTAAAAGTTGGGTTGTTGACAGATCATGTTCCCGTTAAGGATATTGTTTCTCATATTACACCAGAACTTATTCAAAAGAAATTTCAAACTGTTCACGATACGCTTGTTCAGGATTTCGGGATTTCTAAACCTAAAGTTGCCTTTTTAAGTATCAATCCGCACATAGGTGATCATGGTGTAATAGGCAAAGAGGACGATGAGGTTTTGATCCCAACACTTGAGAAAATACGCGATAAAGGCCAGTTAGTTTATGGGCCATACTCGGCAGACAGTTTTTTTGGCAGTGGTAATTATAAGAATTTTGATGCGATAATAGCAGCCTACCATGATCAGGGATTAGTGCCTTTTAAAACTTTATCTTTTGGCAAAGGAGTTAATTTTACTGCAGGCCTCAGTGCTGTACGCACTTCGCCAGATCACGGCACAGCCTTTGAAATTGCAGGAAAGAACGTCGCAGACGCAAGTTCTTTTAAAGAAGCGGTTTATACAGGAATTGATATCTTTAAGAAAAGAAAAGAATATAAAAAACTAACTCGCAATGTGCTTAAAAAGCAATCTAAGAGGCAAACTTCTTCAGCGCGTTCACGTTAGAGGAAAAAGGAATTGAAATTTTTTATATAAACTAATTTTCAGCTAAATAAAAATTTATATCTTTGCACCCGCCTTTTGGGGAAAGAGTTGATTAGGAAAGGAAAAAAGGAATGAAACATTTAAAAGCGTTTACAATTCAGTTTGTTGGCTTAAAACAAGGTGAACACGATTTTGAATATCATATAGATAATAAGTTCTTTGAGCATTTTGAGTATGATGATTTTAATGAAGTCAACCTTGATTTAAAGGTTAGATTAATTAAAAAAGCCACCTTACTTGAATTCTATTTTGATGTTACGGGTACCGTAGATATAAACTGCGACCTTACTAACGAGCCGTTTGATCATCCTTTGGATGCAGATTATCAGCTAGTAGTAAAATTTGGTCAGGAGTATAATGACGATCTTGATGACATTTTAATAATTCCTTATGGTGAGTATGAGATCAATATTGCTCAATACGTTTATGAACTAATTGTTCTGGCGATGCCTAATAAGCGGGTTCACCCCGGGGTTAAAGACGGAACATTAAAATCTGAAATACTAGACAAGTTAGACGAGTTAAGTATTAAAGGTGAAGAAGAAGAAAATACAAAACACGATACCGATCCTCGTTGGGACGGATTGAAAAATTTTTTAACAGACAAATAAAATACGGTAATGGCACATCCTAAGAGAAAAATCTCAAAAACCAGAAGAGATAAGAGAAGAACACATTATAAAGCAGCTATGCCTAAAATAGGTGTTGACTCTACTACTGGTGAAGCGCACCTTTATCACCGTGCTCACTGGCATGAAGGTAAATTGTACTACAGAGGGCAAGTTGTTATGGATTCTGCTAATACAGAGGAAGTAGCCTAGTCTAAGTAATCAAGCATAATAAAACTCCCAAATACCGGGGGTTTTTTTATTTTAGCCAATTATCAAAAAAAGTTAATATTTGAGCCAAAGTGTTCAAATTTTAGTACTTTTCACCTCATTTTGAAGCGAAAATGCTCCATTTTCGCAGAAACGAAATTTATATGAGTAAAACCACGGCAGCAATTACCGCTGTAGGTGCGTATGTACCTGAATATGTGCTTACCAATCAAATTTTGGAAACCATGGTTGATACCAATGATGAATGGATAACATCCAGAACGGGTATCAAAGAACGCAGAATTCTTAAAGACGCAGATAAAGGCACGTCCTATCTTGCAATTAGGGCGGCACAAGACCTAATAAGTAAAAAAGACCTTAACCCAGAAGAAATAGACCTGGTTTTAGTTGCTTCAGCAACACCAGATTTACCCGTAGCCAGTACTGCAGCTTACGTTGCAACAGAAATAGGAGCGGTAAATGCATTTTCTTATGACCTGCAAGCAGCATGCTCAAGCTTTTTATATGGCATGTCTACGGCCTCTGCATATATAGAATCAGGGCGCTACAAAAAAATTCTACTTATAGGGGCAGATAAAATGTCTTCTATTATCGATTATACAGACCGTACTACCTGCATTATCTTTGGTGATGGTGGTGGCGCAGTCCTTTTTGAACCCAATGAAGAAGGTTTAGGCCTGCAGGATGAATATCTTAGAACAGACGGTATTGGCCGTGAGTTCCTTAAGATTTCTGCTGGCGGGTCATTACTTCCTGCAACTGCAGAAACGGTTGCTAATAAGCTACATTATGTGCGTCAGGATGGTAAAACCGTTTTTAAGTTTGCGGTTTCAAATATGGCAGACGTAAGTGAGCTTATAATGAAGCGCAATGATCTTACTAATGAAGATGTAAATTGGCTTGTAGCTCATCAGGCAAATAAGCGCATTATTGATGCCACAGCACGCAGAATGAATCTTGATGATGAAAAGGTGTTAATGAATATTCAGAGATATGGTAATACTACCTCTGCTACCTTACCTTTGTTGCTAAGTGACTTTGAAAAAAATCTCAAAAAAGGAGATAATTTAATATTTGCTGCCTTTGGAGGCGGCTTCACATGGGGTTCTATTTACCTTAAATGGGCCTACAATTCTTAGATTTTAACCTATCTAACGTTAATTATTATGGATTTAAAAGAAATTCAAAATCTTATTAAATTTGTTGCAAAATCTGGTGCCAGCGAAGTAAAACTGGAGATGGATGACATCAAGATCACCATCAAGACCGGAGGCGAAGAGCACAAAGGTGAAACTACCATTTTGCAACAAATCCCTATGGCAGCCCCAATGGCCCAACAACCTCAAACGCCTGCTGCCCCTGCCCCTACTGTATCTGCAGATGTAAATACAGGTGCTAAGAAAGAAGAGGATAATTCTAAATATATTACGATCAAGTCGCCTATCATAGGTACTTTATATCGTAAACCTGCTCCAGACAAACCCACTTTTGTAGAAGTAGGTGACAGCATAAAAGAAGGAGACGTTCTTTGTGTTATTGAAGCGATGAAACTTTTTAATGAAATAGAAAGTGAAATTTCAGGAACCGTAGTAAAAGTTCTTGTTGATGACGCGTCACCGGTAGAGTTTGATCAACCATTATTCTTGGTAGACCCATCATAACTACAGGGATAAATTCTTAACTAGATATCCCAACCCGTCTTATATCATTTATAAAATAGATTGACAGACATTACAATTTAATAAGCTATGTTTAAAAAGATACTTATAGCAAACAGGGGAGAGATTGCCCTTAGAGTAATCAGAACTTGTAAAGAAATGGGTATAAAAACTGTCGCCGTTTACTCTACTGCAGACGCAGAAAGTTTACACGTGCGTTTCGCAGATGAGGCGGTTTGCATAGGCCCCGCCCCAAGCAGCGAGTCTTACCTTAAAATGTCAAATATTATTGCAGCCGCAGAAATAACTAATGCAGATGCGATTCATCCCGGTTATGGCTTTCTATCAGAGAACGCTAAATTCTCTAAAATTTGCGAGGAGCACGAGATTAAATTCATTGGTGCTTCTGCAGATATGATCTCAAAAATGGGAGATAAGGCTACAGCCAAAGCAACCATGAGAGAAGCCGGTGTGCCATGTGTACCAGGTAGTGAAGGCATTTTGGAAAGCTATGAAGAAGCAGAAAGGATTGCCAAAGAAATAGGCTATCCCGTGATGATAAAAGCTACTGCCGGTGGTGGTGGTAAAGGTATGCGTGCTATTTGGAAAAAAGAAGAACTGCGTAAAGGCTGGGATTCTGCCCGCCAGGAAGCAAGTGCAGCTTTTGGTAATGACGGTATGTATATGGAAAAGCTTATTGAAGAGCCTCGCCATATCGAGATACAAGTTGTAGGAGACAGCACCGGTAAAGCATGTCACCTTTCAGAACGTGATTGCTCTGTACAACGGCGTCATCAAAAACTTACTGAAGAAACTCCTTCTCCTTTCATGACAGATAAGCTGCGTGAAGAGATGGGTAATGCGGCTGTACGAGCTGCAGAATATATAAAATACGAAGGTGCAGGTACGGTAGAATTCTTAGTAGATAAGCATAGAAATTTCTACTTTATGGAGATGAATACTCGTATTCAGGTTGAGCACCCAATTACAGAACAGGTTGTTGACTATGACCTGATACGTGAGCAAATTCTTGTTGCTGCGGGAGTGCCAATTTCAGGCAAGAATTATTTCCCACAGTTGCACTCTATTGAGTGCCGTATCAATGCAGAAGATCCTTACAACAACTTTAGACCCTCACCAGGCCGTATAACTAATTTACATGCCCCGGGTGGTCACGGTGTACGCATAGATACTCATGTTTACAGCGGTTATTTGATTCCGCCTAATTATGATTCTATGATTGCTAAACTGATTACTACCGCGCAAACACGTGAGGAAGCGATCAATAAAATGAAGCGAGCACTTGACGAATTTGTAATTGAGGGTGTAAAAACTACGATACCTTTTCACAGACAGTTGATGGAAGATCCTGGTTACATTTCAGGTAATTACACAACTAAGTTTATGGAAGACTTCAAAATGAAACCTGAAGTAACAGAATAACAAAAAGGCCCGAATTTAAGTTCGGGTTTTTTTATGCCATAAAATCAGCTGATTTCTGCTTATTTTTAGATGAAAATTATCCATTTATGAACCCTAATTTTTCATTCTGGGAACTACAAACCTGGTTCTCTCATGTTGATTTTACAATAGCCGGAAGCGGAATTACAGGATTGAATTGTGCACTTCAACTAAGGAAGAAATATCCACTAGCTAAAATCCTATTGCTGGAGCGCGGAAGTTTACCCACCGGGGCGAGTACAAAGAATGCGGGCTTTGCATGTTTTGGCAGTCTTTCAGAAATTATAAGCGATCTTAAATCACATACAGAAGATGAAGTCCTTGATATAATTACCATGCGCTACAATGGTCTTAATTTGCTTAGAAAGACGCTGGGCGATAAAGCTATTGACTATAATCACTGGGGCGGCTATGAGCTATTTTTTAAGCGAAATAGAGAATTGTATGAAACCTGCTTTGAGCAGATGAAATCTGTAAATAGGTTACTCAAACCTATCTTTAATGAGGATGCTTTCGCTGTAGCGGAAAATAAATTTCATTTCAAGAATATTCAACCAAAAGTGATCTTCAACACTACCGAAGGACAGATCAATACGGGAATGATGATGAATTCATTATTGAAACTTGCAAAGGCAAATAACATTCTCATTCTTAATAATCACACTGTAGAATCATTTACAGACTTAAACAACCGGGTTGAGATAAGAACGCAGCAAATTTCTTTTAAAACACGTAAATTTTTCATTGCTACCAACGGCTTGTCTTCAAAGCTTGGTCTCACCGAAGTCGAGCCTGCTCGCTCCCAGGTTTTAGTCACTAAACCAATAAAAGATTTGCACATTAAGGGTACTTTTCATCTTGATGAAGGATATCTGTATTTTAGGAATATTGATGGTAGAATCTTGTTGGGCGGAGGCCGAAATATTGACCAGAAAAACGAACAAACAGATTCTTTTGAGATTACACCAAAAATTCAGGATTATCTGGATGAGCTACTTAAGAATACAATTTTGCCTGATCTGGATTACGAAATTGATCACCGCTGGAGCGGAATAATGGGCGTAGGTGACAAGAAAAAACCAGTACTAAAAGAAATTTCTGAAAATGTGTTTTGTGGTATTCGGCTTTCTGGTATTGGCGTGGCAATAGGAAGTCTGGTAGGCAAAGAATTAGCCGATTTTGCTTAGTTTTAAGTAGATTTTTGCTCCTTTTGGGAGGTTTTTTCTGTGGTTGAAAAACACTTGTTTTCCGTGAAAATCGGCTTTAATAAGGTAAAAATCGCCTTTAAAGAATGATTTTTCGACCATTACTTCAATAGAAGTTTTTGCATCACTAACAACTAATTCATGAGGTAAAAGCAGTAATTCTTCAATTGAATCTTGCCCAATAGTTGACCCAGAAATTCTGCTAACATCGCCAAAAAAGGAAGCAATATAACCATTTTTTGGACTATTAAATATTTCCTCAGGTTTGCCCGACTGGATAAAAGTTCCGTTACGCATCACTTTAATTTCATCAGAAAACGAAAGCGCTTCTTCACTGTCATGGGTAGCAGTAATACAGGTTATATTCTGCTTTTTCAGATACTGGTAAAGATTTCGCCGTAAGGCATTGCGTCTAAAATTATCAATATGACTAAAAGGCTCATCAAGCAACAATAGTTCCGGTTCTTTTGCAATCGCTCTGGCAAGCGCGACACGCTGTTTTTGACCACCGCTTAAATATTTCACGTGTGTATCTGCTAATTCCTGCATATCTACAACCTCCAGTAACTCGTCAACACGCTCATTACGGGCTTTCATAAAATTGCGGGAAAGGAATTTCGCAATATTATCTGCCACTGAAATAAACGGCATAAGATCAAAATCCTGAGCGAGATATTTCATATACGGTTCTCCGGGAATCAGGTTAAAATCCGGACCTAAAACCTGCTTTTCTCCCCAGAAAATCTGCCCGTTTTTTAACTGAAATAAGCCATAAATGAGCTGTAAAAGGGTGCTTTTTCCGCAACCGCTTTCGCCCAATATGGAAATATGATCTCCTTGTTCTACAGTAAAATGTATATTTTCTAAAACAGGATCTTCTAAATAAGCAAAAGATTTTATGTTGACTTTAAGCATTGTTTAAATATAAAGACCAAATAAAAGACCTGCAAGATTAAACAAGAGAGACCTGCAAGGTTTATTACAGGCTAGACCTACAAGGTTTTTGAAACCTTGCAGGTCTTCGGTTTGTTTTAAAAATCCTTGTAGGTCTAGAAAAATTTTGCCGATCGCAATTATCCTTTTATTTTTTCTTGAATTTTATCTGGCAGTACAACATAACCCATGTTGTAAAGTGTAAATGAATATAGGTCTGCATACTGCTCTATAGTCTTGCTCACCGGAGTTCCTGCGCCATGACCTGCATCTGTCTCAATACGGATTAAAACCGGAGCATCACCCGCTTGCTTTTCCTGTAATTCTGCGGCAAATTTAAAACTGTGCGCAGGAACCACACGGTCATCATGATCGCCTGTGGTTACTAAAGTAGCCGGATATTTAACGCCTTCTTTCACATTGTGAACAGGAGAGTAGGACTTGATATATTCAAACATTTCTTTACTGTCTTCAGAAGTACCATAATCATAAGCCCACCCGGCACCGGCTGTAAATGTGTGATAACGCAACATATCCATAACACCAACGGCAGGAAGCGCGACTTGCATTAAATCTGGTCGCTGCGTCATGGTCGCACCTACAAGCAAACCACCGTTTGAACCACCGCGTATAGCCAGATATTCTTTTGAGGTGTATTTACTGTCAATAAGATATTCCGCGGCAGCGATAAAATCATCAAACACGTTTTGCTTCTGCATCTTCGTTCCCGCATCATGCCACTCTTTACCGTACTCACCACCCCCACGCAGGTTTGGAACCGCATAAACACCGCCCATTTCCATCCAGATTGCATTTGTAATACTAAAAGACGGAGTAAGACTAATGTTGAAACCGCCATAACCATAAAGCATAGTTGGGTTTTTACCGTTAAGCTCAAGACCTTTTTTGTAGGTAATGATCATGGGCACTTTTGTGCCGTCTTTTGAAGTGTAGAAAACCTGTTTGCTCTCGTAATTTTCAGGATCAAAATTGATGTCCGGTTTTCTAAATAATTCTGAAGTTCCGCTCTCTATGTTATATTTATAGATACTTCCCGGGGTCACATAGTTGGTAAAGGTGTAATACAGTTCTTTTTCCTCTTTTTTGGTTCCAAAACCACCCACGCTGCCTATTCCCGGTAATTCTACATCACGCACCAATTTCCCATCATAATCGTATTGTTTTATCTGCGAAACAGCATCTACCATATATTCTGCAAAAAAGAAACCACCACCGGTTGACGGACTTAAAACATGCTCTGTTTCCGGAATGAAATCAACCCAATTGTCAGGTGTGGGATTAGAAGCATCAACTGTAACGATCTTCATGTTAGGCGCATCCTTATCTGTCACGATAAATAATTTTGAGCCTACATTGTCTATCACATATGAGTTGGTGTCTGTATTATCCAGAATTGTCACAAACTTGCTATCTGGCTTCGTGAGGTCTTTGATCATCAACTTATTCCCTGATGTTGAAGTTCGTGGTCCTAAGATCAAATAATGATCATCTTCGGTCACATTACCATAGATATAGCGATGTTTTTCAGCTTCTGTTCCGCCAAAAATAAGTTCGTCGTTTTTCTGAGGCGTGCCTAGTTTGTGATAATAAACCTTATGTTGATCAGTCTTGGCTGAAAGTTGGCTGCCTTCCGGTTTATCATAGCTGGAGTAATAAAAACCGTCATTACCTTTCCATGACATCCCGCTGAACTTTATATCAACAAGCGTATCTTCTGTGATTTCTTTGGTTTCAGCATCCATAACCAGAACTTTTCTCCAGTCGCTGCCGCCTTCAGAAATGCTGTAAGAAAGGATTTTGCCATTTTTAGAGAAATCTATTCCGCCAAGGGAAACAGTTCCATCCTCAGAAAAAGTATTAGGATCTAGAAAAACCTCTGCAGTTGAAGGATCGTCGCCAGTTTTGTAGCGATAGATCACATATTGGTTCTGTAAACCGTCATTTTTAGAAAAATACGTGTAATCACCTTCTTTATTAGGAGAACCTATTTTCTCGTAATTCCAGATATCCTCCAGTCGCTTCTTTATTTCCTCCCGATATGGGATTTTATCAAGATAGCCGAAGGTAACTTTATTTTCTTCCTTGACCCAAGCTTCGGTATCAGGACTTCGGTCATCCTCAAGCCAGCGGTAAGGATCTTTAACTTCTGTGCCAAAATAATTATCTACTGTATCTACTTTTTTTGTTTCGGGGTATATTACCGCCATAGTGTGATCTTGTTTTTTGTCTTCTTGACAAGAGAATAATAAAACTGTTGCCAAGACTGAAATGAGAGGTTTTCGCATGGTATAGAAAGTGTTGGTGTATTTCAAATATACCTTAAAAAAAACCTCTTAAACATGAGGCTTAAGAGGTTTTAACATTTCGTTAAGAATAGATGATTACACCAGTTCTTTCGTCATTAGATATTCAGCAATTTGCACGGCATTTGTTGCAGCACCTTTTCGCAAATTATCTGCCACAACCCACATATTTAAAGTGTTAGGTTGAGAGTAATCGCGACGTAAACGACCTACAAAAACATCATTTTTACCTTCTGCATAGATAGGCATAGGGTATGTGTTTGTATCTGGGTTATCCTGAAGAGTCACACCATCTGCATTTTGCAATAAATTGCGAACTTCTGCAATATCAAAGTCCTCATGAAACTCTACATTTATCGCCTCACTGTGACCTCCTACAACCGGAATACGTACAGCAGTTGCCGTTACAGCAATAGTTTTATCACCCAGTATTTTTTGAGTTTCGTTTACCAGTTTCATTTCTTCCTTTGTGTATCCATTTTCGGTGAAAACATCACAGGCAGGAATGGCGTTGCGGTGAATAGGGTAAGGATATGCCATCTCACCTTTCTCACCTATATATTCATTCTCTAACTGGCGAACCGCTTTTACCCCTGTACCGGTTATAGATTGATATGTGGAAATAACCAATCTTTTAATTCTATATTTTTTGTGTAAAGGCGCTAAAGCCACAATCATCTGTATGGTTGAGCAGTTAGGGTTTGCAATGATCTTATCTGTGTCTTCCAGCTCTCCCGCGTTGATCTCAGGTACAATTAGTTTTTTAGTAGCGTCCATTCTCCAGGCTGAAGAATTATCTACGACAGTTGTACCAACTTCTGCAAATCGTGGTGCAAATTCTAATGAAGTACCACCACCGGCAGAAAAAATAGCAATATCAGGTTTGGCAGCAATCGCATCTTCCATAGAGAAGATAGTATACTGCTTATCTTTATATGTCACTGTTTTACCTACAGATCGCTCTGAAGCTACAGGAATTAATTCTGTAATTGGAAAATTGCGTTCTGCAAGAACCTTCAACATTACCTGGCCTACCATCCCGGTAGCACCTACAACGGCTACTTTCATAATAATATAATTTAACCCACTAGTGGGATTATTGACTCGAGGCGCACCCCGATTATTGTTATTAAATTAAAAATTCTTACCTCATTTTAAATGTAGAGGCATTTATTTCTTAAAAAGAAAGGCCAAAAGTACCAACTAACTGAAACATAGGTGACATTCTTCTTAAAAATATACACATTTGTACAATTTGTTATTTTTCACAAATATCTTAAAAAAGAACCACGCCTTTTGAGCGTGGTTTAGTTAATAGTAAACTGCAGTGCAGCGGTGTTTTCAGCTTTACTGAAACGTTAACTTTTATTTCTTACGCAGCTCGTCGCGAATCTCCATTAAAAGATCTTCTGTAGAAGGACCTTTTGGTGCAGGAGGAGCAGCAGCTTCTTCTTTTTTCTTTGTTTTTTCATAACCCTTAAGCAACCAGAAGATAACAAAACCTATTATAATAAAATCTATAATAGCTTGTAAAAAGTTACCGTAGGTCATAATTGCTCCTCCAGCTTCTTTAGCAGCTTCTACTGTTTCATATGCCCCACCGTCTAAAGAAAAGAAAAGGTTGTTTACATTTTGCCCTCCCAGTAAAAGGCCTATAACCGGCATGATTACGTCTGCTACTAAGGAGCCTACTATTTTATTAAACGCACCACCTACGATAACCGCAGTTGCCAGTGCTACAATATCCCCTTTCATAAGAAAGGCCTTAAAGTCTTTTAAAAATGCCATTTTCAGTTAGTTTTTAGTTATTTAAGGTTAAAATTAAAGAATAATAAGACAGGAGAATTGATATTGTAATTTTTTTATCTTTATCGAAGAATAACTCGTTTTATCCGTTGAGAAACACAAGTTAGTAGTTCGTAAGGTATAGAATTAATAGCTTTAGATAATTCAACCACAGAGGCGCCTTTGCCAAAAACGATTACCTCGTCACCCTCTTCACAGTCAATAGTAGTTACATTTACCATGAGCATATCCATACAAACATTGCCTAAAATTGGTGCTTTCTTGCCATTAATCATAACAAAACCTTTCCCTTTACCAAATGCGCGTGATATACCATCTGCGTGACCTATAGAAATTGTTGCAGACCGTTCTGACGTCGACGATTTGTGCCCCCTGTTGTAACCTACAGATTCTCCCGGCGTTATTGTATGAATTTGAGAAATAGCAGACTTTAATGTAGCCACAGGAACTAATATCGAATCTTCATCTGCAGAATTACCGTAGCCATACAAACCAATACCTGTACGCACCATATCAAATTGTGCTTCAGGATAATTTAGTATTGCAGAGGTGTTGCTTTGATGTAAAATGGGGCGATAACCTAAGCCCGTTATCATTTTATCTGCAATAGTGCTGAAAGTACTTATTTGATTGAGAGTAAAGACTTTTTCGCTAAGATCTTCACTAGCTACAAGATGTGAGAAAAGTGATTTCACATAAATAGCATCTGTAGACTTAAAAATAGAGAGCAGTTCTTCTTCATTACCAGGCTTAAAGCCAAGCCTGTTTAATCCTGTATTGAATTTTATATGTATAGGATATTGTTTCAGGTTTTGCTTTTCCACTAAGGCAATAAAAGCATTTAGGACCCGGTAACTGTATAAATTAGGTTCCAGACAATGTTCAATAATATCCTCAAAAGTGTCTGGTTGTGGGTGTAAAACCAGAATAGGAGTTTTAATACCACCTGCTCTCAATGTTATACCTTCTGAAGTATAAGCAACGGCGAAATAATCTACATTCTTTGTTTCAAGTTCGAGAGCCACAGCAACAGGATCACTGCCATAAGCATAAGCCTTAACAACAGCCAGCACTTTAGTCTGCGGCTTTAATTTAGATTTTAGATAATCAAAATTATGTCTTAACGCGTTAAGATCTATTTCAAGCACAGTTTGTGACATTTACTCGAGGGGTTGTTCAGGATCTATCTCTTCAGGATCTTTTACCTCCAGCGTTTTAAGGCGCTCACGCAGCATCGCCTTGTAATAAGCGCCTCTGCTTAAAGGTTCATATTCTTCTGTCTCACCAAGAAGAACAAGATCATCACTTGCCGCTTTGCGATAACTAAACTGAGCCAGATTTCCTGTGCGGGTGCAAACAGCATGTACCTTAGTGACATATTCTGCCGTGGCCATTAGTGCAGGCATGGGGCCAAAGGGATTGCCTTTAAAATCCATATCCAGACCGGCTACGATCACACGCACACCACGATTAGCAAGGTCATTGCAAACTTTCACAATTTCATTATCAAAAAACTGCGCTTCATCTATACCTACCACATCGCAATTATCTGCAAGAATAGGAATATTTGCAGCTGCAGGAACGGGTGTAGATCGTATTTCATTGGCATCATGAGAAACTACAAGTTCATCATCAAACCTTGTGTCTATGGCCGGTTTAAAGATCTCAACTTTTTGCTTAGCAAACTTTGCGCGCTTGAGGCGGCGTATCAACTCTTCGGTTTTTCCCGAAAACATCGAGCCACAGATTACTTCTATCCACCCAAATTGCTCTTTATGATTGACAGTATTTTCGAGAAACATTTTGTATTTTTCAAACATAAACGGCATTGGCGCCGTTTTCCTTGTAAGACAGGCAAATTTATTAAAAAGCCAGTCAATAACCGGAGTAAACAAAAAAGTTATGAAGAAGAAATTAAAATCTGAATTAGTAAGCCTGGCTCACCGGATTTTAAAACTCGATTCTGATAGCGATTACCGCGAAATGCAGGAAGAGGCAAGACGCCTTTATGAGGCTTTTACAGTTTTGGCTTTCGCCGAAAGGCAATTTGACGCGCCTAAACCCACCCTTGAACAAAAGGATATTATTGAAACTTTTGAAGAAAAGGAAGTTGAAGAAGTTGCAGAGCTTTTTGACACAGTGCAAAAAACACCTGTACAAAAACAGAAGCCTGAAACTGTAGCTGAGATTACAAAAGCAAATCAGGAACTTTTTGAAAAAGCGCGCAAAAAGGAGAAAAAATCGGCTGAAAGAGATAGTTTTTTTCGTCCTGACGGGACTGAGCATAATGAGAATGATGAGGCTCTTTATGAGCCTGTGATCGAGAAAATAAAAGACATGGTTGCTCAAATGCCATCAGAAGCAGACGATATAGACGACATGTTTCATGAAATTACAGGCAAACCTGAATATGCTAAAAATGATATGAAGGATGTGGGTGAGTTTGGTCGTATGGCTGAATTTGAAGAGAAAAAACCCATGGTTTCAGAAAAGCCAAAGTCTCTTAATGATAAGCTTACAAAAGGTATCGCAATAGGTCTTAACGATAGGATCGCATTTATAAAACAACTTTTTAACGGCAGCACTTCAGACTACAACAGAGTTTTATCGCAGCTTAACACTTTGGGCAGTAAAGCAGAGGCCTATAATTTTATTAGGGATATGGTAAAACCAGACTATAATGGCTGGGCCGGCAAGGAAGTTTATGAGGTTAGATTTCTGGAACACGTAGAAAAGAAATTTGATCACTAATTTAGCCGTTCAATTAGAAACCCTATAAATGTCAAAACTTTATTTAGTACCCACGCCTATTGGCAATCTTGACGATATGACCTTTAGGGCGGTACAGGTGCTAAAAGATGCAGATCTTATTCTTGCTGAAGATACACGTACTAGTGGTAAACTTCTTAAGCATTTTGACGTCAAGACAAACATGCATTCTCATCACATGCATAACGAGCATAAAACTGTTGATGCAATTGTAGAACGCATTAAAAATGGCGAGACCATCGCACTTATAAGTGATGCCGGCACACCTGCAATTTCAGACCCGGGATTTTTATTAACTCGTGCCTGTGTAGAAGCCGGTCTTGAAGTAGATTGCCTGCCTGGCGCAACGGCTTTTGTTCCTGCACTTGTAAATAGTGGTTTACCTAATGATAAGTTTGTTTTTGAAGGATTCCTACCTGTCAAAAAAGGAAGACAAACACGTCTTAATTTATTGGCAGAAGAAACCCGGACAATGATATTTTATGAAAGTCCGCATAAGTTGATTAAAACGCTGGGGCATTTCAAAGAATATTTTGGCGCAGAAAGACTATGCTCTGTTTCAAGAGAGATTACCAAACTTCATGAAGAAACAGTACGCGGCACCGTGGAAGACGTATTTAAACATTTTGAGAGCAAACCCCCTAAAGGCGAAATTGTTATTGTAGTAGGGGGGAAGCGATAACTTTAGACCTTAGGTTCCCATCCCGGCTCATATTCACGCCCCCAGAGCTGCATAGCATCCCGGTCGTATATATGTCCTGTTCTATCATCTATGTCAAAACCTTTCCCTACCCGATAAGCCATATTTGCGTAATGCACCATCGCCATACTTATACTTGCATCTGCAATGGGAGCATTAAGACTAGCTTTTCCGCGTATGGTATCGAAGAAATTTTTCATATGAGTGGTAGACATATCGCCCCCGCCGCCTAATGTATTGCCCGCTTCAGAAGAAGCAGATTGATTTGTTTTAATTACTTTTCCAGTTCGATCTGTTAGAATGTATTTTTCGCGATCTACAAAAACAGCACCGTCGCTTCCATAAATAGTAGTTCCTCTCCCGGCGCCATAAGTGTCATAGCCATTGCGACTTTTACCGTCCCATTTAATAATTTTATTTCCTTTAAAACGGAAGGTTGCATCCATAGTGTCATACATTTCCCAGCCATCTTGTAAGAAATGACGTTTAGCAGCTTCAACTTCAGCATGCACGGGAAAATCTACATTTAAAGCCCATCTTGACACATCCAGTTCATGAGTAGCATTGTTTCCAGTTTCTCCTGTGCCATAATTCCACCCATACCAATGCCAGTTATAATCCCAGGTTTCTTGGGTGTAATCACGTCTTGGGGCGGGTCCCTGCCACAACTCCCAATCTAATCCCTGTGGAATGGGAGCTTGTGTTTGCACAGGTACTTCGCCGCGCGAATTAGTATAAAAGGCTACAGCTTTGTATGGAGTGCCTATAATACCGTCATGAATTTCCTGTATAATTTCGGCAGTATGATCTGATGACCGTTGCTGATTTCCCATTTGTACGACCTTGTTATATTTTTGAGCCGCTTGTACTAAAATTTCATTCTCGTGCATATTATGACTACAGGGTTTCTCAACATAAACATGTTTTCCGGCTTGCATCGCCAGTATAGAACCGGGAGTATGCCAATGGTCTGGAGTTGAATTAATAAGAATATCTACCTGAGAATCATCGATCACTTTGTGAATGTCATTTTCTAATTTAGGTGTGTAATCAATATTTTCTGAAAAGTTTTTCAGCGCATTGACGCGCTGGCTTTCCATAACATCGCAGAGATACAATAAGTTTACATTATTTTCTTTTTGAGCGATAGGTTCTACATACGCTCCATATCTTCTTCCTAAACCCGCAATCGCAATATGCAGTCTGTCGTTGGCGCCCATTATGCGATTGTAGCTACTTGCCGCCATAGATGTAGCTGAATTGCTTAGGGCCAGGGCTGTTCCTCCTAAAACCGTTTTTGTAATAAAATTTCTTCTTGTGGTCATTACAGCTTTTTAAAGAGGTTTGATTTTAATGTTTTTAAACGAAACACGATTTCCGTGATCCTGCAAGAGGATATTTCCTCTTTCCAGCTCGCCAAAACCTGGCCATTTAGCATATTTACTTTCAGAAACCAGTTTGTGAAAGTCATCGCTTTTACGCTCATACTCCAGTACCTTCATCCCATTAAGCCAATGCTCAACATGATCTCCTTTAGAAATAATATATGCTGTATTCCATTCTCCTGTGGGATTTACAGGTTTTTCTGGATCTGCTTTAATGAGGTCATATAATGATGCAATAGTACGGCTCCCTTCATGGTTGCCTAGTTTAGCATCGGGATGAAATTCATCATCAAGAATTTGATATTCAAGACCTATAGAAGAACCTTCTCCTTTATTAATTTCAGTATCAACGTAGTACTTAATCCCGCTATTAGCACCTTTTGTAATTTTAAAATCAACTTTTAATTCAAAATCACCATATTGTTTAGTAGTTACAATATCACCTCCAGCCGCAGATTCTTCACCGCCGGAATCTAAAACTATAAGTTCGCCATCTTTAATCTCCCAACCACTTTCTGGAAAAGAGTCTAATTTTCCTCCACGCCAGCCATTAGTAGTTTTACCATCCCACAACATTTCCCATCCATTATTTTTTTCATCAGTTGTGAGCTGATTTTTAGTGATTATGGGCGATAAAGGAGTCTTTTGGCTGTATTTTGAAAGACTATCAGTTAAGATGTTAATATTTTTCCAAACCACTTCTGTGCCTTCTTTTTCTTCATCTCCAATCGCGTGAACCTGCAATGCGATAAAGCCTTTAGAAGTTTTGGCATCAATGAGATAAGAAGCAGGTACTCCATTGATCCAGGTTTTTATAGTGTCACCTATAGCTTCAATTCGATATTTATTCCAATCATTTTGTTTAAACGCCTTCTGCGCTTCCGGGTTATTATCAAGTGTGGTTAACCAGCCACGTCTGCCCTCATCATAGATTCCCGCGCTCCAGGCTCTTGCTGAGGGGTCTATTTCTATTTGATAACCATGAACCCTCCCATTTTGATACTGTGGGATACTATTGCTTCTGATCTGTATACCTGAATTCATTGTAGAATCTACCTTGTATTCCAGTTCTAAAATAAAGTCCCCATACATTTTATCTGTGGTTAAGAAAGAATTGGGAGTGTTGTGAACTGTAGAACCTACAATTGTACCCTCTCTTACCTCATACTTGGCTTCGCCGCCTTTTTGGGACCAGCCCGATAAATCTTTCCCGTTAAAGAATGAAACCCAGGGTGTCTCATCTTTTGGTTTTTGAGAACAGCTCGCAAGTGCGCCTACTATAATAAAAACTAAGGCGCGATTAAAAGTTTTGGTTGTTTGCATATGGTTGGATAAAATGTTTTAAAACAGGTGGTTGTATTGATAGAAAATCATCTTGTGTTCTTACCTTCCAGCAAATCAACAAGTTTAAAAATATGTTCATTGCTATAGCCAGCAGTATTCACTTTACTAAATTTCTTTTTCCCCGTCCAGATGATCATTTTATCTCTAAAGAGCTCTATTTCGCGAATGCGATCTGGCCGAATAATCTGCGTTTTTTGTTTCCCTAGTTTAAAAGAAATAAGATGCTTTTGAAACCTTACGTAATCTTTAAATCTTAAGGGAGAGATAACAGGAATGTAGAGCAGAATCATAGCGATAGCCATAAGAAATGAATAATGATTATTTCTAAGCAGGTCTACTAAGCCAAGAATCATTATGAATATTCCAGCAGCGTAGAAGTACATCTTCCAGCGAGCACGTTGATTAATGAACGTAATATTTTTGTACTTCATTTAAGCTGTAGCTACTTTATTATTAATATGAAGCTTATCAAGAAATTGGCAAACATCTTCATTCGTGAATAAGGCTGTATTGATGAGATGGCTCTTACCATCTTTCATGTTTAATTCAATACTTGTACCTTTAGTTTTTATCGTTCTCAGATTTTTTAAAGAGATCACTTCTCGATTGTGTTTGAGTTTAAATGAAATCTTATAAGGGCTGTAATGCACAACATATTCATGCCGGCGCTCGTAAGCTATTTTTGCAGGGAATAACAAAACAATGTAGCTGGCAGCAATTAAAAATGTAGTGCTTTGTCCGTTTGCTCCGCTCCAGATAAAGTAAGTAGAAACACCTAGAATTAGTAAGCACACTGCTATATAAATCAGATTAAGTCTGGAGAATGAATCATAGAAGTAAATCTTTTTCATACAACAATATAATGATTTATTCTCGTATTCTCATAACCTCCAGATATACAGGGCCACCATCAAGAGGATAGCCTTGAACTTTCTTAGCGATAAGAATAGTTTGTTTTCCTAAATGTGCATCGAGATCTACAGTCTCACTTTTTAATGCATAAGTTTCCTGATCTGTTTTTAAAGTGTGCGTGCCATATTGATAAGTGGTCATTCCCGCACGTTCTATAATACCATTATAAGTTTCTTCGGTGTTTTCAGGGGTCGAACTCTTGCAGCCTAATGCCAGAAATAAGCTTATAATTAAAATATTTTTCAGGGTTTTCATATTCTCGTTTGTTTAAAATTAATCATAATTTTAGCCTTTTCAAACCTGATTTTACTTCATCTGTTTTCGATTAATAATCATTAACTTATCATTTAATATTGTAAAAAAACCATGCGCTGGACACTAAAACCTGCCCCAAATACCCAAAAAACGGCTAAACTGGCTGCAGAATTAGGCGTGCCTCAATCTATCGCCTCTTTACTTATTCAGCGCGGGGTAGAAACTTTTGCTCAGGCAAAAAAGTTCTTTCGTCCTTCTTTAGAAGATCTGCATGATCCCTTTTTAATGAAAGATATGGACAGAGCGGTTGAGCGCATAGAAAAAGCTATCGCTCAAGGCGAAAACATTATGGTTTATGGTGATTATGATGTTGATGGCACTACAAGTGTTGCGTTAATGAGTAGTTATCTACTCTCAAAATACCCTAATGTGGCGACCTATATTCCAGATCGTTATGCAGAAGGCTATGGTGTCTCTTATCAGGGGATAGATTATGCGCACGATAATGATATTTCACTAATTATAGCTTTAGACTGCGGAATTAAGGCAATAGATAAAGTTGCTTACGCGAAAGAAAAAGAGATTGATTTTATAATCTGTGATCACCACCGCCCGGGAGCTGAAATCCCTGATGCAGTCGCTGTTCTTGATCCTAAGAGGAAGGATTGCAATTATCCTTATGACGAACTTTGTGGTTGTGGTGTGGGTTTTAAATTAATACAAGCCATAGCGCAAAAAGCGGGTTATCCTGTTAATTCGCTATTGCCGTACTTAGACCTTGTTGCTACAGCGATAGGTGCAGATATTGTGCCCATTACCGGCGAAAACAGAGTGCTGGCTTATTTTGGTCTTGAAGTAATAAATACGCTGCCGCGTACCGGTATTCAGGCTTTAATAGAAAATGTCAAGAAAGATAAACTCACGATTACAGATGTAGTTTTTATAATAGCACCACGTATTAATGCAGCCGGAAGAATAAAGCATGGGTTACATGCCGTTGATCTTTTAAAAGAAACAGATAAGGAGCGCGCAATGAAAATGGCTGCTGAGATTGAATCATTTAATGCTGAGCGCAAAGACCTCGATAAACTAATTACAGAACAAGCTCTGGAACAAATTCTTGATAAAAAGGAAGAAAACAGAAAAACAACAGTCGTTTTTAAAGAAGACTGGCATAAAGGTGTAATTGGCATTGTGGCCTCACGTCTTACAGAAACTTATTACAGGCCAACTCTTGTTTTTACACAAAGCGGGGAGAAACTAGCTGCCAGCGCACGATCTGTTACAGGTTTTGATGTTTATGAAGCTCTTGAAGGGTGTGCAGAACACATAGAGCAATTTGGGGGTCATAAGTATGCTGCCGGCCTCACTTTGCACGAGAAAGATTATGAAAATTTTAAACAGAAGTTTGAAGAAGTGGTGTCACAAAGTATTGATGAGCGACTCTTAGTGCCAGAGATACGGGTAGATATGAAAATGGAATTAAGCGATATCAATCCAAAGTTTTACCGCATTTTAAGACAGTTTGCTCCATTTGGCCCCGGTAATATGACTCCAATATTTATGACTGAAGATTTGAAAGACACCGGTTATGGTAAATGTGTAGGCGGCGATGATGCTCACCTTAAATGTACCCTAACTCAGCATGGCTTGCCGGGACAATATTCTGGGCCTGCAATAGGAGCAATTGGTTTTAATCTAGGTAATAAATTTGCATTGATACAAAATCAAAAACCTTTTAAAGCTGTATACTCTCTAGACACTAATGAGTGGAATGGCGACGTGACGCTTCAGTTAAAACTGAGAGATATTCAGTAGACTTGTGAATTGGTATTAATAGCTAATCTTTCGTTTAACATATTTTTATTTAGAATTAATCTAAACAAGTGTATATTTGTGAAAATGCTTATTATGGACCACATAAACATCATTTATAGAAATCACTTTGGGATTGCTTTTTATTGGAAGGATGTAATCGAAAAACCTACTCTCACCGCCCAAATAATATTTAGGGATATGGGTTTTTACTTGTCGCTAGACGAGCTAAAGAGTTTTAGTTATCAGGTTGTAGAAGGTTTGTCGCAGCGCCATTGTGATAACTGTACCAATAAAGGTGACTGCCGCTCTCTTTTATTAAAAACACCGTCTGCTAAGATTGACCTTGCGATAAGCAGAAATGAATTGCTGGATCTGCAGGATCTTCTGGACAATGTGATTATTAGAATGGAAACTAAAAAATATATGTCTTTCGCCCTAAACTAAAGAGTAAAAGTCTTTAGTTCAAAGGTTTCGCCATTAAAAACGCCATACGTATAGTGGTTTATCCAGTCGCCCAGATTAAAATATGAAGAACGGGGACCTACTTTAATTTCCATAGGTAAATGCCTGTGCCCAAAAATAAAATAATCGTAATGGTTGGTTTCCAGTTTTCGCTTTGCGTAAGTAGCTAACCATTCTTTCTCTTCTCCCAGAAAAACATGATCATCGTCACCAGAGATCAATTTGTTTTTTACAGACATGTGCTGCCCAATTCGCATTCCAATATCAGGGTGCATCCACCTGAAAAGCCATTGAAAAAAAGGTGATTTAAAAACCTTTTTCATTCTTTTATAACCTTTGTCACCAGGGCCTAAACCATCGCCATGACCTATAAAGAACAATTTGCTGTTTATTTGAAAGACCTGTGGCTTAAAAAAAACAGGAATATTAAGTTCATCCTTAAAATAATCACGCATCCATAGATCGTGATTACCCACAAAAAAATAAATATCTATACCGCTGTCTTTAAGTTGGGCAAGTTTACCTAATACGCGTACAAAACCTTTAGGAACAACAGTTTTATACTCAAACCAAAAGTCGAAAAGATCGCCTAGCAAAAATATAACTCCCGCATCTTCTTTGATCTCATCAAGCCACTGTATAAATTTTAATTCCCGCGGTCTGCTTTCTAGTTTAGTAGGAGCGCCTAGATGATTATCACTTGAGAAATAAACTTTTTTTCCGGCAGGAATGTGAAGGTTAAAATCAGGAGTTACCATGCAGGTTATTTATTATCTGAAGCATACCATTCTGCAAAACTAGAATCTGTTTCCTGTAATTTAAGTGAATGCAACTGAATGTTTTCTGGTAAGAATTTCTTTATTTTTTCGGCAAAATCAATCACCATCATTTCGCTGGTAGGTTGATAATCTACAAGCAGAACGTTGTGACCACGGTCTGATAGTTCTTTGGCCAGCTCAACATGAGGTGTATTTTTATTAAAAACAGTAGCATGATCAAACACATCTACGATCTCACCTTTCACGATCTTTTTGAGGTCGCCAAAATCGATCACCATACCGTATTTCACATTCGTGTTATTTGATATAGGCTCACCTATTACAGTAACAGATAATTTATAGCTATGGCCATGCACATTGCGGCATTTACCATCATAACCATATAAAGCGTGACCAGTCTCAAAAGAGAATAGCTTAGTGATACGTATTTTATTCATTAGAGTTCTGGCTGCGTTGCCTGTGTTTTTTAATGTAAAGAATAATGAGCACGATCAATACAAGTAAAGTAGCTCCTAAATAGACGCCATATTTTCCTATAAATGTACCTATCTCATAACCGGCGTCATAAGCCTTGTCACTTACAGAATCTCCCTCTGCCTGCTGCCATAAATAATATAGAATCTGTATCATTTTTTAAACCTGTTATACAAATAGATAATTATTAAAACTACGGCTAAAATTAAAAACAGCCCAGAACCAGTTAAAAACCGAAGAATACCCATTAAAATCGAAATTATAGACAAAAGTAACAAGAATGATCTGCTGTACCTAAAAATTAGTCCACAGATAGATTTTTTTGAAAAAGAGATTGCTTTTTTGCCTTTATTTACCGGCATGAAAACACAGCTTTTTGAGCAACTTGATTTTGTAGAAAACCCACTTTATGAGGTGATTATAGATGACCTTCTACAAAGACAATATTCTATTGTTGATAATTTTTTTAATCCTGAAGAGGTTCACATAATCCGTGATTCTTTAAAACAGGTTTATGAAGCAGATCGCTTTAAAAAAGCAGCTATAGGCAATAAGCTGAACGAAGAAATAGACAAAACCATACGCGGAGATTATATTTTATGGATTAATGAACTTAACGCAAGTAGTGCAGAGCAGCTGTTTTTTGCTAAAATGAATGACCTGATAAGCTACCTTAACAGAACTTGCTTTATGGGGATTCTACAAAAGGAGTTTCACTATGCCATTTATCCTAAGGGAACTTTTTACAAACGCCATCTAGATACTTTTCAAAATGATGATCGTAGAAAATTATCTTTTGTTTGTTATCTTAATGATGACAGTTGGCTTGCAGCAAATGGTGGCGAACTCACACTTTATATTCCTGAAGGTGCTGGTGAAAAGTCCTTAGATATAATCCCCAGCCCGGGTAGGGTTGTTATTTTTGAAAGTCAGGTGCTAGAACACGAAGTAAAACCTGTATTAGCTTCAGAACGGTTGAGTATTACTGGCTGGTTAAAAACGCGTTAAGCAGTCAATTTTGGTTTGAATTTCTTTCGGAATTTAATAATCAATGCGCCGCCGCGTATGATCATCCATACGCTGAAAGCGATCCAGACAGCATATAGTTTGAGACCGAAATAATCACCTATAAACAAAGCCGGCACAAAACCAAAAAACGTAGCCAGTAGTAAAACATTGCGCAAGTATTTCATTTCGCCCATTCCCTTAAAGATCCCATCAAAAATAAAGGCCACGGCATTTAACGGCTGCATGAGAATTATAATGAAAAATAATGCAGAATATCTGGCAATAACCTCTGGTTCTTTACTAAAAATAAGACCAAGCGGTTTGTACAGAAAAACGGCTATTATCATTAAAAAAACGGCCACAATCAGCCCAAAACCGGTTACTTTTTTACTGAGGTTCCACAAGCCGGAATAGTCTTTTGCGCCCAGCAATTTACCGGCAAGAATATTTCCTGCAGCGGCATAACCATCTATAAAAAACGCTGAAAACAACCAGATATTTATAAGTATTGTCTGTGCAGCTATGTAAGACGCACCGTAACCGGTTGCAAATGAATTTGCCAGATAGAGCGCCAGATTTAAAGCTATTGTGCGCACAAAGAGGTTGAGCGCCATACCAATTAATCTATAGAGTTCTGGGTTAAGTGGCAGGCGTAATTTTAGTGAGACTTCAGTTTTTTGTAGTAAAAGTATAAGTGAAAGCAAGGCCATAACCGCCTGAGCTATTAGACTGGCATACGCCGCTCCCGCAATATTAAGAGCAGGAAAATAACCTTCAACACCATAGACTAATAAAAAGTCAAGTAAAATATTTAAAGCCGCGCCTATAATTGCAACAACCATGGGCCAGAACGTATTCTGCAAACCTCTAAAAATGCCAAAGACTGCAAATGTGAACAGGGTTAAAGGGAACCCCCAAACGCGTATACTGTAATATTCTACGCAGTACTGCAATATGAGACCAGAAGCATTGTAGAGCGCAAAAATTTGCTCTATAAAAAAAACGGTGCTTAGCAGAATAACTATACTTAAAGCGATATTGAGAAAAATAGCCTGGGCCGGGAGATCTTTAATTTCATTTAATTTTCCCGCGCCTAAGTATTGAGCGATAATAGCTTGCAAAGCACTTCGCGTTTGTCCCAAAACCCAGATGAGCGCAGAAAGAAAAGACCCTACTATACCCACAGCAGCAAGAGCCTCTGTAGCATCAATATCAATATTGCCCACCACGGCAGCATCTGTGGCAGAAAGTATGGGTTCTGCAATACCGGTGAGTAGCGCAGGTATTGCGAGACGGTTTATATTTTTAAATGAGAGCGCAGAGGTTGAAGTCATGGATTTTTTCGCTTCAAGCGAAATTAACCATTTAATTTTTCACAACACTTTTAATAGGAACAGTAGTATTCTCAAAAGGGAAGCTCATAGCAATAAAAAGGATGATCGCTTTGTTTTGGAAAATAAACAGCGCCTAATTTTTTATAACCTCGTTTCTCGTAAAAATTCTGATTGCGTTTGTTCTGGCTAAAAGTATCCAGCCGCACCGACTGAAAATCACCCTCTTTTGCCCGATTTTCGGCAAAATTCATCAGTTTTTGAGCATAACCTTTGCCCTGAAATTTGGGGAGAACTGCCAGCCTATGAATGTAAATAGAGGGTTTTTGATCTGTCGTGAGCCATTCTATTTTGTCATATATCTCATCTTTTAAAGTAGAGATTACAATTGTACCCAGAATTGTATTTTTAGATTCAAGAACGTAGAGTTCATTTCTGGCGATGTCATTTTCAAAGGCAGCGCGAGAAGGGTAATGATCATTCCATTGATATATTTTATTAGCTATCATGTCTTTGGCGCAAGCCGCAGTAATTACTAATATTTTATCAATTTCATAAGGTTTTGCTAAGCGTATCATCATTAAGCCCTATTTTTGATGACAAATTACTGGTAAACTTTATTAAATGAAAAATATTTTGCTTCCTCTGGGTAACAATGACAGGTTTAAAACTAACCTGCCATATGTTATAGAAATTGCACGCTTGCTAAATGCGACAGTGTATGTTGCTCGCTTATTTAAAGAACTTCCTCGCTCTGGCGGTTTACTTGAAGGAAACCCTACAGTAGAAGAAATTACTACACAAGAACTTGAGCAAATCATTAGTCAATATGATACTAAAGGTGTTGAGGTGGTCGCAAAACCACTTGAAGGAGATGAATGGGTAGAAGCAGTAGGAAGGTTTAACCAGGCGATCACGACAGATCTAATAGTGCTTACACCAAAGCATCACAATATAAATGAAGAACATTATTTAGGTTCTGTGGCCGGCGCATTACTTAAAAAGACCGAAATACCAGTACTTATTGTGCCAGACGATTATGTTTATAGACCTATACAACGCATTCTAATGGCAGTAAAATCTGGGATTGTACATAATCCTGATGTTCTTAGACCATTAGTTGATATACAGGAAGGCGCGGGAGCAGAGATACGTTTACTACAAGTTAAGACCCCAGATTATCTGGCAGAGGATTCTGAATTTAATACAACTTTGGGCAAACTGGTTTCTTCTTATAAATCATCTGAAAACGCTACATTATTTCAGGGATTATTAGAGCATCTTAATGCCAATGACCCCGACTTTTTATGTGTTTTTCGCCGAAAAAGAGGGTTTTTTACCAAGTTATGGGAAGAAGACGCTGTGAAGAAAGTAGATTTTGAAAGTCGCCTGCCTTTATTGGTTTTGAAAGACGCAGAATAAGAAAGTATTTATACCGTAATTTAGTTATATTTGCCCTCCGTTTTGGGGATGTAGCTCAGTTGGCTAGAGTGCTTGACTGGCAGTCAAGAGGTCGTGGGTTCGAATCCCATCTTCTCCACTGAATAGAAATTAAATTCCACCAAAAACCCGCAAACATCACTGTTTGCGGGTTTTTTTATTTTGTATTATATCAAATAATACCATTTAATATCATCTAAATCGGGAGTAATTCGGGAGTAAATCGCGGAAGTAATTTTACTCCCGAATTAGCGTGGAAAATCCCGTCCTTACTGATTTCTTCATTTTTTTATTTCAAAATTATAAAGTAATTTAGAGTGGAATTTTGAACAAAAAATGAGCCTTTTACTCTCCATATTATTTCATATTCGAAAATCCAAGGGTAAATCCGATGGGTTAGCAGGCATTTATTGTCGTATAACAGCTGATGGCAAAAGGGCTGAAATGAGTATTGGAAGGAAGGTAGCTATCGATAAATGGGATGCTGCTGCGGAACGCGTTAAAGGAGTATCAGGCGGTGCTAAGGAGATCAATACCCTTATGCTTAGCATTCAAAATGACCTTCTTGAAAAACAACGGGAATTTAACAGACAAGGTATTTCCTTTACCGCTACTGATCTGCGTGATGCCTATCTGGGCAAAATCCATACCGCCAAGATGCTGTTAGAACTTTTTAAAGAGCATAACGATAAGATTTTTAGGTTGATACGTTCGGGGGAATATTCGCTGGGAACCTTTAAGCGCTATGACACCGTTCACAACCACCTAAGGGAATATATAAAAGCAAATTACCAGGGAACTGATATAGCTCTTAAAGATATTGATTACAAATTCATAGAGGGTTTTGCTTTCTTCCTGAAATCTGAGAAGAATTGTGCAACCAATACTACACTGAAATACATTCGTAATTTTAAAAAGATCGTTCGTATTGCACAGGCCCATAATTATATTCAGAAGGATCCCTTTATCAACTGGAAGATGAAACGAAAGGTAGTCAACCGCGAGTTCCTTTCGGAGACAGAACTAAAGAGGATGTCTGAAAAAGAATTTGAGATGGATCGTTTGAGCCAGGTGCGGGATATTTTTATATTTTCCTGTTTTACCGGCCTTGCCTATATCGATGTGCAAAAGCTTACCCGAAATGATATTCTTATGGGTGTTGACGGTAGTAAATGGATCAAGATTAAACGGACAAAGACTGACACACCCAGCAGCATCCCCGTGCTGCCAGAAGCCCAATATATCTTAGATAAATACGCAAATTTTCCACAAGTGGATAGCGCTAACAAATTACTGCCCGTAGCCAGCAATCAAAAGGTGAATGCGTACCTCAAAGAAATCGCGGTACTCTGCAAGATCAATAAGACGCTCACTTTTCATTTAGCCCGCCATACTTTTGCCACTACGGTAACCCTCTCTCGGGGTGTTCCTATTGAGACGGTGAGTAAGATGCTAGGGCATACCAATCTTACCACCACCCAACACTACGCCAAGGTGCTCGACTTAAAAATAAGCAGGGATATGCAGGACCTAAAGCAACGCAAGAGCATTCTGGGCAGATAAGTAAGAATCAGCCTAACCAACTTTCATCCTTATAAGATCTTAAAATGAGCTGATGAAAGAAAAAAGAGTAAAACCTCTTACCATTCTACCACAAATCTTCTGAGACCTTATAAACATTAGGTTGGTTTGTGGTAGGATCTCAAAGCATCATCTTACCACAATCCTACCCATCTTACCCCAAATGTGTGGTAGGATGGGTAGGATGAAAAAAGAACCTACCCAGGCCGTAAAGCCCTAGTTTTACTGGGCTGGGTAAGATGGTAGGATGTTTTGGGGTTTTTAAACAATTTTTGACCTGTGACAAGACTCATGAAAAAAACTATATACCATAAAATATAATTACCCAATTACCCTATACTTTTAAAGACCTTATAAATAAAGGTTTTTTGATAGGTAGATAGATAAAAATAGAATTACCCGCAATCTACCCAGCACTGGGTAATTGGGTAATTTCAAAAAACAGTCTAAAACTGCCCGTAACCCCTGCCAAAGCTGAATTGGGTAATGAGGTAGATGGTTTTAGGATTTTTGGAAGATTTAGAAGCGGACGAAAAGAAAAATAGCTACAAGTACAGCTATAAAACGATGAAACGATGACAGATAAGGAGAATTCCAAAGTTTACAAGGGCTGAAGTTGTCATCATTTTATCATCAAACTGTCATCAAAAAAATAAACGATGACAAAAAAGAAGCTTAGAAAATCTAAAATGATGAAGCGATGAAAATTTGATGACAGGCTAAGCCAGTGATGATAGGGTTTAAGAAGATTTTCATCAAATCATCAAAAATATTGACCAAAGTAGAGTGCTGGTGAAAATAGAAAAATAGAAGACTTTTTTCTATTTTCTTATTTGAAGCTGAATCGTTTCAGCTGCAAGAAGTTAGTGAAATTCATTAGCGAATTTCATTACAAAATTTAAGATGGAATATATTTCTGAAATTACAGATTACATTCGTTGTCTATAATAAGAAAAATAAGTATATGTCGATAAAATTAAAATATATCGACATATATTTGCAATATGTCGATGCCTTCGACATAGTTCTCTTTAAATGTCGATATCATGTATGATCCTGAAAAAGCATATAACAATCTGCCCTTATTACCTCCTAATGTTGAAGTTGAAACAAAGAAAATATTAAAGCAGGCAATTACATCAAATAAAATATTGGCAGAACTTAAAGGACGAGCGGATGAAATTCCGAATCAATCTATGCTTGTAAATGCCATCACATTACAAGAAGCTAAAGACAGTTCTGAAATTGAAAATATAGTCACAACTCAGGATACGTTGTACAAAGCTTTTTCTTCTAATATTTCTACTATCGATGCCCAGACAAAAGAGGTTTTAAGATATCGTCAGGCATTATGGGAAGGGTATACTGATTTAAGTAAAAGACCGCTTTCCACAAACTCCTTTATTCAAATAGTGCAGACTATAAAAGAGAACGATTCTAGTATAAGAAATGCACCCGGAACTAAAATCACGAGTAATAATACAACCATTTATACTCCTCCAGAAGGTGAATCTGTAATTCGAAATCTATTAAAAAATCTAGAAGATTATATACATGCAGAAGATGATATTGATCTTCTAATAAAATTGGCAATAATGCACTACCAGTTTGAAGCGATACATCCCTTCTTTGATGGGAACGGTAGGACGGGTAGGGTCATTAATATGCTCTTTATGGTCGAGAATGGGCTTTTGGACACTCCTATACTTTATCTTAGTAAATACATCATTGAGAATAAAAATGAGTATTATACAAATCTCAGAGGTGTAACCGAAAATGAAGCATGGGAAACTTGGATTCTTTTTATATTAAAAGGTATAGAAGAAACTGCGCGATACACTTTAGATAAAATAAATTCAATTAATAGTTTGATGCAGGAAACCATTGTTTTTGCAAAAGAAAAACTGCCAGCTCGAGTTTATTCTAAAGAACTAATTGAACTCTTATTTGAACAGCCTTATTGTAAGGTTAAATACCTTGTTGATAAAGATATAGCAAAACGTCAAACTGCAGCGGAATACCTTAATGAGCTTGAAGCAATTGGAATCTTAAAATCACAGAAAGTAGGAGTTGAAAACCTGTATTTAAATGTAAAATTGGTTGAGGTTTTAAAAAAATAAAAGAATTCAAATAAGGCTTTCTGGAAAGCAGGGAAAGATTTATGGCTGTGTCCATACCGATGGTTGCAAAGAAAAAAAGGAATAATTTAAAGTGAAATCACCCCATTCCCCTCCATTACGCAAAAGCTTCATTGCAGGGAAAGCGGTTCATGCAAAAAGTCTTGAACACAATCCCAGAAAAAGGGATTACGTTCGCTTGATCCTCTGCCTTCTAGTTTTGAATTTAAAAGGAAGATTTTTAAAACGTCAGCTTTCCAAAAACTAATTAACCAGAGCAGCCATTTCCTTTTCTTTAAAGAACTAAAATTTAGTTTGGGAGCTTTGCATAACCAGGCTCCCTTCGTCGCACTTTTTATAAAAGCTCTTTCCAAACTTAAATTTTAAATCACGGTCTATCGGAAAAGGAAACGCGATGGCGCTATGGGAAGTAAAGGGATAGTGAACCGGAAAATTTATTCGTTTATAGCTTATAAATTCTACCTGTAAGATCCTGAATTTCTTTAAATAAAAAAAGGAATACGCTCCAGATATAAAAAGTAAATGGATTTTTTTTGAGGTTGTTTTTTGATACTGCTCTGCCATGATTTTGAATTGAATAGCATTAAATTTTCTGTAGATTTCACCCTCATTTTTTAAGAATACTGTTAGCGCGTAATCTTTAATTTCTTAAAATTTACAGGGTGATTTGGTGTTGAAATAGGAACCCTTACATTTTACGTAGGGGTTCGATTTTATGTCCGCTTTTGGCGGACAGAAGGCGAAGCAAGAGGATAACACGCGTTGCGATGTTATTATTTATAAACGCCTTATTTTCAGGTATTTAATTTTGTTAAAAATTATACTTTATCTGGAATTTGCGACAAATCCTCTTAAAACCCTAGTAAACAGGCAATTATTTGCGACAAATCACTAAAAAAACAGGACTATTATGGAACCTTTTATCAGCATCCGGATCAAACGAAAAACAGCGAAAAAGTTTCAGGAATTTTCAAAGAAAAACTTTAAGACCCATTCCGAAACTATGGAAGACATGCTGGATATTTTTGGGTACGAAAGGAACTATTATTTGACTTTTTTTTCATTAGCCCAGTATTAAATAAATAAATCTCTAGTTAATTCTAAAAGTAAAGCAGAACAATCTATAGACATTAACTTCCATATGAAATACGGCGAACTCATATGGGTATTAAGTTTGTCCACAATGCCACGTTATTAAATAAATGAATCAGGGATTCATGGCTACTCAACTAAAGTGATAAACTTAGTTCAAGTTTCTCTACCCTCAAAAAATAAAAGTGTAATTGGAGATTCCTAATAATTATGTCGGCAAGAGGACGGGGCTAATTTTTCAGTCCTTTTAATCTTTGGAGGATTATATTAAAAATGAAGTATTTAATTTATTTACTTTTTTTGACACATAATCTTTTGTAGTCACAAGAGAGTTTCTCATCCTTTTATGAACTGGAAGTCGACATAGCCTATTCCATTTCAGATCTCTCTTCACAAAGTTTCCGTCTTGAAAACCGAAATGTCATTTATAATTATTGCGAACTGGTATGTCGCAAAGCGAATTGATGTTTCTCATACAATATAGATTTGAGAATATTGTTGATGCTTCCGAAGAAAATGAAATTAGATTGGTGCAGCAACTGGAATGGGAAAAAGAGAACGCCTATTATTAAAAAAGGCTGCGCAATGAGCAACGATTATATAATATTATCACAAAATACCGCTTATGTTGGGTTTGAGTGCCCAATGACCAACAATTATAACAATCCATATCTCAGAGTAGAAACTGAATCATTAGTAGACCTTGCCCGTTCACAAAAACCTGAATTAGAACAAGGTTTCGAGTAGTGTAATAGATTGGTTCCTATTTCCAACTTAAAATATATCATCCATACAGAAACATATTTCTTAAAATATAAAAGGAACATCCCACTCCGTAAAGATTTAGCCTTAATAATAAAACTAATAGGTGGGTATATTTTACCCAATCGGGTATTAATTCCTCGATATGATTTTTCTTTATTTTTTATAAATAATTGTATTTCAATATTTTAAATAAATATAAATCTGATTGCAGATCTAGGAGTAATTATTGAAACCATATGTTTAAAAAGTAGAAATGAGCAGCTATAATAAATATAATAAAAAGGAAGTTAAACAACGTTGGAATTTTGCATTCGCGTTATTTATAGTTTTCGGTTTAGTTTTAACCACTAATTTATTGGACAGAAAGCATTTCAATACCGCACAAGATGCCTTAACAACGGTTTACGAAGACCGCGTGGTTGCACAGCATTATCTTTATAATATGAATACCATCATCCATCAAAAAGAAGAGCAGTTTCTTCAGAAAAAGGTTAGGGAATCTCTAGAACAAGATGTTATTTTAGAAGAGTTGGTCGAAAAGTATGCTGCTACAAAATTGACCTTAGATGAACGTAGAGAATTTGCAACCCTACAGCAACATCTTGCAACTCTTAGAAAGATAGAATTTAAATTGCGCAAAAAACCCTCTATAGAAAATCAAAATATCCCTGCCATATTCAAAGAAATTAAAAAGGACCTTAATATTCTAGCAGATATACAAATGTCCGAGAGTGAAAACAGGACAAAAATTGCTCAAAAATCACTTAATACAAATCAATTACTATCCCATATGGAATTTGGTTTGTTATTAATAATCGGTGTACTTCTTCAGCTTGTTATTTTTTATCGTGTAAAAAACACTCCTAAAATTAATGCTAGAATGGGTCTCAGAGTAGAGTAATTTAATCTACACCTCCACTCATATTTAAATTTCTTTATTAAAAACTTGATTAGACTCGTTTTGAGACTACCCAATTACTATATAATACTTCAATGATTAGAAAATTCCTTACCCCATTTCAAAATTTCATAAAAATTGAAAGCCTTAGTGGGCTACTACTTGTTGTGACGACCGCTATTGCCCTCATTTGTGCAAACTCTTCAGCAAATGCTTTCTATTACTCCATCTTGCATTATGAGCTAGGCATCACTTTAAATACTTTTAATTTTACTAAACCGGTCATCCTCTGGGTTAATGATGGCTTAATGGTTATTTTCTTTTTCTTGATAGGCCTTGAAATAAAACGAGAATTGCTCATAGGCGAACTCAACTCTATAAGAAAAGCAGCTTTCCCCTTAGTAGGCGCTATAGGTGGTATGCTAGTTCCTGTAGTTCTGTTTTTAATACTTAATCAAAATCCAGAAACTCAAGATGCTTGGGGCATACCAATGGCTACGGATATAGCTTTTTCTCTTGCGGTTCTAAATAGTTTGGGCAAACGCGTACCGCTTAGTCTTAAAATATTCCTATCTGCATTTGCAATAGTTGATGATATAGGTGCTGTGCTTATTATTGCTTTATTTTATAGCAGTAGTTTAAATATAATGTTGTTGTTAGTCGCACTTTTAATTTTGATAATTATGTACTTCTTGTCCTACCGTGGGATTTACTCTACCGTGGTGCTTACGTTTGCAGGAATAACGGTTTGGTTTCTGTTTCTTAAAGCTGGCATCCATCCTACAATCGCAGGTATTTTGTTGGCATTTGCAGTACCTGTACGTCAGAGTATAAATACTTCAACATTTTTAGAAAGTATTCAGAAAGTTTATGAGGATATTAAAAGAGCACCTATTTTAAAGAAACCCGTATTATCAAACCAGCAGCTGCAACAGGTAGAAAATCTTGAATATATCGTACGTACATTTCGTTCGCCTTTGCAAAGCCTAGAGGATAATTTACACGGCTTGGTAGCGTATTTTATAATACCTGTTTTTGCACTTGCTAACGCAGGAATAGGGCTGCAAAACCTGACAACTGTAGATAATTTCTTGGTTTTTAATATTGCAATCTGTTTAGTACTAGGAAAAGGGGTAGGTGTGAGTCTCATTGTGCTTTGGGCAAAGAAATTTAAATGGATTACAGTTCCGGACAATATTGATAACCGGCAGATAATTGGTGTATCTTTTCTTGCAGGAATAGGGTTTACAATGGCTATATTTATAGGTAATCTGGCTTTCACTTCTGAGATTTATCTCAACTCAGCAAAAATTGGAATTCTTATTGGATCCGCTATTGCAGCAATTGTAGGTTTTATTATATTGAGAAGTAAACCGCAGATCATTTAAAAGCTTTAAATAGTAACAATCTATTGTCAATTGAAAATACACTCTGAATATTATAAAATTAAGAGCATAATAGTGATTACACTTTGCGCTAAAGGGAAATAGCAATCCTGAGGATCAATTTAGTAAAATTGAAGATAAACAGATAAGTACCTTAGCCTTTTAGATCAACCACTTCCCCCTGATTTCTTCGTTTTCATCCTTCAATTGGTAGTTTTGGGCGCATACTAAGTTATTCCCATTATAGGAATTAATGGCTTGTGGGCGGTTTGGAACAAAAATTCATTTAGTTTATATTATGCAATATATGGATTCTTGACTGGGAAAAGTATTTAGGTTCAAAGACGAAAAGCTAAGGTCCTTGAGCATTGAGAGAATGACGTAGGTTTAATAGTGTTGTTTGGTGCACCCGCGGTATTTATAGTTTAAATATTGCACCTCGACTTCGTAGATAGGTTCCCAATTAATAAACAATAAATGAAGAAATTATGACTCGTACTGAAGAAGCCCTAAAGGAAAGAATCAAAGAGCTTACCTGTCTCTACGAAATTTCATCAATTATAGTAAATGCAAATGTAGAGCAGATACAAGAGACTTTTAAGGCCATTGGCTTCAGTCTAAAAAAAGGCTTTCAGTTTCCCAGTCTCACGGAAATTGCCGTAAAAACGTCTTATGGAGTGATAGAAACAGGTTCTATTAATAATATTTTGAACTTATCTTCTAATATAAGTGTATTTAATAAGCCACATGGAAAAATTATAGCATCCTTGACTGATGATAAAAGTTCGTTTTTAAAGGAAGAAAAACAATTACTGGACAGTGTAGCGTTAAAAATAGGAAACCTGCTGGAACGTATTGAGATACAGCAAAACGAAACCTCACTTAAAAGGCAAATGGAAAGGGCTGATAGGCTTTCTATTCTGGGTGAATTGACCGCTGGTATCGCCCACGAACTCAATACACCGCTCGCTAATATTTTAGGCTTTGCAGAACTATTAAAAGAAGATTTTGGCAGCAACCAGCGAGTGGGTAAAGATCTTGACAAAATCATTAGTAATGCCATATTTTCACGGGAAGTGGTCAAGAAACTGATGTTCTTTGCATGCGAGATGCCCCAGCAAATGAAGAAGGTCAACATCGTCCCAAGTATTAAAAATGCTATAACGTTGCTCGATCCCACCTTCAGAAAAGAAGAGGTAAAATACATTGTAAAAATTGAAGAAGAGGAATTATGGCTAAAAGCAGATACCATCCAACTCACACAGATTATTTTTAACTTGATCATCAATGCTATCTATTTTTCTCCTAAAAATGGACTGGTTACCATTGAAGCGCTTCAGTCTAAACATCAAATAATATTAAAAATATCAGACGAAGGAAACGGGTTGTCTGAAGAAGCACTTGAAAAAGTCTTTCAACCCTTCTATACTACAAAGCCTATCGGGGAAGGCTCTGGCCTGGGTCTAAGCGTTGTGCATGGCATTGTAGCAAGCCATAATGGTACTATCATAGCCGAAAACAATATACGGGAAGGAGCATCTTTTACAGTTAAACTTCCCAAAACTTAATTACTTTGTAGTATTATGCTATTTAAAAAGGAAAACATATTAATTGTAGATGACGACATCAACATTTTGGAGTTGCTGCAGCGTCACTTGCAGTCTTGGAACTACCATACCTACAAGGCAGTTTCTGTGAAAGAAGGGGTTCAAATCTTACGGGATACAAAAATTGATCTGCTGATAACAGATTTAAAAATGCCAGAAATAGATGGCTTTGAACTGATAAAATTTGTTTCAGAGCATTATCCCAAACTTCCCAAACTTGTTGTAACCGGATATCCTTCGGTGCAGGATTCGCTTGTGACTATAAAAGCGGGGGTAATTGAATATGTTACAAAACCATTTACTAAAGATGAATTGGGTGCTGCTATAGATAAAGCACTTGGTAGTGAAAAAGATTCTGCTAGAGCTTCTGCGAAAGTTGAAATTCATAAGGATGATCCATATGGTGAAATCATCGGCAAATCAGAAAAGATCAATAATATTATTCAAATCATTGAGCGGGTAAAAGATAATAAAGCCACGATTTTTATCAAGGGTGAGAGCGGAACGGGTAAAGAACTGGTGGCGCGTGCCATTCACTACCAGGGTAAGTTTTCAAGAGCTCCATTTATTGCGGTAAATTGTGGAGGCATTCCAGAAAATCTCTTGGAAGCAGAACTTTTTGGTTATACCAAGGGCGCTTTTACAGGAGCAGAAAAAAACCGTGATGGATTCTTTCAAGCTGCCAATGGCGGCACCATTTTCCTAGATGAAATAGGCAATGCATCTATGGCAGTACAGTCTAGATTGTTGCGTGTTCTTCAGGAAAAAGAAGTGATAAAAGTTGGGGCTCAAAAAGCAGAGAAAGTTGATGTGCGCATAATTGCAGCAACTAATAGTGACCTGAAGAAAATGATCAAGAGAGAAACTTTTAGGGAAGATCTTTTTTACAGACTTACTGTTGTTGAAATTAATGTGGCTCCACTTCGAGAACGCAAGGATGATATTCCCCTATTGGTAGACAAATTCTTGTTTAAATATGGTGTAGAATATAAAGACAGGTTTGTTAAAATAAATCCAGAAGCTTTAGCTGTTTTACAACGCTATAACTGGCCTGGAAACATTCGAGAACTGGAGAATGTGATACAGCGCGCTGTAATTATGTGCGATAAAATCGTAGAGATTGAGCATCTGCCTGATTCATTAAAGTTTCATATTGACTTCCCAGATGATAAGTTACTCCCACTTAAAGAGATGGAAAAGCGCTATATTCAAAAAGTGTTAAATGCCACAGATAATAATAAAACCAAAGCTGCCGCTATTTTGGGTATTGATCGTAAAACGATACGACACAAACTTGCAGAGTGATCATTTCTGAGTGATACATTTTACCCCCTGGCGGGTAATTATGCACCACTTCCAATTTTCTCTTATAATTATAAATAGCATATAAACCCTTGTTTTACAAGGGTTTTCTGGTTTAGGGATACTTTCTTATTTCCCATGGTACACCCCTTGCATCTTGGTAAATAAATTAGAACAATGCTTATGAAGCCAAATCCATTTAATATATGTCCTACGTGCATGCATCGGGAAACCTGTGTGCTAACTGATCAAAAGAGCCAAGTTTGGTCATGCAGCGAATATGATGCAGAAGTGGTTCAAGAAATTATTTTATCACAATCTAAACAATCGAATATTCGAGAGCAACATCCAGAAAATGTCAGCCGCTAATTGAATATTAACTATAAGATTAAAAAGTCTTTCAATGTGTTTCCAAGGGCTATGGGATTCTTAGAAGAGGCATTGATGACGTATTAAATACATTTAAAATAAAAAAGATGATGAATATGTTAACAGTAAAACCAAAGAATTCAATCAAAAAATTGCCTTTAAAAGGGATGATGAATAATGTGATGGAGCAATTTAACCGAGCTGCTGACCGAATAGATCTTCATCCCAATATTCGTAGGATATTGAGTATTACCAATAATGAGATTCTAGTCAATTTTCCGGTAAAAATGGACAACGGCGAAGTGGAGATTTTTACAGGCTACCGGGTACAGCACAATAATGCACTAGGTCCATACAAAGGTGGTTTGCGTTACCATCCCACAGTTGATATTGATGCAGCAAGAGCCCTTGCCATGTGGATGACCTGGAAAACCTCTCTTGCAGGTCTGCCTTACGGTGGTGGTAAAGGAGGTATTCAGTTAGATCCTTCAAAATATTCTCAGGGGGAATTAGAACGTATAACCCGAAGGTTTACGTTTGCTTTAGCAGATAATATTGGGCCAGAGCATGATATTCCGGCTCCAGATGTAAATACGAATAGTCAGACTATGGCATGGATTGCGGATACTTATATGAGCACGCGTCCGCCGGCAGAGCGCAGTGCCAACCAGCATGTGGTCACGGGTAAACCCGATGGCAGTGGTGGTCTCGAAGGCCGTGATCGAGCTACAGGATACGGAGTGTTTTTGAATATAAAATTTTGGATGCAGCGTAATCATGAAACTCTTGAAGGTAAAAAGTTTATCGTTCAAGGCTTTGGTAATGTAGGCTACTGGACAGCCCATTTTCTTGAAAAAGAAGGTGCGATATTAGTGGCAGTGCAGGATGCCTGGAGCAGTATTGAAAATCAAAACGGTATTGATGTAGAAAAACTTTCAAATTATATTACATCTAATAATGGGAGTATTGGTGGATTTTCAGAAGCATACGCAGTAGATAAAGAAGAGTTCTTTGGCATTCAATGCGACATCTGTATTCCGGCAGCACTGGGCAATCAGATTACAAAAAATAACGCCCCACAAATCAACGCGCGTTTAATAGCTGAAGGTGCTAATGGACCTACCAACGTTGAGGGTGAGAAAATTTTGTTAGAGCGTGGGATAACCATTATCCCAGACATATTGTGCAATTCTGGTGGAGTGGTTGGCAGCTATTTTGAATGGTTACAGAACCGTAACGGTGAGCTATGGCAACTGGACGAAGTCATAACAAAACTTCATAAAAAGATGAAAGAATCTTTTGACAAAGTCTATGAGTATTCTGAACGTGAATCCATTGATATGCGTACGGCAGCTTATTGCATCGCCATTAAACGCATTGAAAAGGCCTACATCCAAAGAGGTATTTTCCCATAAAGTATAATCCTAAAATATATAAAGAAATGAAGTACGGAAGTTTAATAATAGAAAAGAAGGAGTATGTGTATTTAAAGCGCATACTAAATATTTCGGGTTATGCGGAAGATCTAGAAACTAGAAAATCAGTGGAAAGACTATTTGAAGAATTAAAAAGTGCAATGATAGTAGATGAAGTAGATATGCCCGAAGATGTTGTTCGTTTCAACAGTTCGGTTACGGTTTCTTCGAATAAAGGATGGAAAAAATCTTTACAACTTGTTATACCCTTAGAGAAGGATTTTAAACAAGATAAGATATCAATTCTTACCCCAATGGGCGCAGCCCTATTAGGTTATTCAGAAGAAGATACATTTGAGTGGGAATTTCCGAATGGAAGGCAAGAACTTAAAATTGAAGTTGTAAAACAAGATGAGAATCAGAAAAGAATCGAAGTGCCTATTTAAAAAGAGAACATTATGAAAGCATTTGAAACACAAATATATAATCATGATCACGAAGTAGATGTGAGCCATAAGATAAATACCATAGAACTAGATAATTGGATCAACCACTTAAAATACATCAAGAAGGAATTGCAAAATCTTATTGATTTATGTGCAAATGATTTGAGCAAAAAACTGGAAGATGAAAGCATTCTTCAAAAATTTAAAAAGAAAGAAACTGAAAACGATACGTTATTGAGTGCGCTCCACAACTATATGAGTTCAAGAGATGGAATAGTCGAGTGTGAAGATACACAATGCGATATGGCATTTATCACAGATCATGAAAGTTACAGGCGCAGTTATTTATACCATTTAGATAAGTACAGAAGATTGAAGGATGAATTTTTTAGTAAAGTGAAAGGGAAGTTTTCATTGATTAATGATTAAGTAAAGCACAATTGGAAATCACATTGTCTTTTAAAATTGAGTCTCATAGAAAATTATGCATCAAAAAGGATCTCATTGAATTGAGCCAATGGATTGAAACAATTGAAAGCATCAATTCTGAGCTCGATTATTTAAAGTTAATTGAGCAACAACTCATTAAAAGTGGATCTATTCAGATTAACCTTCAGGGATTGCGAAGAAAAAGCATTTTGGTAATGGGTTCCCTTTGTCAGTATGAGCAAGAATTAAGAAAAGAATTGGAATATGGAAAGCGGGAATATGATTTGGTCAGAGCTAAAGAACATGAGAAAAAAAGAGATCATTATTCCGTGTTGATAAATGAGTTCAGAGATCTTAAAAAAATAATTTATATAAACTTATCTAAGTACCAACGGAGATAAAAAATAAATAGCGTTATGAAAAAGATTCTTATACCACTCGATTTCAAATTCAATAGATACCATGCTATTGAATATGCAGTTAAATTCTTTAAACGAGAGGAGTGTGAATTTTATTTTCTCAATACATATACCTATAATATTGGGGGATTAAATGCCATACAACTTCTGCAAGCAGATGATGATTGGTTTGAAAAACCAAAAAATGACTCTATTGATGGTTTGGGCGGTGCAATTCAAAAATTCACTCTAACCAGTCATAATAAAAAGCACCGATTCAATGCAATTTCTGAATGTTCCGATTTGATTGAAGGTATCAGGAAAACTATTAAAGAAGTTAATATAGATTTAGTGATTCTTACCTTAAAAAACAGGATAGATAACAAAGTTGATAGATATAGCAAAAATGCAAAAAGAGTACTGGAAAATATCAGGGAATGTCCTGTTATGATAATACCTTCCTCTGCACATTTAAAGAAGTGTCCGGAATTCGTATTGGTTTCCAACTTCGAAATCGAAATGCCTGAAGCCAAAATTGCCAATTGGTACGAGCTTGTTAAAATTACTAAAGGAACAGTCAAGCTCGTCGTTTTATGTGGATTAAGCAGCAGGACATCTATCCAAACCACTAATGTGAAAAAAGTTTGTTCTCAGATAGAGGTGTATACAGGAATCTCAATAAGTACAGAATATCTAGAAACAGAAGATGATTTAAAACATTTTGTTAATAGCCATTCAGAATATATAATATGCGTTATAGACAGAAAACCAGATTTTTGGGAGAAGATATGGTCTTAGTCAATCCAGGATAATCAATCTGGGTCCTTTCGAAGCTACACCGTTAATCGCACTACACAGCTAACGTTAAATTATATAGATTGGTAATAGAAAAATTTAATAGAATTGAAATATATACATATTTTTTTCATTATTGAAGGGAAGTGATGATGAATGAACCCCAAATTTTTATTAATTAAATTTGCAATATGATTATTTTGAAAAAAATGAATATGAATATCGTACAAGAAGCTATTGATTTTGAAAAGTCAAAGATGAGCAATATGTCTACGAGCGATCGTATTAATGCCTCCCGGGAAGCAAAACGATTTATTTTAGGTATTAATGAAATATATAAAGAAACGAATGATCCCGATTTAATGGAGTTGATGAAAAGACTGACGGCAAAAAAGAAGAAAATCGAGGTAAGACTCAATGGTAGGCCAGAAGCTATTTAATTGATTTCTTTATTATAAGAAATACCAGGCTTTATTTCCAAACGGTTTTATACAAAGTATTAGAATCAAAATATTCTGATATACATATCTATGTATTTTTGAATATAATAAAAATGCTAAAATGACGGGTCTGTAAATTAAACTCTGTCTGGACGTATGTATGTTTTAAATGTTTTGTCTACTTCGTCAAAAATGCTAGATCTGTCAGCAAGAACAATTAGAATGTCATCTGCTTCAATTTTTGTTGTACCGTTTGGTATTATATAGCTATCATCTCTTTTAATCATTGCTATTATCGCATTTTTAGGAAAGCCTAGTTCTACAATTTTCTTATCTACTGCAAAGCAGTCACGAGTTATTAACATTTCTTTCATTTCGGCCTTAGGATTCTCTGCCAATAGTAAATCAGTTGGAGTCAATTTCTTTGCTTGTTCGGGTAATGAAACATTTAGCCATTTTGCAACAATTGAAAGGGTCGTTCCTTGAATTAAAATGGAGGTAACCGAAATGAAGAACACAACGTTAAAAATCATATGCGCCTTATCAATTCCCTCCAGAAGCGGATAAGTTGCAAACACAATAGGAACAGCGCCACGCAATCCAACCCAGGAAATGTAAAGTCTTCGTCTCAGTTTCATTTTGAAAAACATAAGGCTAAGAAATACGCCTATAGGTCGAGCAACAAATATCAGAAATAATGAAATGAGTAGCCCAATACCCATATACGGGATGATTTGAGAAGGAAAAACAAGTAAACCCAAAGTGAGGAACAAAACAATTTGCATTAACCAAGCTAGACCATCAAACATTTTTAAAATGGTTTTTTTATGTATCAGGTCCTGATTACCTAAGTAGACTGAACAAAGATAAATGGCTAGAAATCCGTTACCACCTATAAAATCTGTGGCAGAAAATGTAATGAACATGAGGGCGATAACCAAAACAGGATAAAGCCCTTCAAAGTCGAGTTTTATTTTATTTATGATGAATTTGCTCACTACACCAAAGGCAAAACCTACGATACCACCCAGAATCATTTGTTGTAAAAATACTGGGATTATAGATATTACACTTTTGTCTTGATTAACTACCAAAGTTAAAAATGCAATAGTCAACACATATGCCATAGGGTCGTTACTACCACTTTCTAATTCTAAAGTGGGTCTAAGATTGGTTTTTAAGGCGAGGCTTTTTGAACGTAGAATTGAAAATACGGCTGCTGCATCTGTTGATGACACGATGGAACCTAATAACAGACTTTCATAAATAGTGAAGTCCGTAACAAACCATACAAAGCTGCCAAGAGAAATTGCTGTGAGCAAAACCCCTAAAGTGGATAATGCAATTCCTTCACGTAGAATAGGTTTAACGGTTGTCTAATGAGTATCGAGCCCCCCAGAAAATAAGATAAAGTTAAGGGATACTATCCCGATGAATTGAGCCAGTTTAGGATCATCAAAATGAATATCTCCTATTCCATCAGAACCTGCCAACATTCCAATTGCCAAAAAGAGTAATAAAGTAGGAACACCAAACTTATAAGAAGTCTTACCTGCAATAATACTTACAAGAAGTAATAATGACCCAACTAATAATATGTTTTCAATTGTTAAATGCATTATATTTCTTATTATGTGTTATTCACAAAGATAAGTGTAACTATATTTTCCTGATCAGGTTTTACTTCTTAAGAAACTTTTGATTGTCGATTAAAAGAGGTAATTCACATGAAATTTTGAAGCCGTTCCAAAACTAAACGAGAAGTAATAGACGCACGAGCCGTCCTCTTCTTTTTATCAATTCCATAAGATACTTTGGTAGTTTCAAGATATGCAGAAATTGATAACAGGGCGATGACAGCAAAAATAACAAATGTATTCAGACGTTATTTGACTCGTACTGCGTGTGTAGTAAATGAAAGTCCTTGCTGACTCATAGTTGAACTCATTATTCCTTCAAATAATGGTTCTGGACTGTTTTGTGGAATATTCCACTCAAAAATAAAATTTGAGCCTGTTCCTCCAGAGGTGTCTATCTCATCTATGATTATCTCTGTGGTTTCCATTGGTGCTAAAAAGATGGGATTATCAAAATATTTTCTGATTGATTTCCCGTGAGTGTCGTAATATTCCGCTTTTAAAATATAAATGGTATCGGAATCGCTGGTATTTCTTAAACTTACCATTGCTGTTAAATTGTGCGTTTTATGTTCTGAAAGACTGTAAATCTGGGAATAAATAGAAAGATAAGATTTTCCGAATTCAAGCGAATCCTCTGTATTTATTACCGCGCTTCGTTTTGACCAGTTTTCTGGGTTCATCGAACTAACTTCTTTATTTTCGTTACAACTTATTATCAAAATAGCGATAATAAGTAATACTATTGTAATTGTCTCACTTTGTCGTAGCTTAAAATTCTTTGCCTCTCTACCCATTGTTCTTTCTATAATCATAAAAAAGAAAATTAGTACATCTTATTTTAATTTTCGGATGATTTTAATATTTTTTGTACTCATGTACGAGCATCTTTTATTCAGTTGCTTTGTTAAAGTTTGTTAAATTTTAGAAAGGGAGGAATTCGAGAGTTATTAAAATTTGAACATTCCGTAGGCCTTATAAACACTCAAAAATTCAGTTTTTGGTTGATCCCATCTTCTCCACATTAGAAAAGGTTTCAAGAGTTTACTTTTGAAGCCTTTTTTTATTTATGAAAGCTATAGAAGAATATCAACTTTAAAGCCTTTCCCACGTTCAGAATCAAAATCGATTTTTCCCTTTAAGGCTTTAATTCTATATTCTAAATTTTGTAACCCATTGTTCTTTTTAAAATCACCGCCTATACCATTGTCTTTATATGCGATGTTTAATTTATTCCCTTTTTGAGAAAAGCTTATCAAAGCAAAATTTGACCGGCTGTGTTTTCTATTGTTGGTCATTAGTTCTTTTAACACAATATAAAGCGTCTTCTTTTTTAACGGGTTTAAGGTTTCCCATTCTATCTTATGATCATTTTTCACAATCACATTAAAATCATCACTTTTATATGCTGCAAGCATTGTGGTTAACTGTTCATAAAAGTCTGTATGTTCATATATAGGGTTGTGATCTCTTGAGATATTCCTCGTTTTTGAATAAATTAGATCTAATTCATCAATAATCTCTTCAGGTATTTCTGGTAATGCCTGTAGTTGAGCCATAACCTGAAATGTGTCATTAGCCAGCTCGTCGTGTAGTTTTTTTGATATTCGGGTTTCGGTATCAAAAATAGTCTCGAGTTGTTTCTTTTCGCGGTTAGCGAGTATAATATAAATGATAACACTAAAAATAATTATGCTGAGAATAACAAGGCCCAGATACACCGTTTTCTCCTGTTTTTCTCTAGCATTTTGAAGTAATGCGAGTTGAGTCTGCTCTTTTTCTTTATCCACGTCATATTTCATCGCGGCATATTTGTTCTCTTTAAGTTGGCGCGCTTTTTCTATACTATCATTTAAAAATTGAAACCTATTAGTGTTTCTATTATTATCTAAAGATGCTAAAAGGTTTAAAGCCTCTAGCTCATAGCTAGGATCTTTAATTTCTTTAGAAAGTGCCAAAGCCTTTTTAGCAAATACGTTTGCTTTTTCAACTCTGGAGTTTTGTTTATAGTAATGGGATAGATGTCTATAATTTGAAAAAAGCCCAATAGTATCTTTAAGTTCTTCTCTTAATTGAAGGGATTCTGAAAGATGCTGAAAACCTTGTTTATTATTAGATAGAAATTCGCTGAAACCAAGGTTGTCAAGTATGTAGGCTTTTAAAAAAGGATTTTTATTATTTTCGACCAGTTTTAGAGCGTGCTTTAATGTGTCTATCGATTTAGTGAAATTATTTTTTTCACGTAAAACATTTGAGATATTTAAAAAGATGGATATACTATCTCTACTATTTTTAGCAGTATTTAAACTTCGAGAATATAAATCAAGACTTTTATCGTACCATTTTATATTGTTGTATAAAACCCCCAGGAGAGAATAAATCCTTTTTCGGGCGTCTTGAGAAATGGAAGATTTAGAGTTTTTGTGAAGATCTAAGGCTTTAATAAGCGTTTTTTCACTTTCAACGAAATCTCCAATATTGTATTCACCATTTGCAATTATTTCCAGATCATTAGCAGCTTTTAAAATATGATTATTTTTTAGGTGCTTTTTATATTGATCATAGTAATACGTCAGGGCATCATTATAAGCTTTAGGATTTTCTGTTTTTAATAAAACCTTGTAGTAAAAAGAAGAACTGTCAATTGATTTTTTTGAGGTATTCTGTCCCAGTATAGTTTGAAAAGTGAAGAAGCTTATCACTACAAAGAAGAATAAATTCTGCTTGGTTTTCATTCTACTAAAGTAAATATTTATATTAAAGATGTGCTTGTATAATCCCTCTAGACTTATATGTGCGTTGGTTTGAAGAGTGTCATGACAGACAGGCATTTAAAATATGTGCGTGAGATGTATTGTCTTTGTGGCTAATTTTGAATTATGCCGTTTAGAAGAAATTATATAAGAATATCGACTTTAAAGCCTTTTTCTTTTTCAGAATTAAAATCAATTTTTCCCTTTAAAGCTTTAATTCTATACTCTAAATTTTGCAACCCATTATTCTTTTTTAAATCACCGCCTATACCGTTGTCTTTATATGCGATGTTTAATTTATTCCCTTTTTGAGAAAAGCTTATTAAAGCAAAATTTGACCGGCTGTGTTTTCTATTATTGGTCATTAGTTCTTTCAACACAATATAAACCGTCTTCTTTTTTAACGGGTTTAAGGTTTCCCATTCTATTTTTTGATCATTTTTCACGATCACATTAAAATCATCACTTTTATATGCTGCAAGCATTGTGGTTAACTGTTCATAAAAGTCTGTATGTTCATATATAGGGTTGTGATCTCTTGAGATATTCCTTGTTTTAGAATAAATTAGATCTAATTCATCAATAATCTCTTCCGGTATTTCTGGTAATGCTTGTAGTTGGGCCATAACCTGAAATGTGTCATTAGCGAGCTCGTCGTGTAGTTTTTTTGATATTCTGGTTTCGGTATTAAAAATAGTCTCGAGTTGTTTCTTTTTGCGGTTAGCGAGTATAATATAAATGATAACACTAAAAATAATTATACTGAAAATAACAAGGCCCAGATACACCGTTTTCTCCTGTTTTTCTTTAGCATTCTGAAGTAATGCGAGTTGAGTCTGCTCTTTTTCTTTATCCACGTCGTATTTCATCGCGGCATATTTGTTCTCTTTAAGTTGGCGCGCTTTCTCTATACTGTCTGTTAGATTTTTAAATGTAATTATCAGAGGATCTTGATCTATGAGTACGTATTGCCCTAATGAATTGGCAAGATATTCTGCAGAATTAATTTTTTTAGCGATTGCATAACTCTTTTCAAAATAAAGTTTAGCCTTTATATAGTCTTGGGATGCGATATAATACTCTGTAAGATCAGCGTAACTGGAGTATTGACCTGTTAAATCTTTTTCTTCAATTCTATATGCTAATGCGGTTTGAATTGAACTTAAGGCATTTTCATCGCCCATTTTAAATTGTACATAGCCCAAATTAGAAAGTACCCTGGCATATTGTTTTTTGTTTTCTGTGGAAGCGATCTTAAGCGTTTCTTTTAAAATTTCTTCTGCTAAATCATACTGCTTTAAGTCTTTATAAATGTTAGATTTATTATTAAAGATACTTATGCTATCTTTTTTTGATTGAGAAAAACTAAGCGCTTTGTCATAAAATAGTAAGGCCTCTTCATAATCATTAAGCCTTCTGTAAATTATTCCTAACTGATTATTTAACCCTAATCGCAAATTTGCCTGCACGCCAGCAGGAAGATTTTCTAAAAGACGAAGAGCAAATACGACTGTTTGCTCACTATCATTTAGAAACCCATATTCTGATTGTCCATTTGCAATAAGGCGTAAATTTTGTATGGCAGATAATGTATCCCTATTACGTAATGAAATATTTACTCTGTTCTCAAAGAAAGCAGTTGCTTTTTGAAATTCAGTATAGTCTGTAGGGTTGCTAATAGTGTGGTAGTAATAAAGTAGACTATCTTTTTTTATGGGACTTTGGGCATAGTTTTGAGAAGCTGTGAATATTAAAATAAAAAAGAGGAGTGCATAAGCCTTTACTTTCATACCTCTAAAATAGATATAAATATTAAAGATGTGCTTGTACAAATAAGCAACACTCATGTAATAGGCATTGCAGATAAGTAAATTCTAATTCCGAATTAAAAGAAAGTGAATGTATGTCAACTGAATATGAGCGCAAGACTCCTATAATATTGAAAAAAATTATTTTCGCTTAGTTTCTCTTTTAGCAATTCTATAGCCATAGGCAGTAGAGACAGAATTACAATACCTGGAATAACAATTTAAAAATGTATTATATTAGACCAATATCTTTTACAATAGCAACCAGATGTGTGGCATTGTTTGCCTTAAATTGTATACGTAAGCGATTTAAGCGTTTTTCTATAGAACTTAGACTGCTGGGACCAACTTTTGTAATTTCAAATTGTTGACTTATCTCTTTATTTGAATAACCTAGTGAGAGGTGGCGCATGAGTTCTATATCATAGTCTTCAATTTCCAGATTTTGATTTTCATTGAAAGCACAAGCTATTTGTGGCGATAGGTATTGTTCGTCGTTTGCGGTAGACCTTATGGCCTGAGTAAGCTCACTTACACCATTGCGACCTTTACACACATAGCTTTTAACACCATACTGTTCTATCAACGTGCGCACCCGTTGTAATTTTTCTTCCATTGAGAACACGATGATCTTAAGGTCTGGATTTTCTTTGTGAACGGCAGCAATTAATTCTTCTCCGGTCTTATAAACTTGTGTACGATGATCTGCTTTAAAAGACAGGTCTGCGATAAGCAGATCATAACGATCTTGCTTGAGCGTAGCACTTTTTAACTTGAGATAAGCATCGTCACAGTATTGTGCAAAATCTACCACTTGCACACCTAATTCGGTTAAAAGATCCTGAAGCATTTTAGAGATGCTACCAAAATCTTCGGCTATAAGAACTTTTTTAAACATTGCTTTACCTTTTACATTCACACCCATATTCTGTTGAGAGTCAAATGTAAGTGTTCTTTTAAAAGCTTCAATACGGGATTCCTCATTCTTAAAAATATCTGCATCCTATTTCGTTTCGCAAGAAATAAAATGAAGTTACTTATAAAAAATCGGTCTAAAACGTCAAAAACCTCACTTTTTGTGGCTAAAAATGAATTCCAGATCCTATAAATGCTTTATCAACAGTTGAAAAAGCGGGCTGTAGCCTTAAATGCTTCAAAAATGATACACACTAGCTGCAAATGTTTCACCTGTTTTGTCAATGCGCAAATATATTTGTTGAAGTATCTATTAGCTGTTATTTAATGAAAAATTCACGAAAACGATTTCGATCGCGATTGAAAAATATATAAGACTTAAAAATTATGAACGTAGTATTCTCTACCTTTTTTGCCCTTCTCTTATTACTCTCATGTTCAAAAGACGCACAGGTAGCAGCAGAACCGGAAGCACAAGCACAACTGGAAACAGCACCAACTGAGACTTCTGCGATCGCTTCTGTATATGAAATAGCTGTCTGGAAAAATTTTACTCAGGCCGCCATAACTCATACATGGGATGACAATACGGCTAACCAGCTCACGGTTGCGTTGCCGCTTTATGACGCATACAATATGCAGACCACCTTTTTTACAGTTACAGATTGGGGGCCTAATTGGGATGTGCTCAAAAAAGCTGCTGCAAATGGGCACGAGGTTGCTTCACATTCTGTAACTCATACTCGTTTTGATGAGCTTAGTGAAGAACAAATAGCTAAAGAGCTAGAAGAGTCACGTGATGCCATTAACGAAAGACTTAATGCGAATGCATGTTTAACATTTGCTTATTCAAATTGTATAGCTGAAGATTACGGACTCACAAAAAAGTTTTACATAGCTGCACGGGATTGTGACGGACAAGTTGAAGCCCCAACGCCAACAGATTTTATGAAGATAAGCTCCTTTTTATGTGGTTCACAATCTAATAATAAAACGGCAGAAAGTTTTAACGCAATAGCTGCAAATGCCTTAAATGAAAATGGCTGGGCAGTTTATCTTTTCCACGGGATTGACAATGATGGCGGTTATTCACCAATTGAATCTGCAGAACTGGAAGAGCACCTTCAGTTTTTAGCAGCTAATAGTGACACGTACTGGGTAGATACTTTTGTAAACATTACTAAATATATAAAAGAGCGTGATACGGCTACAACAAATGAGCTTTCGCAAAGCGAAAACAAAATCACCGCAGAATTAACCGATGACCTTGATGATTCAATCTATAATTATCCGCTTACAGTAAAAAGGGAAATACCTCTAACGTGGGCAGAAGTTGAGGTTACCCAAGACGGTGAGCCCGTTAACTTTTCTATAGAGGAAGGTGATGAGAAAAAGTATGTGATTTTTGATGCCGTACCAGATGCAGGTATCCTATCTATTAAGAAAATATAAGAATATGATTAGCCAATAGAGACAAGCGGCGATAACTTATTATCAAAATATCGTCGTTTCTCTGCTTTAAGTAAAGATAACTGCCTTACAGAATGATACATATTGCCAAAATCACCCTCTTAAAAGGAGATTTTTACCTTGATTTACCCGATTTTTTGAATCAATTATGACTGAAATAGCCATGTTTTATGGGCAATGCTTCAAAATTGATGAAGAGTTGCAACAAAAGTTTTACTCGTTTTATAACTGTGAGAATATATTTGTTCGTAAACGTGAAAGTTTTCTTAACAGATGTGAATCTCTCAAACGATTTCGCAAAAATGAAAATTTAATAAAGTGAGTCTATTTTGACTTATTTAGAATAGTAGCAATTATTTACTGACCCATGTCTAAACCCGTTATTAAAATAAATATGACAATGACAAATCATTTACTTAATGAATTAAGCTCTAAGATTCGAGGTTTGCGCCTTGTGGTCTTATTGAGTCTGATTTCTTTTACTGCGTTCGCGCAAAATACCGTCACCGGAACTGTCACTGATGAATCCGGACCACTGCCCGGGGTTTCTATTCTTTTAAAAGGAACTTCTAACGGAGTGGTTACAGACTTTGATGGAAATTATACAATCGAGAATATTCCTGCAGATGGTGTATTGGTTTTCAGTTTTGTAGGATTTAAAACCAAAGAGATTCCGGTAAATAATCAAACAGAAATAAGTACAACACTTAACATTGATGTTTCTACTCTTGATGAAATTGTAGTTGTAGGTTATGGAAAGATGAAACGTAGCGATCTTACAGGATCTGTGGTTTCAGTTTCCAGCAAAGCAATTGAAGAATCTCTCCCTACAACGATTGATCAGGTTTTACAAGGGCGTGCAGCAGGGGTGCAAATTCAGCAAAATAGTGGTGCGCCAGGATCGAGCTCTTCAATCCGCATACGAGGTATTAGCTCACTTAATGGATCTAATGAACCTATTTTCGTAATAGATGGTGTTATTATAGACAGTAGTACAGGTTCAGGAAGTCAAAATGCGCTGGCATCAATAAACCCGTCAGATATTGTTTCACTTGACGTATTAAAAGATGCATCTGCCACGGCTATTTATGGTTCAAGAGCTGCAAATGGTGTGATCATTATCACAACTAAACGTGGTAAAAACGGGCAGGCATCAATCACTTATGATAGTTATGTAGGTTTTCAGGAAATACCAAATAAGCTGGAATTGCTAAATCTTCAGGAATATGCAATTCATAAAAATACAAGAGCAGATTTAGGTATCGTTCAACGTGATCCTAACTTTATTCGTCCTGAATTATTAGGTGATGGTACAGACTGGCAAGCTGCTATGTTCTCAAGAGCCATGATGCAAAGTCATAACTTGTCTATTTCTGGTGGAAATGAGAAAAGTACTTACTCAATGGGGATAGGTTATTTAGACCAGGAAGGTATTGCTCTGGGTTCGTCATTTGACAGATTTAACCTTAGAGGTGTTTTTGATTCACAAGTAAAAGATTATTTAAAAGTAGGGATCAATTTTGCATTTAATAATTCTCATCAAAAAACTACGGTTTCAGACCAAGCATTAATTTTAACTGCTTTAAGACAAACTCCTAACGTTGCAGTACGTAATGCTGATGGTTCTTTTGACGGGCCAGATACTGACGAATTTGTGCAGAATAACCCAGTAGGTCTTGCAAGTATTAGGGACAACAGAAATGAAGGAGCGGGTATAAGAGCAAACACTTTCGCTGAAGCGACTTTGATAGAAGGTCTTACGTTTAGAACAGAATATGCTATTGACTATAATTTTTCAAATACATATACTTTTAACCCTTCTTACAGATTTGGTGCTATAGTAAATGACATTAGAGAAGGTTCTCGTACTAAAGCTTACAGCAAGTACTGGAATTTTAAAAACGTATTAACCTATGATCGTAGTTTTGGTGTACATAACATCAACGCCATATTAGGTCAGGAATATCAAGAATCTCATTATGAGAATTTATACGGTTACCGCACAGGTTATTTAACAAACGGTGCAACAGATTTAAATGCTGGTGATGCTACCACAGCCAGAAACTCAAACTTTAGTAATACAAGTGCGATTAGTTCCCTTTTTGGTAGAGCCTTTTACTCCTATAATGACAAGTACCTTTTAACAGCAACTCTGCGTTACGATGGTTCTTCTAAATTCTATAAAGACAATCGTTGGGGTTGGTTTCCTTCAGCTGCATTGGCCTGGAAATTATCAAATGAAGATTTCTTAAAAGACAATGAATATATCAACAACCTGAAAGTTCGTTTGGGTTGGGGTTCTGTAGGTAATCAAAATGTACCTAACTACGCGTATACTTCAACATACGCTGCTTCTGCTACTAATTGGGGAACAGGATTACTTGCCGCAAATACTGCAAATCAGGATTTGCAGTGGGAAACAACTTATTCTAGTAACCTGGGTGTTGATCTTGCTCTTTTTAATAATCGTATAGAGTTTATCGCAGATGTATATTACAAAAAGACTAAGAATTTGTTATTACAATTACCGTTACCTGCTTATGTGGGTACAACCGGTGTGGGTTCAACTTCTGCACCATGGGTAAATGTAGGTTCACTAGAGAACAAGGGGCTTGAACTTACGCTAAATAGTGTAAACGTAGATACTGAAGACTTTTTATGGAGATCTAATCTGGTTTTCTCTTTAAACAGAAATAAAGTGTTGGCTTTAAATACCGAAACAGGAATTCTAAACAGAACGCTTCAGCAAGGATCTGATATTACCATTGTAACGCGTACTGCAGTTGGCCAGCCTATTGGTCAGTTCTATGGTTATAAAGTGATAGGTCGTTTTGAAGAGGCAACAGATTTCTATTACAGAAACGATGCTGGTGATGTCGTTCCCACTGCTTTACCAGAAGGCTTGACTATAGGTGAAAATGGAGTATGGATAGGAGATTACATTTTTGAAGACATCAACAATGATGGTGTGATCAACGAGCAAGATCGTGATTATATTGGTAATCCTTCCCCAAATTTCACCTTTGGTATAGGTAACACATTTACTTATAAAGGAATTGATCTAAATATTCAACTTTCAGGATCTTACGGTAATGAAGCGGTAAATTATCAAAGACGTTTCTTAGAAAACCCAAGAGAGAACACTAACTTATTGCATTCAGCTTTAGGATATGCAGAACTTGCGTTGATTAATCCTGATGGCCCAACAGATTATCGCAACGTAGAGATTGTGGGTGGCGACAGGTATATGCCTAGAATTGCAGCATCATCTGCGGCGTCAACTTCTAACTTTAGATATAGCAACAGATTTGTTGAAGATGGTTCTTATATGAGAATTCAGAATGTTTCTCTGGGTTATAATTTCCCGAGAGATTTGGTTGAAAAATACGGACTGCTAAACCTTAAAGTTTACACTAATATCCAGAACCTGTACACGTTTACAAAGTATTCTGGATACGATCCTGAAATAGGATCAATAAATCAAGATGCTCTTCTAACAGGCATTGATAACGGTCGTTATCCTACGCCACGTATTTTCACAGTGGGTGTAAATGTAAATTTTTAAAAAAAAATAATATGAAGACAAAGAAAATAATATACAGTTTGCTCATAGTAACGTTATTCGCTAGTTTTTATAGCTGTACAGATGAGCTTGAGATAGAACCGGAAGATCAAATTACAAAAGAGAATTTTTACCAGTCTGAAGCAGATTTTCAGGCTGCCACAGCACCTCTTTATAACAGGGTTTGGTTTTCTTTTAATGATAAATTTTATTTTGGTTTAGGAGACGGTCGTTCTTATAATTTATACGCACCTTTTTCTGATTATGTTTATCCATTCAGTGATTTAGCTGAGACTGGATTAACAGGGCCTTTGGTTGAAGCTTGGGGATCTTTTTATAATGTTATTCAGCAATCTAATAATGTAATAATTGGTATTACAAATAGTGCCGTAGATGAGACAAGTAAGACGCAATATATAGCAGAAGCCAGATTTATGAGAGGTACAGCTTACTGGTATCTTGCTTCATTATGGGGAGACGCTATCATTTCTACTAATCCTTCAGAGTTAGTAAATAACCCAATTGTAAATAAAAACCCGAGAAGCGATGTATATGAGTTTGCCATACGTGATATGGAATTCGCGGCAAAATATCTTCCTGAACAAGCGGCTCAATCGGGACGAGTAACTAAATATAGTGCGTATGGAATGCTTTCAAGACTATATCTTTCTTATGCTGGTTTAAGTGATGATCCAAATAGCGGAACGAGAGATCAGGCATTACTAGATCTTGCTAAAAAGGCTGCAGATAAAGTTATTTCTGAAGGGCCTTACACGTTAATGGCAGATTATGCCGAATTATTCAAAGTAGACAATAACAACAACTCAGAGTCAATGTTTGCTCTTCAATGGGTGCCTAATGGTGACTACGGTGTTAATAATCCACATCAGGCATTTTTCGCACTAGGATCTGAGATCACAGGAGATGATGCTGCTTATGGATATTATACAAGAGCCTCATACGATGTATTGTTAGAATATGAATCAAATGATGAGCGACGTAAAGCAACCTGGATGGCAGATGGAGATTTTTATCCTGAGATAAGCAGATCAAATGGCGGGTATACCGTTGATCACGAAAATACGTATGTAAATGTGAAAAAAGGAGTTGTGGGATCAACGAAAGATAATGCTAAAATCTCAAGGCAGAACTCAGCTTTAAATACGTATATGATGCGTCTTGCTGAAGTTTACCTAAACTACGCTGAAGCAACTTTGGGTAATGGTGCCAGTACAAGTGATGCAACAGCTTTAATGTATGTAAATGAATTACGTACAAGAGCCGGTCTTGATGAAAAAACCAGTCTTACTTATGAAGATATTATTCATGAACGGAGAGTAGAACTATGTATGGAAGGACAATACTGGTACGATTTAGTTAGAAGATCATATTACAAACAACAAGAAGTGATCAATTATATAAATGGACAAGACAGAGGTGTTATTCCTGCTTTTACTTATGATGCAGAGGCTAATCAGGTTTCTTTAGATGATACTCGCGATAGCGATACAAGAGCTGTAGGTGTTGCAGACGCAGGAACTTTTTATTTGCCATATCCTGAGTCTGAAGTTGTACAGAACCCTTTATTAAATGACGCTCCTGTTCCTTACGAATTTACAGAAGAGAGAATAACCGACTTATTTTAAGTTTGAAATTTTAGAAAGAAATACAATTAAAAAATTAATTAATATGAAGAAAAATATTTCAACTAAAAAACCATGGATATTCATGTCCCTTCTGGGGGTTATGTTTGTCGCATTGTTCTTTACGAGTTGCTCCAGTGATGATTCTGAAGGAGGTCCTATTACAATAAGTAAAGTATATCTTGAAGATGTAAACTCAACGGTACCAGACAGAGAAATCTCTTTTGCACGTTTAGGACAGCTTCTGCGTATAGAAGGTTCAGGTTTTATAGGGCTTAAAAGAATATTTATAAATGGTTATCAAACATCTTTTAACCCTGTTTATGTATCAGATACGTCTCTTTTAGTCAGAGTTTCAGGAGATACGCCTACAATTGAGGCAGAGGAGGATGTTCGCAACACGATACGTTTAGTAAATGATAGTAATGAAGCTATGATTTCTTTTGAGATTAGATCATCTGCGCCTACTATAAATAAAATTTCTAATACGCTTCCTAATCCAGGTGAAGAGATTACTGTATACGGTACAGGGTTAATTGAGGTTAGTAAAGTGGTTTTTCCAGGCGATGTTGAAGTGACCAATGGAATAACTTACGATACAGAAGATGGTGAGTTCTTTACAGTCACAATGCCAGAAGGTGTTTCTGAAAGCGGAGGATCTATTTATGTAGAGACTGCTAATGGAGGTGCTTATTCTCCGGCTTTTTTCAATTTTAGAGAAGGGGTGATTCTCAACTTTGATGGAATGGGAGCCATAGGTGAATTTGGAGACACCATCCGTCAAGATGAATTAGAATCAGCTTCTATAGGAGAAGGAAATGTATCACAGGGCACATATGTTGCTCATCGTCCTGCTCGCATCGAAACTTTTGAGGCAGGCAAGAACAGAGCTTCTGAAGTTTTTACAACGGGTAGCGAAAGCTGGAGAACGCAGTTTACACCATTTATTCCTGCATCAACACCTTTAGATCAGGTTGCTTTTCAATTTGATGTTTACGTGCCCGATGCTTGGGCGGGGAGCGGTTTCTTAAAAATACTTCTTATAAATAATTTTAATGGAGGTGAATGGGCCGGCGGTGTTTACAATTACGTACCATGGATTGTTGACGGTGAAATTGAACCATTTCAAACTGAAGGCTGGACAACCGTAACAATTCCTTTTACAGATTTTTACAGATATGAAGATGGAGGAGACTATACGTTTGAAGACCTGCTTGCTTTTCGTGAATCTGCTACCTATAAGAACTTTGGTATCTTCTTCGAAAACTCTGATATAAAACTTAGTGATGTTGAAAGAAACAGTAGTGAGGTAGAATTTCCATCGTCTGCTACTTCTGTTAATGTTTACACAGATAACTGGAGAATAGTATCATTAGAAACTCCTGCAGTTAGTGATTTTCCTGACTGAGAAATATAATACATAATTGGTTTTTCAATAGTATTTAAATACAGAACAAAAAAAATAGAAATGAAATACACTAAAGTAATACTCATATTAGCGCTTTCTTTTGTTGTTTTTTCATCTTGTGAAGATGATATAATGGAGTGGCAGGATGTGCCTGAAGAAAGTAAAGTAACTACAGCAGAGTTGCCTCTGGAACTACAGGAGAAAATAACAAGATATGATGCTCTTAATACGTATACTGATTATGTTTTAGGTGCAGGAATAATTCTGGATCTCTATATGAACGATGAAACATATAGAAGTATAGTTAATGAAAATTTTGATGATGTCACTGTTGGCTATGCTATGAAGCATGGTGCTATGGTTAATGCCCAGGGCGAATTAAATTTTAATAACGTAGACAACTTTATGGCTATGACCAATGAGGCGGACATAGACGTTTATGGTCACACTCTTGTATGGCATGCTAATCAAAATGCCAGCTATTTAAATGGATTGATCGCCCCAACAGTTATACCTGGTTCTAGTGGAGCAAATTCTCTTGATTTATCTTCTCTACAAGCAGGAACCCTTGATGGATGGGCAGGTTCATGGAACACTGCAATTTCAGTCATTGATGGTGAAGGTTTATCAAGTGATTCTAAAGCCGTGCAGATGATTGCAGACGGAACATCTAACCCATGGGAGTTGCAACTAGGAACACCAAATATCACCATAGTTAGTGGGCACTCATATGAAGTTTCATTTTATATAAAATCAGATCAGCCTGGGAAAGGGCGTATCTCTTTTGATGCTAATTTAAGTAATCAGTACCCTTGGTTTGATTGGTATGGAACCGGAGAACAAACTGAAGCTTTTGAAACTTCGTCAGAATGGCAACAAGTGAAATTTACTCTTAATGCAGCTGATTTTGTAGCCGGAGCTACAACTTTCATGTTTAATTTCGATATGGGTTATTTATCAGGTGTAACATATTTGATAGATGTTGATAACATTAGTGTTGTCGATCTTGATGCCGAAGCTTCTGTTACTAATGTTATTGGTAATGGAGATTTTGAAGGTGGTAATTTAGATGGATGGAACGGATATGGAAATGGCTCCACACGAGCAATTTCTGCAGAAGGTGAGGGTTACGGAGATACTGGATACGCTATGGTATTAACTAATCCCACAGCCGCTCAGAGTTATGAAGCACAGCAAGTTTACACTTTAAGTGCGCCTATGGAACAAGGAACAGAGTATACTTTTAGTTTTTATGTTAAAGCTACATCTCCGTCTATATTGCAGGTAGAAATTCAGAGTGATGACTATGCAGGCGATTATGCAGGAGGAATAGAAGTAGGCACCACTTGGTCACAAGTAGTCAGAACAATTACACCATCATCAGATAACCGTACTAAATTTGTTTTTGACTTTGGCGAATCTGCAACCACATATTATATAGATGACGTGGTTCTTACAACCGGCGAAGTACAAACTGGTTCTGCACCCATTGTAATTGAAAAAACTGATGAAGAGAAAGCTGAAATTATCGGTGCCGCTATGGAAGACTGGATCTCTAAAATGGTAAGCCATTATAAGACTGAAGTGTCAGCCTGGGACGTTGTTAATGAACCTATGAAAGAAGGAGGGTCTTTACGCGATGGTAATGTTACAGATCCAGCTACAGATGATTTTTACTGGGTTAAATATCTGGGTAAGGATTATGCTGTAACAGCTTTTAATTTAGCCAGACAATATGGTAACGCAACAGATAAATTATTTATTAATGATTATAATTTAGAATCCAGTTTAGCTAAGTGCGATGGGTTGATAGAATATGCTCAGTATATAGAAAGTCAGGGAGCAACAGTAGATGGTATAGGTACTCAAATGCATATTTCTTTAAATACGAGTAGAGAGAATATTGTAGAAATGTTTAAAAAACTGGCAGCTACAGGAAAACTAGTTAAAATATCTGAATTGGATGTTCGCTTAGGTACTGCCTCACCTACTACAGATCAATTAGCAGATCAGGCAGATATGTATCAATTTGTTCTAGATAGTTATAGCGAAAACATTCCTACAGCACAACAATACGGAATTACACTTTGGAATATATCAGACAGTGCAATAGAGCATGAATACTGGTTACCAGACGAATCACCTAATGTGTGGGATGCTAATTACGAAAGAAAGCATGCTTATAAAGGTGTGGCAGATGGACTTGCAGGTTATGATGTAAGTTCAGATTTCACAGGAGAATTACAAGATTAGATGTAATGTTGTTAGGTTAGATTGAAAATCGGAGGGGAAACCCTCCGATTTTTTTATGCATTACCAATATCAGTTGGCAGTATTCCAAAATGTACTTTAAAGCACTTTGAGAAATACGAAGGAGATGAGAATCCTACATTGTAGCTTATTTCGCTAATTGAGTTTTGCCCCTCTTCAATTAATTCTTTAGCTCTCTCAAGTCTAATTTTACGTATAAGCTCATTAGCCGTCAACCCTGTCAAAGCTTTAATTTTACGATATAACTGACTTCGGCTTAGACTAAATTCGTCAGCAAGTTTTTCAACATTGAGGTCTGTCTCACTTATGTTTTCCTGTACGTAGCTAATGATACCAGAAATGAATTCTTTATCAATAGAAGTGCTGGGTTCTAGTTCAGAATTTTTAAAACTACCCATATACTTAGAGAATAAGATGTCTCTGTTTGTAATAAGCTGCTTTAAATGTGATCGCATTACTTTCATTTCAAAAGGCTTGTTTAAATATGCGTCTGCGCCTGCATTAAGACCTTCAACCCAATCATCTACCATAGACTTTGCAGTGAGCATAAGCACAGGAATATGACTTGTTCTTAGGTCATTTTTTAATAATGAGCAGAACTCATGCCCGTTGAGTTTTGGCATAACTACATCTGTAATTACTATATCCGGAATGTACTTAGCCGCCTGTCTTAAACCTTCCTCACCGTCTTCTGCTTCAATAACCTTATATTGGTTCTCTAGTTCCTGTTTTATATACGATCTAAGCTCAATATTATCTTCAACCAGCAGAAGAGTTCGCTTTTGATTTTTAGTCTCTTCAGGAGCTTTCTGTTCAACAGAATCGTTTTCAGATAGAGTTCTAATCGTAGTTTCTGAGCTATTACCTATTTCTGATGGCTCGTAATGTTCTTTTCCTAATGGAATAAGAATTCTAAATTTTGTGCCAACTCCTATTTCGCTTTCTACATCAATCTCACCTTTGTGCAGGTCAACAAAACTTCTTACAACCTCAAGACCTATACCCGTGCCGCTGTAATATTGCTCGTTAAGCTCCTTTATCTGGTAAAAACGGTCAAAAATCTTACTTAACTCTTCCTGAGGAATACCTTTGCCGGTATCTTCAATACTAATCTCAAGCGCTTCTTGAGCAACCCTTGTATTGATCATTTTAAAAGAATGCTCTTGTTTAACGCCTACAGTTAGAGTGATTATACCATTGTTTGCAGTGCTTTTAAATGCATTTGAGAGGATATTGAAAATCACCTTTTCAAGCTTGCTTTTGTCTGCCCAAATGTTTTCCAGAGTTTTATCTATTTCCAGTGACAGAACTATATTTCTTTGCCCGGCTTCCTGTTGAAAATGATCAACTATATCTTCAACGAGGTGGTTAATATTAAAAGAAGTTACAGTTAAGGGTATTTTATTGAACTGAAGTTTTCTAAAATCCATTAACTCGTCGATAAGGCGTTTTAGCCGAGTTGTATTTTTGTGAATTATGCGGTGCTTTTCTTTTATTTTTTCAGGTAGTGAATTCTCCTTCAAAATATCTTCCAGCGGACTTAAAATTAGAGTAAGCGGAGTGCGGAACTCATGGGAGATGTTAGTAAAAAACTGAATTTTCTTATCATTAAGAGCTTCTTCCTGAAGGTGTTTTTCACGCTCCTGCTGTATAGCTCGCCGTGCACGAAGGCGTGCATCAAGAAATCTAAAAGCCAGATAGATTATTAATGCAATAGTTAGGATATAGCAAAGAATGGCAAAATTTGTAAACCACCATGGGCGTAATATTTCAATATTAAGTGTGGCAGCTTTATCATTCCATATGCCGTCGCTATTTGCTGCTTTTACTTTAAAAGTGTAGTTGCCGGCAGGAAGGTTAGTGTAGGTAGCGCTTCTTGTATTTTGTACATAGTTCCAGTCTTTTTCAAAACCTTCCAGATAATAAGCAAACTTGATCTTTTCAGGACGCGTAAAATCTATTGATGCATAGTCAATAGTGAATACAGATTGATCGTGCGAAAAAGTTACCTTTTCCGTTTGGGAAACTACTTTATTGAGCGGAGACTTCTTTACGGCCGGCTCAACCGGTTGATTGAAGATCTTTAAGTCTGAAAGATAAACAATAGGAGGGTTTTCATTAACCGAAATGTTCTTTGGGTCAAAATAATTTATTCCCTCATATGAGCCAAAATATAGCTTACCGGTATTGTCTTTATAAGAAGAATTGGTGTTAAAGTCATTGGTTAATAAGCCGTCATTTGTAGAGAAATTCTGTATTACCTGGCCTTGTTTATCAATTTTTGACAAGCCATTATTACCCGCTAACCAGATTGCACCAGACTCATCTTCTATAATAGAAGCAACAGTCACTTTATTAAATCCATTGCTGGAGTCTACCCAGGTAAATGAATCATTATTCATATCATATTTGCATAGACCGCCACCATCTGTTCCCAGCCAAATATTTTTAGCAGAGTCCTCATAAATATCTAATACAAGGCTTGAATATTTGTTGTTGCTATTTCCGCTATAAAAACGAGATGACAACGTTTCCAGAATATATTCGTCAGGCTTCACTTTTAATTTAAATAGCCCAGCGTTGCCGCCTATCCAGATATTATCCTCGCTATCAACATAGATTCTTTTAACATCACTATAGCTTATTTTTTCACTTAAAAAAGGTTCTTTGTCGTACGAAATGAATTTACTTAATTCAGGATTATACGAATGAATTCCTCTCAAAAATGTACCAATCCAGATCGTTCCATTAGAATCTTCAGAGAAGCTTAGAATACGATCAGTTGCCATTTCACCATGAGTTGTCTCAACTGTATAGTTTGTAAAAGATGTTGATCCTTTTTGCAAATAAAATATACCATAATCCCAGGTGCCAACCCACAAATTCCCTGCGCTATCCTTAAAAAGAGTTTGTACATCTGCAGCACTAAGCCCGGTTGCGATTTTATTATCGTGATCAAGTAAATGCGTAAACTCGTTGCTTTTAGGATTGAATACGTCAATACCGCCGCCGTCCATTCCTATCCATAATCTTCCGGCATCATCCTCCTGTATGCCCGTTACTGAACTTGATTGAAGTGAATTAGGGTAATTAGGCTTACTCTCGATGTCTCGAAATTTATCATAGAATTTATCATATACGCCTACGCCGTTATTATAATAACACACCCATATACGCTGCTGACTATCAAGAAAAAGATCCCAAATAGAATTAGATTTTATACCACTATCATCAGCTTTATTGTTGAGGTAATGATTAATAATCTTACCATTTCTGTTAAGTTCAAAGAGTCCGTCATTTTCTGTCCCGCAGAGTATGGTTTCTCGCGGTGTATTTAAAAGAGACAAAATTCTTTTTGAAGTAATAGGGAAGTTCTGAATGTTATACCTTCCATTTTCATTGCGATCAATCTTGTATAAACCCCTGTTAGTTGTGCCTAACCACAAACTACCTTTACCGTCTATCTCCATGCTTTTAACAGCGAAAGCAATTTTTTCCTTCCCGCTTGCTGTTTTAAAAAACAGAGGTTTAACGATATTCTTTTCTTCATCAAGATCTAGAATACCGTAACTTGTTCCTGCCAGAATTTTATTATCAAAACTTACAATGCTGTTTATAAGCAGGTTTTTTATTTGAGGAATTCCAATTATTTTTATGGCTTCAGAAGTTAATGTTGCAGGGTTTACCCTAAACATTCCGTATTGATGAGTACCCACTAAGAGATCTCCTTTATCATCTTCAAGAATTGCCTGAACCGAAATACTGCTATCTTCAGATTCCTCTAATAAATTAATATGAATAAAATTGTCCTGATCTCTATTGTAAAGATCAAGGCCGGTTTCAGTTCCTATCCATAATCTGTTTTTGCTATCAACGTATGTAAAATGAATGAGTGAATTGCTAATACTGCTGCTGTCTGCCTCATGAAACTGGTACGTTGTATAATCAATACCGTTGTATTTATTAAGCCCCAGACCATTAGTTCCCATCCATAGAAAACCTTGTTGATCCTGAGACATACTGGCTACGGCGCGTTGGGTAGTGTTATTCTTAAGCGCTTCAAAATGATATTCGGGAAAAGGATTATTCTGCGCGCATAATTGGCTTGCCGTTAGCAATAAAAGAATGAAAGCAATTCTAAAGCTGAAAATAGGTGTCAATAATTTATTCATACAATTTGAAAAAATCAATCATTTTATGCAAAAATGAGAATATCTTAAATTAATCACTCAATATAAGCAGAACCTGCCAAGAATAATAGCTTTTATTGAAAATTAGATTTTAAAGTAAAATGGATTAAGGATGGAAATCTCTGGCGAAATAAAACAATTTTAAAACTTCTGATTATTGAAAATACCAAGGAAAATAAATACGTCGATTTTTTATAGTATATTTAAAATGAAGTTCTTAGGACAATTTAGTGTTTAAAAATAACGCTATAACAGCCAAATGTATGATACAAGACTCTAATAATTACTGGGAGCAACTGGAGCGCCTGGAGAAACTTATACGAGCATCAGAATTTAAGGCAGGGGTGGTTTTTTCTTTTCACGGCCTCATTTTAGGGTTTTTTGTAGATAATCTTGAAGAATTGAAACCCATATTTTTACAGACTAATGCATTTATAGTTCTCGCTTTACTCTGGTTTTTATCTGTTCTTTTATCTATTTTTCATTGCTTTAAATGCTTTAGACCGCAAATAGAATTAAAATATACTCCCAATGTTTTCTTCTTTAGAGATGCTGTTTATGCCTTTGGAGATACAAAAGAATATTCTAAACGCCTTCTAGAAGTATGCGAGCGTGAAGAAGAGCTATTTGTTCAGTTAAGTGAACAAATACATGCTGAGAGCAAGATTATAGACCAAAAATTTAAAAGTGTTCACCTCGCCATCAGGTATTTTGTCTTGAGTTTTCTATTTATAGTACTCACAAATATTTTATGGGTAATAAAATTATACGCTTAATTGGAATTAGAAGGAATGAACGGATATTACAAATTGAGAAAAAGAGCGCTCGAGATATTAAATTCAGAACTGCCCAAAGGTTTATATTATCATAGTCTTACGCATACTTTAGATGTTTTAAACACAAGCAATAATTACATTAAGAGAGAAAATATCAATACAGAAGATGCTAAATTATTGAGGATCGCGGTTTTCTTTCATGACACAGGATTTACAAAAAAATATGTAGATCATGAAGAAGTTAGCAGCAACATAGCCATAAGTTTGATGGAAGAGTTTGACTTTAGTGAGCAAGACATTTGTAAAGTGAAAGGTTTAATAATGGCTACTCGTATACCCCAGTTGCCGGCTACACATCTGGAAAAAATAATTTGTGATTCAGATCTTGACTATTTAGGCAGATCAGATTTCTACCCCATAAGTGATCAGCTTTTTAAAGAATTACAATTTAGATCTATGATAGATTCAAAACTGGAGTGGGATAAAGTGCAGATTAAATTTCTTGAGCGACATACATATCATACCCAGTTTGCAATTAAGAACAGACAACCTAACAAAGAAAAACGCATAAAAGAGCTTAAAAACTCGGTTTTAAAGGCAGAAAAGCACCCCCACTAGTACAGTTTAGATTCTATTTCATCTTCCCTGTGCAATAAAATTTAAATGCATAGTCAAAGGCAAGATGTAAAATGTCTTGTGCATATAGAAGTGTGATAAGACCTAAATAGGTTTTTCTAATCTATCAAAGCTTTATACTTTTTACGATTCTCAAAAAGAACCCAAATATTAATTATAAAAAGAACTGCGGCTATAGGTAGTCCAGAGGGAATGTTGATAATATTTATAAGAAGGATTCCTATCATTACCGGAAGAATGATAATAGCTCCCAATGCTCTAAATTTAGGTATGATAAAAAGAATACCACCTAAAACTTCAACTAGACCTGTAAGGGGAAGTAACCAGCCTATTTCTGCAAAAAACGTCATAAGTTTTATGCTTTCTTCCGGCATGTCTTCTGGCATTGGCATGTAATTTAAAAATTTGTTGAGTCCCGCATTGATAAACATTAGCCCGAATAGAAGACATACGACAAATAGAATTTTATTTTTCATTGGTTTAGTTTTAACTAAAGTACATTTAATATTAAAACCTTCAGGAAATAAAATATAAACAAAGCTTTTAGATTTTACAGGTCTCAATTTTCCATTAACACGAGGCACATCGCTGCAATTTCTTTCACTTTGTAATTGTCCATACTTTTATCGTCTGCAACTGCTTCATCAATTTGAATTTTTAATTCTTCAGAAAGAGCACGAAGTTCCAGTAATGTTAGAGCGCCATGATCTGGGGCGAGTAAGTCATAGCAAGTTGCTAGTTTGTTGTGTTCTGAAGCAGCTTTCCACTCTACAATGAGAGATGCGTGAAGCGCACCGCCAGCATTCCATTTTTTTAAATTTCCTTCTATAATTGATCTTAATACAAGAATAAAAACCAAAACACAGATTAATGGATTCATAATTTAGAGGATGAGAGAAACGTTATAACTATGTTAAAAGTACAAGTTAAATTCCGTTTCTCTTTACGGGAAACCGTAAAGTCCTAAAATAGCAAAAGGCACATTTTTACATGTGCCTAATGCATTCCCCTCATCCATTAATACTAATGAATGATCAATATTACTAAGGTTAAACGGGAGTTCTTTACGGGAAACCGTAAAGCGAGTGTTAAATCTCTAAAACTTCATTTTTATTTACCGGGAGGAGTGCGCAAGCCGCTATTTGAAAACTAAAGTTTACGCTGCAGATTGATACGCCAGGCTAGAATAGCCATCACCACAGCGTTTATAAGCAGACCTAAAGATTCTCTGCCGCGTTCTATATTTTCAATTTCTCCTGAGCCTATGCTAACACCTTCAAATTGAGCCGGCCAATTATAAATTGCACCTATCAAAAAAACAATTGCAAGAACAAGTGCGATAGCAAAATGCAGTTTGTGAAAGATAAATGAAATACACGCTAGAGCTGCAGAGCCATAAATGAGATACCACAAAAAAGAATCGGGGTCATTGTTTTGTAAGTAAGCCGCCCAGGCAAAGAGTATCGCAAAACCAAGTGCAAAAATTTTGAATAATGTTTTCATGGCTATGTATTTAAGACATGATTCTCTATAATTTCAAAAATCTGTGTGGGTTGCAAAGCAGGTTTGTTAAATGCGGCAGATTTATTCGTTATACAAACAGGATAATCATCAACCTCCTCTGGTTTGCGGCCATGCGAGCCTTTTACCAATTTCGCATCTAACGGAATAATATCTAAAACTGAACGAAAACCGGCTTTTTTCTTGAGTAACTTCAACGCTACTTTTGGCATAACTAATTTATCGTTGGGGTCTGTCAATAATTCAACAGGATCATAACCCGGTTTTTTGTGAATGTCTACCATACGCGCATAATCTGGAGCTTTGTTGTCATCTTCCCAGAAGTAATAGGTAAACCATGAATTCTTATCGGCAACCACAACTATATCTCCGCAGCGATCATGATCAATATGCGCCTTCTCAAGTTCTTCATCGCTTAGAACCTGCTCAATACCATCAACCTTTTTTAATAGATCTTTTATTTTCGCTTTAAGCGAAATATCTTTTAGGTATACATGCGCGATCTGATGATCTGAAACTGCAAACGCATCGCTGGCACCTGCATCCAGAAGTTCGAGGCCGCGCTCAATGCGTATGTCGAGATAACCTTCTTTTCTTAGAATTCTATTGATGTGTATTGGGTTATTTACATCTGTAATGCCATATTCTGAAAGTAGAATAATGTTTGCATTCTTCTGTTCATAATAGGTTACAAGTTTCTTGACCTCTGCATCTACTTCGTTGAGGTCTTTGCCTATTATACTAAAATCTAAACCAAATTTTTGCAAATTATAATCCAGATGTGGAAGGTAAATCAGCGTGAGCGTTGGGTCGTGCATTTCATCTGTTCGTATAGAAGCATCAGCTATCCAGCGAGTAGATTTTATAGAAGTTTTTGGTCCCCAGAAAGAAAACAACGGGAATGTGCCTAACTCACTCTGTAGCGTATCGCGCAACTCTGAAGGATACGTGTAACAGTCTGGAATCTTTCTGCCGTCTGCCAGATAATTAGGTCGCGGTGTGGCACTGTAATCTACGCTAGAATACATATTGTACCACCAGAACATATTAGAACAAGTAAAAGTTGGGTCGATTTTTTTTAGTTTTTCCCAGATTTTTTCACTTTCTACCAGTTTATTAGACTGTTTCCAAAATTGAATTTCCTGCTGCTCTTTATTAAACCAGCCGTTACCTATAACACCATGTTCAGATGGCCATTTACCTGTTAAGTAGGTAGATTGCGTAGAGCAGGTTACGGCAGGAAGAACGGGTTCTATGACTGCAGAACTGCCTTTTTCTAAAAATGATTTTATAAAAGGCGTGTGGTCGCCTATGAGTCTGCGTGTTAACCCTACAATATTTATAACGACTGTTTTCTTCATAGTTTTTCGGTTAGCCATCCTAATTCTCTTGTTATAGACTCACCCAGATCTGTCTTTAATTCTGCCGGAAGCACATCCCAGGTATAGGTTTCTACTTCAAGGTGATTTGTTACCGCATGATCTTTTAAGTACGCTATAACTTTTAAAATGTGATCTTGTGTTGAGTAAAGTGCTCCGTATTTTTCTAAAAATAGTGGAACATGAAAATGTGCCCGCAGCTCCTCAAAATCGGCTTTTTTAGCTAAAATATCGGGCAGATCGTTAAAGGTTTTTACGTTGCCATCAATTAACTGGGTTACCTGATGCAGGTAAACGGGCTCATTAAACTGGGCCAGTGTTTCCCAAATTTCCTCATTGTCACCTTTGTTAAACAAAATTTTTAATGCAGAACTCACCTGGATTTTACCCACTTTTACCCCGTTTTCTGCTAGCTTTTGAAGGGTTTCTTTAGGTTCTTCATACGCCAGAGAAAAATGGCAAACATCATAGCAAATGGTGATGTACCGGTAAATAAGTTCTTTCGCCTTGCGCGAGTCGCTTCCTAATTCCTGCTTTAAATGATCTATAGCTATAGGTAAAAGATAATCGCTGAAAAACTGTAAAAATTCATCGCTATTCTCCAGCATTCCGTCAGGTTCTGGCTCAATATCTAGATGTATGTATTTACCTGTGCGTTCTTCAAGCTCATGTAAATGCACAATAAGCTGACTTAGATTTTCTGCGCCTTTTTCAAAAGCATTGTTTGTGGCATCTTCTGTTTTGTGCCAATGTCTGTAACTTATGGGAGAGGTTGAAATGCCACCATCAAGATCGTTAGGCAGCAATATCGCTAGTTGGTCTGCAAGGCGTTTAGTATAAATCACACGCTCATCTGTAGTCCAGTCTGGAGCGTGAACCAGATCTTTAACGCGCTCATTATGAAAATTCCCGTAAGGGAAACCATTCATAGTAAACACATAGATATCATTATCATCAAGCCACTTTTTAAAACCATTAAGCACATCGCCGGTGCCCAGTTCTTCGCTTGCTTTATTTGATAATCGCAGTCCCAGCCCGAATTTATCTTCTGTTAGGCTATTTTTTATGCCGGGAACGTATTCTTTAAGGCTCTTAAATGTGAGATCCCAGTTTTCGCCAGGGTGAACATTTGTACAATAGGTAAGATGAAATTTATTGTTTACCAGCATTTAAACAGATAATTTATTGGTGCTGAATTCATTGAGCATGCTCATTGCTTGGCGCATTTTACCATAATCGATCTCGTGCACATCGTGTTTTACACCTATTTCTGAAATCAAGGTTATCGTAAGTTCACCGCCTAAATGCTCTCTAAACTCTTCGATGCCGTTTAGAAGTTCTTCGTATTGCAATTCGCTATCAAGCGGAATACCTAAACTGAATCCTACTTCTTCTAAAACTTTAATGATGCGTTTTAAAGTACTTTCTTCAATTAGACCAATAAGATGTGCATAAGTTAGATCTAGCGCCATACCTATAGCTACAGCTTCACCGTGGCGCACGTTATAATTTGTTATGGCTTCCAGTTTGTGTGCAGCCCAATGACCAAAATCGAGAGGTCTGGAAGAACCGCTTTCAAAAGGGTCGCCACCCTGTGCAATGTGATGCATGTGAAGTTGCGCACATCTATAAATAAGATGCTGCATGGGCTCCATTTCTCTTTCGCATAAAGCGGAAGCATTATTTTCTACCTCTTCAAAGAACGATTTATCTTTAATTAGGGCAACTTTTACAGCTTCTGCAATACCTGAGATCCAATCACGAAATTCTAAAGTAAGCAAAAAATCACTGTCGTTGATAATCGCATATGGAGTTGCAAACGTTCCTAAAAAGTTCTTTTTATTAAGAGCATTTACGCTATTTTTTACGCCAACTGCAGCATCGTTTTGAGCCAAAACAGTCGTTGGAATTCGAATTAATTTTACTCCGCGATGTGCAATTGTTGCTGCATAACCCGCCATGTCTACCAGTGCACCACCGCCAATTGCGATTACAAAAGAATGTCTGCAGATCTTGTTTTCATTAATCGCTTCTATAACTTCTTCTACATGTGCAGGATTGCTCTTACTGCTTTCGCCGCCTTTAACAACAATAGTTGCAGTATGCTGCAGCTGAGAATCATACTTTTTACAGTAAGCAGCTATCTGGCTATCAAGATCAGGATGGTGAAATTTTACACCATCATCGATCACAAAGAGCAACTTTACTTTTTTATTGGGTTTGTAGGCTTTAATAAGGTCTACAAATAGTGCATTCTCCTGATTAAAGAGTCCCTGAGTAAAGTGTAATTTATAATCGTACTTTATAGTGAACGTTTGTTCTATTGGGGTAAAGTTCATAATTTGAAATTTTTAAGTAACCGCAAATAATCTTGATAATAACATAGATAACGGCAATAACAGTAAAACAGCAATGCCTAACCACCATTGAGAAAATCCTACAGCCACAGAGGCATCAAGGATTATAAGCGATAGCACTCCTGCAATTACGGCTTTTTTAATATTTTGAGGAGAATTTTCTTTATAGGCAGCTATAAGCGGCCTATAGATCATAATTGCAAATAGGATTATAAACGGAATGGCAGGCAGGATGTTGTGATCATGACTCAGGAATAGTCCTGTAATCGCGCATATTACAACGGCGTATAATAAACCTGCCAGAATTATATGTTTCTTATTGTCACCATGTACTTCACCACGGCTTATAAGTGTGATTGCGGCAATGTATAAAATAGGTATGATAGAGAAATACCAGTGATTTAGTTCTCCTAAAATGGCGATACCCAGAAGTAAGTTTAAACCTCTGCACACGCCCATATTTACAGGTCCTAAAAAAGCATTGTGTTTAGCAAACTTGTCATAAAGTAATATGGCTATAGCCAAAGCTAAAGCAATAAAGCCACACAAAGCATTTACAAAAAACGCCAGAAAAACCCCTAAAAACAGTAAAAAACCACCTAAAATCGCGGCGTTTTTAAGTTTTATTAATCCGCTGGGGATTGGCCTTTCTGGACGCTCGACAACGTCTAACTCATAATCAAAGAAGTCATTTAGAACCACACCACCGGCATATAAACACACCGAAGCGAGTACAAGAGCAATCACTTCATTAATCAAGACATAAAAAGTGTCTGGCTCAATAAATAAACCTGCTATAGCAATACCTGCAATAACATCTGCAGCAGCTGTAGGTAAATTTGCCGGGCGGGTGAGTCTTAAATATCCTTTTAAAACCGGGTTCATTTAAACAATCTTATCATTATCTACGCGAGGTTTTTGACCGCGTAGCACACTATTATCATTAAAAAGTTCGGTTTGATCAATACCTTCTTTGTCCTTCCACACGCTTTCATTCATTTTTCCGTTTTTACCAAAAGCATCTAAAGCATTTTGATAACACGTTTTAATAACATCTTCTCTTGCAATACCACGTTTCAACATGAGTGAAGCAGTTTTAGGCACAGAAAGCGGATCACTTACTCCCCAGTCTGCAGAACTGTCTACAATTATATGATGACTACCATATTGTTTAACAATTTCTACCATACGCTCATTGCCCATTTTTGTATTGGGGTAAATAGTGAAAGCAGCGATAAAACCACGATCTAGCACTTCTTTTACAGTTTCTTCATTGTTGTGGTCTATGATCACATTTGCAGGGTCAAGACCATGTTCAAGACAAACCTCCATACTTTTAATGGTGCCTGCTTTTTTATCGCGATGTGGCGTATGAATTTGTACTGTCATGTCAAGCTCTTTAGCCATATCAAGCTGCATTCTAAAATACTTATCTTCAGCTTCTGTCTGGTCGTCATAACCTATTTCGCCAATAGCGACAACATTCTCTTTATGCACATATAGAGGGAGCAATTCTATCACCTGCTCTGCTAAAGCTTCATTGTTTGCCTCTTTAGAATTGAGACCAATTGTGCAATAGTGATGTATACCAAATTGGCTTGCGCGAAAAGGTTCCCAGCCTACCAGACTGCTATAATAATCCTGAAATGAACCTACCTGAGTTCTGGGTTGTCCCAGCCAGAAAGATGGTTCTATTATCGCCACAATACCCGCTGCTGCCATTGCCTCATAATCATCTGTCGTTCTAGAGGTCATGTGCACGTGTGGATCTATAAATTTCATTTTATCTTCCATTATTGATCTTTTAAGTTTTGCCAGTTTAGATCTTTATTCTCGATCTGGCTTTTTAGATTTGGGTGATTTTGTATTAACTCTTTTGCTTCTTTTTTCTCTGAATAATAACAACATAAAGCTGCTGCTTTATTCTCGATCTTGTTCTCGCTTGCCAGTAAATGTTGCATGTCTTTATAAAGTTCACCTTCTATAAAGTTTGAAACAGGTCTCCAGAAATACGGTTCAATCTCACGACCCGCCGCCCAGCGTTCATGTGCATAGTCTGAAATTATTCTTGCAAGATCAGCATTTGCACGATCATCAACATCTTCTATTTGAGAAAGATCGCCCTGCATAAAAGCAGTTTTAAGATACATCTGGTTCCATTGCTTTTCAGAAAAATATAAACCCGGATACGGATTCTTAAGTGCAATCGCATTAAAAACCGATGCTATATTTGTGCGTAAAGCATCTACAGCAGTATGCTTAAAATCTTTGGCATTAGGCAAAATTGCCAGATATCTTAAAAATGTTGCCAGTTCAGTCTTGTCTGCCACCTGAATGATATTTGCGACCTTGGGTGTGAAAAAATCAGGATCTATCTCAAGTATTTTAACCAGTAAATACAACCTGCTAATTTCAAGATAATTTGCATCATGATTCTGCAGGTATTTCACCAGGTCTGTAGATGTGGTATAGACCACTTCCTGCGTTTTATCAATTTTAGAAGAAAGTAAGCTGTACGTTAGAAAAAGCTCTTTAGTAGATTTTTCTCTGGCAACAAGTTCAATTTTTTCTTCGAGCCAGTTAAACGTTTTATCTGGCAGTGATCCAGATAAGAGATTTGATAATTGTGTGCTGGTTTGTTTCAATTTCATAAATGTAAATTGATTTGTATTCGCAGGCTTAAATTCGGTTAATAACGAGCGAAATACGCTCAAATTATACTGGTTTTTCAGGTTGTTTGGTCATATTCAATTTATAAATATTCACCTGCGTAATATGCTAGAAAAGTACAAAACTTAAATGTAAATGCCCTTTAACCAACTTTAAAAGTGTCTTGTCTTTTTTGTATTCATGCAAGTAATAATTTACCACTGGTTTGAATGCTGAATTTTCACCCCAGATTAGAATTCTACAGCCAGTTTTTTAGCCTAGAAAAGCGATTTTTAGCCTATAAACCCGGGTTTTTAAACTTCTTTCTCAATAAATGGGATGTCGATATTGAGAATTTCTACAACCAATGATTGTAAATGTTCTTCAAATTTTAATAATATCTCTTTTGAAATAAGCTTATTCCTGTTTTCTTCAAAACTCATAAAACCGGCGCTAAGATTTTTAAATGAAATTATGCCTGCTTCAACGTCCTGATGAGAATCTGATTCTTTTGAGAGCATCAAGGCATAACACAGAACCTGAAAAGCCTTACCGTGTTTTTTATAATCTGAAGTTAATAATTCCCATTCAGAAATTTTTAATTCTCCAGCGATTACTTTGCCGGTTTTATAGTCTAAAACGCGTGTTGTTCCGTTAAAACGATCTATGCGATCTACAGTTCCTTTTAAGTGTATCGTGGTATCGCCAACGGTAAACGGGACTTTGTATTTTTTCTCAAGACTTTTAATAATGATCTCGTTACCGGCATCTAATTGGCTTATTTCAGATTTAATAAAATTCTTTACAAATTGCTGAGCTACATGAAAAATGATGAGGTTTTTACCTGTTTTGATGTTTGCCAGATTATATTCTTTAGCAAACTGATCTTCCACAAATTGCGGTACTAATTTTAAAAGCTTAAGAAGAATTTCTTTAGATAAAATCGTATTTAGATAAGGCGTATATAATTCTTCCAGAGCCTGATGAACAATTGTACCAAGCGTATTGTAAGCCACAATATCTTCAACATCATCCAGTTCATTTATACCCAAAACATATTTGTAGTAAAAATCAATAGGGTTGCGTATATATGTGGTCAATGCTGACGGAGACAAGCCGTAGTTAGCATGTTTTTTTAAAGCCTCTATTATTGCCGGTGTCTTATCGATCTGTTTAAGCTCGTGTTTGTGCAATGTCACTTTTGCACTCGCTGATGATTCTGTGAAGTTGTACACCGCATTTTTATCTGTGGCGAGCTGTAAGAGAAATCTACTTTTCTCACCACTATTTAAGCCGTCTGCCTGATTGTTGTATAACAAATGCACGTTTGATGCTCTTTGCAGTAATCTGAAGAAGTGATAGGCATAAACTGCATCTTTCTCGCGATAAGTAGGTAGTTTATAGTCTAATTTAAGATCGAAAGGAATAAAGCTGTTCTGACTCTTACCAGAAGGAAGTACACCTTCATTTAGCGAAGTGACAATAATGTTTTTAAAATCAAGTACACGTGATTCAAGCACACCCATGATCTGTAGGCCAGTGTAAGGATCTCCTTTAAAATCTACTGTTTCTACCGCCAGCAACTCTTTATAAAAGCGCTGTAGCGTTTTTATATCATTGATGTAGTTGTAGTCTAAACAAAGATTTTTAAGTTGTTCAAATATTTTAAGAAAGGCATAGAGGTATTCAAGCTGAATCCAGTTTTTTTGCGGCAGAAGTATTTCTTTAATCTCATTGATCAATAAAAGTACACTGTTGAGACTTTGAGATATCTTATTTTGCCACGGACTGAATAAATACTTCGTTGCCTTAGTCTGGGGGTTGTTCCAGATCTGCTCAAAGTCGGTTTGAGTAATGTAGATGAGATTATTTTTTAAAATATGATCTCTTAGATGTTGATGTTGGCCTTGTAACAAAAGTTGAGTATATGGTTGTCCTAATAAGGCAAGAACATCTTTATAGAAAAAGTGCCCGTCTCGCGAGTTAATTTGCATTGTGAACCAGTTCTCAAAAAAAGCTGCATCAGGAACCTGATTAAGCGGCAGACCCATTGTGACATTGAGGTTCTTTACATTTTCTGGCAGCGAATTAAGCAATGGCAATAGGAGTGTCTCACTGCCTAAAACAATTGCTGTTTCAGTAAGTTCCTGGTTGCTGAGATCTTTTAATAATTGCCCCACATATTTTACCTGCCCAATGTTTTGAGAAACGGCAACGGCTTTAATTTTTTTAGACTGTTCAAAATACGAAGAGCTGCCTTTAAAATCGTGGTTCTTATAATAAGACCAGTTTTTGCGATAATCTTTGATGAACGTATTGACGACATGTTTCTCGTCATTGAGAAATTTGTTGTCTATATCCCAGTAGATTTCGGCTTTATCAATATTAAGAAATGACTGTATAATTTTTTGCTCTGCAGCATTGAGTGCATTAAAACCTGCAAAGACAAAAAAGCCAGTTTGCTTAGAAGCATAATGATCTGTTTTACGTGCAGATTCTTTATAAAGCATGCCTTGATAACCGATGCCTTTTTCGCGTAGGTGTGTTGAGAAGCTATGGTAATACTTTTCTATTGCGCGCCAGAATGAGAGATAATTAGTAACCAGATCTGATGGTGTTTCATCTGTAGACCAATGGTTGAGTTCTTTCACGGCTGTGAGATAATTAAAGAAATCGTGAGTGGGAATTAGATATCTGTCAATCTCATTAAAGTCACCTATTAATGTTTGTCCCCAACCAAGAAATTCTAGAAAAGAATCTGAATTTTGAGCGTTTTCCTGCCTGTAAATATGGTATAGTTCCAGCTGTAGCTGGGTAGAAGTCGCCAGAGTCAGTTTTGAAATGTCTGCAATTAGGTCTTCGATCGCAAGTATGCGTGGTAAAAATGTAGAGGTATGAAGCTTAGCGGCTAGCTTCTTTTTTAGGAATGTTCCTGCTCGTTTAGAGGGAAGTATAAATGTAAGTTGAGTGACATCAGAATGATTTTTTAAGACATCATCTAGTACTTCTTCTATGAATGTTATCATAGACTAAAAATAAAAAACGCCCTGATTAATCAGGGCGTTTTCTCAAATATTATGGTTTCTATTTATAGAATTATTCTTCTATAAGAGAAAGCTCAACTCTTCTGTTTTTCTGTCTTCCGGCAGCAGTAGCGTTGCTTGCAACTGGTCTTGTCTCACCAAAACCTTGAGAAGATAAACGATCTGCAGGGATACCCTGGCTTGTTAAGTACTCACGTACTGAAGCAGCACGCTTGTCAGAAAGTTCCATGTTATACTTATCGCTACCAGTACTATCTGTGTGACCTTCTATTAAGAATCTTGTATTAGAGTATTCTTTCATAGTTTCAGCTACTTGGTTAAGAGTTTCGTAAGACTCTTGACGGATAGTTGCTTTGTTAAGATCAAATAATACTGAACGTACTTGAACGTTGATTTCTTCAAGAACCTCTACAGTTACTTCAGGACAACCGTTGTTAGCAACAGTACCAGCAACTTCTGGGCACTCATCATCTTTGTCTAATACACCATCGTTATCTTTATCTTCGTAAGGACAACCGTTGTTAGCAGCAGGACCAGCCTCATTAGGACAGTTATCATCTGCATCTTTAACACCATCACCATCAGCATCAGGACAACCGTTCATTGCAGCTGTACCAGCTTCAGTTGGGCACTCATCATCTGGATCTGCGATACCGTCACCGTCTGTATCAGGACAACCGTTAAATTCTGGTAAACCAGCAGTTGTAGGACAGTTATCTTCAGAATCTTTTATACCATCACCATCTGTATCAGGGCAACCGTTGAATTCTGGTAGACCAGGAGTTTCTGGGCACTCATCATTCTTGTCATAGATACCATCACCGTCTGTATCTTTTCCGCCAAAAGCGAAACCAATACCTGCAGTGTGTTGCATGTGCTTAGTATAGCTATCTTCAAATGCATGCTTGTAAGTAGAGCTTAGGTTTAAGTTAAGTGATTCACTTAGCCAGATTTTAAGACCTACAGTTCCGTTTGCAGTACCAAAGCTAGACATGTCACCAATAAATGTGTAACCACCACCTACTCCTAGGTAAGGATCAAACCAACCACCTTCGCCAAAAAGAGCGTCGCGGAAGCTATAAGAGATCATACCGTCAACAGCATAATATGCTAAATCATCAGCCTCTGTATCTCCTAATTTGTCTAATTTGTTTACAGAACCACGTACACCTAATACGAAGCCATCACCTATATAACGACCTACAGAAAGTGTTGATACTGAAGGAAGAATATTCCAGTGATCATCTACATTGTAAAATTCGTCAAGGAATTCTCCTCTTAAGTCTGGAAAAGCATCTCCAACTGGATAAGTGTCAATGGCATTCACGCCTATCGAAATTCCCCATGGATTATCTTCGTCTTGTGCATTCGCAGAACTAGTTCCTAAAAATACTAGCGCAGCGAACAATAGTAATCTGCTAAGATTTTTCATATTCAAAAGTTAATTTTAAGTGTTAATTAGAGCAAAAGTAAGTTGTTAAAAATTATGAACAAAGCTAAAAGTAATAAAATTTTATTAAAACAATGCCTGTTATAAGATACTGTTATAACCTATTTAATCAATGATTTTCAGAGATTTTCGTTTAAAATCACCCGCTTTTTTGAAGTCTTAAAACGGCGTTAGCTTTTCAAGCCCATTATGTTAACAACCCTGCTATTTTAAGATTTTGCTTTCTGTGAAAATTAGAATAACTATACGGTCTATACTTCCTTATTGTGGTAAAATGTAGGGCTTATAAAACCAAGAGTTGCTCCGCTTCGTTAAGATAAACAATTACCTTTTTTTCTACTTTAAAACCCATATCTGCTAATGCTATTGCATAACCACTTATTTGGTTTTTATGAGCATCGTTAGGAGCTCCCGTCTTATAATCTAATAAATATGCTTTTTTAGATACATCTGTCTCGACACGGTCTGGCCGTAGTACATCGCCTTGGTATAATATGTCACGTTCATTATATATATGGTGTGATTTATTAAAGAAGCCTTCTTCCTCAAGCCGCGATGTTAGACCCAGCAGATTTCTTTTGAGAAGTGGCAGTTCTTCTGCTGTGATGAAGCCTGATTTATATGCCAGTTCCAGTTGGTTTTCTATTTCAGCTCTGGTTTCTATTTGAGCCATGATATCGTGAATGATATTACCAGTAGATATTGCCTGTTGTCGTGCAGTATCCCATAATTGTTCTGCCTGAGTAACCACAATTATGTTGTGCTCTTCTTTTGCAGATGAGATAATATCGAGGTTTTCATCGGTTTTTGCCTGATTTTCGGGTTTAGAAATGCGATTTTTAGTACCAAAATCAAATAATCTCGCATCATCTTTCCAAAGTCCTGCCTCATCGAGATAGTTAATTAAAATGTCTGCAAAGGTTGTGGGTTCTGTGCCGGGTTTGCTTCTTTCGCTACAGCGAGACACAATATAAAGTTGCTCGACTGCTCGTGTAAGTGCTACATATAATATATTGAGGTTGTCAAGTTGTTGCTGTTGTCTTTTTGCATTGTAAAGAGCAGCAGTGTTTTCATCAATATTCAATAATTCTTTTTTCTGACTTAAAAGCAGTGTTTCAAAACCTAAGAATTGTTCGGGATCTGTTCGATACCAGTTAGTATTATCAGATCTTGGATATAGATCGCTTTCTGCGAACGGATAAATTACTACCTGAAACTCGAGGCCTTTAGCTTTATGAATTGTCATCACCTGCACCGCTTTTGTAGAAGGCGGTGTGCTTATACTTTTACGCTCTTTATTCTTTTCCCACCAGTCCAGAAACCCATGAATTCCTGCCTCATTCTTCTGGGTATAATCAAAAACGTTATCAAGAAAAAACTGAATATGAGAACCTCCGTCTGTAAGATCAAACGATCTAATTATATATTCTACGGCCTCATAAAGCGGCAATAGTGCACAACGATCGAGATCAAAGTCAATATTGTAATCTTGTAATGCTATAAAAAGCTGTTGACCTGTTAGCTTAAGGTGTGAACTATAAAACTCATGCGGTTCTTTTAATTTTAGGAGATCAAGAGCGAGATATTCTAAAATCTGTATGCTAATCTCAGATGAATCTGGTTGCAGAATAAATTGTAATACAGCAGCAATAAACCGTACCTGTGCAGATTGATTGATCAAAAGGCTTTCGTTAGAAACAACAGGAATGTTATTCTCCTGCAGAAATTGGGCAATAGCCACACCTTCATCATTTTTACGCACAAGAATACATATTTCGCTTAAAGCGAAATTGACCTTGGCTTCATCTAGAAGGGCTAAAGTTTGCTCCAGATAAAGAGGTATAGCTTCTTCTTTAGTCTTTGCCTCTACAAAAGAAATGGAAACATAACCGCCGGTTTTTGCGTTGAATTTCTGGCTATTGCCTTCGATGTAAATCTTAGAATAATCTGCAAATTCAAGGCTGGCAGCAGCTTGCGTAAATAACGAATTATTGAAGTTTATTACCTCAGAATAGCTTCTGTAATTAGACTCGAGGTCTATTCTTTCTTTATTTTGATTTTGGAAAGGGTTGTGATCACCTGAGAGCTTGATAAACTGTTCTGCGTAACCGCCCCGCCATCTGTAAATGGCTTGCTTTGGGTCACCCACAAGCATAAGACTGTTGAGAATATCGTCTTTTTTTTCTGCGCTCACGGCATTATCAATCAGCGGAATCATGTTTTCCCACTGTAGAACCGAAGTGTCCTGAAACTCATCTATAAAATAATGTTGATATCGCTCGCCCAGTCTTTCGTAAATAAATGGCGTAGGTTGACCGGCGATATTCTTATTGATAAGTTCATTAAAATCGGAAATTAGAATGAGATTTTTTTCAGCCTTTATTTTTTGTACTTCGTTATTTATAGCTTGTAATACCGATAACGGAGTAAGTTTTTTTAAAAGTTCTTCAAAAAGTAAAATCTGAAGTATATTATGCTGTATGATTTTAAAAGCGCGCACTATTGTGGGAGCCGCTTCATCTATAATAGCTTTTATATGCTGCTTTTGTGATTTTGTGTACAAAGGCTGGTTCTCAATATTAAGCGCCCATCCTGCCTGAAAGTTTATGTTGAAATTACCGTCACAGCACTTTTCTAAAGCTTTAGGGAGATATTTACCACTAAAATTTGCAGGTTCTAAGCCTTGTTGTTCAATATACTCGAGAGTTTGTGTTGCTGTTATTTTAACGTGTTCAGAAACCGTTCTGATCTTATCAACTAAATGCTTTTTTAAAGCTGAAAAATCCTGTAGTGACTTTCCTTTTAAGAGTTGTAGAAAGCTGCGGTCGTTCTCGCTGAGAAGTAATCTGCCAATATCGTAAAGATCTTTAGAAATATCCCAGCTTTTATCATCGTCTGTTTTTTCTAATGCATAATCAAGAAGCACAGGCGTCACGAGTTTGTCTTCTCCGGCTTTCTCTATAAGATTATCAACAGCCTGCTCCAGAACTTCTGTCGTGTTTAGCTCAACTTCAAAATTTTGCGGGATTCTAAGATCATAAGCAAATGTGCGTATAATACGATGTGTAAAATTATCTATGGTAACAACATCAAAAGAGGCGTAATCCTGAACAATATTTTTAAGAATTCGCTCCGATTTTTTGATGATTTCTTCCGATTTTAAGCCCGTTGCGCCCGATATTTCGTTAAACATGGCAGTGGGAGATTCCGCGATCGTAGGTTCACTAAATTCCTGAAGGTTTTTAATAATGCGAGATTTCATTTCAGCAACCGCTTTGTTAGTGAAAGTTATCGCAAGTATATTTCGGTATTTAAATTCATTATTACTCTTTAAAAGTATAATTAGGTAATTGCGCACGAGGGCAAATGTTTTCCCCGCGCCGGCAGAAGCATTGTAGATAGAGATAGCTGGTAGTTGCATAGTCCCGAAGATAGCAAAACCCATATAAAATAATATAAATAATAAAAAGAAAGAGACTAATGTTAAAAGTTAAGAGTATTATAACAGTAGACGGTTTTTTACACGGGCAACTATGCTTAACTTTGGTAACCAACTAAATAAATAATTAACGTAAATACTCATAAAATGGCATTTGACTTACCAGAATTAAAATATGCGAAAGATGCATTAGAACCTCATATAGATGCAAAAACTATGGAGGTACATCATGATAAACATCACGCAGGATATACAAGCAAGCTTAACGCAGCTATAGAAGGAACAGACTTAGAAGGTAAAACCATTGAGAATATTCTTTTAAATCTTGATATGACTAACACTGCCGTGCGAAATAATGGCGGTGGATATTATAACCACAACCTTTTTTGGGAAATTATGTCTCCAGATGGTGGTGGGGAGCCTACAGGTGAACTTGCTGAGGCTATTAGCAGTGCATTTGGTTCTTTTGAATCATTTAAGGATGAATTTACCAAAGCTGCCGGAACAAGATTTGGTTCAGGATGGGCGTGGCTTTGTGTACATGAAGGCGGAAAACTTGAGATCTGCTCTTCAGCAAATCAGGATAACCCATTAATGCCAGATGTAGGATGTGGTGGTACACCAATCTTAGGTCTTGATGTTTGGGAACATGCTTATTATTTAAAATATCAAAATCAACGCCCTGCTTACATTGAAGCTTTCTTTAATGTAATTAATTGGGAAGAGGTTTCCAGCAGATATGCTCAGAATAAATAAAAGTTTAAAACCTTTTAAATATGAAAGTCCGGTCATTGATCGGACTTTTTGTTTTAGGGCTTTTGCTAAACTTTACTTATATAAGTTGAAAGCAGAAGTGATATTGAAATGTTTCTTGCAGAATAGTCGGGTCGTTAGGAAGCAAACGTATGATTTGATTAAGGAATGACGAAGTATCAGTTGAGTCGCTACTGTAGAATTAGCTTCAATTTAGACCAAATAAAAAAGGTGGAAAGATCCACCTTTTTTGCCCCAAATCTACCATGAACTTAACCTACTTATGCTATGGCTCTGCTAATATAAAGGAGTACTCTACGAGTTTCCAAAACTTTTAGACTAACGGCCCAATTTTTAGATTAAGTACACAAAAATATGCTGTTTTAGTATGCTCTTGCTACACTTCCTTCTACATAATTGATAAAAGAACGGTTAACAACGCGGTTACCACCAGGGGTTGGGTAGTCTCCTGTAAAGTACCAGTCACCTAAATTTTTAGGACATGCTTTATGTAGATTATCAACCTTTTGATAAATAACACTTACTTCTGGTTTAATGGTTTCATCTTTTAAAAGCTCTGCGATCTTTGCAGATATTTCTTCATCTGTAAATGGTGCGTAAATATCTTTTACATAATTGGTCACATCTTTATCTTCAAAATCTACCTGAGCTTTACATTTTTCATAAACAATGTCAATAAGCTCCTCCTTACCTTGTTCTTCAAGAAGATCTATTGCGGCTCTAAATGCGATAAAATCCTGTAAACGCGCCATATCGATGCCGTAGCAATCTGGATAGCGAATCTGTGGTGCAGATGAGACAACAACAATCTTTTTAGGATTAAGTCTAGATAACATTTTTATGATACTCTTTTTAAGTGTAGTACCGCGTACAATACTATCATCTATAATAACTAAAGTATCTGATGGTTTAACAACGCCATAAGTGACATCGTAAACGTGTGCGACAAGATCGTCTCTGCTGCTGTCTTCTGTAATAAAGGTACGCAGCTTAACATCTTTAATTGCTATTTTCTCAGTTCGCAATTTTAACGACAGGATATCGTGTAGGCCAGCTTCGTCAAGAGTATCTTTTCGGCTTAGGATTTCAGCCATTTTTTGCTTGTCGAGTTCCTCCTGTGCAGCTTCTACCATACCATAGAATGATGTTTCTGCAGTATTAGGAATGTAACTAAAAACAGTATTTTGCGTATCGTGCTCTATACTTTTAAGCACTTCTGGCATTAGAAGTTTGCCCAGAAGTTTACGTTCCTGGTAAATTTCTGCATCACTACCTCTTGAGAAATATATTCTTTCAAAAGAACAGGCTTTTCGCTCAAGTGGCTCTTGTATTTGTTCTATTAAAGTTTTTCCGCTTTTTTTAATGATAATCGCATGCCCGGGATCAAGCTCTATGACTTCATCAAAAGGAGCATTGAATACTGTTTGTATAACCGGTCTTTCACTGGCTACAACAACAATCTCATCATTTTTGTAGTAATAGGCAGGGCGTATACCTGCGGGATCTCTAAGTACAAAAGAATCTCCATGACCTAATAGACCGGCCATTACATAGCCACCATCCCAGTCTTTTGAAGCTCTTTTTAAGATTTTACCTACGTTTAGACGCTCTGCGATCTGTGGTGAAGCTTCAAATTTTGAATAACCTTCTTTTTTTAGCTTTTTGTAAACTTTCGCTACAGCGTCATCCAGAAAATGCCCAATCTTCTCCATCACAGTAATAGTATCGGCTTTCTCTTTAGGATGTTGTCCCAGCGATACCAATTTGTCAAACAACTTAAATACGTTTGTCATATTAAAGTTACCTGCAACGATAAGGTTACGGTGCATCCAGTTGTTTTGACGCAAAAATGGATGAACGCTCTCAACGCTATTCTTACCAAAAGTGCCATAGCGCACATGACCCAGAAGTAATTCGCCCACGTAAGGCACATGTCTCTTCTGCCATGCCACATCATTTGCCTGTTCTGGAGTAGCTTCGGCTAATGTGTCATTGATGCGTGAATTTATCTGTGCAAAAATATCCTGTATGGGCTGCTGCGCAACAGAACGCTGTCTGCTTATGTAGCGCTCACCGGGTTTCATATCTAGTTTAATACTGGCAAAACCCGCACCATCCTGACCGCGGTTGTGCTGTTTTTCCATCATTAGATACATCTTGTTGACCCCGTAAAAAGCACTACCGTATTTCTCCTTATAGTACTCAAGAGGTTTTAAAAGGCGAATAACCGCAATTCCGCATTCATGTTTAATACCGTCACTCATAACTCTATAAATAAATTACGCCCCAAAATTTTTGGGGCGCGGGGTTATAATTTAATATCAAACTGCGTAAGACTCTTAAACCTTAGCAGCCGCTTGTTAATTTCTTCTTGTGTTAAATGTAGCATCCGCTCTGTGCCAAATTTCTCAACACAAAAGGAAGCAAGATTTGAGCCATAAATTATTGCTCGTTTCATATTCTCAAAAGAATGATCTCCTGTACTTGCAATGTAGCCGGCAAAACCACCTGCAAAGGTGTCGCCAGCGCCGGTAGGATCAAAAACCTCTTCTAAAGGTAAAGCAGGGGCAAAGAATATTTGCTCGTCTTTAAATAATAAAGCACCATGCTCTCCTTTTTTTATCACCACAAACTGAGGTCCCATTTTGTGTATTTTTTGGGCAGCTGTTACAAGAGAATATTCTCCTGTTAACTGTCTCGCCTCTGCGTCATTAATTGTAATAACATCTACACGAGCAATTACTTTTTTAAGATCTTCAAGAGCATTATCCATCCAGAAGTTCATCGTATCAAGAATTGCCAACGTAGGTTTTGCATTCATTTGATCTAACACACTTAGTTGGACTAAAGGATGCAGATTTCCTAACATAACTATGTCAGAATTTTTATATGCTTCTGGTACTTTAGGATTAAAGTCTGCCAGCGTATTCAATTCTGTTATTAAAGTATCGCGTGAATTAAGATCATTGTGATAAAGACCTTTCCAGAAAAAAGTTTTTCCACCCTCAACGATCTCAAGACCGTCAAGATTAATGCCTTTATTAGCTAAAATATCGATATATTCTTGTGGAAAATCGTCTCCTACAATAGAGACTATAGCCGGGTCTACATTAAACTGCGATGCAGCCAGCCCGATGAAAGTGCCGGCACCTCCTAAAATTTTACCGGTTTTACCAAAAGGGGATTCAATTTCATCAAAGGCACAGGTGCCTACAATCAAAAGTTTGCTCATTCAAAAAATTTTTGCAAATATACACTTTTGCAATCCGAATATGTAATTATGAAGTTTTGAAGTGCGAAATCATTTTCGCCCAAAATCTGCGGGAATCTCTCCCCATACCTTTGTCTCCCATTTAGCAATGGGCGTGCTGTAAGTATTTGTTTTTAACCAATTTTCGGCTCGGCGCACAAGGTCAAAAATAGTTTTATTAACAGCGGTTTCTTTTAGGTTTGTCTTACATTTTTTCTGCCGCACCCAGCTTATTGCGATGCGAGAATCTGAATAGAGAATAAGGTTGCTGTTCTTCTTCTTTAGAAAGGCAAGACCGTGTACCAGTGCGAGAAATTCACCTACATTATTTGTTCCCTGATTAAAAGGGCCAACTTTAAAAAGTTCTTTTGCAGTTTTAGTTTCTACACCGCGATATTCCATAATGCCGGGGTTGCCACTACACGCCGCATCTACTGCAATTGAGTTGTAATTAGGTTCGCCTATGCGCGCCAGCAGTTCTTTGTCGACAATTTTAGGTGTTGTTTTACCTTTATAATCATTGTAGTTGCCATTGTATGCTTTTTTCGCTTCAGCGAAAGTTGAGAATGATTTATACTGCGCTCCTTTATATCCTGTAATGGCAGCTTTACAATCGTTCCATTTATTATAAATGCCGGGGCGTTTGCCCTGCCATACCACATAGAATTTTTCTTTTTTAGCCATTTTTTGAGCTTAAAAGGAGGTTTTCTATCACTACAGGGAAGTTTTTGTATTCTAACTGGTGAATTTTTTGGGCAAGTGTTTCAGGAGTATCTTCTTTTGTTATTGCCGTTTTTGCCTGAAAAATTGTAGAGCCTTTGTCATATTCATTAGTCACATAATGTATAGTAATGCCAGATTCTTCTTTCGCTGCAGCGATAACAGCATTGTGTACATGATGGCCATACATGCCTTTGCCACCAAAGTCTGGTAAAAGGGCGGGGTGAATGTTTATGACCTTATTTGGGAATGCTTCAAGAATATTAGTTGGGAATAACCATAAAAAACCGGCTAGAACTATTAAGTCTGGATTTGCGTTTTTAACCAGGTCTAATACATTTTCTGTCTCATAGAGCGCAGTGCGATTAAAATAGAAGGCACTTATGTTAAATTTATTGGCTCGTTTTAAAACAAAAGCATCTGCTTTATTAGATAGGATTAAGACCACTTCTGCAGTCTGTTTTTCTCTAAAATAAGTTACAATGCGCTCAGCGTTTGTCCCGTCGCCAGAGGCAAATATCACGATACGTTTCATAGCTGCATGGGGAGTGTTTGTGAAGCTACAAAACAAAGAATTATTATTAACTTTTTGAAAGGTAATCTGTCAAATCTTGATTTTAAATCATTAAATTACGTACACATTTTTGGGGTTAGGAATGGTGATAACATAAAGTTTGCTATTTTTGCCACTTAATTAAAAATTAAATTTAAAGATTATGTCAGACATTGCATCAAGAGTAAAAGCCATCATCGTAGATAAATTAGGCGTTGATGAGAACGAAGTCGTTGCTGAAGCTAGCTTCACTAATGACTTAGGAGCAGACTCATTAGATACAGTTGAACTTATTATGGAGTTTGAAAAAGAATTTGATATCCAGATTCCAGACGATCAAGCTGAAAACATTGCGACGGTAGGGCAAGCTATCTCCTATATTGAAAACGCAAAGTAAGAAGTAAGCAGTACACCTTATGGAGTTAAAGCGAGTTGTAGTAACCGGTCTTGGAGCGTTAACACCTATCGGTAACAATATTGAAGAATATTGGGACGGATTGCGTTCAGGGAAGAGTGGGTGCGCCCCAATTACCTATTTCGACGCAGACAAGTTCAAAACAAAATTCGCTTGCGAGCTTAAGAACTTTAATGCTCTCGACTACTTTGACCGGAAAGAAGCCCGAAAACTAGATAGGTTTGCTCAGTATGCAATGGTCTCTTCAGATCAGGCAATAGCAGATGCTGGTATTGATCTGGATGAGGTAGATAAATTTAGGGTTGGTGTTATCTGGGGTGCAGGAATTGGCGGTTTAGAAACCTTTCAAGATGAGGTTATAAATTTTGCTAATGGCGATGGCACACCAAGATTCAATCCTTTCTTTATACCTAAAATGATCGCAGATATTGCACCGGGTAACATCTCTATAAAACATGGTTTTATGGGGCCTAATTACACCACTGTTTCTGCTTGTGCCTCTTCTGCAAATGCAATGATAGATGCCTTAAACTATATACGTTTAGGACATTGTGATGTTATTGTTACAGGAGGGAGTGAGGCCGCAGTAACTATGGCCGGTATGGGAGGTTTTAATGCGATGCATGCCCTTTCTACCCGTAATGAAAGTCCAGAGACTGCTTCCAGACCTTTTGATGCTACCCGTGATGGGTTTGTGTTAGGAGAAGGAGCAGGAGCTCTTATTCTTGAAGAATATGAGCACGCTAAAGCCCGTGGAGCAAAGATCTATGCTGAATTATTAGGTGGCGGTATGTCTAGTGATGCTTATCACATGACTGCTCCTCATCCTGATGGTATAGGCGTTGAGCGCGTTATGTTAAATTGCTTACGCGATGCAAATTTAAAACCAGAAGATGTAGATGCTATCAATACACATGGTACTTCTACACCGTTAGGAGATGTAGCAGAGTTAAAAGCAATTACTAACGTTTTTGGAGATCATGCTAAAGATATCAATATCAATTCTACAAAATCAATGACGGGACACCTGTTAGGAGCTGCAGGAGCAATTGAAGCAATAGCTTCAATTCTTGCAATGAAGAACAGCCTTGTGCCGCCTACCATAAATCATGGTACTGTAGATGAAAATATTGATTCTTCATTAAACCTTACTTTAAACAAGGCGCAGGAACGAGAAGTCAATGTTGCTATGAGTAACACCTTTGGCTTTGGAGGTCATAATGCTTGTGTCGTTTTTAAAAAAATAAGCGATTAGTACTATATGAATGCTATTCGCAACATATTTAATTCCCGTTCTGAAAAGAGCGGGAATTTTTTTGCAGTGGTCGAAAAAATCATTGGCTTTAAGCCAAAAGATATTGGCCCTTATGAAGAAGCATTTACACATAGATCATTAAACCTGAAAAATAAAAAAGGGCACTCTTTAAATTATGAGCGTCTTGAATTTTTAGGCGATGCTATGCTGGGCGCGGTTATAGCCGCCCATTTATTTAATGAAGTGGGGCATGGTGACGAGGGCTATCTTACTAAAATGAGATCTAAGGTTGTAAGTCGTGAACACCTCAATGAGTTAGGAAGAGATCTGCATTTGCTCGATCTTGTGAGGTCTGCAATTCCTAAAGAGAATTTTGGTGCAAATATTCACGGCAACCTCTTTGAAGCATTAATAGGGGCGATTTACAGAGACCGCGGTTATAGTTATGTGAAGAAATTTATATATAAACGCGTTGTAGATCCCTATGTTGATATAGAAATGCTTGAAGGCAGGGTTATAAGTTATAAAAGTATGCTTATAGAATGGTGCCAGAAAGAAAAGAAATCATTCAACTTTAATACATACGAAGACAACGGTCTTGATCTGGTAAAACACTTTTCGGTTAAACTAACTATAGATAATAAGCAAGTTGCTAAAGCTCGAGCTACCTCAAAAAAGAAAGCAGAAGAAAAGGCTGCAAAACGCGCATATTATGCATTTCAGAATAAAATAGATGTGCAACAGTTTAATTAGATAACAGACAAATCCTGTTTAAATCTTAATATTCAGGGTCAGTTTTTATTTATTACTTTACCTATATTTAACTCCTATTATAAAGTATGGCGACTGTAATGTTATTATTAGATGACGCACTTGAGTATGACTTTACGGTAGTTGCAATACACTGCTCGTTAGAAGATTATCGTCTTGCTTTTTTAATTAATAAATATGCAGGTTTACACCTAGAACGTACCCGCAATGACATAGATTATAAAGAAACGGGCTACTCTGCACTTTTTCCACTTTTTAAGTATAATGATTCAAGAAATTACATTGATTACAGCCTTGTAAGTAACAAGTGCAAAACGGCCAGCAATGGAGTTACAAGTAGTAACGGACTGTTTCAATCTAATGCACATGCACATTATAAATCAATAAATTTGCTGCCAGAATTTAAAAAGGCAGATTTTTTGCTGAAAATAGAGACTGATTCTAATACTTTTGCCAAAGCTGCTTTAATGGCAAACTTAAACCAGATACCCCAGATCGTAACAGCATACGAGGTAGAGGTAAACCAATTAAAATCTAAAAAAAATTTAATATTCGAATAATGCCAGATAGAAAAAAGACCAAAATTGTGGCCACATTAGGTCCCGCCACAAGTACTAAAGAAGTCCTGCATTCAATGATCAAAGCGGGAGCAGATGTATTTAGAATAAACTTCTCTCACGCAGATTATGAAGATGTAAAGGAGCGTATAAAGATGATTAGAGAGTTAAGTGAAGAATTTGGGTACAATACTTCTATCCTGGCAGATCTTCAGGGTCCTAAACTGCGTGTTGGGAAAATGAAAGAAGAAGTAGAAGTGAATCCCGGTGATATTATTACTTTTTCTACTGCAGAAGAGTTTTTAGGTACAAAAGAGCGAGTTTACATGAATTACAAGGAGTTTCCTCGTGATGTAAAAAAAGGCGAGCGTATCTTACTCGATGATGGTAAACTAATATTTGAGGTTCTTAAAACAGACCACGAGCATGAAGTAGAAACAGTTGTTATACAAGGTGGGCCATTGCGTTCTCGTAAAGGCGTGAACCTACCTAATACCAATATTTCACTACCTGCATTAACCGAAAAAGATATTGAGGACGCAATTTTTGCGATCTCGCAGGAGGTAGACTGGATGGCACTTTCATTTGTAAGACATGAGGGAGACCTTATGCAATTGCAGGAGCTAATTAAAAAGCATTCAGCTTACAAGATCCCTATTATTTCTAAAATAGAAAAACCAGAAGCTGTAGTAAACATTGATAAAATCGTAGCATATAGCGACGGTTTAATGGTTGCACGTGGTGATCTGGGTGTAGAAATTCCTGCAGAAGAAGTACCGCTTATTCAAAAGCAATTAGTGCTTAAAGCGAAACAAGCCAGAATACCGGTAATTATCGCTACCCAAATGATGGAAACCATGATAGATAGCCTTACTCCTACAAGAGCAGAGGTTAACGATGTGGCAAACTCTGTTATGGATGGTGCAGATGCAGTTATGCTAAGTGGTGAGACATCTGTAGGTAAATATCCTGTGCAGGTGATTGAGAAAATGGCTTCAATTTTAATGAGTGTTGAAGATTCACCATTAATTCATGTACCTCATGAGCCACCGCACATACGTACAAAAAGATACATCACTAAAGCTGTTTGTTATCACGCAGCTCTTATGGCAAATGAAATTTCGGCGAAAGCGATTACCACTTTAACTAACAGTGGTTATACGGCATTCCAGATTTCAGCATGGAGACCTAATGCACACATTCTGGTTTTCACCTCAAATAAGACGATTTTATCGCGTTTAAACCTGCTTTGGGGCGTTAAAGCGTTCTATTATGACAAGTTTGTATCTACAGATGAAACTGTAGGCGACGTAAATAGAATTGCTAAGAAACGCGGTTATGTTAAGAAAGGTGATATGGTAATTAGTTTAGCGTCTATGCCAATGACAGAGCAAGGCATGGTTAATACATTGCGTGTACGCGAAATAACAAATAACTAGAAATCAAATTTTAATTGAACAGCGATTTCCTCTACAGCGGGAGATTCTTCTTTTTCTTCAGTATTTAAGTTGGCCAGGGTAATCCCCAGCAAACGTACAGAATTAAGAAGTTTTTCCTGATAGAGTAATTCTTTTGCCACTTCAAGAATTATAGATTTATTTCTTACGAAATAAGGCAAAGTTTTACTTCTTGTTTTTAGGGTGAAATCGCTGTACTTTATTTTTAAAGTAATTGTCTTGCCGGCTACAGGTGTTTTTATAAGTCTACGCTCTATCTCCTCGGCAATATTTTCAAGTCTTTCTATCATAAATACTTCAGAAGAAATATTTTCTGAAAATGTGCGCTCTGCACCCAGAGACTTTCTTATTCGGTCAGGTTTAACAACGCTGTTATGAATGCCGCGTACGACATGGTAATAATGTGCGCCACTTTTGCCAAAATTTTGCTGCAGAAAAGTTAGATCTTTAGTTTTAAGATCTCTGCCGGTAAAAATGCCCAGCTGGTACATTTTCTCTGCTGTCACCTTTCCTACGCCATAGAACTTTCTAATTTCCAGTTCTTCTAAAAAGGGAATCACCTCTTCAGGATTTACAGTTTTTTGTCCGTTAGGTTTGTTTACATCGCTGGCAACTTTCGCAATAAACTTATTTATTGAAATACCTGCCGAAGCATTTAAACCGGTCTTTTCTTTTATTTTTCTTCTTATTTCTTTGGCGATAAGGCTTGCGCTTGGGTTGCCTTTTTTATTCTCTGTTACGTCAAGGTAAGCCTCATCAAGAGAAAGTGGTTCTACCAGATCCGTATATTCAAAAAATATGGCTCGTATCTGGCTGCTTATTTCGCGATAGCGATCAAATCTGGTCTTTACAAATATAAGTTCAGGGCATAATTTTCTGGCAATTGTACCTGCCATTGCGCTACGCACACCATATTTTCTGGCCTCATAGCTTGCAGCACTTACAACGCCGCGTTGTGAACCGCCACCTACAGCAATTGGTTTCCCGCGAAGTTCAGGATTGTCAAGTTGCTCTACAGAAGCATAGAAAGCATCCATATCAACGTGGATTATCTTTCTAACGGGCAACTGAATTTCAGCACTTGTATTCATTACACAAAAATACTGCAAAGCTCAATGCATTCCTTTAAATTTGTATATGATGCGTATATAAAAACCTCCTTAAACAGGTAAAAAATTGGCAAAAACAGCTATAATTTTAGGAATAACCGGTTTAACAGGAAGCCTTCTGGCGAAAGAACTTCTCGCGTCTCAGGATTACGAAAAAATAATCGCCTTTTCCCGACGAAAATCGGGTTTAAAGCACCCAAAATTGACCGAATATATAATTGATTTATTTGATCTGGAGGAGCAAAAAATGCGGTTTAAAGCTGATGTGGTTTTTTGCTGCATAGGTACAACCAAGGCAAAAACGCCAGATAAAGATCTCTATCATAAAATAGATTACGGTATTCCTGTGGCCGCGGCCTGTCTATGCATGGTTAACAATATCGATACGATGATCACTATTTCTGCAATTGGCGCAGATGCGCAAAGCAAGATCTTTTATAACCGTACTAAAGGGGAGATGGAAAGTGATGTGGCCGGTTTAGGGATCAAAAATTGTTATTTTTTGCAACCGTCATTAATTGCAGGAGATCGTGATGAAAAACGCACATTAGAAACGGTGAGTAAAATGATTATGACAATTATCAATCCGTTGCTAATTGGTGGGTTGAAAAAATATCGAAGCATACACCCGCTTACAATTGCCAAAGCCATGATACAAGTGGCTAAAAATGGATATAAACACGTAATTATTCCGTCTAACGAAATTAAAGCAATAGCACATGGCACTTATTGAAATAGAACGCAAATTCTTAGTAGAATCACAGGATTTTAAAACCGAAGCAGTTAAAAGTATTCGTATTTCTCAAGGATACCTAAACAGCAATCCTAGCAGAACTGTACGTGTGCGTATTTATGGCGACGAGGCGTTTATAACCATTAAAGGAGCTTCTGATAAAAGTGGCACAACAAGGTTTGAATGGGAGAAATCTATCGCCGTTGAAGAGGCAGATGCTTTGTTAGAACTTTGTGAGCAGGGAATTATTGATAAGATGCGCTATGAAATACCTCAAGGTGAACATGTTTTTGAAGTAGACGAGTTTTTTGGAGCAAATGAAGGACTTGTCGTCGCAGAAATTGAGCTTAAACATGCTGATGAGAAATTTGCACATCCTTCCTGGTTGGGGCAAGAAGTAACCGGTGAGATACGCTACTACAATTCGCAGTTAAGCAAACACCCTTTTATAAATTGGTTATAAGAAATTATGAAGCATAAAAAAAGCCAACCCGCAAGGTTGGCTTTTTCTTAAAGTTACTTTAGGGGGAAAAGCATCTCGTTTTATTTCCATCCGCCGCCCAGAGCTTCATAAAGATCTACTACAGAGCGCAACTGGTTGTATCTGGCATTTATAAGGTCAAGTCTTGCATATAATGCATTCTCACGGGCATTTAAAACTTCAAGGTAATTAGCCAGACCATTATCTAGTAACTGTTCAGAGTAATCTGTCGCCAGGTCATAGGCATCAAATTCCTTTTGTTTTATTTCTATTTTTTGAGTTGCGGTATCATAGCTGTATAAAGCATCAGACACCTCTTTGCTTGCCGTAAGAATGGCCTGCCTAAAATCAAGCCTTGCTTGTTCCTGCTGAGCTTGTGAAACCTCGTATTGAGTTCTGTTTCTCCGCTGATTAAAAATAGGCTGTGTAATACCACCCACCAGCGTTGCAAAAAATGATTCAGGATCAAACAAAGTATTAAAATCTAAACTTTGCAACCCGCCGGAAGCGGTAAGCGTAAGTGCAGGATAAAAGTTACTTCTTGCGGCATTTGTTAGTTCAAAAGCATTTACAAGATTGTACTCTGCAGAGATTACATCTGGTCTGTTTCTCAACAGCTGTGCAGGCACACCTATTTTAAGTTCTGTAGTTATTTCCTGCTCATCTAAGGAGGTTCTTTCAATATTTGAAGGAGTTCTTCCCAATAGAATTGAGAACGTATTTTCCAGCAAACGCGATTGATTCTTTAGATCAATAAGAATAGCCTGCGCATTATACAACTGCGCTTCGGTTTGCTTAACGCCTACTTCTGTAACATTACCGGCATCTTTAAGTGCTTGTGTGGTTTCAAGACTGTTCTCTCTCGTAGAAATTGTTTCCTCGGTAATACGAATTTGTTCGTCAAGCGAAAGCAACTCATAATAAGAAGAAGCAATTCTTGAGATCAATTGCGTTTTTACAGCCTGATGTGCAGCTATTGATTGCAGATAACTTGCCTGAAACGCTCTTTTCTGACTACGAATTCTTCCCCAGATATCTGCTTCCCATGAAAGATCTGCACTTACCTGATATTGATCTAAGGCTGAGAACAAACTTCCGAACTGACTATTTTCAGAAAGCTCCTGATGCGTATATGTTGCGCCTCCACTCAATGTAGGTAAATAACCTGCCTTTCCCTGCTTAAAATAAGCTTCAGAAGCCAAAATATTCTGTAATGCTACCCGAATATCTATGTTGTTTTCGAGACCTTCTTCAATATAAGATTGCAGCGTAGCATCAGTAAACATATTTCTCCAGGATACTTCCGCAATATTCAGGGTATCCTGAGTAAGCATATCTGTACGGTAGAAATCTTCATTAATAATCTCTTCCGGCCTTTGGTAATCCTTAGCCACAAAACAGGACTGTAAGCTGAATACGACGCCTATTAAAATGAGGAATTTAAATTTATATATGATTTTCATTTTATGAGTTTCTAGTTTAGGTTAGTCATTTACAACTTCTGTAGTGGGTTTCTTGCTTACTTTTTCCTGTAACCATTGAAATAATATGAACAGAATAGGTATTACAAAGACACCCAGAATAGTACCTATAAGCAAACCACCTACAGCGCCTGTACCTATTGATCTGTTACCTGCTGCACCCACACCACTTGCGAGTACCAGAGGAGTAAGACCTAAAATAAAGGCAAATGAGGTCATTAAAATAGGACGTAAACGAGCTTTTGCTCCATCAATCGCAGCATCTACAATGCTTTCACCACTTCTGCGGCGTTGCAAAGCAAATTCTACAATAAGAATCGCATTTTTCGCCAGAAGGCCTATTAACATGATCAATGATATCTGGAAGTAAATGTTATTCTGTAAGCCTGCCAGTTTTGTCGAGATATAAGCTCCAAAAACACCCAGAGGCAATGATAATAGCACAGAGAATGGAAGTAAATAACTTTCATATTGAGCAGCAAGTAAGAAGTAAACAAAGACAATACATAGAATGAAAATTGTTGTTGTCTGGTTTCCTGCATTTACCTCTTCACGAGTAAGACCTGAGTAAGCCGCGGTGTAATTATTGGGCAGCGAACTCACAACTTCTTCTACTGCCGCAATACCATCACCACTACTAAAACCAGGATTCATCGCTACATTCACTTTAGCTGAATTGAAAAGATTGAAACGTGTAACTGATTGTGGGCCATAAACCCGGCTAAGAGTAACAAACTCTTTCACCGGAGCCATCTCGCCACTTCCTGTTCTTACATAAAGCGAATTAAGATCACTTTCTTCAGCTCTGTCTTCTGGAAGCGCCTGCATATAAACGCGATATTGCTTACCAAATCTTGAGAAATCTGCTGCATAAACACCACCTACATAGCCTTGAAGAGTAGAAAATATACTACTAATAGGAACGCCCAGTTCTTTCGCTAAAGGCACATTTATATCCATTTGATATTGAGGATAGCGTGTGTTGAAAGATGATTGAGCATATTGAACCTCAGGTCGCTGTGTAAGCGCATTCATAAATTCCTGATTTGCCTGGTCAAGATCTGTAAAAGCTCCTGCAGAACGGTCTAATAAATTCACCTCAACACCAGAAGACGCACTAAAACCCGGAATACTAGGAGGTGAAAAGAATATCACATTTGCTTCCGGAATTGTCGCTGCCATACCAAAGAGTTTACCGGTGATAGCTTCTATACTTACAGAATCATCTGTACGCTCATCCCAGTCATCTAAACGAATAAATCCTAAACCATAGTTGCTACCTGCGCCACTCAATAAACTACGACCTGTAATAAAAGAAGCTCCCTGTACCCCAGGCATGTTTATGATGTTTTCATATAGTGTCTGGCTTACTTCTGTGGTTCTGTCTAAAGATGCACCTGCAGGAAGTTCAAAATTTATAAATATGATTCCACGGTCTTCATCAGGCACAAATCCTGTAGCTGTGGTTGTAGACGACCACCAGATACCACCAACGGCGAGTACTAGAATAACAGCTGTGATCCATTTATTGCGATATAAGAAACTAAGTGATCTGCCATAACGGTGAATCGTTGCATTAAAGCCTCTGTTGAAAGCAGCATAAAAACGCTGAAGGAAATTTTTCTTTTTATCATGTTCATGCTCATCGTGTGGTTTAAGGAATAAAGCACATAATGCAGGACTCAAAGTCAATGCATTTAGCGCTGAAATAAATATTGCCACAATAAGAGTTACACCAAACTGCTCATAAAATACACCTGTAGGTCCTTGCACAAAAGTTACCGGCACAAATACCGCCGCCATAACCAGTGTGATCGATATGATCGCTCCAGAGATCTCGTGCATGGCATCAAGAGTAGCACCTTTAGCCGTCTTTGCCCCTTCATCTATTTTGGCGTGCACCGCCTCTACAACTACGATAGCATCATCTACCACAATACCAATTGCCAATACAAGTGCAAAAAGAGTAAGTAGATTGATTGAGTAGCCAAAGAGGTTTAAGAAAAAGAAAGTTCCTATAATAGAAACCGGAACCGCAATGGCAGGAATCAAAGTTGACCTGAAATCCTGAAGGAAAACAAATACCACAATGAACACTAATATAAATGCTTCGATAAGGGTATGAACCACCTTATCAATAGATGCATTTAAGAAGTTATTTGTATCATAAGGTATAAATATCTGTATACCTTCTGGCAATGTTGCTCTGGTATCATCAAGTTGTTCCTGTATTGCGTCAATTATATCTCGGGCGTTAGAACCTTTGGTTTGAAAAATACCCATGTTCACACTTGGGTATCCATTTGTAGTAGAGCCACCGCTATATGATTGTGCGTCAAGCTCTATACTTGCAATATCTTTTAATCGTAAAAATTGACCATCTCCCAGCGCTTTTATAATTATATCACTGTACTGATCTTCAGTTTTAAAACGCCCCGGGTATTTAATAACATAAGAAAATGCTTCCCCGTTGTTTTCACCCAAAGATCCCGCAGCAGCCTCAAGACTCTGTTCTCTTAAAGCAGCAGAAACATCTGCCGGTACAAGATCATATGCGGCAAGTTTATCAGGCTCTAGCCAAATACGCATGGCATAATCCTTACCGCCAAATACATTTACGCTACCCACACCGTTTATCCTTTGAATTTCAGGGATAACATTTATCTGAAGGTAGTTTTGTATAAAAGTATCATTATAGTCCTCATTGGTACTATAAAAGGAAAGGTACATCAACGCACTTGTTTGTTGCTTTTGCGTAAGTACACCTGTTTGTTTAACCTCCTGTGGCAATAACGGGTTTGCACGAGCAACTCTGTTCTGCACGTTTACCGCTGCAATATCAGGATCTACATTTTGATCAAAGAAAACCGTGATCTCTGCAGTACCATTGTTAGTAGCAGTTGAGGTGATGTAGGTCATACCTTCTACACCATTTATTTGCTCTTCTATAGGGATAATAACGCTTTCAAGTATGGTTTCTGCGTTAGCACCAGGATATGATGTTGTCACCTGTATGGTGGGCGGCGCAATATCTGGATATTGGGTGATAGGAAGGGTCGTTAAACCCAGAACACCCAATATGACTATTATAATAGAAATTACTGTCGAGAGAACAGGTCTTTCAATGAATGTCTTTAGCATGATTTTCTTTTTCTATTATTTGAATACCTTGTTCATAGGTTTAGCGATACTGTCAAAAGGTACTTCCTGAGGTTGTATTTGTGCATTGCTTCTTAACTTGCCTACACCTGTGGCTACAATACGGTCACCTTTTTCTACACCAGAGCTTACAACATATAGATTATCAACTTCTGTAGAAATGGTGATCTTTGTAGAGATGGCAGTATTATCTGCACCTACTTTATATACGTAAGTAGAACCCTGTTGCTCATAAGTAGATTGCTGCGGAATGACAACTGCGTCTGTATAATTTTGTGGTATTTGAATTTTACCGCTGTTTCCGTTAGATAAAATCCGGTTAGGATTGTCAAAAACCGCTCTAAATGACACAGAACCGGTGTTATTATTTACCATAGAGTTAATAGTCTCTATAGTTCCTTCCTGATCGTAAAAGGTGTTATTTGCTAATAGCAATTTAACTTTAGGCAAATTTTTGATCTTATCTTCTATGTTTTCACCATCAGTGTTCTGGATGAAATCTAAATATTCTTTTTCATTCATAGAAAAGTAAGCATACACTTTACTTATATCTGAAACTGTAGTTAAAGGCTGCTGGTCCTGAGGACTTATTAAAGAACCTTTGCGTAAACGTATTGATCCTACAAAACCATCTACAGGGCTTTTAATATTAGCGTAATCTATGTTTGCAGCGATACTGTTGTAGCCACTTTTGGCTTGAGCCAATTGTGCTTTTGCTGTTTCCAGCTGTACTTCGCTAATAATGTTTTTTTCTACCAGAGGTTTCAGTTTATTAACTTCAACCTGCGCAGCATTTACATTAGCCTGTGCAGCATTAGCTTCCTGAGTAAGAGATTGGGTCTCTAGTTTAAATAAGGTTTGTCCTTTTTTTACTTTTTGCCCTTCATCTATTAAAACATCTGTGATGTAGCCGGAAACTTTAGCTCTTACTTCGCTATTTACAATTCCTTCAATACTTGCAGGATACGTTTTATAAGCAGTCACACTTTGTGTAGGTATTTCTATAACCGGAAAAGGTAAAGCCTGGGGAGCAGCCTGCGCTTGCTGTGCGCTATTATCACCATCACCGCAAGAGGCGAGGGTGAATAAGGCTCCTAATATAACCGGTATAAAATAGGGTATTGATCTTTTTTTCATGTCGTGATTGATTAGTCTTCTTTGATTTTTGTGGAAAGTTTTTCGCGTAAGCGTTTTATTGAGGAACTAGCCTGCTCAAGAAAAAGCAGATAGTCTGTGTGAAATTCTAACTCAAATTTTGAGTCGTCATCCTGGGGTAAATGTTTATTGATCTCTTTCTTATATTCCATGATCTGCAAATGCAGGTCTTTTTCTTTTTCCCAGGTGGCAACCATTTCATCCATTTTAAGTATCATACTATCAGGATGCATGATAAAATACTTTTTGCGATCGCCGCACTTCGTATAATAAGAGATGCGATTGCTTTGTTGTAAATTATTAAGATGTGTTGAGACGGTACTTTTACTGGCGTTCAGGTCTGCAACGAGTGCATCAAAGCAGCAGCCTTTTTTTCCCGTGAGAACTAATGTTGACATAATACGCGCCGCAAGGGGGGCAAATTGATCCTTACATTCTATGTGAACGCCCAGGCGTTCTATAAGACGTTCTTTTTGTTTTTTTAACTCCTCAGACTCCATAAATTCATTTTGAACGGCAAAACTACGTTTAGTTCGGTTTTAATCGAACTAAACGAAACTTAAAATTTTGTTAATTTCTTCTCGTCTGTTTTTTGAATATTTCAAACTCATCAGACTTGATAATAAAGCCAAACCTGATCATGCTTTTATATTCCTGATAATCTATTAAACTCTCTGTATAGCCCGTAAACCACTCAAGCATAATAAATTGATTAGGCATTTTAAACGGGCGATAGAGAAGTTGAGTTTTAACAGCACCTTTCCAGTCCCATCCCCATCCTTTACGCATAATTACATTTAAAATGAGTTTTTTTGGTTTGATGTCATAACTAATATTTGCCTCACCCAGACCTATGTAATCTAAAAGATCAGGATTGTCTGTTTTGTATAAAAATGGTAGCCACCCTTTAACTTGTAATGTTGTGCGGTCATTTAACTGGGTGTGATAGGCGAGAGATAGATTGTTCCAGCTACGGGAAAAAATACTGTCACGACCATTAGATTCATGTTCTAGTTGTAGAATGGCAAGACCATTCACTTGATCATCTTTATTATAAAGTGGTTTGCCCAGACCCAAGGTGGGATTAAAATTGATCTCCTCAAAAGGACTGGAAAATTGATAAATATTCCAGAAGGCTTTTTGGGTATAGGTGAGAAATAAATAACTATCCAGCGGTAGTGTATTTCGCGTAAGCAATAATTTAAAACTTATCTGGTATTTAGCATCTGTAGAAGTACTGTTAATGCGCTCGTGAGTAGGAATACCAGTTATAAAATAATTGTTTTTGTGAATGGAAAACGCGGGCATTTTCTGTATCGTATCATCTACTTCCTCGCGTGAGAGTGCCTGGGCTTCCAGATTGAAAGAATGAAAGCTCAAGGCGAAAAAAAATAAAACAGATAAAACAGGTAGTATTGCGCGCATGTTTCAGATTTGAAAATGCGAAATTACAAACAGTTCGGTATTTCCCGAACTACGCAAACTTAAGCTTGTGTTAAATTAAAAATCAGCTATTTCTAGCTGATTTTTAATGCTTTAATGCCGATTTTTAATAAAGTTTTACTTAGAATAAATACCTATATCAAGTTTACCATTGGCATCCATATGTGCTCTGTACATTCCGGCAGTATTAAATTCCATGGCGACGTTACCATCTTTATCCATGGCAACAATGCCGCCTGTACCGCCCATTTTTGTGAGTTTACCCTGAATTACATTTTTAGCCGCCTGCTCAAGAGTCTTACCGGCATATTCCATCTGTGCCGAAATATCATAAGCTACAATACCGCGTATAAAATATTCACCCCAGCCTGTTGACGATACTCCGCAAGTCTTATTATTAGCATAAGTACCAGCGCCTATTATAGGTGAATCGCCAATGCGGTTGTATTTTTTATTGGTCATACCGCCTGTAGAAGTTCCCGCAGCTATATTTCCGTTTTTATCAAGAGCAACGCAACCTACGGTACCAAATTTTTCATCTTTAATAAAAGGATCGTAGAAGGCAGATTTATTATCGTCATCAAGTTCTATCGTTTCTCTCTTTTTAATATCCATAAGGGCATCATATCTCTTTTGGGTAAAAAAGTAAGAAGGGTCAACAATTTCTAGTCCGCGCTCTTTTGCAAATTTATCTGCGCCTTTACCGCTCAACATTACGTGGTCTGAATTTGTCATAACCTCATAAGCAAGATTAATAGGATTTTTTACTGTAGTAACACCGGCGACAGCACCTGCGTTAAGGGTTTTACCATCCATAATAGAAGCATCTAGTTCATTTATGCCGGCATTTGTGAAAACTGCTCCTTTAGCCGAATTAAAAAGTGGCGAATCTTCCATCACATTTATGGTACGTTGCACAGCTTCCAGACTACTACCGCCATTTTTTAGGATCTCATGACCTGTTTTTATGGCTTTTGTAAGCATTTCTTTATAGGCCGTCTCCATAGAGTCGGTCATATTTTCTTTTAAAATAGTACCAGCGCCACCGTGTATGATAAGGCCAAAGGTATTTTGAGTAGTGTCATTTGCGGTTGTGGTGTTTTCTTGAGTTGTATTGACCGTAGTTGATTCATCACAAGAAAGTAAAAGAAGAAATGGGCATAGAAGGAGGAATATCTTTTTCATCGTAAACAGCTTTAGAGGTGAAAGATAGAAAAATTGAAATTCATAAAACTGTTAAACAAAATGACATTTCGCATTAGAAAATCCTGAATTAATTAAATAACCGATAAACGGCACGTATAAAAAGTTTAAAAGCGTTAAAATTTAATTAAAATGACCAACTATTCGATGAAATACACGTTTACTGCGTTTAAACGCTTTTTTTATTCAGTTATATCTATTACTATTGTAGTGTAATAACTCATAAGCCCCAAATTATGAAATTGATACTACGAAGCATATTCGCTATGGCATTGCTATGCCTTTTAGCCTCTTGCAGCAAAGACGATGAACTTGTTGCCAGCGAGATAGATATGATTGAACTTGCACCTAATTTAGAGGTAGAAGGTCAATTTGCAGCAGCTGTTTTAGATGAGATTAATCTGCACCGTGAGTCTATGGGTCTTTCAGACCTACAACCACATTCAGATTCTGAATCTCAGGCAGTAGATCACTCTAAGTACATGGCTTCAAAACATCAAATAAGCCACGATAATTTCTTTAAGAGATCAGATTATCTTAAATCTAAAGGGGCAGACAAAGTAAGTGAGAATGTAGCCTTTGGCTATGACACTCCAGAAGATGTTGTTGCAGCGTGGTTAAAAAGCCCGGGTCACAGAGCAGCACTAGAAGGTGACTTTACACATTCTGGGATCGCAGTTGTTAAGACTGCAACCGGCGTTACTTACTTTACAGAGATTTTTGTAAAAGAATAAACAATAAATAAATATTACCCCCATTAGCAGGCGAGAGCCTGCTTTTTTTATGCTTAAAAACGAGATTTTTCATGTATTTGAGCAGATTTTTTAAAAGCACCGTTAGTTTTTAAACACATACTTATATTGTATTTTTAACCTAAAATATCAACATGGCGATAGCAAAACCTTTTAATCTTACAGCATGGGTCAATGAGAACAGAGATCTTTTAAAACCACCCGTGGGGAATAAGAATCTTTACAAAGATGCAGATGATTATATCGTCATGGTGGTAGCAGGGCCTAACGCGCGTAAAGATTACCATTATAATGAGACCGAAGAACTTTTTTATCAGCTGGAAGGAGAGATAGAGGTGCATGTTCAGGATGAGGGAGTTAAGAAAACTATGAAATTAGGACCCGGTGATATGTATTTGCACCCGGCAAAAGTGCCGCATTCGCCTGTGCGAAAAGAAAATTCTATTGGTCTGGTTGTTGAGCGAAAAAGAGCAGACCTTGATGGAAAAGATGGTCTTTTATGGTTTTGTGATAATTGTAATCATAAACTATATGAGGTTTACTTCCCGTTAAATGATATAGAGGAGGATTTTTTAAAGCACTTTAAAATATTCTACGGCAGTGAAGAATTGCGTACCTGCGATAATTGCGGGCATGTGATGGAAGCTGATCCTCGTTTTGTGAGATAAAACTGAAATAATTTCAGGCCGATTTCTTCAATTTTTAACCGATTTTAGGTACAAACTACCCGATAATTACAAAAACAAACATGGTAAGCATAGATAAAGTTTTAGCAGATCTAGAAATAACTCCTATAAACGCAGGCTCTTCTACGGGGAGTAAAAGATATGACTCAGGCGACGAGATCGCTTCATATTCTCCTGTAGACGGTAAATTGATCGCTAAAGTTACTACCACCACAAAAGAGGAATATGAAACTGTTGTAGAAACTGCTAAAGAAGCTTTTAAAGAGTGGCGACTAAAACCTGCGCCTCAGCGCGGGGAGATAGTTAGGCAATTTGGTGATGAGCTGCGCAGATTAAAGCAGCCACTTGGCGAGCTGGTAAGTTATGAAATGGGCAAATCTTTGCAGGAAGGTCTGGGCGAAGTGCAGGAAATGATAGATATCTGCGATTTTGCGGTTGGTCTTTCGCGACAGCTTCACGGCTTAACCATGCACTCAGAGCGTCCCGGTCATAGAATGTACGAGCAATACCATTCACTGGGGATCGTGGGTATAATTTCGGCATTTAATTTTCCTGTTGCTGTCTGGGCGTGGAATACGGCACTTGCGTGGATATGTGGCGATGTTTGTATCTGGAAACCGTCAGAGAAAGTGCCTTTGTGCGGCATCGCCTGTCAAAAAATTGCAGCTCGTATTTTTGCTGAAAATAATCTTCCGGAAGGTATTTCATGCCTGATCAATGGTGATTACAATGTGGGTGAATTCATGACGCAGGATTCAAGAATTCCGCTTATTTCTGCGACCGGTTCTACGCGTATGGGTAAAATTGTAGCCAGTACCGTGGGTTCACGCCTGGGTAAATCTTTACTTGAATTAGGAGGAAACAATGCAATAATAGTAACGCCAGATGCAGATATTAAAATGACCATTATTGGTGCCGCTTTTGGTGCTGTGGGCACTGCAGGGCAACGATGCACTTCTACCCGCAGATTAATAATTCACGAGTCTGTTTATGATCAGGTAAAAGAAGCTTTAGTAGCGGCTTATAATCAGTTGAAGATAGGTAATCCTTTAGATGAAAATAACCATGTTGGGCCGGTTATAGATAAAGACGCTGTTAAAATGTACCGGGCTGCGCTCGAAAAAGTAGTCGCCGAAGGTGGAAATCTGCTTGTTGAGGGCGGGGTTTTAGAAGGTGAAGGTTATGAAAGCGGTTGCTATGTAAAGCCAGCTATAGCCGAAGCTGAAAACGATTTTGAGATCGTGCAGCATGAAACTTTTGCGCCTATTCTCTATTTGCTAAAATATTCTGGAGATGTGACTAATGCGCTTGAACTGCAAAACGGTGTAAATCAAGGCCTTTCTTCTGCTATCATGACAAATAACCTGCGCGAAGCAGAACAATTCTTAAGCGTTACAGGCAGTGACTGTGGTATTGCAAATGTAAATATTGGTACATCAGGGGCAGAAATAGGTGGTGCCTTTGGCGGCGAAAAAGAAACCGGTGGCGGTCGTGAAAGCGGCTCTGATGCGTGGAAGGTTTATATGCGCAGGCAAACCAACACCATAAATTATACGACAAAATTGCCCCTTGCACAGGGAATAAAATTTGATCTTTAATTTAAGGATAATAACAAACTACCTGATTTTTAGCTTTTAAAGCCGAAAATAAGCCGGTTTAAACCGATTTTTCTCAGTATTATATTTCAGGAAAATCGGTTGTTTAGTGCTAAAAATCGCTCTAATTGCGCCCATTTTCCTCAGGATACAGCGTGTGTACCGGGTCACTTTGCCAGTATTCTTTAGTGTCAACATCCATAATTGTAACCGGACCTTTAAAAGCGGCACCTGTGTCAATATTCCAAATTGTGGCAATATTAACCGGCGTGGTTTCGCCTATGCGAGTAACGGGAGTATGCCCAATATAGATCTCTTTGCAATGTGTAAGTCGCTTGGGATAGCGCGGGTCACTTTCTGTAATTGAGGTGTCCATCGCCAGCGCCATTTCCCACAGCGTGCGATCCCAATAATAAGTGACGCTGCTGTATTCATATTCTGGCCCGCTTTGGTTTTGAAAACCTGCGTGTACAAATAATCTGTATTCAGTATCCAGATGATAATCTATAAGTGATTCATAGAATTTTTTGTGAGCGGCTTTCTCTTTTTCAGAATAGCCTTTATAGGAATCAATTGTTGCTACACCACCATGTCGCATCCAGCTTTCATTATAATCTGCACCGCATAACCACTGGTACACAAGATCATCGTGATTGCCTCTTAAAAGTGTGCAGGTTTGCTTTCGCGAAAGCGTTAATAAGAATTCTACAGTAGGAGCACTTTCACTCCACCCATCAACATAATCACCTAAAAATATAAGGTGGTCATCCGTTTTAATTTCGGCTCTTTTAAGGGCTTGTTTTAAGCCTTTTAAACCACCATGTATATCACCTATTACCAGAGTTCGTCCCATTAATTATATTTTACTTTTCTAAGAATGCGCATATTCTCTTTGTAAGAATCATAGAGTTTTCCGCCTATTTTTCTAAGGAAAGGGCGCGCTTCTTCCAGTTTATTTATTGCTTCTTCAAATCCGTTTAAATAACAGATAAGATATGTTGAGGCCAGGTTTGCAAGATCATCATTCTCACCTTTATTAAGAGCGGTGTCAGCTTTAAGTTTTTGTAAAATTACATTGTTGTTGTTGTAAATGTGATGCAGCAACTTCTTGTCATAAAGCGGAGGCTCAAAAGCAAGTTTGCTGTCTATGCCGTAAAAGCCATTTTCTTTAAATGTAATCGTTAATTCTTCTAAAGGGTAATATTTAAAGTTGTTCTGAAGCCCCAACAATACATATTCTAAAATGGTAAATGTATCTTCTGTTATCGTGATCGAGACTTCGTCAAGCGCCGAATAAAACAGGCGCACCTGCTCATTAATAAGCTCAATATCTACGCGGCTGTAATACGTTTTATCCTTAACCTTTTTTTGATGCCCGGCCCAGCACACCACAAATTGCTCTTTAAAAACCTTATAATTGGTATAAAGATCTTTGTGGCGGTTGTTTATAAAATCGATTACACCATTTAAAGTAAGTTCTATGCTGTTGCGCGCATGATTTTCTATTGTGGCAACGATAGAACTATTGACGTCTTTTATCTCGATATCAAAAACCTTGGGCATTGAGATGCTGCCATCTCTAAAGAAAACACTGCCGCCCCAGTATTTCCAGATATTCTTCCGCAAGGCTGTCAATCTGTTAGTGGGTCGTATAGTTACTAGGCCTACCACCAGATCTCGGGGTAAATTGGGAAACGGAATATTTTCGTAAGAAATAAGCGGCGGATTTGTAAGATAGGCGTTTACAAGATTTTGAATTTTGCTATCGTCAAAAAACGGAACTCCTGTGATTTCATTTGTGTCATCTTCTACACCTATAACTATGTAGCTGTTGTTTTTAGGATTAGAATTAGAGAGAGCACAAATGTGCTTTAAGAACTTCGCTTTACCTTCTTTAGTACTAATGTCAACTTTCCGCTTTTTATCATAAAAACTATTCTCGTCGTTATGAGCAAGCAGGTTTTTAATGAGTAAGCGTTTGTTGATCACAGTTTATCCTATATTAAAGTAGTTTTGATAGTTATGTATAATTAAGACATATCTTTCAAGAATAGCAAAGATTAACTTGTCTTTTTATTCACCACGGTACTACTTGCCTGGTCTGTGCTCATCACTACAAGATCTGCGATATTTACATGTGCGGGTCTGGAAACCACAAAATAAAGTATATCTGCAATGTCTTCTGCAACAAGGGGTGTAAAGCCTTTGTAAACATTTGCGGCTTTGTCTTTATCCCCCTTAAAACGCACTTCGCTAAAAGACGTTTCAACCATACCCGGGTTTACAGCTCCCACACGTATATTGTATGGATTTAGGTCTATGCGCATTGCCTGATTTATTGCGTCTACAGCATGTTTACTGGCACAATACACATTACCTTTTGGATAGACTTCTTTGCCTGCGGTTGAGCCTATGTTAATAATGTGACCGCTGTTGCGCTCTATCATCTGCGGGATAATAGCTTTACTTACATATAATAAGCCCTTCACATTTATATCAAGCATAGCGTCCCAGTCATCCGTTTCACCGTCCTGAATGGTATCCATCCCATAGGCATTGCCTGCATTGTTAATCAGGATATCAATTTGAGCGAAATTTTCATGAAGACTTTCTATTGCAGAGAAAACATCTTTCTTTGTTCTAACATCAAAGGTGAGTATATGAACATCTACAGAGGATTTCAGTTCTTCTTTTAAATCTTTAAGTTTTTCCTTATTTCGCCCACAAATGATGAGGTTGATACCGTGTTTAGCAAATTCTGTTGCAGTTGCAAGGCCTATACCGCTACTTGCACCCGTTATTAAAGCAGTTTTTTTTGTCATTAATCTATTTTTAAATTCTTTTCAATCAAAGGGTTGTAAATTCAGGTATTTATTTTTTCAGATCGGTGGGGGATTTGTTTGCAACATCACCTTTTTGCTACAGTCTATGGATTAGATAGAAATAGGCACTGTTTTTTGCGAATTTAGCAGCAAGAGGCATGGGCAGAATTTCTTATTTTCAAAACTTGAAATTACAGAGATTGAAATTAGAAAAACCCTTGAAAACCCTAGTCATTAAAGATTTTTTTAACCTATTGTTAACAAGGTGTTCTGTAATAAAATTGAACATTGCAGAGTTGTTAACTGCACAAAATTATACCAAATATTATGGAAGATACCAATACAGCCATTGACATTGGGGCCATTAATGAAAAAATAGAAAGAGAAAGTGCTTTTGTAAAGATTCTTACCCTTGAGATGAATAAGGTCATCGTAGGGCAAAAGCACATGGTAGAACGCTTGCTTATTGGCTTGTTGGGTCGCGGGCACATACTTCTAGAAGGAGTTCCCGGGCTTGCAAAAACACTTGCAATAAATACACTTTCTAAAGCAGTTCACGGTAGTTTTAGCCGTATACAGTTTACACCAGATTTATTACCGGCAGATGTTGTAGGTACGCTTATCTACAATATGAAGCTGAATGATTTCAGTATTAAGAAAGGTCCTATTTTTGCCAATTTTGTGCTTGCAGATGAGATTAACAGGGCTCCTGCTAAAGTGCAGAGTGCTTTGCTTGAAGCTATGCAAGAGCGTCAGGTGACGATAGGTGATGAAACCTTTATTCTTGATAAGCCATTTTTAGTAATGGCAACGCAAAACCCGGTAGAGCAGGAAGGTACTTATCCTTTGCCAGAAGCTCAGGTTGACCGTTTTATGCTAAAAACGGTAATAGATTATCCTAAACATGCAGAAGAGCAACTCATCATACGCCAGAATCTTAAAGGTAGTTATGAGCAGGTTAACCCTGTGGTTTCTATAGAACAGATATTGAGAGCGCAGGAGGCTGTGAGAGATGTTTATATGGATGAAAAGATAGAAAAGTATATACTTGATATTGTCTTTGCCACACGTTACCCTGAAAACTTTAAGCTTGCAGATCTTAAGCCTTTAATAAGTTTTGGAGCATCGCCTCGAGGAAGTATAAACTTAGCAACAGCTTCTAAATGTTTTGCGTTTATACGCGGAAGAGGATATGTAATACCAGAAGATGTGCGCGCTATTGTACACGATGTGCTACGCCACCGTATTGGTATTACTTATGAAGCTGAAGCTGAAAATGTAACTACAGAAGAGATCATTAACAAGATCGTTAATGAAATAGAAGTGCCATAGAGGCTGATTTTTAACCTTTTTAGGCCGATTTTAACCCTGATTTTTGGGTTTTTTGGAAGCTTTTAAATACAATTAGCTGCATACTCAAATCATGGATACTAAAGAATTACTCAAAAAAGTACGCAAGATAGAGATAAAGACCAGACGCCTGTCTGATCATATTTTTGGCGGAGAGTACCATTCTACTTTTAAAGGGCGTGGTATGACCTTTAGTGAGGTGCGGCAATACCAGTTTGGTGATGATGTGCGTAGTATTGACTGGAATGTGACTGCCAGGTATAGTGAGCCGTATGTTAAGGTTTTTGAAGAAGAACGCGAACTTACAATGATGCTCATGGCAGATGTAAGTGGTTCAGAATTTTTTGGTACAGATCAGCAATTCAAATCAGAAATTGTTACAGAAGTTGCTGCGACGCTGGCTTTTTCGGCCATGCAGAACAATGACAAAATAGGTCTCATTTTATTTTCTGATGGGATAGAACTTTATATTCCGCCCAAAAAGGGGAAATCACACGTACTCAGGATTATAAGAGAATTGCTTGAGTTTGAGCCTAAAAGTAAGAAGACAGATGTTGCTCAGGCTTTAAAGTTTTTGTCAAATGTGATGAAAAAGAAAGCTATAGTTTTTGTGCTTTCAGACTTTATTGCAGATGAGTACAGAGATACACTAAAAATAGCATCTGGTAAGCACGACATAACCGGGATACGTATTTACGATCAGCGCGAGGAAGAAATTCCCAGTCTGGGCGTGGTGCAGATGGAAGATGAAGAGACCGGCGAACTTATGCTTGTCAATACTACATCAAAAAAAGTGCGATCAAATTACGCCGCTTTTTACAGAGATAAGGTTAAGTACTATGAAGAAACCTTTAGACGCAGTGGCGCCGGAGTTATAGATGTGCGCACAGATGAAAGTTATGTAAAAAAACTCTTGGGCTATTTCAAAAGAAGAGGATAACAGGAGAAGAAAGATGAATTATATATTGAACCCCAAAACAAAAATAAAAGGCCACTTTAAAATATCACAAGCTAAATACGCCTTCTTCTTTTTTGCCATTTGCTTTATTTTTTCAGTTGATTTGCATGCGCAGCAAGTTAAGGCTGCTATAGATTCTACTTCTATAAAAATAGGTGAGCAAATCAATTACTCTGTAGAAGTTGTAACAGATTCTACAGATCTTGTCGTTTTTCCTGAAGGGCAGAGTTTCTCGCCATTAGAAGTTATAGAATCTTATAAAGTAGATACTTCTTTCGCTCAGGCGAAAGTTAAACTTTTAAAGAAATACGGCTTAACGCAATTTGATAGCGGTTCTTACACCATTCCGCAGCAGCGCATTATTATAAATGAAAAACCTTTTCTTACAGACTCAATGCAGGTAGAAGTAGCAAATGTTGCTATAGATACTACAAAACAAGGGTTGTATGATATTAAGCAAACCATAGAGGTAGAAAGAGCAATTAGCAGGTTCTGGGAATATGTTCTCTGGGCCCTTGGTGTTTTATTTATAATAGGAGCTTTCCTGTTTTGGTTAATTAGAAGAAGCCGCAAAAAAGCGGAAGCAGAACGTAAATTACCTCCTTTTGAGCAGGCGCTTTTATCACTTAAACAACTGGATGAAGAATATGAAACGCCCAGCAAAACGGCAGATCAGGCGACTACAAAAGTTTATTATTCACGACTTACAGATATTGTAAGAAGATATCTCAATGAAGAGGTCTATGATCGCTCTATGGAAAGTACGACCAGCGAACTTATCAACCGCTTATACGTTGAGCGCGACACCCATAAAGTTGAACTGAGCAACGAGACGATAAAAAAATTACAAAAGGTTTTAGAAACCGCAGATCTTACAAAATTTGCAAGAATAAGACCAGAAGAAGGAAAAGCAGAAGCAGACAGGCTGGTTGTAGAGCAGGTTGTAAAAGAGACTAAAGAAGCTTTACCAGAACCTACAGAAGAAGAATTAATGCGTGACGAGGCCTACAGAAAAGCCTTAGCAAAGCGCAGACAAAGACGACTTATTTTTACCAGTATTTTGGGTGTTCTGGCAATTCTGGTTATCTCTGCCGGAGTCTTAATTGCTATTAAAGGTTTTGATTATGTAAAAGATACGTACATAGGTCATCCTTCTAAAGAATTGCTTGAAGGAGACTGGATACGTAGTGAATATGGTTATCCTGCTGTAGCCGTTTCTACACCTAAAGTTTTAAGAAGAGTAAACCTTCCTATTCCTAAAGAAGCGCAGGGGCAGGTAGAAATGAACACATTTGCTTACGGTAGTCTTGTAGACAGACTTTCAATTATAGTCAATAACACGAGATTTGGTGGTAAAAACGAGGCAGACCTGCAAAAAGCGACAGATGCTATGATGCAGACATTAGAAGGTGCTGGAGCTAAAAATCTGCTGGTTAAAAGTGAAAAATACACGACTCCTAATGGGGCAGAAGGTTTAAAAACATTTGGTTCTGGAGATTTTCCTGAAGAAGGTAAACCGGGTGAATTTACTAAAGGTGAATATTTAATGCTTTCATTTACGACGCCAGGTGTCATACAACAGATCGTGGTTTCCTGGAGAAAAGATGATCAATATGCCAAGCAGATAGCAGATCGTATTATAAATTCTGTAGAACTTCAAAAACAAGTAAACTGATGTTTGATAATTTTGAATTTTTACATCCTCAATGGTTTTGGTTATTCCTGTTAATTCCAGTTGCAATAGCATGGTATTTCTGGAAGCGTAAAAAACTTACCGCAGAGGTTAAAATATCGAGCTTAAAAGGGTTTAAAACGGGTAGCGGTACTCTGGCAAAATTGCGGCCTATCTTATTTATTTTAAGGTTGCTTGCTCTTGCATTGTTAATCACAGCAATGGCTCGCCCACGTACAGTAGATGTCTCGACCAAAACAAAAACCACAAGGGGTATTGACATTGTTATCGCGACAGACGTTTCTGCAAGTATGCTGGCCAAAGATCTTCGGCCTAACCGCTTAGAAGCTTTAAAGGAAGTAGCTTCTCGATTTATAGCTGAGCGACCCAATGATCGTATAGGTCTTGTGGAATATGCCGGTGAAAGTTATACGCGCACCCCAATCACTAGTGACAAGGCGATTGTTTTGAGTTCGCTAAATGACATACGATACAACAATGTAATTGAAGGCGGGACGGCAATAGGAATGGGGCTGGCAACTTCAGTAAATAGATTAAAAGACAGCAAGGCAAAAAGCAAGGTTATCATCTTAATGACAGACGGTGTAAATAATGCTGGTTTCATAGATCCTGTTACGGCGAGTGAATTAGCAAAAGAATTTGGCATAAAGGTGTATACCATAGGCATTGGTACAAACGGAACCGCGCTATCTCCTATAGCAATACGCCCAGATGGAGGTTTTCAATACGGCAATATTCAGGTAGAGATAGATGAGGAGCTTTTGCAGAAGATAGCAGATGGTACGGGTGGTCGCTATTTTAGAGCGACAGATAATCAAAAGCTTGAAGAGATCTATGAAGAGATCAACAAACTGGAGAAAACAGACATTGAAGAATTTAAATTTACCAACTACGAAGAAGAATACAGACCGCTGGTGATATTAGCCGGTTTGCTGCTTTTAGGAGAGGTTTTGTTAGGATATACAGTGTTCAGGAGTTTTGTTTAAAGAAAGAGAATGTATTTACTAGAAGAAAAAATATGGTTTTGGTTAATGCTGGCAATTCCTGCTGTGCTCTTGCTTTTCTTTGGCTTGCAGCTCTGGAAGAGACGCGCTCAGAATAAATTTGCAAACAGAGAATTACTGCAAAAATTAACTCCGCAGCGGTCTAATTTCAAACCCATTTTAAAAGTTATTTTAATCTGCCTGGCTATTGCCTGTATGGTTATTGGTTTAGTTAATCCTAAAATTGGGACTAAACTAGAGACCGTTAAACGTGAAGGTGTAGATGTTGTTTTTGCCATAGACGTTTCAAAAAGTATGCTGGCAGAAGATATAGCCCCTAATCGTATTGAGAAAGCTAAGCAGCTGGTAGCACAGATCATAAATAATTTAGGCAGTGACCGTGTAGGTATAATTGCTTATGCAGGTAGTGCTTTTCCGCAATTGCCAATTACTACAGATTACAGCAGTGCAAAAATGTTCCTCAACTCGATGAACACAGATATGCTTTCCAGTCAGGGAACCGCAATACGCGAAGCTATAGATCTGGCAAAAACATATTACAATGATGAAGAACAAACAAATCGTGTTCTTATTATAATTTCAGATGGGGAAGATCATGCCGGTGATGCTGCAGAAATAGCAGAGTCTGCAGATCAGGAAGGTATACGTATTTTTACAATAGGTGTTGGTACAGAGAAAGGCGGCCCTATACCATTAAAAAGAAATGGGATTATAGAATCTTATAAAAAAGATCAGGATGGGGAGACTGTAATTACCCGTTTAGATGAAGAAACGCTACAGGAGATCGCCTCAGAGGCAAACGGAGAATATATTAATGGAAACAATACCCAGCAAGTGGTAGATGCCATTAAAGATAATCTCAATAAAATGGATAAGAAGGAGTTTGAGGCTAAGCAGTTTGCAGATTTTAAAGATCAGTTTCAGTGGTTTGTTGGTGCGGCATTATTATTGTTATTTTTAGATATATTCTTACTCGAGCGTAAAACGGCATGGGTAAGAAGATTGAATTTGTTTAACGAAAACAAAGAGAGAGCGTGAGAGAATTTCAGATAATAAATAAAAGCAAAGTATTATTCGGTTTAGGTATAGTACTTATTGGTGCTTGTAGTTATGCTCAAAAGGTAGATAACGGGAAGCCTGATCCTGCACTTGCAGAGGCTAATGATTTTGTAGCAGATGGTAATGAGCAGGTTGAGCAGAAACAGTTTGCTGTTGCAGAAGCATCATACAGAAAGGCAGTTGCAAAAGACCCGGCAAACCTTTCGGCGAAATATAATATGGGTAATAACTATTACCGTAATAAAAAATACGCAGAAGGGATGGATCGCTATCTGCAAGCCGCAGAAGTAGCCCAGACAAAAGAAGAAAGACATAAAGCCTTTCATAATCTTGGGAACGCTTATTACCAGCAAAAAGACTTCAAAAAAGCCGTAGAAGCATATAAAAATGCGCTGCGTAATGATCCTACAGATGAGGAAACTCGTTATAATCTCGCTCTTGCGAAAAAAGAGGAAGACAAAAATGGTGGTGGCGGTAATGATGATAATCAGAACAAAGACCAGAACCAGGATCAAAACAAGGACAATAAAGATAAAGAAGGCGATCAGGGCAAAGACAAAGAGAGTGACGACGGCAAGCCTAAGGAGAGTGATGATAAAGGTGACGAGAAGAAAGAAGACGGCGATCAGAAAAAAGACGATAAAGGCAAACCTGATGATAAAAAAGGAGATAACAAAGACGATGGAAAGCCTCAGGATCAAAAAGACCAGCAGCAGCAACCTGCAGAAGGTCAATTATCGCCACAGCAGGTAAAAAGCTTGCTTGAGGCCATGAAAAATGAAGAAAATAAAGTTCAGGATAAGATCAATGCTCAAAAGGTAAAAGGAGCAAAGGTAAAAACTGAAAAAGACTGGTAATTAAAGTTGAAGACAACGACCCAAAAACGAAAGGAAATAAGATGAAGATGAAGCTAGGATTTTTGCTTGTTCTTATTTTTACAGGGTTCACCACCTGGGCACAGGTAACCTTTGATGCTACTGTAAGTAAGAAAAAGCTAGGCATAAATGAACGTCTGCGTGTAGACTTTGAGATGAATAAGGATGGTGATAATTTTCAGCCACCCAGTTTTCAGGGATTTAATATAGTAGGAGGCCCCAATCAATCTGTAAGCAGACAATGGGTAAATGGAAAAAGCAGCTTTTCTAAGGTGTTTTCCTACTTTTTAGCCCCAAGAACCACCGGCGAGATGACCATTGGTCAGGCTGAGATTACAATAGATGGAGATACATACAAAACTGTGCCTATAACCGTTCAGGTTACAACGGCAGTAGATAAACCTAAAGACGGTAATAATGCAGAATATGTAGCCTCAGAGAATGTGCATCTTGTCGCAGAAGTTTCAAAATCAAATCCATATCTCAATGAAGCCATTACGGTGGTCTATAAATTGTATGTTTCTCGGGAAACCGCTGTAAGTGGGTGGAATGAAATTGACGCTCCTAAGTTTGCAGATTTCTGGAGTCAAAGTATAGATGAGAAACAGTTTAAAGTTTATGACGGTGAATACAATGGTGAACCTTACAGATATGTGATTTTGAGAAGAACCGTTCTGTATCCTCAAAAAACAGGTGAACTTACCATAGAACCTCTTGCTTTAAATATCAATGTAGATGTGCCTACAGAGCGCAGAGATATTTTTGGTCAACGTATTTCCAGACCTGCTCAGATCACTGTTGCCGCAAATAACCGTAAGATCACTGTAAAACCACTTCCAGAGAATGGAAAACCTGCAGATTTTAGCGGGGCGGTAGGAAGTTTTGATTTTAAAGTTAGCGCAGATAAGACAAAACTTGATGCTTCTGAAGCTTTAGATCTTGAGATCATGGCAAAAGGTAACGGAAATTTAAAACTCTTTAAATTACCAAAACCTAATCTACCTAATTCTTTAGAAGTTTACGAGCCACAGCATAATGAGAATGTACGCACTAATTTGAGCGGAATGGGCGGAAGCATTGCAGACAATTATACTGTTGTGCCACAAACAAAAGGAAAATACCCAATACCTTCAATTTCATTTTCTTATTTCAACCCAAAGACTGAAAGATACCAGACTATAACATCTGACGAAATTTTAATAGAAGTTGAGAACGGGCCGCTAACGGCTCAAAATTCTGAGAAGAGTAGCGGAGTTGCAAAAAGTAATGTGATTGCAAAAGATCAATTTAAATATATAAGTTCAGATACAGAATTGTATCCTAAAGATGAAGAGCAATTCTTTGCTTCTACAACTTTTTGGTCTTTAGTGGGAGCGCCCTTACTGCTCATACCGCTCGCGCTATTTGTGGCAGGAAAACGCAGAGCTTATAAGAATGATGTAAAAGGCAATCGCCTGCGCAAAGCAGATAGGCTTGCTCGTAAATACCTGGGTGAGGCTAAGAAGAATCTTGGTGATCAAAAGGTGTTCTATCTTTCTCTTGAGAAATCATTACACAACTACCTTAAGGCAAAACTTAACATCCAGACCAGCGATATGAGTAAAGAGCGCATAAGAGGTCTATTGATTAAGCAGGGTGCCAGCGAATCGTCTACACAAGAATTTATAAGCTTACTTGAGAATTGTGAGTTTGCGCGCTATACGCCGGCAACTTCTGTAGAGATGCAGCAGGATTATGAAAAAGCATCTAGAGTCATTTCAGAAATAGATAAGCAGCTATGAAAAGATTCAGTAATAAATTTAAATTAAAAGGGACACAGCAGGTTTTCGCTTTAAGCGCACTCTTATGCTTTATGTTAATTAGCAGTTTTGGTTTTGCTCAACAACCTACAGATCTTTTTGAGAAAGGAAATCAGCAATATGCAAATGGCGACTATCAGGAAGCTGTAAATAGTTATGAAGAGGTTGCTAAACAAGGTTACGAGTCTGCCGCTTTATATTTTAACCTGGCAAATGCGCAGTACAAATTGAACAGGATTGCGCCCAGTGTTTATTATTATGAGAAAGCCTTAAAGCTTGATCCCAAAAATAAAGACATACAAAACAATCTGACTTTTGCTAAAAATATGACTATTGATGCGATAACGCCTCTGCCTCAAAATACCTTTAAAAAATGGTATAATTCTATTTTGAGCTTGTTTACAATAGATGGCTGGGCTGTCGTTACCGTAATTCTGGTTTTTGTCTTCGTTTTTGCATTTATAGGTTATTATTTTACGGTACGTACCGGCATGAAGCGCTTGCTTTTTACCACTTCGTTTGTTGCATTGGGCTTGGCAGTTATAAGCCTTGCAATTAGTTTTCAGGCCAGATCTTTTGACAGAAATAACAGGCCGGCAATCGTTTGGTCTCCTGAGGCTGAGGTTAAAAGTGAACCTAACTTAAGAAGCGACCAGACATTTTTGCTGCACGAGGGAACCAAAGTTCATGTGCTTGAAGAAACCGATGACTGGAAGCGCATTCGCATAGCAGATGGTAAAGAAGGTTGGGTAACTAATACGGAAATAAAGGAATTATAGACCAATAACTAGCTTTTAATTTCCTGATTTTAGCCTGAAAATCACCGATTTTTAAAGGATTTCGGCGATTTTTTCAAGTACTCGGGCAACCATTTCTGCACCTGGATCTGGTACATCTTTTAGTGTATTTTCAGAAAGATAAGATGACCTTCCTGCGCTGGTATTTGTAACTTCTTTAGTAGAATCTGCTCCCTTTCTGGCTTTGTCACTTGCTTTTTTAATCGATTCTCCATGGGCTAAACTTTCAAAGGCGGGCTGAAGCGCATCTATCATTGTGCGCTCACCTTGTTTTGCACCGCCGTAATCCTGCATTTTTTGTAAACCTGCCAGAAAAGCTTCGCCTATATTTTGGTTTTCTTTTAAATGGCTTCCCGCACTGGTAAATAATAATGATAAAAGCACGCCGCTTGAGCCGCCTATCTCGCGAGATAATACTCTGCCTACTGTCGTGAAGAGTTGCGAAATATTATCATAAGGTAATTTGTCTTTAAGTTCTTTAAGTTTTCTTCCCGCTGTAGCGAAAGTTGAACCGGCATCACCATCTCCTACTTTTTCATCCAGGTCATTTAATTCTGCTTCAAGATCTATTAGATATTCTGCGATTTCCTGAACGATCTGTTTATACTTGTTGTTTTCTGAAGGTTCAAACTGAAGAGTTTCAGGAAGCTCTGGGCTTTTTAAATATTCGGGTTTAGCATATCTTCTTATATGCCAGTGAGCAATATTATTTTTAGCAGATAAAGCTTCTTCAATTTGCTCATCAAGCAAGACCATAGAAAGTGAAAAGCCATTCATGTTTAAAGAGGTCATCATTTGAGCTGGACCTATTATATAATCTACCTTAGAAGACAAATCAGTCTTAGAAAAGGAGTTAATAATAAGATTCATTTCAAGCGGTGTAACGCTGCCCAGATTATTAACCAGCAGGGCATATTTTCCATTTTCATCTGGTAAATATTCAGTGAGCTGTTTTTCAGCTTTTTCTATGAGGGCATCTGCTTGTTCCATCTCAATTCTCTCAACACCGGGTTCACCATGAATCCCTAACCCAAGTTCAGCTTCAGATTTTGAGAGCCTTGATTCCTCAGGGTTTTTAAACTTTTGGCCTTCAGTTAGTGAGAGTCCGATAGATATTGTATTATCTGCTACTTTTTGGGCAATTTTAGCCACTTTTTCAAGTGATTCACCCGATTTTGCCAAATAGCCGGCAACTTTATGTACAAAGAGCGTTCCTGCTAATCCGCGTTGTTGTGTGTCGAGTCCCAGAGCAATATCGTCGCCTACGGTAACAGTTTCAACTTTATGACCCATTTCTCTGGCTTGTTCTGCCGCAAGGCCAAAATTTAGACGATCACCAGTATAATTTTTTATAATAAGTAAACAACCTTTATCACCACTTACAGCCTCAATAGCCGCGAGAACCGCATCTACGGGTGGTGAAGCAAATATATCACCACAAACGGCTGCGGTAAGCATTCCTTCACCCACAAAACCGGCATGTGTAGGTTCATGCCCAGAACCACCGCCAGAGATGAGTGCAACTTTAGATTTGTCCCAGTCGTTACGCACAACGACTCGTATTTCAGGAAATGAATCGAGAACCGTAAGTTCAGGATTTGTTATCATTCCTAAAATGGATTCATTGACTACATCTTCAGGTTTATTTATAAAAAATTTCATGATCTCTCTTTTCTTTAAATTTATAAAAAATGGAGGGGCTTTCTTTTTAGGAAGCTATGATCAAGGCATACTTTATCAAAATTTTAGGTTTTTAAGGGTGCGAAGGTTACTAATATATAAAACGAAGAAACCCGCTCAATAAGCGGGTTCTTAATAATAAGATCGGCAATAAATTAGAATATGTATCGCAAACCAACTTGTGCCTGCCATCTTGATAGTAAACTTGTATTATATACTAAAGGATCGTTAAGGTCTGTACTAAATGTATAAGTGGGCACATTATTTTCATCTACTGTTACACCAATAGGCTGAGCAGAAGCTGGTTCTTGTACAAGCCCCCAGTCACTGTTGATCAGGTTACCAAAATTCAGGATATCAAGACTAAACTGAATCGTGTTTGTCTTATTTTCTGAAACATTGAAATTATAGTTCTGTAAGATCTTCATGTCCCATCTGCCTCTCCATGGTGCTAAAGCCCCGTAACGCTCAAAGTACTGCCCTCTGTGATCACTTAAATAATCATCCTGCTGTATGAAATTTTCAAAAGCAGTTGCCTGCCCGGGACCAGAAAACTGCATCTCGCTAATTTCAGTTGTAGTAGGAATGTAAATAAGATCATTTACACTTGACCCGTCACCGTTAATATCGCCGCCGTAGGTGTAATTATATCTTCCGCCCTGAGCGTATTCAAAAAATGTCGAGATCGTGGTAGACCAAGTTTCACCACCATAATTAAACTGCTTTGAAACCACACCTATAATTCTGTGGGTATCTCCATATTTTGAGTATTCTAAGCGGTCATTATTTACATTACCAATTGCGGGATTAAAATCGAAAGCATCACCGGTAATTTCAGCCTCAATAGAGTTGACATCTTTTGAGTTGAGGTAGTTGTAAGCAATGCTGGTATAGAATCCTGTGCCAAAGGTTTTTTGTGCTTTAAATGTGAAATTCCAAATTCTGCCTTTATCAGAATTAGAGAATACATATGCATTATTTAAATGATCATCTGCTGTATAAATAGGGCGATTGTCAACACCTTCCAGAGTTTCTGAAGGTGGTAAAAGCCCCCAGTTTTGTACATGAGCACCATTTATATCTTTTGTATATGACACATCTCCCGTAAGGATCAATCCGTTCTCAAATTTGTAATCTGCACCCACATTTGTTCTCCAGACCTGTGGCCATTTAAAACTTGGGTCAACAATTTGAAAATAACCATCATCAGCACCACTTACCTGATTTCCTAACCATACAAACGGAAAACGACCCGTGAAAATACCTGTACCGCCACGCAGTTGTATGGTGTTATCTCCTTTTAAATCATAGTTAAAACCAAGTCTGGGAGAGAATAAAATCTTGTTAGACGGCATTCTGGTAGAAATTAGATTCACCATGTCACCGTTGTTGGGATTGTAATATTCTACAGAGTTGTCACGTGTAGCTGTATTATCTGTGTCAATATATTTTTGAATTAACTCATCGGTATTAAAATAGAGCGGTTTATCAAAACGAATGCCCATTGTTAACTTAAGCTTCTCTGTGACGTTCCATTTATCCTGCATGTAGAAAGCCAGTTGACCTACATTTAATTCTGCAAGTTTCCAGCCACCGTCATTACCGTCGCCGGCAGCGTTAGAAGCATCGTAAACACTATTTGCGTAAGCGATATTAGAGGCTAAAATACCATTAGGATCTGCTGCATCTGCTAAGAATACATCAACAGAAGGATAAGGATTAAAGTTGCCGTAATAATTTCCGTTTGTCTCGTAGGTCCCAAAGTTGTCATAAGCCGTTAAATTGAAAGAATTCTTGAACGAGAATTTCTCAAATGAAGCACCTACAGTAAATGTGTGATCACCTACGTAGTAATTAAAATTATCTGTAATCTGAATTACTTTTTGATCAAGTTTGTTGTTGATTGAAAACGGCTCGTGGCCTGCGATTATATAGTTAGAACCATCTTTCTGAATATTAATAGGCGAAATGGGAGTAGAAAACGGGTTTCTAAAATCATCAAAATGGGTATAACCCACCTGAAGTTTATTAGATGCATTTTGAGAGAAGGTAGAGTTCCATTCTAACTGTACCGATTGTAATTTATTATTCATCTCATATCCCGAGTTCTGAAACTGCAGTGTTGAAGCGCTGGGGCCTCTGCGCGTAATTGCTGTAGGGTGAGCAGGTTTCTCTTTAGAAGCGTCAAGAAAATTATAAATTAAAGCAACCCTGTTATTGTTATCAATATTCCAGTCTAACTTAAAAATTCCTTTGGTTGATTTAGAATCGTATGTAAAACCTCTGTAACTGCCAGGATTGTAGCCTAAATCTAAAAGAGCGTTTTGTACCGCCATTAGATCAGATTCTAAGACACGAGATTCATTAACTCCGCCAGAACCAGTATTTGGCACAAATGAAGAGCCAAGATCTGTTCTGTCATCTTTTTCAAAATTGGCAAAAAAGAATAATTTGTTCTTTACGATAGGGCCGCCAATGCTCACTCCATATTGAGTTTGTTTTAGATCTGCTTTTGCCAGTTTCTCTCCTTTAATTTTACGACCGGTCAAATCTTCATTTCTAAAGAAACCGTAAGCCGTACCAGTAAATTCGTTTGTTCCGCTTTTAGTTACCGCGTTCACAGTAGCGCCTGTAAAGCCAGACTGAGTTACATCGTAAGGAGCTAATGACACCTGTATTTGATCAATGGCATCTAACGAGATAGGCTGAGCGTCTGTTTGTCCGCCCGGGGTTGCAGCATCCAGGCCAAAGGGGTTATTAAAGATCGCGCCATCAAGACTAAAGTTGTTGAACTGATCATTTCTACCACCAAATGAATTTCCACTGGCAGAGGGCTCTAAGCGTGTAAAATCTGCTGTAGAACGGGAGATAGTAGGTAAGGTTTTAAGGTCTCTGCTGCCAATACTGGTTTCAGATCCTGTTCTGTCATTATTAAAAACCGTGCTTTTCGTTCCCGAAATCACAACCTCATCCAGCTCATTAGCGGCTGTTGCCAAAACAGCGCGTACGTTGAAAGTTTGCCCTAATGTCAACGAAATATCATTTAACACATAATCTGTAAAGCCAATGTATGTTATAGTAACTTTATAAGGACCACCCACTCGCAAATTGAGAAGGTTGAACCTGCCGTCAAGATTAGTAATTGCACCATAGGTCGTACCCGTGGGAAGGTGAACTGCAGTAATATTTGCACCCGGCAAAGCTGTATTCTGGTCGTCATAAACAACCCCGCTCATTTCTGCAGTTGTCACCTGAGAATAGGCAGCACTACAGAAGAAAAGCGTTAAGAAAAAATAGAGTAAATAGTGTTTCATAGCAGATGATTTTAGTGAAAAATAGTGATTGTTGAACTCAGCGCAAAAATAGATTTTAATAATGATTTCTTAATTAAGGCTTAATTGTATTTGTGTAAATATCTGAATATTAATTATTTGAATGTGATAAATTCAAAAATGATAACCAATTTTTACAAATTCACTAATCCAATTAATTTCTAAGGCATGTACGCTTCTGTAATAAGCAGGTTAGAGTATTGCTCTCGTATTCTTATATCAATAATGACTGAAATATTAAAGAGTTTTATTATTAAATTAACATGTAGTTTATCTAGAAATGCTAGTTTTGTAATTCTTCAAAAAAAATTGAAATTGAGGGTTAAAAGTTACTTTTTCATACTTCTTTTTATTGCCTTTCTGGTAACGCCTCCTCTTGTGCAAATATTAAAAGCTGGTGATGACAATTCATCTATATCTTTTATTGAAGAAGAGAACAATACAGATGGCAAATTTGAATTAGAAAAAAAGTTAGAAGTCTTTTCAAAAGAAAACTTTGCAATAGAATTTCTAGAGATCATCATAAATAGAGTACAACCCTACTCTTCACAGGATCTTGCAATGTCAATTTATCTGGATCCGGTCTCTCCGCCTCCACGCATGTCTTAAATTTTTTTAATGAATTCTTTTTAATGCATACGGCTATTAGTCGCTGTGCTATTATGAATGTTATTTAAAATTTAAAGACATGATTACATCTATTATAAATAAAAATAAGCAGGAGCAATTGACTCCAGAAGCGGTGCTAAGCGACCTCATTGATGGCAACCAGCGCTTCGTTAGCAAAAATATGTATGAGCGCGATTATGCTGCTCAAATAGAAGGAACTAAAGAAGGGCAGTGGCCTAAAGCGGTAGTTTTAGGCTGTATAGACTCACGTGTGCCTGTAGAAACTATTTTTGATCAGGGAGTGGGCGATTTGTTTGTTGCTCGCGTAGCAGGGAATTTTGAAAATAAAGATATTTTAGGCAGCATGGAATACTCATGTAAAGTGGCCGGAAGTAAGCTTGTTATCGTTCTGGGACATGAGTCATGCGGCGCGGTAAAATCTGCCTGTGATGATGTAAAAATGGGAAATATCACCCATTTATTGAGCAACATTCAACCTGCTGTAGAAGCAACAGAAACAACGGGAGAGCGTACTTCTGCAAATGATTCTTTTGTAGCAGGCGTAGTAGAGAAAAATGTGCGTCTTACACTAGATCGCATACGCGAAAAAAGCCCTATTCTAAAAGAGATGGAAGAGAATGGCGAGATAAAAATAGTGGGAGGTATTTACGCAATTTCTACAGGAGAAGTTACTCTGTTATAAAATAAAGCGTGGTGCTAAGCTGGGGGAAATCACTTCGGCAATCTTTATAAAAAAGTTATAAATAAAATTAAAAATATACCTGATGAATAATATGTTTAAAAATATAAAGAGCGATTTCCCTGCAAGTGTGGTAGTGTTTTTTGTTGCCATCCCACTTTGTTTGGGGATTGCGCTGGCTAGTGGGGCTCCACTTTTTTCTGGTCTTATAGCCGGTATCGTGGGAGGTATAGTCGTAGGAGCAATTAGTGGTTCAAGTCTTGGGGTGAGTGGTCCGGCAGCCGGGCTTAGTGCCATAGTTCTTACTGCAATAACAACACTGGGCGGTTATGAAAACCTACTGGTAGCGGTAGTTTTAGGTGGGGTCATTCAGATTTTGTTTGGCGTTTTAAAAGCAGGTATAATAGGGTATTACTTTCCTTCATCTGTTATTAAGGGGATGCTTACAGGTATAGGTATCATCATAATCCTGAAACAGATACCACACTTCTTTGGTTATGATGCAGATCCCGAAGGTGACTGGGCTTTCTTTCAGGCGGATGGTGAAAATACTTTTTCTGAACTTGGTAATATATTTGGAAGTATAAGCTTAGGAGCGACATTGATCGCATTAATTAGTATGGCTATTCTAATATCATGGGAAACTGTACTTTCAAAAAAGCACAGATTCTTCAAATTAGTTCAGGGTCCTCTTGTGGCTGTAGCAACAGGTATTGTATTTTATGTGTTAACTAAAGGCACAGGGAGTCTGGGCATTGCAGCAGACCATCTTGTCGCCGTTCCTGTACCTGAAGGTATAGATTCTTTTCTCGCACAGTTCACCTTTCCCAACTTTGGTGTAATAGGAGAAACACAAATATGGGTTACCGGGTTTACGATAGCATTAGTAGCCAGTCTTGAGACCTTACTGTGTGTAGAGGCTACAGACAAATTAGATCCGCACAAGCGTGTTACTCCTACTAATAGGGAGCTTTTTGCTCAAGGTATAGGTAATATTTGTTCAGGTCTTATAGGTGGTTTGCCTGTGACACAGGTGATTGTGAGAAGTTCTGCAAATATTCAGTCTGGCGGGCAAACAAAAATGTCTGCAATTTTACATGGTTTTCTGCTTCTTATATCTGTTATACTTATTCCTAATATCCTGAATTTAATTCCATTATCAGTGCTTGCTGCTATTTTATTTCTGGTGGGTTATAAACTGGCAAAACCCACATTATTCTACAAGATGTATAAAATGGGATGGAAGCAATTTGTGCCTTTTGTAATCACAGTGGTAGGGATCGTATTTGCAGATCTTCTGGTAGGTATTAGTCTGGGCTTAGCAGTAGGAATCGTAGTTATTTTAATAAAAAGCTACCAGAATTCACATTTCCTGCATATTGTAAAAGGAGAAAATGGTGCAGATGTTATTAATATGACCCTTGCAGAAGAAGTTACTTTTATAAATAAAGGAGCGATCATTAAAGAACTTGACAGAATTGATGAAAACAGCTTTGTAGAGATCGACGTAAGAAAAACGAAATATCTCGATAATGACATTATTGAAATTTTAGATGAATTCAGCGTGAAAGCTAAAGAGCGAAATATAAACGTGAAAATCATCTCAGAACGTGGGGAGACAGACAACCCACAAAGTTATTCTCAGTTCTTTAAACAGGACAAGAAAGAGGCATTTAAGGTAACTGCTTAGAAAAATGATTTTATTTTAGGAATTTCCCGGTTGCATTCATGTGGCCGGGATTTTCTATTCTGTGTCTTCAGTATCTGTATTACGTGTTGACTCTTTTTCCTGCTTATATTCTTCAACTTCTTTTAGAATATTAGGAAGCATCATAGGTGCGATCATTTCAACATTCTGGTAAAGGATAGACTCGTTTTTTACGTCTTCATCTATAAATGAGACTCGGTCGTTAAGAGCGGCTATAAACATGATGATCACGCTAATTATAAACGCTGCTTTTAATATTCCAAAAATCCCCCCCAGAATTCTATTAACCAGCCCAAGCATGGCAAAATCGGCTATTTTAGTAAGAATTTTACCGGCCAAAGAAATTATGATCACAATGATTATAAAGGTTATTGCAAAAGACGCCAGATTAATGGTATTCTCGCTCCAGGATACGCGCTCTCTTAAAAAATCTACTGCATAATACGAGAAATGAATTGCCCCATATATACCTGCAATTAGTGCTATAAGAGAAGCAAGTTCCACAAAAAACCCGTTTTTTAGGCCCTTTATTAGCCCTAGAAGCAGAAAAATGCCAATTATTATATCCAGATAATTCATAGGTTAAATATAGTATTTTTTAAGAATGGTCTTGTTTATCTTTGCAAACTATGGCGAGAGATGAACAATTAAAGCAGCGTTGGGAAGAACTTCAAAAATTAGTATCAGATAGATTTGCAGATGGCGAATTGCTTGATCTTGACTCAATAATTTATCTTATTGGGGTACAGGAATATGGCAGGTTTGATGTGAAATTTAAAAAAGACGATAAGCTTAATCTTATGCATATCGCAATATGTCGCCTGCTGGAACCTTTTGGTTATTACGAGTTTGATTTTCAGGATGAGGAAGGCTGGCCACATTATAGAATACTTGAGCAATTACCGGCTTTAAAAGCGGGAGAACAAACTGTGTTGATGAAAGAAGCTATTGTTAATTATTTTCTCGAAAAAGAAATCATTAAATAACCGATTATTGCATAAATAAACCAGATTTTATGGCATTTTGGTTCGATTTTTTGCAAGACTATTCTTTTCCTCATGATACGGGGCCGGTTTACAAAGAGACGATTGCCGGCAGGTTGCCTGTAGAGCCTTTTAATACGTACAGCAATCTCATTTTTTTATTCATTCTTATTTACTTTGGCAATAAAGTTTACAGGAATCCGCAGCGGCATAAATTTCTGGCGATCGTAATTCCGGTAATATTTATAGGCTACATAGGCGGTACAATTTATCACGCTACACGTTCTAATGAGCTCTGGTTACTGCTGGATTGGGTACCTATTATGATTGCCAGTCTCGCTTCTGCCATTTATTTCATTTTTAAATGGCAAAGAACGTGGGTGCGCAGATTAGGATTTATGCTCATAATACTAATGGCGTTTTTTGGGTCGAGACAAGTGCATATGCCTCATGGTTTACAAATAAGTGTGGGTTATGCGATCACAGCTTTAACCATTTTGATTCCGCTGGGCGGTTATTTGTATCGTACCAAGTGGCATAATTTAAAATATGTGATTTATGCATTTGGTATTTTTGCTTTAGCGGTGCTGTTCAGAGTTTTAGACAAGCGTGTTCATTTTGATATTTTCTGGATGGGAACACACTGGTTGTGGCATTTGCTGGGCGGTATAGCGGTTTTCTTTTTAATGAAATATATTTTTGAAGACAACAAAGAGCAAGCCGTCATAATTTCCTAAATTTGCTCCCTTGTAATTAAGAGGTTTATGCTAGATAAAATAAAAGAACTTATTGCTGAAGCTGAAGCATTTAAGGCAAATTCTATAGAAGAGGTAGAGGCGTTTAGAATTAAATTCTTAGGTAAAAAAGGACTGCTGAATCAGCATTTTGCCGAGTTTAAGAATGTTCCTAACGAATTGAAGAAAGAATTTGGGCAAACCATTAACCTTTTAAAAGACACCGCTCAAAATAAGGTCAACGATCTTAAAGAAAGTCTGGAGACAGAAGATGTCGCAGGTTCTTACGGTGATCTTACCCGGCCGGGAGAAGCTCTTGAGCTGGGAGCCCGCCATCCACTTTCTCTTGTAAAGAACAGGATAATAGAGATTTTCTCACGTATTGGCTTCAATGTTTCAGAAGGTCCTGAGATAGAAGATGACTGGCATAACTTTACAGCGCTCAACTTACCAGAATATCACCCGGCTCGTGATATGCAGGATACGTTCTTTATACAAACCAACCCTGACGTTCTTTTACGTACGCATACTTCATCAGTACAGGTGCGCTACATGGAAAACAACAAGCCACCTATACGTACAATTTCGCCGGGTCGTGTTTATCGCAACGAAGCCATTTCGGCACGTTCACATTGCTTCTTTCATCAGGTAGAAGGGTTGTATATAGATAAGGATGTTTCATTTGCAGATCTTAAGCAAACGCTACAGTATTTTACTACAGAGATGTTTGGTAAAAGCAAGATTAGATTGCGACCATCTTACTTTCCGTTTACAGAACCTAGTGCAGAAGTAGATGTTTACTGGGGTCTGGAGACAGAGACAGATTATAAAATGACAAAAGGTACCGGCTGGTTAGAGATAATGGGTACTGGTATGGTAGATCCTAATGTGCTTGAGAACTGCGGGATAGACTCAAAAGAATATAGCGGTTTTGCGTTTGGTATGGGTATAGATCGTATCGCGCTGCTGCTTCATCAGATTTCAGATATACGCATGTTTAGTGAAAATGATGTGCGCTTTCTTGAACAATTTAAAAGTGCTTTATGAAAAAATATTTAACCATTGCTCTGCTTGTAATCGTATTACTAGCTTTTTTGTATCTAACATTTGTTATAGCAGTTATAAAAATTGCCATAGGTAGTGTATTTGTGGGGATTTTTGTTCTTGCCATTTTGATTCTTTGGATCAAATGGAAAGTAACCCACGATTAATTTATGCAAAAAGATATTACAATTCCTCAGGTAGAGGGCGTGCATGTGGCTGCGATCTTAGAGTTTAATGAGACGCATCGCACGCACGACTGGAATGTCTATCTTGTAAATGCTAAAAGCGAAGCTTTAGAGACAATTTTCATCGTTTCTAAAGGTCATGATGCACGGCAAAAATCGAGCGTAATGCGGCATAAACTGGCCGTTTTACCGGCAAAATCGTTTGCTAAAGTTGAGTTTATTGAAGACAGCGTTCTTAAGCTAAATAATGAGTTCTCGGTTTCTTTCTTTCTGGATGGGAAGTTGTACGATAAGACATTTGTTTTTAAAGCAAATACCATCAAAGAGACAAAATTGAAAGAGATTCCTGTAATTCCTGAAAAGGGAATTCTCGCAGAGTAGAAGTTTTAATCACAGGCGCAGCATTCAATTCCTTTAGCTTTCGCGAAAGCTTCCTTACCCTCTTTATAGGCAAAATATATAATCCCAATAGTTCCTAAAATATCAATATAGGGGATCTTAAAAAGCCACCACAAACCGCTGGAAAGTAACAGGACTAAAGACATATACAAACACACCTGATTGCATTTTGCATCTGCAATGATAGGAGCTGAATTAAGCTTTTTACCTATTGAGATCTTAAAATAGATCAATGCCCACATACCTAAGATAGAAATCCCTGCGATTACTATTCCCGGCAGTGTCGATGCCGGTTCTGTACCACTAATTATATTGTTTGCTGCAGAAATAATTAGAACTGCGATAAGACCGTAAAAACACCATCCTGTTATTTTTAGTGAAAGAATCTCAAAAGAGCTTTTATCAGAATTTGGGTTTCGCTTTATGCGCAGGATCATTTGTACGATGCCTAAGGCAGAGATCGTTTCTACAAAGCTGTCGAGACCAAAGCCAAATAGAGCAAGGGTATCTTCTTTATGCCCAAAGTAAACCGAAATAAGACCTTCAATTACATTGTAAACTACAGTAAGAACAGCAAACGCGAGCGCTTTGCTAAACAGTTTATCTGTGCGTTCTAATGTAGCTGAAGTAGCCATTTAATTGAGGTTTAGTCAAGTTTATCTACCAGTTTTTTAAAAACTTTCTTAGGATCTTTGCCTTTGTATAAAATTGCGTGTACCGCATGAATAATAGGCATTTTGGCCCCGCAGTCTTTATAAATGCGATAAGCACTGGCAGCTGCATAATAACCTTCTGCAATCATGCTCATCTCCATCTGCGCACTTTTTACCGTGTAACCCTTGCCTATCATATTACCAAACATGCGGTTACGGCTAAAAACTGAATATCCTGTAACCAATAGATCCCCCAGGTAGGCAGAATCATTGATATTACGTTTCATTTTGTGCACATTCTTGATGAACTTTTTCATTTCACGTATAGCATTACTCATCAACACGCTTTGAAAGTTATCACCATAACCCAACCCGTGTGCAATACCGGCTGCTATAGCATAGATATTTTTAAGCATAGCGGCATATTCTGTACCTATGGTGTCGTCGCTAATTGTGGTTTTTATGTAATCGCTGTTGAGGTGTTTTGCCATTATTCTGGCTTTCTCTTCATCTGCACAGGCAATGGTAAGATAAGACAGGCGCTCAAGGGCAACCTCTTCTGCATGGCATGGCCCGGTAATTACACCTATGTTCTCAAAAGGGATATTATAAACTTCATGAAAATGCTCTCCTACAATTTTCCCGGTTTCAGGAACTATGCCTTTAATGGCAGAGAAAATGATTTTATCTTCAAGGGAATTGTTTACTTTTTTAAGTTCTTCACTTACAAAAGCAGAAGGAATAGCAAAAATGAGATAATCTGCATAGTCAATGATCTCATTAATATCATTGCTCAGTTTTAATTGCTCTGTATCAAATTCTACGGCACTTAAATAATTAGGATTATGCTGTTCTTTCTTTATATGCTCAAGTGCATATACGCTGCGCATATACCAGCCTACCTCATCGAGATTCTCACACAGCATTTTTACAATTGCGGTAGCCCAGCTGCCTCCACCTATAACACCAAATTTTATGGCCATATATTACATCATTCCTAATAGTTTTCAAAAATAACCAAATTTATCCGGTGTGTAAAATATTGGTTTTCAGCACTATTGTTTTTGTGGCATGCGTTTTGGTTTCCCAAAAATGAACCGTAATACATAAAGCTTATGAAAACTGTAAAACTACTTTTAATATTCACCGTTTTAGTACAGGTGTATACCTCTTGTGAATCAGGTATTTATGTAGAGAATGAAGAACTACCTGCGGCTGTATCTTTAGATGAGGTGCTCAATGACTATGAACTTTGGTATGTTGATATAGAAAGAACATCTGGTAATGGTGGTATTCCATTTATGGAGAAGGCATTTACTCTGTCTTTTGATAATGGCGATGTTTATGCAAACAACAATCTAGTGGGTATAGGTAACCAGGGCGACGGTTACGGTATAGGCGTAGGGTACTATGATACCTTTAGCAGTGATCTTGATATTAGCCATGATTTAGACGGTTTTTACACCTTTGAGGTCAGTATTTTAGCCGGCAATTCTATTGAACTTTATAACCGTAGTACACGCACGTCTTACATACTTAAGGGCTATCAACGCCACACTTTTAATTATGATCGTTTGTTTTATGACAACATTCATTACTTTCTGCAGGAATATGCAGCATGGGAAAAGGTGTATACCAGTGTAGAAGGTGCTGTGAATGAATTTGATGAAGAGAATTATCTGCAATTTCTTCCTGCCGGCGGTAGAGGAAATTTTAAGAGTTCACAAGATTATAATGGCACGGCAATTGAACATGTATATTGGGATTATAATGGCATCTATGAAGTAGAAAATGTAACCGGCAATCCTGATCTAAAATATCTCAGTCTCGATTATGATTATTTCAGCGGGGAGTTTTTTGAACTTAGAGTACTAGATGACAATACGATCTCATTATATCAACCTGCATCAGGAACAGAGTATCGCTTTCGCGGAAGAGGATACATAGCTTATAAAACAGCAGAGGCTGGTAAAAAGAGAGAAAAACAGTCTGTAATAGATAAACAAATTAAAAGTATAAAGCTGTGAAGGCAGCAATAATTTAGTTGATTTTTTTGGTTGGTTAGTTAGTTGAAGCCGCTCTGACAGAGTAAATCTGATGGGGCGGTTTCTTTATTATATAATACTTAAATTTTTTGAACAGATTACTTTTAAACCTTTAATCGGCGTGATTTGAGCTTTCAAAGATTAAGATAGATTTAAAAATGGATTAATTACAGCCTATTGTTTATTTCGTAAATTCACATTTCAATAATTAACAATAACCAAAAAAAATAGAACAATGGGATTATTTTCATTTATTAAGAACGCCGGGGCAAAAGTCTTTGGTATTGGTAAAACAGATGCAGAAGAAGCAGCTGATAAATCTGCAGCTATAGAAGAAGCAAATAAAAAAGCAGCGTCTTCTCTTGAAGAGACAGTGCACGATCTTTCACTTGAAGTGGAAAATCTTAAAATAAGCATAGCAGGAGAGACAGCTACAATAACAGGTAAAGCAAAAGATCAATCTACAAAAGAGAAAGTGGTACTTGTTGTGGGTAATACTAATGGGATTGCCCAGGTAGATGACCGTATGGAAGTTGATCACAGTGAGCCGGAGGCACAGTTTCACACTGTAGTATCTGGTGATACATTAAGCAAGATTGCAAAGAAATATTACAGTAATGCAATGAAATATCCCGTAATATTTGAAGCTAATAAGCCTATGCTTACAGATCCTGATAAGATTTATCCGGGGCAAGTTCTGCGTATTCCTCGTATAGAAGGTTAAAATTTTTTTCCCTCTGTAAGGCCATTTACGGGTATTTGTTATCTGTAAATGGTTTTTTTATTTTCTGTTATCTGTAAAAATTCATCTCGTCAATATATTGCCAAACCTCTCGAGGCAATAGCGGCTGGCAGTTTTTGTTAGCCTTAACTGCTTTTCGTATAAACGTTGAAGAGATCTCGACAACTGGCGCGTCAATAACATGAATTTTTGAATGATCTTTAAATTGATCAGGAACTTGTGAATTTGATATTCTCGGATAAACGTAAATTTCGTGATTGTCTATAATCGTCTCGTAATTTTTCCACTTATGAAGACTTTTTAGATTGTCTTCTCCCATGATTAAACAAAATTCATAATCAGGATATTTTTCCTGAAGGTGCGCTAACGTGTTTACTGTATAATTAGGCTGGGGTAGATCAAACTCAATGGTGCTCGCTTCTAGTTTAGGATAATCCTCTATAGCACGCTGTACAAGTTGATAGCGGTGAAGGTTGTCTAAAAGCGAATTCTTTTTCTTAAATGGATTATGCGGAGTTATCACTAGCCAGATCTTATCAAGATTGCTGTATTCGGCCAGGTGATTTGCAATTATAAGATGCCCTATATGAATAGGATTAAAAGTGCCAAAATAAAGCCCGATTTTCATTGCTTTTTGTCCGATTTTTCCAGTCTTTTTACTGATTTACAAAATCAGAAACGAGCTGGTAAGCTTCTGCTAAAGCGGTATTGAGATCGTTATTTTCAATAATATAATCAAATTGCGGTGCGGTTGCCAGCTCAACGCTTGCTTTAGCAATGCGCATATTTATACGATCATCACTTTCTGTTTTGCGTTTCTTCAGCCGTATTTTTAACTCTTCAATACTAGGTGGTTTTACAAAAACAGCTAGTGTACGCTCTGGATATAATTTTTTAATATCAAGACCGCCTACAACGTCAATATCAAAAATTACGTGGCGGTTCTTCTTCCAGATGCGTTCTACTTCACTTTTTAAGGTGCCGTAAAAATTGTCTCTGTAAACTTCTTCCCACTCCAGAAACTCGTCATTCTTAATACGACGCTTAAATTCTTCAAGTGTTAAATAGTAGTAATCTACTCCGTCTTTCTCGTGACCGCGTGGTTCTCTTGATGTGGCCGAAATACTGAAGTCAAGTTTTAGGTCTTCTTTACTTAATAAATGCCTTACAATGGTGGTTTTTCCACTTCCGGAAGGCGCCGAAAAAACAATGAGTTTACCTTCTTCTTTCATCAAAGCACGTTTAAAAGTTGTTCCTTGATTTTCTCAAGTTCATCTTTCATGCGCACTACAACCTGTTGCATAGGGGCATAATTAGATTTTGAGCCTATGGTATTTATCTCACGACCTATTTCCTGACTTATAAAAGCCAGTTTTTTGCCGTTAGAATCTGATGAATTGAGTGATTTTGTGAAATAGTCAAGGTGATTTTTTAATCTTACTTTCTCTTCAGTTATGTCGTATTTCTCAAGATAGTAAGTAAGTTCCTGTTCAAAACGATTAGGATCTACTTCTGCTTTAAGATCATTTACTGCTTTGTTTAATCTTTCGCGAACGCTTTCTATGCGCTGAGGATCTATAGCGATAACTTCTTCAAGATATTCTTCTATGTTTTTAACTCTAAGCTGAAAATCTTCTTTTAGAACCCGGCCTTCGTCTTCTCTGTAATCGTTAATGGCGCCTAGAGCTTCATCAATGCCTTTTAAGATGGCTTCATATTCCTGATCGTCTATCTCGTCTCTTTCGGTTTTTAAGGCATCTGGCATGCGAATTGCCATTTTAAGTAATTCAGTAGGGTCGCCATCTACAACAAGGCTTAATTGCCTGATATATTCTTTAACCACAGCTTCATTTATAGCAGTGCTCGTTTCCTGCCCGTTTAACTCAACATACAAGCTAAGATCTATTTTGCCGCGCTCAAGCGATTTTGCAACTATGTTGCGTAGTTCAAGTTCTTTTTCGCGATAAAAGGAGGGAATTCTGGTATTGAGGTCCAGATTTTTACTGTTAAGAGATTTAACCTCAATTGTAATTTTCTTAGAAGGTAACTGGGAAACAGATTTCCCGAAGCCTGTCATTGATTTGATCATACTTAGATTTAAAGTCGCAAAGATAGGAAAACTATATCTGAAGCTTTCCTATCTCTTTTGTTGCAACTTCTCTAAATTTTTAGGCAATAATTATAGTTTTCTTACCCAGATATTACGATAGCTCACAGGATTGCCGTGATCTTGTAATTCAATAGGTGCTTCACCATGTGGTATGTTTTTAGGATGACCTATATATTCTGTTGTTCCTTGTATTTCTGTATGGTCTTGTGTAACCACACCATTATGAATAACCGTTACAGTAGCGGCTTGCGTTTTATTGCCGTCACCGTCAAAATGAGGTTGATGATAAATGATATCATAGGTTTGCCATTCACTAGTCGGTTTAGTCGCGTTTACAAGTGGTACAGATTGCTTATAAATAGAACTTGCCTGTCCGTTAGAATAAGTGCGGTTGTCGTAACTATCTAGCACCTGCACTTCATATTTCTTTTGAAGAAAGATACCGCTGTTACCGCGTCCCTGGCTTTCACCTACAACTTCTTGTGGTGCACGCCATTCTATATGCAACTGCATGTCACCAAAACTTTCTTTGGTCTCGATATCACCACTTTGAGCTTTAACGGTGAAAGAACCATCGCTATTGATAGTCCAAGGCGCAGCAGCTGTTGTGTCTGTAACACTCTTCCAGGCGTCAAGATTCTCACCATTAAATAAAACAATAGCGTCTGATGGTATGTTGTTCTTATCGAAAGAAACTACTGCAGGCTCAGGATCCCAGAATTCTGTTGCTTCCGGATCTGTTATTTCTTCTTCTGGCTGAGTTGAAACAGAATCTGTAGCTGTAGTTTGCATCTCGCTGTCCTCGCTTGATTCTTTATTCATGTCATTACAGGAAACTAGTAAACCAAGGGCAACAAGAGGTATAAAATTACGTATCATAAGTTAAAGTTTTTTTATTTTAATATTCTTAAAAGAAACTTGATTGCCGTGGTCTTGTAGAGCAATTGCACCAGTCTGGGCTTTGCCAAAAGCTTCCCAGTCTGCAAATTTTGAATTAGAAACCATTGTGTTCCATTCGTTTCCTTCTACAGGAAATTCAACAACCTGAACACCGTTAAGAGTTACAGATCCTTCATTATTAGCGTGGTCGATTTTAATGACACATGTGTTCCATTCACCAGCTGGTTTTGCTACATCCTCTGTAGGAGGGAGCATATCATATAAAGCACCTGACTGATGCGATTTACCATTTTTAGCATCTGGATGACGCTCATTATCTATAATTTGAATTTCAGGTCCTGTTAAATAAGGCTCATGATATTTTTCATCTTCTTTTACTCCCCACATAATACCGCTATTTCCGGCTTCAGAGATTTTCCAGTCTAACGAAAGAATAAAATCTGTATAATCTTCATTGCTAACCAGGTTTTCTGCATGCTCTCGTCCTTCGGCGGGAGTAAGAACCAGCGCATCACCTTCTATTTGCCATTGACTGGAAATTGAATCGCCGTTATAACTGTGCCATTGATCCATATTTTCACCGTCAAAGAGCGTAGTCCATTCAGCATCCTGAGATTCTTCGGTAGTTGTGGTCATAGAAGTCTCATCTGCAACTTCGTTTTCTGAATTCTGTTTTTCCTTGCAGCTTATGGTCATTGCAGCAAGAGCCAGAATTGTAACAATTTGTTTTTTCATGGTATGGTTATTTAATTCCTAATATTCGTTTTAGTTTATCTTCATCAACTTCTGCACCAGCAAAATCATCAAATGCTTTTTCAGTAGCCTCAATTATGTGACTTGCGATAAATGGTGCTCCTTCACGAGCTCCTTGCTCCGGAGATTTTATACAACATTCCCACTCCATCACGGCCCATACGTCGCAGTTATATTCAGTTAATTTTGTAAAGATTGTTTTAAAATCAATTTGACCATCACCGGGAGAGCGGTAGCGCCCTGCACGATCGATCCAATCACCGTACCCACCAAAAACTCCTTTTTTTCCGGTAGGATTAAATTCTGAATCCTTTACATGAAACATTTTTATAAACTCGTGGTAGTTGTCTATATATTCCACATAATCTAATTGCTGAAGTACAAAATGACTAGGATCATAAAGAATATTAACGCGCTTATGATTACCTGTAGCTTCGCGAAATCTTTCAAAAGTTACACCGTCATGAATATCTTCACCTGGGTGAACTTCGTAACAAACATCAACACCTTGCTCATCAAAAGCATTTAGAATAGGTGTCCATCGGTTGGCCAGTTCTTTAAAACCAAGATCTACGAGTCCGGGAGGTCTTTGCGGCCAGGGATGAAATGTGTGCCAAAGCAGAGCTCCGCTAAAAGTACCATGAACGTCTAAGCCTAAATTTCTACTTGCTTTTGCAGCACTTTTAAGCTGATTTACGGCCCATTCTGTGCGTTTTTTTGGATTATTTTTGCAATCATCAGGAGCAAAATTATCAAACATCAGGTCATAAGCCGGGTGAACCGCCACTAGCTGACCCTGAAGATGTGTACAAAGCTCAGTTATTTGTAAACCGTAGCTTTCAACTTTGCCTTTTAACTCATCACAATAGGTTTTGCTTTCTCCTGCCTTGGTGACGTCTATTAATCTGGTTTCCCAAGTTGGTATTTGTATACCTTTATAGCCAAGATCGCTCGCCCACTGGCACATCCCGTCAAGTGAATTAAAAGGTTCTTTATCGTCCATAAACTGTGCGAGAAAGACAGCTGGACCTTTAATAGTCTTCATATGTTATTGGTTTTAATTGCCTTAAAACTTCGTGGCAACTCATTATACAATTTATACAATTAGTTCTTTAAGCTTACCCAGGCAGCGTTATTATCACTTGATGCTACCGCAGCATATATAAAACGCATGCCACGTAAACCGTCTGAAACAGTAGGAAAATCGTACTTTTTAGATGGTTTTTCGCCAGCTTTTACGCTGTTTAATTCTTTAGCGAAACTTCTGTAAATAGTGGCAAAGCCTTCAAGATAGCCTTCTGGGTGACCGGGAGGTACGCGTGTATAAGATGAAGATGCTTCATACGTGCCGTTTCCGCCTGGTGTGTATATTTGTTTTGGTTTATCAAGCCAGAGAGCAGTTAGCTCATTAGGATTTTCCTGTTGCCAGAAAACGCTTCCTTTAGTCCCGTAAACGCGAATGGCTAAATTGTTTTCTTCTCCGGTTGCTATTTGAGAGATCGTAAGTGTGCCTTTTGCACCACCTGTAAAACGAAGAAGCACATTGCCATCATCATCAAGTGTACGGCCATCACCAAAAGCAGTAAGATCTGCTGCAAGCTCTTCTAACTGAAGGCCGGTAATGTATTCTGCAAGATTCTCTGCGTGGGTGCCAATATCGCCTAAAGCACCACCAATACCAGATTTTTTAGGGTCAACTCTCCACGATGCCTGTTTATTTTCAGTCTTTTCTACTGCTGTAGAAAGCCAGCCCTGTAAATATTGTACATTAACTTTTCTTATATCTCCCAGATCACCGCGTGCTATCATTTCTTTAGCCTGCTTTACCATTGGGTAACCTGTATAGTTATGGGTAAGTGCAAATACTTTACCTGAAGCACTCGCTACTTTCTCAAGTTCTACAGCCTCTTCAAGCGTAAGCGTTACCGGTTTATCGCATATTACGTGAAAGCCATTTTCAAGAGCCATTTTTGCCGGCGGAAAGTGCATGTGATTAGGAGTAACGATAGAAACAAAATCCATGCGCTCATCTTCTGGCAACTCTTGTTCTTTCTCTATCATTTCCTGATAACTGCCGTATGCGCGCGAACTTGAAATACCAAGGTCTTTCGCGGAAGCGATACTTTTTTCTGCACTGCTGCTAAAGGCACCGCACACCAGTTCTATCATATTATCTATTGAGGCTGCTTTACGGTGTACATCGCCTATAAAAGATCCCAGGCCACCGCCTACCATTCCCATTTTTAATTTCTTCATGTTATAAATTTTTGGCTTCTACTTTTTCGTTCTTAAAAAATACGGCAAAAAGTATCATTACTACAACCGCAAATATGACTGGGAATGTCCATATACCTGTCCAGTCATGTTTTCCTTCACTTAAGATATTGCTATCTGTTATTTTACCTGCAACAGAGAATCCTATTAACATACCTACTCCATACGTTGCAAGCGTTATCAATCCCTGTGCTGAGCTTTTAAATTTTTCTCCCGCTTTACTGTCTGTATATATCTGCCCTGAAACAAAGAAAAAGTCATAACAAAGACCGTGTAAGGCGATACCTATAAGTAGCATAAATACAAGCTCGTCTGCATTACCATAAGCAAATAGTAAATATCTAATTGCCCACGCGGCCATACCAAAGATCAATGTCCATTTTATACCAAAACGCTTGAAGAAAAATGGAAGAAGTAGCATGAAAAGAACCTCAGATACCTGACCTAATGCAGCTTTTGCAGTTGAATTTTCCATGCCTATTTCGGTTAGAAAGGGACTCAAATTCTGATAATAAAAAGCTAGTGGTATACAGATTAATATTGATGAAGCGAAAAATACCAGAAAATTTCTGTCTTTTAAAAGGGTAAGGGCATCAAGACCCAGAATCTCTGTAAGACTTTGTTTTTCACCGGCAGCTCGCGCGATAGGTGGAGTTTTAGGTAAGGTAAAACTGAAAACACCTAAAACGGCTGAAGCAATAGCAGTCATAAGAAACGTGTTAGCAAGCATGCCTTTACCAATGTTTGCTGTACTGTCCCAGCTAAATACAAAGCTGATAACAAAACCTGCCACTATCCACCCTATGGTACCAAACACACGTATAAACGAAAACTCTTTTGCAGGATCTTTTAATTGTCTAAATGCAACCGAATTTACTAGAGCTAATGTTGGCATGTAAGCGATCATATATCCTAAAACGTAAGGATAGAAAGCAGAAAAGTCATCTGCATTTGCCATTTGATACATCAAAATAGCTCCTACTATGTGGAGAAAACCTAAAATACGTTCTGCATTAAAATAGCGGTCTGCAATTAGACCTATAATAAAAGGAGCGATAATAGCTCCCCAGGATTGTGTAGAGAAAGCCATTGCACTTTCAGAAGCGCTGGCATTAAGGTTGTTCCCTAAAAAAGTGCCTAAGGTAACAAACCAGCCTCCCCAAATGAAGAATTCGAGAAACATCATTAGAGAAAGCTGAATACGGGTAAAGTTTTTCATTAGATTATTTTAAATTTTGAGATGCTGAAATTAATAGTTCTTTTGTTAATTGTATGCCCTTATCAGGGTCTTGCATATCTCCTTCATACTCAACACCTACATAACCTGTGTAGCCTGCGTCTTTTACGATCTGTAAAATTCTTTTAAAATCCAGTTGTGTCTCCTGCCCTTGCTCATCAAAATTATATGATTTAGCACTTACATCCATAGCTTTAGGCATAAGTTCTTCAATGCCTTGATATACAGGATACTCTTCTATGCAGGGCGCATTCCACATAGCGCCACCTTCTCTTTTTAAGCAGAAGTTGCCAAAGTCTGGCAGTGTACCGCAATTTTCTTTGTTTACCCCATTTATAACTTCCATTAGAAGTGGTGCATTAGAAGAGAAACCGCCATGGTTTTCTACAAGAACATTAATGTTTTTAGTGGCGGCATAGTCAGTCAATTTTGATAAACCATCTATCGCGCCTTGTTTCCAGCTTTCTTCATCTTCGGCACCAAATAGATTTACACGTATAGAATGACAGCCCAGATAAGCAGCTGCATCTACCCATTTTTTATGATTTTCTACAGCAGCATCACGATCTGCTTCTGTTTTTGCGGCGAGTGCACCTTCGTTATCTACCATAATAAGGAGGTTTTTTATGCCATATTCGGTACTTTTCGCTTTAAGCGCTGGCAAAAGTGAGTCCATGGCTGTTTTAGTATCTCCATATTTTTCCATTATTGGAGTGTATAATTGACTTACATATTCAACGGCTTCAAAACCCACTTCGCTCGCTTTTTGAGCAAAATCCATGGGATCCATTTTACCGGAGTGAATCGGGCCGCTGTAGGACCATTCTGCTAAAGATAATTTGAAAAAAGTAGGTGAAGTGGTTGTTTGTGTTGTAGGATTTTCTGTTATTGGGGCTGTTTCTTTTTTAGCATTCTTACAAGAAAAACATAATAAAACGCCAATTACAGCAGTTAAAACATTAATTTTCATTTTTTAAAAAAGTTAAATAGGACGAACTCAAACGTTTTCGTCGGGGTTTGGTTGTAAAGAATCATGAATCTCTAATTTATACTTTTTTTATATTACAGAAAAAATAACTTAGAATTTATATATTTGATAGCATTCGGTTCGATTATTTATTAAAAATCTAATATAACGTGAATATAACAAAACCAGAAGAAATGTACGATGCCATTGTGGTAGGTACAGGAATTAGTGGCGGTTGGGCTGCTAAGGAATTATGTGAAAAAGGCCTTAAGACTCTTGTTCTTGAACGAGGAAGAATGGTAAAACACATTGACGATTATCCTACAATGAATATGGATCCCTGGGATTTTAAATTTAAAGGAGAATTACCTCGAGAAGAAAAAGCAAAACAACTTAAGCAATCCCGTACAGGTTACACCACAAATGAGGCGACACGACATTTTTTTGTAAATGATCTTGAGCACCCCTATAATGAGACTAAACGTTTTGACTGGATGCGTGGGTATCATGTAGGCGGGCGTTCACTTATGTGGGGAAGACAGAGTTATCGCCTTAGCGATATCGATTTTGGAGCAAACAAAAGAGAAGGTATTGCAATTGACTGGCCAGTGCGCTACAAAGATATAGCGCCATGGTATGATAAGGTTGAAGAATTTATAGGAGTAAGTGGCGAGACACTAGGTCTGCCTCAATTACCTGATGGAAAGTTTGGTCCACCTATGGAACTTAATTGTGTGGAAGACCATCTTAAAAAGAATATGGCGCAGAATTACAAAGACCGTCTACTTACAATAGGTCGTGTAGCGCATATTACCAGCACTAAAACCTTTGAAGGTCGCTCAAGTTGCCAGTTTAGAAACCGTTGTGCACGAGGGTGTCCTTTTGGGGCTTACTTTAGTAGTAACTCATCTACTTTACCTGCAGCAGAACGCACGGGTAATATGACCCTTAGACCGTTTAGCACTGTACACGAGGTTATGTATGATGAAGCTACAGGTAAGGCAACAGGTGTAAGAGTTATTGATACAGAAACTTCAGAGAAGTTAGAGTTTAAAGCTAAAGTTATCTTCTTATGTGCTTCAGCTATTGCTTCGGCATCTATACTTATGCAGTCTAAGTCTGACAGATTTCCTGATGGTATGGGTAATGATAGTGGTGAATTAGGTCATAATATCATGGACCACCATTTTCAGGCAGGCGCTTCAGGTAGTTATGATGGTTTTGAAGACCGTTATTATAAAGGAAGAAGACCTAATGGTTTATACATTCCTCGTTTTAGAAATATAGGCGGAGATACAGATCAGGAGAATTTTAAACGCGGATACGGTTATCAGGGAGGCGCGAGTCGTGAAGATTGGTCTGAGTCTGTAGCAGAACTTGCTTACGGTAAAGAATTGAAAGAAGCCGTTACAGAACCAGGAGGATGGAGAATTGGCCTTACCGGTTTTGGCGAATGCCTTCCTTATCATGAGAACAAAATGACCCTTGATTATGACAAGCTTGATAAATGGGGTCTGCCTACCGTGACTTTTGATGCAGAGTGGAAAGAAAACGAATGGGAAATGCGTAAAGACATGGTGCAACAAGCTGTTGACATGCTTACAAAAGCAGGATTTAAAGATGTTCAGGGTCATGACAGACCGGGAGCTCCGGGATTAGGTATTCACGAGATGGGTACTGCCCGTATGGGAAGCGATCCTAAAACATCTGTTGTAAATGAAAATAACCAGGTTCACGGTGTGCCTAATGTATATGTAACAGATGGTGCTTTTATGACATCAGCAAGTTGCGTGAATCCGTCATTAACCTATATGGCATTTACAGCACGTGCAGCAGCGCATGCAGCAGAACAATTAAAGAACGGTAAAAACGCTTAACTATGAAAAGAAGACAAGTATTAAAAAATTTAGGACTTGGAGCAGGATATATGGTGGCTGCACCATCTTTGTTCAGTCTTTTACAGAGTTGCAAAAGCGATCCTGCAATGGAGTGGGAGCCCGTTTTTCTTACCGCAAACAATGGTTATATTTTAAAGCAGGTTCTAGATGTTATTATCCCTAAAACAGATACTCCGGGAGCTAACGATCTTAACATTGCTCAGTTTATAGATAGTTATATGAATGAGGTGGCAGAGTCTGATGAACAACAGGAATTTAAGGCGGGAGCAAATGCTTTTTCTTTAAATTTTAAAAGTACATATGACAAGGAAGCTGTAGAAGGTGAGCCTGCAGAATATGAAGAAGTTGTTGCTAAATATCTAAAGGCTGCTCCGGCAGACAGAAAAGATTTTATGGAGCGCCTTACGGCGAAACAAGATCCTGAAAATCCAGAGCTTGATCTCGACACAGATGCAGGTTCTTATGGTTATTTAACTTCAGTGCGTGAACTTGCTATCTGGGCATGGAAGAATAGTGAGGAAATAGGAGAGAATGTAATGTGGTATGACCCAATCCCAGGTGCTCAAAAAGGATGTGTTCCTTTCTCTGAAGCCGGAAATGGTAAAGCCATGTCATTATAGAATAAAATTAGCTTCATGAACAGAAGAAAATTTATACAAAAAGGAGCTCTTAGCGGCTCCTTTTTGGCTTTAGGTGGTCAAAACCTGCTTGCAGAGGCTCAAAATCGGGAATATAGAGCAAAAAATAGCTTTAATCTGCAATATGCGCCGCATTTAGGAATGTTTGAAAATATGGCTGGAAAAGATCCTATAGACCAACTCAATTTTATGGCAGATCAGGGTTTTACAGCTTTTGAAGATAATGATATGCGCACTCGCCCGGTAGAGTTACAAAAGAAAATGGCTTCCGTGATGGAAAATCGCAATATTACCATGGGCGTTTTTGTTGCTCATAAAATCTACTGGACAGAACCTAATCTCACCAGCGGAAAACAAGATTGGCGAGACGAATTTCTGGGCGAAATAAAACAATCTATTGAAGTAGCTAAGCGCGTAAATGCAAAATACATGACTGTAGTGCCGGGTTATGTAGATCTTTCTCAAAATGCAGATTACCAGACTGCAAATGTGATCGAAAGTTTAAAACAAGCTTCTGCTTTACTTGAGCCACACGAAATAACCATGGTTCTGGAACCGTTGAATTTTCACAATCACCCGGGACTTTTTCTTAAGCAATCACCACAGGCATATCTGATTTGCAAAGCTGTTGACAGTACATCTTGTAAAATACTTTTTGATATTTATCATCAACAGATTCAGGAGGGAAATTTAATACCCAATATGGAGCAGGCTTGGGATGAAATCGCTTATTTTCAGATAGGTGATAATCCCGGCAGAAATGAACCTACAACCGGCGAGATCAATTATAAGAACATATTTAAATACATTTATAACAAAGGCTACAAAGGCATTTTAGGTATGGAACACGGCAATTCCATAAAAGGTAAAGAAGGAGAACAAGCGGTTATTAATGCTTATGTAGAGTGTGATAGTTTTGATGATTAACTGATAAATTTTATATAGGCTAAACATTCCCAATACGGGAATAAAACGTACATTTGTTGATAATGAATGTCATTAGCAAGAGAAAATTAAAAGCTTACTACGAAAAAAATGCACAATCAAAAGAAGGTTTGATTAATTGGTATGCATTAACGAGCAAAAGTGATTACAACAGTTTTCATGATCTTAAAAAGACTTTTGTAAGTGCAGATACTTTAGGCGGGGGCATCACTATTTTCAATATTAATGGAAATCATTATCGCTTAATAACACATATGGTTTATCAATTTAAAACAGTTTTTGTATTGTGGGTTGGTTCTCATGCAGAGTACAGTAAATTGACTGAAGAACAAATCAAAAATTTAAAATGATGAAAGCTAAAATATTAAAATCAGAGGCGGAATATGAGGCAGCGATATCCCGTATGCGTGAGTTGGCAAACGCTGATCCGCAGAGTGATGAAGGTGATGAATTTGAATTATTATTGCTTTTAGTCAAAAATTATGAAGAGAAACATGAAGAACCTTTTCCGGAGCCACACCCAGTAAGTGCCATTAAATTTCAAATGGAACAGATGAATTTTAAAAGAGCAGATTTTGGCCGCATAATCGGGAGTATGAGCCATGCTTCAGAAATTTTAAATTTACAAAGAGGTCTTTCTATTAATCACATACGTTCAATTAATACTCAGCTGGGCATACCTACAGATATCTTAATCAACAAATACGATCTGATTGGTAAAAGGGAAAAGATAAAAGGAAATAAAGGAAATAAAAAAAGCGTCCATATTTCAGAATAAGTTTTCCTTATTGACTTATTCTGCTACTCATTATCCTTTAAATCCAGATAAACCCCGTTAGTCCAGCCAAAACCATCCTGGGTAGGATATTCACCGCCCCCGGCAACAAGAGTTGTGTCTGTCACATTGTATTTTTCAAGCATTTTTCCGGTTCTTTTATAGACCTGATCATTAAGCCTTAGCCATCTTGTTTTAATAGAGTTGGCCAGATCAGTATCACCATATTTTTCCAGTCCGCGTATGGCAAGCCATTGATGTGGCGGCCACCCATTAGGGCTGTCCCATTGCTGTCCGTTATCGTTTAAAGTAGTTACTAATCCGCCGGGTTTTAGAAAGTCGGTTTCTAATTCTTTCGCAATAGCGTCTGCCTGTTCTGGTGATGCTATATTAAAATACAACGGGTAAACCATCGCCAACGATAAAGTCTCAGAAAGAGCATTTTCTTTGAATAAATAATCTTTGTAAACCTTATTTTCAGCATCCCATAAATAGGTGTTTATTGCCGATTTTCTCCTGTTTGCAGCCGATTTTAGTTCGTCAGCGCCGGTTTTGTCGTCTGCATACTCACGCGCTTTTGCCAGTGTAATTTCAAGATTGTACATAAGGCTGTTGAGGTCTACCGGCACAACTTCTGTAGTGCGTATAGTGGCCAGATCATTAGGATCTGCAAACCAACGGCTGCTAAAATCCCACCCGCTTTCGCAAGCTGCGCTTATATTTAGATAAACTTCCTTAGCTGGTCTGTTTTTCGCCTTTTGAGCGGTATTTATATCTTCCTTAAAGCTTTCGGCTCTTGGTGTTTGTGTATTGCTGTAATAACGGTTTAAAAAAGTGCTATCGTTTACTTTTACCACGCGATTATTGGCGACGAGATCACCCATGTCATCAGTGCCTTTCATCCAGAATTTATATTCCTTTTCGAGCGCATCGTGATATTTGAGCAATGTTTCCTTTTCGCCTTTAATTTCAGCAAGAAGATTTACCATTTCGGCAAAGAAAGGTGGTTGAGAGCGACCCAAATAATAGGTGCGGTTTCCGTTAGGAATGAAACCAATCGTATTGATCTGGAATGCAAAATTGTCTAGGATATTCTCGATAAGTTCTGTTTCTCCTGCCTCTTTTAGTCCAAGAAGTATAAAATAAGAATCCCAATAATACACTTCTCTAAACCTCCCGCCGGGCACAATGTAGGGATTAGGCAAAGCGATACGTGTACCGGGTTCAACCTCATCTGCATCTCTCTTGAGATAAGGCCAAAGCTCATTAATATGCTCTGCAGTTGTGCGTGTAGTGTCTGTCACAAAATTACCTGTTGGGGCTTCCGGCATGGTAAAGTTTGCGAGTATAAATTCACGTAAGCCAAAATCAGGTTCATTTTTTTGATCATTGTATTTCTCCAGAATTTCTTTCGCAGGAAATTTAGGCTCTGCATCTACAAAAGTTTTTCCGTCAGGAAATACCTCACTCATTTGTACATCTACCAGTAATTGCCCGTAACGATCTATAGGGTTAAGCGCTTTCTGTGGGAATTCACTCTCTATATTTTCATGTACAGCTTTTTTCTCAATCGATTGAGTATTGTTACAACTAAAAAGGATACTGGCTGAAATTGTAGCTAAAAAGAGTGTTTTTCTGATGAACATGGGAGGGAGGTGTTTAAAAAAAAGACTCTACGGCAAAATTAGTATGCCGTAGAGGTAGTTAAAATTGTGTTATGCTAAAGATATTTACTCAACGATAAATTTACCTTTCATCAAGCTATAGTGACCGGGGAAGCTGCAAATAAAATCATATGTTCCTGGTTCTGGAGCATCAAATTCTATAGTGTCTTCCTGACCGCCACCTAGCAACTTTGTATGTACGATAACGGCATCAGTACCTTCTGGGATATAATCGTTATCACGAGCAGAAGCCGCACTGCCTGCAAAAGTTGGTATATCTGTTCCCTGAGCTAAGAGTACAAAATTGTGCCCCATTACTTCCACAGGCTGTTTACCTGTGTGACGCAATGTAAGCGTTACTTTTTCGCCGGCTTTTACGCGTATCTCATTTTTATCAAAACGCATTTGGTCTGTCGCCAGTAAAAGCACTTCGTTTTGACTCGTCTCCTCTGCAGAAGAATCTGCTTCTGGCGTAGATGTGCCTAGTTTTACCTGTTCTTTTTCTTGTTTTTTCTCGCCTTCTCCACAATTAACAAGAGTTAGAGCAAGCGCAAATAGGGCAATCGATTTTATTGTCTTCATAATGATTTTTTGAATAATGCTCTAAATATACACAAGATAAAACAGTGCTGCAACGCCTAGCTTTTTTCTTCAAAAAACTTTAAGGTTCTGCGTTCATTATAATAGATGTTGTCTTTAGCAAAAAAGCCTACATGACCGCCATATTTAGGCACCTCAAGGTTTAGGTTTTTATTTGCTTTCGCGAAAGCATACGGGAAACATTCATCGTCAAGAAATGTGTCATTTGCAGCGTTAAGAAGAAGCGTGGGCACTTTTATTTGTGGAAGAAAATTAAGGCTGCTGCTCTGCGTATAGTAATCAAGTGCGTCTTTAAAACCATTGGCTGGCGCGGTATAGATCTCATCAAAAGCGCGAAGATTTACAATTTTCTTGTAATCATCAAAGCTTACATAATCTGGAAATTGCGGAATCTTCGTTTTTAGTTTATGCTTTAGATCCATTAAGAATGACCAATGATAAATTCTGTTCTCAGGCTCAGAGAGTCTAAGCATAGAGCCGTACAAATGAACCGGTGTTGAGACAGCAACAGCAGCGACTAAATTTTTAGGGCGGCATCGTTCTTCGCCCAGATATTTAAGAATGAGATTTCCGCCCAGGCTAAAACCTACAAGATAGACTGCTGCATATTTGTGCTCCTTTTGCAAATATTGCATGACGGCATCAACATCTTCTGTTGCGCCAGAATGGTATGAACGAAAATTTAAATTATCACTACCACTGCAACCACGCAGATTTACGGCAACACAATCATATCCTTTTTTGTTGAGAATTTTTGATGTGCCCAGCATATACGGGCGATGCGCATTGCCTTCAAGACCGTGAAAAAGTACGGCTACTTTTGTTGCCTTTTCACCCGATTTTGAGTAGCTCCAGTCAATATCTATAAAATCACCATCAGGTAAAGAGATACGTTCTCGCTGTTGATCAACACCAAAGACCCGTCTTATTTTAGCTGAATAAATGGTAGAGAAATGTGTATTCTTAAATGCCCCGCGAGCTTTATATTGAGAAGTAATTACAGGCATTGTTTAATTATTTTATGCTAAAGAAAGAACTGGTTTGCATTCCTTTTTCTTATGCATGCACAGTAAATTTATGTATTTTTGAACTAAAATTAGCGGTAAAATTCAAAAAATTCAGACCGGTTTAGTGCTCTGAAGCTTAGCTTTGAAGTTATTAATTTACTGCTCAAAAAACTACACAATGTACTTTAAAGAATTTGAAATACGCTGGAGCGACATAGATGCAAACAGACACCTTGCAAACAGTGCTTATATAAACTTTATGAGCCACACCCGTATGGCTTTTTTAATGGAAAATGGTTTTGGCCAGGCAGAAATGGCAAAGCATAATATAGGTCCCGTGGTTTTTTATGAGCACATGTATTATTTTAAAGAGGCTTTTGCTGGTAAACCGGTAAAAGTTTCTCTACAATTAAAAGGTCTGGCAGAAGACGGAATGTATTTTGAGTTCATGCATAACTTCTACGACCATAAAGGTAGAAATTTCGCTTCATGCGAAATGATGGGTGCGTGGATAGATCTTAAAGAGCGCAAACTCACCGCACTTCCTGACGAACTTTTTAAAAACCTGTCCTCACTAGAAAAGACTGATGATTTTAGAGTTTTAACGAAAGAAGACACGCGTAAATTTGGTAAAAGACCGCAAGATCTTGAGCTTAATCAGGAAGAGGTTTAGTGCGCGTAGATAAATAAACTCCCGTAAAGATTAAAAGTGCAGCCATCATTCTTATCGGCGTAAGCCTGTCTGCACCCACAAAAATCGCGAATAAAGCCGCAATAACCGGCTGTAGGTAGATAAAAGCGCCCAGCGTTGAGGTTTTAAGAGTCTTTAAAGCATACAGATTTAGAAGATAGGTCATAAATGTAGTGCCTACAATTACAAAGCCCATCTTCCAGATTACGTCAAATGATAAAGTTGCCCAATGCACTTCTGCAAATTCTCCAAAACTTACCGGTAGGTTCATTAGTACGCCCAGCAAAAAGAACCATTTCATCATAGTAATGGTATTATATTTTGCGACAAGAGGTTTTACCAAAATAAGATAAACACCATAAGCTGAAGCATTTACTAAAAGCAAAAGATTTCCAAAAGGGATATTAGGCGCATTCTTCTGATGCTGTGCTCCAAATAAAATTAGCACCAGCGCACCTATAAAGCCCAGACCAATTCCTAATACTTTTACCCACGACACCCGCTCTCTTAAAAATATAACCGAAAGAACCAATAAGATCACCGGCGTCATCGTAACAACAACAGAGCTGTTTATAGGTGTTGACAGGCTGAGACCTTTAAAAAAGGCCAGCATATTAATACACATTCCAAAAAACGCGCAACCTAAGAACCGGAAGTAATCCTGCTTATCTACTTTTTCGCTTTTATAAAATGCACTAATGATCCAGAAAAGAAGAGCAGCTCCTGATACTCGCAATAAAATAAACCCAAAAGGTTTTATATGATACGGCATGAGATCTTTTGCAATAGTGTGATTTACACCATAGATAGCGCTGGCGACTGTTGCCGCTATTAAAGCAAGTAATCGTGGGTTCATTATTCTACTTGAGAGATTCTTTAGCAGCTTCTATGGTCTTTTTGCTGTTTCCTATAAAGATTTTGTCATTATTAATAATAACGGGACGTTTTAAAAATGTGTAATGACCTAGAATTAATGAGCCCATATCATCATCTGTAAGTTTGCGATCTTTTAAACCTTTTTCCTTATAGAGTTTTGCGCGCTTACTAAATAAAGCTTCATAACTGCCGGCTAGATTAAACATCTCTTCCAGCTGTTCTTCAGTTATAGGATCACGTTTAATGTCTTGTTTTTGATAGGCAGAAGACAACTTTAAATCATGCATAATGCGTGCACAGGTGTCACAGGTTGAGAGGTAATAGATTTTTTTCACGACAACGAGTTGATGTTAGTACTACAAAGTAATCTCTTTTATGGCGAAATCCCTACTTTTGGGTAAAATAAGCCTATGGATTTTACCTTTGAAGTTACGCTGAAGAATCGCCAGAGTCTTGAACGTCTGCTCGATGCACATTCTCTGGAAGAATTGAACACTGTTCCTGCAGGTTTCAATAATAATATTTTTTGGAATATCGCACACACGATCGTTGTGCAGCAGTTGCTTACTTACAAACTTTCTGGGCTTACACCTACCATTCCACAAGAGTTGATACCACTTTACAGCAACGGCACCAAGCCCGAAAGAGATGTGACGCAGACGGAAGTTGATCAGGTAAAAAGTTTACTCTTTGCTCCGGTTGAGCAAACTCGAGCTGATTATAAAAATGGTGTTTTTAAAACTTTTACAGAGCGTAAACTGTCTACAGGAAATGTGATTACCTCAGTAGAAGAAGCGATCACGTTTAATAATTACCACGAGGGCACACATTTAGGATATATTCTCGCTTTATGCCGCGCTATAAATCAGTACGCAAATACGCTTTGATTTCCGGTAGTGGAATTTTTACCGTTATCTGGCCTACAGAATAAGCTGCCACATCGTAAGGATCATACTGTAGTATCAGGTTTTCATCATCAAAACCTATGTCTTTAGGAAGGATGAACTTATCGTCTTCAAAAAAGTAGCCAGTACTATTTATGTTGCCGTCAGCAGGGATTTTCTGTTGCTTTCTAAAGCGTTCTTCGGCTTCTTTTAAAACAGCGCTTTTATCTTTTATAAGTTCGTCAGCGGTAAGATAGCTTTCAGCATTTTTATCAAAATTAAAATAGGTAACGCTGCCATAACCGTGAGCGCCGCCAAAGTAGGTGTAACTTTTTACGGCAATGCACAGTAGATTTTCAGTTTCTAACGAAATATTAGCATCTACGTCTGCTTCATAATCGGTAGAAGTTTCGGCAAAATCGGCTTTAAATTGCCTAAAAGAGGAAATAAATTGATCAAGAGCTTCTTCTATGCTTTTCAGATTTTTTTCATCATCAGGCGTCATGCTTAAAACCGCGATAACATGATTTGTTATTGTATCGTTTATAATTTGGCTGAATTTACTTTCGCCCTGAGCTTCTAAAATATGAATATCAATTTTAGGACACATAGCTGTAGAACATGCCTCAAGTGAAGCGTTTGTGTATGTTTTTTGGGTAAATTGCAAATCAGGCTCCTGCTCACAACTTTGTGTGAAAATCGCCAAAAAAGCGATTAAAAACGGGCTAAAATGCCTAAAAAATGGTTTGTTAAACATAGGCTAAAGGTACAAGCATTTTTGAAAATGCACAGGCCACTCATTACTTTTACGCATAGAGCGCGACTCAAAAATATTTAAAATATGAAATTTAATACCAAAACTATTCACGGAGGTCAACACGATGCAGATCCTGCTTATGGCAGCGTAATGCCTCCTATTTACCAGACTTCTACGTATTCACAAACCACTCCCGGCGGGCATAAAGGTTTTGAATATTCACGCAGCGGAAACCCTACACGTGCAATGCTTGAGAAATCTCTGGCGAGTATTGAGAATGGCGAATTCGGTTTAGCTTTTGGTTCAGGTTTAGCCGCTATTGACGCGGTTTTGAAGCTTTTTAAACCCGGAGATGAGATTATTTCTACTAATGATCTGTATGGAGGTACTTACCGACTTTTCACTAAAATATTTGAAAATTTCGGACTCAAATTCAATTTTATCGGAATGCAGAATGCAGATAAAATTGCAGATCACATTACAGAAAACACAAAATTGATCTGGGTAGAAACGCCTACCAATCCCATGATGAACATCATAGATATTAAAGCTGCCGCGAAAGTTGCTAAAGAACATAATATTCTGCTGGCGGTAGATAACACTTTTGCTACGCCATATTTACAGCAGCCGCTTGATCTGGGAGCAGATATCGTGATGCACAGCGTGACAAAATACATTGGCGGTCACAGCGATCTGGTAATGGGCGCACTTATCGTGAAAGACAAAGAACTTGCAGATAAATTATATTTTATTCAAAATGCGAGTGGTGCGGTTTGTGGCCCTCAGGATAGTTTTCTCGCTTTACGCGGAATAAAGACTTTGCACGTGCGCATTCAGCGTCATTGTGAGAACGGTAAAGCCGTGGCTAACTTTCTAAAAGATCATCCTAAAGTAGATAAAGTATATTGGCCCGGTTTTGAAGATCATCCCAATCACGCTATAGCCAAAGAGCAAATGAAAGATTTTGGCGGGATGGTATCATTTACCACTAAAGAAGATTCTTTGCAGGGAGCCGTTCAGGTTATAGAAAAATTAAAAGTTTTTACCCTGGCCGAAAGTTTAGGTGGTGTAGAAAGTCTGGCGGGACATCCAGCGAGCATGACGCATGCAAGTATCCCGGCAGAAGAGCGCGCAAAAACAGGAATTAAAGATTCATTGATTCGCTTGAGCGTTGGTATAGAAGATGAAGAAGATCTGCTTGCAGATTTAAAGCAGGCGCTCGATTAAAAGTCGAGATAATAAATGTAGCCTATGTTAAACCAAACGATAGAATCATCGTTGCGGTTGGGTGGGTAATAATTAGGATCTGGGTTCAGGCCATCAACCCAGTTTGAAAAATAGTAATGATAGCGCAGATCAACATTCATATCGCTCAACGCTGTCAACTTAAACCGAAAACCCATTCCTGCAACGACAGCCCACGTGGCGCCGGCAGAATCATCGATGCCGCCCAGCTCGCCATCGCCTACTAAGAAGTCATCAAAGAAAATGTCTTCTGGCGTGGCACCGGGAACATCCTGTATTGATGAATACTTGGGATTGTAAGCTACAAAATGTGCGCCCAGACTAATATAAGGAGCAAGAGGGAAAGCTCTGGCAACAAAATCTCTTATGCTAAGCGGGTAAAATTCAAGTTGGCTGCCCAACTCAAAAACAGATGCCTGACCTAAATGATCGCGTAGATCGCGACCTTCATCTGTAGCTTTTTCTGCCCATTGGCCTTCATGTGTAAGTTTTGTGCGGTGATAATCAATTTCTGTCCTAATTTTAAAGTGATCATTAAAATAGGTATCTCGTGAGTAGCAATTACAATCGGCGCGATAAGAGAAGTTGATATAATGTACAATACCAATCCCGAAGCCCAGATTATTTCGGTTTGTGTCAAAGTCATTGCGTAGCCCAAAATCAGATTGAAAGGCGACAGGACCGGCGATAACTCCTATTTCATGAGAAAACCCAAATGTTAACTGAGCTCTAATTGAAGATGGGGCAAAAGCCAAAATAAAAAATACCACAAGTAGGGTTCTGGTATTCACAAGATTTGGGTTAATTGATGTGTGACAAATATAACAAAACTGCTCAAGTAACCTAAAAATCGTTGAAAACAGGGTAAAATTCAGCATTTATCCCCCTGAAACTTCGATTATTAAGAATATGCTAAAAATACCCTTTAAAATTTATAATCTCTATATATTTGCATCGCAAAAAAGCAAAAAAATTATTAAATAATAAAAAGCAAATAATGACAGAAAACATCACAAATTTTGTCGCTTCTGTTGAAAAGAACAATCCTAATGAGCCAGAATTCATTCAGGCCGTAAGAGAAGTTGCTGAAACAGTCATTCCATTTATAGAAAATAATCCCAGATACCAGAACGCAAAATTACTTGAGCGTATGGTAGAGCCAGAACGTGTAATCATGTTTAGAGTGCCTTGGGTAGATGATAAAGGAGAAACACAGATCAATAAAGGATATCGTATTGAGTTTAACTCAGCCATAGGACCTTACAAAGGTGGCTTACGTTTTCATCCTTCTGTTAACCTGAGCATTCTTAAATTTTTAGGTTTTGAGCAGGTTTTCAAAAACAGCCTTACTTCATTGCCTATGGGCGGTGGTAAAGGAGGTTCTAACTTCAATCCTCGTGGTAAGAGCGATGCTGAGGTGATGCGTTTTTGCCAAAGCTTTATGACAGAGCTTTATCGTCACATTGGCCCTAATACAGATGTGCCAGCTGGTGATATAGGTGTAGGTGGTCGTGAGATAGGTTACATGTTTGGTCAATACAAAAGAATCAAGAATGAGTTTACAGGTATACTTACCGGTAAAGGTCTTTCGTATGGTGGTTCTAAAATAAGACCTGAAGCTACAGGATATGGTAATGTATATTTCTCAAAATATATGTTGAAAACCCGCGGCGAGAAACTTGCCGGTAAAACAGTGGTTATATCAGGATCTGGTAATGTTGCCCAGTATGCAGCAGAAAAAGCAACTCAGCTTGACGCGAAAGTTGTTACTATGTCAGACTCCAGCGGATTTATTTATGATGAAGCAGGTATAGACAAGCACAAGCTTGCTTATATTATGGAGATCAAAAATGAGCGCAGAGGTCGCATTAAAGAATATCTTGATAAGTATCCTGAAGCTAAATATTTTGAAGGTGAAACTCCGTGGGATATCAAATGTGATATTGCGCTGCCATGTGCCACTCAAAACGAACTTGACAAGGAAGATGCAGAGAAGCTTGTAAACAACGGTTGTATGTGTGTGGGCGAAGGTGCTAACATGCCATGTACGCCAGAAGCTGTAGAAGTTTTTATAAATGCTAAAATTCTTTTTTCTCCTGGTAAAGCGTCTAACGCCGGTGGTGTGGCAACTTCAGGATTAGAAATGTCTCAAAACAGCCTGCGCTACAACTGGTCTGCAGAAGAAGTAGATAAAAAACTTCATGAGATCATGTATGATATTCACAAAGCTTGTGTAGAATATGGTACTCAGGAAGATGGTTTTGTAGATTACGTAAAAGGAGCAAATATAGCCGGCTTTGTAAAAGTTGCAGAAGCTATGCTTGCACAGGGAATAGTATAGATTTTTATTCTAAAATAAAAATAGATAATGGCCTCTTGTTTTACTTGAGGCCTTTTTTTGATTGAGCTATAAGCGCCATTCTGAATTTATTTCAGAATCTTATAGTATTGATGTAAATACTTGTGAGAACCTGAAACAGGTTCAGGTTGACGAAAACCAACCTTTTGGCAGCCTCTTTAATATTATTGGACCCTGAAGGATTGCACATTCTCATTTTTACTTTTAATAATTTTAAATTTATTTCAGTTTTACAACTCATAGACCTCTCCCCAGGTTGTTGATAATAATCGTATTTTTAGGCGTTGATCTTAAAAAAGATATATGCTGAAGAAACTGGCCATACTTGTTGCTATGACCTTTATAAATACACTTTACAGTCAGGATTTTTCTTTAGACTGGACGGGTTATTTTTCATACAATGAGATCACTGCTTTGTCTCGTGGAGATGATAAAGTTTTCGCAGCAGCGCAAAATGCAGTTTTTTCTTACGATCTTCTTACCAATGAGATTGAAACCTGTTCTACAATACAGGGATTAACGGGAGAAGATATTTCTGCACTTTACTACAGTGAAAGTTCTGGCATTTTATTTATAGGTTATGATTCTGGAGCGATAGATATTGTTCGCGAAGATGAGCAAGTTCTTACGGTAGTAGATATAAAAAACAAGACCTCGATACCGCCTACAGAAAAGCAGATTAACAGTTTTGATGAATACAACGGCTTGCTTTACATCTCAACAGGTTTTGGTATTTCTCTGTACGACCTGGAAAGGCTTGAGTTTGAAGATTCATATTTTATCGGTAATAATGGTGGTCAACTCAATGTAACACAAACTGCGATTCTGGGTAATTACATTTATGCTTCAACAGATGCCGGTATGAGAAGAGCGCTTGTAGCAAATGATAATTTAATAGATTATAAAAACTGGACAACTATTGCTAACGGTTCCTGGCGAGGAGTTGCGGTTGTGGGTTCTACAATGTATGCGATTAATACAGACAGATCTTTACAGCGTTTTAATGGGTTAACATCTTTTAATACAGTAGGTACATTTGCTTCGGTGCCGCTTCATTTATCTGCCGCTACAGATTTTCTAACATTAACTTTAGCAGATCAGGTTTTCGTTTATAACGAAAGTGGAAATGTGATTGCAAATGCAGGTGTCTCGGTTGATTTTCCCGGTGCTTTTAGCACAGCAATAACATCTGAGGGTAATTTATTTACAGGCACTGTAGGTAGTGGTCTGCTTATTAGCGATGTGACAACTGCCACAGACTTAATTCAGGTTTTACCTGATGGTCCTTCCCGCAATGATCCCTTTTCAATAGAGGCAGTTCCTGATCAATTATGGGTAGTTTATGGTGATTATTCTGCTAGTTTTAATCCGTATCCTTTAAAAAATCGCGGACTTAGTCATTTGCGGAAAGAAACAGGATGGGTGAATATTCCTTTTGAAGAAATTTTTGGCGCAACAAATCTGGTTAATATCACAATATCTCCCAATAATGCACAGCAGGCATTTATAAGTTCTTATCACTCCGGCTTGTTAGAGATCAATGAAGATGTGCCGGTTAAACTTTTTGATGAAAGCAACAGCGGTCTTGCAGATATCCCCGTAAACCCTCAGGATGTACGTATAAATGGGGCAGCTTTTGATAATAACGGCAAACTCTGGATGACGACCAGTCTGGTAGAAAATGCGCTGGCGGTAAAAACAGGAGAGCAAATAGAAAGCATATCAATAGAACCTGCTATTACAAATTATGAAGCTGTAGATGCATACACACAGTTGGTAATTGGCGGGCAGGGCAATGTTTATTTTGGTACTAATAATACCGGGTTAGTGGGTTATAGATCTGCAACGGGAGATTTTGAGGTTCTTACATCAGAAGGGTCTAATTTACCCACAGATGATGTTCGTTCTCTTGCAATAGACAATAATGGTACCTTGTGGATAGGCACAACGGGAGGCTTGCGTGTTTTAAATGGGCCTGCTAGAATGTTTGAAGATACAGATGTGACCACTAATCCTATTGTGATCTTAGAAAATGAAATACCGGTAGAATTGCTTAACGATCAGGTGATTTTAAGTATAGAGGTTGATGGTTCTAATAATAAATGGATTGGCACAGTTTCCAGCGGGGCATTCTATTTTTCATCAGACGGGCAGGAAACACTGCAACAGTTCAACACTTCTAATTCACCTTTACCTTCTAACAACATTCAGGATATTACAATTGACTCAGCTTCAGGAAAAGTTTATTTTGCTACACCGCGAGGTCTTGTTGCTTTTGACGGTTCTGCGGTTGCTCCTGCAGAAGATCTAACAGCCGTACGCGCTTTTCCTAATCCTGTGCGTCCTAAATATGACGGCATGGTGACGATAGACGGTTTAACCGAAAGAGCCAATGTTAAGATCACAGACATCACGGGAAATCTTGTTTATGAACGAGTTTCTGAAGGCGGAAGTATACAATGGGACACAACAGCTTTTGGACGTCATAAAGTAGCTTCCGGGGTTTATATGATTCTGGTTACAGGAGAAGATGCGGTTGAAACCAAAGTCGCAAAATTGATGATCATTCGCTGATGCTTGTTACTACTCCTGCAATTGTAATTTCAGCATTAAAATACGGGGAAGCAGACCTTATCGTTAAATGCTTTACGCAAAGCGACGGACTCAAATCTTACTTATTGCGCCGTATTCTTAAGTCGAAAAAAGGTAAGCTGCGTACAGCGATGTTTCAACCTGCAACACAGTTGGAAATCGTAGCCATGCATAAAGATAAAGGAACATTAGAATCTATACGCGATGCAAAAGTGCTACATTCATATACCACGTTGCACACAGATATTTATAAAACCAGTATTGTGCTTTTTCTTGCAGAAATGCTGAAGAATTCTATTCAGGAAGAAGAGGAAAATAAAGAGTTGTATACCTTTTTAGAAAATGCCTTTCTCTGGCTTGATAAGAATGAACATTCGGCAAATTTTCATTTATATTTTATTCTTGAGCTTACCAGATATTTAGGTTTTTATCCAGATACATCTACATCGTCATTGCCGCATTTTAATATGCTTACCGGTAATTTTGAATATACGGAGACCATATATTCTATAACCGAAGATAACCTGTTTATTCTCAATTCTTTATTGGGTATAGATTTTGATGCTCTAAATGCGATTAAGCTTAACAAAACCAGGCGTGCAGCCTTTGTAAATATGGTCATAGGTTATTATGAATTACATTTACACGGCTTTAAAAAACCAAAATCCCTAACCATTCTTAACAGTCTATTCAACTAACCTTTATGCGATTTCCCCTAAGTTTTGCCCTCTTTTTGATCAGTTTCGGCGGATTTTCACAAGTAATCACCATACTTGATGAAGAGACGCGTAAGCCGGTAACGCACGCGGCTCTATTTAATGCAAATAAAACAACCTCTGCCGTGACAGCCTATGACGGGCGAGTAGATATTTCTGCTTTTACAGCGGCAGAAACGATACAAATCACGCACGTTTCTCATCTTGATAAAAAAACCACTAAGGCTGCCATCATCGCAAACGGTAATGTTATTTATCTCATAAGCGCTGAGAACGAACTAAATGAAGTAGTACTTTCTGTGGCGAAATTTAAGCAACAGTTACAGGAAATAGCGCAGCAGGTAGTTACTTTTTCGCCAGAAGAGGTAGAATTTTATAATCCGCAAACAGCAGCAGATCTTTTAGAAAGCACTGGTGAAGTTTTTGTTCAGAAAAGTCAGTTAGGAGGCGGTAGTCCTATGATTAGGGGGTTTTCAACAAACAGGCTTTTAATAAATGTAGACGGTGTGCGCATGAATACCGCGATCTTCCGCTCTGGTAATTTGCAAAATGTGATAAACATAGATCCTTTCGCCATCGAGCGAGCAGAGGTTATTCTGGGTCCCGGTTCTGTGGTTTATGGGAGTGATGCTATAGGAGGCGTCATGAACTTTTATACTAAAACACCCCAGTTCGCATTTCAACAAGAAGAACAGGTTTTTACAGGAAATGCGATTGCACGCTATTCTACGGCCAATCAGGAAAAAACAGGACACTTAGATTTCAATATTGGAGGTGAAAAGTGGGCTTTTCTTACCAGTGCAAGTTATTCAGATTATGATGATCTACGCATGGGAAGTAACGGGCCTGAGGATTATGTGCGCCCAGAATATGTTGAGCGCATTAATGGTGAAGATGTAGTTGTCGAGAATGATAACGAGAATAAGCAGGTGCCTACAGGTTTTGATATGCTACACTTGATGCAAAAGGTGCGTTTTATGCCTAATGAAACCTGGGATTTTAACCTGGGGCTTATTTATAGCACAACTTCAGACTATTCAAGATATGACCGCTTAACGCGAAAAAGAGGCGATAATTTACGCTCTGCAGCGTGGTATTATGGTCCACAGAACTGGTTTTCCAGTAACCTGCAGATCAATAAAAAAGGTAACGGAAGTTTATATGACGAAGCCAAATTAACAGCAGCTTTTCAGAATTTTGAAGAGAGCCGGCATGATCGTGATTTTGGCGAAGAAATCCTTTTTAACACCAGTGAAAAAGTGAATGCATATTCGCTGGGATTAGATTTTAATAAAGAAATAGGGCAAAGTCAGTTGTTTTATGGTTTAGAATATGTGTTGAATACGGTTGATTCTAACGGTGAACAGACAAATATACTTACAGCCGCAACCGCACCAGATGCCTCAAGATATCCTGATGGCTCAAGCTGGCAATCGCTGGCAGCTTATGTAAGTGGTAAATTTCGCTTAAGCGAAAACCTAAATCTACAATCAGGATTGCGGTATAATCAGGTGATTCTAGACGCGACTTTTGATGATACTTTTTACGATTTTCCGTTTGCTGAGGCAGATATTAACACGGGTAACTTGACCGGTTCGCTGGGTCTCTCTTGGCAAACTAATGAGACTTTGGGATGGAGACTTAATTTTTCTACCGCTTTTCGTGCACCCAATATCGATGACATCGGGAAGATCTTTGACAGTGAGCCGGGTTCTGTAGTTGTGCCTAATCCTGATCTAAAAGCGGAGTATGCGTACAATGGCGAACTGGGAGTTACGCTTAATTTTGAGAATGCTGTATTTTTTGACATTGCAGCTTTTTACACTAAACTTGATAATGCTATGGTGCGCCGCGATTACAGTTTAGGCGGGGAAACGGTTATAGATTATCAGGGTGAACCCAGCAATGTGCAGGCGATACAGAATGCTGCAAATGCTAAGGTTTATGGTTTTGAGGCCGGGATGAATATTGTATTCACAAAGAATCTAAACCTGCGCTCACATATAAATATTGTAGAAGGAAATCAGGAAGAAGATGACGGTAGTATAGCACCTTTAAGGCACGCAGCGCCACTTTTTGGCTACACACATTTAGTTTGGGAAAATAAGAAACTTAGACTTAACGCTTTCGCGGAATACAACGGGCAATTTAATTATAATGATCTGGCGCCTTCACAGCAAAGCAATGCGTATTTGTATGCGCTTGATGCAAACGGTGACCCGTATTCACCATCATGGTACACGATCAATTTTGCAACACAATACCAGATTGCAGCACACTGGCAGGCAACAGCCGCGTTAGAAAATATTACAGACCAGCGATACCGCCAGTATTCTTCTGGTATTTCTGCGCCCGGGCGTAATTTGATTTTGGCATTGAAATATAGTTTTTAAAAATTTCATCACACTGAACGCGATTTAGGGTCTTATGTTACTTTTCCTAATGTGATTCTGAACTAAATTCAGAATGACGTGTGTCTTGGACAAGCTCAGACTGACAATTGTATTCAAATTTGGATTTTGTAAATTCCTGTAATCTGGCGTTACCTTGAGCATTCTATTTCTTTTCCTGAATCACGTATGTTTTTGCGATACGGTCGTGCAGTGAGCTTTGAGTTTTGGTTTTGTCGGTTAAGAGAACGACAACATCTGCAGCGAGAAGTATGACACTCAAGTTCCCAATCCACTCTACAAGTGGATATGCATTTGCAAATTCATTACCAAATTCAAGTACCGCGCTGTACTGATCAAGATCAGCATTTTGAAAGGCTAAATAATAAAACGGAACATACAGAAGCGGTGGTACGATAAAAATAAGGCTGCGCAAAAAAGATGTGGTGTAATCTATAGGGTCGTACTGCGTGTTAGTGACTTTCAAATTGAGAATCATTTTCCCTAAAGTGGCGCTGTATCTGGCTTCCATAAGGGGTTTGTACAAAATAGCAATAAGGGCAAAAAGAAGATACAGCCAGAAGCTCTTGAATTGCGCAATATTAATGGAGTTTATGGTAAAAGAAGCCAGGGCGATCACAATATTGTCGAGAATATAGGCGCCCGCTCGTGGCCAGAATTTTGCGTATTCTTCGGTTTGTGTGAAGGTATTTTCAGTTTCCGGTTCAGTCATTTTTAGTCAATTTGGGGTGACGATTTTTGTCTTTTTTTATTCTGCGCCTGGCAGAATTGATCTTGGTGGTAAATGTAAAGTTTTTACCGAAATTGACTTAATGCAATACAAAGTTGTTGTGGTTTTATCGAGCTTGTGGAAATAATATGATCGTCTTCGACAGGCTCAGACTGATATATAGTTATAATCTGTATTTTCAATATTTCTGCAACTCGTTGGTATCCTAGAACTGGCTTCAGGGTTTACATAGTGCTTTCTCGTGTGATGCGATTCTGAAACGAGTTCAGAATGACGAATGTCTTGGGCAGTCTCGGGCTAGTTGGTTTTCTTTTTGGCCTAGCTGAATTTTTGGTCTTTTTAGTCGATTTTAATCTGAAAAAGGGAGGTTTTTCTTGAATAAGTTTATTTGATTAATGCAGATATAATTTTACCAAATGCTACTTGTAATCTTGAAATGTCATATTGAGCTTGTCGAAATATCAGGATCGTCTTCGTCAGGCTCAGACTGACATAACGTATTCTTTAGTGGCAGTGGTGATTTTAAGCTTTTAGAGGCGATTTCTGCCTAAAAAAGTAGTTTTTTTCTTATATAAGTTTATTTGATCCATGCAGAATTGTTTCCAAAATCCACTTGAATCCTTAAATGTCCTATTGGGCTTGTCGAAATATTTGTTTGACTAATAAATACCTCCCAAAAACAATCAATTTTCGGTAATTTATAGGTTAAAATCGGCTGCTTTGTAATTATAGTTTTAGATTTATAGAAGTCAATTGTACCACATGAAAATTTTATTTATTTCGCTTTTTGTGATCTGTTTTACAGTTACTTTATCTGCTCAAATTGATTGCGGTTGCGGGCCGGCTGCAGATTCTATATTGCAATATGCACCCATAAACAAAAAGGCGATAAATGAGAAAGTAGATTCTATAATGAAGTTTGCGATACAATCTCACGCTTTCCCGGGAGCGCAGCTTCTTGTGGCAAAAGATAACGAGATCATCTACCACCGCTCTTTTGGTTTTCAGACTTATGACAGCATAACACCGGTTGAGAATAACGACCTGTATGACCTGGCTTCGGTAACTAAAATTGCCGGCACTTTGCCTGCCGTAATGAAGTTGGTTGATGAAGGTAAAATTAATCTTGATGCTAAGTTTAGCAGGTACTGGAAACCTTGGAAACATCGTAAAGATAAGCGTGATATTACGGTGCGTGAGATTCTGGCGCATCAGGCGGGATTAGAACCATATATTGTTTTTCTCAATGATGTTCTCAAGAAGAACGGAAAATTTAAACACAGATTTATAAGAGATAAGAAGTCCCGCCGATTTTCGGTACAGACCTATAATGATTTGTACATGAATAAGCGATTTGTGCGCAAAATGTATAGAAAGATTAACCGTTCTCACATTTCTCCTGAAAAGAAATATAAATACTCCGGGTTGACTTTTTTACTTTTCCCAAAGATTATAGAAAATCTTACTGGCGAGCCTTATGAACTCTATGTTCAGGAGAATTTTTATACTCCGCTGGGCGCGGAAAACTTTATGTTTAATCCGCTGGAGCATGATTTTCCTATTGAGCAAATTATTCCTACAGAAGAAGATTCGGTTTACCGCAAAAATTATGTGCGCGGCTGGGTACATGATGAGAATGCGAGTTTAATGGGCGGAGTTTCTGGTAATGCGGGTCTTTTTGCTACTGCAGATGATCTTGCAAAATTGATGCAGATGTATATGAATATGGGAACCTATGGTGGTCACAGATATATTTCTAAAAGAACACTGAAAGAATTTACACGCGTTCAATATCCTGAAAATGATAACAGACGTGGATTGGGTTTTGATAAGCCATTGCTTAATAATCCTACTCTTGATATTGCAGAAGCGTCGCCCAATCCCGAGGTAAGCATGAATAGCTTTGGCCACAGCGGTTTTACCGGCACTTTTGTGTGGGCAGATCCTGACAATAAGATGGTTTTTGTCTTTCTTTCAAACCGCGTTTATCCCACCAGAAACAATACGGCAATTTATGATCTGCACATTAGGCCTTCACTTATGCAGGTGTTTTACCGGTATTTTAATGAGAATTAGATGATCTTGAAAGCGTAAAAAAACTCCTTATAATGGCTAAATTTTGGCCTTTTAGGCAAGAAAATCGGTTGCGGTTATTCTGGGCAGTTGAGTTGCTTCATTTTACTCAAAATTGCGTAATTTTGCAGACTTATTAGAAAACGCAAAAAATGAACACAAAGTTCACTGAATATAAGGGTCTTGACCTTCCTAAAGTAGCCGAAGATATACTCGCTTACTGGAAAGAAAATGACATTTTTGAAAAGAGTATCACAACCAGAGAAGGTAACGAGCCATTCGTTTTTTTTGAAGGACCGCCGTCTGCAAATGGTATGCCCGGTATTCACCACGTTATGGCACGAGCCATAAAGGATATTTTTTGCCGTTTTCAAACCCAAAAAGGTTTTCAGGTAAAGCGTAAAGCGGGATGGGATACGCATGGTCTTCCGGTAGAGTTAGGTGTTGAAAAAGAGCTTGGTATTACCAAAGAAGACATAGGCAAAAAAATAAGCGTAGAAGAATATAATGAGGCTTGCCGTAATGCGGTAATGCGCTACACAGATGTGTGGAACGACCTCACCGAAAAAATGGGCTATTGGGTAGATATGGAAGATCCATACATTACCTACAAGCCTAAATACATGGAGACAGTCTGGTGGCTGCTTAAAGAAATATATGATAAAGGCCTTATTTATAAAGGCTACACCATACAGCCTTATTCTCCCAAGGCCGGTACAGGGTTAAGTTCGCATGAATTAAACCAACCCGGAACATATCAGGATGTAACAGATACAACGGTTACGGCTTTTTTCCCCCTATCCCCCAAAGGGGAAAATCAGGAACGTTTTGAAAAAGCGTTTAACTTGAATGAAAACATCTCCCCCTTGGGAGGCCGGGAGGGGGAAACAGGGTTTCTCGCCTGGACCACCACACCGTGGACGCTTCCTTCTAACACCGCATTGACTGTAGGTAAGAATATAGATTACGTTTTAGTAAGAACCTTTAATCAGTATACGTTTGAGCCTATAAATGTGGTTCTGGCGAAAGCTCTTGTAAACAAGCAGTTTGATAAGAAATTCTTTCAGGCAGAAAGTGATGCAGATTTTGAAAATTATAACGAAAACGATAAAAAAATACCATATCAGATATTAGCCGAATGTAAAGGTGCAGATCTGGTTGATCTGCGTTATGAGCCGGTAATAGATTACGTGAAGCCTTTTAATAATCCTGAGAACGCTTTTAGGGTGATTTTAGGCGATTTTGTTACCACAGAAGACGGTACTGGTATTGTTCACACTTCACCAACTTTTGGTGCAGATGATGCTATGGTGGCAAAACAGGCCGTGCCAGAAGTGCCGCCTATGCTGGTAAAAGATGAGAATGATAATCTTGTTCCTCTTGTAGATTTGCAGGGTAAATTTCGCCCTGAGCTTAAAGAATTTGGTGGCAAATACGTCAAAAATGAATATTACGACGACGGGCAGGCACCAGAAAAGAGCGTAGATGTTGAGATTGCAATTAAATTAAAGACCGAAAATAAAGCCTTTAAGGTTGAGAAATATGTGCACAGTTACCCAAATTGCTGGCGTACAGATAAGCCTATTCTGTACTACCCGCTTGATAGCTGGTTTATAAAAGTGACAGATGTGCGTGATCGCATGCATGAGCTCAATCTGGGTATAAACTGGAAACCAAAATCAACCGGTGAAGGCCGTTTTGGCAACTGGCTGGCTAATGCAAATGACTGGAATCTTTCTCGCTCAAGATATTGGGGAATACCATTGCCTATCTGGAGAACAGATGACGGTAAAGAAGAAATTATAATAGGTTCTGTGGCAGAGCTTAAAGCGGAAATGGCAAAAGCGGTTGAAGCCGGAGTGCTTGAAAAAGATCTTTTTGAAGATTTTGTGGCTGGTGATATGAGCGATGCCAATTATGATAAAATTGACTTACACAAGAACGTTGTAGATAAAATAACTCTGGTATCGGCAAGCGGAAAACCCATGAAGCGGGAAGCAGATCTAATAGATGTGTGGTTTGATTCTGGTTCTATGCCTTATTCTCAATGGCATTATCCTTTTGAAAACAAGGAAAAAGTAGAGCAAACCTGGCGTAAAGCAGACTTTATCGCAGAAGGTGTAGACCAGACACGCGGCTGGTTTTATACATTGCATGCGATCGCTACCATGATCTTTGATGATGTGGCGTATAAGAATGTGATGTCAAACGGGCTGGTGCTAGACAAGAACGGGCAGAAAATGTCTAAGAGACTGGGTAACGCGGCAGACCCGTTTACCACGCTTGATACCTTTGGTCCAGATGCAACGCGCTGGTATATGATCACCAATGCAAACCCGTGGGATAACCTCAAGTTTGATCTTGATGGTATTACAGAAGTTCAACGCAAGTTCTTTGGTACGCTTTACAATACATATTCGTTCTTTTCGCTTTATGCTAATCTTGATAATTTTAATTATTCTGAAGATGAGGTAGAGTTGAAGGACAGACCAGAAATAGACCGCTGGATCTTATCTGAACTCCACACGCTTATCGCGAAAGTTGACGCGTTCTATGCAGATTATGAGCCTACAAAAGCTACTCGTGCAATATCAGACTTTGTGCAGGAAAACCTAAGCAACTGGTTTGTGCGCCTAAGCAGAAGACGCTACTGGAAAGGAGAATATGGTCCTGATAAATTGTCGGCATACCAGACGCTTTACACCTGTCTTTTAACTATCGCAAAATTAAGCGCTCCTGTGGCTCCGTTTTTTATGGATCGTTTGTATAAAGACCTTAACGCGGTAACAGGAAAAGAAAATTTTGAAAGCGTTCACCTTACTCAGTTTCCTAAAAGTGATGAGTCATTTATAGACAAACTGCTTGAGCGTAAGATGCAGGATGCGCAAACAATATCTTCACTGGTTCTATCGCTCAGGGCGAAAGAGAAGATAAAAGTAAGACAGCCTTTGCAGCGTATAATGATACCCGTTCTTGATGAATCACAACGTGAGGAGATCGCAGCGGTACAAGATCTTATCAAGTCTGAAGTGAATGTAAAAGAGATAGAGCTAATTGACGATGCTTCAGGTATCTTAGTAAAAAACATAAAACCTAATTTTAAGGTATTAGGACCTCGTTTTGGTAAAGATATGCGACTCATTGCCAGTAAAATAACTAATATGGGCCCTGCAGATATCGCCACTATTGAAAAAGAGGGTGCAATTGAGGTTGATATTAATGGAAAAATTGTTACTTTGGACGCCGGCGACGTAGAGATAAGCTCACAAGACATCGAGGGTTGGCTTGTTGCCAGCAGTGGTGCTATCACTGTCGCACTAGATGTTACAATAACTGAAGATTTACGCAGCGAGGGGGTGGCCAGAGAACTGGTTAACCGTATACAGAATTTACGTAAGGATTCAGGTTTTGAAGTGACAGACAAAATTGATGTTAGACTCCAGAAGGATGATACGATTGCAAAAGCCGTACGCGAGAATCTGGATTATATAAAGAATGAGACGCTCACAGCAAATCTCGATGTTGCAGAAGAAGTTGAAAACGGTATAGAAATAGCCTTTGACGATATAGAAACAAGGCTTTCTATTAAAAAACATTAGTATTATGGCAACCGAAATTAAAGAAAGGTACAGCGATGCAGAGCTCGAGGAGTTCCGCCAGCTAATTCAGCAAAAAATTGATAAAGCACAAAGTGATCTTGATCTTATTAAGAGTGCTTATATGAATAATGGAAATAATGGCACAGATGATACTTCGCCTACTTTCAAAGCTTTTGAAGAAGGCAGCGAGACAATGAGCAAAGAAGCAAATTCTGCGCTGGCTATACGTCAGGAAAAGTTCATTAGAGACCTTAAAAACGCTCTTGTGCGTATACAAAATAAGACATATGGTATTTGCAGAGTAACAGGCAAGCTTATAAATAAAGACCGCCTTAAACTTGTGCCTCATGCTACATTGAGCATTGAAGCAAAAAATATGCAGAAGTAATACTTATTAAGTGGGATTTAAATTCTCATTGTTATAAAATGTTCTGAAATCTATTAACGCTCCTTTATGGAGCGTTTTTTGTTGAGTGTGAGCACCTATGCGTAAAGTAATAATCTTAATAATGCTTGTTGTGACCGCGTTATCATTTGGTCAAAAGCACACTGTAGATCAGCTGGAATTAGCCGGTTTAAAGGGGATTTTTGTCAATTCTGACCAGATTTTTAGAGTAAACATTATAGCGGGAGACACTAAAGATGTGGTAATCTCTTCAGGAATTGAAGGAGAAACCTATGAAAGCGTTCTTATAAACACTAAGGTTGAAAATGATCTTGTTGTTATTACGGTAGGAAGAACTCCAGATTTTGAAGCTTTTGATGATAAGCTCGCAGCGCACAAAGTCATGTCTGTAGAGATTGATATTACCATGCCCAGGAATCTTGATCTGTGGGTAGATTCTGCTTTAGCCTCTGTTCATGCAAGCGGCAATTATAAATATGTAAATATAAACCTGTCTAGCGGTGATTGTTACTTATTAGATTTCACAGGAAATGGCGTTATTAATACAAATAGGGGTGATATAATGGTAGAAACGACGAGTAGCTCAATACAGGCTCACAGCCGGCATGGCAAATTATTAATTGATGAAATAGAAGCGCCGGTTCACCGTTTAGAATTATCGAGTATAGATGGCAACATCACTGTAAGCCAGTCTAAATAAATTAGCTATTTTTGCGCTTCGCTTTAATGCAACATCATGTCGATAAAAAAGGCCGTAGGCATCATAATTTTAGTTTTACTAATAGATCAAATTAGTAAGATTTACATAAAAACTCATTTTGTCTTAGGTGAAGAAGTTGAGGTTTTTAGCTGGTTCAAGATTCTTTTTGTAGAGAACGAAGGCATGGCCTGGGGAGCAAAGATACCCGGTGATTACGGCAAACTTATTCTTACTCTTTTTAGAATAGGTATTTTGCCATTAATTGGCTATTGGTTATATGACACCGTAAAAAAGAACGGATCTAGAATTCTTATAACTGCTATAGCGATGATCTTTGCCGGTGCGTTTGGTAATATTATTGACTCAGTAATCTACGGTTTAATATTTGACAACAGTGTTGGGCATGTAGCCACGTTTTTACCTGAAGATGGTGGTTATGGCACTGTTTTACACGGTAAAGTTGTAGACATGTTATACTTCCCAATGTGGGAGGGTTATCTTCCTGAGTGGCTGCCTGTATGGGGCGGTTCTTATTTTACCTTTTTTAATGCTGTTTTTAATATCGCAGATGCAGCGATAAGCATAGGCGTGGGATTGCTACTTGTATTTAATAAGAAGGCGTTTTCGCAGCCAGAAAAAGTTGAAAAAGAGGAACTCGTAGTTAAATAATTTTAGATTATTTGGCTAGTACAAAGTGATTATAAACTTGGTGCCGTAACCTAATTTACTTACTACAGAAATTTTTCCGCCCAGAGCTTCTACCTGGTTTTTTACGATAAACAAACCTACCGAATGGTTATCATTCTCAAAGCTGCTGCTTTTTGACATGTGGAAAATACGATCCTGATCTTTCTCCATATCTATACCGGCGCTATTGTCTTCTATAACAATTGAAGTCTTACCGTTATCATCAAGACTGTAGGCCTTTATTTCAGGTTTACGACCGATTTTCTTACTATTTATGCCGTTTTTTATGAGTGTATAGAAGATATTATCCATAAAATCTTGTATATACATCACCTCGGGCGCTTCAGAGAAATCTGAGTAAATGTAAGCCTCTTCCCTTGAGATCAATGGTTGTAGTTCATTTACACACTTATCCAGCACATCCTGCAGATTTACGGGAACTCGTTTTTCTGTTCCTCGATTTTGTATAGAAACAACCTCATTAAGTTGGGCAACAGTGCGAGAAAGGCTTTTGGCAATTTCCCTATAATTATTAAATAGTTCTACCTGCTCTTCTTTTAAACTGCCTTCATCAACAAGTTGAGACGTGAGCTCAAGATTATTTACGTGAGATTTAAGGTTGTGGGAAACATAATTTGCAAACTTGAAAAGCCGATGATTATTAGCTTCTATGATCTCAAGAGATTTCTGTAAAGCCATCTCTTTTTTCTTCTCTTCATCTATGTTAATAACTACTCCTCTTAAACCTATTACCTTGCTTTTATCGCCAAAAACGGGTTTACCAATGGCTCTTGCCCAAAAAACTTTATTGGTGTAGGTAATCATTTTAAGTTCGTGCTCAAAAGCTTTCCCTTTTTTAACGCTTTCAAAATTTTTAGCTACCACATTGTGAAAATCCATGTCGTAGTAGTGTAAGGTATGCTTTAAAGAGGGTTTGTATCCTTCTGGAGTTTCTAGAATAGTACGAAGTTGATTATCAAAAAAAGTTTTTTTTTCGATAAAATCTACATTAAAACCTCCGGCTCCCGTTAAAGAAGCTATTTGTTCATAATAGAATTTTTCTTGTTCCTGATCTGAAGGGAGAGATGATGAACCGCCGCCGAAAAATGACATAATTCGGCTACGTTTTTTTGCAGGCTTGTTTACCATTAAATGTATGATTTGGGACGCCCAAGATATTAAAAAATTTAAAAAAAGAGTTAAAAAATATGAATTTTGTTCTCTGTTATACAATGTGTTAGTTGTATGTCATGATTTTCTATCTCGATGAATTGCTCAGGTTCAAAGAAAGATAAACCTATCTTAAGACAATCTTTTTTGCATTTTTTTAGAAGTTTATCATAATAGCCCTTGCCGTAACCTATGCGATTGCCATATTGGTCGTAAGCCAAAAGAGGAACAAACACAACATCTATTTTCTCCGTTTCAATATTGATACCATCTACAGGTTCAGGTATGCCCCACTTATTAATTTTAATGGTTGTATTATCTGTAAGGAGAAAATTAATTAATTCATCAGAATCAGGATCAATGCGAGAAACGATGATGTTTTTATCCTTGCCGCGCAGAATGCTAAGCAGATATTCTGTATTGACCTCATTAAACCTGGTAATAGGCAGGTAAATATGGTAGAATGAAAAATCCCAAATATTGAGTTCAAGAGTCTTGTTTGCAATGGCAATGCTCTTTTCTTCAATTTGATTCTGGGTAAGGGTATTTCTTAGATTCTTATATTTTTTTCTTAGATCGGCCTTTTTCATAAACTGCTGCAGTAGTTGAGATGTGAAATATAGCATCTCCCTGATAAACAAGCGAGGCTTCGTTAGCATTTATGAGATAGCCATGATAAGGAGATTTTACCCGATGCCTAAAAGAGCCATAAGGATCTGTAATAGTTGCTATGATCTGGCCCTTTTCTACCAGATCTCCGCAAGCAGATTTTAAATGCAACAGACCGCTGTATTTTGCACGAATCCATGAGCTGTTCTCAATAATCACTGAAGTTTCGTTTTCTTCAGGAACTTCAAATTCCGGCTGTAACATGTTTAGATGTCGCAGGATGCGCATTGTTCCTAAAACACCTTCTCTGGCTATGCGTTTATCACTAATTTGAGATTTACCCCCTTCAAATAATAAAATAGGCTTATTCATTTTAGTACATGTAGAGCGATAAGACTTCGTGATATTTTTAGAAAACACCGTGAATGGAGCATTAAAAATTTTAGCATACTCACATAGTCTTTCATCATCCTGATCAACACGTATCTGGGGTACATTAAATCTGTGAGCACCGCCGGTGTGAAAATCGAGACAGAAATCTGCAATTGGTAATATTTTATTTACAAACTGAAAAGCAAACCTACTTGCCAGTGAGCCGTGCTTGCTACCCGGGAAAACTCTATTAAGGTCACGCCCATCTGGAAAATCTCTGCTCATGTTTAAAAAACCGAAGACATTTAAAACGGGAATACAAACGATTGTACCTCTGGTGGGTCTGTTAATTTTTTTTGCGATGATCTGGCGCACGATCTCTACACCGCTTATTTCATCGCCATGTATACCTGCTGTAATTAGAACACAGGGGCCCGGTTTTTTTGATCTGTATATTATTATGGGTACATCTACAGAAGTGGTGGTATACAGTTTGGCCATATTGAAGTTTATGGTCTTTTTACCTCCCGGCATTATCTGTTGCCCCAGAATTGTAAGAATGTTTTTCTCGTCTATACTTGCCATGAATTAAATTCCGCGTTCTATATAACGAATAATGCTTTTTGCTATATCCTTATTTGTAGCTTTCTCAATACCTTCAAGTCCCGGAGAAGAGTTAACCTCAAGAATTAATGGTCCTCTTGCACTTTGTAGCATATCTACCCCGGCAACACCTAAGCCCATAGCTTTTGCGGCTTTTATTGCTGCATTTTCTTCGTCATCTGTTAGTTGTATAATGTTTGCTGTACCACCGCGATGCAGGTTAGAGCGAAACTCACCTTCCTTGCCCTGACGCTTCATAGCGCCCACAACAACTCCATCTACAATAAAGGCCCTGATATCTGCTCCTTTCGCTTCCTTAATGAATTCCTGAACGATCACACGTGCCTGTAAGCCATTAAAAGCTTCAATTACAGATTCTGCTGCGTTCTTAGTTTCTGCAAGAACAACACCCAGACCTTGAGTTCCTTCTAGCAGTTTTATGATAAGTGGCGCTCCGCCTACGTGGTCTATAATTTCGGCTACGTCGCGTGAATAGTTAGTAAATACAGTTTTAGGCAAACCAAGTCTGGCTCGAGAAAGTATCTGTAAGCTGCGCAGTTTATCACGGCTACGTACAAGTGCCTGAGATTCTGTGGTTGTAAAAGAACCCATCATTTCAAATTGTCTTACAACCGCTGTCCCGTAATAAGTGATAGAAGCGCCTATACGAGGTATGATGGCATCTGTGTCTGAAAGATATCTTCCCTTATAATAAACAGAAGGTTTGCGCTTCTCAATAATAAGATCGCACTTTAAAGGATCAATTACTTCTACATTGTGCTTGCGTTTTTTAGCTGCTTCAATTAGGCGCTGCGTAGAATATAAATTGCTATTCCTTGATAAAATCTTTATGTTCATGAAGTTTTTGATTGTAAGAGACATCTGTAAGTTCAGTGTCTACAATATATTTTTTAGTGAGAAATTTTCTTCCTAAAAGAACCGGAAAACGCATGTCTTCCCTAGAGCTAAGTGTAAGAGAGATTTTATGTATTTTAGTGAAAATGCGTATATCACACTGCACTACATACCTGTACTGAATGTCGCCATTACTACTTTTAACAGCTGTGATATCATATTCTGTAAAGATCATTTCTCTCCCGTTATAGTCTGGGTGTTGCGGGTCAAGAAAAGTACAACTCAATTTATCGCCTTCTTCTTTAATGTGATTGCAATGTATTGATGAAGTGTAAGCTCCCGTATCGACCTTAACATCGATATTTTCAAAACCCAATTGGGGAAAATCTGCTTTATCTGTACGGCCTATAATTTTCTTTTTCACGGGTGCAAAGTTAACAAAAGCGTTGAGCCAGAAAGTCTGTTATAACAAAAATAGAGTAAGTTATTTCGTTATAAAAACATTCAGGCGTCAAAATAAAAATCTGTTCCTTAAACAATTAGAAAACAGAGAAAGTAGCCGCTAAAATATAGACTGCAATGTGTCGTTAAAGTTTATTTTTTAAGAACGCAAATAGCCTTAAATTTGACTTTGATGAGCAAACCAGATCTAGAGATACAGCTTAAAACTCTTCCTAATAGTCCCGGTGTTTATCAATACTATGATAAAACCGGCAGATTGCTTTACGTAGGTAAGGCAAAAAATCTTAAAAAGAGAGTTTCTTCCTATTTCAATAAAAAACATGATAGCGCAAGAACTCATGTTCTTGTTAAGAAAATTGTTGAGATAAAACACATTGTTGTAAACAGTGAGACAGATGCGTTGTTGCTTGAGAATAATCTCATTAAAAAGTACCAGCCACGGTATAATGTCATGCTTAAGGATGATAAAAGCTACCCGTGGATTTGTATAAAAAAAGAACGATTTCCTCGTGTTTTTCCTACCCGAAGGCTCATAAAAGACGGTAGTGAATATTACGGTCCTTACACAAGCATGAAAACCGTTCATACTCTTCTGGATCTAATTAAGGGTTTGTACCCGCTGCGCACGTGTAATTATGACTTGTCTGAAGAAAAAATAGTTGCAGGTAAATATAAGGTTTGCCTTGAGTATCATCTAGGCAATTGCTACGGCCCGTGCGAAGACAAATATTCTGCAAAAGATTATCACGATAATATTGACGCTATTCGCGAAATAGTAAAAGGTAATTTTAAAGATTCACTTTTTCGCTTTCGCAACCGCATGAAAGAATATGCAGACAATATGGAGTTTGAAGAAGCGCAGCGCATTAAAGACAAGATCGATATTCTGGAAGGGTATCAGGCAAAAAGCACTGTTGTGAATCCTAAGATCAACAATGTAGATGTTTTTAGTATTGTATCTGATGAAGGCTACGGCTACGTGAATTTTTTGCAATTGTCGCACGGTGCGATTATCCGCTCACATACCTTAGAAATCAAGAAAAAACTGGCAGAAAACGACCAGGAATTGCTAGAAATCGGGATTGTAGAAATAAGACAACGCTTTAATTCACGCTCTTCAGAGATCTATGTTCCTTTTAAAGTAGAAGTGGGCGAAGATCTAAAAGTAACAGTGCCACAACTGGGCGATAAGAAACGTATTGTAGAACTTTCTGAACGCAATGCCAAATATTTTAGGATGGAGCGTTTTAAGCAAACGAAGATCGTAGATCCAGATCGCCATACAAACAGATTGATGGCGCAAATGAAAGCAGACCTTCGGTTAAATGAAGAGCCACGGCATATTGAGTGCTTTGATAATTCAAATATACAGGGTACAAATCCTGTGGCTGCCTGTGTTGTTTTTAAGAACGGAAAGGCTAGTAAAAAAGATTATCGCAAATTCAATATTAAAACAGTTACAGGAGCAAATGACTTTGCTTCTATGGAAGAAGTGGTTTTTAGACGGTACAGGAGATTACTTAATGAAGGAGAAGATCTGCCTCAACTTATAATTGTAGATGGTGGTAAAGGTCAATTGTCATCAGGTGTTAAAGCATTAGAAACATTAGGATTGAGAGGTAAAATCGCGATTGTAGGTATAGCTAAACGCCTTGAAGAGATTTACTATCCCGGAGACTCTATTCCTTTATATCTTGATAAAAAAAGTGAGTCTTTAAAAATAATTCAGCAATTGCGGAATGAAGCGCACCGTTTTGGTATTACCTTTCACCGTAATAAAAGAAGCAATGCTGCTCTGGGTACAGAACTAGATATGATCACAGGAATTGGTGAAAAAACAGTTGTTGAGTTGCTGAAGCACTTTAGGTCTGTAAAGAATGTAAAAGAAGCTTCAGAGCATAATCTCGCAGAAATTATAGGTCCGGCAAAAGCTAAACTTATCCATAATTATTACAAAAACAAGGCATGAGAATAGTACCGCTTATTCTTATTGTTTTTTTTTCCTTTTCGCTTCATGCGCAACAACGCAAACAAGACAACTTAAAAGTTGGTTTAGTATTAAGTGGCGGCGGGGCAAAAGGTCTTGCGCATATAGGTGTGCTTAAAGAGATTGAGAAAGCGGGAATTAAAATAGATTACATAGGCGGGACCAGCATGGGGGCTATTATTGGCGCGTTGTATGCTTCGGGATATAATGCAAACCAACTTGATTCTATATTTAAAGAGGTTGATTTTAATAATCTTATACAGGATTATTTACCGCGAGAAGCCCAGACCTTATACGAAAAAGCAGACGCCGAAAAATATGCAATAGCGTTACCTTTTAATAATTTTAAGATCTCATTTCCTTCGGCTCTTTCTAAAGGGCAGAATATCTATAATCTTTTCTCCCACCTTACTGAACATGTAGGCAACATTCATGATTTTAGTAAACTCCCTATTCCTTTTTTCTGTATCGCGACAGATGTTGAGAAAGGTACAGCAGTAGTGCTCGATCATGGTTATTTACCGCAGGCAATTTCTGCCAGCGGTGCATTACCCTCGCTTTTTAGCCCTGTAACTTTAGATGGTAGAATACTTATTGATGGTGGCGTGGTAGATAATTATCCTGTAGAAGAATTGAGAGCAAGAGGCGCAAATTATATAATAGGAGTAGATGTGCAGGATGATCTCAGGTCACGGGACCAGCTGCGTAGTGCGCCGGAAATCCTACTACAGATCAACAATTATCGTACGATAACCGCTATGGCTCAAAAGGCCAAAAAAACTGATATTTATATAAAGCCTGATATCGAAAATTACACTGTGGTTGACTTTGGTAAAGGGCAGCAAATTATTAATGGTGGTGAGGAAAAGGCTAAAGAGTTTAAAACGAAATTAGATGAACTGGCTGCACGCCAAAAGCAGATCTATACTAAACCTGCTTTAAAAAGTCAATATACAGACAGCCTGGACCTAAAAAGTATAAACATAAGAGGTAACACTTATTATACAAGATCATACATTCTGGGGAAATTAAAAATAAAACCACCTGCAAAAACTACTTATGGGAAACTCTTTGCAGGTATAAACAACCTTGCCGCAACCGGAAATTTTGAGCGTATTAACCATAGGCTGGAGAAGTATGATAACGGTCAGTATCATTTAGAATTAGAAGTTCGGGAAAGTGATATCACCACATATCTGCGTGCGGGCGTGCATTATGATGATTTATACAAGAGTGCTGCCTTAGCTAACATCACAAAGAAAAGATTACTTTTTAAAAATGACGTCGCTTCACTTGATCTTGTGTTGGGAGATAATCTTCGGTATGAATTTGACTACTATAGCGACAATGGGTTTTATATCAGCTTCGGTCTAAAATCAAGTTTTAATACGTTTGAAAAAAGGGTGAATGCTCGCTTTGTAGAACAAATATCAGAGCTGCCTTTATCAGGCGTAAATAATCTAACAGTCAAATACTCAGATTTTACAAACCAGATCTATTTACAAACATTATTTGAAAAGCAATTCTCTCTTGATCTGGGTCTCGAGCATAAATTCCTTACGGTAGAAACTGAAACTATAAGCAGAGAAAACAGCGATAAGAGTTTCAAGTTTGACAATAGCAATTACTACAGCGCCTTTGGTAAACTAAAGCTAGACACTTTTGACGACAAATATTTCCCCACGCGTGGCTGGTACTTTAATGGTGTTTTTAATCTGTATGGTTTTTCGTCAGATTACAATAACAATTTTAATGAGTTTTCTATTGGTCGCGCTTCTATAAAATACGCCACAAAAATTCTTCCTAAAGTAAGTATGCTTTTTGAAAATGAGGGCGGTTTTAAAATTAGCGGCGAGAGTATTAATTCACTTGATTTTTTCCTGGGCGGCTGGGGTAATGATCTGCTTAATAATATGGTTCCTTTTTACGGGTATGATTTTATAAGTTCTGGAGGTGACGGCTTTGTAAAAGCCACACTTACTTTTGATTATAATTTTGCCAAAAACAACCACATCAACTTAGGAGGTAACGTGGCAAATATTGAGAACAAACTCTTCTCAAGCGGCAATTGGTTTAGCGCACCAGACTACACGGGTTATTTTGTAGGTTATGGTCTCGAAACTTTCATTGGCCCGCTTCAAACAAAAATCGCCTACTCGCCAGAGCTTAATGAAGCTAGCTGGTATTTTAGTCTTGGTTTCTGGTTTTAAGTATATTTTGGCCGATTTTCGGCTTACTTTTTACGATATTTGTAAATAACTATATCGATTGAGTAGAATTTGATAATTGTTTTTTCTAGTCGGCGGTATTGAAAAAATACAAGCTATGCCTTTCTATCATAAACTGGGTAAAATACCTCATAAACGCCATACTATATTCAAAAAGCCAAATGGCGATCTGTATTACGAGCAGCTTTTTGGTACAATAGGTTTTGAAGGTATGTACACAAATATGTACCATGAGAATAGACCCACACAGGTAAAAGAGATAAAAGGAAGCTACAGCGTTAAACCAAAGATTGCAAAAGCAAATCACATACAATCGTATCGCTTTCGCGGATTTGAAGTCAAGCCCGAAAAAGACTATCTGCAAAGCCGAAAATCTATTCTTACAAACAGTGATTGTACTATTCAGTTAGCGGCACCGCAGCAAAGCACACATGATTATTTCTACAAGAACAGCGATGCAGATGAGTTGCTTTTTGTGCATCGCGGCAGCGGAAAATTAAGAACACATTTAGGAAATCTGGATTTTAAATATGGCGATTACCTGTTAATCCCCAGAGGAGTAATCTATAAAATCGACTTTGAAACGGCAGAAAACCGACTTTTTATAGTAGAAAGCCGCCGGCCTATTTACACACCAAAACGCTACAGAAACTGGTTTGGCCAGATGCTGGAGCACGCTCCTTTTTGTGAGCGGGATATAAGACGACCCTACGAACTCGAAACCAACAATGAGAAAGGAGAATTTTTGATGAAGATCAAAAAGCAAGATGAGATTTTTGACATGGTATATGCCACGCATCCTTTTGATGTAGTGGGTTATGACGGGTACAATTATCCGTATGCGTTTTCCATTCACGATTTTGAACCTATCACCGGTCGCATTCATCAGCCGCCACCGGTGCATCAAACTTTTGAGACAGATGCTTTTGTGGTGTGTAGTTTTTGTCCGCGTAAATACGATTATCACCCGCAGAGTATTCCGGCGCCTTACAATCACAGTAATATAGACAGCGATGAGGTGTTATATTATGTAGATGGTGATTTTATGAGTCGCAATGATATTGAAGCTGGGCATATTTCTTTGCATCCCGCCGGTATTCCGCATGGGCCGCATCCGGGAGCGGTAGAACGCAGTATTGGTAAAACAGAAACCGAAGAACTCGCAGTAATGGTAGATACTTTTAAACCATTGCAGATCTGTGAAGATGCCATGCCTATTGCAGATGAGAGTTATCACAAATCTTGGCTGGAGTAAGCTTTCGCGAAAGCTAAACACGTAAGAATAGTTGTGTGTAACAACTTAAAAAATATTAGATATGGATACCGAATTAGAATTAAAGAAAATAGTTCCCGCAGCTGAAGATTTCCTGCCGTTGCTGGGTACAGATTTTGTCGAGCTGTATGTAGGAAATGCAAAACAGGCGGCATACTACTACCAGACGGCATGGGGTTTTACGCCTGTTGCCTATTCTGGGCTTGAGACGGGGCAAAAAAACAGTGTTTCTTATGTGCTTCAGCAAGACAAGATTAGACTGGTGCTTACTTCGGCAATGCAGCCTGGCGGCGAAATTAACAAACACATTGAGCAGCATGGTGATGGGGTAAAAGTTGTTGCGCTGTGGGTAGATGATGCTACAAAGAGCTATGAAGAAACGACTAAAAGAGGGGCAAAATCGTTCCTAAAGCCCGAAAAACGGGAAGATGAGAACGGTCACGTGATACTTTCAGGCATTCACACGTATGGAGAAACCGTGCATATTTTCGTAGAACGTAAAAATTATACCGGTCCGTTTTTGCCTGGTTATAAACCCATTAAAAAATCATATCAAACAAAGTCTACAGGGTTAAAATATATCGACCATATGGTCGGTAATGTAGGCTGGAATGAGATGAACAAATGGGTAGATTTTTATGCCAAAGTAATGGGTTTTGCGCAACTGGTATCATTTGATGACAAAGATATTTCAACGGAATATACCGCGCTCATGAGTAAAGTGATGAGCAATGGCAATGGGAGAATTAAATTCCCCATAAATGAACCTGCAGAAGGAAGAAAGAAATCACAAATAGAAGAATATATTGATTTTTATAACGGCGCTGGTGTGCAGCACATCGCTGTAGCTACAGATAATATTATTGAAACTGTCACACAGTTAAGGGATCGCGGCGTAGAATTTCTGTATGTGCCAGAAGCGTATTATGATACCGTTCTTGATCGCGTGGGTGAGATAGATGAAGATCTGGCGCCGTTAAAAGATCTAGGTGTTTTGATAGATCGGGATGATGAAGGTTATTTACTGCAGATTTTTACAAAACCGGTTCTTGACAGGCCTACCATGTTTTTTGAGATCATCCAGCGCAAGGGAGCAACATCTTTTGGTAAAGGTAATTTTAAAGCACTTTTTGAAGCTATAGAGCGCGAGCAGGAATCGCGAGGCACTTTATAAATAGTTCGTTTACAATTAATAGGTTGCGCTATCGTTTTTAGACGGTGGCGCTTTTCTTTTTGTGAAAACCTAAAGCGTTTTATGTTGTTTTGGTTATTTTTGGAACAACTCTTGTAATCTTGTTGCTAGAAGCCCCAATTAAAAATAGTAATGAAAAAAATTTACCTATTAGTTCTAGCTGTTTTCATAAGTAATTTATCATTGAGTTCACAGAATATGGAGCCCGCTTTTCAGGAAGGAGAGTGGTTTCAGTTCAGGATTCACTATGGTCTGTTTAATGCGGGCTATGCTACTCTCGAGGTCGTTAACGATAATTACAAATCTAAACCTGTCTATCATGTAAAAGGATACGGTGAGACTACAGGGGTGTCGCGTATTTTCTTTAAAGTTGAAGATAAGTATGAAACATATGTAGATAAAAACACCATTCTGCCTTATAAATTTATAAGAAAGATAGATGAGGGCGGTCATACCAAAGATAAAATTGTAGAGTTTGACCAAAACGCTCATGTTGTTCATATTAATGACATAAAGCATAAAAAGAAGATCACTTTAAATACAGAACCTTCTGTACATGATATGATCTCCTCCTTTTATTATCTGCGCGATAAGCTTGACACTTCTACTTTAAAAGAAGGAGATGAGATGGTGCTCAATATGTTTTTTGACGAAGAAAACTTTAAGTTCAAGTTAAAATATCTGGGCAAAGAAGTGATACGCACAAAATTTGGCAAGGTAAAATCGTTAATATTTAGACCCTATGTACAAGCCGGGCGTGTGTTTAAAGAGCAAGAAAGTCTTACAATATGGGTAAGTGATGATAAAAATAAAATACCTTTGCGGGTAAAGGCAGATCTAGCCGTAGGCTCAGTAAAAGCAGATATAGAAGCTTTTAAAGGCTTAAAAAATCCATTTGTAATTATACAAGATTAATGACAAGAGTTTCTCCTGAAGTACAACAACATCTAGAAGCAATAGGCGAGAAGTTTGATGCGATGGGTCAGGACCTGGGCAACCAGCTGGAAGGTTTTCTCTATAGTAAACCCATAAATTACTGGGATTATATACAAACAGATGCTTTGCTCAACCTTCAGGTGCAGCGCACTTTATTACCAGATGAGATGGTTTTTATCATGTATCATCAAATAAATGAACTGCTATTTAAAATGATATTGTGGGAGATCGATCAAATATCTGCCGAAAAGGAGCTAAAAACGGCCTTTTTTGCCTCAAAACTAGAACGCATTAGCAGATATTTTGATATGCTAACCGGCTCTTTTACCATCATGCAGGAGGGTATGGATATGGATCAATATCTAAAATTTAGGCGAACATTGAGTCCGGCAAGTGGATTTCAGAGTGCTCAGTATCGCATGATCGAATTTGGTTCTACCAATCTTGAGAATCTTATTGACGCCCGCTTTCGCGAAATCTACACCAGTGAAATGCCAGATGACGAAGCTTTTGAAAAATTGTACTGGCAGGCGGCAGGCAAGGATTATGCCACTGGTAAAAAAACATACACCTTAAGCGAGTTTGAGCTAAAATATAAAGAAGACTTCCTGCGTTACATAGAACAATACAGGAATTTAAATTTGTACGCCCGTTTTAAAACTTTGCCAGAACACGATCAAGAAGATGCAACGTTGCAACATGCCATGCGTCATTATGATCTTACTGTTAATATAAAATGGGTAATGTCGCATTATCGTGCTGCACGATTTTATCTCAACCAGGGCAAAGAGCCGCTAGAGGCAACCGGCGGTAGTGATTGGGTAAAATATATGCACCCTAAATATCAAAAAAGAATTTTTTTTCCAGACCTGTGGAGCGCATCTGAGAAACAGGAATGGGGAATGCATGTTTAAATAATAGTACTAGATTAAAGAATTGAATAATACGTATCCCAAATTGAAAAAATTAAGTTACCTACTATTAGCAGCGCTTACCTTTTACGCCTGCGCTGATGATAAAGCCGAAGAGAACGCAGAGAACACAGAAGAAGTAGTAATATCAAAACCTGTTGAGGTTAAAGAATACGGTTATGTTCTTAACGATTATATCGTTGAGAAAGACACTGTACAGCCGGGAGATAGTTTTGGGCAGATCTTGTTCCAGAACGGGATAGACTACGGTACGATTCAGGAAATAACAGACTCTGTAAAAAATGTTTTTGACACACGCCTGATAAAAGTTGGCAGACCTTATACCTTATTAAAGTCTAAAGATTCACTTGAGCAGGCGCAGGTCTTTATTTATGAACAGAACAAAATTGATTATGTTGTTCTCGATTTTAATGAAGAAGTTACGGCTGCAGCCAAAAAGAGACCGGTTACAGTAGTAGAGCGTACGGCAATGGGCACGATAAATGACAACCTCTCAACTACGTTTGATGATTTAGGACTTAATAGTCTTGTGGCCTATAAAATGGCTGATATTTATGCCTGGACGATCGATTTTTTCAGGTTACAGGCAGGTGATAGATTTAAGGTGGTTTATACAGAGAAGTTTGTAAATGATACTATTCCTGCAGGTTTTAAAGATATTAAAGCCTGTTGGTTTGAGCATAAAGGCAAGCCGGTATATGCGTTTAGATTTGGCAGTGATTCAATCCCCGGCCAGTTTGATTACTTTGATGAAGAAGCAAACAATTTAAGAAGAGCGTTCTTAAAAGGTCCTTTAAAGTTTAGCCGCATATCTTCTCGTTATAATTTAAAACGAAGAATTGCATATTATGGCAACCGCATACGCCCACATAAGGGGACAGATTTTGCCGGAGCAGTAGGTACGCCCATTATGTCTACAGCAGATGGTACGGTAGAGAAATCTGAGTATCGAGGAGGGAACGGAAACTACGTTAAAATACGCCACAACGGTACGTATGAGACCCAATATTTGCATATGAGCAAAAGAGCTGTTAAGGTGGGCGATTATGTAAGGCAGGGAGAAATAATTGGCTATATTGGTATGACAGGAAATACCTCTGGGCCGCACGTATGTTACAGGTTCTGGAAGAACGGAAAACAGGTAGATCCCTTTAAGCAGGATTTACCAACATCAGAACCGCTTGAAGAAAAACTAAGGCCAGAGTATTTCGCGCAAATAGCGCCATTTAAAGAGCAATTAGATAATTTAAAATTTGAAAATACTTTATAGTCATGCATAAGATTAACCCAACTACCACCCAAGCCTGGAAAAAATTACAACAACATTTTGAAACTGTACAAAATGTTGAGATGAAAGAACTGTTTAAAAATGAAGGCCGTGCAGTCGATTTTACCCTCAATTGGGCCGATTTTTACATTGATTACAGTAAAAATCGCATGACGGCAGAAACAAAAGATTTACTGCTTGAGCTGGCAAGCGAGATGAAACTCGATGATGCGATCAAAGACTATTATGGCGGTGTGGCTATAAATGAAACAGAAGGAAGAGCAGTAATGCATACAGCTCTACGCAGTTCTGATAGTGAGTCGATATATATAGAAGGAGAAAATGTAATTCCTGAGGTAGAACGGGTAAAAGAAAAGATAGAGGTTTTTACTAAATCTGTAATAGAAGGTGCACATAAGGGATATACAGGTAAACCTATAAAAGATGTTGTAAATATTGGCATAGGCGGTTCAGATCTTGGTCCTGTTATGGTAACTGAGGCATTGGCTTATTACAAGAATCATCTTAATGTGCATTTTATTTCAAATGTAGATGGTGATCACGTACATGAAAGTTTAAAAAATCTAAATCCTGAAACTACTCTATTCGTAATAGTTTCAAAAACATTTACAACACAGGAGACTATTACAAATGCTAATACGGCGCGTACCTGGTTTTTAAGTAAATTAGGTGAAGGTAGTTCTCAGGGTGAAGCTGTGGCGAAACATTTTGTAGCGGTTTCATCTAATACTACGGCTGTTGTTGATTTTGGAATAGACGCACAGAATATTTTCCCAATGTGGGAATGGGTAGGTGGTAGATTTTCGCTTTGGAGTGCAGTAGGTCTTTCTATAGCGCTTTCTATAGGATATAATAATTTTAAGTCACTTCTTGATGGAGCACATAAAATGGATGTTCATTTTAAAGAAACTCCTTTTGAAAAGAATATGCCCGTGATGCTTGCTCTGGTAGGTATCTGGTATAATAATTTCTTTAAATCTGAAAGTGAAGCCATAATACCTTATACACAATATCTGCATAGGTTCTCAGCTTATTTGCAGCAGGCTATAATGGAAAGTAACGGTAAAAGCGTAGATCAAAATGGCAACACCGTTACCTATGAAACCGGAAGTATAATTTGGGGTGAACCGGGAACAAATTCACAACACGCATTTTTTCAGCTTATTCATCAGGGTACAAAACTTATTCCAACAGACTTTTTAGGTTATAAAGAATCATTACATGGGGATGAAGATCATCATAATAAGCTTATGGCAAATTTCTTTGCACAGACAGAAGCATTGATGAATGGGAAAACCCTTTCTGAAGCTCGTGCAGAATTAGAAGAATCTAACCTTACTGCAGAAGAAATTGATAAGCTGGCACCTTTCAAAGTGTTTCAGGGTAACAAGCCTACAAATTCCATTTTAATAGATAAACTTACTCCGGAAAGTTTAGGCGCTTTGATAGCACTTTACGAACATAAAATTTTTACTCAGGGAATTTTATGGAATATTTACAGCTACGACCAATGGGGAGTAGAGCTAGGTAAGCAACTTGCAAAAAACGTTTTACAAGATATAGTTAATGAGGAAGTTACTCCTCATGATGCATCTACAACGGCATTAATTAAGCACTTTAAAAGCTAAAAAAAGAGCGTAGAAACGGGTAAAATAAAAATGTTAAATTTTTGAATTACAACGTTTTAGTAGCTTGTGGTTAGGATATAGAATGTGAATGTTAAGTTAATTATTCTTAACATTGCCTTAATATTCAATTGGGCGGATAGTGTGACTTTTGCCCCAAATTCTAATTCTAAATAATCACAATGAAAAAAGTTACAAATTTATTGGTTGTAGCGTTACTAATGTTCACTGCATTTACTTTTGCACAGGGAACTATTAGTGGTACGGTAATCGATGGAGACGCAAGTACTCCGCTTCCTGGAGTAAACATTATTGTTCAGGGAACATCTCAGGGTGTAACAACCGATTTTGACGGGAATTTCTCGGTTAGTGTTTCTAAACAATCTGGAACATTGTCAATTTCTTATGTAGGTTTTACAACAAAGCAAGTTCCTTTTGAAGTAAGTAATGGGGAGAGCTTAGATCTGGGAGAAATAGTTCTTGAAGTAAATGCTGCTTCTCTTGATGAAGTAATTGTAAATAGCTTTTCTTTAGCTATCGATCGTAAAACACCTGTAGCTGTGTCAACGATAAAAGCACAGGAAATTGAAACTAAATTAGGAAGCCAAGAGTTTCCCGAAATTTTAAAATCAACACCTGGTGTTTATGTGACCAAGAATGGTGGGGGTTATGGAGATGCAAACCTTAGAATTAGAGGTTTCAGCTCAGAAAACGTAGCTGTGTTAATAAACGGTGTGCCGGTTAATGACATGGAGAATGGTGTTGTTTACTGGAGCAACTGGGCAGGTCTTGCAGACGTTACCCGGTCAATGCAGGTTCAAAGAGGTCTTGGTGCTTCTAAAATTGCAGTGCCATCTGTAGGAGGTACAGTTAACATCCTTACTAAAACTACAGATGCTGAAAAAGGCGGTAGTATTTCAATGACAGGTGGTAATGATGGGTACCAAAAATATGGAGCTACTTTGTCAACTGGCGTAATGGATAATGGTTACGCAGTAACTGTTTCAGGTACAAAAACCAGCGGTGATGGTTATATAGATGGTACACAATTTGACGGGTTTTCATATTTTTTAAGTATAGCTAAAGATTTTGGTCAAAACCACAAGTTGTCTTTTACTGCATTTGGTGCAGGTCAAAGACACGGTCAACGTCAAAACAGACAGTTTATAGAGACTTATAGAAGAAGTGAAAGAGGTCTAAGATTTAATCAGGACTGGGGATATAAAAACGGTCAAATCGTTAATATAGAAGATAACTTCTACCATAAGCCACAAATGTCATTAAACCATTATTGGACAATTAATGACAAAATGAATTTATCTACAGCAGTTTATGCTTCATTCGGCTCTGGTGGCGGTGGAGGAACAGGTGGTGATACAAGCAAGTTTGGTTTAGAATCAGACTACCGCGATGGAGATCTTCAACCGGTAAATCTTGATAAAATTGTTGCAGATAACCTGGATAACGGTATCGAAGGATCTGAAACTTATTTAAGAGCTTCACGTAATGATCACAAATGGTATGGAGTACTATCTCAACTTAGTGCCGATGTTACAGATGACATTAGAGTGATAGGTGGTTTAGATTTTAGATATTACAAAGGGGATCACTTTACTGAATTAACAGATCTTTTAGGTGGGGATTACTATATTGATAATAGCGATGAAAACAATCCTAATAAATTAGCTAGAGTAGGTGATATAATTTCATATCACGACGAAGGATTTGTACTGCGCGAAGGGCTTTTTGCTCAGGCAGAATATACAAAGAACGATTTTAATTTCTTTCTTGCAGGTTCTGTATCTAACACAGGATATAAGAGAAAAGATTATTTTAATTATTTAGCTAGCGATCCTAATCGTGAGACAGATTACCAAAACTTCGTTGACTTTACAGTTAAGGGTGGGGCAAACTATATTATAGATAACAATCAAAACGTTTTCGCAAACATTGGTTATTTAGAAAAAGCTCCATTTGATAATGCAGTTTTCCAGAATAACCAAAATGATATTAATCCTGACGCTGTAAATCAAAAGATATTTAGTGCAGAATTAGGTTATTCTTACCGTAGTTCTCTGTTTAGTGGTAATCTAAACATATATAGAACAGAATGGAAAGATCAAACAAATGTTATTGGTTTTACCAATAATGATGGTTCTACCGGATTTGCAAACCTATTGGGAATTAATTCTTTGCATCAAGGTATTGAACTTGATTTTACATTTAGACCTCTTGAAGGACTTACTATAACAGGTTTTGGGTCTTTACAGGATAACACTTATACAAATAATTTAGTAGATGTGCCTGTATACAATGAAGATCAGGTACAAGTTAATACTGTAGATGTTTACATTAAGGATGTAAAAGTGGGTAACGCTGCTCAAACTACTGCAGGTTTAGGTGTTGATTACGCTGTTTTACCTAGAACAAATGTGCGTGTAGATTATTTGTATGGTAATAATTTTTACGGAGATTTTGATCCTACAAGCAGAGAGGATGTAACAAGTCCTCAAGCTTGGGAAGCCCCATCTTATGGTTTATTTGATGTGAACTTAAGACATGGTTTTGACTTCGGTGGTTTTGATACAACTTTAACTGCTAACGTTTATAATCTTTTTGATACCGAATATATTGCTGATGCTACAGACGGTGGTTCAGCTTTTAATTCAAGAGTATTTTACGGTTTCGGTAGAACATTTACCATAGGAGCAAAAATTAATTTCTAAAAAAACATAAAATGAAAAAGTTAATCTACATTTTTTTATTGGCCATTATTGGTGTCTCGTTTTCGGGGTGTACTCCTATGGACGATATTCATGAAGAAATAGATGCTGATCTTAATAATAACAGTGTACAAGGAGCTATCGATTATACTCTTACTGAAGATGATTATACAGCATTAGATTTAGGTTATGGAAGTTTCAATTCTTTAGATGATGCGAAAACTATGATCCCTGGTTTATTGACAGATGTATTTCCGATATTGGGTTCAGGATCTTTAGTAAGCGCTACATTCAATTTGTATTCTCCTGTGGTTGTTGAAAATTATACTGTAACGGCAGCAGATTATAGCGCAATAGGTTTGTCAAATGAATATTTTTCAAGCCAAGGAGAAATCACTTCTTTTTTAAAATACCAGTTTCCTCAGGCAAAAACTGGAATGTATGCTAATCTAACATACAATACCCTTGCAGATGAAATTGCCTATACTATAGATGCAGATGGTTTTGATATAATTGGGACAGAGCTAGGAGATGTTTATCCAGAACCGGCTTCAAGTGCTAGTAGCTACAATAACTTCGATAGAAGAGAAGGCAGAGATGCTTATTGGAGTCCAGAAATGATTGTTGATGCAATCAATGCAGTACTATCTGAAAATTTTGATGGTGTTACAGGGCAAAAATACAATGTATCTTATGCTATTTATGATGGTAGTGCCGGTACTGAAAGTACAACTGTTCAGTTTGATGGTAATGCTTATGTGGCTGTAGGTGGTATGTCTTACCAGTTTGGAAATGCAGATTTTGCTTTGATTGGTACAGAGTTAGGAACGGCTTATCCAGAGCCCGCTGCAAGTGCTGCAAATTATAATAATTTTGACAGAAGAGAAGGTAATGCAGCTTATTGGAGCCAGGATATGATATTAGAAGCTATCAATGTTATCCTGCCGGTTGATTTTCCTGCTGCTGCAGAAGGTGATAAATTTGAAGTAAGCTATGCTATATACAATGGTGCGGCTGGTGTAGAGATTACATCTGTAGTTCTTACTGACGGTGTTTATGTATTGGATACCGAAGCGTCTATTTCTACTATCGAAACAACAACGACGTATGCTTACATTGCTAATGCATGGACAATGCCTTATGCCTTAACAAGCGAAGATTATACAGAAATGGGACAGAGCTATCCTAACTTTAGCGATAGAGACGAGGCTACCTATAAAATAGGTGTATTTTTAGAGTCTCTATATCCATATGCGGAAGAAGGTGATTACGCAGCAGTTACATATGACTATTACAGTTCAGGGGTAACTACCCAATACACTAATTTTGTGTTTGAAGGCGGTAGCTGGAATTTTGTTCCTAGTGTAGTAGAGTCATCATTACAATTTGGTAACGACGGTACTACATGGATTCCTGATAATACTATTAAGTATACCTTGACTAATGCTGATTATGAGTATATGGCGGACACGTTGGGAGCTGATCCAGCATATGCTGGAATTGTTGCAACTCTTAGGGACTATCATGATTATGATTCGTCTTGGACTACAGAGCAAATATTATATTCTTTATTTGTCTTAGCTGAGCATAATTTCCCAAGTGCGGAGATTGGTCAAAAATATGAGATGTCTTATCTTGTTTACAACAATGGGCTAGGTGAGTATACTGCTAGTATTATACTAACAGCTGATGGCTGGGCAGTACAAGAATAAAAAATAAATAAGAAATAGATTTTTAAACCCCTTGCATCAATCGCGAGGGGTTTTTTATTGAATCTAATAAGGAATGTATGATATTTGCATTTTAGCATAAACCCTTAAATTATTATGAAAAAACTATTTTCTTTCTTTCTACTTCTCTTAATATTAGGATGCAGTAGCGGAGACGATTCCCAGGTAGTTGACGGTGGTGAAACTCCAACTGAAAAACCTGTTGCAGTAGATGATGCTGCTACCACCTCAGAAAACGAATCTGTTGTTCTTGAAGGACTTTTAGCCAATGATAATTTGGTAAATAGCGCACGTATTACAGATATTGAAACTTCTAGTTCAAATGGTGGTACGATAACAGATAACAGAGATAATACGTATACATATAACCCTCCAACTAACTACATAGGCGAAGACACTTTTACTTATACTATTTGTGATAATTTAGACACTCCTAACTGTTCAACAGCTACAGTAACTATGACTATTACAGGATCGTCCCCTCTGGCTGTAGATGATGAATACACAACTCCTGAAGATAAGTTCTTAAAAATCATCAATTTTCTTGACAATGATGAAGTTGTAGACAATGCAACTGTAACCTCTTTTGATACTGATGGTACTAATGCAACTGTTGTGCTTGAAGATGATGGGAGTATAACATATACTCCAGAAAATGGTTTTTCTGGTGATGACACATTTACATATACTTTGTGCGATGATGATGAAACACCTAGTTGCTCTACTGCTACTATTACCGTACATGTAACAGATACGGGTTCACCTATGGCTGAAGATGATTTGATTGTTTACGACAGCAATGCTGCAGAAATGACTATTGAGAATCTTTTGTCTAACGATGATCTCACCGATGATGCTGTGCTTACTTCTATTGATGCGTCAACTAGTAATGGTACCGTAACTTTAAATGAAGATGGGACTATCACTTATACTGCAGCAGGAGGATTTTCTGGGGAAGACACATTCACATATACTATATGTGATGACGACCAGGAAGCCACATGCTCAACTGCAACCGTAACTGTTCAGGTTGTACAGGCTGTAGTATTTAATATTCCGGCAGAACTTCAGGATTATTATTCTACTGCGGTTTTTTCTGATAACGCAGATTTTAATTTTGAGGTAATATCAAATCTTACTATAAATAAGCATACTACTTTTCTTTCTTACGGCCAGCGTCATCAATATTTGTATGATGCAGATGCAGATCTTAGTAATCCTGCTAATGTGATTCTTATGTATTCTGGCGAAAGCAGAGATAGAAGGGAATATACTTCAGATAGTAATCCTTACAGTCCGCAGACATTCAATACAGAACATATATACCCACAATCTAGATTAACGTCAGATCTTGCGGTTTCAGACTTACATCATTTAAGATCTAGCGATGCAGATATTAATAGCTTAAGAAGTAATTATCCTTATATAGATGCAAGTGGAGAATATCAGGTTGTAAACTCTAACAGCTGGTTTCCTGGTGATGAGTGGAAGGGCGATGTAGCGCGTATGGTTTTGTATCTTAATATTCGATACGGGGAAACATTTGATAGAGTAGGTAGCATTGAATTATTTCTAAAGTGGAACGTAGAAGATCCCGTTTCTGCATTTGAAGTTCAAAGAAACAATGTTATAGAAGGTGCTCAAGGCAATAGAAATCCTTTTATTGATAATCCATATCTTGCAACTTTGATCTGGGGTGGCACACCTGCTGAAAACAAATGGAATTAATAATGTTCCTGTATCTAAGAAAGTGTATTTTTAATTAAATTCTATAATTTATGTATTCTACCGTGCAATTTGTGCATTCATACTGGGCATATTTAGTATTGACCGTTTTGGTCATCACAACTGTTAATTCTTTAATTGGTTATTTTGGTAAAAAAGAATATGGGGCAAAAGATATGCGTCTGGCTCTTTTTACGCTTATAGTTTCGCACATTCAGCTCCTTATAGGTATTGTTCTTTACTTTGTTTCCCCTTTAGGAGCAAAGGCTATTGCAGAGGTGGGAATGAGTGAAGCAATGCATGATCCTAATTTAAGATTATATGTTGTAGAGCATCCACTTGCTATGATAATAACGATTGTTTTAATTACTGTAGGATATTCCAAACATAAAAAGAAACTTACTTCAACTCCTAAATTTAAATTACTTGCTATATTTTATACCCTTGCTTTAATTGTAATGCTTACTCGTATTCCCTGGCAAAATTGGTTTTAAGAAATGAACTAACGTAATAACGTAAAGATATAACCATCAAAGAAATTTGATGGTTTTTTTATTCTTGTATGTATCTTAACCCAATTATTATGTTTGCATAAATGAAATTTAGAAAATTCAGTCTTATAATATATCTGTTTGTGGGAGTCCTCTTTGCTCAGGAATATCCACCTATTCTTAATTATGATTCAAAAAATTATAATGCGGGCAACCAGAACTGGATGATTGCTCAGGGAGACGATAATATTTTGTACATCGCAAACAATTCTGGTCTGCTTTCATTTAATGGTGAACAATGGGAACTTAATAAAGTGACAGACGGCTCTGCGGTACGCTCGGTTTTGGTTCATGAGGAGAAAATTTATACCGGCTCCTATATGGACTTTGGATACTGGGAGAAACAACAGGATGGAAAACTTGCCTATACGAGTCTAAAATCGGTCGTAAATGACCAATTTTTAGACGGTGAGCAGTTTTGGCATATTGCCAATCTGGGAGATTACATTGTGTTTCAGAGCCTACGAAGACTTTATAGTTACAATACTAAAGACAAGAAAATTAGTATTGTTTCGCCAGAGCATACTATTATCAATTTGTTTGAGGTAAATCAAAAACTCTATTATCAGGTTGCAGAAGAAGGGTTGTATGTAATAGGCGACGCTTCTGTTGATCTTATTATCCCCTCAAGTGAAATCGAAAATAAAATTTTGGTAGGTTTATTCAGTTATAAGAATTCGCTTCTGGCAGTCTCACGCTACTCGGGACTCTTTTTACTTAAAAATGGTAAATCTTTCACATATAATGTAAGTCAGGATTTCTATCCCATTACAAATGATGTTTATACCTCTATACTTACTCAAGATAATACGCTTGTTTTAGGAACCATAGGCCACGGTATTTACCTGCTGGACCTTCAAGCTAATACAAAAACACATTTGCTTCAACCTACTATTTTAAACAATACGGTGCTCGCTCTTCTTGAAGATAATGCAGGAAATATATGGAGTGGGCTAGATAATGGTATTAGTGTTATAAATAAACAGAGTCCTGTGCAACTATACACTGATATTTTTGGGGATATAGGTACTGTTTATTGTAGTTTTAAAAGAGGTAATTTTATTTATTTAGGTACTAATCAGGGTTTATACTACAGAGATGTACACACTGAAAATAATTATCAACTTGTAAAAGGCACAAGTGGTCAGGTATGGGATATTCAGGAAATTGACGGGCAGCTTTACGTGGGGCATAATCGCGGTACATTTATCATAAGTGAAAATGTAGCGAAACAAATATTTTCAGATTCGGGAACATGGCAACTAATTAAAATAGGTGATGATATTGTGCAAGGCCATTACAATGGTTTATCTCACTTTAAGCCAGAGCAGCCAGACAGCATAACATACATAGCTAACTTTAATCTTTCCTCAAGAAATTTAGTTGTTGAAGATAGCACGACTCTGTGGGTAGGTCATGACCACAAGGGTATTTTTAAACTAGAATTAAATAGTAATTGCGATTCTGTTTTGGGTATAAATAATTACGCACCTAAAACGCAAGACGGCCTCGGGATTTGGGTTTTCAAATTAGCAGACAGTATTTACTATTCAACTTCAACTAAAATATTTAAGTATCTAAAGACAAAAGATCTGTTTAGTGATAAAAATGAATTACAAGATATTACTGGCGAACAAAAACGGACTAGTGGTATAACCAAAGTTCTAAACGATGAGACTTGGTGGAGTTTTGGTGAGGACGAAATTTTCTACGTGAGCAGAGATACTTTTCAGGATAAATTTGTGACCCGTTCTATTCCCATACCTAAAGAGTTTAGAAGTATTGCAAATGGTTTTGAAAACGTTAGCCTAATTGAAGATCACACTTATTTAATAGGTTCAAATATAGGTTATAGTCAATTTACTCTTCCCTTTAATACATTGCCTACCGGCGAATTGAAATTGCGCAGTATTGAGACTGCGACTGTAGAGGGAAAATATAACCATGAGGTTCTCAATATTGAAAATTTAGACCTGCCCAATGCTGTAAATACCTTGCGCTTTCAATTTAGTTTGCCCAACTATGATAAGCTGAATAAAGCAAAATATAGCTATAGATTATCGGGTTTTTCTAATAGCTGGAGCAACTGGGATCACAACGATAATGCAGTTTTCAAAAATTTACCTGCTGGTGACTACACTTTTGAAGTTAAAAGTAAATCTGGAGGGAGTAGTAGTAACATTGTAAAATATGCTTTTAGCATAGCACCACCATGGTATTTAACTACAACAGCAATTGCAACATACATCATTCTGTTTATTGTTGTAATTCTGGTAGTTCATAGATTGTATACAGGATACTATAGAAAACAAAGAGCAAAGCTTATAGAAAGAAATAAAGAACAACTTGAGCTTTCCCAACTTGAAGCTCAGCAGGAGATAATGCAACTTAAGAATGCACAGCTGGAAGTTGACGTAGCCTCAAAAAACCGTGAGTTGGCGGCATCGACAATGAATCTTATAAAGAAAAATGAATTTCTTACTGTACTAAAGAGCAGGCTTGAAAATTCTAAAGACCAAAATGACATTCTTGATGTGGTGAAGATCATAAATAAAGACATTGCAGAAAAAGATAACTGGAAGTTGTTTAAAGAAGCATTTGACAATGCAGATAAAAATTTTCTGCAGGCAATTAAAGAGACCCATCCTTCCCTTACTTCTAATGATCTAAAACTTTGCGCTTATCTAAGATTAAATTTGTCGTCAAAAGAGATTGCTCCACTTCTAAATATTTCGGTAAGAAGTGTAGAAATAAAACGATATCGTTTGCGTAAAAAGATGAAATTAGAGCATGAAGAGGGTTTAGTTGAGTACATCCTGTCTTTCAAATCCCACAACATTTCTTAAAACTAACACAACATTACCACAACATGGCTGAAAAAGTACTTGTCGTAAGAGTTTTGAGTATATCTTTTAATCATCAAAAAACCGCCTGTTTATGGCGGTTTTTTGATGATATTACATAAAAATTAGCTTTTTTTTAGGATGTATATTTTTTGTTGAGGTACTAATAAGAGATTCTGTTTTTCTTATGTCTACTTTGCTACTATAACAAAACAGTTTTTTCACATGAACAAAGCTTTATTTTCTATCTTTTTATTGGTAGCTCCTTTTTTTCTGTTCGCGCAAACGTTTGAAGTTTCCGGGGTCGTAACAGAAGGAGATACTAATATGCCCTTGCCGGGTGTAAATATCACCGTCAAAAATACTACAAACGGTGTGTCAACAGATTTTGATGGTAACTACACAATTTCGAATATATCAACAGGAGATATTCTGGTGTACTCTTATGTGGGCTTTACCACACAGGAAATAGTAGTAACTAATCAAAAAGTCATTAATGTAGTTCTAAAAACCGACTCCCAAGCTCTTGACGAAATAGTTGTGATAGGTTACGGTACGCAATTAAAGAAGCAGGTAACCGGAGCGGTATCTACAGTAGGTGAAGCCACTATTACTGCTATTAAACCTTTAAATGCCGCACAGGCTTTACAAGGTACAACCTCTGGTGTAAATGTTACGCCTCAGGGAGGAGCTCCCGGTTCTGAAGCTAACATACGTATACGTGGTGTTGCGACAAATGGTGATAATGCACCATTAATAATTTTAGATGGCTTTCAGTATAACGGCGGTTTGAATTCAATAAATCCGCAGGATATTGAGACGTTGACGGTTTTAAAAGATGCTCAGGCGGCTATTTATGGTACCATAGCATCTAATGGTGTTATTCTTATTACCACAAAGGCGGGTCGCAAGAATCAAAAAGCCACAATCTCTTATGATGGTTATACCGGGATTCAGGAAACTACCCGTAAACTGCCTTTGCTCAATGCTACAGAATATGCGTTACTGCTTAATGAGAGTTATGCCAATGCAGGTCAGGCCTTACCTTTTTCAGATGTAAGCAATTTGGGTGTGGGTACAGATTGGCAGGATGAAGTTTTTCAACAAAGCCAGATCAATAGTCATAACCTTGCTGTAAGTGGTGGTGGTGAAAAAATGAGTTATTCGTTTAGTGGCTCTCACTTGTATCAGGAAGGTATTGTAGCACCAGAAAAATCTAATTTTAGACGTAATACCGCTAAATTTTCGCTTAATGCAGATCTAAGAGACAATCTATCTATAACAACAAAACTCTTTTATACATATTCTAAGAGCAGAGGTGTAAATGATTTTAGTCTGGGGTCGGTTTTATTTAACGCAGCAAACATTGCTCCTACAATTAATCCTGATGTCGATAATCTTGATGGTCAAATTAATTTAGGTAACGAAGTTGTAAACCCTCTTACTCAGATTGAAAACACATTTAATCAAAATGTTTTAAACCGCTTAAGCGGAACTTTTCAGGCAACCTTAGATTATGCTAAAAACCTTAGTCTTCAGGGAAGAATAGGGTTTAATACTTCAAATACAAAAACCCGCGAGTTTTTACCAATATATAATTTCGGAACGGGGAAAATATATACACGCGCAGATAATCTGGTGACGCTGGGTAAGATCAATGATAATGATTACACCTTTGATTTATTCAACACCTATACGAATACATTTGAAGAAGATCATGAAGTCACTTTTACGGCTGGTATGACCGCTTTTAAGCAGTTTGGAGAAGGTTTATACGGTTCTAGAACAGGTGTTCAGGCAAATAGCTGGGATTTTGCAGACCTCAATACAGCAACGGGATCAGGAGATGAGCAAACAAATTCTTCTTATTCATATGATTTAAGACGGTTGTCTTTTTTCGGCAGATTGCAATACGCTTATAAAGATAAGTACCTGCTTTCTGCGATGCTACGAAGAGATAGTTCAACCAAATTTGGTCCTAATAACAGAGTAGCTTATTTCCCGTCTGTAACTGCAGGTTGGGTAGTTTCAGAAGAGGGATTCTTCAATGAAGATGGTTTTGTCAATTTCTTGAAATTACGCGGTAGCTATGGCGTGATGGGTAATGACCGTATTCCCGATTACATATACCTTTCTCTATTAAATGGGGAAGCAACCTATGTATTAGGTGGTGATCAGGCATTGATCAATGGTAACGCTTTAGGAGCTTTGCCCAATCCGGATGTGAAATGGGAAGAAGCTAAGAAATTTGATGTGGGTCTGGATATGAACTTTCTCAATGATAAATTCGATCTTACTGTTGATTACTTTATAAATAATCGTGATGACCTTTTAATTCCGAATATTCCTGTGTCTGGTATTTATGGTACAGGAGCTCCTGGAGCTTCTAGTCCTACTATAAATGCGGGTTCTGTGCGTAATAAAGGTCTTGAAGTCACTTTGGGTTACAGCAATCAGATCAACGATAATCTTTCAATAAATGCGAGTTATAATGTAAGTACCCTTGATAATGAAGTTACAAAAGTAAACGGTACAGACTTTATAGAAGGTGGTGGTTTTGGCGTAGGTCAACCAGCGCCGTCGCGTATGCAGGCAGGTAAACCTATTGGTTATTTCTATGGTTATAAGACCGATGGTATTTTTCAAACTGCAGAAGAGGTTGCAGCTCATCCTTCACAGCAGGCACTGGGAGCGGTTGCCCAACAGGGTGATATTCGTTATTTAGATCTTAATGCAGATGGAATTATCAACTCAGATGACCGTACTGATATAGGTAATCCTATACCTACAGTTACAATGGGTTTTAATTTCTCTGTAAATTATAAAAGTTTTGATTTTTCAGCATACTCTTACGCAAATATGGGTAACGATATTGTGAGAAATTATGAGCGCGATCAGCCTAATGTTAATAGAATGTCATACAGACTTGATCGCTGGACGGGCGCTGGTACAAGTACATCTGTGCCACGAGTAACAACCGCACCTACTTCTAACGCAGTATTTTCAGATTTTTATGTTGAAGATGGTTCTTTTGCCCGCATCCAGACAATAACATTAGGATATACAATACCAGAGGTATTTACAGATAAAGCCGGAATTGGACAATTTAGAGTGTACGGTAAAGTAGACAATGTTTACACGTTTACTAAGTACTCTGGCTATGACCCAACAGCTTCAACGGGAGCGCCTATTGGCGGAGGTATAGATTATGGTTTTTATCCATTGCCACGCACATATATAATTGGTGTTAATCTTCAATTCTAAAAAAAGCAATTATGAAAAATATGATTAAAAAAATAGTTTTTTGCGCATTGATGGGAACCCTGTTGGTTGGCTGCGGAGACGATTTTGTTGAAGTAGAGCCTCCCTATCAAATTTCGTCAGGAACATACTTTACAAGTGAAGAGGATTACAATAATGCATTAATAGGTGCTTATGATGTTTTGCAATCTACGTATGCTAATGTGATCTTAGGTGAAATAGCATCAGATAACACCCACGCTGGTGGCGAAAGCGCAACAGATGTAATTGGCTGGCAACAGGTAGATCGTATGCAGCAAACCCCCATCAACGATAATTTAGATGATATTTGGGATTGGAATTTTGCTGGCGTGCAGCGAGCTTCTTATATCATTGAAAACAAAGATAATATTGATTTTGATGGTAAGAATCAGATCATTGCCGAAGCTCAGTTCCTGCGTGCATATTTCAACTTTGAGCTTGTAAAATGGTTTGGTGCGATTCCTATAAAACCTGAAGGTCAGTTTCTTTTGGGCGAAGTGACAACCATACCAAGATCTCCGGTTGCAGATGTGTATGCTTATATAGAAAACGATCTGCAAGCTGCAATTTCTAATCTTGCTGTAGACGCACCTCAGGTTGGTAGGATAACAAAGGGAGCAGCACAAGCATTACTAGGGAAAGCTTATCTATATGAAAACAAATTTGATCAGGCTATTACGCAGTTGCAGGCGGTGATCAATTCTGGAAAATATCACCTTTATGGAACTCAAGGCGATGAAAACTATGTTGACCTTTTTGAATACGCTGCTGAAAATGGACCAGAATCTGTTTTTGAGATTCAATACAGCGGTTCAGAAGGAGCTGGTTTCGGATGTTTGCAATGTAGTGAAGGTAATATTATGGTTGGCTTTAGTGGGATAAGAGGTTACAACGGGCCGGTCTTTGAATCGGGTTACGGTTTTAATCTTCCTACTCAAGAAGCTTACGATGCTTTTAGTGCAGATGATATGAGAAGAGATGTTACTGTTCTAAATATAGATACATGGGCATCAACAACAGGCGCAACATATAATGCGGGTAATCCAGATCCTGATACTGGTCATACAGGCTATTATAATCGTAAATATCTGCCTCGTCAAAATGATAATCAGGGAGACGCAAACCTTACACAACCTAACAACTATAGAGCAATACGTTATGCAGATGTTTTGCTTATGGCTTCAGAGGCACTGGCTCGTGGTAACGGAAGTGAGCAAACTGCTCGTGCGTATCTTAATCAGGTGCGTGAGCGGGCCGGTTTACAGGATGTAACCTCAAGTGGAAATGCATTACTAGATGATATTTATCAGGATAGACGTCTTGAGCTAATGGGCGAAGGACACAGGTTCTTTGATCTGGTAAGAACAGGTCGCGCAGAGGGAACAATTTCTGGTTTTAGTGCACCTAAAAATAATGTATTTCCTATACCGCTTGAAGAGATTCAATTTGCACAGGGTAATTGGGAACAAAACACAGGCTATTAAAATATTTCATATGAAAAATAAGATACAAACTTTACTATTCGGAATATTTGCGCTGCTACTCACAGCGGCCTGTTCTGATGATGAAGGACTAACACAGGTAGATGCTGCGGCTCCTGTAAATATTTCGGCAGATTTCTCTATAAAACAGGATAATTCAGGCGAAGTAACCATTTATCCGTCTGCAGAGGGAGCTAATAGTTTTAATGTTGACTTTGGTGATGGCAGCGGTTCTTCAGAAGAATTTACTGCAGGAAATAGTGTTTCACACACTTATACTGAAGGTACTTATCAGGTAATGGTCACCGCTAAAAATGCAGCTGGGAGAACAGCAGAAGCTGCTCAGGAACTTGTTGTTTCATTTAAAGCACCAGAAAATCTAGAGGTAGGAATTACAAAAGATGCTGGAAACCCGCTCCTGGTATATGTGACAGCAATGGCAGATTACGCTGCTTCTTATGAGGTTTTCTTCGGTGAAGATCCTTCTGCAGCACCTACTTTAATGATGCCGGGGGAAACTATAAGTTATGAATATAGCAATACCGGTCTTTATACCATTGAGGTAGTTGCTTTAAGCGGCGGACAAGCATCTACTTCTTATTCTGAAGAAATAGAAATAGTTGATCCATTTGTTCTGCCTGTTACTTTTGAGTCGTCAACTGTAGATTACACCTTCTATAATTTTGGTGGCGGCGAGGCAGCTGGTGTCCCTTTAGTAGAAAATCCGGCTTTAAGTAGCATTAATGAAAGTGCAACTGTAGCATCTTATACGAAGCCTGCGGGTTCTGAAACCTGGGCTGGTACATCTGCCACACTCAATGAAAATATAGATTTCAGCAGCAAAAAATATCTTGCGATTGATGTTTATTCTCCGGCAGCAGGTGTTCCTGTTCTCTTTAAAGTTGAAAAAGCGGGTGACAATACAGTCTTTGTAGAATCTACGACTATGACAACTGCAGCTAATGAATGGGAGACCTTATATTTTGACATGTCTGCCGTAGATGACACTCAAACATATAGTGTTTTAACGTTGTTCTTTAACTTCAATATCCCCGGAACAGGCGAAACGTATTATTTTGATAATATTCGTCTTGAAAGTCCTACAGTAATAGAACTTCCGGTAACATTTGAAAAAGGAATAGAGAATTATGCTTTCACAGAATTTGGTGGCTCCCCTACAACTGTAGTAGCTAATCCACATTTAGAAGAGGGAAATATGAGTGCCACTGTTGCTCAGCTTTTCAAAGCTAATGGTTCTGAAACCTGGGCTGGAGCGTTTATTGACTTAGATAGAAAAGTAGACTTCACTTTAGGCGAGAGTATAAGCATGAAAGTATGGTCTTCACGTCCTAATATTCCTATAATTCTAAAATTTGAAAATCCGGCAGACGGTAATATAGCCACAGAGGCAACCACAACCACTACTAAAACAGAGGCTTGGGAAACAGTAACTTTTGATTATACAGGTGTTGATGTTACGCAAACCTATCAGCGTATGGTTGTGTTTATGGATTATGGTACTTCGGGTACAGATACCAATTATTATTTTGATGATGTTAAAATAGGAGACGGTGACGTAGAAACCGTTTCGCTTTTTAGTGAAGATTATACAGATGTACCGGTTGATACATGGCGTACAGAATGGTCTGCTGCAGATTATGAAGAAACCACTTTTGATGGTTCTACTGTAAAGAAATATTTAAATCTCAATTATGTGGGTATAGAAACTACTCAGCCTACAGTAGATGCTAGTGAGATGACTTATTTTCATACTGAAGTGTATTCAGATGATTTTACGGCATTCCGGGTAAAGTTAGTAGACTTTGGAGCCAACGGAGTTTATGATGGGGGCGGTGATGATGTTGAGCATGAAATAGAGTTTACCGCGCCAGAGCAAGGTACATGGGTAAATCTTGATATACCGCTTACAGATTTTACAAACCTGACTACAAGAGCTCATATTGCACAGCTTATATATTCGGCTAATCCTGCAGGATCGAATACGGTTTATATTAAAAACGTCTATTTCCACAATTAAGAATTAAAAAGTGATGAGGATGAATACGATAAAAAAAATGATCTATGTAATGTTCGCTATTGTGGTAATCAGTTGCCAGGATGACGATCAGACATTTGGCGAGATAACGGCACCTGTTAACCTTACTGTTACGGCTACCGTGGCAAACGCATCAGATGATAACCCATATGGCGATGGTAGTGGTATGGTGACTTTCAGCGCAAGCGCAGACAATGCGACAGGATATAAATACCTTTTTGGTGATAATAGCACTATGATGAGCACTGGTAATGCAGAACATGTATTCGCGCAGCCCGGTGTAAATAGTTATGTTGTAACAGTTATAGCTTCCGGAGCGGGAGGTTCTCAAACCACCGCTACAACAGAGGTGACAGTCTTTAGTGCATTTGATGATCCTGCAACTAAGCAACTTCTTACAGGAGGGGCAAGTAAAACCTGGTATGTAGCGGCAGCATTGCCTGCGCATCTTGGTGTGGGTCCTGTAGGGACGGGAACGCCAGATTATTATGCGGCCGCACCTTTTGAAAAAGAAGGTGAAGGTTGTTTCTATAATGACGCGATAACATTTAGTTTAAATGCGGCTAACAATATTGTTTTTAACTACGACAATCAGGGAGCTTCATTTTTTAACGTTGACTTTCTAAGTGTAGGCGGTGGCGGCGGTGATGCAGACCAATGTTTAGGATATGATGTATCTGGAGACAAGTTTGTAAATCTTGCGCCGGCTACAAATTCTGTTTATGCCGAAGGAGCAACTACAGGTACGCAGATAATTATCGCAGATGGCGGCTTTATGAGTTATTATATTGGCACGGGCACCTATGAAGTAGTAGAAATACAAGACGATTATATGATGTTGCGTGCTATACCGGGCTCAAACCCAGATCTTGCATGGTATCTTAAATTTACTACAGACCCTGCCGGTGGCGGTGGTGGCGGTAATAGCGGTGGTAACATGCTTACCAGCGAGTTTGAAGATTTAGCATGGTCTGATGAGTTTGACGGTGATTCATTAGATACTTCTATTTGGAATTACGAAATAGGAAACAACAACGGCTGGGGCAACCAGGAGTTACAGTATTATACAGATACTAATACAGAGGTTTCTGATGGGACTCTAAAGATTACCGCTACAAAAGAAGCGACCAATGGCTTTGATTATTCTTCAGCGCGTATCAATACAAAAGATAATTATGAGTTCAAGTACGGGCGTGTAGATGTTCGTGCAAAATTACCAGAAGGTGGCGGCACATGGCCGGCTATCTGGATGCTGGGTGGTAATTATACAGAAGTAGGCTGGCCGGCAACCGGTGAGGTTGATATTATGGAATATAAAGGCAATGAGCCAGACATAGTTCATGGCACGTTACATTATCCAGATCATTCCGGTGGTAATGGCGATACAAGTTCTACTACTATAGAAAATGCGTCTGGAGAATTTCATACTTACACCGTAGAATGGACTGCAGAGCATATTTTGTTTGCCATAGATGGCGAAATTTTCAAAGAGTTTACTAACAGTCCGGCGGTACCTTTTAATCACACTTTCTTTATGATTTTAAATGTCGCGATGGGAGGCACATTTGGCGGTGCTGTTGACCCGGCATTTCAGCAGAGTGCTATGGAAGTTGATTATGTAAGAGTTTATCAATAAATATGATCAAAGGCGGGCTGAAAAGCCTGCCTTTTTCTTTATAAATAGACCATGAAAAAAGATTACTTATTTATTTGCGCTGTGCTAATGGTTTCAGCCACCTTTGGGCAGGATATCTCTCAAAAAACGGCTCAAAAGACACAAAAATCGGTAAAAATTGAGCAAAAAGTAGATTCTGTCCTTTCATTAATGACCTTAGAAGAAAAGGTAGGGCAGATGGTTCAATACAACGGAAGCTGGGATGTTACAGGCCCTGCAACGGGAGCCGATAATCAACAACGACTGGAGCGCTTAAAAAATGGACTTGTAGGTTCTATGCTTAATGTGCTTTCTGTTAATGCGACGCGAGAAGCGCAACGCATTAATATGGAAAATTCTCGTATCAAGATTCCCTTGATCTTTGGGTATGACGTTATTCATGGGTATAAAACAATATTTCCCGTTCCGCTGGGCGAAAGCGCAAGTTGGGATCTCGACCTTATGAAAAGAACTGCTCAGGTTGCCGCGCATGAGACTGCTGCTGCAGGTGTAAACTGGACCTTTGCTCCTATGATGGATGTTTCTCGTGACGCACGTTGGGGTCGCATTATGGAAGGTGCCGGCGAAGATCCATTTCTTAATTCAAAAATTGCAGTTGCCCGTATAGAGGGTTTTCAGGGAGATGATCTTTCTGCAGCTAATACAATTGCGGCTTGCGCCAAACACTTTGCAGGCTACGGTTTCGCGGAAGCGGGAAGAGATTACAACACGGTAAATGTGGGTGTTTACGAACTCAAAAATACCATTCTCCCACCATTTAAAGCCGCTGCAGATGCCGGTGTTGCAACTTTTATGAACTCTTTTAATGAGATAGATGGTGTGCCGGCGACAGCAAATGCATATTTGCAGCGCGATATTTTAAAAGATAAATGGGGTTACGATGGTTTTGTGGTTTCAGACTGGGGTTCTATAGCAGAGTTGATTCCACATGGTGTTGCAAAAGATAAAGAAGAAGCTGCTTATCTGGCGGTAGAAGCCGGCAGCGATATGGATATGGAAGGTGGCGCTTATGAAAAATCGCTTGAAAAGCTGGTAAAATCGGGTAAAGTAGATGAAAAACTGGTAGATGATGCCGTGCGTCGCATTTTGCGGGTGAAATTTAGACTCGGTCTTTTTGATGATCCTTATAAATACTGCGACGAAGAAGTAGAAAAAAGTGAGATGTATTCTCAGGCAAACCAGCAAGTAGCTCTTGAAGCTGCTCAAAAATCGATTGTTTTGCTTAAAAATCAGGATAAATTACTGCCATTTTCTGCTTCCGCGAAAAATATTGCAGTTATTGGTCCGCTGGCAAACGATAAAGATTCCCCGTTAGGAAACTGGCGTGCTCAGGCGACGGCTAATTCTGCTGTTTCGGTTTTAGAAGGTATTAAAGATCGTGCTCCCAAAGGCACAAAGATCACCTATACCGAAGGTGCAAAACTTTCTACCGGTAAACGTGCATTTTTAGACCCCATGACTTTTAATGAGCAAAACACTTCCGGGTTTAAAGAAGCTGTTTCAATAGCAAAAGCAGCAGATGTTGTGGTGCTTGTTGTAGGTGAAGATGCTTTTCAAACGGGTGAAGGCCGCAGCCAGACAGACCTTGGTTTTGCCGGTGTTCAGGATGCGTTGATAAATGCTGTTACCGCTGCAAATTCAAATGTAGTTTTGGTTTTGATGAACGGTCGCCCAATGGATTTATCTGCGCATAATGAGCAGGTAAAAGGGATAGTTGAGAGTTGGTTTTTAGGTTCCCAGCACGGTAGCGCCGTAGCAGATGTGCTTTTTGGCAATTATAATCCTTCAGGTAAATTACCGGTTTCCTTTCCGCGCAACGTGGGTCAGGAACCGCTGTATTACAATCAAAAAAGTACAGGCAGACCAGAAGGCGGTGCGCAGGTGACTTGGTCGCATTATGAAGATTTACGTCGCGATGCGCTGTATCCTTTTGGTTTTGGTTTAAGCTATTCAGATTTTGAATATGCCGATATAAACTTAGATAAGGATTCTTTCGCTCAAGGCGAAAAAATAACCGCTTCCGTAGAAGTAAAAAACACTGGAAGTGTTGCCGGTGATGAGGTTGTGCAATTGTACCTGCGTGATCTGGTAGGCAGCATTACACGACCCATTAAAGAGTTAAAAGGTTTTAAAAAGATTCACCTGGAAGCCGGAGAAACAAAAACCGTATCTTTTACCATAGATGAAAAATTGATTTCCTTTTTCACTAAAAATAAAATATGGGAAGCCGAGCCCGGAGATTTTAAGGTCTTCATTGGTGGTAATTCTGTAGATGTACAAGAAAGCCAATTTCAATACAATTAATATGAAAAAACTACTTAGCATATTTGTTTTAGCCGCTGTTCCACTTTCGCTTTTAGCGCAGGAGAAAGCACTGGTTTGGGAAGAGAATTTTGATGGCTCATCGCTCAATATGGATAACTGGAGTTACGAGACCGGCGACGGTTGCCCTAATATTTGCGGTTGGGGTAATAATGAGCGACAGATCTACAATAAAGATTATGTGACAGTAAAAGATGGTAATCTCGTCATTACTGCAGATAAGGTGGGCGATAAATATTACAGCGGGAAGATCAATACTAAAGATAAGCACGAGTTTAAATACGGCACTTTTGAAATACGAGCAAAAGTACCCGGTGGTAATGGTATCTGGCCGGCTATATGGATGCTGGGCGACAATATTAGTGAAGTAGGATGGCCAGCCAGTGGCGAGATAGATATAATGGAGTTTGTAGGACGTCAACCCGATACCGTGCATACAACCTTACACACGCCGGCTAGTCATGGTAATTCTGTAAATACAAAAGTAACCGGTGTAGATAAAATAACCGATGACTTTCACACCTATAAAATTGATTGGGATGAGAATGCAATAACATTTTATATAGACCAGAAAGAGGTTTATACGTTCTCTCCAGAAGTTAAAGATGATGAAACATATCCTTTTCGTCATCCGTTTTATTTTTTGTTGAATATGGCTGTGGGCGGCAACTTTGGTGGTCCAGAGGTAGATGATTCTATTTTTCCCGAGAAGTTTTGGGTTGACTATATTCGGGTTTATCAATAGCTGATTTTTACCCATTAAAAGCCGAAAAACCACCTCAAAGAGGTGGTTTTTGTTGTTAGTTGAATTATCCGAAAATACGTAACCTGTTCATTTTTAATTAACTTTAAGCAACTTACATTCAGTTTCTCTAATTCAATGTAAATAAAATCAAACCTATATTAAATTTTACCATGATATGAAACCAAAGGATCTGGAATTAGACCATGTCACATTTATCAATAATGGTCAAAAATTAGAAACTAAATTAAATAAAGATAAGCCAAAAAAGCTTTATAAATATTACTCATTAAATAGCTATTCGATTGAAGGGTTAGTGAATAGCACTATTTATTTTTCCCATGTTTATTTATTAAATGACATTGTTGATGGAGAATTGAATTTGCTCTGGGATTTTCAGAATTTTCTAAAAAATAATAAGGATGATTTAAAAAAAATAATCCCTATCCCATCTGAATCGAATGAAGATAGATATATTGAAAGATATATTAAAAATAGGACTATTCCTGAATTTTTGGAAAGTAGAGGTGTTTTATCTCTTACAAGCTCATACAATAATGAACTCCTATGGACGCATTATTGTAATGAAAAGGGTTTTTGTCTTGAAATTGAAATCTCAAAATTTGAGGAATATCTGAAAAAGATAAAAGGCAATGAAAATTATCAATTTTTCCCCGTCAGTTATTATTCCCCACTTAAACAAATTGACTTTGATAAGTATGCTTTAATTACAAAAGAAATCGGTGACTTTGGGGCTGGATTAGTAGAGCGAAATAGTATTGATGCAAAATTACCAATATTATATGGTTTGGCCTCTAAAGAGAAGCATTGGGAATATGAAGAAGAGTGGAGAGTTTTATTAAACGATGCAAAATTTAATAGTATTACTCATCCTTTACAAATTATAAATGATTATCAAAAAGAAGTAGAAAATGATTTAAAATTAGCTGGCAATATAAAAATTGAAAGAGATGTAATTGGAAAGATCATTTTAGGCCCTTTATTTTTTAATAATGAGAGATTTACCGAAAAAATAGAGCTTGCCAATAGTTTTATCTACATCTTTAAGAAAAATAAAGAAGGTGAGCTTGCCAGATTTTTTTTGATAACTTTAGAAAAGAACTTTCACGATAAAATTTACAGAGTCGATAAGATTTTAAAGAATAAGGCGATAACTAGAGAAATTACTCATGTAATTAAAATAATTGGTATAGGAAATAATTACGTTAAGCTATCTTTTTTGAGTATTAATTCTGATAGTAAAATCCGTGAGTTATAATTAGTAATTGCTAGAACTCACGGATTAAAAATAAGAATAAATAATGTACTTACTTATTCATCCATTCTTCAATTTCTTCCACTTCAAGTGGGATATTGCGCATCAGGTTAAAAGGCTCACCGCTTTCCTGAATTACTACATCATCTTCCAGGCGAATACCAAAACCTTCATCTGGTAAATAAATTCCCGGTTCTACGGTAAAAATGTTGTTAGCTTGCATAGGCTCGTGTAGCAAGCCGTAATCATGCGTGTCAAGCCCAATGTGATGTGATGTGCCGTGCATGAAATATTTCTTGTATGCAGGCCAGTCTTTACTTTCGTTTTGAACGTCAGCTTTATCGAGTAAACCCAGCCCTATTAATTCTGAAGTCATCAATTTACCTACTTCTACGTGGTAAGGCGCCCAGAGTTCACCGGGTTTCAGCATTTTGGTAGCTTCTTTTTTCACACGAAGAACCGCATTGTAAACATCTTTCTGACGATCTGTAAATTTTCCTGAAACGGGAATTGTACGCGTCATATCACTAGAATAATTTGCATATTCTGCACCCACATCCAGAAGTATAAGTTCGCCGGCTTTACACTGTGAATTGTCAACCACATAATGCAGCACGTTTGCATTGTTCCCTGAAGCTACTATAGGCGTGTAAGCAAAACCTTTTGAGCGATTACGCAAAAACTCATGCATAAATTCTGCTTCTATCTCATATTCCCAAACACCGGGTTTTGTGAATTGCAGCACACGTTTAAAACCTTTTTCTGTAATGTTACATGCCTGTTGCATGATGTCGATCTCGATTTGATCTTTTACAGAGCGCAGACGCTGAAGTATGGGGTTGCTCTTTGCAACGCTATGCGCAGGATATGTCTCTTTTAACCATTTATTAAAACGCGCTTCGCGAGTTTCGGTCTCAACATTTGCACGATAATGCTCGTTAGTATTAATGTACACGATTTCGGCTTGCGTCATAATCTCATAAAAGATCTTGTGAAAATCTTTAAGCCAGTAAACGGTTTCTACGCCGGTAACTTCAAGTGCTTTTTCTTTGGTAAGTTTTTCACCTTCCCAAACGGCAATGTGATCATTAGTTTCTTTTAGAAAAAGAATTTCGCGGTGTTCAGGTTTAGGAGCATCGGGAAAAAGAACGAGTATAGTTTCTTCCTGATCAACGCCGCTTAGGTAAAAAAGATCGCGGTTTTGCTGAAAAGGCATCGTACTATCTGCACCAATGGGGTAAATATCGTTAGCATTAAAAACGGCAAGACTATCAGGCTTCATTAAAGCCATGAAATTTTTGCGGTTTTTAATGAATAATTCTCGGTTTATAAGGTCGTATTTCATCAAAATTTGAATTTTTCCAAAATTAACAAGATAAGCTCTAACAGTTGTTAAACAAGTTCTAAATTGTTTAGGTTTCTTTAACAAATTTTTATTTTTAGATTCCCTCATAGAGGATGTCAGACGTTGAGGTTTGTCTCAAAAAATCATTTTATGCCTTTTGGCTTTGCCCAAGGTTTTTTACTTATAATTCTATCATGAAACAGTATTTACACAGACTTTCCACTTTTGTTTTTTTCGCTTTCATAACTTTTCCAGGTTTCTCACAAATTGCTAACGATATGCTTCCTTCTTCTGCCGAAGAAATTAAAAATGCGATTAGCCAAAAGCAAGATCTTGCGGCTCAATCTCTGGTGAAGAATGTTCCTTTTAAAAATATAGGCCCCACAATCATGAGCGGTCGTGTTGTAGATGTTGAGGTAAATCCTGAAAACAGCACCGATTTTTATGTGGGTTACGCAACCGGCGGAGTTTGGCATACGCAGAATAACGGGATCACTTTTACTTCGGTTTTTGACAGCGCTCCCACGCAAAATGTGGGCGATATAGAAATTGACTGGAAAACCGGAACGATCTGGGTAGGTACGGGAGAGACTATTTCTTCGCGATCTTCGTACGCGGGCGTTGGTTTGCTTAAAAGTACAGATGGTGGTAAAACCTGGGAAAATACCGGACTTACAGATGGTCACCACATTAGCGACATAGTGATCAATCCTGAAAATAGTGACGAGGTTGTTGTAGGAGTTTTGGGTCATTTATATTCTGATAACGCTGATCGCGGAATTTATAAAACAACAGACGGCGGAAAAACCTGGCAAAAAACACTATTTATCGCCCCAAATACGGGAATAATCAGCCTTGCAGCGGCTCCTGAAAATCCTGAAATTATGTATGCAGCTGCGTGGGAACGTGAGCGTAAAGCATGGGATTTTAAAGGTTCTGGGGAAGCTTCGGGTATTTATAAATCTATTGATGGTGGCGATAGTTGGACTTTGATCACTACAGGAAATGGTTTCCCGCAGGGTGAAGGAGTGGGACGTATAGGTCTGGCAGTTGTTGATGAGAATACGGTTTATGCAGTGCATGATAGTCAGTTTAGAAGAGAGAAAGAAGAAGAAGGCGAGAAAAAGAAAGATGTTTTAAAGTCTGGAGATTTTCAATTGATGACAGAAAAAGAATTTCTAGATCTTGACGAAGAGCAACTGAATGATTATTTGCGATCTAATCGTTTCCCCAATCAATATGATGCTAAAAAAGCGAAAGATCTGGTGAAGAAAAACGAATATAAACCATCCGATTTTTACCTGTTTGTGACCGATATTAATGCTGTAGAGGAGGATTCTGAAGTTATAGGCGCAGAAGTTTACCTCACTGAAGATGGCGGTAAATCCTGGAAGAAAACGCATGAAGGTTATATTGACGACTTGTTCTACTCATACGGTTATGTTTTCGCAGAAATATCTGTAAATCCGCAGGATAAAAATGAGATTTATCTGGTAGGTGTTCCTTTAGTAAAATCTGAAGATGGAGGGAAAACGTTCACTTACATCAATGAACCCAATGTGCATGTAGATCATCACGTGTTATGGATTGACCCTAAAATGCCAGATCACGTGATAAACGGTAACGACGGCGGACTCAATATTTCGTACGATGCCGGCAAGAGTTGGATAAAGAATAACTCAATGCCTTTGGGTCAATTTTATGCTATAGATGTTGATTATCAGGAGCCGTATAATGTGTATGGCGGTTTGCAGGATAATGGCACCTGGATGGGCCCGCACACGTATGAATATTCAAAAGAGTGGGAAGCCGAAGGGCAATATCCCTATAAATCGATAAGTGGCGGTGATGGGATGCAGGTAGAAATAGACAGGCGCAATCCTGATATTGTTTACGCCGGTTCACAATTTGGTTATTACAGTCGGGTAAATGTAAAAACCGGGGAACGCAATTTTGTACGCCCTTCACATTCTTTGGGAGAATCACCTTACCGTTTTAACTGGCAAACACCTATTCTGCTTTCGCCACATAACCAGGATATTCTGTATATGGGAGCAAATAAGTTGATGCGCTCTATGAACAAAGGGGATGACTGGACTGCTATTTCGCCAGATCTCACAACCGGCGGCAAAAAGGGAAATGTACCTTTTGGGACTTTAACCACAGTAAGTGAATCGCCTTTTCAATTTGGTTTGATCTACACCGGTAGCGATGATGGTTTGGTTTATCTAACAAAAGATACCGGGGGCAGCTGGAGCGAAATTTCACAAAAATTACCCCAAGATCTTTGGGTGAGTAGAGTTGTAGCCTCGCAACATAAAAAGGAACGTGTTTATGTGACTTTGAATGGGTATCGCGACGATAATTTCCAGCCTTACGTATTTATGAGCGACGATTATGGCACAACCTGGAAGGATATTTCATCTAATCTTCCGCTGGCTGCTGTGAATGTGATTGTAGAAGATCCGGTAAAAGAAGATTATTTATATGTAGGTACAGATGATGGAATTTACATAAGTATGGATAGAGGAGCAAGCTGGCAGATTTTTGATGGTGGTTTACCCAAAGTTCCTGTGCATGACGTGGTTGTCCAGACCAAAGAAAATGATCTTGTAGTGGGTACACATGGTCGCTCAATTTATATAGCAGACTTGGTGCCGTTACAGAAGTTTGATGCCGGTAAGAAAAGTGATCTTCAGGTTTTTGATATTGATCCGGTTAATTTTTCTTCTCGTTGGGGCGTTAGTTACAGTAAATGGTCTTCTATAAATGAACCAAAAGTAAAAATTGCGTTCTACAGTCCGTTAACGGGAAAAACCACAATCCAGGTTCTTTCAGAAAAAGGGAAGGAGTTGAAAACCATAGATGTTGAAGCTGATAAAGGTTTCAACTACAAAGAATATGATCTTACAATTCCTGAACAGGGTAAGAAAGACCTGGAGAAAGAAAAGGATATTAAAATAGAAAAAACAGATAATGACAATTTCTACCTCCCGGCAGGTAAATATGTAATCAAGGTAACCAGTGGCGGGAAATCTGCACAGACAGAGCTTGAGGTAAAAGAGGCAAGACGCGGGCAACGGGAAATACCCAGTCCTGAGGAGGGATAATTGCCGGCGATTTTATGCTCTGGAGACCGATTTTTCGCCCTTTTTGAGCGATAATTTATACGGTTTTTATATCTATTCTAAATAGCCTTCAAAAGCAGGCTCAAAGTTTGTTAAAGACCGCTCTGCGGTGTATTTTTGTATCCACTTAATTAAAAATACTTCTTAAATGGGAATTATTTCCTCTTCGATCGCCAGAAAGTATGCGATGTCAATTTCCGGCTTGTTCCTGATTTTATTCTTAACACAGCACTTTATAATCAACATTACCTCGACAATGGGGCCAGATACGTTCAATAGCTTTTCAGACTTTATGGGAAGTAATTTTATCGTACAGGCGATTTTTCAACCCATATTGATCTTTGGTGTGATTTTTCATTTTGTGCTAGGTTTTATTCTTGAGTATCGCAATCGCAGTGCTCGTGCGGTAAAGTATGTGAGTTTTAAAGGTAACCGTAATTCAAAATGGGTAAGCAGAAATATGCTATTTTCCGGACTTGTGGTTCTAGCTTTTCTGGGACTTCACTTTTATGATTTCTGGTTTCCTGAGATCGTGCACAAATATGTTGAGTCTCACCCTAAAGACCCTATGCGTTATTATGGTGAGATGACCGCAAAATTTGAAAGCCCGGTACGCGTTGCGTTATATGTGCTTTCTTTTGTGTTTCTGGCTTTACACCTGTATCACGGGTTTGTATCATCCTTCCAGTCGGTAGGATTTAATAATAAATATGCAAAGGCGCTAAGAAAGTTTGCTAAAGTTTATGCTGTTGTGATTCCGTTAGGTTTCGTTTTCATCGCCTTGTACCATTTTTTAAATAACTAGACTATGTCAGTACTAGATTCTAAAGTTCCTGAAGGACCACTTGCAGATAAGTGGGTCAATCATAAAAATCATATTAATCTGGTAAACCCTGCCAACAAACGTAATATTGATGTTATCGTTATTGGTACTGGTCTTGCCGGTGGTAGCGCAGCGGCTACTCTTGCTGAGTTGGGCTACAACGTTAAAACATTTTGCTACCAGGATTCTCCACGTAGAGCGCATTCTATTGCCGCTCAGGGCGGAATTAACGCAGCAAAGAACTATCAGGGAGATGGTGACTCTGTTTACCGTCTTTTTTACGACACTGTAAAAGGTGGCGATTATCGCTCAAGAGAAGAGAATGTATATCGCCTGGCTGAGGTTTCTTCAAACATAATTGACCAGTGTGTTGCTCAGGGTGTTCCCTTTGCACGTGAATATGGGGGTATGCTTGATAACCGCTCCTTTGGTGGGGTTTTGGTTTCACGTACTTTCTATGCTAAAGGACAAACCGGTCAACAGCTTTTACTTGGTGCTTATGCAGCGATGAACCGCCAGATAAATCGTGGTAAAATAAAAGCGTACAATCGTCATGAGATGCTCGATCTTGTGCTTGTAGATGGTAAAGCGAGAGGTATTATTGCTCGTGATCTTGTAACCGGTGAGATAGAAAGACATGCTGCACACGCCGTGGTTATCGCTTCAGGAGGTTATGGTAATGTATTCTTCCTTTCTACAAATGCGATGGGAAGTAATGTGATGGCAGCTTGGAGAGCCCACCGTAGAGGAGCATATTTTGCAAATCCTTGTTTTACACAAATTCACCCAACATGTATTCCGATTTCCGGAGATCATCAATCAAAATTAACGCTGATGTCAGAGTCATTGCGTAATGATGGTCGTATTTGGGTGCCAAAGAAAAAAGAAGATGCTGTTGCCATTCGTGAAGGCAAATTAAAACCTACAGATCTTAAAGAGGAAGATCGTGATTATTACCTAGAGCGTCGCTATCCTGCCTTTGGTAACCTTGTGCCTCGTGATGTAGCTTCAAGAGCTGCTAAAGAGCGTTGCGATGCGGGTTATGGGGTTAATAAGACAGGTGAGGCTGTTTATCTTGACTTTAGTGCGGCTTTCATGCGTTACGGAAAAGAGAAAGCCCTAAGTTCTGGTATAAAAGATGCTACTGATGCCGAAATAAGAGCATTAGGAGAAGCTGAAATAGAAGCCAAATACGGTAACCTGTTTCAGATGTATGAGAAGATCGTAGATCAAAACCCATACAAAACACCTATGATGATCTATCCCGCTGTGCATTACACAATGGGCGGTCTATGGGTAGATTATAATTTACAAACTACAATTCCGGGTTGCTACGCTGCCGGCGAAGCTAACTTCTCAGATCACGGAGCAAACCGACTGGGGGCTTCGGCGTTGATGCAGGGACTTGCAGATGGTTATTTTGTGCTTCCTTATACAATAGGAGATTATCTTTCACAAGATATTCGTACAGGAGCGATCTCTACAGAATCAGCCGAGTTTGATCAGGCTGAAAAAGATGTGCGTGATCGTATAAGCAAATTAATGAACGCAAGCGGAAAGCATTCTGTAGATCATTACCACAAGAAATTAGGTAAGATCATGTGGAACAAATGTGGTATGGCCCGTAATGCAGTAGATCTGCAGAGCGCAATGGATGAAATTGCTGAGTTGCGTAAAGATTTCTGGGAAAATGTACGTGTGCCGGGAACTGAAGATAGCTTTAATCAGGAATTGGAAAAAGCAGGTCGTGTGGCCGATTTTCTTGAACTGGGAGAGCTTTTTGCTAAAGATGCGCTTACGCGAAATGAATCATGCGGGGGTCACTTTAGAGAAGAATATCAAACTGAAGAAGGAGAAGCCCTGAGGGACGATGAGAATTTCACATTCGTTTCAGCATGGGAATATATGGGCGACCCAAGAGCCGCACAGTTGCATAAAGAAAACCTCACTTTTGAAAATATTGAGGTTAAAACCAGAAGTTATAAATAGATTATTAAGTTAATAAGTTATTGGTTATTGAAATTTTGATTTAATGTAAATGGGAAATTTACAATCTTTTGAGGAGTTGAGTTGCCGGCAAGAGGCAAGGATACTTAGAAATTTTGTAAAAGATGTAATAGTCCCAACGTTTCCAGAAAAGGAAAAATATAGTTTACAAAGTCAAATAATACGTTCTTCAAGGTCTATAGGAAACAATGTGGCTGAGGGTTTTGGAAGATTTCATTTTCAGGAGAATATTCAATTCTGTAGAATGGCAAGAGGTTCGCTTTTTGAAACTTTAGATCATTTTATTATTGCACGTGATGAAGGATATATTTCACCTGAGACCGCAGAAGAGTTTAGAGGTATTTACGGTAAAACACTTTTAATTCTTAATGGATATATTAAGTATCTTAAACGTAAAAAGACAGAATAACTAGTAACAAAATAACTTATAAAAAACTATTTTTTAAATAGAAGTGCTTTGTAAAAAGTATGATTAAAACATTCATAGAATGAAACTTACACTTAAAATATGGCGTCAAAAAGATGCCAAATCAAAAGGAAAAATTGTTGATTACCAGATTGATGGTATTGATGGAGATATGTCTTTCCTTGAGATGCTTGATGTTCTTAACGAGAACCTGAATGATAAAGGTGAAGAACCCGTTGTTTTTGATCATGATTGCCGTGAAGGTATTTGCGGTAGCTGTAATCTACAGATAAATGGTGAACCTCACGGGCCAGATCGTCTTACTACAACTTGCCAGTTACACATGCGTAAGTTTAAAGATGGTGATACTATTGTTATAGAGCCATTCCGTGCTAAGGCTTTTCCGGTTGTGAAAGATCTAATCGTAGATCGATCTGCATTTGATCGTATTCAGCAGGCTGGTGGTTACGTTTCTGTCAACACTTCTGGTAATACAATTGATGCAAATGCCATTCCTGTACAAAAAGAAAAAGCAGATGAATCTTTCTACGCGGCTACATGTATAGGTTGCGGTGCTTGTGTGGCGGCTTGTAAAAATGCAAGCGCCATGTTATTCACTTCGGCTAAAATTGCACAATTGGCAAAATTACCACAAGGGGAAGTAGAAGCAGATACTCGAGTACTTAATATGGTACGCCAAATGGATCTTGAAGGTTTCGGTAACTGTACAAATACAGGTGCCTGTGAAGTAGAATGCCCTAAAGGTATTTCACTTGAGAATATGGCTTTGATGAATCGTGAGTATATGGCGGCTTCATTAAAAGACTAATCTCACCTGAAATTTTATTAGAGAAAAAAACGGCTTATTATGGTAAAAAACCACCTTTTAGAGGTGGTTTTTTAGTTTTTCGATCTGCAACCTGCTAGGTGTTGCTTGCTGATAAGCAAAGCTTCCTTGTAGGTCTTCTTAGGTTTGGATAATGCTAAACCTACAAGGTTGATAAAACCTTGCAGGTTCTTTTTGGATTTTGCAGTATTTTAAAACTATAATCCAACTAAAATCAAATTTCGCCGTTTCGTGTCTAGACCTGCAAGGTGTTGTTTTCTACGTAAAACCTCCTTGTAGGTCTTCATTTGAACGAAGCCAAATCAACACGAAGTTAAACCTACAAGGTTAGTTAAACCTTGCAGGTTGTGGTTAACCAAATAAATACTCTACAACATCATTCATTTTTGCCACTTTTATGATGTTTATCACGAAATTCTTTTTTGGAATTTTGCAATATTTTGAAACCATAATTGTTCCGAAACCTAACTTCTCAGCTTCCAGAATACGTTGTTCTACTCTTGGGATGGGGCGTATTTCTCCTGCTAAACCTATCTCTGCCGCAAAGCAGATATCTTTCGCTACTGCGATATCTTCGTTACTCGATAAAATAGCGGCTACGACAGCAAGATCTATGGCGGGATCATCTACTGAAATTCCGCCAGTGATATTTAAAAATACATCTTTCGCTCCCAAGCGAAAACCTGCTCTTTTCTCAAGAACAGCCAATATCATATTAAGCCGCTTCGCATTATAACCCGTCGCGCTACGCTGCGGTGTGCCGTAAACAGCTGTGCTCACAAGAGCTTGTATTTCTATCATCAATGGGCGCATGCCTTCTAAGGTGGCGGCTATGGCAGTCCCGCTAAGGTCTTCATCATTCTTCGAAATTAAAATCTCAGACGGATTTGAAACTTCGCGTAAGCCGCTGCCTTGCATTTCATAAATTCCAAGTTCATTGGTAGAACCAAAGCGGTTCTTATGTGCACGTAAAATACGGTAGACATGATTGCGATCACCCTCAAACTGAAGTACGGTATCTACCATATGCTCCAATATTTTCGGGCCCGCGATATTGCCATCTTTAGTAATATGACCAATTAAAATAACCGGAGTCGCAGTTTCCTTAGCAAATTTTATAAGTTCGCTAGTGGTTTCGCGAATCTGCGAAATGCTCCCCGCGCTGCTTTCTATATAATCGCTATGCAACGTTTGTATAGAGTCTATAATAACAATGTCAGGTTCTACCGCTTCTATCTGTTTAAAGATGTTTTGCGTTTTGGTTTCGGTGAGAATGAGGCAATTTTCTGCGTTAGGATTAATGCGTTCTGCCCGCATTTTTATCTGCTGGGCGCTTTCTTCACCAGATACATAAAGCGTTTGATACGGTAGGCTCAGTGCTATTTGTAGCATTAAAGTTGACTTCCCTATTCCCGGCTCACCGCCCAGTAGCGTCAATGATCCAGGCACAAGACCGCCACCAAGCACGCGGTTAAGTTCGTCGTTCTTAGTGTTCATTCGGGCCTCTGCCGTTGTAGATATTTCAGTTATCTTTTGAGGTTTTGCCGCGCGTTTAGCAGATGGTTCTGCAGACTGTTTCCAGGTTTTCTTTTCTTCAGTTTGTATAACCTCTTCGGCAATGGTATTCCATTCTTTGCAGGATGTGCATTGCCCTTGCCACTTAGCAAATTGAGCACCGCAATTCTGGCAGTAAAATGTTGTTTTTGTTTTCGCCATTAATATCCAAAATCTTCTTTGATCTTATCTGCTCTGCTTATCATAAGATCTTTGTTTATGTTTCCTTCTTCTTTTAGCATTAACGAATTTTGATAGGTGCGCATTGCTTTTTTGGGTTCGCCGTCAATCTCATAAGATCTCGCCAAATAATAATTACCCATCATGGTTTTAGGATATTCCTTATTAGCCAGTTTGCCTAGATTTTCCAGAGCTTCTGCATCTTGTTTTTTTTCTAATGCAGCTGCGACGGCTATGAAATCATTTATCCTTATTTGGGTTTTTAAACCGTATAAAGATTCTATTGTTGCATACTTCTCTACCAGATAATCATAAGCAGATGTCTCATCGAGTTTAAGAATAACTTCTTTAAATTCTTTCTGACTAATAGGTCTGTAGGTGGCAAAAAGTTCTTCTAGAGCTTTAGGTATTGCACGTGCTGCAAGGGTATAATGTGTTGCGCCATCAAAATCGTCAAAATAATATTTAAAATTAGGGTTTTTAATTTGTTTAAAATCGGTGTCAAGAGCAAGAATATCGTCTCTAAGAGGCTTAATATCTTCGGTTCCTGTGGCCTGATAGTAAAAAACAGGTTCTTCTGTATTTGATAAAATTGAAGAAAGTCTGCTTTTCATCTGTGGTGCAAAATCTGGACTAATAGAGATATATCCCTGAAAAAGTGCTGGTTTCTTCAGTAAATAATTATTTGCAAAATTAGCCGTGAGATCGTGACCTACCGCAATGTTAAAGTTTGTGATCCTGTAATTATTTGCCAGCCAGGGGAACAATTCCATACCAATAAATTCGAAGAAATCTGCACCGCTTTCTGCCGGCAGTGAATTAGAATCGTAATACGAATCTGCCTCTCGATCACTTTGCATAATGCCTACAACAAGAGCCTGAGGCATATCTTCCCAATAACTAAAATAATCTACATTGCCGGCCACCGGTTCAAATAGATAATCAGCGTCAAAAACCAGGATTACAGGGTAGGAGTGGTCTTTGTTATTGTCGTAATTGCGGGGTAACTGGATTTTAAGTTTACGAGTTTCACTTAATTTTGAAGATTCAATTTCTTTGTATTGAACCTGTGCGAGAAGACTGCTTGTCGCGAGGACAAACAGCATTAATAGTTGTTTTTTCATTTGGGGCTTTTTTAGAAAGTCCCAAGTTAACCATTTTTTCTTCTGTTGAAAACAGGAAGAAATAAAAATGAAAGAGCGCCTACAACAATTACAAGAGCTGTTTGTGAGCCCCAGACTATCCAGCCAAATGCCTCACTTCCTTCTTTGCTAAAGCCGAAAAAAACGAGAAATGCGCCTATGGCTATGGGGTATACGCCAATGCCGCCATTTGTAGCAGAAATAGAAAAAGAACCCACCACAAAAGCAGCCATTATAATACTAAAAGAAGCTTCGGCAATTTCTGGTATGGTGAATTTAATCACCCAGAACATAAGCACATACATTACCCAGATGAAGACAGTATGAAAAATAAAAGCTACTTTGTTTTGCATGTGAAGAATGCTGCGCATGCCTTCAAGAAGTCCGTTAAGGAAATCGCGTAATTTAATTATGAATTTATGGGTCGAGCGTTGTATGATCTTTAAAAAAATCAAAAGAAGTAAAATAAGCACAACCAGAACAGCTCCTGTAAAAAGAGGATTGATATTTCTGGAATCTAGATAGCTGAGTAAATTTTCGCTTTGCAAAATAATTGCTACTCCCACTACCAGCATGAGCATTATAAAATCTGCGATACGCTCTGAAATTACAGTGCCAAAGGCTTTTTCAAAAGGGATCTTTTCATAAGTGGTTAGCGTAGCGCCACGTAAGACTTCGCCAGATCTTGGGATGCCCAGGTTTGCCAGGTAAGCGACCATTACTGCCATAAATCTATTTGCAAAAGCGGGATTATAGCCCAAGGGTTTTAACAGGAATTTCCAGCGATAAGCACGCGATAAATGACTGGTAATACCAAAAAAGAGGGATAACCAGATATACTTAGTATCTGCGGCTTTTATATTCTGCCAGAGAATTTGTCTTTGTTCTGCTGTAGCGCTGTTCAAAGAATACCAGATTAAAAAAACACCTAACCCTAAAGGAATGATCGTTTTTAGAATCTTTATGAATCTCTTTTTAGTCAACCTATTTTAGAAGATTATTTTCATTAGGAAAAACAAGAGTAGGCTTAAATTTTCTTGCTTCTTCCTCGCTCATAAAAGCATAGACAATAAGAATAAGTATATCGCCTTTTGCCACTTTTCTTGCCGCAGCACCGTTAAGCGTAAGTTCGCCACTGGCTCTTGGGCCGGGGATAGCATACGTCTCTAAGCGCTCACCATTTGTTACGTTTACGATCTGTACGCGCTCGCCTTCTATAATATTTGCAGCATCCATAAGATCTTCATCTATGGTTATACTTCCTATATAATGAAGTTCTGCGCCAGTAACCTGAACGCGGTGAATTTTTGATTTTACAACATTGACTAACATAGTGCAAAGTTAGGTATTAGATTAGGGGAATATTGTCTATTAGTCGTATTTCTCCCGCAAAAACTGCGATAAATGCACGATAATTGTCGTTTTTAGATGGTTTTTTGGCGGTTTTTAAGGTTTTAGAATCTGCAATTTCAAAATATTCAAGCTCGAGCTCTGGTTGATCTTTAAAAGCATCTGCAACCCAGTGGTTAATGTGTTCTATGCTTTTATGCTGAAAATCTTTATTTACCTGTTGCAGCACCTTGTATATGAAAGGAGCTGCCGCTCTCTGTGCTGCATTTAATCGTCTGTTTCTTGAGCTTTCGGCAAGGCCGTCTTCTGCTCTGTGAATAGGCACACCTATTATCTCAACCGGAAGTTTTTCTATTTCTGCCAGTTTGCGAACTATTTGTAATTGTTGAAAATCTTTTTCCCCAAAGAAAGCTTTGTCGGGATTTACACTTTCAAATAACAATTTTAATACTGTACCTACACCTTCAAAATGGCCGGGACGAAATTTGCCTTCCATTTCATTTTCCAGTCCGCCAAAATCGTAGTCAAATGATTTTACATTCTCGCCATAAACCTGATCTGAGTCTGGAGCGTAAATGATTAACTTTTCGCCGAAAGGCTCTAAAAAGAGAACATCAGAGTCAAGATCACGAGGATAAGCATCAAGATCTCCTGAGTTATTAAATTGAGTAGGATTCACATAAATGCTCACCACTACTTTATCAACCTGCTTTAATGCAAATTCTATAAGGCTGGCGTGGCCGGAGTGTAAAGCGCCCATAGTGGGAACAAAACCGACTGAATTACCAGAATTTTTAAGGTTTGCAACAGCAGCTGATATTTCATGTCTTTTAGTAAATACGGCCATTAGGGTAAAAATTAACAGGGCGCAAAATTAGTATTTTACTGGCAATCTGCATAAATTTTCGTAATTTTGCGTGTTTTTTAGCCATAATAGCAATTAAGAATTACTCTATGAAAGATAAGAGGATATTGTACGTATCATCTGAAGTTATACCTTATTTACCGGAAACCGAAATCGCCTCGATGTCATTTGATGCCCCTCAAATGGTAAACAGCAAAGGAGGTCAAATCCGGATCTTCATGCCCAGATACGGCAATATTAATGAAAGACGGCATCAGCTTCATGAAGTTATACGTCTATCTGGAATGAACCTCGTTATCAATGATTTTGACATGCCTTTAATTATAAAGGTTGCCTCTATCCCTAAAGAACGTATTCAGGTTTATTTTATTGATAATGAAGAGTATTTTAAGCGTAAGGCCACTTTTACAGATGAAGATGGTAAGCTCTTTGCAGATAATGATGAGCGCGCAATATTCTTTGCAAAAGGGGTGGTAGAAACTGTAAAGAAACTTAATTGGGCTCCAGATATAATACATGTGCACGGTTGGTTAGCATCATTACTCCCTCTTTACCTAAAGGTTTATTATGCTAGTGAGCCATTATTTAAGAAAAGTAAGATTGTTACATCTGTATACAATTCTGGCTACGAAGGCACGTTAAATGAGCAAATGATTGATAAAATTGCTTTTGATGGGGTGGATAAAAAAGATATCGCAGAGTTAGAATCTCCTTCTTATGAGAATCTAATGAAAGTTGCGATTAAAAATTCTGATGCTGCAATAGTAGGATCTGCAGAGCTTAGTGAAGATCTGGTAAAATATTTAAATACTACCAAGATACCTGTTCTCCCTTTTAAGAAGAAAGAGGAGTTTGCACAAGCCTACGAAGAATTCTACACTACAAAAGTCCTTGACTAATATTATACGAATGAAATTTACAACCTTAATCTTAAGGACGGTAGCTGTGCTATTTGTTTTTACACTTATGTTATCCTGCGAGAATGATTTTCAACCTCTGGGAAGCAATATAGTTGATAGCACAAATTTTAAATCTGATAGTCTTTCATTGCCTGTCACTACTTATACAAAAAGGTTTTTTGATACTTTAGGGGTACAAACAAATGGCACATCTCTGGGATCTCTGGGTATTTATGATGACCCTGTTTATGGTACTACAACCGCTTCTTCACTAAGCCAGGTTGTTTTGTCAAGAAGTAATCCTGTATTTGGCGATAATGTGGTTCTTGATAGCGTCATTTTTAGCATGCCCTATTTTAGTACTTCTAGTATCGATGCAGAAGGAAATACTGTGTATACACTGGATTCTGTGTATGGTGACACTCCTATGAATTTAATAGCATATCGCTCAAATTACTTTTTAGGGGATAACACACCTCCTGATTTTGAAGACAGAGCGATCTATTATTCTAACCAAATGAGCGATTTTCAGGGAATAGAAGGTGATTCTTTATTTGCTGCTGAGAATTTTGTGCCATCAAACAAACCCGTACGAACAGATTTACCGGCTGCTGCAGATGCAGAAGATCAAAGTGCTGTTATAACGTACACAGAGCCAGCTTTGCGCCTTTCATTAGGAACAGAATACTGGAAACAGGCAATTATTGATAAAGGCGGAGATAACGTACTTTTTAATGATAATAATTTTAAAAATTATTTCAGAGGAATTTATTTCAAGGTTCAACCGCTTGCTAATAATAAAGGTTCTTACTTCCTTTATAACTTGAGTGCGACCAAGATTACTCTGTATTACAGATATGGTACTAATGAGCCTACCACTAGTGGAACACTTGATTTGCAGTTGTACTCAACATCAGAGTCAGGTGGTCTGCGCACGATATCATTAACGGGACTTGATAATTCTTTCAAGCCTCAGATCGCCGATGCTGTAGGAACTCCTGATATGGAAAATGGGGATGAAAATTTATATTTAAAAGGAGGTCAGGGTAGTATGGCTGTAATAGATCTTTTTGGTCCTGATGATAATAATGATGGCATCCCTGAACGTTTAGAAACTTTAAGAGATAGTACCTGGTTAATCAGGGAGGCTAATATTACATTTTACGTTGATCAATCTAAGATAAGTGCATTGGGAGGTCAGAACTATGACGAACCTGAGCGTCTTTATATTTATAATTTAGATACAAATCAGCCGCTTGTTGATTACACTTTTGAAGCTACTGCAGGAGCATCGGGAGCAGATGGTATAACTACTCATCTTGGGCCGTTAACAAGAGATGCAAGTGGTAAGGGCATAAGCTACAAGATCAGGATTACTGAATATTTAAAGTCTTTATTGAATTCTTCAAACGAGAGTCCGGCAACAAAGCTTGGTCTTGTAGTAAGTCAGAATGTAGGTTTAACTTCTACTGGCTCAATTGAGGGTACTTCTTCTGAAGATAAACCTAACAGAGTGCCTTTTGGTTCTATTTTGTCTCAGAAAGGAACAATTCTTTACGGTAATCAAGGTGCAGATGAAAGTAAACAGGTTAAACTGAATATTTACTATACTAGCTCATCTTCAAACTAGTTTTTTATGTGTGGTATTGTTGGTTATATAGGTCACAGGGAAGCATATCCTATAATTCTTAAAGGATTGCAACGTCTGGAATACAGAGGTTATGATAGTGCGGGAATCGCACTTTTTGATGGTGAAAATATAAACTTGTGTAAAACAAAAGGAAAGGTTGAAGACCTGGAGCAAAAAGCAATAACCGAAATTTCTACAAAAGGAAATATTGGTATAGGTCATACACGTTGGGCAACTCACGGTATTCCTAATGATCTAAATGCTCATCCTCATCAATCTAATAGTGGTGATCTTGTAATTATACATAACGGTATAATCGAGAATTACGATGCTATAAAGAAAGAACTTATAAAACGCGGTTACACTTTTACATCAGATACAGATACAGAGGTTCTTGTGAATCTTATAGAAGATGTAAAGAAAAATGAAGGTGTTAAGCTTGGTAAAGCTGTTCAAATAGCACTTAACCAGACGGTAGGCGCTTATGCAATTGCAGTTATAGACAGAAATAAGCCAGATGAGATCGTAGTGGCACGTCTTGGTAGCCCACTGGCTATTGGGGTTGGAGAAGGAGAATATTTTATTGCTTCAGACGCTACGCCTTTTATAGAGTATACTCAAAATGCTATTTATCTGGAAGATGGTGAAATGGCTATCGTTCGAACGCAGAAAGATATCAAAATTCTTAAGATTAAGAACGATGAGCTAGTTGCAGACCCGTATATACAAGAGTTACAATTAAATCTTGAGCAAATAGAGAAAGGCGGTTACGACCATTTCATGCTTAAAGAAATTTACGAGCAGCCACAGGCAATAAGAGATACTTTTAGAGGACGCATGCGTTCTAAAGAAGGAATATTAAAATTAGCCGGAGTAGATGATAACATAGATAAGTTTGTCAATGCTAAACGTATTGTGATTGTAGCTTGTGGTACATCATGGCATGCAGGCTTGGTTTCAGAATATATTTTTGAAGAACTGCTAAGAATACCGGTAGAAGTAGAATACGCTTCAGAATTTAGGTATCGTGATCCTGTGTTGTTTAAAGATGATATTGTAATTGCGATTTCTCAAAGTGGAGAAACTGCAGATACAATGGCTGCTATGAAACTGGCTAAAGAGAATGGCGCTTTTGTTTTTGGAGTTTGTAATGTGGTAGGTTCTTCTATTTCGCGCGAAGCTCATGCGGGAGCATATACGCATGCAGGACCAGAAATTGGTGTTGCTTCTACTAAAGCATTTACAACGCAGATTACCGTTCTTACCTTGATAGCTCTTAAGATTGCTAAAGAGAAAGGAAAGATTTCGACATCAGATTTTCACTTACACCTGCAGGAGTTAGAATTGATCCCAGAAAAAGTTGAGCGTGCCCTTTTATCTAACGATCACGTTAAGGAAGTAGCCGAAGTTTATAAAGATGTAAGGAACTTCTTATATCTGGGCCGTGGATTTAATTTTCCGGTTGCCCTTGAAGGCGCTTTAAAGCTTAAGGAGATCTCTTATATTCATGCGGAAGGTTATCCTGCTGCAGAGATGAAGCACGGGCCAATTGCTCTTATAGATGAACAGATGCCGGTAGTTGTTATAGCTACGCGAAAAGGTCATTATGAAAAAGTTGTTAGCAACATTCAGGAAATAAAATCTCGCAAAGGAAAAATAATAGGTATTGTTACAGAAGGTGATGTTACTGTAAAAGAACTTGCAGATCATGTTATAGAAGTTCCTGAAAGTATGGACTCAATGTCTCCTTTATTAACCACCATACCGCTGCAATTACTTTCTTATCATATTGCTGTAATGCTTAATAAAAATGTTGACCAGCCTCGTAACTTAGCAAAATCTGTTACGGTAGAGTAGTTATTGCGTTAGGGCTTAAATATTTAGCCTGATTGACTTAATATTTTGAAAAATGCGTACATTGTTTATGTAAATCTAAATTTATATAAATGAGAGAGCGCATTACTTTTCTTGTATTTTTATTTAGTGTATTCTTTTCTTTTAGTCAAACTACAGTAACCGGTACCGTTGAGGACGAAAATGGGGTACCTGTTTCCGGGGCAAATATTACTGTAGAGGATACTAATCTGGGCACCGCCACAGATTTTGATGGTAGGTTTGTTTTTACCACTAATGAATCTCTTCCTTTTAATCTTGTAATTTCTAATCTTGGTTTTATTTCGCAAACGATTGCGATAGACATGAACAATCAGGTTGTAAATGTTATTTTGATTGAAGATGAGACCCAGTTGGGAGAAATAATAGTTTCAGCTTCTCGTACCCCGGAGCGTATTTTTGAATCGCCTGTATCTGTAGAAAGTTTTGATATAAGAGATATTAAAAATACCGCCTCTGCAGATTTCTATGGTGGTCTGGAAAACCTTAAAGGGGTTGACATGAATAGAAATAGCTTAACTTTTAAATCAATAAATACACGGGGTTTTGCCTCTTTTGCTAATAATCGGTTTGTACAACTGGTAGATGGGATGGATAATGCTTCTCCTGCTCTCAATTTTGTACTCGGAAACCTTTTAGGTATGTCTGATCTTGACGTAAACAGTATTGAGCTTCTTCCGGGAGCTTCTTCTGCTTTATATGGTGCCAACGCCTTTAATGGTATTTTGTTTATGACCAGCAAAAACCCTTTTGATCATCAGGGAATAAGTACCTATTTTAAAGGAGGTATTACTTCTCAGGATGCAGCGGGAGATAATGAATTCTACGATTATGGCATTCGTGCAGCTCATGCTTTTTCTGATAAGTTTGCTGCGAAAGCTAATTTTTCCTATTTAAGAGGCACAGATTGGTACGCTGTAAATGAAGATGATGTGCTTAATCCGGGTGCTACACGTGCAGATCCTAATTATGACGGACTCAATATATATGGCGACGAAGTGAGTACAAATATTCTGGGGGTGGGGCAGGCGCTTGCTAACGCTGGTGTCATTCCGCAAGGTGCTCAGAATTTTCTGCCTAATGAAGTTGTAAGCAGGACAGGATATGCAGAGCAAAGTCTTACTAATTATAAAGCTGAAAGCATAAAATTTGACGCGGCTATTCATTATAGGCCATTTGCAACCGATTTTGAGATAATTTACGCAGGTAAAATAGGAGTGGGTTCAACTATTTATCAGGGTTCTAACCGTTATGTTTTAGGCGGTTTTTTTCTACAGCAGCATAAAATCGAGATTAAAAACAACAACTTCTTTGTACGTGGTTACATAACAGCAGAAGATGCAGGCAATTCATATGATACTCGTTTTGCTGCTATAAATTTAAACAGATCATGGAAGTCTGATGATCAATGGTTTGGGGAGTACGCTGGCGCTTATATACAAGCTACGCTCGCTGGTGCTCCTGAAGAGCAGGCTCATCTGGTAGGGCGACAAACAGCTGATGCAGGAAGGCTTATGCCGGGAACAGCTGCTTTTATGGCTGCTTTTAATAAAGTAATCAATGATCCTCAGCTGGCCACGGGGGCGCAGTTTAAAGATGAAACCCAGCTTAGGCATGTAGATGCCAACTATAATTTCACGCATCTTACCAGTGATTTTGCAGAAATACAATTAGGGGGTTCTTTCAGAGAATATAAACTCAATTCTTTTGGAACAATTTTCACAGATTATGACGGGCCTATCACGTACTCAGAATTTGGTATTTATACACAAATCCAGAAAAAGCTGGCAGATGAGCGGTTGAAACTTACGGGTTCAATGCGCTACGATAAATCTGAGTTGTTTGATGGTCAGGTAACGCCTCGATTTTCGGTGGGCTATACATTAGGAGAAAAGCGTAATCAAAATTTAAGAGCTTCCGTGCAAACGGCATTTAGAAATCCTACAACACAAGATCTGTTTATTGGTCTTGATGCGGGAAGAGCTGTACTTGTAGGTTCTGCAGAAAGTAATTTAGACAGGGATATTCGCACTTATCCATTGAGTGGAACAGGGCAAACCATCACAGGAACTCAAAGAGCGACGGTTGTAGGGAGACAGGCTTATGAAAATTCTTTTTCGCTAAACTCTGTAAGTGCCGGTGCCCCGGAAAAAGCTATTGTAGATCTGGTTAAACCGGAAGAGGCAGTGGTTTATGAAGTTGGCTATAGAGGGCAGCTTAAAAAATTGAGTATTGATGCGAGTGTTTATTATAATGTGTATTCTAATTTCATTTCAAATGAAACAACACTTGTGCCGCTGTATGGTGAGGTGGGCGATAATACACTTTCATTACTGGCTCTTCAAAATAATGACTATGCTGCCTACTCAACATATACAAATTCTGATACTAAAGTGAAATCATACGGTGCTACGATAGGTTTAGGAACAACTGTTTTTGATAAATTTTCACTCGATGCTAATTACACATATGCCAAGCAGGATTTTGATCAGGCTTCAGATCCTGATTTTAGAACAAGCTTTAATACACCTGAACATCGTGTGAAGGCCTCTTTAGGAGTAAACGAGCTTTTTGAAAATTTTGGTTTTAAATTTAGTTACAGGTGGAGTGATGCATTTTTCTGGCAGGCCACATTTGCAGATGGTAATGTGCCGGCATACTCTGTTGTTGATGCTCAGGTAAATTATAAAATCCCAGTTTTAAAAGCCACTTTTAAAGCAGGAGCCAGTAATTTACTCGGTAATGAGTATTTTACTGCATATGGTACGGGTTATATAGGCTCGCAATATTATCTTTCTTTAACGATTAATAACCTCTAATTGCAAATTTTTACCTTTTTATAATAGCAGATAAACTATATATGCAGTGTCTATTACTGTAAATTGAAACTAAGATCAGTCATCTTAAAAAATCCATAAAAAGAGTTTTAGGTATTTAAATATTAAAAACTATCTTTGCACGACGAAAAATCAGTGTATTTTAAAACACATATAATTTTTTTTCGGCTACATATTTTGCTAAACATTAAATAGTTAAGAATGTCAAAAGTTACAGGTAAAGTTGCCCAGATTATTGGTCCTGTTGTAGATGTTGAGTTTGCTGACAGCACATCTCTTCCTAAAATTTATGATTCTTTAGAAATCACAAAACCTGACGGAACATTATTGGTTCTTGAAGTGCAATCGCACGTGGGTGAGAACACTGTGAGAACCATCTCTATGGATTCTACAGATGGTCTAAGCCGTGGTACAGAGGTTTTATCAACTGGAGCTCCTATACAAATGCCAATAGGTGAAGATGTATATGGACGTTTATTTAATGTTATTGGTGATGCCATCGATGGTATAGGTAACCTTCCTAAAGCAGGTAATGCAGGACTTCCTATTCACAGAGAGGCACCAAAATTTGAAGATCTTTCAACTTCTACAGAAGTTTTATTTACAGGTATTAAAGTAATTGATCTTATTGAGCCTTATGCAAAAGGTGGTAAGATTGGTTTATTTGGTGGTGCCGGTGTAGGTAAAACGGTATTGATTCAGGAGTTGATCAACAATATTGCAAAAGGACACGGTGGTCTTTCTGTATTTGCCGGAGTAGGTGAGCGTACTCGTGAGGGTAACGATTTACTGCGTGAGATGCTTGAATCTGGTATTATAAAATACGGTGATGAATTTATGCACTCTATGGAAGAAGGCGGTTGGGATCTTTCTAAAGTTGATAAATCAGCTATGAAAGAATCTAAAGCAACTTTCGTATTCGGACAGATGAATGAACCTCCAGGAGCTCGTGCTCGTGTGGCGCTTTCAGGATTAACTATCGCAGAATATTTCCGTGATGGTGCTGGAGACAGCCAGGGGAAAGACGTACTTTTCTTTGTAGATAATATCTTCCGTTTTACACAAGCGGGTTCTGAAGTATCTGCACTTTTAGGTCGTATGCCATCTGCAGTAGGTTACCAGCCTACACTTGCAACAGAGATGGGTGCGATGCAAGAGCGTATTACTTCAACTAAAAGAGGATCTATTACATCTGTACAAGCGGTTTACGTACCTGCAGATGATTTAACTGACCCTGCACCAGCAACAACATTTGCTCACCTTGATGCAACAACTGTACTTTCTCGTAAGATTGCAGAGTTAGGTATTTATCCTGCGGTTGACCCGTTAGATTCTACTTCGCGTATTCTTACAGCAGATATTTTAGGTGACGAGCATTATGACTGTGCTCAACGCGTAAAAGAGTTATTGCAACGATATAAAGAACTTCAGGATATTATTGCCATCTTAGGTATGGAAGAACTTTCTGAAGAAGATAAACAAGCGGTAAGCCGTGCACGTCGTGTACAACGTTTCTTATCTCAGCCTTTCCACGTAGCAGAGCAGTTTACAGGTATACCTGGTGTACTTGTAGATATTAAGGAAACAATTAAAGGTTTTAACATGATTATGGATGGTGAGTTAGATCATCTTCCTGAAGCAGCCTTTAACCTTAAAGGTTCTATTGAAGAGGCTATAGAAGCTGGTGAGAAAATGCTTGCAGAAGCTTAAGATATTGATTGTTTTTCGCCTTCGCGAAAAAGATAAATTAACATATTTATGCACTTAGAAATTGTAAGTCCTGAAGCGACTTTATTTAGCGGAGATGTAACTTCTGTAACCGTTCCTGGTACAGATGGTGAATTTCAAATGCTGGATAATCACGCGCCTATTGTTTCTCTTCTTGAAGAGGGAGTAGTTAAAATAAAGGGCAACATTACCATAAAGGAGAAGTTTAAATCAAAATTTACTCAAGGTAAAGAAGCTAATGAGATGCTATTAAAAATTTCTTCTGGTACGTTAGAGATGAAAGATAATAATGCAATCATATTAGCAGACTAATAATATTTCAATAAAGAAAAAGCCCTTACAAAATCTGTAAGGGCTTTTTTTATGCTTAGAAAACTTAGCCGATTTTACTTTGTTTTGAGCCAGTTTTCACGTTCTTTTAGCTGATTTTTACCAGCATTTTCATCTATTGAAAATGAATAAGCAGGATCTTTTGAGAGCTTAACCTCCGTTTTTTCATCTTTTTGATAACTTTTAAACCCTATGCTCAACTTATCACCGGGTTTAGAATTTTCAATTGTTGAATTGAATGCATCTAAAGATGTAACAGGACTACCATTTAAAGTGGTAATTAAATCACCACTATCAAGTCCTGCAGTGTAAGCGGGACTTCCTTTTGCAGTGTTTCTTGATATCAGCAAGCCATCTTCCGTTTCCTTTAATGATGCTCCCAGGTAAGCTTTAGAATCATCTTGTGAGAGAACAACTCCTACCTGCTGTAAAAGTTCTTTATAATCTGGCATTTCACTTTTGTAAATATACTTATCAAAGAAAGCTTTCGCGAAAGCTTCTCCTGCATAATCACCAAGTGTCTCCTCTATGTCTGAAACTTGGTAGGCTACTTCAGGTTTGCCATAAGTTTTCCACATTTTTTGCATAAAATCGTCCAGATTGAGCCCTTTTTCGCGCAAGATAAGATCGAGAGCCAGGCCTAAAACACTTCCGTAGGAATAGTATGAAATGAATGTGTTCTCACGATTTACAGGATCTACAGAAGTAGCCGCATCTACAAAAGGCGCTTGCCTGCTCATCTCTATAGGGTTGAAATAATCGCGTGCGGGAGAATTCCACACATAATTAAAAGTACCGGTGAGACCACTAATGTATTTTTCAGGAGTGATAATCCCCGCTCTGCAAAGTATAAGATTGGTGTAATAACTTGTAAAACCTTCGGCAAACCAAAGTGCGTCGCTCATATTTGCTTTGTCAAACTTAAATGGCTCCAGATCAGCTGGCCTTATGCGCTCAACATTCCACGAGTGAAAATACTCATGAGAAACCGTACCTATATTATTTTCCATTCCGCCTTCAGCGAGACCTTCTGTATCTGTAAGAATTGTGCTGTTGCGGTGTTCCATACCGTCACCAGAAGCATTGGGCATATAACAAGCCAGAAATGCGTACTCGCCATAATCATAATCTGGCAATTCACCATAAACGGCTTTTTCCTGTTCTACGATCTTTTTTACTTTTTCAAAATAAGTGTCAACTTCTGCTTCAGTACCCAGATGGTGTAAAACAAATCTGATATGCTTACCATCAAGGTCAAATTCGCGTAAGTCATAATCGCTTATTTCTGTAGGGCTATCCATAAAATAATATAGATTGGGAGCGTAAAAAGTATTCCCTTTAAGTTCTTTTAACTGCGTGGCTACTTTCCAGTTTAGGTCTTCTCTGGGCTGAAAAGTGACCTCTATAGGCCGATATTGTATATCATCAACATACATAAAAGTAGCCGGCATATTAAGGTGTGCGTGCGTCTCATCTATTTGGGAATATGTACCATCACCGCGGTTCCCGAACAATGTATATTCTACATTCACTGTACCATCATGTCCAGAAATTTCCCAAGAGTAGGGATCAGGTCTTGTGTACTCAAGCTCTTCGCCTTTACTATTTGTGATCTTCACACCGTAAACATTTTTGGCAAATTCATGCAAAGCATATCTTCCCGGTGACGATCTGCTCATTTGCAGCTTTACTGTTTTGGTTTTGATATTAGGAAATGTAGCTTTAACAACGGCCTCGTGATGAACGGCATTTTTAAAGGAGATATCATACGTGTTTGTTTGTGCTTGCAGAGTGAAGCTTAAAAGGAGTAGGGCTAAGAGTAATCGCATCAAATTTAGTTTTGTGATGAAATTACGGTTTTCCTGTAAATTTTCAGGATTTGGGATCGCTCTTTTGTCTTAGTCTGTAGCGAAGTATAAAGTAACCACTTACACCGGCAATTACAGTCCCAAAGAGGATTCCTATTTTAGAAGCCGAAAGCAAATCGTTTTCTCTAAAAGCTAATTCACCTATAAACAAAGACATAGTAAAACCTACTCCGCCTAAAAAGCTGAGACTTACAATGTCTTTAATTTTAATCCCTTTGGGTAAATGTGCAATGCCCGCTTTATAGGCTAAAATACTTCCCAAGCTAATACCACAGACTTTACCCACCACCATGGCTACTCCTATTTGAATAAGTAATAATGGCTGATTAAAAGATTCTGCATCAAAAGTGATACCTGCATTTGCTAGTGCAAAAACGGGCATAATCACAATAGAAACCCACCCGCTTAATCCGTTTTCCAGCTGCTGCATGGGAGACTGTACTCTGTCTGTAATTACATTTATATCATCAACTGCTTCTTGTTGCTCGTCAGATAATACAAGATCGGGTTCTTCGGTTTCCTTAAAAGTATCAAGAGAATTTTCTACTTTCCCTAAAAAATTATCTAAACGCTCACTTCTGGCAGATGGTATCACCATTGCAAGCAAAACCCCGGCAATTGTAGGATGCACCCCTGACTCTGAAAATAGGATCCATACAGCTATACCACTAATGAGTAATAAATATTTGGAATGAAATTTATAATATGCTAAGGCTCCCAGAACTGCTAAAATACCTAAGGCAATAAAAAGATAGTTCAGCTGTATATCGCTACTATAGAAGAATGCGATTACAAGTATTGCCCCAATGTCATCAATAATGGCAAAAGCCGTAAGAAATATTTTTAATCCTAGGGGCACGCGCTTCCCCAGGAGGTGCAAAATACCCAGAGAAAAAGCAATATCTGTAGCCATGGGGATACCCCAACCGGTTGCTCCACGATCCTGATTTGTTACTAAAACAAATAGGAAAAATATGCCTATAGGGACTAAAATACCCCCTAGTGCAGCAAAAATTGGCATAGAGGCTTTACGTAACGTGGTAAGCTCGCCAGCTAGAATTTCTCGTTTTATTTCCAGACCTACATAAAAGAAAAAAATCGTCATCAGACCATCATTGACCCAAAGGTATAAAGGGTGGGTAATGACAAAATCAGCTTCAGTAAACCCGATAGAAAAATCTTCTTGCCAAAGTGAATGATATGCTTCCTTCCAAGGAGAATTTGCCCAAACCAAGGCAATTAGCGTAAATAAGAGGAGGAAAATACTTCCAGAAGAGGAATTATTTATAAATGATTCTACCGGATTTTTACTGATTTTCATGAACTATAGTCTAATTATTTGAGTTCCGTCGTTTCCCGATTTTATCATCAACAATTCCAAAAATATAATTGATAATCACAACGCCAAACGTAAGAATAAGTAATTCCCAAAACATACCTGCCGCCGAAAGACAGCCCGCTGCTGCTGCGCACCATATTGTGGCAGCAGTTGTTAACCCTTTAATTTTATTTTTGTCTTGTAAAATGGTACCTGCTCCTAAAAAACCTATACCAGTAACAACCTGACCCAATACGCGTGTAATATCTGTATTGTCTTCATGAAGATACTTAAGAGAAATAAGTACAAAAACGGCAGAACCTAAAGAGACTAAGGTATTAGTCTTAAGCCCGGCGCTTTTATTTTTTAGTTCACGCTCTACGCCTATTATTAAGCCGGCAACTATTGCACAGCTTATTCTTATCGCAAAATCACCAATTTCCATTTAATTATTTCCTGCTTAATTTTAAAATTAAACAAACTAGAAGAGAGTATTTAATAAAAGAATGCTAAGAGATGGTTTAATTTAATCTTTTTGATACGAAATCAAGTCTCCGGGTTGACATTCAAGAGCTTCACAAATAGCTTCAAGTGTTGAGAATCGAACTGCTTTTGCTTTACCTGATTTTAAGATAGAAAGATTGGCCTCGGTAATACCTATGATTTCAGCTAGCTCTTTACTTTTCATATTTCGATCTGCCAGCACCTGATCTAAGTTGATAATTATAGGCATGCTAAACAGTTAAATCATTTTCTTCTTTTAATAATAAAGCTTTTTTGAAGGCGTCGCTGAGTAGTAGAAAGAAAACACCAACCATAAAGCACGGAATACCAAACCCTATAAAACTTGGAACGATTACTATTACAATCTCAGAAAAAGTGAAATGTATACTGTCAATTCTAATAAGGACCTGCAATAAGAAAATAGCTATACCAAGGCTATTAAAAAGCATTCCAATGTTTTTAATTTTTAAGATAGCCTCATTTGAAAAAAGCCTGTTTTCTTTTAAAATTATTGCAAACCGGCGAAATTGATAAAGGATAAATGCTAAAAATAGGATGAATATAAATTGTGCAATGTTTAGAAGTGTAGCATAAGGTCCTTCAGTTTCTAGCAACGATTTAGCAGTAGAGGAAATGTCAGAAAAAATTGCTGCAATTGGGTATGATACAGCTGTGAGAACTGTTACATAAAATAGGACGTCAATTAAAATTTTGAAAAGTCTGGAAAGTTTCATTGCTGTATGTCGATTAAAGGCTAAGAATTTACTAAACAGTTAAATCATTTTCTTCTTTTAATACTAATGCTTTTTTGAAGGCGTCGCAGAGTAGTAAAAACAGTACGCCTACAATAAGTAAGAATAGAAGTAAACTGAAATTTGAAGAGCCAAAAGTGATGCTTATTCTTCCTTCATTTGTAAGTATTGAGGTAATTGCTATAAAAATAAGTGAACCTAATCCACAAGCGATAAAAAACTGACCTGCCTTTTGGGTGCTTTTAATTACTTCTTTAGAAAATAGTTTTTGCTTTAAAAGTTGGCCAGCAAATTTGCGCAACTGGTAAAACCCTAGAAAAAACCACACGAAAAGCACGAAAAATACAATTGTAAAAGTATTGCCTTTACCCCAAAACCGTTTTCTGTAAAAGGTATATTCACGTTGATAATTGCTTGTTCCGGGAAAAACAGGATATATAAAATAGTTCCAGGAAAAAAGATTAAAATGGGAATCATCAGGTAAAAGGCCAGATCAATAAGCAGCTTAAAAAGTTTGTTTAAAATCATAATCATCAATGATGAGTTACACCTATGCTAATTTTATCTGCAAAAAAGGCCATAGTGCCTAAAATAATTAAAGCCGAAACAGCGAGAATAAGTACTACTTGTTTTATTTTCATAATTAAAATATTATCGTTTTACGATAACAAATATATAAAAATTATTGAAAAACGATAATTTTATAGGAATAATTGTCCTCCAAGGTTTTAAAACCTTGTAGGTCTTGCCAAACTTCTTTGGTAGGTAGAACGATGCATTTATCTTTGTACTATGCTTCCTCAAAAACTACAAGCCAAGCTCGATAAACGTACCGAAAGTAATTCGCTGCGGGCACTCACCCATCAGTCAAAATTGATTGATTTCTCCTCTAATGATTATTTGGGTTTCGCTAAAAGCGAAAGCATTTTTAGAGAGGCTTCAGCAATTCTGGAATCCTCAGGCTTAAAAACAAATGGCGCTACAGGTTCGCGTTTGCTTTCAGGAAATCATAAGTTATATGATGAGGCAGAAAATCTGCTTTGTGGCTTTCATAAAACCGAAGCTGCTTTGATTTTTAACTCGGGTTATGATGCCAATGTTGGTTTTTTTGGTTCGGTGCCACAGCGAGGAGATGTAATTTTGTATGACGAATTTATTCATGCGAGTATACGAGATGGAATGCGGCAAAGTCTGGCCAAATCATATAAATGCAAGCATAACGACTTAGCAGATTTTGAACGTTTATGTCAGGTTGAGCGCAGTCGAAACCAATTAAATACAGAAATGTATATTGTCACAGAATCCGTTTTTTCCATGGATGGCGATAGTCCTGATTTAGAACAACTCGTTTTTCTGTGTGAAAAATATAAAGCCCCCCTCATTGTTGATGAAGCGCATGCTGTTGGCGTTTTCGGCAAGAATGGTGAAGGTTTAATTCAGCAATTGGGATTAGAAAATAAAGTTTTTGCACGGCTGGTTACTTTTGGCAAAGCTCTGGGCTGCCATGGCGCCGCCATTTTAGGAAGCGAGCAATTAAAAAAGTATTTGGTCAATTTTGCCAGAAGCCTAATTTATACCACAGCTCTTGCTCCGCATGCTGTTGCAACTATCATTTCATCCTATAATCAACTATACCGTCCTGATAATGAGATTATAGCTTTGAAAAAACTACCCGAAAACATCCAATTTTTTATCAAAAAAACCGACTTTTTAGGTCTAAAATCCCGCTTTATCGCAGGAAAATCGGCTATACAATCGGCTGTAATTCCGGGTAATTCTAATGTAAAAATGCTTTCGCGAAAGCTAAATGAAGCTGGTTTTGATGTAAAACCTATTCTATCTCCTACAGTTCCTGCGGGTCAGGAGAGACTTCGTTTTTGTTTGCATAGCTACAATACAGAACAAGAAATAAGCACTGTTTTAAAACTTCTTGCAGAACTGGTAAATAATTTCCCAGCATAGGAGAAGGATTGAGAGCTGGGTAGTAAATTTGCGGTGTGAATGACAAGTTTAAAATCGTAGCCGTTTATCAGTATTCATCAGAAGCAATAATCTTCAAAGGGATGCTGGAGTCTGAAGGAATTGAAGCCTTTTTACAAGATCAATATACCGTAGATACAGATCCCATTATCAGTAATGCTATAGGCGGAGTTAAACTCGCCGTTTGGGAAAATGATGCAGAAAAAGCAAAGAAAATCCTTTCTACAGTTGAGGAATATTCACTAGACGACAGCGGTGAGCCTCTTCACTGTCCTAAATGTAACAGCACAGATATAGATTATTTTACGAGCATAAAAAGCTTTAGGGCGCTGATTTCTTTTTTAGTGAGTTTGCTTGTTGTTGTCTTGCCTTTCTATACAAGGTATACATACAGATGTGAAGTCTGTCACAATCAATTTAATCGTAATGAGTAAAAACATATTTTTTATTACCGGCATTTCTACTGAAGTGGGTAAAACGGTAGCTTCCGCAATTGTTACAGAAGCTTTAGAAGCCGATTACTGGAAGCCTATACAAGCCGGTGATCTTGACCATACAGATACTAATAAAGTAGAGAAACTGGTTTCAAACCAAAAAACCAAATTCCACCCCAGCGCTTTCGAATTACAGACTCCTATGAGTCCGCATGCCGCGGCAGAAATTGATGGTGTGCATATCGCTTCCGCGGAAATAAAAATTCCTGAAACGGAGAATAATCTGGTAATTGAAGGTGCCGGTGGACTGCTAGTCCCCATCAGCGACACCGAAACTATTTTAGATCTTATCAAACCCGATTATAAAGTAATTGTGGTTTCACGACATTATTTGGGCAGTATCAATCACACGTTGCTTACGATAGAAAAGCTGAAACAAAGTGGTAAAGACATACACGGCATCTTATTCAGCGGCGCAGAAATCGAGTCAACAGAATCAATTATCGCAAAAATGTCTGGCGTTCCTATCTTAGGTCGAATAGACGAAGAACCCTATTTTGATAAAATGGTGGTGAAGGAGTATGCTGAAATTTTAAAAGAGAAACTTATTTGATATAATCGTTTCCTCTCCCTTGGGGAGAAGGCGGGGGATGAGGGAGCCCTCACCTCAATCCTCTCCCATTAGGAGAGGAAGCTAATAAGATAAAGACATGAGCTTAACAGAAAGAGATAAAAAACACATTTGGCACCCGTTGACGCAGCACAAACTGCACCCGGAATCTTTGCCTATTGTAAAGGCAAAAGGAGCTTTGTTATGGGATGAAAACGGGAAAGAATATGTAGATGCGATTTCCTCGTGGTACACTGCCGTTTATGGGCATTGCAACGACTATATAACTAGTAAGGCCTATGAGCAAATGCAACAGCTGGACCAGGTGGTTTTTAGCGGATTTACACACGAGCCGGCAATAAAATTATCTGAGGAGTTGATGAAAATCCTCCCAGGGAATCAGCAGAAAGTGATGTTTAATGACAACGGTTCTACTTCTACTGAAATTGGTATAAAAATGGCCTTACAGTACCATCACAATCAAGGCAATTCCCGCAAAACTCTACTGGCTTTTGAAAATGGTTTTCATGGCGATACGCTTGGTGCAATGTCAGTTTCCGGACTTTCAGTTTATAACGGGCCATTTGAAGAATTTTTTATTGATGTAAAGCGCATTCCTTTGCCTGACCGCGAAAATATGAATGATATTCTTAAAGCTATTGAAAGCTTTCATGCCGAAACTCCTTTAGCCGGATTTATCTATGAACCGCTGGTTCAGGGAGCTGCCGGAATGTTAATGTATGAACCTGATGGGCTAGAACAGATTCTCAAACTCTGCCATTCCCTGGATATTATCACAATTGCAGATGAGGTGATGACAGGTTTTGGTAAAACCGGGAAATATTTCGCTTCAGATTATTTAGCCGAAAAACCAGATGTGATGTGCCTTTCAAAGGCGCTTACGGCAGGACTGGTGCCTATGGGAATTACGACTTGTACTCAAAGAGTTTATGACGCATTTTATGCAGATGATATTGGCAAAGGTTTGTTTCATGCGCATACTTATTCGGCAAATCCTATTGCATGTGCAACCGCGCTTGCCGCTCTTGATTTATTAAATTCTGATGAAATTCAGGAAAAAATTAAAACCATAATGGGTTGGCACGAGGGGTTTAATGCATCCATAAAAGATCATCCTAAGGTCAAAAATACCCGCCAGCGCGGCATTATCTATGCGCTGGATCTCAATATCAAGATAGAACGCTACGGCGATCTGCGCTATGAACTCTTTAATTTCTGTATGGAAAATGGCGTTTATTTGCGGCCATTAGGAGCAACGCTTTATATTTTAGCGCCTTATGTGATTACCAAAGAAGAGATGGAAAAAGTTTATGATGTAATAAGGAAGATTTTAGATAAATTTTAAATCAATGTATGGTACAATTTGACCAGTCTATTTGTAAAATTGACTTGATTTGCTATCCTTAATTATTGCGGCGGTCAAGTTTAACCTCTCTTATATCAATTGTCTCACCGGTATCTTCTACCTGAACTTCCAGAATTTCGTAGGTTTTATCGTCATCGCTACCCGAGGTTTTTACATATAAAGTAGCCTCACCTTTTGGCCCTCTAATTGGTATTTTGGCTTCTGCGGTTTTGTGTCCGTTATTAATACTTACATTATAACTGCCAAAGCCATCTTTTTCTATAGGCTCACCTAGTTCTGTCTGCACTCTTTTGTTTACCCGTGCAATTTCAAAAGCATCATCTGCACCAGTTCCTTTTTTTACTTCACTTACAAAGCCAAAAACCGCTGTACCCAATAGAATGATTGCCAGTAAAATTATTGTAAGACAGCCGCCGGTGGGTACAACCCATTTCCAGTTACGCGACCACCAACTGCGTTCTTCTTCTATGAGTTCGTTATTATAATTTGACATAATTAGATTTGTACTACGAATCTAACAGTATTTATGCTAAAAAATAATTTTTAGACGTTCTCCTTTTTTGAAATACTATTTTTGCAGCAGAAAAAATTTGTAGTGAAGCAACCAATTGCCATTACCGGAATTTCAGCCATTTCAGCCCTTGGTCATAATCCCGCATCAATTAGCCGAAATTATGCCCATAAAAGCCATTTTTTGAGCTATAAAGCCGATTTTCAGGCGTGGGTAGGAGAATTGCCGGAAGAAACCAAAAATCAGGTTGAATCCATTCGGGGTGAAAATCGTAATTATCAAGAGCTAGATCCCAGTGTTTTATATGCTATCTACGTTTCGCGAGAAGCGATGAAAATTGCCGGCTGGCAAAAAGGAGATGATTTTGGAATTAATATTGGTTCTTCGCGCGGTGCGACGCAGCTTTTTGAAAAATATTATTCCGCTTTTGCGAAAGATAATAAAAGCACAACACTGGCTTCGCCTACCACTACGCTGGGAAACATTTCTTCATGGGTGGCACAGGATTTACAAAACCACGGACCAGAAATTTCACATTCTATAACCTGCTCTACAGCTTTGCACGCTTTATTAAACGGAGTGGCTTGGTTGCAGGCCGGTATGTGTGATAAATTTTTAGTGGGCGGTAGCGAAGCAGCTTTAACAGCGTTTACTATTGAACAGATGCGAGCAATGAAGACGTATAGCAGAGCAGATGAGAAAAGTGAATTTCCGTGTTTAGCTTTTGACTTAAATAAAACCGAAAATACAATGGTTTTAGGCGAAGGTGCAGCTTCGGTATGTTTAGAGGTGGGGGAAAGAGAAAATGCCTTAGCCTACGTCACCGGAATAGGCTATGCTACAGAGAAATTAAAACACGCGGTCTCTATTTCCGCTGAAGCAGAATGTTTTCAAAGGTCGATGAAAATGGCAATTGAAGATGCTTTTGGCGAAAGTCATAGTGGTAATGCGATTTCTGACTTCTCAGGAATGAGAGAAAAAGTAGATGCTGTTGTAATGCATGCGCCGGGGACGATGCTAGGCGACAGCTCAGAATTTAAAGCGATCGAGAAAATTTTTGAAGGAAATCTTCCGTTATTAACAACTAATAAATGGAAGATAGGTCACTCTTTTGGTGCAAGTGGTTTGTTGAGTCTCGATCTTGCAATACGCATGCTACAAACACAGGAGTTTGTTGAAGTGCCTTTTATTTCGCCGCAAGGCAAAAACAAAACATTGAATAATATTTTAGTTAATGCAGTAGGTTTTGGCGGCAATGCAGTTAGTATTTTATTGAGTAAAGCTTAAACTGCTGCTGCGTTATAAACAACATATTTAGTATTTTTGAACTTAGAAGATTTTGCTATGCGACACGATTGGACCCGGGAAGAAATCCTGGAAATATACAATAAACCACTTATGGAGCTGCTTTATGATGCGGCTACTGTACATCGTTTACATCACGATCCTAACACCGTTCAGGTTTCTACACTGTTATCTATAAAAACAGGCGGTTGCCCGGAAGATTGCGGGTATTGCCCACAAGCGGCTCGTTATCATACAAATATTGAAGGTAATGACCTTATGGGTGTGCAGCAGGTAAAAGCCCAGGCTTTACGTGCAAAAGCAGCCGGTAGTTCGCGTGTTTGTATGGGTGCTGCATGGCGTAATGTAAAAGACGGGGAGGAATTTGATCAGGTGCTTGAAATGGTGCGTACTATTAATAAGCTTGATATGGAAGTTTGCTGTACGCTGGGTATGATAACCGAAAATCAAGCGCAACGTCTTGCAGAAGCCGGTTTGTACGCCTATAATCATAATCTTGATACTTCTGAAGATTATTATAAAGATGTGGTCTCAACACGTGCTTTTCAGGATAGACTTGATACTATAGGTAATGTGCGCAAGACTAACGTTACTGTTTGTAGCGGTGGTATAATAGGTATGGGAGAAAAACTAGAAGATCGTGCAGGAATGCTGGTAGCTCTTGCGACTCTTGATCCACAACCTGAATCTGTACCTATCAATGCTTTAGTAGCTGTTGAAGGAACACCTATGGAAGATATTGAGCCTATTTCTATCTGGGAAATGGTGCGTATGGTTGCTACAACGCGTATTGTAATGCCAGAAACACAGGTACGACTAAGTGCCGGGCGTACCCAGATGAGCAGAGAAGGACAAGCGATGTGCTTTTTCGCCGGAGCGAATTCTATTTTTGCCGGTGATAAATTGTTGACGACTCCCAATCCTGATGTAAATGAGGATATGGCGATGTTTAAATTATTAGGACTTAACCCTCAAAAAGCATTTGACAAAAAGGCGCAACCTCAAACAGTAGAGGCAGAGAATTCTGCTCATTTGCCTTTAGGCGAAAAACCAAAATGGTCACGCCCAGGTCACGTAATTCCCCGTAATGAAGTGGCAAAGGCCAAATCAAAAGCGTAGTATTTTAAACCAATCTAATTGAAGTTAACTGAAATAAATAGAGTCAAATCAATCTCTAAAGCAGAGTTTGTAGAACAATATCTCAAGCCTCAAAAACCAGTTGTTATTGAGGAACTTATAGGTGATTGGCCTGCTTATGACAAGTGGAGCCTCGATTATATAAAAGAAGTTGCGGGAGATCGTGAAGTGCCACTTTATGATGATCGCCCGGTGACCCATGAAGATGGTTTTAATGAAGCCCATGCAAAAATGAAAATGGCAGACTATATCGATCTGCTTAAAAGGGAGCCAACGAGTTACCGTATCTTTCTTTATAATATCATGAAAGATGTGCCTTCTCTTAAGAAGGATTTTAAATTCCCAAAAATAGGATTGCATTTATTGAAGCAGATCCCTATGGTATTTTTTGGTGGTGAGAACAGCAGGGTTTTTATGCACCATGACATTGACTGGGCAAACATTTTGCACTTCCATTTTCATGGTGAAAAGCAGTGTATTCTTTTTCCGCCTTCAGAAACGGAAAACCTCTATAAAGTACCACATTCTTTAATCACACGGGAGGATATAGATTTTGATAATCCTGATTATGAAAAATTCCCTGTGCTTAAAAAAGCTGAGGGTTATATCACCCATTTAAAACATGGTGAGACTTTATATATGCCTGAAGGTTACTGGCATTATATGAAATATGTAACTCCGGGATTTAGTATGAGTTTAAGGGCGCTTCCGCGAAAGCCAAAACATCTTGCCAAAGCTGTATACAACGTTTTTGTGATGCGGTATTACGATATTTTTATGCGCAAACGAAAAGGGCAAGCTTGGATTGATGAAAAGAATGAACGCGCCATTACTGAAACGCATGCCGCTCATGGTATTCCTGTTTAAAATCTAAACTTTAAATAACCTATTACATATCTGGGTACGGCTTCAAAAACCAGATCGCTACGTGTGTAATCTGAGATAGTGCTAAAGGTATATTCTTTTGTATTAAACAAGTTCTGTGCTTGTATCCCAAAAATATAGCCCTTTTTTTCCGGGCGGTATTCTAGGGTTAACGTACTGGCTTCATAAAAGGTATTATTGATGTGATGCACCTCGTTTTCTAAGTTTCCAAAAATACGGTCATTGAGCCTTAATATTGATTCTAGCTTTCCTTTGTAGGTTGTATTGGTATTTGTTGATCCTTGTATTTCTCCTCTGCTCACATTTAAGCCTCCTGAGAATCGAAAATTCAAAAATCCTTTCCAATAGGTTGTCCCTCTAAAATAGTAATTATCTGAGTTGTTTTCTATGCTATAAAAATCACTGTTCAACACGAAGGGATTTTTAAATCGGGTTTTGTTGTAGCCAAATTTAAAAGAGATTTTTGCTAAATCGCTGTAGGTTGTAAAACCTGCTCTAGCGGTAAATAAACTTCCACCAGGAGCGTAAACAAGGCGGGTGCTGTTTAAATTCTGCGTTAGTAGGCTGTTGGCAACAAGGTTTCTATTATATTCAGAGTAAGCTATACCTGCATCTATTAGGATGCGCTCTTTCTTTTTGCTTAAAATATAAGAAAAGGAATATTGGTTTGATGTTATGGCTTTAACTGTTGATGCACCCAAGCGTAAACTTCGGTAATTCTGTAGGACAAAGTTGCTGTTAAAGTGATTGAGTTTGGGGATTTCATTTTTTCTGCTAAAACCAAGGGAAAAAGATCCCACAGGTATTTTAATCAACCGCAATTTTACCTGTGGATTAAAAAATAAGAAGTGCTGGGGATCAATCCTGGGTTGATAGTTTATGTGTTGAAGTTGCAGCTCACTTTCCAGAAGGAGTTTATCTGGTATGAGGCTATACTGTCCTTTAAAAGCGGCGTATGTTTCAAATTCATTGAGTCGATTTATACCTGATAAGCTGTCTACCGCAGTAGATGTAGGTTGTTGCCCATCGGTTTGAGTGGCATCATATTTAATTTTACTTTTAGTATTTGTTATGCCTGCAAGCAGGGAATAGGAAAATTTGCCTATTTTAAATATCAGGCTTGTTTTTAGGCCTTGATAAATCGTGTTATCGAGTATGGCAGTTTTTATCGTAGTATTTGCCTGCTGGGTTTCTGTTAACAGGGTATTTGGAGAAATATCAAGCACAAATTCATTGTTTTGAGCCCCAGTAAAGCCATAGATTGTAAGTGCCCCTTTTTTGATCTTTGTTGTATGATGAATATTGGTTTCCAGTTTGTATTGCTTGTTTCCCAATGTTTGAGCGATGCTATTTTGATCATTGAAAAGCAGGCGGTTGCCCGATAGTTCTTCAGCAATGGAAAATTTAGTTTGAAAAGTGAGGAAATTATCGGTATTAATGGGATGTTTAACCTCCAAATCGTTGGTCAGATTTGTGTTTTTAAAGTCAAATTGGTTCAACTCGCTATAGGTGATGTTGCCATCAGGCAAAAAATAGAGTGTGTTATCTAAATAGTTTTTGTTTAAATTATCCTGATATATAAGAAGTGAATTTCTCAATTTGGTCTTTTCCCAGATGGATTTGTTGGCGAGCAGGTTATTTGAAATGCTTTTATTCTCTGTGTAAAATTTATCATCAAGCAGGGTAGAGTTACCTTGAAGGCTTAGCAAGGGTTCTGCCTGAAAGGTATAATTTTCATCAAAATCATTAAATCCCAAACTTTCAAATGTGTAATTTTCAAGTTGGCCTTTTGCAGGGTTTCCGGTAGTATTATAATTACCCAAATCCAGAAATTTTATTTCTGGACGTATCAGACCCAGGTTAATGTCTGCAAGATAGCGCTTGTCATTTCCTGCTCCTGCTTTAAATGTGCCAAACCAGATGGACTTTGATTTGTCTTTAAGTTTTAGGTTAATGACGACTGCCTCACTGTTTAAAAACTGTTTTAGAACCGGGTTTTCATCATAATTGCTGATTACCTCTACTTTATCAAGCACATTGGCATCGAGGTTTTTTGAGATGACTTTATAATTGCGGTCTGCGAGATCATCGCCCTCAATCAATATTTTTTGGATATTCTTGCCTTGTGCCTTAATATTGCCATTTTCATCAATCTCGATACCGGGAATATTTCTAAGTACGTCTTCAACAGTTTGCTCAGTCTTGTTTGTAAACGCAGCTACTTTATATGAAACCGTGTCTCTATTGATCTTTATTTTTTCATCAGATTTAAGCACGACGGTGTTGAGTTCTTCAACTTGCGGGAGGAGCTGAAAATCTAAACTAAGCTGGTTTTTTGTACTGAAAGCTAATTTTTGAGTTTGTTTTTTAAAGCCCAGACTATTTACCTCTAGAATAATAGAATCAAGTGTGTTTTTCATTTCAACCATTAATGAGTAGTCACCTTGGTTGTTGGTATAGGTGTAAGCTAAAATTGAATTGTCATTTTTTGCAATTATACTGGCAGAACCTACAGGGTCTTGGGAAATAGAGTCTATAATGATTCCAGAAATATAAAACTGCTGGCTCTTGGCTGACCATGTTGATAGAATGGCTACATACAGCAATAGTCTAATAAGTACTTTAATTTTCTTCTATTTTAAAGGCTTCTATCCTGCTTTTACTCATCTCATATTCATCATTATTTGAATAACCAGCACTTTCTGCGATCATTCTACCGCTTACCTGAGCATCAAGATATGTCTTTATAGAGAACTTTTTAAAATCTTCAAAAGTCATCCATATATCGTTAGGGGCTTTTATAGGCTTTAATAAATATGATTTTTTTGAGGGATATTCAATGTTTTTAAAATACCAATAGATTTCTTTATCAGTATCATAAGCTTCAAGAATTAATCCAGGAAGTCCTGAAAGCTTCCATGGGCCGTATGGTAAGGGTATTTTAGTGGTAAACCACGCCGTATAATTCCTGCCTCGAAAAAAAGCTGTTGCTTTTTGTACTGTATAATCCCCAATTTTTTTTGTTGTATCCTGGATTTTCCAAGGGATAGCTATGGTTTTATCTTTTATATATTTGAAACCCAAATCGCGTGAATATAGAATTTTATGATGAGAATTATAATAGTACAAAAAACCTTCGGGATTTGTCACTACTGTTATAGAACTGCCATTGCCATCAGTATGTTCAAAATTTCTCTGTTCCAATATATGACCGCCCTCTAATGAATCTTTACGGGTGATGTATAAAGAATTGCTGGTGTCAAAAACTAAAATAGCATTGTAGTCTGGACCTACCGAACTTCCCATTCCCATACTTTGTATTTCACCATAATTTACAATTCCGGTTTGTGCGTTGATGGAAATAGGGATTAAAAAAACTAAAAAAGTAGGTATAATAAATTTCATAGGATTAAAATTATGACCCAAAATTTAATCTTCTATCTTGGGTCATTGGTATTAAATTAACAGGTTAGCGGCACGCACTGATAAATTGATCTCTCAATGCATCCCCATACTCACAACGTACCGTGCCTTCGTAGTCAGCATTGCCATCCCCATCACAATCTACACTTATGTGCCTGTGACATTCAAAAGCAGTTTCAAAATTGCTTGTATTTGATGTCTCTGATGCATTTGAATCCAATGTAAAAGAAACAAGTACTACAGGTAAGAATAATTTTTTCGTATCGTTAATTATTTGATTAGTATTACTTAAAGATATATATATATATCAGAAATCATAATATCAATTCAAATACTTAACTTTTTATTAACACAAATTTACAGATGATTTGATGTTCAATGATATGGCACCACATCTTTAGCTTTTTCATAAACCCACTCTCCCGGCCAGTAACGATATAGCAGGTAATCGGCTAGTTTTTTTATTAGTAAGACCGATTTTTGGGTCATTTCAGGCGTTTTTCGTCAAGTGGGTTAAAGGTGTCGGTATAATTTCTGTGTCCTCATTCTGTGCAATGCTTGGGTTTAGATCAATTGTAATTAACATGTTTAATCTGATGTTGGAAATAACTGGTAACCAGTTTTTCATTATTGCTTCTTTTTATTTATTCTAAATAAGTTTTCCTAAAAGAAAAATTCTTTTACATTTGCCGCAATTTAAAACTGTTCTAAATTACTTTGCGACTCTTAAACTTTCATTTTTACACAGGAATTTTTGTTCTTTTCCTAATTTCTCTTCCGGCTGAGCTAACAGCTCAATCAAGCTATGGAAATATTTCAGGAACTGTTACATCTTCAGAAGATCTACCTTTAGAAGGGGTAACTGTGATTTTGACAACTCAAAACATAGGGACTGTTACAGATGCCAATGGTGAATTTCAATTTAATCAGATTAAGCCTGGTACATATATTTTAGAATTCAGATTTCTTGGATTTAGGACTGAGCAAAAAGAAGTAATACTTACATCTGGAGAAAACCTTAATGTAACCGTGAAATTAAGCGAAGAAGCTTATGAGATTGGTCAGGTTGAGCTTAAGGGCAAGTCGGCTATACGCAGAGTGAATGAGCAGGCATACGCCGTTTCTTCTGTTTCTACTAAAGAGCTTTATAACAGCACTTCAGACGCAAAAGAAGTATTAGACCGCGTGCCGGGAGTGCGGGTTTTGCAGGAAGGTGGCTTGGGTTCTAATTTAAGTTTCTCCTTAAACGGGTTTTCTGGGGATCAGGTAAAATTTTTCCTCGATGGTATCCCAATGGATAATTTTGGATCTTCTTTAAGCTTGAGTAGCATCCCTGTAAATTCTATTGCACGTATTGATGTTTACAAAGGAGTAGTGCCGGTTTGGTTAGGTACAGATGCGTTGGGAGGCGCTGTAAATATTATAACTAATCAAACGCATAATTTTCTGGATGCTTCCTATTCTTTTGGTTCATTTAACACGCATAGAGCGTCTGTAAATGGAGCTTATACAAATGCTGAAACTGGTTTTACAGTTAGAGGGAATTTAAATTATAATTATTCTAATAACGATTATAAGGTATTAGCAGAGATAAAAGATGCTAATGGAAACATTACTGACACGGCAGAAGTGAGAAGATTTCACGATAGGTATAGATCAGGAACTGTAAAGTTTGAAACCGGATTTGTGAACACAGATTTTGCAGATCAGCTTTTATTAGGAGTTATTGCTTCAGCAGATGATAATCAGGTACAAAATGGTGCCACTATGGCGACTGTTTATGGTGCTATAACCAGTGAAAGTACTTCTGTTATCCCAACCTTAAAATACAAGAAGAAGGATTTTCTTGCTGATGGTCTCGATGTTAGCCTTACCAGTTCATACAATATCACCAAAACCAAAAATATTGATACCCTTGCCGGTGTGCGCTATAACTGGTATGGAGATACAATAGAAAGTAATTCTTCTACAGATGCCGAAAATGGCGCTGCAAGCCTTGTTACTTTAGATGATGATGAGTTTACGGGTCAGTTTAATAGTGGGTATTTAATTAATGAAAAGCATGCTTTGGCTTTTAATTATGCATATCAATATTTTCATCGAGAGGTATTTGATGAAGAAAATCCGGAAAGAATACAGAACCAATTCCCCAAATCATTAAATAAGCATGTGCTTGGGTTGTCTTATAAATTTGATTATAATCAAAAATGGAGCACCACATTATTTGGGAAAGCCTATTTTTTGAAAGCTAAATCAAGCTTACAGTATGGCCTAACCGAAAATTCGACAAATGTATATGAATCGGCGAAGGAGAATTTTGGTTACGGTTTAGCTACTTCCTATTTTGTATTGCCTAATCTTCAATTAAAAACTTCTTACGAGCACACCTATCGCATGCCATGGGCTACTGAAATATTTGGTGATGGTTTGTTTGTACAGCCTAATGCCGATTTAGGCCCTGAACAGAGCGATAATTTAAACTTTGGAGCTACTTATGACTTTAGAGTGGCACAAGATCATCAATTTCAGGCAGATGGTACCTTTATTTACCGTAATTCAAAAGATCTTATATATCAGGTTGTGACAGTGGCTAGTCCACAAACTAATTACAGCAACTTAGCAGAATCGCGCACAGTGGGGGTTGAGGGAAGTCTTCGCTATAGCTGGAAAGATTTCTTTCGTTTACAAGCAAATATCACCTACCAGAATATTACTGATCAGGCAAATCAAACTTATAGTGAATATTCTGGCTATCAAACCAATTTTAATAAAGGTTCCCGCCTTCCCAATACACCTTATCTATTTGGGAATGCAGTTGCGGGGTTGTCTTTTAAAGATGTCGTTTTACAAGAATCACTTTTAAATGTGAACTACTACTATAACTATGTACAGGAATATTATTTAGGCTGGTCTAGATATGGCGATGTAGAAAGTAAAAGGGTGATTCCGCAACAGTCGTCTCACAGTTTAGAAGTGAGTTACAGTCTTATGGCTGGTAAATACAATATTTCACTAGAGTGTCGCAATTTCACAGATGAAATGCTATATGATAAATACAGGTTACAAAAACCAGGAAGAGCTTTTTACCTTAAACTAAGGTATGTTTTATAATAGAATGATGTATAATAATTAATTAAAGAATATGAATTCAATGAGTTTTACAAAGAGAATGGCATTACTATTTCTAGCTGTTCTAACGGTTTTTTCTTTTTCATCTTGTAGTAGTGATGATGATAGTGTGGGTGGTACAGATGATGATGGCGGCGCAGCCGTAGAGTATAATCCTTATGTGGTTTCTCTGGCTATTCAGGGTAGTGAAGGTGGTTTTACGTATTATTCAGTTCCTTTTGAGGATGTGATGAGCGGTACGCTTTCTGCAGCAGGACAAGGGATTGAGCAACCCGGTTATTACGATTTTACTCAGATCGATAATACAATTTATAGCCTTGGTGGTCTTGATGATGTAAATGTGGTTGCCATCACTAAAAATGAAGAAAATCAATCATTAGATCAAGCGGGTGATGTTTCTTTTGAAAACAGTCTTTCAGATCTTATAACCGGTAATGAAAACACATTGATTTCGGTGACTATGTCTGGTGCTTCAGATGTGATTGTTTTTCGCAAATTTGATGTAAATACTGTAGCTGTAACTGAAACCGTAGAAGTTCCTGTTTCTGAAATTACGGAACTTGTGGGACCTTCTTACTCAGGTATGGTTGTAAGTGATGACCATTTATTCTTAAGTTATTACATAAGCGATCCTAATACGTATGCTACTGGCTATACAGATCAGGCTGAAGTAGCGGTATTCTCTTATCCTGAACTTGAATTTGAAAAAGTGATTACAGATAATCGCGTGGGGCCAATAGGTGGGTTTAATGTGAAGTCTGGACTTATAAAAGATGAAGATGGAAATATTTATGCCGTTTCTCATTCTAATCCGGCTAACGGATTTAGCCAGAGCACTAAGCCTAGTGGAATCTTAAAAATCGATAGCGGCGCAACTGAGTTTGATACTGAATATTTCTTTGATATTGCAGAAGCTACAGGTGGTTATAATACTGCACACTTAAAATATCTGGGAGATGGTAAAGCTTTCGCTGAAATTAATATGGCAGCAAGAAATGAGCAGGGAGCGTGGTCAGACAGTCCGCTGGAATCTGCAGTGATCGATCTTGAAGCACAAACAGTGAACCTCGTAAGTGGTGTGCCTCAGCATAACGGGGACGGTAGAAGATTAGCAGCTCTACAGGAAGGTAATTTTGTATATCTGTGTATTCCTGAAGATGATGGTATTTTTGTGTATAAAATGGATACTGCAAATTACACAGCAACAAAAGGAGCTCAGGTAGAAGCTAATTTTGTCGCAGGATTTTTTAAATTATAACATTTTATTTGCCGGCTCGCTAGTATTTAGCGAGTCGGTTTTATTTACTCTATTTCCTGTTTTCGAATGGCAAAAGGCAATAAAAAGAAAACTAAAGGTAACTTAAGAAAGCTCAATGACTGGCTGCATCTCTGGCTTGGCCTTGGTAGTGGCATAGTTGTATTTATCGTAAGTATCACGGGTTGTTTTTATGCTTTTCAGCAAGAGATAAAAGATTATTTTGAGCCTTGGCGTTTTGTTGAAGTACAGAATAAACAATTTGTGCCGCCTAGTAAAATACTCGATACCGCACTGGCATATATGCCGGGACAAGAGCCTTCCGGTCTTACTTACAGTAATGCAGAAGGAGCTGCGGCAGTTGGTTTTAACTCTTTTGAAGATGGAAAAAGAAGTTTTACAGCTGTTTTTGTTAATCCGTATACCGGAGAATTTTTAAAAAAACAACAGATACTGGGAAGCGGTAATTTTGACTTCTTCCGTTTTATTATAGATGGCCACAGAGCTTTATGGATGCCTTATGAAATAGGCAGGCCAATTGTGGGTGTTTGTACTTTGATCTTTCTTCTTCTTTTGATTACAGGCTTAATTATGTGGTGGCCAAAAAATTTCAAAAAAGCCAACTTTAATAAGAGTTTTAAAATTAAATGGAACGGTAGTTTTAAGAGGGTAAATTATGATCTTCATAATGTCCTTGGTTTCTATAGTTTGGTTTTAGCATTAGTTATTGCAGTCACGGGTCTGGTCTACAGTTTTGAGTGGTTTGCAGATTCTTTATATTATGTTACATCAGGAGGAGAGTCTATGCCAGAGCATCACCATCCTCATTCTGATATAGCTCAAAAAGATTTAGCACAGGATGATGGTATAACAGCGCTAGACAGAGCCTGGTATAAAACCATATCTCAGGAACCTGATGTGCAGGGAATGTATATGACGCCTGTTTTAAAAGATGAGGATGATGCGATAGAGATAGTTGCTTATCAGGATCACGGTTCTTTTTTTAACAGGAATGAATATTACTACGATCAGTATACTTTAGAGCAATTTCGTGTAAAGGGAGATCGGTTTGAAGAAGCTGATTTTGCAGATCAATTAAATATGCTCAATTATGATATACATATAGGTGCGGCACTAGGACTTCCCGGAAAAATTCTGGCATTTTTTATAAGTCTGATATGTGCAAGTCTTCCTGTTACCGGCTTTTTAGTATGGCTCAATAAGAAGAAAGGAAAAAAGAAACCTGCAAAGCAGGTTGTAGCCGTGTAAAATAATGAGCTTACTTAAGCTCATTTATTTTTTCATAAATTAAGTTACTTTCCCAACCACGATACTGAAGATAAGTCATCAATTTATTTTTCTTTTTGTAGAGGTTTTTCTCGGTTTTTAGCTGTTTTAACCGCTTTTTGACCAGTTTTTCAAAGGTTTTTAGATAATCTGTCTCTTCAATTTCAGTTAAGGCAAGATCTATATTGTATTTTGTTATTTCGCGGAGTTTAAGTTCGCGTATTATTCTAGTCTTCCCCCATTTTTTACTTCTGAACTTTCCTCTTGCAAAACTGCGAGCAAATCTTTCTTCATCAAGAAATTTATCCTGAATGAGTTGATAGATGATATGGTCTATTGCTTCAGGGATCATACGCATTTCTTTAAGCTTTTCCTGTACTTCCTTATGGCAACGATCCTGATAAGCACAATAGTTTTCCAGCTTTTTTAAAGCTTCATCTACGGTATATGTCTTTACGGTTTGTTGCATTTACTTATTTCAATGTTCAAAGTTACAGATTCAAAAGTTAATCCCTCTCTGCCTTCGGCATCTCTCCCAAAGGCAAAGAGTTATTAATTTTAGTTGTTATTAAACCTTAAAAAAGGCTCTGATTTTATAATTTCTTGATTCTTCTCCCTTTGGGAGAAGTGCCCGGAGGGCGATGAGGGCGGGCAATAAAAAACCCCCACCGTTTGCACGATGAGGGTTATTTCAGTTTTATCTAATTTCTTTCCCGTCTTTATCTGTAAAGCGGTACTCAAGATACGTGTAAGCATCTCTGGGCATGATTTTTACCCATTTTTTATTGTCTAAAAACCATTTAGAACGTATTGAGGGGAAGCCTTTTGTCAAGAAGGCTGCTATAAATGGATGCGTGTGTAACGTAATCTTTTTATAGTCTTTTTTTAATAGTTTTATAAGGTCTGTCTGAATACGATTAACCACTCCTATTGGGGCTTCAATCTCACCATCGTCATTGGGACTGTTAGGGTCTCTCTCACGTGTTTTAATATTCATTTCAGGTCTTACGCGTTGCCTTGTAATCTGGATTAAACCAAATTTACTTGGGGGTAATATTTTATGTTTAGCGCGATCGTCACTCATCTCATCACGAAGATGGTTAAAGAGGGTTTTACGATTTTCGGCTTTTCCCATATCTATAAAGTCAATCACAATGATACCACCCATATCTCTAAGGCGTAATTGTCTGGCAATTTCAGTTGCCGCAATCATGTTTACCTCGAGAGCAGTGTCTTCCTGGCTTCTTGCTTTGTTAGATCGGTTACCGCTGTTTACATCAATTACGTGCAGTGCCTCAGTATGTTCTATAACAAGATAGGCACCTTTACTCATTGATACGGTTTTACCAAACGAAGTTTTGATCTGTCGCTCGATGCCATACTTTTCAAATATGGGGATGTTGTTCTGGTGTAGCTTTACGATATTTTCTTTATTAGGCGCAATCTCTTGCAGGTATTCTTTTAGTTGATAATACAACGTCTCGTCGTCAACACAGATACCGGTAAAGGTGTCATTAAATATGTCTCTTAAAATAGAAGAGGCTCTATTCATTTCTCCTAATACCTTACTGGGAAGAACGGCATTGTGTAGCTTCTTTGACATGGCGGTCCAACGGTCTACCAGGTTTTGTAGATCTTTATCCAGCTCTGCTACTAACTTTCCTTCTGCAACTGTACGTACAATTACACCAAAGCCTTTAGGTCGTATACTTTGTACTAATCGTTTTAATCTTGCTTTTTCTTCTTTAGATTCTATTTTTTGTGAAATAGATATTCTGTCTGAAAAAGGAACAAGTACCACATATCTCCCGGCGATAGATAGCTCACTGCTAATTCTGGGCCCTTTTGTTGATATGGGTTCTTTTACAACCTGTACTAGAATTGACTGGTTAGATTTGACAGCATCGGTAATCTTCCCGTTTTTGTCTATATCTTTCTCTGAGGGAAAGTTCTTTAAAGAGTAATCTTTTAATTTACCTGTGCTTACACGTTTTACGAATTTTAAAAGAGTAGGAAGTTGTGGTCCTAAGTCATGATAATGCAAAAAAGCATCTTTTTCATAACCTACATTGACAAATGCAGCATTAAGACCTGTTACAGTCTTGCGAATTTTTGCGATAAAAATATCACCTACGCTAAACTGGTTGTCTTCCTCATCCTTATGTAATTCTATTAGTTTCCCATCTTTTAAGAGGGCAAAATCAACTGAAGTGGAACTGGATCTAATGATTAATTCATTATTCACGCTTCATTAAGTTATATCTGCGAAAGCACGCTTTCACAAATTGATTAAACAAATATTTTATCACAGGATTTTTGTAACCGTTAAGATCAGGATGTAATTAAGTGAAGGTAAGTAACCTTAATTTCCTAATCTTGATGTCAAAGAACATATGCCTTTAAAAAAGGCATAATAAAAGAAAAAGTAGTGCTAGACTACTTTTTCTTTTTGTGACGATTAGCTCTACGTCTTTTTTTACGCTTGTGCGTAGCTACCTTGTGTCTTTTTCTCTTTTTACCACTTGGCATAGGAGCTTAGTTTTTTTAATTAATATTTAATTTTCGTCAACAGCAACATTAGACTTTACGCCTTCTACAAAAACCTTAGCAGGCTTAAATGCAGGAATGTTGTGTGCAGGTATTTTGATAGTTGTGTTCTTAGAAATGTTACGGCCGGTTTTCTCAGCACGTGTTTTAATGATGAAACTTCCAAAACCTCTAAGATAAACATTGTCACCACTTTCTAGTGAATTCTTTACTTCGGTCATAAATGTTTCAACAGTTGCCTGTACATCATTCTTTTCGATTCCTAATTTCTCGGAAATTTTAGCAACAATATCTGCTTTTGTCATTACTTATTTATTTTAGGGGTTAAAAATTTCAAGGGTGCAAATATAACGATTAATAAATCAATTTTTCAAACGTAATAGATTAAATTATAATGACATAAACGTCTAAATTGCTCAAAAGGTATTTTTTGTGACACATTTCTCTAAAAAGCTCATCTCGTGGTATATAGATAATCAAAGGGAACTGCCCTGGCGTCTTACAAATGACCCATATCGCATATGGTTGTCTGAAATTATTTTGCAACAGACACGAGTTGATCAGGGTATGCCCTACTATTTTGCGTTTATAAATGCCTTTCCTGATGTTTTTAGTCTGGCAAGTGCAGATGAGGATGAAGTATTGAAGCTGTGGCAGGGTTTAGGCTACTATTCAAGAGCCAGAAACCTGCATACTACTGCAAAAATGGTTGCTTTTGACCTACAGGGAATTTTCCCGAATAACTATAAAGATTTACTTAAGTTAAAAGGGGTAGGTGATTACACGGCTAGCGCCATAGCTTCTATCTGTTTTAATGAGCCTGCAGCTGTAGTAGATGGTAACGTGTATAGAGTTTTATCACGTGTTTTTGGAATAAAAACACCTATAGATACTACTATAGGTAAGCGAGAGTTTAAAGAATTGGCTCAACATCTAATTGATCAAGATGATCCCGCCACCTTTAATCAGGCCATAATGGAATTTGGTGCTATACAATGCAAGCCTAAAAACCCGTATTGTCTGCATTGCCCTTTTAATGATAGCTGTGTGGCTTTGAGAGAAAATAAAATAGACAGACTACCGGTTAAACAGGGTAAAATTAAAGTTAGAGATCGGCATTTTAATTATTTGGTTTACATAACAGATGATGGCAAGACAATTTTAAATCAGAGGGATGCTAAGGGTATATGGGGTGGTTTATATGAATTTCCATTAATAGAAACCGAAAAGAATTACGAACCGGACGATTTTTTGAAATTTCTTGAAGATGACTCTATGGTGCAAGAACCGCGATCAATGTATGCAAAGCTTCCACAATTAGGCTCTGCAGATGTACGTCTATATAATGACAAAGCCATTTTGCATAAATTGTCGCATCAAAACCTATATGTAAAGTTCTGGATCGCTTCTGTATCAGATATTAAGAGCAAAAATGCTGTTCCTATAGCAAATGTTATTGATTTTGCAGTACCCAGAGTTATAGATCGATTTCTCGAAACCTTTGATTTTAGCAACTAAAGGAATTTCACTATTTTTGAATTCTCAAAAAACACTATATGTCAGGTACATTGAATAAGGTAATGCTCATAGGGCATACGGGTGATGAAGTGAAGATGCATTATTTTGAAGGTGGTGGCTGCATAGGACGTTTTCCTGTTGCTACTAATGAGACCTACACTAATAAGACGACTGGCGAGCGAGTAAGCAACACAGAGTGGCACAACATTGTGGTGCGCAATAAAGCTGCTGAAATTTGCGAGAAATACCTCAAAAAAGGAGATAAGGTATATGTAGAAGGACGCATTAAAACCAGAAAATGGCAAGATGATGCGGGTGTAGAGCGATATAGTACAGAAGTGCAATGCACAGATTTTACATTTTTAACTCCTAAAGATGCTGCAGGTCAACCATCACCTGCGCCATCATCAGGAAGCAGCACATCTAACGCTTCTAATAAGGCAAGTGAGCCGGCACATAGCGCACCTTCTTATGATGTTAATGACGAAGAGGATGATGATCTTCCATTTTAATTCTTACATTAGGTTTAATTCCCAGAGATTCTATATAGTTTCCGGGCTAACTAAAACAGAAACCACACCCCTTGGATCCTGACCCTGCCAGTTTACTAATTGCTACAAATTTGATTTCCGTTTCAACGGTATTCGGTCTTCTTGCGGTAATTGTTTTGTTAATATGCTCTGCTTTAATTAGTGGGACAGAAGTTGCCTTTTTTTCACTAACTCCTACAGATCTTGAGCTGGATATAGAAAAGCGTTCTAAAAAGGAGGCAATGGTTATTAAATTGCTGGATAAGCCTAAAAAACTTCTTGCTACAATACTGGTTGCAAATAATTTTATAAATATTGCGATCGTTCTATTGTTCACTTCGTTAGGCGATGTGCTTTTTGCTGGTCTTGAAGATGTACAATTGGGTATTGTGAACTTAAGATTTCTAATAGAAGTTGTTGCCGTCACTTTTCTTATTTTGATGTTTGGCGAAATTTTGCCCAAGGTCTATGCCAGCCGAAATAAAGTGAAGTTTTCTCATTTTATGGCTTATCCCATGCGCTTTCTTGACGTTGTATTTACACCTATAAGCATGCCTATGCGCGAGGTTACTCTATTCATACAAGGACGTTTTAGCAAGCAGAAGGCAAATTTGAGTATTGATCAACTTTCACAAGCACTTGAGTTGACCAGCGAAGAAGACACTTCTGTAGAAGAGCAAAAAATTCTAAAGGGTATTGTGAGCTTTGGTAATACAGATACCAAGCAGGTTATGAAACCGCGTATGGATATTTTTGCTTTAAATGAAGCTGCTCCTTATGCAGATATAATTCCGCCAATAATTGAGAATGGTTACTCTCGTATTCCCGTCTACAAAGAAAATATGGATACTATTTCAGGGATATTGTACGTAAAAGATCTTCTTCCGCATATTGATAAGCAGGATTTTGAGTGGACATCACTCTTGCGACCTGCGTATTTTGTGCCCGAAAATAAGAAGCTGGATGACCTGCTCAATGAGTTTAAAGATAAAAGAAATCACCTTGCCATTGTTGTAGATGAGTATGGAGGTACAAGCGGCTTGATTTCGTTAGAAGATATTATTGAAGAGATCGTAGGCGATATAAGCGACGAGTTTGATGATGAGGATATTATCTATTCTAAACTTGATGACAGCAATTATGTTTTTGAGGGAAAAACCTCGCTTAAAGATTTTTACCGCGTCATAAAGCTCGATGACTCTGCTCTGTTTGAAGAAAATAAAGGCGAAGCTGAAACATTAGCTGGTTTTTTACTTGAAATTTCAGGTGGTTTTCCTAAAAAGAATGAAATAATAAACTTCCAGAATTTCGCGTTTACTGTAGAGGTGATAGATCGCAAAAGAATAAAGCAGATTAAGTTGACCATCAATGAGAACCCATAATATTGATGATTTTTCCTCATATAAAAAGCCGATTTTTACGCTATAAACCCCGATTTTATAGGGTTTTAGCCGTTTTTTGCCTTCTTTTTTCGGCTTTAATTTTACAATCCTGCAAAAATGATACGCTCCCTAAGCCTAAAGCAGAACTGGCTCTTTCTTATCCTGCTCCTGCTTATAAAGAATATACGCTAAGTGACTGCCCCTATGATTTTAATATTAATAAAATAGTAAAAGTTCATACAAAAGACGGTTGCTCTGCTATTCTGGAATATCCCGGTATGAATGCCGCTTTATATCTTACCTATCGCAATGTAAATGGTGATATTAATAAACTACTTACAGACGCACAAAAGTTAACTTATGAGCACGTCATAAAAGCCGATGATATTTTTGAAGAGAAATATATCAACGAGAAACATAATGTTTACGGTATGTTCTATGATGTTTCTGGCAACGCCGCATCACAATCACAGTTTTACGTTACAGATAGTGTACAGCACTTTTTAACCGGTTCTATTTATTTTAATGTGCGCCCTAATTATGATAGTATTTTGCCGGCGGCAGATTATCTCAAAAAAGATATCCGTTATTTGATGGAAACAATTACCTGGAAAAAGTAACCGATAATTTTAAAGTTTGTTTCCTAGGTTAGAATGTTCATTTTTGCAGCTTATTCCCAAAAACGGGTTTTGACTAAAAAAATGGATAATAATTCCCGAAAGTGGGTATACCTCATTGTTCTTTCCCTGATCTGGGGTAGTTCATATATTCTTATCAAAAGAGGTCTAGAAGGATTAAGCCCCATTCAATTAGGAGCGGTACGCATTGTGTTTTCTACAATTTTTCTATTTACAATAGGACATAGAAGTTTATTTAAAATAAAAAAGGCTGAGTGGCCCTGGATTGCGTGGTCTGCGCTTTTTGGCACGTTTTTGCCGGTTTTTCTTTTCGCTTACGCGGAAACTGAAATTGATAGCAGTATTGCGTCGATTTTAAACTCATTAGTGCCGGTTTTTACCATATTTCTGGGGTTTTTGATCTTCAAAATCCACTTTACCAGAAATCAAATATTTGGAGTAATACTAGGTTTAGCCGGTGCTGCGATTCTCATTTTTGAAGGAGCAAATTTAAACCCAGACCAGAATTACTTTTTTGCACTTCTTGTAATTATCGCTGCTCTTTGTTATGCCGCTAATGCCAATATAATTAAATCTAAACTTCAGGATGTTTCTTCTACGGGAATTGCAGTGGGTAATTTCGCAGTAATGCTAGTACCGGCCTTAATATGTCTGGCTTTTTCAGGTTTGCTAGATGTTGAGGTTTTGCAAGATGAGCAAGTTCAGGAATCGCTTTTGTATATAGTTGTTCTTTCTATAGTGGGTACGGGTCTTGCTAAGATATTATTCAATAAGCTGATACAAATATCAACTGCGGTTTTTTCTACTTCTGTGACGTATTTAATACCAATTGTAGGGATTTTTTGGGGTGTGCTTGATGATGAACCCTTTACCATGATTCATGTATTTGCTTCAGGAATAATTCTTGCCGGTGTTTATCTGGTTAATCGAGACAGTAGGAAGAAAAAAAAGAGGCTGACATCTAAGTCAACCTCTTCTTAAAATTTCCTAAGTGTGTTAGACTATTGAAAGTCTGCGTCACTTACACCTTCATTTACTTTAACATCTGTTACCGTAAAATCAATTTTTTGAGGTCCCATAGTTTGTGATAGGCTAAACGGAAACTTTACTCCGTTTACTTCTTTGTAATCGCCCATTTCAAAAGATTGTACCATAGTTTGCCCGTTAGCAGATATGGTGGTTTCTTCTTTAACTTTTAAGCCTGATGTTGTATCAAAGAACGCTTTTTTAGTATCACTCAGTTTTACAACATACGCTTTGCTTCCGTTAACATCTTGTATGCTTTCTAGAGAAATATTCTCGTCATTTAATTGACTCAATTCTGGAAATGGAACTGATGATTCTTGTAAAGCTGTTAGTTGTTCTGCGGGAAGATCCATCTTTTGGCCTTGAGCCACAACATACGCTTTATCACCGTTAAGAACCTGCTTGCTCATAACATTACCCATTACAGATATTTCCTGTAAAAGTTGGTTGTTTGCAGTTTTCTTGATCTCCAGTTTTAAAGGTGTTCCCTGTACAGAACCTTCGGCAGATAAAACAACCGATTTTACCCCTTCCAGGGCCGATTTTCCGCCAATTGCGTCGATATAATTAGTGATCACAGACTGAGCCGTTACACCTTCAGGAATAGCCGCTTCGTAGTTAGGTTTTTCTACCTCGTTGCCTTCTTTATCATAAAATTTAACCGGAATTGCTTTTCCGTTATAATTAACCTTTTCAAGATTATTAAGTACTTCGCTGCCTTTTCCCGCGATCACAATGCGCGAATTTTGTGGTAAAAAGTATTTTTTAGCAACGCGCTGTACATCTTCTAAATTAACCGCATTTATTTTTTCTAAATATGTTTGATAGAAGTCTGCCGGAAGATTTTCTGTTTCAATATTTAAAGCGAAACGCGCCACAGTTGCCGGTTGCTCAAGTGAGCGCACAAAACTACCTATGTATTTTGCTTTTACATTAGCAAGATCTTTTTCTGTAACAACTTTATCTCTTATTGTGTTTATCTCTTCAAGAAATGCCACAACAGAACTGTCTGTTACTTCATTACGCACGCTTGCAGAAGCACTGAAACGAGTAGGAGCATATTTATCTGAACCTACACTTGAGTATGCGCCATAAGTATAACCTTTGTCTTCACGCAGGTTTAGAAACAACCTACCTTCGCCGCCGCCGCCTAGAATTTGATTTGCGATAAGCACAGGGAAATAATCTTTATCACTCATCTTAAGATCGATCAGGTTTTGAACGATAATCTCAGACTGAACCGCGTTAGGCATGTCTACAAAGTCAATTTCTGTAGCAGCTGTATTTTCTGGTTTAGGATAAATATTACTTAATTCCTGCCCTTTTTTCCAGTCGCTGAAGTATTTTTTAACTACTTTTTTTACATCTTTAGGTTTTACATCGCCTACAACAACAAGGTATGCATTGTTGGGTGTAAAGACTTTATCATAGTAAGCTTTAGCATCTGCAAGTTCTACTTTTTTAGCACTTTCTTGCGTTGTGAATTCACCTTTTGGGTGATCTTTTCCGTAAGCCAAAACTCCGCTTAATTGATTTGCTGCTGCAGAAACACTTTTTTCATTGGTTTTAATACCGTCTATTAAAAGTGCTTTTTCTTTGTCAAATTCTTCCTGAGTGAAATTAGGATGAATTGCTGCATCTGCCATTAGTTCAAGAATACGATCTGCATATTTTGAAAGTCCGCTGGCGAATGCGCCATCAGAACCAAAATTGATACTGGCACCCATATAATCTACTTCTTCATAGAAATCATCTTTTGCAATGCTTTGAGAACCTTTGCCTAACATAGATCCTGAAAGACTTGCTGCTCCTACTTTGTCGCCTTCTGCAACAGGAGGATTGTCTATAGTAAGATTATAAGATACACGGGGTAACTTATGGTTTTCTACTATTATAACCTTAAGCCCGTTTTTAAGTTCAAAAGTTTGTGGCTCGCTTATGTTGATTTCGGGAGCTGGTCCCGGTTTGGGTTGTTTGCTTCTGTCTATTTGTGCTGAAGCGGCTATACTGCAAATAAACAGTACGCTTAAAAATATATTTTTCATGCTTTTCATCAAGTTTTACTCACGAGGTGAGATTGTTAATGCTTTGAGGATTACCTCAGCAGTTTTTATTTTTGCTCTTGTGGTAGATATTTAAGCTTAACACGCTGGTTAGGCTTCAGGTATTTATTAGCTACCTCTTTAATTTCTTCACGAGTGATCGAGCGGTAAATATCTATTTCAGAATTGATAAGATTTGTGTCATCATACAGCATATAGTATCTGGCCAAAGAATTAGCGATACCCTCAACGCTTGAGTTAGAGTTTACAAAATTGGTTTCAGCTTTGTTTTGTAACTTTTTGAAGTCACTTTCAGAAATAAGATTGTTGCGCAGGTTAGCAATTTCTTCTTCGATCTCTGCAGAAAGTGTATCTAGTGTTGTTTCGCCAAGAGGCAATCCAAAAATTAAATACATACCATAATCTTCCTGCTCCAGATTAAAGGCGCCTACCTGTAAAGCCTGTTTCTGGTTATCTACAAGTTTTTTGTAAAGTTTAGAGCTTTTACCATCACTTAAGTAAGAAGAGATCATGTTTAATACATAGGCATCACGCTCACCGTAGCCAGGCGTGCGGTAAGCAGTAAGAACTGCAGGAACCTGAATGTTATTATCATGAAATTCTGCATCGATCTCTGTTGTGATAGGTTCTTCAACAGGATATGTGCGCTCTAATTTCTCACCGGTTGGGATAGGACCAAAATAATCTGAGATCATTTTTTTTGTCTTGGCAATGTCAATATCTCCTGCTACCACTAATGCTGCGTTGTTAGGAACGTAATACTTGTTAAAGTATGATTTGAACTCATCAAGAGTTGCGGCGTCAAGATCTTTCATGTAGCCTACATTAGGATCTTTATAAGGGTGTTTATCAAAAAGATTTTCGCTTATGGCGAATAAAAACTGCCCATATGGTGAATTGTCGTATCGCAATCTGCGTTCCTCTTTTACAACTTCGTTTTGAGTATCTACACCGTCCTGACCTATGATAGGGTGCATCATACGCTCAGACTCCATCCATAGACCTAATTCAAGATTATTAGAGGGAAAAACCTCATAGTAATAGGTGCGGTCCTGCGATGTGTTTGCATTATTTGTACCTCCGTTTGAGCTTACAATCTCAAACCATTTTCCTTTGTCTATGTTCTCTGTGCCTTCAAATAATAAATGCTCAAAAAAATGAGCGAAACCAGTGCGGCCGTCTTCACGGTCTTTACCTCCTACGTGGTACATAACTGCAGTTGTGACTACGGGTGCTGTTTTATCCTGATGCAGGATAACGTGTAAACCATTGTCAAGATCGTATTCTTCAAATTTTACTTCCTGGGCGGTTAATATTAGTCCCAAAAAGAAAAAAGAAGCGATAAAAAAGATCGTTTTCTTCATGTTTTAATTTTGTTTTTAGTTGCGGGATTTGACGCCGGCAACCCGATTTTGTTACAATTTAGGGTGATTATTAAAAGTTATTTATCGAGTAGGGTTTAAAACTAAGAATTATTAATAAGCCATTTTCTTAATATTGTTATTTTATGTTCAAAAATTAGCCGTAAATTTTAGATGATTATCAGTGAGGAAACCAATTTTAACAAGTCATTAGGGTGAAGTCGCTGTAAAAATTAAGATATTTAAGTTCACCATTAATCTGAAAAATTATGCCAAAAATAACGCTTCCTATACGATATGGGATTGCCATAAGCGCAGGGTTAATAGCCTATTTCTTATTTCTTGCTTTATTAGGATTACATACAAATCCCATTTTTAGTTTGCCTAACGGGCTAATTACAGGTTATGGGATTTTTGAAGCTATAAAACACTATAAATTGAGAAAAGGAGCAGATTTTGAATACAGTGACGGGTTCTCTGTAGGAGTTGTGACGGGATTTATAGCTACTATATTATTCACCATGTTCTTTGGTTTATATGCAGGTAATCTCAATCCGGATTTTTTAGATAAAATGATCAACAGATGGGAAGACACCTATAATACCAGTCTGGGTGTGGTTGTTTTTATGGTTGCTTTAATGGGTTTTGCAACTACTGTTGTTCTTACCTTAAGTTTCATGCAGCTCTTTAAGCAAAGCTGGAACACCAAAAAGAAGAAGAAAAATATTTAAGAATCACACTTATAGAGGTTTGTATTTTAATTAAATAGATGTATATTTGCGCCCTCTTAGCCGTAAAGGCTTGGAGTTAGATAGTATAATGTTTATTTAATCAAATCGCTATGTATGCAATTGTAGAGATAGCAGGGCAGCAATTTAAAGTTGCGAAAGACCAAAAGGTTTATGTTAACCGTCTGGCGGAAGATGAAGGAGCAAGTGTTTCTTTTGATAAAGTTCTTCTGGCTCATGACGGCGATAACATTACTTTAGGCGCCCCGGCTATAAGCGGCGCTTCTGTAGGAGCAAAAGTCGTTAAGCACCTTAAAGGTGATAAAGTAATCGTCTTCAAAAAGAAAAGACGTAAAGGTTACCGTGTTAAAAATGGTCACAGACAATCATTAACACAATTAGAGATTGTAGAGATTAGCCTTGACAGCAAGAGCAAATCTACTGCTAAGTCTGAATCTAAGCCTGCTGCAAAAGCAGAGCCTAAAAAGGAAACAGCTAAAGCAGACGATCTAAAAAAGATTGAAGGTGCAGGTCCTAAAGCTGCAGAAGCGCTTGTAAATGCAGGTGTTGATACATTTGCTAAGTTAGCAAAACTTTCTCCAGAGAAAATAAGCGAGATTCTTGCAGAAGCAAGTTCACGTCTTTCTCACCTGGCAACAGAGACTTGGCCTAAGCAAGCTGCGTTAGCTGCTGAAGGTAAGTGGGATGAATTAAAAGAATTACAAGACAATCTAGACGGCGGGGTAGAAAAATAATTCCCTGTTAATATTAACGATAAAACCTTAATATCATGGCTCACAAAAAAGGAGTAGGTAGTTCTAAGAACGGTAGGGATTCAGAATCGAAACGCTTAGGTGTTAAGATATTTGGAGGTCAAGCTGCCATTGCTGGAAATATCATAGTAAGACAAAGAGGTACTGCTCACAAACCTGGTGACAATGTGTATGCCGGTAAAGATCATACCTTACACGCCAAAGTTGATGGTACAGTAAAATTCACGAAGAAGAAAGATAATAAATCATATGTTTCTATAGTGCCTAGCGCTGAAGCATAATTCTGATAAGTGTTATTAAAAGAGACCCGCTTGCAATTTGCAAGCGGGTCTCTTGTTTTTATAAGTATTAGTAGAACGTTCTATAAGGTGTAATGAAGTATGATCTGTTGTAATTAAATGGTGGGAGTATTTAAGAAATTGAATATGATAAAGTTAATTTCTGATTGAATATAAATATTTTGATTTTCTTTCGTAATTTAACTTTAGTACTAATCAAAAAAATACTCTTATGAAAAAATTAATTACTTGCAGTTTAATGTCTATGCTATTATTATGCACAAGTTGTTTAGGTTCTTTTAGCGCATTCAATAATTTGAAAGACTGGAACATGGAAATCTCAGATAGCAGGTTTGTAAATAACTTAGTTTTCTGGGCGCTAAATATTGTACCTGTCTATGGTCTTTTCTTTATAGGTGACACTTTGATCTTTAATGTTATCGAATTTTGGAGCGGTAGTAACCCTATTGCTATGAATGATGGTGAGGTAGAAACCCAGATCTTAAAAAGGAATGGTAATACTTACGAGATGATAGCATCCAGAAACAGATTTGTTATCAACGTCATTGATGGAGAACATAAAGGCAATCATCTTGAAATGCTTTACAAACCTGAAGATAGGTCGTGGAATGCTCTTAAGGAAGATGGAGAGATAATAAAACTTTCATCTTTTAAAGATGGTTTAATGATCGTTTACATGCCAAATGGCGAAGAAGTTAAAATTGACCCTACAGCAACTCGAGAGCAAAGTCTTGCCCAGCTGGAAATGGCTAAACATGACTTTAATTTTGAAAGTAGAATGTTAGCTTTAGGTAATTAATAAACTACCCGTTTTAATTTAAATAAAAAAGCGGCTATCATCAATTTGATAGCCGCTTTAGTTTATATTATTTGGCAATATGCCTAGTATCTGTAGTATTCCGGTTTAAAAGGGCCGTTTACTTCAACACCGATGTATGCAGCCTGCTCCTCGTCTAATTGAGTAAGCTCTACGCCAATTTTCTCAAGGTGTAATGCGGCAACTTTCTCATCAAGATGCTTTGGTAGCATATATACCTTATTCTCGTAATTCTCTCTGTGCTTCCATAATTCAATTTGCGCCAGAGTCTGGTTTGTAAATGAATTACTCATTACAAAACTAGGGTGTCCTGTTGCACAACCTAGGTTTACAAGGCGACCTTCTGCTAGAAGGATTATATCTACACCATCAATGGTATATTTATCTACCTGAGGTTTGATCTCAACTTTAGTAGCACCATAATTGTCATTTAACCAGGCAACAGCGATCTCATTATCAAAATGACCAATGTTGCAAACTATGGTCTTATCTTTCATTGCCTTAAAATGCTCTGGTCTTACAATAGACTTATTACCCGTGGTAGTGATAACTATATCCGCTTTAGGTAATACTGTTTCAAGACGCTTTACTTCAAAACCATCCATTGCAGCTTGCAATGCGCAAATAGGATCAATTTCGGTGACGGTAACAATAGAACCTGCACCTCTAAAAGAAGCAGCTGTACCTTTACCTACATCACCATAGCCACAAACAACAACGCGTTTCCCGGCAAGCATAACATCTGTAGCACGACGTATCGCATCTACAGCACTTTCGCGGCAGCCATATTTATTATCAAATTTTGATTTTGTTACGCTGTCGTTTACGTTTATAGCTGGCATTGGTAGCGTACCATTTTTCATGCGCTCATAAAGACGGTGAACTCCTGTTGTGGTCTCTTCAGAAAGTCCGTTGATACCTGCAGCAAGCTCAGGATATTTATCAAGCACCATATTTGTAAGATCACCACCATCATCAAGAATCATGTTGAGCGGTTTGCGGTCTTCGCCAAAGAAAAGAGTTTGCTCAATACACCAGTCAAATTCTTCTTCGTTCATCCCTTTCCACGCGTAAACAGGAATACCGGCATCTGCAATTGCAGCAGCAGCCTGATCTTGAGTAGAGAAAATATTACACGAGCTCCATGTAACTTCTGCTCCTAAAGAAATTAAAGTTTCTATAAGAACTGCAGTTTGTATCGTCATATGCAGACAACCTGCAATGCGCGCCCCTTTTAATGGTTGCTCATCTTTATATTCTTCTCTTAAAGCCATAAGGCCGGGCATTTCGGCTTCAGCCAATTCTATTTCCTTTCTTCCCCATTGAGCTAAAGAAATGTCTTTTACTTTATAAGATACGTAAGGCAGTGTTTTAGTAGACATATTGTTATCTTTACAATTCTTAGTTTTTTTGCAAAAATACATATAATAGCCTACTTAACGTGCCTCTTTACAAAACAATAACAGTCAATCCCACCACTCAGGTTTATATCTGGAAGGTTGAAGAATCTCTTGAAGAGCTTTCAAAAGGTGTGCGACTTACTCCGCATTGTAGTGAGCGCATAACTCACATGAAATCACAAATTCATCAGCGTGGCTTTATGAGTATACGGCATTTGCTTAATGAAGCAGGTTATGTAGATCATGATCTGTATTATGATACTTTTGGAAAACCTCATCTTAAAGATGATAAGCATATATCAATAACACATTCTTATAATTTCACTGCAATTATTGTAAGTGATATAGAAGTGGGGATAGATATAGAAAAGCAAAGAGAGAAGATTTTAAAAATTGCACCTAAATTCACTCCTATTAAGGAATACAGAACACTTGCTAATGATGATGCCGTTATGCGTAAGTTAACAATAGTATGGGGAGCAAAAGAAGCGTTGTATAAAATCTACGGAGTGCAGGGAATAAGTTTTCTTCAAAACATCAATGTTACAGATTTTGGTTTTGATGATGAACATACTACAGCCAAAATCATATACAAAGGGCAAGAGAGTTACTACCACATAACTTTTATGGAGTTTGAAGGTTTTACATGTGTCTATGCGCTTTCTCAAAACTAAGGTGTTTGGAAATCATCGCTCATAAAACAAATAGCATATATAGTGGGATTTTATCTGCTAAAAAGCAGAACGAAAAGCTATTTGCGGTCCTTATTGATCCTGAAGATTTTGATCTTGAAACTACAGAAGAATTCTTTAGGCAATTACCCAGTTCTACAACTCACATTTTTATAGGCGGCAGTACAGCTTCTGGTCTTGAGACAGCACAAGTAGTCGCGGCAGTAAAGGCCATAACCGCGCTGCCTGTTATCCTCTTTCCGGGAGATTATAAACAAATAACAACTCAGGCAGATGGTATTCTATTTCTATCTTTAATTTCCGGAAGGAATCCCGAGTATCTGATCGAGCAACAGATAAAATCTGTACAAAAATTAAAAGACACAGGTATTCAAATTATACCCACTGGCTACATTCTCATTAATGGCGGCAATAAAACAGCTGTACAGGAAGTGAGCAAAACGACTCCGCTAGAACCCACAGATATTGACACCATCGTAAATACTGCCTTGGCCGGTGAATATACCGGAAAAAAAATTATCTATCTTGAGGCGGGAAGCGGTGCGCTTAATTGTGTGCCTTATGAGGTCATTGCTGCCGTTAAAAAGGAAATTTCTATACCTTTAATTGTAGGCGGTGGAATACGATCTAAATTAAAAATGCAGGAAATATATAAAGCCGGCGCAGATATGATCGTAGTAGGAAACGCTTTTGAAAAAGGAACAAATAAAATTTAAATATCACTTAATAGAAGATTATGAAGATTTCTGTAGAACTCACTTTTACCCCTCTTCACGACGATTTTGAGCCTCCAATCATCGATTTTATAAAGAAACTTAGAGAATCTGGTTTTACAACCAAAGAAACTCCGTTAAGTACACAGGTATATGGTGAATATGATGAGGTCATGACACTGCTAACAAAGGAGGTAAAAATCGCCTTTGAAGCAATAGAAAAAGGCTTAATGTATATGAAAATCGTAAAGTCTGACCTAAGTACTTATGAGCCCAATTTTTGATTTTCTATTTGGTCAATATTCAGATTATTCAAATCTTGATATTGGGCTAGAGATAACTGCAGTCATTTTTGGTCTGTTATCTGTTTGGTGTTCAAAGCAGAATAATATTTTAGTCTATCCTACGGGAATGGTGAGCACTGCTATTTTTGTTTATCTTTTGCAAAAATGGGGCTTGCTGGGCGACATGATGATCAATGGGTATTATTTTATCATGAGTGTCTATGGCTGGTATATCTGGACCAGAAAGGTAGACGCAACACATGTGACGCCTATTTCAACCACGACTTCTAAAGAGAATAAAATCTCTATTTTTATATTTATTGCAACGTGTGCTTTTGTATTTTTCATTTATCAGGTATTTGATAAATGGACAAGTTGGACGGCTTATGTAGACACTATTACAACAGCCATATTCTTTGTGGGCATGTGGTTAATGGCGCGCCGTAAGATAGAAAACTGGCTATACTGGATCGTAGGAGATATTATTTCTGTGCCATTATATTTTTACAAAGGTTTCACATTTACCAGTTTACAATATCTTATTTTTACCGTAATCGCCATATTTGGTTATAAAGCTTGGAAGAAACACTTACACAAAAACCCTGTAACTGCATAAAAATCGTGCTTTTTGGTCCGGAAAGTTCAGGAAAGACTACGCTTTCGCGGAAGCTTGCAGCGTATTACAATACTCTTTGGGTACCAGAATTTGCCAGAGAATATCTGCAGAATAAATGGGATACCGAAGCTTTAATCTGTGCGCCGGAAGATCTTGTACCTATCGCAATAGGGCAAATGAAACTTGAGAATGAGGCAACAGAAAAGACTGAAAATGTTTTATTTTGTGATACAGATCTGCTTGAGACTAAGGTTTATGGCGAGGTATACTACGGCGGGTGGAGTGACCCGGTGTTAGATAAATATGCACTCAAGAATGAATATACACTGTATCTGCTCACCTATATTGATACCCCGTGGGAGGCAGACGATTTGAGGGACAGACCAGATCAACGAGAAGAAATGTTTGCGCATTTTGAAAATGCGCTAAAAAAATATAACCGGCCATATATTACGCTTAAGGGTAGCATAGATGAGCGTATGAAAATGGCAATATCAACCATAAATAAACTGCTGGAATGAAATTTTCAAAAGAAGATATACAAGAAATAGAAGATCACGGGCTAACAGTAGAGCAAGTAGAGGCTCAGGTAGATAAATTTGTTAACGGTGTGCCCACTGTAAAACTTGAAGCCGCAGCAACGGTAAGTGATGGTATTTTTAAACTTGCAGATAGTGAGCAGACAAAATATCTTGATTTTTACGATGATCATAAAGAGGGACTTGATATTTTAAAGTTTACTCCCGCATCAGGTGCAGCTTCCCGTATGTTTAAAGCGGTATATCAGTTTATTGAAGATTATGATATTGATAAAGAATCTGTAGACGAATATCTAAGCAGAACTAAAAATAAAGACATAAAACAGCTTCTTGACAACAGAAAGAAATTTCCGTTTTACGAGAAAGTAGAAAGTATATTAAAAGATCGCTATAGCGAAAGCGAACTTGCAGATGAGAATTTTAAAAAGTTATCTTTTGTAAAGATAATGATGAATGCAGATGGGCTTGATTATGGCAATTATCCTAAAGGGTTACTTCCATTTCATAAATATGACTCTTATCCTGCCACAGCTTTTGAAGAACACTTTCATGAAGCAGCGGCATACGCAGCGGTAGCAGATAAGTCAGATTTGCATTTTACAGTTTCACCAGAACATAAAGAGCGTTTTGAAGAGCATTATAATGCAATCAAAGACTCAGTTAGTAATGCTACAGGAGTCAACTATACTGTAGATTATTCATTTCAGAAATCTTCTACAGATACGGTTGCAGTAACCACATCTAATGAGTTATACCGTAAGCCTGATGGTAAATTGTTATTTAGACCGGGTGGTCACGGTGCGCTTATTGAAAACTTAAATGATGTTGATGCTGATATAATTTTTATAAAGAATATTGACAATGTTCTTGTGCAAAGTCAAATCGAATTATTGGCAAAGTATAAAAAGATCCTAGCAGGGATGTTGCTTGAGCTGCAGGAGAAAATATTTAAATATCAAAAATCATTTGTAGAAGATTCTATTACAGAAGAGGAAGTGGCTTCACTGGTGTCTTTTCTTGAAGGTGATTTTAGCACTCGCCTTGATGATGATTTCGCCCAGTTTTCTTTTGAAGAAAAGAAGCAATATCTGCACAAGTTAATAGATCGACCCATTCGTATTTGTGGTATGGTAAAAAATGAAGGTGAGCCGGGAGGCGGGCCATTTTGGGTAACTAATGAAAGCGGAAAAACAGACCTGCAGATAATAGAATCTGCCCAGGTAAATCTTGATGATCCTGCACAATCTAAAATTTTTAAAGATTCTACACATTTTAATCCTGTAGATATTGTTGCGGGCGTGCGTAACTATAAGGGTGAGAAATACGATCTTTTAAAATATGTAAATCCTGATCTCGCTTTTATAGCAAGTAAAACATCAGATGGTGACCAGATCAAAGCTTTAGAATTACCCGGTTTATGGAATGGAGCAATGGCACTTTGGAATACAATCTTTGTAGAAGTTCCTGTAGAAACATTTAATCCGGTTAAAACTGTAAACGATCTTCTTAAGCCGGCACATCAGGTTTCATAAATTTGGATAAAAAGATACTGTTAGAAGAGTGTGATTTTAAGGCAGTGCGCAGCAGTGGCCCGGGTGGTCAACATGTAAATAAAACTTCTACAAAAGTTGTTCTTTCATGGAACTTACCAGATTCTGCAGCACTTTCTGAAGATGAAAAACAGCGCGTGCATCTTAAATTATCAAATAGAATAACTAAAGATGAGAATCTGGTTGTGAGCAATGACCATTCTAGAAGTCAGTTAAAAAATAAGGAGGCATTGGTCAAAAACTTCCTCCTGATGTTAGAAAAAGCGCTGAAGAGACCTAAGCAACGTAAGAAAACCAGGCCAACCAGAAATTCTAAATTAAGACGTTTAGAATCTAAAAAGCGCAATTCACAAAAGAAAGCTGACCGCCGCAATCCAGACTTTTAAGAAAATATTATGTAGAAGCGTTCTACACGCGCTGGGCATTGCCACAGATTTTCTACAATAAATTTACTTAACAAAACTTTCGCAAACGTAATAGAAGCCTTGCAATTCAAGCTCTTACTAAGCTACGCTTCTCTATATGCGAGATTGGTCCAATTATTCTATTTAGTTGATAAGAAAACAAGAATAACAAAATCAACTATAGACATGAAAAAGTTAATGATGACTTTAGCGACAGCGGCAGTTTTGCTGGGAGCAACACAAAGCACAATCGCACAGGAAACTGTACCAACAGTAGAATCTAATAAACCCATTTTACAAATGCAGGCAGGTAAAGACTATCAACCTATAGAAGTTGAAAATCTTCCGGCAGCCATTTCAGAGTCTGTGTCATCAGATTTTGAAGGTGCAACGGTGACTGAAGCTTATGTAGATGAAAAGCAGGAAACCTATAAAATTGTGCTTCAGATTCAGGGTAAAGATGCTCAAACGGTGTATGCAACCTCAGACGGAGAATGGATAGAACCACAGGAATAATTTCAAGTTACTTAAACCCAATATTTCAAAATAAACCTAAAAAATAAAAGTTATGAAAAATTTAATGATGACTGTTGCAGCAGCAACAATGCTTTTTGCGACACAAGGAATAAGTGCTCAAACTGATACAGCGATGAATACAGAAACTGCCGTAACAATGAAAACTGAATATACTGCGGTAGAGGTAGACAGTCTCCCTGAAGCAATTTCTGAAGCTGTAGAGACAGATTTTGCAGGATCAAGTATAAAAGAAGCATATATAGACGATAAAGAGGAGAAGTACAAACTGGTTCTGGAAACAGAAGCAGGAGCAGAGACTCATAAGGTATATATTACAAAAGAAGGTGAGTGGGTGAAAGAAGATGACTCGCAAGAGTAATCTTCAAAAATCGGGTTAATTGCTTCAATTATCAGCTTTTTTGCCCCAAAAACGAAGCTAGAATTATCAAAATTGCTATGAAAAAGAAAAATTATATGAATTGAATATTTAGAAGCAATTAACCCATTTTTCACAGGAGGAAGTCATAACTTGACTTCCTCCTTTTTTATGATTTAATTTAGAAAACACCCACGTTTCAATTAGTAATTTTGAAAAATTACGTTAAAGGTATATGACTCAAATACTGATAGTAGAAGATGATGTCGCATTTTGTAAAATGCTGGGAACCTTTTTAGAAAAAAAAGGTTTTAAGGTCTTGGCAGCTTATACGGCCCAGGAAGCATTGCGCTTGCTTGGTCAACAAAAAATAGGTCTCGTTATAACAGATGTACGCCTGCCAGATAAAGATGGTATTGACATTCTGAAACAGGTAAAAAGTGACTATTCAGAAATTCCTGTGATATTAATGACGGGTTATGCTGAAGTTAACCTTGCTGTACAAGCTATTAAAATGGGTGCTTTTGATTATATATCTAAACCGGTACGACCTGACCAACTTCTTAAAATTATAGAGAAAGCTCTTAAGCATGCTCCGGTTGACTCTCAACTCAACGGAGTTAAAAATCAGTTAGAAGAGAAAACGGGAGCCGATCAGGTTACTTTTATTCAGGGGGTGAGTGATGCTTCGGGTAAATTAAATCAATATATACACCTTGTTGCTCCTACTTCTATGTCTGTGCTTATAATTGGTGATAGCGGTACAGGTAAAGAATATGTTGCAAAAAGTATTCATGACCACAGTAAGCGTAAGGATAAACAATTTATCCCGGTAGACTGTGGTGCTATCCCCAGAGAGATAGCTTCAAGCGAATTCTTTGGTCACATTAAAGGATCTTTTACAGGCGCCGTTAATGATAAAATTGGTCATTTTGAAGCCGCAAATGGAGGGACTCTGTTTCTTGACGAAATAGGGAATCTAAGTTATAGTTTGCAAGTACAATTACTGCGAGCTCTGCAGGAGCGAATGATCAAACCTGTAGGAAGTAATAAAGAAATTCCCGTAGATATACGTGTTATCGCTGCAACAAATGAAGATCTTGAGGTAGCTGTGCGAAAAGGTGAATTTAGGGAAGATCTTTATCACAGGCTCAATGAGTTTTCTATACGCGTACCTTGTTTAAAAGATCGTAAGGAAGACCTTTTGTTGTTTGCAAATGTGTTTTTAGATAAAGCAAATGAAGATCTGGATAAACAAGTTCAGGGATTTAGTGATGCTGCTTTAGAAGCGCTTACTAATTATAGCTGGCCGGGTAATCTAAGGGAATTAAAAAATATAGTGAAACGCTCTGTTCTGTTAACGCAGGATACGATTATTCCATTAGATATATTACCGCGAGAGATAGTAAATTCACGCAAAAAAGATGATGAGGATTTTGGCTTGTTTAAAAGTAAAAATGAACAGGATATGATCATCAATGCACTTGAGCAAACTGAGGGAAACAAGAGCAAAGCCGCACGTTTACTCAATATAGATCGCAAGACGCTTTATAATAAATTAAAGCAGTACGATATTAAGACGTAAACTATGTCTGCCTTTTTAGGTTGAATAAAAGCCGGTCGATTTTTCTTTCCAAAACACTGTTTAAAGAATCTCTCACAATCTGCGAAGTTCTAAAAAAGTCTGAAGTCTCCAGCTTTTCTAAGATGGGAATGATCTCTTTTACCCGTAACTGTTTAAACATAGGTAACATCTTGTGGGCAACCTTATTTACCTCTGTAATGTTGTTTTCGCGTAAAGCGTTCTTCAGATTTTTCTTATTTTCAATTGTGCTTTCTATAAAAATATTGAGAATAGCTTTGAGCGACTCCGGGTCATTATCTGCAAAAAGAGCTAGTTCGTCAAGGCAATATTCAGCATTTTGATTTGATGTCGATACGGTTTCTGTAGATACAGTTTTATCTGTGCTGGTGCCTAGATAATCCTGTAAAACCTCATAGAGTACTTTGGGCGAATATGGTTTTCTTAAATTGTGTGCAAAGCCTATGCGCTCATAATCGTTATTTGACAGTTCACTATTGCCTGAAAGTGCGATCACGGGAATATTTGCCAGTTTTGGAATACCTTTAATTGCCTTGGTAAAATCTATACCATCCATCACAGGCATTTGTATATCTGTAAGAATAAGATCATATTTTTCTTCCTGAGCTTTCGCCAGAGCTTCTTCCCCATTAGCGCAGGAGTCGTAAGCAATACCGGTAGGTTTAATGACTTCTGCAGCCAGAGTGAGTTGCACAGGCTCATCGTCTACAATTAGAACTTTTTTAGACTTGTTTATTTGGCTTAGTATCTCCTCGTTAGTTTCTAGCTCAGTACGGCTGTTTTTGCCCGGTTTTACGGGGATTTTTACAGTGAAAATACTGCCTTTTCCGGGAACACTTTCTAGTTTGAGCTTCCCTTCCAGCAGGTTTACAAGCTTTTTAGTAATAGCCAGACCAAGGCCAAAACCTCCATATTTACGCTCAATATCGCCCCCAGCCTGTGAAAATTCGTTGAAGATAACTTTCTGTTTGCTAAGCGGGATACCTATGCCTGTATCTTCTACTACAAATTGCAAATAGCCTTTACTCTCGTTATACGAGGTGATGATCTTAATGGTTCCGGTTTCTGTAAATTTGTAAGCGTTAGTTAGAAGATTAGATAAGATTTGTTTAATACGGAAAGGATCACTTATAAAATAGCGATCTATTTCATCTGTTGTTTCAGTAATAACTTCAACATCTTTTTTCAATTCTGAAGGCAAAGCTACCGTTAAAACATCTTCAATTAAGTTTTTAGGGTTAAAAGCAATCTTCTCTATAACTACGCGGCCCGCTTCCAGTTTGTTGAAATCAAGGAGATCATTTACAAGTCTTAAAATGTAGTAAGATGATTTCTGTACATTTTTGAGATAGCGTTCCTGCTTTGTGCTAAGATCAGATTTTTGTAGAAGATCTGTGAAACCAATAACGGTGTTTAATGGCGACCGCATATCGTGGGTGATCGTAGCCATTAACTGTTCACGGCTTTTTAACAGCGATCGTGTAACTGCGTTGCTTTCTTCTAATTGCCTGCTGTATTGCTGACTTTTAGACGCGTCTATAAAGATCATAATTACAAAACCTAAAGCCAGTAATATACTTATGACACCAAATAGTTTAAGCCTGTTTGATATTTCCTTGATGCGTATGTTGAGCTGTTTTTCACGCTGTTGCGCACTTAAATAACTCTCATGCTCAAGTGTAGAAAGCAGGTTCCTGATCTTGAGGTTTATATTCTGGTCATTCTGCAGCAGTTCATTTTCACGATTAATAATATCCAGCTCAAGCTTCTTCTTGCGTTGTTCTATTTTAGCCAAAGCATCACGTACAGTTTGCGCCATAGAACGCATGGTTTTATCTTCCGGGATATTGTCGCGACGCAGCCAGTTGTAGAATTCTACATACGTATTTTTTGAGTCAGGGTCGAGGCTGTCAAGCCTGGGATCGTTCTCATAATCTTCAAAATAAATATCTTCTTTGATAAGTTCTGCTATGGCATCTTCATAAAAACTACGAGAATACTGCCGTTCTCGCAGATTCACCATGGTTTGCATGTTATCTGTCTTTCGCGAAAGCAAGATCTTTATCGTGTCAAGCTGTATATCCTGATAATCAACTCTATTAAGTGCCTGTAATGAATCAAGCTGCATAGAAATGCTGTCTACCAGTTGGCTGTACTGCCCGTAATGTTCATGAGAACCGGTAGCCATTGCTGTTCTGCCTATAGTTTCAGCTTCGTATAAGTAGCTTAAAGCATTGCTAATGAAGGTAAGTTTGCGGTTTGCGACCTGCTCTTCCTGTGCGGGATAAATAAACTCTTTTATACGCGGGTAGATAAATAAATATGCAAGTGTCGCCAGGCCAGCGATAAGAACGTATCCTACTAAAACTTTGAAAGTTATGGAGCGTTTTGTGTTCCGCATATTATTTATGATTAGGTAAATTTAAGTGAAGGCCGTGCAAAAGCAATTAAATTTTTCTACAAAAAAAGGATTTAATAATTTACATTTGCCGCCTAATCTCAAAGGGGTGCTTAAACGTCGTTATTTATTAGCGGGTGCAAGCTGAGATCATACCCAAAGAACCTGGGCGGGTAATGCTGCCAAGGGACATAGCGTAATGAAATGGTTATAAAATCACAGCCATTGCAAAACGTGCAATCATTATCAATTATTATTTAACTAAAGAATAATTGCCCCTTTTATTCGTAAACATTTTTTTACGGATGAAAAATCTCTTATTCGCTTGTGGAGCAGCCTTTATAGGCTTTAATGCGCTTGCACAGGAAACCGTCGTAGACACGGCCAAAGTAGAAAAGCTAGACGAAGTTCTGGTAAAATCAGTTAGGGTAGATGCACAGTCGCCCATTACACACAGTGATCTTGATCAAAAGGATCTCAATGAACGCAATCTGGGGCAGGATCTGCCTATTTTGCTCAATTATTTGCCCAGTGTGGTCACCACCTCAGATGCCGGTGCCGGTGTAGGTTATACAGGTTTTCGCGTACGCGGAACAGGAAACCAGGGTATTAACGTGACCATTAACGGTATTCCCTATAATGACGCAGAAAGTCTCACCACTTTTTTTGTAAACCTGCAGGATTTTACATCTTCTGTAGAGAGTTTACAACTGCAGCGCGGTGTGGGGACTTCTACAAATGGGGGCGGAGCTTTTGGCGCAAGCCTTAACATTTTGACTAATGCCAGTGAGGACGATGCTTTTGCAGAAATTTCAGGTTCTGCAGGTTCTTACAACACGCGCAGAGGGAATGTGAAATTTGGCACCGGTCTGTTGCATGATCATTTTACTTTCTCAGGTAGATTTTCAGTGATCAAGTCAGATGGTTACGTAGACAGAGCGTCTTCAGACCTAAAATCATATTATTTGCAAGGTGCTTATAAAGATGAAAACACGCTTATAAAAGTAATTGGTTTTGGTGGTTCTGAGGTAACCTATCAATCGTGGAATGGTATTGACGCTGCCACCTTAGCTTCTGACAGAAGGTATAATCCTATAGGGTTTCAGTACGATAATGGCGGCAATTTAGAAGGTTTTTACGATAATCAGGTCGATAATTACAAGCAGGATCATTTGCAACTGCACTGGAACCAGCGTTACGACCAGCACTGGTCTACAAACCTGAGTTTAAACTATACGTATGGTCGCGGCTTTTATGAAGAATATGTTGATGACTGGTACTATACGAATGTAAATTTTGATGAAAGTCCCACTTTCGCATTTTTAGGGTGGACGCCCTATACCGTGAACGGTGAAGAAATGACTTCTACAGATCTTATACGTCGTCGCTGGCTTGATAATGATTATTATGTAGCAAGTCTTAATGTGAATTATAAGGACGAAAAGCTTGATTTTACTTCAGGATTATTTGGTAGTATTTACAGCGGAAAGCACTTTGGTGAAGTTACCTGGGCGCGTTATTTCTCACAGGATGCAGAAAAAAATGATCGTTATTATGAAGGAACCGGTGATAAAAATGAATTTACCGCTTTCGCGAAAGCGACCTATCGTTTAAATGATGAGTTAAGTTTGTTTGGCGATTTGCAGGGGCGTTTTATTAATTATAAAACAGACGGAATAAATGATGACAAACAGCCATTTGTAATTGATAAAAGTTACTCTTTCTTCAATCCCAAAGCCGGTTTGACCTACAGTTTAAATGAGGAGAATGACCTGTATTTCTCATACGCACGAGCTAATCGTGAGCCTAACCGCACAGATTTTGAAAATGGTGATCCACAATCTGAAAGCCTGAATGATTTTGAGTTAGGTTACCGTTACAATACACAGAACATTCGAGTTAATGCCAACATTTATTATATGGATTATCATAATCAACTGGTGTTAACAGGCGCTATTGATGATGTAGGTGCGCCTATACGGGCAAACAGCGGTTCTAGTTACAGACTGGGAGTTGAGGTTGAAGCAGGTTTTCAAATAGGTCGCCAGCTGGCTATATATCCCAATGTGGCAATAAGCAGCAATAAGAATCGGGATTTCTTTTTTCAAAGAGATGGTGTACTAACTAATCTGGGTAATACTAATATTTCTTTTTCTCCAGATGTGGTAGCAGGTAATCGTTTAGACTTTTTCCCTGTAAGCAATTTGAGACTTTCGTTGCTTTCAAAATATGTAAGTGAGCAATTTCTGGGGAATATTGATGCTGAAAGTTCTAAGCTGGATGCTTATTTTATAAATGACTTTAACGTGCAATATGATTTGGGTGGGATAGGTTTTGCAAAGTCTGTTACGTTAACTGCTTTGGTAAACAACATCTTTAATGAAAAATACGTGTCAAACGGTTATTTCTACACCTATGATGATGATTACTCTAATCCGGGAACTGTAACTACAATAGAAGGTACGGGTTATTACCCTCAGGCAACCACTAACTTTTTAGTAGGAGCAACTGTTCGATTTTAGAAAAAAATCGGGTAAAAACATTGAAAAACCGGCATTTTACTGCCGGTTTTTTTAGTTAGAAACGGTAATAATATTTCCACTTTGGGTAGCTCTATATTCAAGTAGAGGATATTGCTTGTCATCATTTGAAGCAAGACCGGTGTACAAATTGTAAGTTGTGTTCTCGCAAGAGCAGGTAACTTCTATGCCATTGAGGTCCATAGTAGAGCAATCGCTAGGAGCGTGATTGGGGTCACTCGCTTCCCAGGCGCGAATTCCTGTGCCTGTATTTACAGCAAAAAAGCCGCGCACTCCCGCATTAGCCACATAAATTGCATTTCCGGGAAATTGTAAATTGCTGTATTGAGGCAAATTTGTATTTAGTGTTATGCTAAAACCTATATCTGGTAAATAGGGGTTACGGTTGCGGCCATTTTCATCTGCACTGCAAGAAGTAAGGCTTATGATTAATAAGAGGATGATAACAATTCTGGACATTTATTTTTTAATTTAAAAGTTGTCAATTTACAACAATTTAAGGCTGTCAATTAATAATTTCGTATATTAGCAAGTACAAATCCCGTGAAAATGGGATTTTTTGTATTTAGGCCTCAAGGCTTAAGTAACACCGTTTTATTATAATCATACAAGAGAAAACGACGATATAGTACGCACATTGTGCATAAACAATTAAGTTATGAGTAAATTATCTTATTATACAGCAGAAGGACTAAAAAAACTGAAGGATGAGCTAAATAAGTTAAAAGATATTGAGCGCCCTAAAGCTTCCCAGGCAATAGCAGATGCAAGAGATAAAGGTGATCTAAGTGAGAATGCAGAATACGATGCCGCAAAAGAAGCACAGGGAATGCTCGAGATGCGCATTGCAAAACTTGAAGAGACCGTGGCTAACGCCCGTGTGATTGATGAGTCGCAGCTTGACACCTCAAAGGCGCTGGTACATTCTACTGTGAAAATTAAAAATCAGACCAATGGAGCTGAGATGAAATATAAGCTTGTCGCTCAAAGTGAGGCAGACCTAAAAGCAGGAAGAATCTCTGTAGATTCTCCTATTGGTAAAGGTTTGCTGGGTAAAAAAGTAGGTGAAGTGGCAGAAATTAGTGTGCCTAACGGTACCATGAAATTTGATATTCTTGAAATAACACGTGAACACTAATGGCTTCAATATTCACAAAAATAATAGACAGAGAAATTCCCGGTCACATTGTGGCAGAAGACGAGAAGCATATAGCGATACTCGATATTAATCCTAATGCTAAAGGGCATACGTTGTGTATTCCAAAAAAGGAAGAGAACAAGATTTTTGACCTTCCTGAAGATGAATATATTGATTTGATGCGCTTCTCGCGAAAGGTTGCAAAAGCACTTGAAAAGACGGTTGAATGTAAACGTATAGGTGTATCTGTGATAGGTCTTGAAGTGCCGCATGTACATGTGCACTTAATCCCGCTCACCACTATGGAAGATGCTCGTTTTTTACAGAAGAACCCAATGAGTAATGAAGAACTGGAGTCTTTAACTAAAGCAATACAAGCTAATCTATAATCTCCTGTGGCTAAAAACACCACAATATGGTTACCGTAATAATACAATGATATAAAAAACCTCGAGGATATTCCTCGAGGTTTTTTGCTTAAATAACCGATTTTCAAGTCTTTTAAGCCGATAATTTCATAATAAGGAAAGCGGCAACAGCTGCAGCAATTGCTACCCCCAGAATTAATACGATACCCAGAGTTTTAAGTTTAAAATATTTTTTTGGTTCGCCGGCAAGTTTACGGTTGTAGTTGTAAACGCGCTCAATATCTTCCGTCCAGCGTGCAGGGTAAATAGGGGTATTACATTTTGTGCATTGCAGATCTGTTTTTATTTCTGCAAGAGAGCGCTTATAGAGTTTGCCTTCTTCGTGTGGTTGTGAGAAGCTAAGCTTCAAGCCATCATTCGCATAACATTCCGGGCAATTATTATTGAGTGTACCCTCCCAATATTTACTATAAATAGTTTTCATTAATTTTTTGCTTGAGCGCTTAATTTTTTGGTTTGAATAAATTTAATTGCGCATACTGCAATAACATGATCGTTTTGGCATCTTTAATCTCGCCATTTTTTATCATATTTATCGCTTTCGCGAAAGCGTATTCATGCACGATAATATTTTCTGTCTCGTGTTCTGCACCACCGCCTTCAGACACTTTTTCTGCTTCTGTATACGGGGCGACAAAGAAATGTAAAATTTCTGTAACAGCACCCGGCGACATATAAGACTCAAAAACTTTTTCAACTTTTGTGAGGTAATAACCGGTTTCTTCTTCTATTTCTTTAAGAATCGCAGTCTCAGGATCATTTTCATCAAGCAGACCGGCGCAGGCTTCTATCATCATGCCGCTGGAGTTTTTATTGAGATACGTTGGCATGCGAAATTGCTCTGTGAGAATAACCGTTTCTTTTTCCAGATTATAAAGTAAAACCACCGCGCCATTGCCGCGGTCGTAAACTTCGCGTTCATGCTTTTCCCACTCGCCGGCATTATTTAAATATTCAAATGAAGCCTTTTGCAGAATGTACCAATTATTAGAGAGTGTGTGTAGTTCTAGATTACGTACGTTTTTGTTCATCTTCTATTAATTTTAATGAAACCTGAAATGTTGTGCCTTTATTCAATTCGCTGTGCAACACTTTTATGTGGCCGTCATGATACTCTTCTATTATGCGTTTAGCAAGAGAAAGTCCCAGACCCCAGCCTCTTTGTTTAGTTGTAAAACCAGGCTCAAATACTTTAGAGAATTTATTTTTTGCGATCCCTTTACCGGTATCAGAAATCAAGATATTTACAAAGCGGGTATCTCTTTTTACCACAAGTGACAATTTTCCTTTCCCTTTCATGGCATCTATAGCATTCTTGACCAGATTTTCTATGGTCCAGCCAAATAGCTCTTTATTGAGCATAACATAAAGTTCACCTTGCGGCGGCGTGTCTATAGAGAAAGCTATAAGCTTAGAACTACGTTTTGCGAGGTAGTCAAAAGTTTCGGTTGTTTCTTCTATTATGTTTGTCTTTTTAAGTTTGGGAATTGAGCCTATTTTAGAGAATCGTTCTGTAATTATGCGCAGGCGGTCTACATCTTTATTTATTTCTTCAATGTATTCTGGGTTTACATTTTCTGTCTTTAAAATTTCAGTCCAGCCTACAAGAGATGACAACGGTGTGCCTATTTGATGTGCGGTTTCTTTTGCCATACCAGCCCAAAGTAAATTTTGTTCTGAAGCTTTTGAGGTTGCATAAAAGAAGTATATAACCGCCACAAAAAGGATAACTACCACAATAAGTGCAATGGGGAAATACTTTAACTGGTTTATGATAGGCGAGTGCCCGTAGTATGCATATTGTAGCGGCCCTTCTTTCATATCGATACGTATGGGTTCATTTTCTGCCTCCATACTGCGTATTAAATGATTAGCTTCTTCCTTGTCATTTAATACCCTGTCTGATACATTGAGGCTGTAGAAAATGCTGTCATTTTCATCTGTTACAATAATGGGTAAGGTGGTGTTTTTAAGATTTATCTCTTTGTACAATTCCGCGTAAGCGTAAGAATCTGCAGCATTTAGACCTTCGAGAGAAGTAGCCCAGATTTCCATTCTGTCGCGTTCTGCCTGCTTGAGTTGATCAAAAAACAGAGATACATTCCACAAAATAAGGCCAATGATCAATATGGCGGCAACAATAATAAACCAGCGGGAAAAACGCTGATCTGGATTAAACTTCATATAAACTGAGCTTTGATTAAATATAAAGCAATTAAGAGAAAATTATTGTAATCAAAACGGTTTTAAGTTGTTCGTCATATTCATACCTTTGTAAAAATCAAAAAAATTCTATGCTTACAATAGATCCCAAAGATCTTTCTACGGGAAAACTACATGGCTATTTAGTGAGTTCAATAGGACCGCGGCCTATAGCTTTTGCAAGCACAGTAGATGTAAAAGGCAATGCAAATCTGGCGCCTTACAGCTTTTTTAATGTATTTAGCACAAACCCGCCGGTATTGATATTTTCTGCTGCCAGACGTGTGCGTAATAATACAGTAAAACACACGCTAGAGAATATTGTTGAGACCAAAGAGGTTGTTATCAATATCGTGAGTTATGCCATGGTACAGCAAATGTCTCTGGCAAGCACAGAATTTGAAAAAGGTGTAGATGAGTTTGAAAAATCGGGGTTTACTAAGGTAAAATCAGATTTTGTGAAGCCATTTCGGGTTAAGGAATCACCGGTGCAAATTGAATGCAAGTTGCGTGAAATAATAGCCTTAGGTGAAGAAGGAGGAGCAGGCAATCTTATTTTATGTGACATTGTGAAAATGCATATTGCAGAAGATATTCTGGATGCAGACAAGAAGATAGATCAACATAAAATAGATCAGGTAGCGAGAATGGGAGGCGACTGGTATAGCAGAGCAAATTCCGGACTTTTTGAAGTGACGAGACCTGTGCAGGACATGGGTATAGGTGTAGATCAAATACCAGATGAAGTGCGATTAAGTCCTATTCTTACAGGTAATGATCTTGGTAAATTAGGAAATAGCAAAAACCTGCCTGTAGATGATGAAATTCGGTCTTTTTTAGCCGAAAATCAGCCGGAGCGTGAACTGGTTTCTACCGGTGATCGGGATCGCATACACAGAAGGGCGCAGGAGTTTTTACATGAGAATAGAACAGGCGAGGCCTGGAAATTATTATTAGCGAAATAGCTTTCGGGAAGGGAGCACAAATACAATTTTTATGGAAGTACAAGGTAAAGTAAAGTTAATAGGAGAAACACAAACATTTGGAAGCAGTGGGTTTCGCAAGAGAGAGATTGTAGTTACTACAGAAGAGCAATACCCACAGCACATTATGGTTGAGTTTATTCAGGATAAAACTGACTTGCTAAATAACTATAAAGTAGGACAGAACGTTAAAATAAGCATCAACCTGCGCGGCAGAGAATGGGTGAGTCCACAAGGTGAGACAAAATATTTTAATACAATACAAGGCTGGAGAATTGAGAATCTGCAAGCGGGCGCTCCTTCTGGCGGTAATATACCTCCTGTACCACCAGCAGATCAATTTGAGCCGGCATCAGACTTTAGTGATGATGATCATGATGATCTGCCTTTCTAAAAAAACTATCGGCTTACATTTAAGAGGCTGTCTAAAAAGATTAATTTTCGTCAACCTGAACTGTCACACTTCGCCTGTTGAAGTGTTGTTTCGGGTTCTTATAAACATTGTTTTAATAACGATGGGAATAAAGAATGACGAATGCACTACTTTTTAGACAGCCTTTTTATTTTTAATTACCAATCCTGAGTCTTAATAAATTCTCAGGATCTCTTACATAATATATGCTGCTAAAAGAGTAATTTAGTTAGTGTACCCAAATTAATAATTATCATATATCTACACCCAGATCAACCTTTCCCTCATCCTTCACAGGCGAGTGAAGAAGGCTTACTGGCTTTAGGCGGCGACCTGTCTATAAAAACACTGGTCAATGCTTATAGTACAGGCATTTTCCCGTGGTTTAATGTAGGGCAACCTATTTTGTGGTGGTCGCCAGATCCCAGAATGGTATTGTTTCCGCAGAAAATAAAAGTTTCAAAATCAATGCGAAAAGTGCTGCGAGAAAATACATTTACTATAACCCACAATGAGAATTTTCTTGACGTTATTCTCAACTGCAAAAGAATAAAACGAGAAGGCCAGTTAGATACATGGATTACTAACGATATGGTCGCGGCTTACCTGGAGCTCTTTGAAGAAGGCATAGCAGAATCTGTTGAGGTATGGCAGGACGATGTTTTAGTAGGCGGTTTGTACGGGATAAACTTAAAAGATAAAAAAGTGTTCTGTGGTGAATCTATGTTTGCTAAAAAGAGCAATGCGAGTAAAGCCGGCCTAATTTGGCTTTCGCGAAAGCTAACAGAAGAAAGTTATAAGCTAATAGACTGTCAGGTTTATACAGATCACCTTGCGAGTATGGGTGCAGAGGAGATAGACAGAGAGCAGTTTTTAGGATTTCTGGAGTGATTTTTGGCTTTTAAAAGCGATTTTTAGGAATTCATTTGTGCGACTTCGCTGTGTCGAAAACAACTCACCTCATGGTCATTTACCATTCCTGTAGCCTGCATATGTGCATACATAACAGTAGAGCCTACAAATTTAAAACCTCTTTTTTTCAGGTCTTTGCTTAGAGCATCACTTATAGCTGTTGTAGGCGGTGCGGTTTTATAATTCTCAACGTGATTATGAATGGGAGAGCCTTCTACAAAACCCCAGATGTATTTTGAAAAACTGCCAAATTCTTCCTGAATTTTCATAAAAAGCTGTGCATTTGTAACAGCAGATCTTACCTTAAGTTTGTTGCGTATAATACCGGGATTTTGGAGAAGCTCTTCCAGCTTATCTTCTTTGTATTGCGCTATTTTCTTGTAATCAAAATTATCAAAAGCTTCTCTAAAGTTTTCGCGTTTGCGCAAAATTGTTATCCAACTCAAACCTGCCTGAAACGTTTCAAGAATTAAAAACTCAAATAAGGTTTCATCATCATAAACCGGTACGCCCCATTCTGTATCGTGATACGCTTCATAAAGAGGATCACCTAGGCACCAGCCGCATTTTTGTTGGGTCATTATTAACAATTTTTAGCGACTAAAGATATTATTTTTGATGTGATATATTTTAAATCTCAACAGTAACTTTGCTGTTTCTGCATATTAGTATAATGATTAAAACACAGATAGAACAGGAAGAACTTGTAAGACAGGCTTTAAAGAGAAGTATTTCTTACGCAGACTACCGCCTACTGGTAGATAAACACGCTTCTACCTTCACAAGTACAGGTCATACACAAACCGAAGCGCTTTCTAATTATACCATTCTTAATAACAAAAGGATGAAAAGGTGGGATAAGACCCTTAAGTTAGATCCAGAACACAAAGCCCAAATAGAAAAGTTAGATTACAAAATGAACTGGCTTGTACTTACTGAGAGCTGGTGTGGCGATGCAGCACATACAATTCCTGTAATGAATGCGCTTGCAAATTGTAATGAGAATATAGATCTGAGTATTGTGCTACGAGACGATAATCCCCAATTGATGGATGCTTTTCTTACAAATGGCTCTATGTCTATACCTAAACTTATTATTCAGGATGACTTGTCAAAGGGTGTTTTAGGAAGTTGGGGACCCAGACCGTCTACTGCTACAAATCTGGTTGAAGATTATAAAAGCAAAAATGAGTTGTTAACGCCTGTTTTTAAAGAAGAATTACAAATGTGGTATAATAAGGATAAAGGGCAAACTACAGCAAGCGACATTGTAAATCTAATCGAGTCGTTTTATGCTCAAAACGAAATTTAAAAATTAATTTTATCCCTGAAACTCAAAAGTGATGCTGCCTAATTGAGTAGGTTTGTCTCCTTTATTAAAAAAAGCGCGTTCTGCATATTGCAACGCCTGATCTACCAGGCAACCATCTGAAGTTGTAGATGCCTTTTTGTTATATGATGTTTTTGTTACTCTGCCTAAATCACTCACTTCTATATTTATTACCACTTTACCCGTACCGTCACAAGTATAAACGGGGTTAGGTATTTTAACCGCATCACGGTCATTTAAGATATAGGTCACTGTACTTCTGCGACTGCCTGAAGTGCTTACTCTGGCTTGCTCTTTATTAGTATCGTCACCACTGCTTTGCTTCTCTTGAGATTCTGCTCTTAGCGCTGCGATCTTACTTCGGTAATCTGTGTAGGCCAGATCATTGTCGCTCTCTGTACTTTGCTCTTCTGCCTGAGAAGCATTTTCCATGGCGTCCTGCAATTTGTCCTGCTCTTTAAAATATCGGTTAGCCTCTCGTTGTAAACGCTCACTGTTATACGCTTGGTGAGTGAGTTTTTCGCTTTTAATTTCTTGTTCTTCCAGTTCCTGTTCTTCTTCAGGAGTGATTTCTGGCTGCTCTTCTACAATAGGAATGGGTATAAATTCTTCCTCCGTTTTTTTGTCAAAAGGCTTTATAGTGATAAAGAAAAATATAAGAATGAGAATCCCCGCACCGCTAAAGGTGATCAATAAAGATTTATCCTGGGGGCTTATATACATAAAGGTCAAAGTTAGTAAAACTGAGCATTTATAACTCTTAACAGATTGCTTTAAAACAGATTAAGAAGATAAAAGCTCTTAAAATTTGGTGCTTTTTAAGCGATTTTTAGCTAAAATAACCGATTTTTCTACAAGTCGTTTTTAATTTCAGCTTCAAAAGCTTCAATGGTAACGCCGTTTCTCACATGAAATTCTCCTATGCGTGTACGTCTTAACGCAGAAAGATGCGCGCCATTGTTTAAAGTTTTGCCAAAATCGTGAGCAAGCGAGCGTATGTAAGTGCCTTTGCTGCAGCTTACGCGAAAATCTACTTCGGGAAGTGCTATGCGTGTGATTTCAAATTCACGTATTTCTACCTGGCGAGAAGCTATTTCTACATCTTCACCTTCGCGAGCATATTCATAAAGTCGTTTGCCATCTTTCTTTAAAGCTGAAAAAACCGGCGGAAACTGGTCAATTGTACCAATAAATTGATGAGTAGCGGCAGTTAGGCCTTCTTCAGTTAAATTTTCTGTAGAGAAAGTCTGGTCAACCTCAGTCTCGAGATCATAAGAAGGCGTTGTTCCACCAAACATAAAAGTGCCGGTGTATTCTTTTTCCTGACCCATAAATTCATTAATGCGCTTCGTGAGTTTGCCGGTGCAGATAATTAAGAGGCCGCTGGCTAATGGATCCAGAGTTCCGGCATGGCCCACTTTTATCTTTTTTATATTGTAGTTTTTCCTAATGAGCCACCTTACTTTGTTCACCACCTGAAAAGAGGTCCAGTTTAGCGGTTTGTCAATAAGGAGAATTTGACCTTCTTTGTAATCTTCAGCGGTCATTAAACAATAGTTAGTTCTTGTATGAAGAAATGAATTATAAGAATAGCTGTGCCTGCAATTATACGGTAGTAACCAAACATTTTAAAACCGTGTTTACTCAGGTAATCTATAAAAGATTTTATTGCGATAAGTGCCACAACAAAGCCTACAATGTTGCCTATGATCAACAGATTAACCTGATCACCGCTTAATTCAAAACCGTCTTTATAATAATCGTATGATTTTTTAACTGTAGCTCCCAGCATGGTAGGCACTGCAAGAAAGAACGAGAATTCTGCTGCCGCTGTACGCGAAAGTTTTTGAGACATACCACCTACAATACTCGCACCGCTGCGGGAAACGCCGGGGATCATAGCCAGACATTGAAAGAAACCTATCTTCAGGGCTGTGAGATACGAAATGTCTGTTTCTTCGGCATCGCCAAACCAATCATCTACTTTTAATAGAACAAAACCACCCAAAACAAGGGAGATCGCTACCACAACAGGGCTTTCAAGCAGGCTGTCTATAATGTCATTAAATAATAATCCTAACACAACAGCCGGAAGAAAAGCTACAAACAGTTTGTAGTAAAAATCCATTGACTGAAAGAAGCGTTTAAAGTAAAGAACAACCACAGACAGAATAGTTCCTAACTGAATTACGATAGTAAAAAGCTTTGTAAAATCTTCCTGAGCAATACCAAAAAAGGAAGAAGCAATAATCATGTGACCGGTAGAAGAAACCGGTAAAAATTCGGTTAAACCTTCTATAATCGCGAGAATAACGGCTTGTAGTGTATCCATCTATTTCTTTTTGGTTTCAGGGTTTAACAAGATTGCATAAACTTCAATCCCAAAACCCAGCAAAACCAAAGCGGGAGCAAGGCGTATACGTCTCCAGCTATAAATATCCGGATTAAAAACATTAGGGTCATCGCTTCCGCCGCCAGACATTAAAATAAAGCCAAGAGCGATCACGCCCAGACCTATAAGCATTACCGTATAATTTTTCTTGCCAAAGATGAAACTGCTTCTGTGCAGTTCATTTTGCTTTTTTAACTTTTGTTTCTTTTCTCCCATTTTCAATGGTTTAAATTTCGCCAGGAGCGAATATTTTATCTAAAATCTTAATAGTACAGTTCGTCTGTCTTCAAATTGAGGAACCGCTGTGTTGCCAGAAATGTGCTAAACCAGGCTATAATTATTCCGCCAAAGAAAATACCTGCAAACAGGGCAATTAACATCATCTGGTCATGTAGCAGATCAAGCTCAGGAAAAGTACGGTTTAAATAAAACAACACGGCGGCCATTCCTGCTAAAGCCAGAATAGCGCCTATAATCCCCAGTTTTATACTTATCCAGATAAACGGGCGGCGTATAAAACCTTTTGTCGCGCCTACCATTTGCATGGTTTTTATTGTAAATCGTTTTGCGTAAACCGATAGCCTGATAGAGCTATTGATGAGCAATACCGCGATAAATGTAAAGACTCCGCTAATAATAAGTATCCAGAGGCTTATCTTTTTTATGTTGTCATTTAATAAAGAAATGAGCGGTTGATCATAAGAAACCTCTTCTACAAAGTCTTTGCTCGATATATTGTCTGAAATATCTTTAACCTGAGTTGCGTCTACAAAATCTGCTTTTAAGTAAACGTCTATTGAATTTTGTAGCGGATTATACCCCAGAAAATCCATAAAATTCTCACCTATCTCTTTGCTGTGCTCTTCTGCCGCTTCTTCTTTTGAGACAAATGTGGTAGACTTTGTGTAATCTGCCAGAGCAAGACTTTTCTCAAGTTGTTTTATCTCAACATCCTTAGCAGAGTCTTTTAAATAGATGGTCAATGCGATCTGCTCTTTAAAATGATCTGCTACTTTCTTGGTGTTAAGAACCAGTAATCCTAAAAGGCCAAGTAAAAAAAGCACCAATCCTATACTAATAACCACCGAAAAATAGGAAGAAATCAGTCGGCGTTTTTGATACTTTTCAAAAGATGAAGGCATAAAGGCTGTAAAAATTTTGTGTAAAAGTAATAAAGTTAGCTGTTTCTTAAACGTATGCCACTTCCCATTTTGTATTTTAGACTGTAGAAATACATTCAATTTATTAATAGAGCTCATTTTTCTGTATATGCATCAGTAAAACAGCAGATTAGGGTAAACATCAAACAGCATCATGAATATTTTAATATATGGTATAGGCGGCGTTGGCGGTTATTTTGGCGGTAAATTAGCGCAAACCGGGCATAATGTGACATTTATCGCACGTGGTGCTCACCTGGAAGCAATTAAAAAAAACGGGCTACAAGTTAAAAGCGTTAATGGTGATTTTACGGCAAAGCCAGATCTTGCCACAGACAATCTGAGCAAGATCCCAGAGCCAGATCTGGTGATTCTGGGCGTAAAATCCTGGCAAGTTTCCGCTTCCGCGAAAGCGTTACAACCTTATCTCAAGCCAGAATCTGTGATTTTGCCGTTACAAAATGGTGCAGATAATATAGAAAAACTGCTGAAAATCGTGCCAAAAAACCAGGTTTTAGGTGGGTTATGCCGGATAATTAGTTACATAAAAGAACCCGGAGTTGTTGAGCATCCTGCCTTTGAACCCAATGTGATCTTTGGCGAAATAGACAACAGCAAATCAGATCGTGTTCTCGCAATAAAAGAGGTGTTTGATGAAGCGGGTTTTACTAATAAAATAGCAGATGATATTGAGGCAGAGATCTGGAAGAAGTTTCTTTTTATTTGCACCATAAGTGGTCTGGGCGGTTTAACCCGGGTTCCCATTGGTAAAATTCGCGAGAGTGAATACCTCTACAAAGTCATGCAGGATACAGCTAAAGAAATTCTTGCGGTAGCTAAGGCGAAAGGAATAAATATTTCAGAAACTGATGTTGAAAATACTTTTAAAGGCATAAACAATCAAAATCCTGAAACCACCGCTTCTACGCAGCGCGATATTATGGATGGTAAACCCAGCGAACTGGAAAACTTTAATGGTTATGTCGTAAAACAAGGTCTCGAATTAGGCATTCCCACACCGGCAAATAAAATGATTTATGAGTGCCTGTTGCCCATGGAACATGAGGCAAGAGGCGATGAGTAAACCAATCTTCATATTCCCTTAATAATCGTAAATTTGCGCCCTTATAAACGCATACCCACAAGGATAATGAAATACTATTTTAACGCGATAGAAGAAAAATGGCAACAATATTGGGCAAAAAACGGCACTTTTCAGCCTAAAAACGCCAGTGATAAGCCTAAATATTATGTGCTCGATATGTTTCCTTACCCTTCGGGGGCGGGACTTCATGTAGGTCACCCATTGGGTTATATCGCCAGTGATATCTATGCGCGTTATAAAAGACATAAAGGTTTTAATGTTTTGCATCCACAGGGTTATGATTCTTTCGGGCTTCCGGCAGAGCAATACGCCATACAAACAGGTCAACATCCTGCCCTTACCACAGAAACAAACATCAATCGCTACAGAGAGCAACTTGATAAAATAGGTTTTTCATTTGACTGGAGTCGTGAAGTGAGAACTTCAGATCCTGAATATTATAAATGGACGCAGTGGATTTTCATTCAGCTTTTTGAAAGTTGGTATAACAACGATACAAATAAAGCCGAACACATTGATACGCTTATCGCGAAATTTGAGTCGGCTGGAAATGCTGAGGTAAATGCTGTTTGCGATGATGATATCGAGAATTTTTCAGCAGAAGCCTGGAAAGCTTTTAGCGAAAAAGAAAAACAACAAATACTTCTAAAATACAGACTCACCTACCTCGCCGAAACCGAAGTAAACTGGTGCCCTGAGCTGGGAACTGTACTTGCCAATGACGAGATCGTAAACGGAGTTTCAGAACGTGGCGGTTATCCCGTCATTCGCAAAAAAATGACGCAGTGGAGCATGCGCATCTCTGCTTACGCACAACGCTTACTTGATGGTCTTGACAAAATAGACTGGCCACAACCACTTAAAGACACACAAACCAACTGGATTGGAAGGTCGAAGGGGGCTTCCGCATTTTTTAAATTACATGATGAGACCCTGAAACAAGTTCGGGGTGACGCGCGTCATTCCGAACTTGTTTCGGAATCACACATGGGGATTTCAGTCTTCACAACCCGCCCAGACACCATTTTTGGGGTAACATTCATGACTTTGGCGCCAGAGCATGAGTTGGTTGAAAAAATAACCACACCAGAGCAAAAAGCCGAAGTAGAAGCCTACATAGAAGCAACTGCAAAACGAAGCGAGCGCGAGCGTATGGCAGATGTAAAAACCATCACCGGTGCTTTTACCGGCGCGTATGCAGAGCATCCTTTTACAAAAGAGCCGGTACCCATCTGGATAGGTGATTACGTGCTTGCCGGTTACGGAACTGGAGCTGTAATGGCTGTGCCTTGCGGTGATCAGCGGGATTATGATTTTGCAAAGCATTTTAATATCCCCATTAAAAATATATTTGAAGGTGTTGATATTTCTGAAGAAGCCTATGCGGCGAAAGACAAAACACCATTAACCAATTCAGGTTTTCTTGACGGACTTTCTTATGCCGAAGCTTTACCAAAAGCTATCAACGAACTGGAAAAAATAGGTCAGGGAGAAGGAAAAATAAACTACCGTCTGCGCGATGCGGTTTTTAGTCGTCAGCGATATTGGGGTGAGCCGTTTCCGGTTTATTATGTAGACGGAATGCCGCAAATGATAGATGCAAAACATTTGCCTTTGCGCCTTCCCGAAGTTGAAAAATACCTTCCCACAGAAGAAGGCGAACCACCGCTTGGCCGCGCTACTAAATGGCACTGGGACACAAATAAAAATGAAGTAGTTGCTGTGCCAAAAGGAGAAAATCCCCCTTCTGGGGTTTGGGGGCTTGAACTCAACACCATGCCCGGTTGGGCAGGTTCCAGCTGGTATTTCTTCCGGTATATGGATGCACATAATGAAGATGAGTTCGCTTCCGCGGAAGCGTTGAATTACTGGGAAAATGTTGATCTCTACATTGGTGGTAGCGAGCATGGAACCGGGCATTTATTATATAGCCGTTTCTGGGTAAAATTCTTAAAAGATCGCGGCTTTGTTGGCGTTGACGAACCTTTTAAAAAGCTTATCAATCAGGGAATGATTTTGGGGACGAGTGCGTTTGTTTATCGATTGTATGTCAAAACAATAAGAAATGAAAAAACTGATGCAATTAGCCAGAACTCTTTAGATACTTACGATTTTATTTCTATTAAATCGAATCAGTTTCTATCGTACAATATATTGTCTAAACTTTTAAAGCTAAAACCATCTTCATCTGATGGAAATCTAGTATTTAAAGCACAGAATAAGAGTTTATCAATTCAGTTATTAAAGAATTTTGAGGCCACTGAAGAGCAAATATTGCGCTACTCAAATGGTGAATATGACTTGGAGGTAAATTTTGATTCTATTCATGCTCCAGTGGAATTCGTTAATGCTTCAGACGAACTAGATATCAAAGCTTTTAAAAATTGGCGTCCCGAGTTTAAAAACGCCATTTTTATTGGAGAAAACGGAGAAGAAATCACTGATGATAACAATAAAAATAATAAATACGTAGTAGGTCGCGAGGTAGAAAAAATGTCCAAATCAAAATACAACGTCGTCAATCCTGATGATATTTGTGTTGATTATGGGGCAGATACGTTGCGAATGTATGAGATGTTCCTCGGCCCATTAGAGCAGGCAAAACCGTGGAATACCGCTGGAATTACCGGCGTTCACAACTTCCTTAAAAAACTCTGGAAATTGTATCATTCTGGCGCAGATGAATCATTTGAAGTTACAGATATTACTGCTTCTAAAGAAGCGATGAAAACGCTTCATAAGACCATTAAAAAAGTAGAAGAAGATATAGAGAATTTTAGTTTCAATACTTCGGTTTCTACGTTTATGATAGCTGTTAACGAACTTACAGCCGTGAAGTGCAACAGCCGCGAAGTTTTAGAACCTTTGGCTGTGCTTATTTCGCCGTATGCGCCACATATTGCAGAAGAATTATGGTCAAAATTAGGCCATAAAGAGTCGATTTCTACCGCTAATTTCCCGATTTTTGATGGTAAATACCTGGTAGAAAGCAGTAAAGAATACCCTATTTCGTTTAACGGAAAAATGCGTTTCACTATGGAGCTTCCGCTTGATCTTTCAAAAGATGAGATAGAAAGCGCGGTAATGGCACATGATAAAACGCAGTTCTATCTGGAAGGACGCACGCCTAAAAAAGTAATTATAGTACCCGGTAAAATTGTAAATCTTGTAGGTTAATGTGGGAAATAGACATCATTGAGGTCATAGGACTTATTGCTGCGGTTTTTACAACCTCCTCCTTTGTGCCTCAGGTCTATCATTCTATTAAAACCAGAGATGTAGAAGGTCTTTCACTTACCATGTACATGGTTTTCTTTACCGGCGTTGTGCTGTGGACCATCTATGGCTTTTATAAAGACAGTTATGCAATTGTGCTGGCAAATTCTATAACAGGGTTGCTTGCATTTGTTTTAATCATACTCAAGGTGAAATATGGCAAGCCTAAAAAGTGATTTGTTTTTATAGCTATAGAATTAATTCACGGTCAAAAAGACAGACGCAGAAATTGGCTTGAGATTTGCTTTACAAATTGTAGATTAAACTCAATTAAAAGATAAAACGATGATTTCAGGAGGATATATGGGTTACTATTTACTTGTAGGTGCAATTGCGCTTGTGAGTTGGTTAGTAAGCAGAAAATTAAAAAGTAAATTTAAAGAATACTCTCAGGTTCATTTACAAAACGGAATGAGCGGAGCCGAGATTGCCCGCAAAATGCTTAGCGATAACGGCATTACAGACGTTGAGGTAATTTCTGTACAGGGACAGTTGACAGATCATTACAATCCCGCCAATAAAACAGTTAATTTAAGTGAGCCGGTTTATACACAGCGCAATGCCGCTGCTGCGGCAGTGGCTGCACATGAGTGTGGTCACGCGGTACAACACGCTAAAGCGTACAGCTGGTTAACCATGCGATCTACTTTAGTGCCGGTGGTAAGTGTAGCTTCTAAGATGTCTATGTTTGTTATCTTTGGCGGGGTGGTGCTTATGTCAATAATAGGTTCAGGATTAGGAATGACTGTTGCTTTAATTGGTCTTGGTCTGTTTGCGATGGGAACTATTTTCTCATTTATCACCTTGCCTGTAGAGTATGATGCCAGTCATCGCGCTTTAGCCTGGCTAGAATCTTCTAGGATGCTTACGCCTACAGAACATGCGGGAGCTAAAGATGCTCTTAAATGGGCTGCTCGTACTTATGTTGTAGCAGCTATTGGTTCACTGGCTACGCTGCTTTATTTTGCTCTGCAGATTTTTGGCGGCAGAAGGTGATTTTTTAGTCAATCTAAACCGGTTTCAGATCTCATGATTTATCAATTGTTTAAAATTGAGATTCCGAAATAAATTTGGAATGACGGTAATAAAATTTGAATTATAAAACCTCGAAAAATATTTTCGGGGTTTTTATATTTTAATCTGTCTCTGTATTTGTTGATCCAGCGAAATAAAGGTTTCAGTACGAGAAACACCTTCTATAGCCTGTATCTTTTTGTTAAGTAAGTTCATAAGATCCTCATTATTCTTACAGAGAATTTTAATGAAAATAGACCAGTTACCGGTCGTGTAGTGGCATTCTATTACTTCAGGTATTTCTTTAAGCTGCTTCACGGCAGCAGGATTGCTCATGGCGCGATCAAGATAGATCCCTACAAAAGCCATTGTGCTATACCCCAGTATTTTGGGATCAATGATAAATTTTGAACCAGAGATAAGTCCTGATTTTTCCAGCTTTCTTAATCGTTGATGTATTGCTGCGCCTGAGATACCTACTTTACGAGCTATTTCTAAAATAGGTTTACGTGCATCATCCATCAATTGACGTAGAATGATTTTATCTATTCCGTCAATGGCGATCTGCTCATTTACAATTTTCACATTTTCAGGGTTTAAACCGGGTTTACTGCTTTTGGCTGTTAAAAATAGTGAAAAGATTATTTTATGAAACTTATTAAGTTAAAAACATTAAAAGAACATTATTTGGGCTTAAGCGCCCAGATTCAGCGGGTTATAACCCAGATATGGCACCTCATATTCTTTAAAGATTATATTGTGCTCCTGCAATTCTTTTAAAATGGGCTCGTATACTTCTTTGCTAATAGGGATTTGTACACCTGGATTTTTGATGTGCCCGTTAAGAATACGTAAGGCTGCAATAGCAACCGGTAGACCTACGGTTTTTGCCATAGCGGTATTTGTTTGATCTGTCCCTACACTTACCATAGTTGCATCTATTTGCTTTTTTACACCATCGATCTCATAACCAAACTTGTGATACATCACGATCATATCCTTGTCGTCTGTAGCAAGTGTCCATTTGTCTTCAAGTATCTTTTGTAAACATTGAGCAGGTGTAGCATCAACGAGACCTATTTTCTTTTCAGGATTAAAAATATCGAGCTCTATTAATTTGTCCCACAGCAGATCGTCCTGATCTATTTTAATATTGTGACGTAGTTTAAGTTCAACTGAATCTGTATGTGAGTAAGGCAGAAAAAGGTTTATGAACTCCCTGTAACTCATATTTTGAGTGTCTTGCAGCGTATAGCTGTCGTCTGTCATACCCAGTTGCACAAAAACATTCCAAGCTCTGCAAAACCCAACCCGTCTTATTGTGCCACGATACAAAGTCAAAATATCCTGTAACCCATAAATATCGCGGTATTTGAGCGAATTTCGGTTAGCATAGGCCTCAAAACGACCGTAGCCTTCAACATCAAGAAACTCTGTTCTTCTAAATAAGCGTTGATACGGAATGTACTTATAGGTTCCTTCCTGGATAAACTCTGCAGCGCCTCCTTGCCCTGAAAGTACGACGTTGCGGGGATTCCAAGTGAATTTATAATTCCATAGATTTGAGTCACTCTCAGGAGCTACAAGTCCGCCTGTAAATGATTCAAAAAGGAGCATCTTTCCACCTTTTTCGCGAATGCGGTCGATAACCTGCATAGCACTCATGTGATCAATACCGGGATCAAGCCCAATCTCATTCATAAAAACAAGACCTTTTTGCTTTACAATGGTGTCAAGTTCCTGAATTTCTTTGCTCACATAAGAAGCGGTAACCATAGAGATACCAAAAGCAGCACAATCTCTGGCAACTTCAATATGCAAATGTGCGGGAAGCATGCTTATTACCAGATCACAACCCGTTATTGCTTCTTTACGCTCTTCATTTTTAAATATATCAAGCTCAAGAGCCTCTGCATTTTGGTGGTTTTTTGCCAGTTTTTGAGCGTTTTTTAGTGATTTATCACCTATTTTTAAAAGGAGTGATTCATCTTTAGCTTTTGATAATAAGTATGCTACAAGTTGAGAAGTTGATTTGCCTGCACCTATGATCAAAATTTTACGCATAGCCTTTGCTGTTGTATGTTTGTATGACACCTCACTAATGTAGGAAATAGATACAAGCTTAGAAAAAAATATGAACAGGAAACTTTTGATTTTAGGCGCAGTTTTAGGTTTTACTGCAGTTTTGTTAGGAGCTTTTGGCGCTCACGGACTTCAAAAAATTGTAGAACCGGCTGCCGTAGATTCATTTGAGACAGGAGTGCGTTATCAAATGTATCATGCATTTCTGGCATTGCTTGTGGGTGGTGTATTTACAATTAGCGCTAAAGCGAAAAAAACACTGTTTTACCTCTTGTTAACAGGAGTTTTATTGTTTTCGGGGTCTATTTATCTGCTTTCTACGCAGGCCGCGACAGGGATAGATTTTACTTCAATAGCTTTGCTCACTCCGTTAGGAGGTTTGTTGCTTATTTTAGGATGGGGAGTATTGATCGTTCAATTTTTAAAAAAGAAAGACTAAACCTTTTCGCATAAAAAAGCCTCTCATTTTACAATAAGAGGCTTAGATTATAAATTAAAATTCCTTATTTTTTATTGTTTACTTCATCTATGTAACGTTCTAAAGCCATAGTCATAGATGGTGTTTCAGGAGTAGGTGCCTGAATGTTGATTTTTAAACCAGCTTCTGCAGCTGCATTAACAGTTGAGTTGCCAAAAACTGCTATACGCGTATCTTTCTGTTCAAAATCTGGAAAGTTCTCAAACAGTGATTTAATTCCGCTAGGGCTAAAGAACACAAGTATGTCATAATAAACATCTTTCAGGTGTGAAAGATCGCTTACTACAGTTCTGTAAAAAATCGCCCGTTGCCAGTTGAGTTTTAAGTCATCAAGAGTTTCCGGAATATCTGGTTTTAAGGCATCTGAAGACGGAAGCAAAAATTTCTCATTCTTATATTTTTTAAGAATAGGTGCCATCTCTGCAAAGGTGCGCTTGCCTACATAGATCTTGCGTTTGCGGTAAACCACATACTTTTGAAGATAGTAAGCAACTGCTTCACTCTGGCAAAAATATTTTAGGGTATCAGGAACTTTAAAACGCATCTCTTCTGCGATTCTAAAGAAATGATCTACAGCATTACGGCTGGTTAGAATGATCGCTGAATAGTCTTTGAGGTCGATCTTTTGATGACGGACTTCTTTCCCTGGTACACCCTCCACGTGAATAAAGGGAATAAAATCAATTTTTACGCGTTTTTTTTCTTCTAGTTCAAAATAAGGAGAGTTTTCTACTTTTGGCTCTGGTTGGGAGACCAAAATTGTCTTCACTTTCATAGAGTTCAATTTTAATGCTTATACATCGATGCTAAGCAACTTAAATAAAATGAAATAGGGGGCAATTTCAAAAGCGCAAAGGTACAAAATAAAATAAAACAGATTACTGTAGATCAACTTTTCATATTTACGCAACGTATTAAAAAGAGTGATGGCGTTAAATACAAGTACTATCCCTATAATTATCCCAATTACATAAAGAGGTGGTTGTAAAGAGTAAACAAGCATCGCATTTATGGGTATAAGAAATATCGCGCCATAGTTGCGGTAAACAAATTTGTAGTAGTGATAGGTGCTTAATTCTTTCTCACCATCAAATAAAACCGCAGTCATTTTCTCAAGCAGGTATTTTACACCTATAAAGAGACCGTAAAAAATAAAGATTCGCAAAAACATGAGACTGGGCGCCACTGTAAAGCTTAAAACTTCAAATTTTGCTATGATGAGATAGATGAATAAAGAAACAGATAAAAGCTGTACTCCAAATAACAGCAAGTTAAAAGGGGTTTCAAATTTTACATTCTTACTCGTTTTTAAGAGGTATTTCTCGTTAAAGGCAAGCTCAGCAAAATCAACAAAATAACCTTCAAAGGCCAGCTTTGCAACTGCCAGTAATATTAAACAGAACACCAGTATTAAGGTGATCCAGTCATTGTTGATTAAGGTGCGCTCTATAGCTTCCAAACTGCCGATTTTAGTATAAGCAAAATTAATACAATTCACGGGTTTTGATATGGTGCACAAGTAGTTTATAGAATCAAAATAATTACATTTGCCTCAAATACTTTTTGATGGCACGTTCGCTCGTCGTAATCCCTACATATAACGAAGCAGAAAATATTGAGAAGCTTGTACGTAATGTTTTTGCGCAGCAACGCACGTTCTCTATACTGGTTGTAGATGATAATTCACCTGATGGGACTGCAGAGATAATAAAAAGCCTGATGCAAGAGTTTACAGGGCATTTATATCTGTTACAAAGGTCTGGCAAGCTGGGTCTGGGCACGGCCTATACAGCGGGATTCTCATGGGCTTTAGCCAGAGATTACGATTATATTTTTGAGATGGATGCAGATTTTTCGCATTCACCTAACGATTTGATACGCTTGTATAACGCTTGCGCGAAAAAAGGGGCAGATATGGCAATAGGCTCAAGATATAAAACAGGTGTTAATGTCGTGAATTGGCCTATGGGGCGTGTGTTACTTTCTTACATTGCGTCTAAGTATGTGCGCTTTATCACAGGGATGGATATTAGCGATACAACAGCAGGTTTTGTTTGCTATAAGCGAAAAGTACTAGAAGCCATAAATCTGGATAAGATAAGATTTATGGGGTATGCGTTTCAAATTGAAATGAAATTTAAAGCGCATTTACTAGGATTTAAAATAGAAGAAATTCCGGTTATTTTTGTAGATCGTACCCGAGGTACGAGTAAAATGAGTAAAAATATTATTTCTGAAGCCGTTTTTGGGGTGATACGAATGAAAATCAAAAGCTTGTTCAGCAAGTATGAAATTTGATATGGAAAAGGTTTTAATTAAAGATGCCAATATTGTAAACGAAGGCGAGATTATACAAGGCGACGTTTATATTGAGGACGGGATTATAATAGAAGTAGGGAAATACATAAGTGTAAAATCTCCAGATGTACACATTTTTGATGCAGAAGGGCAACACTTATTTCCCGGGGTGATAGATGATCAGGTTCACTTTAGAGAACCCGGTCTTATGCACAAAGCAACTATAGAATCAGAATCTAAGGCAGCAGTGGCAGGCGGTATAACTTCTTTTATAGAAATGCCTAACACATTGCCGCAAACGACCACTATAGAAAAGCTGGAAGATAAGTTTGCCAGAGCGGCTAAAAGTTCGCACGCCAACTATTCATTTATGTTTGGCGGTACAAACGATAATCTTGAAGAGATTAAAAAGGTTGATAAAAAGACAGTAGCCGGCCTTAAATTATTTTTAGGTAGTTCAACGGGCGACATGCTTGTTGATGACAGTAAAGTACTTGAAAAGATTTTTAGCAGTACAGATCTGTTAATCTCTGCCCACTGTGAAGATGAGGCTACTATTAGAAAAAATCTTGAGATCTATAAAGAACGCTATGGTGATGATATTCCTATTAACATGCATCCCATTATTAGAAGTGAGGAAGCTTGTTATATTTCATCATCAAAAGCTATAGCTCTTGCTAAAAAAACCGGGGCGCGTTTACATGTTTTCCATTTGTCAACGGCTAAAGAAACCAGTCTTTTTAGCAACAAAATCCCCCTAAAAGACAAGAAAATCACCGCAGAGGTTTGTATTCATCATCTATGGTTTACAGATGCTGATTATGATGAAAAGAAAACCCTCATTAAATGGAATCCCGCTGTTAAGACCAAAGAAGACAAAGAAGGACTTTGGGAAGCACTGCTTGACGATCGCATAGATGTTATAGCTTCAGATCACGCACCACATACGCTTGAAGAAAAGAAAAACGTTTATACTAAAGCTCCCAGTGGCGGCCCGCTTGTGCAGCATGCGCTTCCTGCTATGCTCGAGATGTATCACAGAGGCAGAATAAGCCTTGAGAAGATTGCCGAAAAAATGAGTCATAATCCCGCAATCCTGTTTCAGATAGAAAAACGTGGTTTTATAAAACCCGGGTATCATGCAGATCTTGTGCTGGTAGATCTTAATAACCCATGGACGGTTACAAAAGACAATATTCTTTATAAATGCAAATGGTCACCTTTTGAAGGTAATACCTTTAAATCTCGTATCTCGCATACTTTTGTTAACGGTAAACTGGCGTATAAAAACTTTAAAGTATACAATGAACGTTTTGGGCAGCGATTAACCTTTGACCGATGATAAAATACATTTTCTTTTGTATCGCTCTTTTGTGTTTGAGTTGTCAGGATGTAGAAAGACCTGAAAAACCAGACAATCTTATAGATAAAGATAAAATGGTAGATATACTTTACGATGTATCACTAATCAATGCAGCGCGCAGTTACAGTGTACCTAAATTAAAAGTTGCCGGAATCAAACCAGAGAATTTTGTTTACGAGAAATATAACATAGACAGCACACAATTAGCACAAAGCCTAACATACTATACAGTTGATTTTAATACTTATGGTCAGATTTGGGAAAGAGTAAATAAACGACTTGAAACCAAGCGTTCAGAAGTTGATAGCATTAAAAAAGTAAGCGATAGTATAGCGCGTGCAAAAGCTCAACTTTTAAAAGATGAGGGTAAAGATGTCCCGCAAAGAAGAAACCCAAATCTTACACCTCCTGAAAGAAGAGAGGTAAAGGACTCAATTCTTTAGCTGGCTTTTAAAGTGAGAAGCGATTCTTTCAATGCTTTCTTTAATAGGCGTAAACTTAAAAAAGAGCTGTTCTTCAATTTTAGAAGAATCATACACCGTATCAGTTAAAGCTGAATTTGCCGTAGATTTTGTAAGTCGGCGCCTGGTGCCAAAAAAAGTATTCAGGAACCAGTCTATTCTCCAAGCTAGGTTTAATTGCCACGATTTTAGCATGTTTTGAGGCGATTTTTTGCCTAATCTGGTCGATATTTTATCAAAAAGGATTTTAAATTTTAGATTTTCAGCTACCAGAATAAAACCTTCATTTTTAATTTCGCTGGCCATTAAAGTAAGCATTGCCGAAACCACATCTTTCACATCAACAAAACCTGTACTTCCGGGAACGCAGTATTTTAAACCTTTCGCTATTTGCGAAAACATTTTACCGCTGCCAGAATTGTAAAAACCTTCTCCCAGAATAACTCCGGGATTTACGATCACAACGTCCAGACCTTCCTGTGTACCCCGCCAGACTTCCATTTCTGAAGCATATTTAGAAATACTATAAACCGAATTCTCTTTGCTGGGATCCCAATGAGTTTCTTCGGTTACTGCGGTTCCATTTTCAGTTTCGCCCAGAGCGGCAACAGAACTTACATAGCAAAATTTCCTAACCTTACAGCTTAAGCTCAGGTTGACCATATTTGCAGTTCCCTCAATATTTATTTTTTGAAGTTCGTGCAAACGCTTCGGATTAAAAGACACCAAAGCTGCGCAGTGATATACGTAATCTACATTTTCAAAAGCATTGGTCAAAGCCCCGACATCTGTCACATCTGCCTGCACCCAATCTATTTTGTCAAAATTCTCTTGAGCTGTTTTTTCGTCTTGAGCTTTCCAGCGAAATAATGCTAAAACAGGCTCTTTGCTCGTTTCGGTACGATACGTGGCTTTGATAGGTAAGTTGCTGGTTTGAGTGAGTTCCCACAGTAAATGAGAGCCTACTAAACCTGTTCCTCCGGTAACTAAAATCATGCGGCTAAGTTAATCTCTCCAGAGGGTATAATTCCCCGAGGATTGCCTCGAATATATAAAGAATTTTCCGATTCATAATTCGTGAGCTTGCGTAGAATTTCCGGATTAAAAGAGGATCTTCATAATTAATCAATTCATTGAAGCATACAAATTGATTTCTGTGGGGCTTAAAGCATCAATATATTTATATTTGCGCCGCTTAGTTTAAGTTGAAAAATTTACAAGACATGATCAAGAATTTTATAGAAGAGTTGCAGTGGCGCGGAATGATACACGACGTGATGCCGGGTACAGAAGAACATTTAATGGAAGAAATGCGTGCTGCATACATAGGTTTTGACCCCACGGCAGACAGTCTGCATATTGGTAATCTTGTGCCTATCATGCTTCTTGCTCATTATCAACGTGCCGGGCACAAACCTTTTGCGCTGGTGGGTGGTGCAACGGGAATGATTGGTGATCCTTCTGGTAAATCAAGCGAGCGTAATTTGCTTGATGAAGCAACTTTGCGACACAATCAGGAAGCGGTAAAGAAACAACTTTCTCAGTTTCTCGATTTTAGCTCAGGCGAAAAAAATCAAGCCGTAATGGTCAATAATTACGACTGGATGAAAGATTTTACTTTTCTTGATTTCATTCGTGATGTGGGTAAACACATTACTGTGAATTACATGATGTCTAAAGATTCTGTGAAAAATAGGCTTTCAGGTGAGTCTACAGAAGGGATGTCATTTACTGAATTTACTTATCAACTCGTTCAGGGTTACGATTTCTATCATTTATATAAAAACGAAAATTGCACACTGCAAATGGGCGGTAGCGACCAGTGGGGAAATATCACTACCGGTACCGAAATGATACGCAGAATAGGTGAGGGCAAAGGTTATGCGCTTACTTGCCCGTTAATTACAAAGTCAGACGGAAGCAAGTTTGGTAAAAGTGAAGGCGGCAATGTTTGGCTTGACTCGGAAAGAACTTCGCCTTATAAATTCTATCAATATTGGTTAAATACCAGCGACGAAGACGCAGCTAAATATATCAAGATCTTTACTTTTTTAGATAAAGAGGAAATTGAAAAATTAATTGCAGAACATAACGAAGCGCCCCACCAGCGCAGTTTACAAAAACGTTTAGCCGAAGAAGTTACAGTTACCGTTCATAGCCAGGAAGATCTGGAAAATGCTGTAAAGGCTTCAGAGATTTTATTTGGAAAATCTACTAGCGCCGACTTAAAATCGCTTAACGAAAAGACGTTTTTAGATGTTTTTGAAGGTGTTCCTCAAGCCGAAATAAACCGTTCAGAAATCGCCTCAGGAGTAGAAATAATTACTCTTTTAGCCGAAAAATCAGGTTTTTTAAAATCAAACGGCGAAGTGCGCAGAGCTTTAAAAGAAAACTCCATTTCAGTAAATAAAGAGAAAATAGCTGAAGATTACAGCGTAGGCGCAGAAGATCTTATCAATGACCGTTTTATACTGCTACAGCGAGGTAAGAAAAATTATTTTGTTATTCGCGTGGTTGATTAATTAACCTGTTTCTCGATACAAATTTACCTGCGCTATCGCTCCGTTAAATTCACTCGAAGTGACTTCCCGTGTTGTCAGTTCGAGTTTTTTTTCGCTCAAAAGCGAAAGAAAATATATCAAGAACAGTTGTTTAATAAAAGAATAAAGGTCCATGTACTTCTTAATGTCCTGCTTTTTTAATAAATTGCATTTGCAATATTATTTAATCTCAATTAGGAATAATGAGTACATCACTTAAATCTGCAGGAAGCAAAAGAACGATTGGTAAACCCAAGTCTCGTTCTCTACTTAGTAAAACCGTTAAAAGTGAAGCTAATTGGCGAGTAGGTCGATTAGCGTATAGCCAGGCATTACCTGTTCTTGATTTCCTGAATTTAAATCAGGATGAAAAGGCAAAAATTTTAGATGTTAATCCTTCCACAGTATCAAGATGGAAATCAGCAGATGGTAAATTGGGCATTTTGAGTTCTAAAATGGTATATGATATAGAAGAGCTTATTGAAAAAGGAATTTCAGTTTTTGGTTCTGAAGAGAAATTTATTAATTGGCTTGAGACGGATAATTATGCGTTGGGAGATGATAAGCCTAAAGAACTTCTGCAAGATCCCAGAGGGCTGGAACTTGTTGATGAAGCCTTAGACGCACTTGCCTGGGGAAGCTATATTTAATGATTTTTTACAGAATTTATCAGGATCGGGAAAATCATTCTGCTTTGGGCTGGGGGCCCGGTGGCGCCAGATGGAACAGGGTGGGTACACCTTTAATATATTGCAGTAATTGTTTATCGCTAAGTATGGTAGAGCATCTATCAATTCGCGGTGCTGCAGTTTCAGATTTTGAATGGAGGATTGCAGAATTAGATATTCAATCAGAAATAATACGCCTAGAAAGAGAAGATCTACCTGAGTTTTGGTATAATCGCCCGCATCCTAAAAGCACACAGCAATTGGGTACATTATGGGCGCAACAGCGAAATTCCCTGGTTCTGGCAGTTCCTTCCGCCCGTCTACCTTTAAATATTTATGAGAAAGAGTATAATCTTTTAATAAACCCTTTTCATCCCGATTTCAGTTCTATACAAGTTGTAAAGGATGAGGTGATACAGTTTGAACTAAATCAATAGTAATTTCCGTTTTGTCAGTTCGAGTGTTTTTTTTTTCGCTCAATGCGAAAGAAAAACGTATCAAGAACTTCTTTTAATTACCTTCTTTCTTTCAACTTCGCCAACGGACTCGTATCTCTGTTTTTATAACCATGAATGCCAGCTGCGATAATCAATAAAATGCTTCCGCAGAGCGCATAATAAGCTATCGCATTAATGCTTCCATTATGCTTGATGAACAGGGCAAATAGTGCCCATGCACCTACAAGAGCAAATTCTCGCATGTTTCGCAGATTGATCATGAGCATGTTGATGAAAACGGCAACCGTGATCATAATCATCGTCCAGACGATCTGATTAAGATGAGAACCGGCAAGATCTATTTTCACCAAAAAGGAAGCGATATTGGCAATGGTCGCTACGGCAATCCAACCCGAATAAAAGCAAATAGGCCACCACACAAAAGCGATCACTTTTAGCGGCGCATCCCAACGTTCCATGTTTGTATTGATTACAACTTTGAGCAGGCTCACTAGTATTCCAATCATTATCAATACCGAAAGCCCGATGTATTCATAGGTAAATGCAAAAACCCACGCAGTGGTGAGAAAATTGGCAAGCGCAAACCAATAACCGGTCTGTTCAATAAAATCGGTGTTTTTATGGCTAAAAAAGGCTCTTTTTACCTGAAAAACGGAATAAGCGATTAATCCCAGAAAGATGACTCCCCAGATAGCAAAAGCATAATCGGCTGGTGTAAACAGGTTAAAATACTTATAACTTACTTCTCCATTTGTAGTGTCATTAAAACGCAGAATCTGCGAAGCAGCATTTACGACAATAACCAGAATTACCGAGAATAGATTGAGTAACGCGAGTTTTTTCTTTTTCATAGTAGAGTTTTAAAAACTGAGATCAGCTTTTCAAAATCCTCAGCCGTATTGTAAACATGTGGTGAAACGCGGATGGCATTCCCACGATAAGAGACCAGAATTTTTTCTTTAGAAAGTGCAGCCTTTACTTTGTCTATAGAAATTGTTTGTGGAAGATAAATACCAAAAAGGTGTTGCCCGCGATACCCATCTTCTTCAATATAGCAGCCCATTTCGCGTAAAGCGGAAACAGCTTCCTGCGAAATCTCTTTGCAATACTCCTGAATGGCCTGAGGTGTCCATTCTATCAATTGCTCAATCGATTGGGTAAGCATGGGTGTTAGCACAAAATTACTTGATTCTCCTACAGAAAATCTTCCTGCTCTCGACTGATAATTTTCCTGGTAATTTGTGAGCAGTGAAAAGTCTTCACTGTCTGCGCGATTCATCCAGTTGTGTTCAATGGGGTTTCCGTAATGGAGAGATTCGGCATAATAAGCTACGCCAAGCGAATATGGTCCTAACAACCATTTGTAACCGCCGCAGATCAAAGCATCAGGTTTGATTTCTGCTACAGAAAAAGGAAAAGCACCTACACTTTGTGTACCGTCAATGACTAATTTACCGCCTTTTTTATGCACTTTTTCACCGATTTTTGCCAATTGAAACCGGGTTCCGTCTGCCCAATGGCAATGTGCTAGAGCGACTAAAGCTGTATTGGGATTAATGGCATTTAGAATTTTTTCATTCCAAAGTCGCCCTCGATCTTTTAATTCCGTGGGAGGTTCAATATTAATGATCTTCGCACCGGTGCGTTCTGCCAGATGCTGCCAGGAATAAATATTACTGGGAAATTGCTCATGCGCTACTAAAATTTCGTCAGTTGGTTTTAAATTCAGGCTGTTGGCCACGTTTGCCATTCCGTAAGAAACCGACGGTATGATCGCGATATCCTGATAATCAGAAGCTTTGATCAATTGAGCAAAGCGTTTTTTTAACGGATTGCGAATTTCAATAAAATCCTCAGGCGTGATAGAGTAGGGTTTCGCTTTTCGCTTTAAGCTCTCTATTCCCAGTGCAGTTACACTTTTAAGTTGGGGAGACATGTACGCGCCGTTGAGGTATGTGATATCTTCATCAAGCTCAAAAAGATGCTTTTGATTTGTGAGCATATAAATTAGTTAGTTACTAAAATTACCTCATTTTTAGTTATCGCAAAAACCTGATCTCCGGGTTTTGGGTTTAAATAAAAATTGCCCGTAAAGGTGCCAAAAGCGGGTAAAATAAGCTGATTTTTGGTCTTGAAAAAACAGGAAAGTTTAAGGCTTCTACCGCCAAAACCAGACAGTCTGATACCCGGATGAATGTGACCTGAGAAATTAAAAAAGTCTTCGCGTTCTTCAGGATGGTGTGTAAGCAGAAAGTTTTCTAAAACCCATTCTGAATGTATGCGTATACCAATTTCTTCATATTTAAGAGGCGAAATAATATCGTGATTACCGGCTATGAGAATAATTTTACGTTGCGTTTGCAGCACCCAATTTTCAAAAAGCTGCCATTCAGAATTTAGCGAACTATGAAATAAATCACCCAGAAAACAAATGATTTTAGGCGAAAAGTGATTGACGACTTTAGTAAGCTCAGTAAAATTTTTATGAATTGCTTTTGCAGGAACGGCACTACCGTATTTCCTGAAATGGGAAACCTTGCCCAAATGTACATCTGCAATAAGCAGCATATTCTGTTCTTCCCAGAAAATCACTCCGCAGGGATGTAAGCCGAATGTGTTGTCATTAATTGAAATTTTCTCTGTCATAGCGCCTGCAAAGTTCTGCTTTTTCATTCAAAAAATAGGCTTTAAAACTTATGAGTGAATGGCGATATAAATAAAAAAGCCCGCTTTAAAAGCAGGCTTTTTTAGGCTAATTCAAATAAATCTAATTTTCCTGATAATTCAGCATCCAGGAGATTCCGAATTTATCGTGAAATCTAGTGTAGTATGCGTTCCAACTCGTTTCTTGTAAAGGAGTGTCGATACGGCCACCTTGAGATAATTTCTCAAAAAGTTCATCTGTTTCCTCTTTACTGTCCAGATCAACGCTGAGCGAAATCTGATTGCCTTCATTTAACGGCGTATCTGGGGCGGCATCGTAGGCCATTATGTGGATCCCCTTACCTTTCAGTTCGGCATGCTGCAACTTGTTTCTGTAATTTTCGGGAATGTCAATTTCTTTTCCTTCATACGTTTCCTTATTCTGAATCTCTGCATCAAAACAATCCCTGTAAAAATTCAGGGCTTCCTGACAGTTTCCTCTAAAGGTTAAATATGGTTGTACTTTTTTCATGATTGTTAGTTTTTATAAAGCTAGCAAGAATGCGGCTTAAGCCGAAATTGAAGGTGTTATTTTCTTCTTAATCCATAGCTAAAATGTGTTAACCACATCACTAAGGAGTTTACCCATTTTAATTTTTTGAAGTTCCTTCCCTTCAGAAGGGAAGGTGGATTCGCTTTAAGCGAAAGACGGAAGGGTTAACCCTGAACCACCCCGTCTCAATCTTACGCTTGAGCCACCCCTCCTTGAAAAGTAGGGGAATTTGTACTAACCCGAAAACATACAGCTCAACCTGCAAGGTCTTCAAGACCTTGTAGGTTTTCCATTTTGATACGCATTCGCATTAGACCTACAAGGTTATCAAAACCTTGCAGGTCTGTCATTGACCTTACCGGTCAGACGTTATATTTTATCCAGATACGTAAGCATCTTTTTGATCTGGTCTTCGAGTTTCTCGCTGGATAGTTTTTCGCGCAAGCGGTCTGTGATGATTGGGAATGAAAAAGGAGTTGGTTTTTCGCAATATTTGATCACTATTTCCTGATTTTCTATGCGTTCTAAGGCAATGCGTAAGCGGCCTTCTTCCAGTTGATGTTCAAAAGTTTCGCGATAAGCCTGCTGAAAAAGGAGGTTTTCAGGTTCATAATCCCGAAAAACCTCAAATAGTAACTGACTATTACTTTGAAGGTGCTTGCTTTTTACAACCTTACCGGGATAACCCGTGAACACCATCCCGGCAATCACAGCGATATCACGAAATTTACGGCGAGCCATTTCTGTAGAATTCAAGCTCTTTTGCAGATCATCAAGAAGAAAATCAGGCGTAAAAAGGTCATTATCTAAAACCTGTTGCAGATCAATCTGCTGGTCTGAAAGAATTTCAAAACCATAATCATTAAATGCAATGCTAAAAGAAGTAGGAGAAAGCAAACTAATGCGATAGGCCAGCAAACTACCCAGCGCTTCATGCACAAACCGCCCTTCAAAAGGATAGAAAATATGATGAAAACCTTCCCTGCTTTGAAAAGTTTCAATTAAAAACTGATCAGCATTAGGAACAATTGATTCTTTTCGCTGTCGCGAAAAAATATGTTGCAAGGCACGCAATTCTCTACTTTGATTTTGAGCAGGTTCATTTGCCGAGTATAATTCTTGCCGTAACAATTCGCTCATTTGTGCGGAAAGTGTTAATCTTCCGCCCATCCAACTCACAATGCGAGCGTTTTTTACTTTGGCTTTTTTAACCAAAACCTGCATATTCTTGATGCGGTATAATTCAAGAGTTCTACCGGCAAAAGTGAAAACATCTCCCGGATTTAATTTAGAAATAAACCATTCTTCAATACTGCCAATGAATCCGCCCTTTAAATATTTTACAGCCATTGCGGCATCACCTACAATAGTACCTATTTGCAAACGGTGTCGCATGGCGATGCCGCGGTTGTTGACTTTAAATAAGCCGTTGTCTTCTATCTCAACTTTTTTATATTCGTCATACGCTTTCAGCGATTGGCTGCCTTTGGTAATAAAATTGAGAATCCACCGCCATTGGTCTTCGCTCATTGTCTGAAAACAAAAAGTAGATTTAATCTCCGGCCAAATTTCATTGGGATAAAATCCGTCAGAAACCGCCAGCGTGGTTAAATATTGTACCAAAACATCAAAACTAAGCAGATACGGAATTCTATCTTCTACTACCTGTTTTTTTACAGCTTCCCCTAAAGCCGAAGCTTCAATAAGTTCGATAGCGTGGGTAGGTAAAAAATAAATAACACTTTCTTTTCCCGGCTGGTGACCACTACGCCCGGCACGTTGCAAAAAACGAGCTACACCTTTAGGTCCGCCTATTTGAATAATCGTCTCAACCGGCGTAAAATCGACGCCCAGATCAAGACTAGATGTACAAACGACTGCTTTGAGACTTTCATTACGAATAGCTTCTTCTACCCAAAGTCTTGTCTCTTTGTTGATGCTCCCGTGATGCATCGCAACCTCACCTGCAAACTCTGGATATTTATTTATCAACCGCTGAAACCAGATTTCGCACTGTCCACGTGTGTTTGTAAAAAGAAGGGTCGTTTTACTCTTCTTGATGATGGGTACGACTTCATCAAGCAAGTGCAAACCCAGATGACCGCGCCAGGGAAATGTTTCCATTTTCTCCGGAATAATACTGTCAACTCTTATTTTTTTATCGATTTCTGCTTTAATTAAAACTGAATTTTCCAACGCCGGTGATTCTGGTCCCAACAATACCTCACGTGCTTGTTGCAAATTTCCTATGGTTGCCGAAATTCCCCAGATGCGCAGTTTAGGAGCGATGGTTTTTAATCTGGAAAGGGCGAGTTCTGTCTGTACGCCGCGCTTTGTGCCTAGCAATTCGTGCCACTCGTCAATCACAATGGCAGAGCAGTCTTTAAAGGTTTTGTCATAACCTTTTGATGAAAGTAAAAGATGCAAACTTTCCGGAGTGGTGATAAGAAGGTCTGGCATTTGCTTTTTCTGCTTGGCTCGTTCGGCCATGCTCGTGTCCCCAGAACGAATCCCTACGGTAATCTGAGTTCCTATTTCATCAGCAAAGCGTTGAGAAGCCTGTGCAATTTCCACAGATAGAGAGCGTAATGGTGTAATCCAAATCGCTTTAAGTCCTTTTTTATGTTTGGTTTTATAATCGGGATTGCTTCTTATGTAATCAAGCACAATTGGAATCCAGAGCGCATAGGTTTTCCCGCTTCCTGTGGGCGCGTTTAGGAGTCCGTTTTTACAATCCAAAAATGCCTGCCAGGTTTCCCGCTGAAAGGGAAAAGGTTTCCATTTTTGGTTTTTAAACCAGGACTCGGGGATATTATAAAGTTGCTTTTCTGTCATAATTAAAACCCTTCCGTCTTTTCGCTTCGCTCAAGACACCTTCCCTTGGCAAGGGAAGGAGCTTTTTTTAGTTCCCCTCTTTAAAAAGGAGAGGTGCCCGATGAAAATCGGGCGGGGTGGTTCTTTACTTTTTAAAATTATCTTTTATCTCTTGCAACACAGACGGCAACAAATCAAAAACCATTTTATTTTCAAATCGAATTACTGCAAAACCGAGTTCTTCTAATCTGGCTGTTCTTTTCAAATCATATTTTTCGGCTGTGGGATTCATATGTACCTGACCATCTAATTCTATAATGAGCTTTTCACCCGGACAATAAAAATCTACTATATAATTTTCAATACTATGCTGTCTTCTAAATTTTCTTCCTTCTAATTGAGAGCTTTTTAAATGTTTCCACAAAAAAGCTTCGGCTGGAGTTAAGTGTTTGCGCAAATCTTTCCGAAAGGATTCTAGTTCTTTTCTGTTGTAGATTTGCTTTTTCATTGTATTAGTTTGTAACCCTTCCGTCTTTCGCTTCGCTCAAGCCACCTTCCCTTAACAAGGGAAGGTGCTTTTTTAACTGTTCCCCACCTTTTTAAGGAGGGGTGCCCAACGGGTGGGGTGGTTTTTTTAATCCCTCCAGAGGGTTTAATTCCCCGAGGCTTGCCTCGAATAGAAAAGGGATTTTCCAATTCATACCTCGTGGGCTTGCCCCGAGGTTCTTGATTTACCCTTCATTATTCTCTTTTTCCACTTTCGGTATCAATGATTTTAAATCTTCCAATGTATTAGCATCTTCTATTTTTTTGTCTTTTCGCCAGCGCAACATACGCGGGAAACGGGTTGCGACACCGCTTTTGTGACGGGAAGAGGGAGCAAGGCCTTCAAAAGCGATCTCAAAAACGTGATGTGGAGTCACACTGCGTACGGGGCCAAAGCGCTCTAATGTATTTCGTTTTATCCAGGCATCGAGGCTGCGGAATTCGGCATCGGTAAGACCGGAATATGCTTTCGCGAAAGTGACCAGTTCTTCTTTGTTTTCATCCCAAAGGCCGAAAGTGTAATCTGTAAATAGATTACTTCGGCGGCCGTGACCGCGCATGGCGTAGGTGAGCACCGCGTCGATAGTAAGCGGATCGACCTTCCACTTCCACCAATCACCTTTTTTACGACCTACTAAATAGGGTGAGTCTTTTCGTTTAAGCATCAAGCCTTCAGACATAACTTCGCGGGAGCGCTCTCGTTCTGCGGCGGCTTCTTGCCAATTTGCAAATTGCATGGTTTCAGAAAGGTGCAAGGGCAGTTCGTCATGTTTAACATCCTGATATAGTTTTTCCAGAATTTCACGTCTTTCGGCGAAAGCCAAACTGCGAATATCTTCTCCGTTCCATTCTAAAATATCGTAGGCTTTTAAGATGACGGGGGTCTTTTTAAGCTGATTTTTAGTGATATTCTTTCGCCCAATTCGAGTTTGTAAATCGTTAAAAGTGCCTATAAAATCGTCTTTAAAAGGCAAAATTTCGCCATCCAGAACGGTTCCATCGGGTATCACGTTTACAAAAGTCTGAAATTCTGGGTATTTATCGGTTACCAGTTCTTCGCCGCGTGACCATACAAAGAGTTCATTATTGCGCACAATCACCTGCGAGCGGATGCCATCCCATTTATGCTCAGCAAACCAGTCTGATATATCACCCAAATCTTCCGGTTGGCCCTCAATGGCGTAAGCCAAATAAAATGGAAATGGTTTACTTAAAAAATCCTCCTCATTTTCTTCTAAAATCAGCTTTTTAAAGGTAGTTTTTTGCGGTGACCAATCGCCCATGAGTTTATAAGCGAGAATATCTTCATCTATGCCGGTAGCTTTTGCCAGCGCACGCGTCATTAACTTCTGACTTACCCCAATACGAAAACTGCCGGTGATTAATTTCGTAAAAACGAAACGCTCGTAATAATTCAAATCGGTCCAGTTGGTAAAAAGATACTCGCGTTTTTCCTCATCTGTTTTTTTCTTGAGGGCAATCATCTCTTCTAGAAATTGGGTCAGGCTCTTGTCTGTGCTTTCTTCAGAAGCGGGAATGATAAGCGCAATTGTTTCGGCCAGGTCGCCTACTATATGATAGCTTTCTTCAAACAACCATAACGGAATATTTGCCAATTCAGTAGCCCAGGTGCGCAACAATGTGGTATTTACAGGACGCGGTGGGCGCCGATGTGAAAGTATAGCAATCGCCCATAGCTTATCATAAGGGTTTGCTTCCCTGAAATAAGCAGCTAACGCCTCCACTTTTAAGTTGGTTTTATTAGTGCTGTCGATTTGCCGTATGAGTTCTGCGAATTGTTTCATGCCTCACCTTCCCTCTCTGCCTTTCAGGCATCTCTTCCCAAGGGAGAGAATTACAAATGATTTATTAATCTTCATTTTCTTTATCTTTTTGAGTGCCGTCTTCATCTTCTTCGTATTGAGTTTGTTCGGTGCGGGCGTCATAACCTTGCTCGCGGAGAAAGCGTGAAAAAATATCGGTATAGCCATGTGTACAGATAATTTTATGCGCACCCGTTTCTTTGATACTCTGTAATAATCCCTGCCAGTCACAGTGGTCTGAAAGGACAAAACCTTTGTCGATTGCGCGTCTTCTTCGCGCTCCGCGAAAGGTCATCCAGCCGCTCGCCGAAGCAGTAACGTAAGGCACCATTTTACGTAACCACGGGCTGCCGTGAGCGCTTGGGGGTGCCACGACTATATTGCCTTTTAATTCTTCTTTTTTGGTTTCACGAGTAATGCGTTCTGTGGGGGGTAAATCGACTAAAGTGCGAATTACTTCATTCATATTCTCTACGGCACCGTGCGTGTATATTTTCCCAATATTTGTGTCCAGATGTTTGATTAGACGTTGGGCTTTGCCTAGAGAATAGCCGAAAAGAACGGATGTCCTCCCATCAGCTTTATTTTGTGCCCACCATTGATTGATGTCATTCATTACCTGCGCTTGTGGAATCCATTTGAAAGCGGGCAGGCCAAAGGTGCATTCGGTGATAAACGTGTCGCAACGAATAGGTTCATAAGGAACAGCGATGCCATCATCTTCAGTTTTGTAATCACCTGTAAAAACCCAGACTTCACCTTTATGTTCAACACGTATTTGAGAACTACCAATGATATGCCCGGCAGGATGAAAACTAAATTCTACGTTGTTGATCGTGAAACTTTCACCAAATTCTTTTCCGGAAACTTCTATGTCTCCCAAGCGATGTTTTATAATAGGCACATTAGTGTGCTGCGTAATATATTGTTTATGACCATAGCGGCTGTGGTCTGCATGGCCATGCGAAATAATAGCCTTGTCTACTGGTTTCCATGGGTCTAAATAAACTTTCGCGGCGGCGCAATAAATGCCTTTTTCATTAAATTGTAGAAGTGGTTCTGCCATTGTAAAATGAAGTTATGCATTGTTCATTTTATGACGATGGGGATTAAGAAAAGATTATATCTTCTTAAGCTGTAAGTGCTGAGAACAGCTGTGAAATAGGTGCTTTGTTAAAATAATTAAGGTAAGATTTTTTAAAGCTGGCGGAATAATTATCTTTGCACTCTCAAAAAAATGTTAATATGTCTTTTACAGATTTGTTTGATAGTGGTGAGCATAGGAGAAACCTAGGGCATTTTGCTGCTATTGCTAATATGGCTACCGTTGATGGAGCTTTAAATGGTGAAGAAGAAAAGTTGCTAAAACGCTTTGCCATAAAACTCGACATTGACGAGCAAGAGTATAAAGAGGTATTAGAAGATCCCAATAAATTTCCTATTAATCCTCCTAACAATTCTGCTAAGAGACTAGAGCGTCTTCACGATTTATTCAGAATGATATTTGCAGATCATTATATTGAAGATCACGAGCGTTTTCTTATCGAAAAATACGCAATAGGGTTAGGTTTTTCTGCTGAGAATGCTCAAAAAATCATCAAACGCTCAATTGATATATTTAGCGGCGGGATAGATTTTGAAGACTATCTTTATTTATTAGAGAAATAGAACTTACTTTCTACTACGTTTAGATTTTTTTATCTGTTCTGCCACTGTTTCAAACAGGAGTGCACTATTTACGGGTTTTACTAAATAAGCGTTTACACTAGCTGCCAGAGTCTGCTCTTTCTCATCATTTGAGGCGTGAGCTGTAAGTGCCACGATAGGTATCTTACTTATTTTAGGATTCTCTGAGGTGCGTATATGATGGGTAAGATCGAGACCATCCATAATAGGCATGGTAAGATCTGCAAGAATAAGATCGTACTCGCGCTCTTTGATCAATCTTAATGCGATCTCGCCGTTTTTTGCAAGGTCGAGGCTATATTCAGGATGGGTTCTAAACATTTTCATGATTAGCATCTGGTTGATCTCAATATCTTCTGCCATTAAAATTCTGAACTTTTTATCTGGTTCTAGTTCTGTTAATGACTTAGATTTGCGTTTTCTTGATTTACTCTGATTATGTGAAATTTTAAGTTTGATATCAAGACCAAATGTTGAGCCTTCATCTACTTTACTAGCTACGCTAATATCAGCATTCATAAGATCTGCAAGTTGTTTTGCGATACTTAACCCAAGACCGCTACCTTCTACATTGATACCGCGCTTTAATCTATCGAACATGATAAAGATGTTTTCCATCTCTTTATCAGAAATGCCATAGCCTGTATCCTGAACTTCAAATTTAAGATCTATAGTTGATGAGGTTTGCTTCTTAATATTGGCTCTTAGCTCGATATGACCACTGGTTGTGTACTTTAATGCATTTTCCAGAAGGTTGATAAGAATTTGATTTATTCGTAAATCGTCTCCTACTAAATATTGCGGAATACTCTTTGGGATAGCCAATTTGAATTCTATTCCTTTTTCTCTGCATTTTAAAGAATAGGTTTCTTCAAGAGCAGAGATCATAGCTTTAAAATCAAATCGCTTGCTGTCTATTTTAAGCTTACCAGCCTCAATACGTGAAATATCAATAAGATCATCAATAAGAGAAATTAGATTGTTTGATGAGTTCTGTATAATGTTGACAAGATCAAGTTGTTCCTGGCTTAATTCTGTAAGTGTTAGAATTTCAAGAAAACCTTTTATTGCATTTATGGGTGTGCGTATCTCGTGACTAATTGTAGAAAGAAACTTATTCTTAAAGTTGCGTTGTTCTTCTAGCACGCGATTGTTCTCTTCAGAGATACGATACTTTAATATAGACTCGTTCCTAATTTGATAGATTTGATGCAGGTCTTTGTAGTACTTTGTACAATCATTAAGAATTATTGAAGCTTTATCGTCACTTTCTCTGGTAAAATTTACATCCAGAAATAGGTCTTCACCCTCTCTTTCAAACTTAATGCTGGGGAAGTATTGTGTTTTTTCATCGCTTTCAAAAGCATCAAGAAGGGTAAAAAAGAAAGCGTGAAAATCATGAAGATAGGTTCCCGTTTTTAATTTAAAAAGGCGGTGATCACTATCTAAAATTGTATTCTCTTTATCTATAAGTATGATCTGTGTAGATCTGTCAAAGTATTCTTGTTTAATCTTCTCAAGCATGAAGGGATAATTGTATGGCCAGATCGTGAAACACTTTTTCTACATTCTGGCCGGTTTTTGCACTAGAAAGATAAGCCTGTTTTATTTCTTTTTCTTTTAATCGCTCCTCGATAAGCTCTTGTTCGACCAAATCGACCTTATTCCCGATGATCTGTATAAGAGCATCAGGATATTTCTCTTTAAGGTAATCAATATTCACTTTAAGATCTTGATAGGTGATAGGTCTGGAAGCATCAAAAACATATATAAATGCAGAAGCTCCCATAAGATAAGAGGATCTAAAATTTTTCATTTCATCGTTTCCTTCAACATCCCACAGAATAAGATTCATTCTGTTCTCATCAAGATCTACCTGTTTTTTTAAAATATTGACACCTATGGTAACTTTATAATCATCAGAGAATTCATTAGCAACAAAACGCCGAACCAGAGACGATTTTCCCACTCCAAAATGGCCTATAAGTACAATTTTTTTAGATAATGTCATATTTAAAATATTCTGTAAGCTTTAATTTAAATGCGCTGAAATCCTTAATATCATCTTCATTTATTTCATTTTGTGCAAAGTCAAGCAGAATGTCTTCAAGTTTACTTTTAACTGTTGCATTATAAATTCCAGATATAATAACTGCAATATAATATTCCGAAAAATTTTGAACATGTATGGTATAAAGATCATAGGCAATAGCTTCAAGATTTTGCTGGTCTGTTATAAAAGCATCTTCAGCAAAGCTTTTAATAGCTGTAAGCATGCCCGCCATCATATCCTGATCTATCTTCTGCGTTATTGCCAGATTTCCTTTTAAAATACCAGATGATTTCTCAATAACCATCACCTGCTCAATATGAGCCTTATATTGATCTGCAAGTATATCTGCAGCTTCTTGCTCACGGCTCTTTTTACTTTTAAAGCCCGCAGCCCATCTTTTAAAAGAAAAGGTATGACTTATTTGCTCATTTATTTTCTCCTGAAGAACTTTTATTTCATTTTGAACATACTTTTTAATCATTTTACCCATAACAGGGTAAAGCGCTTCTGCCACCGCATCCTGTGATTTCCTGATTTCTGTTTGTAAGGTTTTAGTTATGGTGGGACCCAGAGTAAGCGGCATTTCTTTAATGAACTCCTGCAGGTTTTCATCTATTATGGGCTGCACACGTGCAGAAAGATTGCCTTGCCTTTTCTCAAGTTTATCCAGCTTTTGGGTAATGCGCTGTGCCAGTTCGCGGTCATCAGTAAGTAGAATCTCCCGAAGAATATCAAGTTTATCTTCAGTATTCATAGCGTAGTATTTATTGACCGGCTTTTATCTTTTCGCCAAGCGAAATAAACATATCTCCTATAGTTTTTTTATCAACTTTTATATGGTCAAGATTTTCAGTTTTCTCACTAACCGTATCTTCAAGCTCAGAGATGCGTATGCCAATGTCTGTGCTTAAATTATCTATGCTTTGCGTAAGCTCTTTGCGCACGTCTTCAATATAGACCTCAAGCTCTTCTTTGCGTTTATTGATCTCCTTCTTTACCTGATCAAATTCCTGATTGTACTGAGCGATATTCTCACCAAAGATGAGGTTCTTTATCGCTTCGATCTTTGAGGTTTGTTCTTCGGGGAGTTCTGCGTCTTTTTTTGCCATGAGCCCTTAGTTAGTGTAAAATCAAATATAATAATTAAAACCTAACATTTTTGCATTAAAATCGTTCTGAAAAGGGGAAAAACCCCCTCTTTTTTAAGATTAATTGAATTTTAGGTATGAATTAATTAAAAGTCTGAAATTTCATGTGGTCTTTTCGTAAAAATTGAAAACGTATCTTTAAGCCTAAATAATAAGTATGGATTTCACAATTAGAATAGCAGAAGCAAACGATATGGCTTCTGTGCTCAGATTGATAAAAGAACTGGCAGAATTTGAAAATGAGCCCCATGCGGTAGAAGTGACTGTTGATGATCTAATCTCGTACGGCACCGGTAATAATCCCGATTTTACCTGCTTTATTGCCGAAAATAACCAGGAAATAGTAGGTATTGCGCTGTTATATTTCAGGTTTTCTACCTGGAAGGGTAAGACTGTTCACCTTGAAGACCTTATCGTAAAAAAGGAAAAGCGAGGAGAAGGGATTGGGCTTGCGCTGTATTCTGAAGTTATAAAGTATGCACATAAACAAGGTGTGCGCCGGGTTGAGTGGGTTGTGCTCGACTGGAATGAGACAGCGATAAAATTTTATGAAAATTCTGGAGCGAGCATATTAAAAGACTGGCATACTGTACAAATGGATGCCGAAAGAATGAAGACTTTTCTTCAGGGAAGAAAGTTGATCTAGCAACTATGAAGATTTTTAAATTTGGTGGTGCTTCGGTTAAAGATGCCAATGCGGTAACAAACATGTTTAAAGTTTTGCAGGCTACTGCAGAAAAAGATCTGGTCATTGTAGTTTCGGCAATGGGTAAAACCACAAATGCGCTAGAAGAAGTTGTGCACGCCTATTTTGATGATCCTAAAAATTTAGCTGCTGCAATTGCTAATTCTTACAGCTATCACCTCGATATAATCGCAGAGTTATTTGAAAGTCAGCATAAGGTAATTCTTAATGTAATAGAAGGATATTTTGATGACCTGAAATCTTTTCTTGAGCGAAACAAATCACCCAATTACAATTTTGTTTACGATCAGGTTGTTAGTACTGGGGAATTGCTAAGTACAGCAATTATTTCTCATTATCTAGAAAAAACAGGTTATAAAAATCGGCTTTTAGACATAAGAAATCACCTAAAAACGACCAATAATTACCGGGAAGGCAAGATTAAATGGGACGATTCTCAGGCTTCCTTAATAAAAGCAATTTCGCCAAAAGGCTTTACAGTTACACAGGGTTTTATCGCTTCAGATGAGAACGGTTTTACCACCACGCTGGGCAGAGAAGGCAGCGATTATACAGCCGCAATTCTGGCGTATTGTTTAAATGCAAAATCTGTTACTATCTGGAAAGATGTTCCCGGTGTTCTTAGTGCAGACCCGCGTTATTTTAAAGATGCATTGTTGCTTAATAATATATCTTATCAGGAAGCGATTGAGCTTTCGTTCTACGGTGCGACGGTAATTCACCCCAAAACCCTGCAGCCTTTGCAGCATAAGGAAATTCCACTTTATGTGAAATCATTTGTAGATCCACTTGCGGCTGGCACCTGCGTTACAAAAGGTGAATTATTAGAACCTTTAACGCCTTGTTTTATAACGAAACACAATCAATTATTGATCTCGCTTTCATCACTAGATTTCTCATTTATGATAGAAGAAAATATAGGCGAGGTTTTTAAATTATTAGGCAGGCATAAGATGAAGGTTGACCTTATACAGAATTCTGCAATAAGCTTTTCTGTTTGCATCGATGACAAATATGGGAATTTAGAAGATCTGCTAATTCAGCTAAAGCAACATTTTAAGGTGGCCGTTCACAAAAATGTGCAATTATTTACCATTAGGCATTTTACAGAGAAAGCGCTGCAAACCATAGAAGAAGGCAAAAATGTGCTCCTAAAACAGGTCACTGAAAACACTGTACAGCTGGTAACGCAATAAAAGAGGTTCAATTTTTGTTATATTTGTTTTCTAGCCAAAAATTCATTTAAAGAACTTCATGGGATTAGTAACCGCAAAAGAAGTTGCGCAAGCCATTAACGTAGATAAATTCGGTTTTGTAGGAACCTTTCTGGGGTGGACACTCATGAAAGTACTCAAAATATCGAAAGCCAACGAAATCTACGATCGTAATAAGGACCTTTCAGACCTTGAATTTCTTAACGCGATCCTGAATGAATTCCAGATAAAATTTGAAATTCCTGAAGAAGATCTCAAACGATTGCCTAAATCAGGAGCTTATATAACGATAAGTAACCATCCTTTAGGCGGTATTGACGGTATTTTGTTGCTTAAACTCATGCTGGAGCAACGGCAGGATTTTAAGATTATTGCAAACTTTTTGCTGCACCGCATAGAGCCTTTAAAGCCTTATGTAATGCCGGTTAATCCTTTTGAGAATAAAAAGGATGTAAAATCTAGTCTGGCCGGTTTTAAACAGGCAATCACACATTTACGTGACGGGCATCCTCTGGGGATTTTTCCCGCAGGTGAGGTTTCAACGTACAAAGACGATAAACTTATTATAGACAGGCCGTGGGAAGAGGCAGCGATGAAGCTGGTAAAAAAGGCCCAGGTTCCTGTGGTTCCTATTTATTTTCATGCAAAAAACAGCAGGCTGTTCTATCAATTATCGCGTATAAGTGATACTATGCGTACAGCTAAATTACCCTCTGAGTTGTTAACTCAAAAAAACAGGGTAATACGTGTGAGAATAGGTAATCCTATTTCTGTAGCGGCGCAAAACGAGCATGAGAATCTGGATGATTTTACAGAATTTCTTCGGAAGAAAACCTATATGCTTGCGCGAACTTTTGAGAAAAAGAATATTCTAAGCAACATACCTCATTCACTAAATTCACTAAAGGGGCATAAAGAGCCAAAGAAAATAGCACACTCTGTAAATGCTGAGTTGATACAACAGGAGGTTGAAGATATTAGGGAAAATGACAGGCGGCTGTTGCAAAGTAAGAACTATGAGGTTTTTCTGGTGCCAGCGCAGGAAATCCCATACATACTAAGAGAATTAGGGCGACTTCGGGAAATAACTTTTAGAGAAGTAGGCGAGGGTACTAATGAGCCTACAGATCTGGATGAATTTGATCAATATTACCATCACCTTTTTCTTTGGGATGAAGAGCAAAAAAAGATCGCAGGTGCTTATAGAATGGGTCTTGGTTCGGTTATTTTTCAAAAACAGGGCATAGACGGTTTTTACTTACAGAGCTTATTTCGCTTTGAGCCAGAGTTGCACAAAATGATGAGCGAAAGCATAGAAATGGGCCGTGCGTTTATTATTAAAGAATATCAACAGCGACCTATGCCTTTATTCTTATTATGGCGCGGGATCGTTCATACAACTTTGCGTTATCCTGAGCACAAATACCTAATTGGCGGAGTAAGTATTAGTAATCAATTTTCAAATTTCTCTAAATCTTTGATGATTGAGTTTATGAAATCGCATTACTACGATCCTTACATAGCGCAATACATTAGGCCTAAAAAAGAGTTTAAAGTAAAACTGAAAGACGCCGATAAAGAATTTGTTTTTGATGAGACCGAAGCAGATCTTAATAAATTTGATAAGCTCATAGAAGAGATGGAAACCGGAAATTTAAGGCTTCCCGTTCTTATCAAGAAATACATTAAGCAAAATGCAAAAGTGGTGGCGTTTAACGTAGATCCTTTATTTAACAACGCAATTGATGGCTTGATGTATATAAGAATTGCAGATCTCCCGGAAAGTACTGTGAAACCGGTAATGGAAGAATTTCAGGCAGAACTTGAGCAGAAGCTTGAGAATGCTAAAAAAGAAGATTAAATTATAAGAATCTGGTAGCTGTACTCCTGCGCTCAAAAATGAGATTATTAAACCATTTGTTGTCTCGCATGGCGACTTTTTCATGATAGCCTACATTTCTAAACCCGTGTTGTTCATGCAATTTTATGCTGGCGATATTTTCCGGAAAAATGTGAGCGGTTAACGTCCAGAAACTCTCGGCTTCGCTTTGGCGAATTAAGTGCCTTAAAAGCCGTTTTCCTATGCCTTTTCCCCGATTTTTTGAAGCGATGTAAAGAGTGACTTCTGCTACGCCATTATACACCTCGCGACTTGATTTTTTACTTAATGCACACCAGCCTAAAATTTGGTTGTTTTCATGGGCAACATAACGGCACTTTTTGATAAATCTTTCGTCCCATTGTTCATAACTGGGAACCTGGGTTTCAAAAGTGGCAATGCCAGTCGCCATACCATCCTTATAGATTTGAGCAACGCGCTCATAATCCTGAATCTCAAAAGGTCTTATGTCAATTTCCAAAAGATTGTTGTGGTTTTTGCCTGGCAGTTAGTACTAGAGAAATGCTTTGTCTACAGGTTCCCAAAGTTCGATCTTGTTGCCTTCGGGATCGAGTATCCAGCCAAATTTACCATAATCGTACTCTTCCATTTCGCCTATAATGGTTACGCCCTCTTCTTTTAAAACTTCAAGGAGTTCTTTTAGACTTTCTACTCTGAAATTCATCATGAATTGTTTTTCGCTGGGAGCGAAATAAGAAGTGTCTGCTGCAAAAGGACTCCACTGCGTAGAAAATTTATTACCGTTCTCGTCGCGCCACCAGAACGTCCACCCATATTGATCTGTTGGGATGCCCAGATGGGTTTTGTACCAACTTTTGATCTTGTCTGGGTCTTTTGTTTTAAAAAAGAATCCGCCCAGTCCTGTTACTCGATTTTTCATGATCTATTATTAGTAATAAATAATGAAGATAGTAATTTATAAGAAGGATGCTTTTATTTTATCTACTATTGTCTGTGCCAGCTTGATCTTGCTTTCTACCGTCCAGCCCGCAATATGTGGAGTGAGAATGACATTTTTAGACTCTATGAGGTACTTTAAAGGGGCCGGCATTTCTTCTGCAGAAGTGAAAAGATTCTCAAAAGAAAGTTTTTCATATTCAAGAACGTCAAGACCTGCTCCTAATATCTTCCGGGTTTGTAATGCTTGTGCCAGATCTGCTGTAACTACACTTTTGCCACGAGCTGTATTGATAAGCCAAAATGGTTTTTTAAAAGCATTTATAAACTTGGCATCAACCATTTTGTCTGTGAGTGGTGTCCACGGCGTGTGTAGACTTAATACATCTGCCTCTTTTTGCAATTCTTCTGAGCTTACCTGTTCTGCCAGAGAATCGCCTACATTTTCTTTAATGTCGTAACATAGCACTGTACAGTCAAAGCCCTGCAGCTTTTTGGCGAAAGCCTTACCCATATTGCCATAACCAATAAGTCCCACAGTTTTACCTTCAAGTTCTAGTCCGCGATTGCTTTCCCGGTTCCATTTTCCTGCTCGTACTTCGGCATCAGCCTGATTAAGTTTGTTAAACAGTGATAAAAGCAGGCCTAAAGAATGCTCGCCCACGGCATTGCGATTACCTTCTGGCGCTGCGATAAGCTGCACGCCTTTTTCTGCGGCATAATCTTCATCAATACTTTCTAAACCCGCACCAACTCTCGCAATAAAGCGGAGGTTTTTTGCCTTGTTTAGGAAGGTTTTGTCTATTTTAAACCTACTTCTTATAACAATACCCTGGTAGTTCTCGATCTTATCTTCTACCTCCTGTTTTGTAGAAGTATAATCTTCAGAATTTTCAAAACCGGCTTCTTCTAATTGTTGAATTAATAAAGGGTGATTAGAGTCTAGATGAAGTATATGCATTTTTAAATTTTAGGATAAACAGTTTGGGTTTTCTCATGTTGCACATCGCCGGTGTGCTTTGTAGTTAGCTTTTCAAAAAGAAGAACATGCACTTCTTCGCCATCTTTTGTCATAGGGCAATGCTCTACACCTTTGGGAACAACAATGAGTTCCCCAGCTTTAATGGTTTGTTCGCTTTCGCGGAATTTCATGATCAACGTGCCTTTTACAACCTGAAAAAGCTCCTCCTCATCGTCGTGTTTGTGCCATACAAACTCATCTTTTAATTTGGCCAGAAGAACCTGCATATTATCTACTACAGCAATCTGGTGAGGATGCCATTGATCTTTAAATTTTGAAAATTTATCTGTTAAGTTGATTGTCTTCATAAGAATTAAAATAAGTCACTAACCAGGGCAGGTATACGCATAGGTCGCCCTTCTGGCATATGTAGGAGACACCATTGTGTTATAGAGGAAACCAGTTTCTTTTGATCACTGTTTCTAATGATCTCAACGTGGCGTATGCTTCTCACTCCTTCAAAACTATCTACCCAGGTCTTGAGTGTAAGTTTTTCTCCTTTAAATGACGGATTGTGATATTTAATATTATGTTCAAGTGCGACCCACACGTATTCTTTCTGAATATCTTCTGTTGTAGCATGTAACCAGTGAGCCTCAGCAACATCCTGAATCCATTGTAGATATTGCACGTTATTAACATGACCCAATTGATCTATTGCATCTTCGGTAACGGTGATCTCAAGAGTGTAGGTATTAGATTGCATACTTCAAATTTAATGATCTCTCTTTTTACAGAGATGGTTAAATAAAAGAGTTTATTTAAAAACCCAAAACCATTTTTGCGATCAGGAAGTAGGTAAGTATTCCAAAAACATCATTGCTGGTGGTGATAAATGGGCCAGTTGCTACAGCTGGATCAATGCCTCTTTTGTCAAGGATTATAGGTATAAAAGTACCAATTAAAGCGGCGAGAATGATCACCGCGATTATAGCAATCCCAATACTCACAGATTCCAGATATGAAGTTTTAAATGCAAAATGACTTATCACTAGAACCACCATAGCAATCGCGAGACCATTAATTAAGGCTAAAGCAGATTCTTTAAGTAATCTGCTAGCAATATTACCTTTTAGTGAATCATTAGCCAGACCTTGTACTACAATAGCGCTAGATTGTACGCCTACGTTACCAGCGGTTGCCTGTATAAGCGGTACAAAAACCAATAATTTTGGGAAAGTGACAAATATATCGTTGAAGCCTGTTATAATACTCGCAGCCCCTAAACCGCCAAACATCCCAATGAGCAACCATGGTAATCTTGCACGCGTAAGTTTAAATAAGTTATCATCTGCCTCAACATCCTGTGAAATACCGGCCGCCATTTGATAATCTTTATCTGCCTCGTCACGAATGAAATCTACAATATCATCAATTGTGATTCTTCCTAGTAATATACCCGCATCATTTACAACAGGAACAGCCTCAAGGTCATATTTCTGCATAAGTTTAGCAACATCTTCTGCCGGGTCTTTTACATTTACGGCATCAACGTTAGGGATATAAATATCTGCTATTTTTGCTTTAGTATCTGCAGTTAGCAGGTCTTTTAAAGAAAGTCTGCCTATAAGCTTATCATTTTTCTCAACCACGTAAACCGAATGTACTCGGGTTACATTTTGAGCCTGTACTCGCATTTTACGCACGCAACCTGCTACCGTCCAGTTTTCATGTACACGCACCAGTTCTTTCGCCATAAGGCCACCGGCAGAATTCTCATCATACCGCAGCATCTCTATGATATCCTGCGCGTGCTGGTCGTCTTCTATAGCGTCTATTACCTTTTTCTGAATCTCTTCATCCAGTTCTGATATAAAATCTACCGCATCATCTGTGTCTAGTTGATCTAGTTCACTGGCGATCTCTTCTGGAGAAAGGTTGTCAAGAAGTCGCTCACGCACATCTTCATCAAGCTCCATAAGAGCTTCAGAAGTTTTCTCACTATCAAGAAGTTTTATGAGATATGTGGCTTCTTCTGTATTGAGCTCGTCAAAAATTTCAGCAATATCTGCATGGTGCACTTCCTCCAGAAGATCGAGGATATGGGCATCGTCCTTAGCTTCAATCAGATTTTCGATCTGTTCGATCAACTCTTCTGTGATTTCAAAAGCCATAGGCAGCTGTATTGTTAAGTTATTACTGAATTTTTTAAGCCCAACAAATATAACCAAAGTAAGACAGCGACTGTATTTGCAGCAAATAAATAAATGTTAAGGAAGCGCCTAAATAAAGCTATTTTACTATATATTTTTGAGGCGTTGATTTTTGCCTGCGGAATAAAATAAGAATGCGGAAATTGGAGCTTTTCTCTATTAAAAGCAACTAATTAATGTCTTACTTTCTGGATCTGCTGTATATAGGCGGATTTTGCCTCTCTAAAAACCATTTTTTATACATTTTTACCGGTTTTTCTAAAACAGATAAATAGATCACAGAGATCGTATGAGATTCAATTTACTCCTGTTGATCAAGTTCTATTAATCGCGTAAGGGCAATAAATTCTGATACATTTAACTGCTCAGGACGTTTGTTAAAGACATCATTTTCGCGGAGGTTTTCACTCAAATCAAACGATTTTAGGCTATTTCTAAGCGTTTTTCTGCGCTGTTGAAAAGCTGCTTTTACCACTTTATACAGCATAGCAGTATCACAACCTATGTCTTCATAGTTTGCTTTTCGCTTTAAGCGAAGCACCCCGCTGTCAACTTTAGGCGGCGGATTAAAAACTTCTGGCGGGACGGTAAATAAGTATTCTGCATCGTAAAAAGCCTGTGTAAGTACAGAAAGTATTCCGTAGGATTTGCTGCCGCCGGGATCACAAATACGTTGCGCAACCTCTTTTTGAAACATACCCGTAAATTCTGGTATTTGCTGTTTCCATTCTAACGCTTTAAAAACAATTTGGGTAGAAATATTATAAGGGAAGTTACCCGTTATGGCAAAAGGCTCATCGCCAAATAATTCATGGAGATCGTATTTAAGAAAATCGGCTTCAATGACTCTAAAATTTGTACGCTCTATCTTACTAACATGCTCTAGCGGGAAACTGTGATTGAGGTAAATAATGGATTCACTATCAAGATCCATCGCTACGATATTAAAATCTTTGTGCAGGATATACTTGGTAAGTACGCCGGTACCGGGCCCAATCTCGAGAATATTTTTATACCCTTCAAGTGAAAGTGTTTCACCAATTTTTTGCGCTACACTCTCATCATTAAGAAAGTGCTGCCCTAAATGCTTTTTTGCCTTTACCTGATCTGTTGAGGACTGGTTAAACTGATTTTTATTTTTGGGGTGAAAATTTTTGCCTTTCATCAGTATTTATTTATCCGCGTAGTGGTATTTATATTTGGGTTTGGGGCTCGGTAAAAAGCTTGAATCAATTGTTAGATTGGCTGTGCTAATTATAACGTGATTCCTGATTTTCTAATTGCTCAGAAATAATCTCAAGCTCTGTTCTAAAGGCTACAAACTTACCGGCAAACTTATTAGTCTCTGCACGCAATCTGTCTGCATCTTCTTTGTAATAGCGGGCAAGAGCATCTTTGCTTTTTGCAGTGTATTGTATAGAATAGGTGATCCCGCCCTTTTCTTCTTCTACCAGTACTTTTGTCATTAACGCTTTGTTGAATTTACCGGTTGCCAGCACGTCAGGAATATGTTCATTACGCATCCAGTAAAGCCACTCATCATGAATGCTCTCTTCTATATTGACAGTTAGATTATATATTATCATAATTTGTTTTTGTTATAAGTCGCTATTTAATAGCGTCGCCTCTAAGTATTCTGTATTTTTTTTGAGCATCTACGTAGTAAATACTGTCAGCGAAATTAAAAATTATCTTCTCGTAATTTTCTTTGGCTTTTTCGGGATCATTGAGAGGGCCGGCATAGAGCTGGCCAAGTCTATAGTACGCATCATCGGCTAAAATATCATCACCGTAAAATTGTATGATTTTAAGATAGTTTGCTTCCGCGGAAGCGTAATTTTTGTTTTTCTCGTATAATTTTGCCTGAGCCAGTAACGCTTCATCTTCTATCGATTCTCCTTTGTGCTCGTTTAAAATATTCTCATAGATCGTAATTGCGGCGTCATCATTATTTTGAAAAGACAAAAGATCTGCTCGCGCGTATAATTTAAGGGCGACTTTTGCCGTGTCTTCAAGAGAATTGTCTGCAATATTAAGATAAAGCTCTTGTGCATCATTAGCTATAAGCTGCGTGGCAGAAGCTTTTAATATTTTAAGTTGTGCCTGCGCCCAGTCAAAATCACCTTTGTAATAACTGGTTTTTGCAACTTTAAATTTAGCTTCCTGCGCCAGAACATCATTTTGAAGGCTCTTCTCGATCTGTGTATAATAAATTAGTGCAGAATTGAATTTTTCATCCAGAACCATAATATCTGCCAGTTCCATTTTAGTACGAGCCTCCTGAAAGCGGGAAAGCTGAAGTTTTAATGCTTGCTTTAGACGGTCTACTGCCGTTGTGATATTGTCACTTTTAAAAGCGAGAAAATGGGCATATTCTATTTGCAGCGACAATGTTTGTGGAGTCTCACCATATAGTTTTAACAGCTCTTCAAATCTTTTTTCAAGACGTGTATATTGTGAGACATCTGCATTTTTAACGTCTATCTCCAGCAATTTTTGCTCAGCAGAAAGCCTGATATCCTGATTAAAAGTAGAAGCGATGATGAAGTCGAGAATCTCTGTGCTCATTTCATCGTCATTATTCTCTAAAGTTATACCGGCCAGATTCATAATGCGCTGCATGTCATTCTCGCTGCGTTTATAAATAGCCTTTTCCTGAGCAAAGGCTTTTTTATATTCTTTCTGCTGTATAAAAAGCCAACTCAAATATTTATTATATAAAAGATCCTGATCTTGTTGTATGCGTTTTATAAGGAGTTTTTTAAATGTGATATTGGCCGGGTTATCGGGGTTTTCTGTGATAAATTCTGAGAATGTTCGTTGGGCTATTGCTTCAAACTTTTCATCTTTTTTTATTAGATTGAGATAAGTATCAAGCATTAACTCGATGTTTCCCTGCTCGCCATAGATCCTTGCCAGCTGCAAGTCAAAAGTCAACTTTTCGCTTATAGCCATCGCATTTTTATAGGCTTTTATCGCATAATCAAGCAGGTTGTATTTTTCATAAGAACGGCCTATTGTATAGGCATAACCGGGATTGGTATTTATGACATCGAGAGCATTATTATACTGCATATCTGCTTTTTCAGCATTGCCTTGTAATTGGTAGTTGTAACCTAATTCTATTTCAAAAGTGGGAGCATTATTTCGCGCAGCGATATATTTCTCAAGTAACTTTTGAGAGGCTTCATAGTCCTGAAGTTGTTGATATGACTCTACAAGACCCAATATGTAATTTGTATTAGTAGGACTATGAGATAGCAAAGCCTCATAAGTTGATGCGGCCTTTTTAAATTCTCCCTGCTCAAAATAATTGCGCGCCAATTGCTCATTCTGGGCAGAGGCCAAAAAGAACACGAATAGACATCCGCTAAGAAAGAGGAAGCGTAGCACTTGTTTTGTTTTTTAATAAAGGATCTAAGCACAAATATCAGAGCAGAGATGGCGATTTATTATCGCATCAATCTTGTCTGAAAGTAATGCCGTCTAGGTAAATATAACCAAAAAACCTGTGGCTATGCGATCGTGTCAAAAGCGCAGTAGGGCACGAGAACTTCAGGTATTTTAATTCCTTCAGCTGTTTGATAGTTCTCAAGTATTCCTGCCAGCACACGAGGCAAAGCCAGTGAACTACCATTTAACGTATGAGCAAGTTTTTTATTCCCTTCGGCATCTTTAAAGCGCAATTTCAAACGATTGGCCTGGAAAGTCTTAAAGTTTGAAACAGAACTTATCTCGAGCCATCTGTCCTGAGCTGTAGAGAATACTTCAAAATCATATGTAAGCGTAGAAGTAAAGCCCAGATCACCACCACACAATCTTAAGATGCGATATGGCAGTTTAAGTTCGTCAAGAATTGATTTTACGTGTTCTACCATACCATCAAGAGCAGCATCAGAATCTTCAGGTCTCTCTATGCGTACGATCTCAACTTTGTCAAATTGATGTAAACGGTTTAACCCACGCACATGGGCGCCGTAAGAACCAGCTTCTCTTCTAAAGCAAGGCGTGTACCCTGTGCAGGTTATAGGCAGATCACTCTCGTTAAGTAGATCACCGCGAAACATATTAGTTACAGGAACTTCTGCCGTAGGGATAAGATATAGATCATCTGCTCCTACATGGTACATTTGTCCTTCTTTATCTGGAAGTTGACCAGTGCCAAAACCTGAAGCCTCATTCACTAGATGCGGTACCTGATATTCTGTATAACCGGCAGCTGTATTTTTATCTAAAAAGTAAGAAATAAGCGCTCTTTGCAAACGAGCACCTTTCCCTTTATAAACCGGAAAACCTGCACCTGTGATCTTATTTCCCAGTTCAAAATCTATGATGTCATATTTCTTAGCAAGCTCCCAATGTGGCAATGCGCCATCTGCTAAAACCGGAATGTCGCCTTTGCGAAAAACCTCTTCATTATCTTCTTCATTCTTCCCGGCAGGAACGCTTTCCTGTGGGATATTAGGAATCGTGTACAGTAAATTGTCAAGATCTGCAGAAACAACGTTAAGTGTTTCCTGAAGAATCTTGGCATCTTCTTTTAATTTAACCGTACGCTCTTTTAAAATGTTAGCCTTTTGAGCTTCGCCGTTTTTAAATAAAGAACCTATCTCTTTAGATATTTTGTTGCTTTCTGCCAGCGTATTGTCAAGCTGAGCTTGTGTTGCTCTGCGTTTTTCATCTGCTTCAAGCACCTGCTCAAAAACAGCTGAAGCTTCAAAGTTACGTTTAGCAAGCGCCTTTATATATTCTTCTTTATTCTCGCGTATGTCAACTACGTGTAGCATGGCTCAATTTTAAGAGGCAAAAGTAAGGAATTGAGTGAAAATTTGGGCAGAAAAGGAGTTTGAGTTTGTAATTCTTTGTTAAGTCTAATTCTCTTTTCGCTTAAAGCGAAATTTCATAAAATCAATTTAATTTAAAGGAGTTTTTTTAACCTTTTCTGGCAGATTTTTGGTCTTTTTTACCCGTTTTTTCAATCAAAAGTAGCGTCTTTGTAATCTGTTGATGGGGTGTCTGTATCTAGTTGAGAAGGTAAAATCCAGTCATTGTGCCAGAAGTAGTTAAATTTAGCCGCCGCCATATCAACTTTAGGATCTATTAGCGTGTGCCACTCATGATTATTTACACGCACTTTGCAGTTTACATAAATTGCTATGTCTTTGCCTTCCCGGGCATATTCTGCTTTAAGTCTTTGGCAAAATTGCCAGATAGCATCAGGTTTTGAAGCAACAAGTCGCTGCTGATTTGCAGAAAGATAATCCCGGTAATTGATATTCTTTTTTATTCCATTTTCTTTGTCCTGAATGGTGAAGAATATTCTTCCGCTTTTTGAGCGCAGCATCATACGCCAACTCAATCTGTGACCTTCTTCCGTCCAGAGTACGTCGTCTTTTATAAACCAGTGTCGCAAGGGTAAGCCTATTTGAAACAGAAAGTAAATACCAAAAAATACAAGAGCAGGTTTTCTATAGTTGGTGACAATTATTTCATCTGCAGCGTAATATTCTTTTTTTCTCAGAAAAATATCATGAATTGTTTTTGAAGGGAAAAAGAACAGCGTGAAAGCTAAAGAAAGGTAGGGGAAGATCCCAATATGAAAAATAAAGCTATTAAAAAGGTGGAAAAAAATCGACAAAAAGAAGGCAATTTTTCGGGTTTTAGGCCATAAAAGCGCGGGAATTATGAGTCCGTCATAAAGAATGCCCATGTATGCGATGGTATAATGTGCCCAGCTTTGCTGTAAAATATCGCCTACCAGCCAGTAATTTTTTCGCGCAAGCATTAGTAGTCCCGGTACTGAGGCATTAAGCCAATCTGGATATAGTTTTGCGATGCTGGCGTATGTGTAGACAATCCATAACTGTGCAATGATAACAACATATACCCAGCGGGGCATTGATATCTTTTTAATGGTAGGGTTGCGCCAGGCATCTACAGAGAAATAGTGATGAGCAGGAAAGGTGGCCATTAGTCCCAGTAGGAGCATTAAAAGATAATAGTGGTTGTTATATGATGATTTTTGCATAAGATATACGCAAGACCACATGATCCCGTAGATCACAATGCTCATTCTGTAGCGAAAGCCCAGCATGATAAAAACACCAAAAAGCCCCATAATGCCATAATAGTAGTACATGCCATTACCGGGGAGTGGTTGTAAAAAACCAAAACCCAAAAAATTAAAGGTAAAATCACCAGATAATAAAACACGTGAGACCCATCCTGTAGCGATAGCTCCCCAGGCTTCTATAGTAATAAGTAAACCAAAAATTACCCTAAAAATAATAAGGGCGCTGTTGTCTACTCTTCTATACAGCCAGTTGTTAAGCATTTAGCTTTTCAATATATTTTTTTGAAAACGTCTCATCTTCCTGCATGGCAATTATAAGTTCTTCAACAGTGTTGAATTTTTTCTCGTCGCGTATTCTGGTAAGAAGTTCTATCTGAAGTTTTTTGCCATACAAATCGCTATTGAGGTCAAAAAAGTAAGTTTCTACAGAAAGTTGATTGCCGCCAACTGTAGGATTTGTGCCTATATTCATCATGCCATAAACAGATTTCTCGTCTATTACAGATCTAACGACGTAAACCCCTTTGCAGGGAATAAGTTTATAGTCTTCATCGATTTTAAGGTTGGCTGTGGGATAATTCATTTTGCGTCCCAAACCTTTGCCACGTGAAACGATACCCGTAAGCATAAAGGGATAGCCCAAATAAGTATTTGCTTTATGAAGATCACCCACTTCTAATGCCTGTCTTATTTTAGTAGAGCTTATAGCGACATCGTCAATATCTTTTTTGGATATTTCTTCTACGTCAAAATCATAGAGTTCACCAAATTTTCTCAGGTCATCTATATTAGCATTTCGATTACGGCCAAAATGGTGATCGTAGCCAATAATAACTTTTCTGGCCTTTAGCTGATCTACCAGGATGTCTTTTACAAAATCTTCTGCCGTAAGGCGTGAGAATTCTTGTGTAAATGGGTGGATTATTAGATGATCCAGGCCGGTTTTTTCAAGTAAAGCTGTGCGTTCTGCAATTGTATTAATTAGTTTTATTTCGGTATCTTTTTGTACCACCATACGGGGGTGCGGAAAAAACGTAAGTACCACAGATTCATAGTCATTGCTATGCGCACTGGCAATAAGTCTGTTTATGATCTTGCGATGTCCTATATGAACACCGTCAAACGTACCTATGGTAACAACAGTATTTTTAGTGCCGGTAAATTCTTGTGCAGAAGGATGTTGTTTCAATTTACTTTCCGTTAAACAGGTTCATGGTATTATTAATTCCCGCAGCTACAAAACTAGAAATTACTTCGCATGATTTATCAATACGTTCTGGTAAATCTGCCTGCTCATTTTTGTCCCACTCTCCTAATACATAATCAATTTGTCTGCCTTTACTAAATCTATCGCCTATACCAAATCTAAAGCGATTATAAGCAGTTGTGTTTATTTGTGCCTGAATATCTTTTAACCCGTTATGACCGCCGTCGCTGCCTTTAGTTTTAACGCGTATGGTGCCAAAATCAAGATTGAGATCATCTGTAATTACTAACAAATTCTCAACTGCTATATTTTCTTGTTGCATCCAATATCTTACAGCTTTACCACTAAGATTCATATACGTGTTAGGCTTAAGCAGGATTACCGTGCGCCCCCTGATTTTCAGTTTTGCAATGTCACCTAATTTTTCAGTTTCCCACGTTGCATTATTTGCTTTCGCGAAAGCGTCTACAATTTCAAAACCTATATTGTGGCGGGTATTTGCGTACTTAGGGCCTATGTTTCCCAGGCCAGCTATTAAGAATTTCTTCATGGGGTTTTCTTCTTCACTCTGCGATTCTTTATATCTACTTAATAGATTCTTTAGATTTAGAAGCATGATTTTTTAATTGTGAACACGCGCAAATTTAAGATATTGAAATGAGACCGTCTTTTAAATAAAAAGCTATAAAATAAAAAAGCACCTGCCAGAGCAGATGCTTTTAAAAGTTATAAAAGAATAGTTTATTCTTGAGTAGCTTCTGTTTCTGCAGTTGCTCCTTCTTCTTCTTCCTCGTCATCTAAAGCAACAACGTTACGAGACGTTCTTACCTGGCAAATAACTGTGTTGTCTGGGTGCATAAATTTGTAATCATCACTTTTAAGCTCTGTGATATACAATTTGCTACCAATTTTAAGGTTAGTGATATCTGCTTCTACAAAATCAGGAAGGTTTTTAGGTAAAGCCTTAACCTTTAAAGTACGATTTGTTTTACGCAGTACACCACCATTACGTACCCCACGAGAGTTACCTGTAAAATGTACTGGTACTGTCATAGAAACTTCTTTACCTTCAAAAATCTGGTAAAAATCTACGTGAAGAATGCGATCTGTCACCGGGTGAAATTGAATGTCCTGGAGGATTGCCATATAGGTTTCTCCATTAAGTTCCAAAGTCGCGGTGTGCGCATCTGGAGTGTAAACCAAATCTTTAAACGCTAATTCTGGTGCGTTAAAGTGTACTGGCTCATCCCCTCCGTATAATACGCAAGGAACCTCTCCAGCATTACGTAAGGCTTGAGTTGCTTTCTTGCCCACGCTTTCTCTTTTAGATCCTGTGATCGTGATTGACTTCATTTAAATATATATTAATAGTTATAAAATTTACATTATAAATTTTGATGCAATAGAAGTGTTGCTGTGAACCCTGTGCATTACATCTGCAAATAAAGGTGAGCAGCTTACTACTCTTACCTTAGCGCTTTGCTTTTTGAGTGGTATACTGTCTGTTACTATAAGCTCCTGCAGTTGACTTTTTTCTAATTTTTCATAAGCATCGCCACTTAAAAGAGCATGTGTGCATATTGCACGTACACTTAAAGCCCCTTTTGCCATCATAAGATCTGCAGCCTTTGTTAAGGTTCCTGCTGTATCTACCATATCATCAACAAGAATCACATTGCGACCTTTTACATCACCTATCAACTCCATGTGGCTTATCACATTTGCCTGTGCTCTTTGTTTATAACAAATTACAACATCGCTCTCTAGAGCCTTAGAATAGGCATAAGCTCTTTTAGATCCTCCCATATCTGGAGAAGCTATTGTAAGATTATCAAGATTTAAACTACGCAGATGCGGTAAAAAAATGGTTGATGCAAATAAGTGATCTACGGGTTTTTCAAAAAATCCCTGTATTTGATCTGCATGCAAATCCATAGTTATAATGCGTGTCGCTCCCGCTGTCTCTAACAGGTTGGCTACTAATTTAGCAGCTATAGGTACACGCGGTTTATCTTTACGATCTTGCCTTGCCCACCCAAAGTATGGAAGTACTGCCGTGATATGTCTTGCTGAAGCTCTTTTTGCGGCATCAAGCATTAACAGCATTTCCATTAAGTTCTCACTGCTTGGCATAGTTGAGCCAATAATAAAAACTCTAGAACCCCGAATAGATTCTTCAAAAGAAGGCTGAAACTCGCCGTCACTATAGGTAGAAGTGATTATCTTACCCAGTTCCTGACCGTAATCTTTGGCAATTTTCTCAGCAAGAGCTTTACTCTGTGTACAAGCGAAAATTTTGGGTTCCGGAACAGGTTGAAACATAGCGTGTTTGACTTTTAAATCTGGCTTTCTCTAAAAGAGGTGCAAATTTAGAAATTAATTTGTGTCTATTGAATATATTTAGGCACTATTTTATTAGCTAAACTGTTTTTTTTATTAATTTTGCAGTCCTTATTTGCCTCGGTGGCGGAATTGGTAGACGCGCTGGATTCAAAATCCAAAGCAAAAAAGTTAAGCCTCGGTGGCGGAATTGGTAGACGCGCCGGATTCAAAATCCGGTTCTGCAAGGAGTGTGGGTTCGATTCCCACCCGAGGTACGAAAAAAGCTGAGATGAAAATCTTGGCTTTTTTTATGCTCAGGTACAACATAGGTACAACATTTTACTATTCTTTCTTGAACCATTAAATTTTACCTAAAATGATATTAAGTGCTATTAACGTCTATTGACATTACTTCGATTTAATAAGAATTGAGTTTGAAAATGCGCTCAGCACATTTCACTTCATTTTGCGAAAAGCTTCATTACGGGAAATAAGCTTCACTTAAAAAATCTTGGACACAATTTCAAAGTTGATATGCTCTTGTTTCTTTGTCGTTTTAAAATCTCTTGAATTTATCAACTTTTTGTTTTTGAGGGAAACTTTGAAATAGAGTCCGCTTTAGAAAATATTACTTTTTCCTTTTGTTTCACAAAGATTTAAAATTTAGCTCGAGACGGACTGCATAATCGTTCGCTCACTCACTTTTATAATTCCTTACTCACTCAAAATTTTAGGTAACGTTTCCGAAAAGGTAACAACGAAGGCACTATGGGAAGTAAGTGGATAAAATGATACTAAGGATAGTTTAATCTATTTTCTAATACAAGACATAAACCAAATGGCCAATAATTGGGGGGGCAATATCATTTAATATAAAATGAAAAGGAAAACACTCTGGATATAATAAGTATGTGAATAAATGACATTGTGGCAACTAATTGACACCAATTTATATCATCTAATATTGGCTTTGAAATTGCGGTATTATGGTCGAGTCTGGATTAGAAAAATGGATAGTTTTTTCAGCTGATAGCAAAGAACACTTTAATGAAAAGACATTCTAACTCTTAAAAAATTGAACTTAAATAGAAGGGTATTTTATGGTTCTTAGCTTTTGGCAAAAAGTACTATAAAACCAAAATGTAATGAAGGGTTTGTATAGCAAGAGGGTAACACGCTAAAGCGATGTTACAATATTTAATTTTATACAAAACCTTTTAAAATCAATAGATAACAGCGATTTGCAATTTTGAATATTTGAATTTTCGTGATTGTTTTTCAGAAAAACCTTGTTCAGCTCAACAAAACCAAATAAAAATTTCAGAAAAAATGGATAAAGGATATGAAAAAGAGCGGTTTGAAAAATTAGGAATCAAGGCTTCAGTTGCAGAAAAATTTAGAGACTTCTGCAAGAAAATGTCAAAATCTCAATCAATGACATTGTTGCTTATGGTTGAATTTTTTGAAGACAACGGAATATCGCCAGCAGAATCAATGGGGCCAAGAATGGAAACATTGGAATCAAAAATATCAACGCTTATTAAAAAACGAATGAACGGTATGATTGCGATAATGAAGGATATCGAAAAATCTCAAACTAAACCAACAGTTGCGATGCTCTATTCCTTTTTTGAGCAAACAGAGCCGCCAAAAAAGAAGTTGATTCTTGAAAAAAAGTATGTAGAAAAGACAGAAACAGGCTTTCAAGAAAAGTCCTTTACAAGTAAAAATAAAGACGGCGAATGGAAAAGGTAAATTACATAGTTCAACTCAACGCAGCCTTTGAGCTTTTCAACAATGACAATAGAATTAAGCAGGGTCATATCACGTTGTACCTGGCATTCTTTCAGAAATGGAATCGGGAATTTTTCAAAGGGACGATAACCATAAACAGAGAATGGATTATGGAAAAAGCAAAATTCAAATCAAAAACGACCTATCACAATTATCTAAAAGACCTAAATGATTGGGGTTACTTATGCTATTATCCATCTTACCATCCCGCTCAAGGTTCAAAAGTTCAGATGTCCATTTTTTTTGATTCAGATGGTCAAAAATTGGCTAACAGCGTCCCAGAACCAGGCCAAAATTTGGTACCTTATTATAAACATAAAACATTAGAGGCATAGTTTATACCGCTACTCTAAAAATTACATTGAATACAATTTAAATTCTTGGGAACAGTTAGGCATATTAGCAAGTATAGGATTGACTGAAATACAGCATTTTATATTCGCAGCAGCAACCAGTCCGCCAGAAATCACAAATAAAATATACCGAAGCGCTTTGGCTATTGCTGATTCTTTAGGTTCGTTTGTTTTAAATAATCCGCCGCTCAATTATCCAAAGTATGACGAACACAGTATAGAAATAGCAATGTCACTACAATTACTTTGTCAGGCAGGAAAAGTCGATACTGCATCGAGATGGATAAGAAATTTAGTGGTCGCTTTCCATAACAATTATATGGTAGATAAAGATTTTCCAATATTCAGAACTAATTTTGATAAGTTGGTTGATATTCATAATGGCGACGACACCGTAGAGATTACATCCTCGACGATTATTACAATTTTGGTTGAGTATGCGATTGTTTTACAATCAGAAGAATTATATCATCAAATCAGAGAACTTGTTAAAGAGCAATTTCCTAAACTCAATTTGCAAATTTGGTTTGCTACGGAAGACATTGAGGGATTTGTTGCATCTAAATGTTACAGTCAAAATGAAGGTACTCTAAAACATTCCATTGTTATCTATAAAGACATTGAAGCCTACAGGAAAGAAGTTTTTGAAGAAATGGATCTGTATATTAAAGAGGATGATTTTCAATTCTTTAAAGCCAGTTTCCATATTATAGGACACCTTGCAAGCAGACATTACAGAGCTCAGCCATTCCCAATATTCTGGCGACGCGCCATTAAGCTCGCTATGGAAGAAGAAAAGAAAGTGGTAAAAATATAGGTTTTACCTTCCCAAATCCGGTCTGTCCTCATAAAAATCCCTGAAAGTTTTATCAGTTTTATAATCATCTGTCAATACTTTATATACGGTATAAACCAATAAAACCTGCCCTGCGCAAGTAGCATAGAATACCCAGCTAAATGGAAAGTCCATTGCTGAAAAAATCACGATGGTTAAAAGAAGTAAGGTCGTGATACCCAATAATGTCATTGCTGAAAGTTTCATAGTTTTCTTTTCAAAATACTAAAATTTCACATTGAGATGTATTAAGAAATTCCTAAAGATTTTACACCAACTGACAAAAGTCATCTTTTCTACCATCCATTCTTGCAACCTTTGCCACAGGTATAGAGTAAATTATGGAAAATTGTTATCATTGTGGCGACCCTTGCCGTGATACAAAAATTGAGCATCAGGAAAAATCCTTTTGTTGCAACGGTTGTAAAACGGTGTTTGACATTCTCAACGAGAATGACCTCACCTATTATTATGATTTGCAATCTACACCAGGAAAAACACCTTTGGAAATGGAGGGGCGTTTCGATTTTCTGGACAACCAGCATATCATTGACCAATTATTGGAATTTGATGAGCAGGACACCCAAATTGTTTCGTTTGTAATCCCTCATATCCATTGCAGTTCTTGTATTTGGGTGCTAGAGAATATTAACAAACTGAATCCTGCCATTAAGAATGCCCAAGTCAATTTTCCGCAGAAATCGGTACGAATTACTTACAATTCGGCTGAAATCAATTTAAAAGAATTGGTCTTCCTGCTTTGCAGGATAGGCTATGAACCCAATATATCTCTCGAAGATTTCAACAAGAAAAAAAAGATAATAGACCGAAGCCTTATCTATAAATTGGGCATGGCAGGCTTTGCCTTTGGAAATATTATGTTTCTGTCGTTTCCTGAATATTTTGAAGTAAGCGAATTTTGGTTGGATAAATTTAAAATCCTATTCCGATGGTTGATGTTTGCTTTTTCCGTGCCCGTTGTTTTTTACTCGGGACGCGATTATTTTGTGTCCGCCTATAAAGGTTTACGTTCTAAAATTTTGAACATTGACGTACCCATAGCTATCGGTATAGCCATTCTATTTTTGCGCTCTACTTTGGAAATTGTGATGGATTGGGGCACGGGTTTTTTTGACAGCTTTGCCGGATTGGTTTTTTTCTTGCTATTGGGCAAATTCTTTCAGCAGAAAACTTACGCATTTCTCTCTTTTGAACGGGATTACAAATCTTATTTTCCTATTGCGGTTACACAGTTGTTTAGAGAAGAGAGTCATAATAATTCCACTTTCGCGAAAACTGATGAAATCCAAACACCTGTATACGAATTACAGGCAGGCCACCGCATCCTGATTCGAAATAACGAACTCATCCCAACCGATGGGATATTAATAAAAGGAACAGCACTCATCGATTACAGTTTTGTAACGGGCGAGGCAGCACCCGTAATCAAACAATCGGGCGATAAAATCTATGCCGGTGGGAGACAAAAATCAGGAATTATCGAAGTTGAAGTTACAAAAGCGGTTGAGCAATCCTACCTTACACAATTGTGGAACAACGATGTATTCAGCAAAAACAAAGCAACCACGTTCGAAAATCTTACCGACCAAATAAGCCGAAGATTTACAATTGCCATTTTAAGTATTGCTGTAGTAGCGACCGTTATTTGGCTTTTTATAGATGCAACTGTGGCATTTAATGTATTTACTGCTGTGCTTATTGTGGCTTGTCCCTGTGCCATTGCATTAGCAGCACCCTTCACACTTGGAAATATGTTGCGCATTTTTGGGAAGAGAAAGTTGTATCTCAAAGAAAGTAGCGTCCTCGAACTACTGGCACATATAGACACCGTGGTATTTGATAAAACAGGAACACTTACAACCCACAATAAAAATCTAATTACGTATCAAGGAATTTCGTTGACCGAAAACGAACAAAAAATCCTGACCAGCACCGTGCGAGCATCCAACCATCCGTTAAGCCGTGCGTTGTACGATTTGTTACAAGAGAATAGTATTTGCACATTAGATGATTTTACCGAAGAAACCGGAAAAGGCATCACAGGAATTTACAAGGATTTGAGGGTAAAAGTTGGTAGTTATGCTTTTGTTGGAAACATAAAAGAAGTGGCTGCTACCACACATACCCAAGTCCATATTAGTACCAACGACGAGTATAAGGGGTGTTATGTTTTTTATAATAATTATCGAGAAGGAATGGCAGCGTTATTTTCTGAATTGAGCAGTACAGCGAATTTGGTAGTACTATCTGGCGATAACGATGGCGAAAAAGAATTTCTAAAAACCCAATTGCCTAAAAACGCTCAATTAAAATTCAATCAAAAGCCAGAGGATAAGCTCAATTTTATAAAAAATCTGCAGCAACAAGGCAGAAAAGTTATGATGGTAGGCGATGGATTGAATGATGCTGGTGCCCTTGCCCAAAGCAACGTGGGTATCGCTGTTTCTGAAGACGTAAATGTATTTTCGCCCGCTTGCGATGGGATTATTGATGCTAGTAGATTAAAAGAGTTATCTGAATTTTTAAGACTATCAAAAAAGAGTATTCGCATTATAAAATACGCCTTTGTATTCTCATTATTCTATAATCTAATTGGGTTGGGATTTGCGGTTACCGGAAATCTTGCACCTGTGGTGGCAGCAATCTTAATGCCTTTAAGTTCCATAAGTATTGTGGTTTTTACCACAATTTATACTTATATGATAGGAAGAAAATCATCAACTTAAATTTAGTTACAATGAAACAGGAAATCACGTTGGTATCGCAACATTTATTTCAACTTAAGAAAAAATATGAAATGAGCCATTGCACACAATGCGTAATTATGAAGGATTATTTTAAAAGTGAATATGAGCGTCTCAAAATTAGGTTGAAATCCTTGGAACGCCTTTCAGTCAGTAATAATATTGTTGATGTTGAAACACTTGCCGAAGCAAATAAAACAGTAGGAATTTTAGGGATGTACGTAATGGTTTGATGGTTCAAATATATTTTCCATAACTGACAAAAGTCATCTTTTACCCAAGTTCATCCAAGTAAATTTACACCATAATTCAGGTAGGTATGAGTATCATTTATGTATTGATTACTGTTAGCGTCATCGTCGCTATTATATTTTTTATCGCATTTGTCTATTCAGTTAAGAAAGGACAATATGACGATACCTATACCCCATCTGTGCGGATGCTTTTTGAAGACGAAATCGTCAAGCCAAAAAAAGAAATAAGTAAATCCGATAAGAAAGAAATAATTCAAACCAGTAACCAATAAATTATGCAAACAGAACAATTTTACTACGATAATAAAATCGTAAAAAAGTTTGTAAATGCCACGATATTTTGGGGCATAATCGGTATGAGCGTGGGACTCTTGCTCGCCTTTATGTTTTTATTCCCTAACGTAACCGATGGGATTTCGTGGTTAAGCTTTGGGCGTTTGCGTCCCCTACACACTAATGCTGTTATTTTTGCCTTTGTCGGAAATGCCATCTTTGCAGGTGTTTATTATTCCACACAGCGATTGCTAAAAGCTCGTATGTGGAAAGATTGGTTGAGCAACCTCAACTTTTGGGGTTGGCAAGCCATTATTGTTGGTGCTGCAATTACATTACCGTTGGGTTATACCACTTCAAAAGAATATGCCGAATTGGAATGGCCATTTGATATTGCCATCGCGTTAATTTGGGTTGCGTTTGGTGCAAACCTTATTGGTACAATCCTCAAAAGAAGACAACGCCATTTATATGTTGCCATATGGTTTTATTTGGGAACATTTGTAACCGTTGCTGTGCTGCATATCGTAAACAGTATCGAACTTCCTATTTCGGCATTAAAAAGTTACTCGGTGTATGCTGGCGTACAAGATGCACTCGTTCAATGGTGGTATGGGCATAATGCTGTGGCTTTTTTCTTGACCACACCATTTCTTGGTTTAATGTATTATTTTGTCCCAAAAGCAGCCAATAGACCTGTCTATTCATACAAACTATCCATTGTACACTTTTGGTCACTTATTTTTATTTACATCTGGGCAGGACCTCACCACTTGTTATATTCTTCGTTGCCGGATTGGGCACAGAATTTAGGGGTTGCATTTTCCATAATGCTTCTTGCACCATCTTGGGGTGGAATGATTAACGGACTGTTAACCTTGCGTGGTGCGTGGGATAAAGTGCGTACAGATCCTGTTCTTAAATTTATGGTCGTGGCGATTACCTGCTATGGTATGGCAACTTTTGAAGGGCCTATGCTGTCACTTAAAAACGTAAATGCCATTGCGCATTTTAGCGACTGGATCATTGCACACGTTCACGTAGGCGCATTGGGCTGGAATGGGTTTTTAACCTTTGGTATGATTTATTATCTCGTGCCAAGACTGTTCAAGACCAAATTATGGTCAATAAAATTGGCAAATGCCCATTTTTGGGTAGGAACACTCGGTATTATTATGTATGCTTTGCCAATGTACGTTGCTGGGTTTGTGCAAGCTTCTATGTGGAAACAATTTAATCCAGATGGAACGTTGACCTACGGAAATTTCTTGGAAACATTAAACGAAATCATACCAATGTACTGGATGCGTGCCATAGGTGGTAGTTTATTTATCGTGGGATCGTTCATAATGTTATATAATGTAATTATGACGGTACGGCAAGGTAGCAAAGTAACCGACGAACTTGCCGAAGCTGCACCCTTACAGCGTGTTACTAAAGACCGAACCGTAAAGGAGGGATGGCACGAGTGGCTGGAAAGACGCCCGGTAAAAATGACTATTTATGCTACAATCGCAATTTTAATTGGCGGTATCGTGCAGATTATCCCTTCTTTGATGGTAGATGAATATGTTCCGGTCATTTCAACCGTAAAACCTTATACGCCATTAGAGTTGGAAGGGAGAGATATTTACATACGTGAAGGTTGTGTATCCTGTCACTCACAAATGGTTAGACCTTTTCGAAGTGAAGTGGAACGTTATGGCGAGTATTCAAAATCTGGGGAATTTGTCTATGACCATCCATTTCTCTGGGGAAGTAAACGGACCGGACCAGATTTGCACCGTGTGGGCCAGAAATATAGTGACAATTGGCACTTAAACCATTTCTATGACCCACAGAGCACAAGTTCTGGTTCTATAATGCCGTCCTACAAATGGCTTATTAATAATAAACTTGATAAATCCCAGACCGAAGATAAGATGGAAGCAATGGTTACACTCGGTGTGCCTTATACAAAAGAAGAAATAGAACGCGCACAGCAATGGATGGATGAGCAAGGGACGCAAATTGAGAAAAACCTGTATGCCGACCCAGATTTTGTGACAACCTATGAAACAGATAAGAAGTACGCCAAGGAAAACGGTGAGGATTTTATTGAAATGCGCGACCGTGAAGTAGTGGCGCTCATTTCGTACCTGCAACGTTTGGGAACGGATATCAAAATTAAAACTGTAGAAGAAGTAACCGCTAACAAAAACCAATAGTTATGTTGAAATATATAAAAGGCAACTTGGAAAATATAGAAGGTGTAGAAATCTACCCTATGATTTCCCTGCTCATTTTCTTCATCTTTTTTTTGGTGCTTTTTTGGTGGGTATTTACCGCCAAGAAATCACATATCGAAGAAGTGAGCAACATTCCATTAGAATCTGATAGTAACGAAAACGACGTATTCCTATGAAGACAGCAGCTATATTAAGAATATTGGGCTTTGGGGTGGTAGGCTATTTTTTTCTGAATTGGATTGGGTCTGAAGGCGATACATCAGCTTTTACCGAACAACCGTGGTTATGGGCTTTTTTAGGATTTATAATATTGGCCTATTCCGCAGTCGAAATTTGTGTTATTGCCCTGGAAAGTGTTCTTTATCGTACCCTAAAAGCAGAAGATAAAGTAAAATTTGACGACAAACGTGCTTTTGAAAAAGCAAATCAATTCAAATGGTTCAAGGATACCTATAAAAAATTATTAGGGAGCAAACCTATTGAACAAGAAGGCGAAATTGTACTAGACCATAATTATGACGGTATACGCGAGCTGGATAATAAACTGCCACCCTGGTGGGTATATGGCTTCTATGCAACCATCATTTTTGCAGTGGTCTATATGGCGCGTTATCACATCTTTGACGGAGCAAGTCAAGAAGAAGAATATAAAATAGCCGTTGCCGAAGCCAAAATAGAAATAGAAGAATACAAAAAGACAGCCAAGGATTTGGTCGATTTTAATACGGTAGAGTTATTGGTTGATGCGAGCGATTTGAAAGCTGGCGAAACCATTTTTACGGGCAACTGTATTGCGTGTCACAAAGTTGGTGGAGCTGGCGGTATAGGACCAAACCTAACTGATGACCATTGGATTCTTGGAGGCGGTATCAAGAATGTATTCAAAACAATTTCTGAAGGAGGCCGTGCTGGAAAAGGAATGGTTTCTTGGAAATCTGACCTTAAGCCTTCGGAAATGGCGCAAGTTGCCAGTTACGTATTAAGCTTGCACGGCACAAATCCTGCAGATGCCAAGGAACCAGAAGGAGAGATATGGCTGGATGAAAATGCCCCTGTGGAAGACGTTCAGGTTAAAATAATTGACAGCACAAAAATTCAGATTATTATAGAAGACCAACCTGTTACCGGAAATGTGGTGAAGGATAGTATCAATTAATTCACAAAAAATAAACTTAAAATGATGATGACCGAATTAGCGGAAAATTTAAAGTTGAGCAACCATCCCGTTATCAAGAAAATACACGACGAGAACGGAACAAAGATAATGGCCATAGGATTAAAACGCGGTGTTGAATTGGCAGAACACGTTGCACCTTGCAAAGCGCGATTATTGGTTATAAAAGGTGAGATAGATTTCAATACCAAAACCGAGAGCAAACGGTTTGCCTGTTATGAAAGTTATGACATTCCAATGAATGTAAAACACAGTGTTGTTGCTTGGAATGATGCAATCTTTTTATTGTTTTTGAATGAATAGCAAATTATATTTCACTTTAAGCGAAATCAAAACACAATCATTTTAAAATGGAAGATATAAAAGATAGGACCGATATTGAATTGCTCGTAAACAATTTTTACGATAAAGTAAGGGCAGACCAAACTATTGGTTTCATTTTTACCGATGTCGCAACTGTGGATTGGACAACACATTTACCAAAAATGTACAGCTTTTGGGAAACAGTATTGTTGGGCAAAATGAGTTTTAAAGGGAACCCAATGGATACCCACATAAAATTGAGCCAAAAAACCGAAATGAGCGAAAAACATTTCAACCAATGGTTAACACTTTGGAATGAAACTGTTGATGAACTTTTTATAGGAAAAATAGCTACAGAAGCAAAACAACGTGGTAAAAACATAGCGGGATTAATGGTTTTTAAAATTGGGAACTACGCAAACTAATGGCAGAACAAGGGCAAGATAATTTCAGGGATACCATTGGCACGCTCAATGAAGAAGGGAAACGCGCTTGGGTATTTCCTAAAATGCCTGTGGGCAAATGGTATGAATACCGTAAGTATGTGAGTTATGTGCTACTTGTTTTTTTATTTGCTGCACCTTTTGTAAAAATTAATGGGCATCAGTTTTTGCTTTTTAATGTGATGGAAAGACGGTTCAATATTTTTGGCTTTCCGTTTTGGCCACAGGATTTTTACATTTTTGTAATGATGATGCTTGTGGGCGTGGCCTTTGTTATAGTGTTTACAGTGGCCTTTGGACGTTTGTTCTGTGGTTGGGTGTGTCCGCAAACTATTTTTATGGAAATGGTTTTTCGCAGAATTGAATATTGGATAGATGGCGACCGAGGCAAACAAATGCGATTGGCTAAAATGCCGTGGAACCTTGAAAAAATCCTAAAACGTTCTTTAAAATGGTTTGTATTTTTTGTGATTTCATTTTTAATAGCCAATATATTTTTGGCTTATCTCATAGGTAGCGACCGCTTGATGCGATACATAATAGATGGGCCAATGGAACATAAAAGCACGCTCATTTCACTCATTATTTTTACAGGGGTATTCTATTTTGTGTTCGCGTGGTTTAGAGAGCAGGTTTGTATCATCGTCTGTCCTTATGGAAGATTGCAAGGCGTATTGCTCGACAATAAATCTGTGGTCGTGGCTTACGACCATAAGCGAGGCGAAAAAGAAGAAGGTAGGGCCAAATTCAACAAAAAAGAAAACCGTGCTGCAACAGGAAAAGGTGATTGCATAGATTGTTTTCAATGCGTGCAAGTGTGTCCCACAGGAATTGACATACGTAATGGTACGCAATTGGAATGTGTAAACTGTACCGCCTGCATAGATGCCTGCAATAGTATGATGGAAGCTGTTAATTTACCAAAAGGTTTAATACGCTATGCCAGTGAAGAAAACATTGAGAAAAAGACCAAGTTTGAATTTACACCAAGATTCAAAGGATATACAATATTATTGGGTATTCTTACGGCAGTACTGGTTGGAATGCTTTTCCTGCGTAACGATGTAGAAGCAGATATTTTACGATTACCAGGACAGTTGTACGAGCGTAAAGCAGATAACATTATAAGTAATGTATATACCTATAAACTGGTCAATAAAACGAACAATAATATTGAAAACATCACTTTTAAGTTACTCTCCCATAAAGGAAGGATAAGCGTTGTGAGTCACGAAACGTTTACCGTACCGGCAGGCGATCTTGCCGAAGGAACATTATTTGTAGAATTGAATGCAAGTGCATTGAGTGGCGATAAAGATAAAGTGGTTATAGGTGTATACAGTGGCGATGAACAGATAGAAACCACCAGAACAGCATTTCTTGGACCAAGAAGTTATAAGTAATTTTTTTTTAAATAGTGGAATTAAGACAAACATATATGAAAAACCAACCCAACAAAGAATGCTGTAATGGCTGCAAAAATGGACAACCAGGTGGTAATGTTTCGTGCAAAGCAAAACTAATGGTCGAGGAAATAAATGAGGTTAAAGAAAAACGATTTTTAGAAACTAAAAACCGAAAGCTATGAAGATTAATTGGGGAACGGGACTAGTTGTAGCAATGGCACTTTTTGTAGGATTCATTCTGTTTTTAGTGTATAGAATGAGTACTGAAAATAACCTGAATCACGACTTGGTAACCGAAGGCTATTATCAAAAAGAAATGGAATTGCAAGACGATATTTATGCACAACAAAACACCGCCGCAATGGAAAAACAGATTACAGGGATAAAGAACGATATGGGCTATTTGCTTCAGTTTCCTGAAGGTTATGCGCCAGAAAAAATAAAAGGAAAAGTGTTCCTATATAGACCGTCTAACAGGCAACTGGATTTTGAAATTCCGCTGGAACTCACAGATCCTAATTTGCTCATACCTGACAACCGCTTGTTGGACGGTCGATGGAACATTACCATAGATTGGGAATACGAAGGGAAAACTTATCGCTTCAAAAAACAGATAACCTATTAAAAAATGTTAATCACGGCACTCATATTCGGATTGTTGGGCAGTTTCCATTGTGTGGGAATGTGTGGCCCTATTGCCTTTCTGCTTCCGGTAGATAGAAGCAATCCGGTAAAACGAGTGTTGCAAATATTGAGCTATCACGCAGGTAGATTGCTCACGTACGGCACCATTGGGTTGTTGTTTGGGTTTTTGGGAAGACGGTTGGACGTATTTGGTTTCCAGCAACATATCTCTATCGGTATTGGGGTACTGATGATTTTGGCAATTCTTTTGCCATCAAAAATTTTCAGTAGATACAATGGCTCAAAATTTATGTACAAATGGGTCGGGAAAGTTAAGAGTGCTTTGGGTGCAGAGCTCAAGCGAAAATCTATGGATAGTCTTTTTACCATTGGTTTTTTAAATGGTTTCTTGCCTTGTGGATTGGTCTATATGGCAGTTTTTGGAAGTGTAGCAGCAGGTAATGCGTGGCAAGGCGGCCTATATATGGTGTTTTTTGGATTGGGCACAATCCCATTAATGACAACGGCTACCTATCTGGGCAATTTTTTAAATACAACGCTCAAGCAACGCATTTTAAAAGCTATACCCGTGTTTGTGGTTGTTGTAGGCGTTCTGTTTATTTTGAGAGGTTTGGGATTGGGCATACCCTACATCTCGCCTTCAGAAATGGTAGCGGTTGAACAGGTCTCAGCAAAGCATTCCTGTTATTGATGAAAACTAACTTTAAAAACACAATAGTATGAACACACTTTTATTACCATTAGTCAATTGGGGATTAGGAACTATAATCATCGGTGTTTTTGTCGTGGTATGTATTATCCTCGTGGCAGTAATTTATAGCCTTTCTCGCGGAACCAATAACGTAAGAGACGACGTAAACGACACTAACATTGAAAACAATGAATCAAAAAATCTATCTATATGAAACTAAATATATTACTACTTCAAGATATAGGTCGTTGGACTGATGGCTGGATAGCTTACAGTCTTTATGGGATTGTAGTTGTGGCTATTGCGGTATTTTTAATTTATAAAATAAGAAAAGCAAAAGACCGTAAACGTCGTAATGAGCGCATACGCAAGGAAGATATTGAAAAGCGTAAATAGAAAGCCCGCAAGAATAACCTATATTCAAAACGGGCTTTCTGAGCAATGAACTTTTTATATTTTAAACAGTCATTGAAAACAATTTTGTCTGTGGCTTTTTGCGCTGTAAGCGCAAGTCAAAAGGTAGGCATACATTGCGCACGTAAGGTTTACCGGCTTCAGCTACTTTAAGGTGGTTTTCTGAAATTTCAATCAAGCCATCAATTTCCATTTCTGAAAGTTTTTTCAAAATTTCTTCAATTTCTAGAACGCTCATTTCTTCTTCTTTCCAAGAAGTCTCAAAATTGCACATTAGATTTAAAATGTGTTTGCGGATAATGAGGTCCTCTTCATTAAGAATATGACCACGCATTACAGGTAGTAGATCTTTGCGCAACAGCTCATAATATTCCTCTAAAGTCTTCACATTCTGTGCAAAGCCATACCAGCTATCGCCTATGGCAGATACGCCCAGACCAATCATAACATCAGTCTTCGAGGAAGTATAGCCCATAAAATTACGGTGGATGTTGCCGCATTGTTGTGCATAGTAAAGTGCGTCCGTTTTTAGCGCAAAATGGTCCATCCCAATTTCTACATAGCCTGCCTGCAACAGCATTTTTTTACCTATTTCATATTGAAGCCGTTTCTGTTTTGGCGATGGCAAATGTTCTTCACTATAACCACGCTGACCATTTCCTTTTATCCACGGCACGTGTGCATAGCTGTAAAACGCGATGCGGTCTGGCATCAATTCTATGGTTTTATTGACGGTATTTATCACATCATCTTGTGTTTGAAACGGAAGCCCAAATATAATATCGTGGCCTACAGATGTAAATCCAGTTGCACGAGCATCAACCGTAGCACGTTCTACATTTTCAAAAGGCTGAATACGATTAATGGCCTTTTGAACCGTCTCGTTATAATCCTGTACGCCGTAACAAACTCTGGTAAATCCGTTGCGGTTGAACATTTTGAGGTGTTCACGAGTGGTATTGTTGGGATGGCCTTCAAAACTAAATTCAACTTCTTCAGCCATATCTGCAATCTCAAAAATCCCAATTAATAGGTCTTCCAAATTTTCAGCAGAAAAGAACGTGGGTGTACCACCGCCAAGATGTAATTGCTGAATCAATGGTTTATGACCAATAATTTCCGCATACATTCTCAATTCCTTCAGCAATGCTTGAATATATGGCTTTTCAACCAAATGATTTTTTGTGATGCGCTTGGTACATCCACAAAACGTACACATACTCTCACAAAATGGAAGGTGTATGTACAAGCTGATACTTGGTCGTTTTCCGCTTTCGCGAAAGCGTAATCCCTGTATCAAACTCTCTTTCCAGCCTGAAACCGAAAAGCTATCCCCATCCCAATACGGGACTGTGGGATAGCTTGTATATCGTGGGCCTGGAACGTTGTATTTTGAAACTAAAAAGGTGTCACGTTTCATATAAAAAGGCTCGTTAGGATTACAAGACTATTTATAATAGTGCTTGCCATTAAAAGCTTGAAAATAAAAGCTGGCTTTTGTACCGTCAGTATAGCGGAGTTGTGCATTGTACAGATGCTCACGCATACAAGGACAAGTGCCATATTAAATAGTCCGTGACCAAAATTAAGTATTTGGAAAATTGCGATAGACCCCAGACACGTAGATAACACGATGCCTAATGCGGAATATCCCATTACATTTTCTGTAAAATCTTTTTTTAATCTTGCTAAAGCTGTCATACCTGTTGTTTTAATATTACAGGACAAAATTAGCTTTGATGTACAGGGTATTTTATGACTTTTGTCAGTTTAGGTAAACTGTTTTTAATTCTAAAAATTGACTACGCTATCCAACGCATCATCAGCATCTTTGTGGATGAAGTTAGCTTGGTATTTTATTGTTGTAGTAACGGATGAATGCCTATATAATTTTTGAAGCATTTTAATTGGAATCTTATCCTCTGAAATTTGACCAAAACTGTGTCTGGCAATATGCATAGTAACCTTTTTGGATATTTCAGCTTTTGATGCAACTTGCTTCAAATATTTGTTGAATTTTTTATTTGATGTTTTGGTTTTAGCATAAACATCTTTAGGGTCTTTGAGATTGGCTTTTTTCATTTCTGGAAAAACAAAATCTTCATCGTTCTTCTTTTCAGAGCGATAACACTCAAGAGTAGAATACGCCTTGTCAGGAATTTTAAGGGACAGCAATTTAGAATTTTTGTCCATTCGATAGTGAAGTCGTCCATCATAAATAGCTGACCAGCGAATTTTTAAGACATCAGCAGTTCGTATGCCAGCAAAGTAGAAACTAAAAAGCCAGACATTTCTTGCGTGTTTCTCATTATCAGTAAGATTCTCAACATTTTCCAATGCTATTATTTCGTCTTTAGTGAGTCCAACTTTTTCAGTTTCAGGGAATTTTATACGTATTTTATCGGAACCAAACGGATAGAGCTTTTTATCTACGATTCCCATCTTAATTGCCCTGTTATAGATAGTTCTGATAACTACAAGATTATTTACTATTGACCTTTCAGAAACTTTTCGAGTACTCATTAAATAACTTCTGAATTTCCTTAGAAATTGTTCATCAATTTCTTGAAACGTAAGTTGTCTGGATTTTGCAAAACCCAGTACGTGATTCACACGGGCTTTATCTGCGGAATGACGTGCCAGTTTTTTGTTCGTTTCCAATTCATTTAAGAATTCATCTGCTACCTCAAAGAAGCTAATGGATTTAGTTGGTGCATAGAGCCTATCTTTAATTTGATTGGCAGATATGTCTTTCTTTTCAGATTGTAAATCAATTAATGTCTTATTGGCTTCACTAAGTTTTGTAGTAAGCAGGCCATTAAGCCTTAAGGAATTTGGATGTGATTTCTTTACTCGAATGTTCTTTGCATCCCAATACTTTAGTTCGATGTAGTGGCCTATATAGTGATAATTGGAGCGTCGGTTTTTTGTAATTCTAACGGCTAATGGATAAAGCCCTTTGCTATTAGGTTTTTTTCTGAGAACGATTTTTGCATTTGAGGCCATATTCTAAAATATTGAGACATAAAGATAATCATTTTTGGTACAACATAGGTACAACAAATTATGATTTTAAAGCATATGAGATGATACCATAAAATATTAAATATCATATAAACAGTTAATTATGAAGTTAATTGATATAATTTGGCAACAAATTCGCTGGATTCAAAACCCAGTTCTTACGAGTGCGGGTTCGATTCCCGCCCGGGGTACAAAGCCTCAACTTATGTTGAGGCTTTTTTATGTCTACTAAAGACTGAAGCATTAGCTAGAAAAAGAAAAGGCTCAGATTTATCTATCTGAACCTTTTCTAAATGTAGTGAAATGAGTACTATTCTATTATGAGATCTACCCTTCTGGAAAGTTCAATATTATTAGAATCTTTAGTGTCTATCTCACCTTGATTATCGATAGTTATTTGGTTAGAATCTACTCCCAGACTTAATAAATAATCGACTACAAGATTGATGCGTTTTAACGCCAGTTCTCTATTGTAATTAGGATTACCTGTGCCGTTTTCAGGAGACGCATAGCCAGATACGCGTATAGATTTACCGTCGGTTAATTGATCTGCTATTTTTTTGATCGCATTAAACGCCTGAGTTCCATTTATGAAAGTGAACGAGTCATATTTAAAGAAAACATGCTCATTGATATTTGCATTACCAGCAATAGAATCAGTGGTTGCAACTTCCTGTATAATAGTTTTGGTGCTGTCTATTATAGTAGGTTTGAGGTAAATTGTATCATTTACCGGTGGTGCTATGTAGAAATCGGCATGTTCTGTACCCGATTTGCCTAAAACGAAAGTTGCGCCTAAATTAAAATTAATAATGGTGGTAGTTTTGGTATCCGGGTAGTCTCCTTGCGGACGTGAATTCACACCGGTTATAAAATCAATGCCTGCTCGCAAAAAAAAGCGGTTAGTAATCTTAACCTCATTATCTACAAAGGCTGCTAGTTGAAAATTAGACACGCGGTGAGTTGCTTGTTGAAAATCATCTTCCGAGGAATAGGAATAATTACCTCCAATACCAGCTAAAATTGTATATGGTTTTAAAAATGATTCAAATTTTAAAACGCGTCCTACATTAGCAACTCCCATCAAAGTTGCAGACTGATAAGTGAATTCTGTAATTTCAGTATAATTTACACTAAGTTTAGCTCCAAATAAGGGGTTAAACATATACCTAACGCCAAAATCTGCATTGTAAAATTCCATAGGGCGTAAATCTCTTAATTTGGTTACCCCTACTTCGGGTTCTATTGACCATTTGTTAAATTCTTGGGCGTGCGTTGCTACGGTTATTAACAACATCGCGATAAATATCCTCATGTGTTTAATATTAGATTAGTTTTTAGATGAATTTTAGTTAGAAAATAATGCAGGTTTGAAGAAGGTGGACGCTATTTCCTTTAATTCATTTCAGAGATCATTTTTTAGAGTTAAAATAGATTTAAGTACTAATATGGAGGGAAATTTAACAATATTATAAATAATAGAGGGTTGACTTTGGAATAAGTTAACAATTGGGAACCAGAAAGGTATAAAAATTTGGAAGCCAGCATTAAAAAATCAGAAAAAATAGAAAACTTTTCGACGAAGTGTCTTCTTTTATTGATGTGCGGATTTTTAGCAAAATGACCCGTTTTTTCAGCATAAATGCCGATTTTTGGTCACTTATACGAGTTTATCATTCTGATTTTCAGTGGGTAATATGCCATATTCTATTGCAATATTAGCCAGTAATAAGGCCAATAGGGCAGGTAGTGTCCATCCCATGCCATAAGTGCCTAGTGGCATCAAATTTTTAATTGTTTCCAATTGATTTAAACCTAAACTTACCAGAAAATCTGGTATACTAAAAATTATGGTGGTAATAACCACAATTTTAAAAACCCAATGAGAAGTTATTCTTTGGGGTAGTACATTTAATATTATTAAAATTATAGTGACAGGGTAAATGAAGTATAAAGCTGGTACGGCAATAGCGATAATAAAATCTACTTTAAACTGCCCCACAGCCACACCCAACAAGCAGCCTAAAATAGCTGTGATTACATACGCTTTATGAGAGCCTTTAAAAAGCCCTCTTACAAAATCTGCTGTTCCCGTTACAATACCAACAGCAGTTGTAAAGCATGCCAAACCAATAAGTGCAGAAAGCATGATTCTTCCGCCAGAACCTAAGGTGTCATAACTTATAAATGAAAGTAATTCTGTACGTGTGTTTAAGGTGGGTTCGGCACTGTAAATTGCTCCTGCATAAATAAGCCCTGCGTAAATACAAAAAAGTGCGAGTCCTGCCAAGATTCCGCCTTGAGCGATCAGTTTTCTCTTATGCGCATAATCTGTATAATTCTTTAAGTTGAGCGAAATAATAACAACTGCACCCACGACCACGGCGCCAATGGCATCAAAGGTTTGGTACCCTTCCAGAACTCCCCCTGTAAAGGTGCTTTTAAGGGGCTCGATAGATCTGGCAGGTGAACCGCCAACTGCCGCTACGCCTATAATCATGACAAGGATCATTATTAAAAACGGAGTTAAATACTTACCTATTATATTTAAAAGTTTAGATCGATTTAGAACAAAAAGTAAAACCAGCCCAAAGTATAGAGCGCTAAATGTGAGTGAGCTCCATTCAAGATAAGGCTGAACGCCCATTTCATAGGTGACAGAAGCTGTGCGCGGTGCTGGTAATGAGATCGAGATTAGATAAACAATAATGCAATAAATAAGACTAAAGACAGGATGTACTTTGTTACCAAAATCAAGCATCGTGCCTTGTAGGCGTGCATGAGCCACAATACCCAGAATTGGTATAATAACTGCTGAAGTTGCAAAACCTAAAGTAACCCAGATCCAGTTCTCGCCCGCGCTGTAACCCAATAGAGGCGGCAAAATAAGGTTGCCGGCTCCAAAGAAGAGTGAGAAAAGCGCAAAAGCGGTAATGTAGGTTTCTTTGGTAAGTTTCATGTACAACAAGTATCTTTCGAAGCAGAAAAGATAAGATAAAATGATATTAGCCTATAAGGGAAAACAACTATTTTATGAAGATAAAGGTTCAGGGCCTGTAACTGTTTTGTTACACGGGTTTCTGGAAAATCACAAAATGTGGAATGATATTATTACACATTTTATGCCTTCTAATCGTTTTATACTTTTAGATCTTCCCGGGCATGGGCAAAGTGAGGTTCTTGATGGGGTGAATTCTATGCATGTCATAGCAGAGGCGATTCATTTGCTTTTAGAAACACTTCAGGTAAAAAGTGTTTTTCTCGCTGGTCATTCTATGGGTGGTTATGTAGCTTTAGCTTTCGCGAAAGCATATCCCGCTATGGCAAATGGTGTTTTGCTGCTAAATTCTACTCCGCACGGGGATACTCCAGAACGTAAAAAATTACGTGCTCATGGTGTCAAGGTTGCTGCAAAAAATTACGTTGCTCTGGTAAGTATGTCTGTGGCTAATTTATTTTCTCAAGAGAGTAATTCCAGGTTTAGAGATAAAATTCTAATTACAAAACAGGAAGCTTTACAAACTCCATTAGCCGGTTACATTGCAGGTCAACAGGGAATGATGAATCGCGAAGATCTTTCAGATTTTTGGAAGAATTCTAAAATGAAGAAAGGGATGTTGCTCGGGTCTCAGGATACGCTGCTTAATGCAGAGAATTTATATATCGAATTTAGTGACTTTAATGTCGAGGTAAAACGTGTTGAGGGAGGGCATATGTCGCAGATAGAGAATGTGAATGACTGTGTACAAATGTTGAAATGGTTGATCGCAGAATATTAAAATCGGGTATTTTATAGGAAAAATCGTTCAAAATTAAGCGGATTTTTAACTGAATTATGTTAAATTTTAGATTTTTAACGCTTTTAAACTGATTTTATGTTCTTTTATCGGATTTTCTTATTAAATTTAATTTTCAATAATAAGTTATCCCTAAATCATGATCAAACAATTGAACCACACAAACACCCCTTCACACAAATTAACTTGTCGTTTATTTGGCCATAAGTACAAGCTTATAAAGCAATACAAATCTAATCATCGTGAGTACGAGTGCTGTAATTGCAAAAGCCAGTTTACATTAGATGATGAAGGCACTTTAACTCCTCTAACTTCTAAACTGAGAAATATAAACGAGATTATGGAAAAGTTCTACATTAAGAGACAGGAGCGTCAACACGCCTAATCTTCATCTTTTAGCGCATTCCACCCTCGGGCGACTATAGGAACAAGTGTGTTTCCTCGTGTTACTAGATCCATACCTTCTTTTTCGTCTACCATGTGACCAATAATAGAAAGATGTGGATTAGCCTTTATCTTTTCAAAGTCTGTTTGTGGTATAGTAAAAAGCAGCTCATAATCCTCACCGCCGCTTAAAGCGACCGTTGTGCTGTCAAGATTAAATTCTTCACACGCGCTAATTAATTGCGGGTCTAGAGGTATCTTTTCTTCATACAATCTGCAACCTATTTGTGATTGTTTGCATAGATGTATAATTTCAGAAGAAAGTCCGTCACTTATATCGATCATAGAAGTAGGTTGAACTTCTAATTTCTCGAGTAATTCAATAATATCTTTACGCGCTTCAGGTTTTAACTGGCGCTCTATAAGATATGCGTAAGGTTCCAGATCTGGCTGCGCATTAGGATTTACTTTATAGACCTCTTTTTCTCTGTTTAAGATTTGCAAGCCCATATATGCCCCGCCTAAATCACCAGACACAACAAGTAAGTCACCCACTTTCGCTCCGTCTCTCCTCACAATTTTTTCAGGAGCCGCAGTACCTATAGCTGTCACGCTAATGAGAAGTCCGGTCGTGCTAGATGTTGTATCTCCGCCTACTACATCAATATTGTAAATTCCGGCTGCTAGTTCTATTCCTGCGTAAAGCTCTTCAAGTGCCTCAAGCGGAAATCTGTTTGAAACAGCGATCGAAACTATCACCTGAGTAGCTTCAGCATTCATGGCATAAACATCAGACAGGTTTACCATAATTGCTTTGTAACCCAGATGCTTTAAAGGCATGAAGCTAAGATCAAAATGTACGCCTTCTACTAAGAGATCGCTCGTTACAACGATTTGTTTTTCACTATGTTCTAAGACAGCGGCATCATCGCCAATTCCCTTAATAGTGGTTTTGTGCTTATTAGTAAAATTTTTGGTCAGGTGATCTATTAAGCCAAACTCTCCTAATTCACTAAGTGAAGTACGTGATTGATCTTTATTTTCAAACATATCTTTTATTTGGGTGCAAAGTTAAGCTGATTTATAGAAACAAGACAGAATGCGATTCAAAAATGAAAATGCCAGATGTATAGATTGCTTCTATGATTGGCTAATGCCGTAATATTCTTAAGCTATCAAACTATAAGATAGTTTAATGTAAGGAAGGGTGGTAAAACCCTACTTATTTGGTATATTTGCCGATAATTTAAATGCATTATGATTAAAGTAAGTGAAGACGCAAAAAAAAGGATAGCTGTCCTTATGAGTGAGGATGGTTATGATGCTACCGTAGACTATGTGAGAGTAGGTGTTAAGAGTGGCGGTTGCTCTGGTTTATCTTATGAATTAAAATTTGATAAACAAGCTGCTGAAGAAGATAAACTCTTTGAAGACAATGATATAAAGCTAATCGTAGATAAACGTAGTTTTCTCTATCTAATAGGCACAACCTTAGAATTTAGCGGTGGTCTTAACGGGAAGGGATTTGTTTTTAATAATCCTAATGCTCAGCGCACGTGCGGATGCGGTGAGAGTTTCTCACTTTAAAATTTTTTAAACCATTAATTAAGTCTGATCAATAATTTTTTGATCAGAAATATAATTTTACATATGGCTTATACAGAAGAAGATTTACAGAAAGAATTAGCTACTAAAGAATATAAGTACGGTTTCTATACAGATATAGAATCTGATACGTTTCCTGTAGGTCTAAACGAAGATATAGTAAGGGCAATCTCTTTGAAAAAAGAAGAGCCTGAATGGATGACAGAGTGGAGGCTTGAAGCTTTTCGCCACTGGCAAACTATGAAAGAGCCAGAATGGGCTAATGTGCATTATGAAAAGCCTAATTTTCAAAATATATCATATTACTCTGCTCCTTCTAAAAAACCCAAATATGACAGTCTTGATGAGGTAGATCCTGAATTGCTGGACACTTTTAAAAGACTTGGTATCTCTATAGATGAGCAAAAGAAATTAGCTGGTGTTGCTGTAGATGTTGTGATGGATTCTGTTTCTGTGGCGACAACTTTTAAAAAGACGCTGGGTGAAAAAGGAATTATTTTCTGCTCGATCTCTGAGGCAATAAAAAATCACCCGGAGTTAGTTAAGAAATATCTCGGTTCTGTGGTTCCACAGAGGGATAACTTTTATGCAGCATTAAACTCTGCTGTATTTAGCGATGGTTCATTTTGTTATATTCCAAAAGGTGTAAGATGCCCTATGGAATTATCAACATATTTTCGTATTAATCAGGCGGGAACAGGTCAATTTGAGCGTACGCTGGTTGTTGCAGACGCAGGTAGTTATGTGAGTTATCTTGAAGGTTGTACAGCGCCATCACGTGATGAAAACCAATTGCATGCTGCAGTGGTAGAATTAATCGCGCTAGATGATGCAGAAATAAAATATTCTACAGTACAGAACTGGTATCCTGGTAATGCCGAAGGAAAAGGTGGGGTTTATAATTTTGTAACCAAAAGAGGGCTTTGTGAGAAAAACGCAAAAATCTCGTGGACACAAGTAGAAACCGGAAGCGCAGTAACCTGGAAATATCCTAGCTGTGTGCTTAAAGGTGATAACTCAATAGGTGAGTTTTATTCTATCGCTGTTACAAATAACTTTCAGCAGGCAGATACAGGGACAAAGATGATTCATTTGGGTAAAAACACCCGAAGCACAATTATATCTAAAGGTATTTCAGCAGGAAAATCTCAAAACAGCTATCGAGGTTTAGTTCAGATTAACAGCAGGGCAGAGAATGCACGTAACTTTTCGCAATGTGATTCTCTATTAATGGGGAATGAATGTGGTGCACATACTTTTCCCTATATCGAGGCAAAAAATAAATCAGCCAGAGTTGAGCATGAGGCTACCACAAGTAAAATAGGTGAAGACCAGATATTTTATTGTAATCAGCGCGGTATTGATACTGAGAAGGCGATCGCGTTGATTGTTAATGGTTTTAGTAAAGAAGTGCTAAATAAATTGCCAATGGAATTTGCAGTTGAAGCTCAAAAATTATTAGAAATTTCTCTTGAAGGTTCAGTTGGTTAAATGAAGAAGGCGCTTAAAATTATATGTGCTACATTGTTAATTACAGCTTTTTTGAGTTGTAAAAATGAAGATGAAAAAAGAATTGATGGTGAGTTCATATACACAGATGAAGCTGCTGTTATAAAAGGAGATAGTTTTATTTATGGTGTAAAACAGGATGAAATGGCTAAGAAATTAGTACATCAGACTGCAGGTTATAAGAACAGCGATTACGATATGGTGCCGGTTATAGTTAAGGCTGTAATAACACCAAAACCGGCAGGACAACAGGGATGGGATAGCATTGTTGCTATTAAAGAGATCATCGCTGTTATGCATCCTAAAAAAGATCAGGGTGTAGAAGTAGAATATAAAAAAGAAGATTAAAACAGATGCCGCTTAGCGGGATAAGCATTTATACTATGTTAGAAGTAAAAGATTTAAAAGCAGGAATAGAAGGTAAGAAGATTCTTAAAGGTATCAACCTAAAAGTAAACGCAGGAGAAGTTCATGCTATCATGGGTCCTAACGGTTCAGGAAAAAGTACTTTATCATCTGTAATAGCGGGTAAGGAAGAGTATGCCGTTACAATGGGCGATATCTTTCTTGAAGGAGAATCTATATTAGAATTAGATGCTGAAGAAAGAGCACACAAAGGCGTTTTTCTTTCTTTTCAATACCCTGTGGAAATCCCTGGAGTTTCAGTTACTAATTTTATCAAGACAGCAATAAATGAGACGCGTAAGGCAAAAGGTCTGGAAGATATGCCTGCCAGCGAAATGCTAAAACTCATTCGTGAAAAGTCTGAATTACTTGAGATAGATCGTAAATTTTTATCGCGCTCTCTTAATGAAGGTTTTTCCGGAGGAGAGAAAAAGCGTAACGAGATCTTTCAAATGGCGATGCTTGAGCCAAAGCTGGCTATTCTAGACGAGACAGATTCTGGTCTTGATATTGATGCTTTGCGTATTGTAGCAAATGGTGTCAATAAATTAAAGACTCCGGAAAATGCGGTTATCGTGATAACACACTATCAAAGATTGCTTGAGTATATCGTGCCAGATTTTGTTCATGTGATGGTAGATGGTAAGATCGTTAAATCTGGCGGTAAAGAATTGGCTTACGAACTAGAAGAAAAAGGTTACGACTGGGTTAAAGCTGAGCTTACGGCGTAGTGATAATGTTTAAAGCTTAAGGTTCAAAGTGGCTACTGTACAAAGGTTTGAAGATTTAGAAGTATGGCAAAATTCACGAGAACTTCCAAAACTTGTGATTGGTCTTGTTCAAAGAACCGATCTCAAAAGCAACTTTAAACTTAGAGACCAGATCATGGCTTCATCCGGCAGCGTAATGGATAATATTGCTGAAGGGTTTGAGCGAAATGGAAATCTTGAATTCCGGCAATTTCTTTCAATAGCTAAAGGGTCTGCGGGAGAAACGCGATCTCAGCTTTATAGAATTTATGACTGGGATTATATAACAAAAGAAGAACTAGATGATTTAGTAAGCAGATGTGAAGCGATAAGTAAGCGCATCTCAAGTTTTATTAATTATCTCAACAATTCAGAATTAAAAGGTTCAAAGTTTAAAAAATAACATTAAACCTTGAACATTAAATTAACGAGTATGAACTTAAAAGATAAATTACTTTCCTCTTACCTGGCTTTTCAGGAGAACTTAGATATGGATACAGATATTCATACTTTAAGAGATAAGGCTATAAAAACTTTTGAGGAAAAAGGTTTTCCTACAAAAAAGGAAGAAGCCTGGAAGTATACTTCGCTAAACAGTGTTTTAAAAAATGATTATAGTCTTTTTCCTAAAAAGGAAGATGCTATAGAGTTTAATGATGTGAAGAAGTATTTTCTTCATGATATTGATTCTTATAAAATCGTTTTTATAGATGGTATTTACAGTTCATACCTTTCTGAAACTACACATGACGGGATGGATATTTGCTTGCTGAGCTCTGCTTTGACAAAATCAAAGTTCAAGCCGGTTATTGATGTATATTTCAATAAAATAGCTCCTGAGGACAGTTTAACTTCTTTAAATACCGCTTTCGCGAAAGAAGGCGCATACATATATATTCCTAAAAGTAAAGCTGCTCAAAAACCTATTCAGATTATTCATCTTGCAACTGGTAACGAAGCTAGTTTGATGTTGCAACCACGTAATCTAATTGTGGTTGAAGAAAACAGCGAAGTTCAAATAATTGAGCGTCACCAAAGCCTTACTGAAAATGCTGTATTGACCAACTCGGTTACTGAAATTTTCGCTGGCAAGCGTGCAAATATTGATTATTACAAGATTCAGAACGATAAATCAAACGCTTCACTTATAGACAATACGCATATCGATCAACATGATGATAGCGAAGTTTCAGTACATACCTTCTCCTTTGGAGGAAAATTGACCAGAAACAACTTGAACTATTATCAAAATGGTGAGCATATCAATTCTATTTTAAAAGGTGTAACGATCATAGAAGATAAGCAACATGTAGATCACAATACATTGGTGCATCACAAGCAACCTAACTGCGAAAGCCATCAGGATTACAAAGGTATTTTTGATGAAAGTTCTACAGGTGTATTTAATGGTAAGATCATAGTAGATCGTATTGCTCAAAAAACAAATGCTTATCAGGCTAATAATAACATACTTATTAGCGATAAAGCGACCATCAACTCAAAACCTCAACTAGAGATCTTTGCAGATGATGTGCGTTGTTCACATGGTTGTACAATAGGCCAACTTGATGAAACTGCTTTATTCTACATGCGCTCACGCGGAATTGGAAAAAAAGAAGCAAGAGCGTTGTTGATGTACGCTTTTGCCAATAATGTTTTAGAGAGTGTCAAAATTCCACAATTAAAGGCCAGAATAACAAAACTTATAGCAGACAAAATAGGTGTAAATATTGGTTTCGACGTTTAAAAATCGGACTCAAACCCTATAAAATCGCCCAAAAACAGATCATTTATGGCTATTGCTACCGCAAATAAAACTTTTGATGTTGCGAGTATTCGCAAGGATTTCCCTATTCTTAAGCGCGAAGTTAACGGCCAGCCACTTGTATATTTTGATAATGCTGCGACTTCACAAACTCCGCAGCAGGTTATTGATGTAATCGTTGATTATTATAGCAATTATAACGCAAATATTCACAGAGGTGTGCACGCGCTTTCGCAGGAAGCTACAGATGCTTATGAGCAGGCACGACAAAAAGTGCAAAAGCATTTTAATGCACAACATCCTTATGAGGTAATCCTTACTTCAGGAACGACGCATAGTATAAATATAGTTGCATCGGGATTTGCAGACCTGCTGGCGAAAGGAGATGAGATTCTTGTTTCTGCAATGGAGCATCATTCTAACATTGTGCCATGGCAAATGCTTGCTGAAAAGTGTGGCGCAGTATTGAAGGTGGTTCCTATGCTTCCCAGCGGGGAACTTGATATGGATGCTTTTAGCGACTTACTTTCAGATAAAGTAAAACTTGTTTTTGTAAATCATGTAAGTAACGCTCTGGGAACGGTCAATCCTATAAAAGAAATAATCAAACAAACACATGCCGCAGGTGGCGCCGTTTTAATAGATGGGGCTCAGGCAGCACCACATATTAAAGCAGATGTTCAGGATCTTGATGTAGATTTTTATGTTGCTTCAGCGCATAAAATGTGTGGCCCAACAGGAGTTGGTATGCTTTACGGTAAGGAGGAATGGCTTACTAAACTTCCTCCATATCAGGGTGGAGGCGAGATGATAGATCAGGTGACTTTCGCCAAAACAACTTATGCAGGTTTACCGCATAAATTTGAAGCAGGAACACCCAATATTTGTGGTGGTATCGCCTTTGGTGCAGCTTTAGATTATATGAATAGTATCGGCTTTGATACTATTGCAGAATATGAACATGAGTTGCTGATTTATGCTACAGAAAAACTGAAGCAGATAGAAAACCTCAAAATTTATGGGGAAGCCAAAGAAAAAACAGCGGTCATTTCTTTCAACGTAGGTTCTATTCATCCGTATGATATTGGTACAATTCTCGACAAATTAGGTATTGCAGTGCGCACGGGTCACCATTGCGCACAGCCAATAATGGATTATTATAAAATTCCGGGAACGGTGCGCGCTTCTTTTGCTTTTTACAATACTAAAGCAGAAATAGATAGTTTTATAACTGCTTTAGAACGAGCAGTCGCTATGTTGAGTTAAGCTTCTTTTTTTGATTTTTAAATCCTTAAATTTATACCGATTAATTATATTAAAAAGCTGATTTTTATAATCTAAAGGTTAGTTTTTTACACATTGTAAGACAAATTTAATGAGCACTATAAAAGAGATTCAGGAAGAGATAGTAGATGAGTTTGCGATGTTTGACGACTGGATGCAGCGTTATGAATACATGATAGATCTGGGCAAATCGCTACCTTTAATTGATGAAAAATATAAAACTGAAGAATACATAATAAAAGGCTGCCAGAGCAAGGTTTGGGTGCATGCAGATATGAAAGATGGTAAAGTCGCGTTTACGGCAGATAGTGATGCGATAATTACAAAAGGGATAATTGCTATTCTTATACGCACATTTTCAAATCAGCCGCCGCAGGCTATTCTTGATGCAGACACGTCTTTTATTGATGAGATAGGTCTAAAAGAGCATTTGTCACCCACGCGTGCAAATGGTCTTGTAAGTATGATCAAACAAATAAAACTATACGCTGTGGCCTACCAGACACAGTTAAACTAACAGGCATCAGAAATTTTTCTATGCATAATTCTTTTTAAGATGAGTGAGACAACAGAAATAGATACAAAAGAACTTGGCGAAAAAATCGTACGAGTACTTAAGACAATTTATGATCCTGAAATCCCTGTAGATATTTATGAACTCGGTCTTATTTACGATGTATTTGTAAATGAAGATTATGAGACTAAAATATTAATGACATTAACTACTCCTAACTGCCCGGTTGCAGAAACGTTACCTGTCGAAGTTGAAGAAAAGGTAAAGAGTATAGAGTTGGTTAAAGATTGTGAAGTAGAAATTACTTTTGATCCACCGTGGACGCAGGATCTAATGAGCGACGAGGCAAAACTTGAACTAGGTTTGCTTTAAGCTAAAGTAAAATTATTTTATTTTCTATGGAAGATTTAGAGATTGTAAACCGAGTCGCAAATAGTAAGCTTATCACTTTTAACCTTGAGGATCTATATCCTAATGGGGAGCGAGTCATGCTCGATATTTCGCAGTGGTTGTATGAGGGGATGATCCTAAGAGAAAAAGACTTTCGCGAAAGCTTAAAAAATCACAACTGGGAGCAGTATACTAACGCTTATGTTGCCTTACATTGCAGCGCAGATGCTATCATTCCCGCATGGGCATATATGCTTGTTACTACATATCTCGATGTGGCAAAACAAGTGATTGTGGGAGATCGTGACCAACTGGAAACTGTACTTTATACACAGATCATAAATTCATTAGATGTTTCTAAGTATGAGGATCAATATATTATTGTAAAAGGATGCTCAAACAAGCCGGTACCACAAAACGCTTATATTCTGCTTGTACAAAAACTTCAGCCGGTGGTCAAAAACCTCATGTTTGGCGAGGCGTGTTCTTCTGTGCCTTTATTTAAGAAAAAATAACTCAGGTCGGTTTTTTGCTGCTTTTAACCGATTTTCATCAAGTTTTTCCGATTTGTAATATGACTAAAAGATATGCGGTATCTTTGATGTCTCAAAAAATCTAGACAATCATGAAGAAAATTATTTTGCTTGTGGCTTTGCTATTTGCCTCATTTACTTATGCGCAATCTGAAGCCGAACTGAAGGCAGCAAAAGCAGAAAAAAAGGATTCTATCGCTCAGATACAATCTCGGGTTAATGCCATACAATCTAAAATAGACGCATTACCAGGCTGGAAGTTTGGTGCTTTTGGTACAATAGGTTTTAATACTTCAAACTTTAATAACTGGTACTCTCAGGGTTCACCTAATGTCTCTTCCGGGAATATAGGTTTTACTGTTAACGGTTTTGCTAATTTAAAAGAAGAAAAATATTTCTGGCGTAACTCAGGTAATATTAACCTGGCTTGGGTAAAATTTGATGATAAAGACGATCCTAATGATGATGATGGCTACAGAGAGTCTACAGATGTTTTTAATATTTCAACGCTTTATGGCTATAACTTGACTGAAAAGTTGGCCATTTCTGCTTTAGCAGAATACAGAACAACTATACTTGACAATTTTAATGATCCCGGTTATTTGGATCTGGGTGTGGGTGCTACCTGGACACCGGTTACTAATCTTGTTGTAGTGGTTCATCCTTTTAACTACAATTTCGTTTTTAGCAAAGGAGATAATATTTATGAATCTTCTGCCGGGGCTAAGGTACTTGTTGATTATACCAGACAAATAGGAGCAATTAGTTTTAAGTCTAATCTATCTGCGTTTCAAAGCTATAAATCATCAGATTATTCAAACTTCACGTGGATAAACTCTGCCAACTATAAATTGTGGAAGGCGATAGGAGTAGGTTTTGAATTCGGTTTAAGAGGAAACAAACAGGAAGCGCTTGATTATGCCATCAATACAGAAGGTATGACTAATGCTACTTTTGACAATGTAGATAATGACCTGCAAACATACTGGCTTTTAGGACTGACTTACAATTTCTAAAAACCGCTGAAATCAATTAAAAACCCCCGATTTTGATATCAAAATCGGGGGTTTTTGTATTTAGCATCTAGTACAAACTAAATTTATTTCAGGGTCTCACTGCATATTTGCTAATAAGATTACTATGTGATGCTGAAACGACACTTCGACAAGCTCAGTGTGACAATTCAGCATGACGAGGAAACAATACTATTATCGCATAAATGACTTACTTACTCTTCTTCATCTCCTTCGTAAAGGTCATATTCAGGATACAGAAAGTTGTTGTAAGGAAAGCGGGTAATATGAATTTCGCGTACGCGTTCATATACTTTCTTGCGAAAAGCTTCCATGTTATCTTTGTTAATAGCCGAAATAAAAATCGCATCGCCGTTTAATCTGGCCATCCATGTGCGTTTCCATTCTTCAAGAGTAAAATGTTCGCTGGTTTTTTCGGTTACCAGATCATCTTCATCTATAGTTTTGTGAGTATACGCATCAATTTTATTAAACACCATTAATGTGGGTTTATCAGCACTTTTAATTTCGTCAAGAATCTGATTAACAGATGCGATATGATCTTCAAAATTAGGATGGGAGATATCAACTACATGAAGGAGTAAATCTGCCTCACGTACCTCGTCAAGTGTGCTTTTAAAAGATTCTACTAATTGCGTAGGTAGTTTTCTAATAAAACCTACCGTATCACTCAATAGAAAGGGAAGATTGCGTATCACTACTTTTCGCACTGTAGTGTCAAGCGTAGCAAAAAGCTTATTTTCTGCAAAAACGTCACTTTTGCTTATTACATTCATCAATGTTGATTTCCCAACATTGGTATAACCTACAAGAGCAACACGTACGAGCGCACCACGGTTACCGCGTTGTACTTCCTGCTGCTTATCTATTTTCTCTATTTTCTTTTTTAGCAATGAGATACGATCACGCACGATACGTCTATCAGTCTCGATTTCAGTTTCCCCGGGACCGCGCATCCCAATACCACCACGCTGGCGCTCAAGGTGAGTCCACATACCGGCAAGTCTGGGTAATAGATATTCATATTGCGCCAACTCAACCTGAGTGCGCGCATAACTTGTTTGAGCGCGTTGTGCAAAAATATCAAGGATCAGGTTTGTCCTGTCTATGATCTTACACTTTAGTAAGCGTTCTATATTCTTCTGCTGGGCAGGGCTTAATTCATCATCAAAGATTACCGTGCTCACGTCATATTGATCTACGTAGGCTTTTACCTCTTCCATTTTACCTGTACCTATAAAAGTTTTAGGATTAGGTTTGTCCATCTTCTGTGTAAAACGTTTTAGAACTTCGCCACCAGCAGTGTAAGCGAGAAATTCTAATTCGTCCAGATATTCCGTCATCTTTTCTTCGTCCTGATATTGAGTTATCAGACCAATGAGTACCGCTTTTTCGTAATCTAAATTAGTTTCTTCTATCATAAAAATTAATGAACTGCAAAGGTAGGGAATTGGTTCCTAAGCTTTTCTTAAATTAGCACACTAACACTTTTTCATGCCCATTGCTAAACTTGCCGTTGCCTTTTACAATCTAGAAAACCTTTTTGATACAATTGATGACCCAAACATACTAGATGATGATTTTACGCCCAACGGCGATTTAAAGTGGAATGATAGCCGCTACGCGAAAAAGCTGAGAAAACTAAGTGAAGTCATATCGCAGTTGGGGCAGGAAGATACTAACCAAATGCCAAGTCTTGTGGGCGTGGCCGAAGTTGAGAACAAAAAAGTGCTGCAAGATTTAATTAACCAAAACAAACTCCAGGAAGGAGATTATGATTTTGTGCATTATAACTCACCTGATGAACGTGGAATAGATACAGCATTATTATACCGTAAAACAGATTTTGAAGTTATAAGTTCTGAAGCGATAACGCTTTATGTTGAGAACGACCCGGGAGTGCGTGATTTTACAAGAGATATCTTATATGTGAAAGGTAAACTGAAAGGTATAGAAGTTCATATTCTTGTAAATCACTGGCCTTCCCGCCATCAGGGAGCAGAAACTACCGAATATAAACGGGTAATTGCGGGCCAAAAAAATCGGGAAATTGTGGATAAAATCAGGCAAAATGACCCCAATTCCCGCATTATCGTTATGGGTGATTTTAATGATAATCCACATAGTGAAGCGGTGAAGACACATCTTGTACAAACCGATTTGTATAACCCAATGGTGTTTTTACTCACGCGATATGAAGGTTCACTTAACCACAAATTCAATTGGTATCTTTTTGACCAGATCATTTTGTCTAATAACTGGATGAAAGCTTACGACAATGAGCTGGAGTATGTCAAATCAGATATTTTTAATGAGTATGCACTAACCGAATACGATGGTAAATACAAAGGCAATCCTTTTCGCACTTACGCAGGTGATAATTATCTGGGAGGTTACAGTGATCACTTCCCGGTGTATACCATTTTTAAATTTAAAGAATAACTAAGATTTTTCCGGCTTTCCTTTCGCTTTAGCGGGTTTCTTAGGAGGCATAGGGCCACGTAAGTGAATAATGAGTCCGTCAAGAAAATTGCGTAAAAACTGGTCACCGCATTCTACATATTTAGGATGATTTTCATTTCTGAAAATCGCACCCAATTCACTTTTTGAGACATTAAAATCTGCCAGCTTGCATATTTTCACAATATCATCATCACGTAGTTTATGCGCTACACGTAATTTTTTAAAGACATCATTGTTTGTAAGACCCATGTTGCAAAGGTATCTATTCCTGCTGAATATCTTTTAAGCAATAATCAATACTAAGGCGTAAATTATAAGTAGCGCTAGTAGAGCGGCACCAGCCAAAATAAAATAGGCTCCCTTTGTAAGTCCTGCCAGTGTCTTTTTAATTTCCGCACGGTCGTTAACATTTGGGAAGTCTGTTGCAGGTATAGGAACTTTAAGAAAATTACATAAAGGTTCCCAGCCTTGATCTACTGTAAATATAAGTAGTTTATCTGGTGGGACATTCGCTTTTACTTCCTGTACATGGTGATTATAACGATCTATGGCTTTTTGTTTATTAGTCATCGTGCCTTGATGAGATCTTCCCCAGATTAGCTTTTTAGACATATTGCCAAACTTTCTCATAAAGGGGACTACAGCCTGCATTACTTTAAACTGCCACATACTTTCTGTAAAGTAAATTGTATCTATGGTACTTTCATACCAGGCGTCGGCACCGCGTGGGTGTAAGGTTAGAAGAACCTTGGCATCAGGGTAGGCTATAAAAAGCTCTTTCCAGACGCAACAGGCGGGATTGTCAACCGCAGCGGTGTAATTAGCAAAAACAGTTTCCCAATTGTGCTGCTCACCGGCAGGAGTATTAGCTACTTTATTCCAGAAATTGATGTGAGATTTATTTTCTTTTTTAAGAAGTATTTCTGCCATATGATAGCAGGGAAAACCTAACTCATTGAGAGCTGTAAAAGTTGACATGGTCCCGGTTCTACCGTATCCCGCACCTATTATCTGCAGGCTCATGGCTAAAACTTATGCATTACATCAGCAATTTGCTTGGTGTCTACATATTGCCTAAAGTTTGTGACTTTACCATTGTTGACTTTCCATAGGTGTGCAAACTGAGCATTTATCATTTTGCCGTTCTTTTTACATTTTGCCTTATATCTGCCAGTTCCTAATACATTTCCGTTAGCCATTTCATACACTTTAAGATCTGTGATTTTCCAGTTTTCCCATTCGTTTGAGATGCGAGAAAACACACCGGTGATAACAGCATCTGGACCCATGTACGGATTGCCATCAGCATACGGAAAATGATCTGCTTCATACCATTCAATATTTTTGTCAAGAACATTCTTTACAGCTTTCATGTCGTGGATAGAAAATGAACGGTATAGATCTGTTATAATCTCTATGTCTGAATTGTTTATCGCAGGAATTCTCTTGTGATTGAGCAAGGGAGCGACTAGCCCAAGCTTTTCCAGGCCTTCATAATTTGTGGTGTAGCCTATTTCTTCTGCTAATTTTCCGTTCCAGACATCTGTAAAAGCATAAAATTTGTCATTTACCTGAGATATAGCAGTCCTAAGTTTGTTTCTATTAAATTTCAATATCAATTCAAAAGAACAAAAGAGCAGAGTAAGGTTAGTATAGCCGTAGGAACTTCAGATTCCGTCAACAATGTAAATCCCTGCTCTTTTACTACTTAATTACCTTTAGTTCATTAGGCCTTTAGAGCTTGTTTTTAGGATGTTGTAAATCAAGTAGCTTGTTCTTTTCTAAATTAATTATTCTATGATTAAAAGTACATTATTTTTTGGGATAGATATTTCAAAGGACTGCTTTGATGTTTATTGCAGCCAAACTGGGCACAGTAGTTATTCCAATGATACGAAAGGTTTTAAAGTTTTTTTAAAGGCTATTCCGGAGAGTTCTCATTGTGTTATGGAAGCGACAGGCTGTTATCATCACCAGCTTGCTATGTTTTTGTATGGCAGGGGTATTTGTGTAAGTGTTGTAAATCCTTTGGTTATCAAAAGGTATATACAGATGAAGCTCAAGCGCGTAAAGACCGATAAGAGTGATGCTTTGATGATCTACAGGTACAGCTGTGAACAGGAGTTAGAGCATTGGGAACCAGACCCTGAGTATATAGAGAGCGGCAGAGAATTGCTATCATTAATACAAATGTATTTGAAGCAATCTACGGCCTTGAAGAACAAGTTGCACGCATTTGAGAGTCGTGGGCAGACTAAAGGCAAGATGATTACTTCCATAAAGCGTCAATTACGAGCTCTTAAAAAAGAGCGTCAGCTGTTGGAACAGGAGGTTGAGGCTTTGATAAAAGCGAATGAGCCATCCTTATACGCAAGACTCCAGACTATTCCAGGAATAGGTAAAAAGACAGCAGTATTATTGATGCTTAGTACGGCTAACTTCAAAGATTTTTTAAGTTATAAACAAGTATCATCCTATCTGGGATTAGCACCAAATGAACGTAGCTCTGGAAGTAGTATACGGGGAAGGTCGCGAATAAGTAAAACAGGCGACGGTCTTGTGCGTAACCATCTATTTATGTGCAGTTTTACCGCCTACATTCACAATGCGCAGTGCAAAGCTCTTTTTGATCGTATCGTGTCTAAGGGAAAGAGTAAGAAATTGGCTTTGATTGCAGTTTGTAACAAGCTGATAAAACAAGCGTTTGCAATAGCTAAATCCGGATTATGCTATGATGCTAACTACATGGTAAAATAAGTAGAAGAAAGCTTGGATTTTAGCTTAGTTCATTGTTGTGGTTAATAAAGCTATTCCCAGAATTAAAGCGCAATTTAATTTCTTCATGGTTCCTATTCTTTAGATCAGTTGGTAATACTATTCTTAAAGGAGTCAATTGTTTTTGAATAGGGTCTATTATTAAGACGGCATTATTTTGTAAATGTTACAGTATGAGGTGGTTAAATTTGAAAATAATGTAAAATTTAGAGGATCAAGATGTGATTTTCTTATTAACGATATAAGGTACAGCTAAATTTTGTAATTTTTAAAGGGGATAATCCTCTTAAATATATACAATAGCAATGAAATTAAACTTAATAGTTAATAATGAAGAACATGTCGTTGAGGCAGAGCCAGATACCCCGTTGCTTTATGTGCTGCGCAATCAACTACGTCTCAATGGTCCTAAGTTTGGTTGTGGTTTACAGCAATGTGGTGCCTGTTTTGTGCTGGCAGACGGCAATGCACTACCATCATGTGGTCTTCCTGTAGAGGCAGCTACCCAGCTTAAAATTACTACTATGGACGGTTTAGCCACAGCAGACGGGAAACTTCACAAAGTTCAACAGGCCTTTGTAGATGAGCAGGCCGCCCAGTGTGGGTATTGTCTTAATGGCCTTGTTATGGCTTCTGTAGATTTGCTTAGTAAAAACGCAGCTCCGTCAGAAGAAGAAATAAGGCAAAAGCTAGAGCGGAATATCTGTCGCTGTGGCATACATACGCGTGCGGTGAGAGCTGTTAAAAAGGCCTCACGAGATTAAAGCTAAAGATATGAGAAAGGATAAAAGGGGGCGTAGAAGTTTTATCAAAAATATGGGATTACTTACTGTGGGCTTTTCCTTAACGGGAACAAGTTGTGTGGGTACCACTGGCGAGTCTGGTGTAAAAGTTACAATTCCCGAAGACGATCACATAAATGCATGGTTACAGATATTAGAAAATGGCGAGATTAAAGTTTTGACCGGAAAGCATGAGTTGGGGCAGGGAATAAGCATGGCGATAAAACAAATTGCTGCAGAAGAACTTAATACAGATCCTCAAATGGTTACTGTTCATTTGGCAGAAACCGGGGTAACCCCAGATGAAGGTTATACTGCCGGCAGCCGTTCTATAGAATCAAGTGCTATGGCTGTGCGTAAAGCGGCTGCCTGTGCCCGTGAACTGTTGCTGGATCGGGCAGCTGCAAAATGGGAATTACCCGTAACTCAACTTTCGTTAGCAGATGGTGTAATATCAGCGGGAGGTAAAAATATTTCATTCTTTGAATTGCTCAATGGAAAACAAATAGATGAAAAGGCGTTTGAGCCTAAAGAAGTTAGGGGCAAAACCGTTAGAAAATGGGTGGGTAAACCTATTTTGCGCACAGATATTGAAGATATTGTACGTGCTAAGGAGGTTTATGTGCAGGATTTACGTTTTCCCGATATGGTGCATGCACGCATTTTGCGCCCCACCACTTATACTTCTAAATTAAATTCGCTTAACGCGGAAGCTTTAAGTGCAGATCCCGGCTTTTTGAAACTAGTTAAAATAGGCAGTTTTGTAGGGGTCATAGCAAAGGATGAATATCTGGCTATAAAACTAAAAAATAAGGCGAAACAGCTTGCAAAATGGGATCCCGGAGAAACTTTGCCTGTAGATATACCTTTAAAGAAATATCTTAAAACCATTCCTGCAGAAACAGAAACAGAAGAAGAAAATGGTGATTGGGAAGCTGCTGTAGATCGCGCATCAATTACTCATAAAGCTGCGTACTATAAACCTTATATTATGCATGCGGCTAATGGCCCGTCATGTGCAGTAGCTATTTATAAAGATGATAAGCTCAACATATGGTCGCATACCCAGGGGGTTTATCCTTTGCGGAAATCTATAGCCAGCATGTTAAATATGGCTGAAGAAAACATTCATATAAAAGCGGTTCCGGGTTCTGGATGTTACGGTCATAATGGTGCAGATGATGTTGCCGCAGAAGCAGCTCTGCTCGCAGTTAACTATCCCGGGAGACATATACGTTTACAATGGATGCGAGATGATGAACACGGCTGGGAGCCTTATGGTACAGCAATGATTATGGAGTTACAGGCTGGTCTCGATGCAAGCGGTAAGATTATAGGCTGGAAGTATGATTTCTGGTCAGACGGTCACAGTACGCGGCCGGGAGGTGATGCAAACAGCTTATTGCCCGCACGCTTTTTAGATCAGGGACACGGTGTGCCGGGAGTAGGTTATAAAGGGGGAGCAGTGCGTAATTCTTTTCCATATTATACTATACAGAATGTACAGACAGACTCACACATTTTTCAGGGGCCACTGCGTAAATCTGCCTTGCGCGGTCTGGGAGCTTATGCTAATATATACGCCATAGAATCATTTATAGATGAGCTGGCGCATAAAGCTGAGAAAGATCCTCTTCAATTTAGATTAATGCATCTTGATGACGTCAGGGCTAAAGAGGTGATAACGCGGCTAAAGAAAAATACAGAAGATGTTGATCGTGGTGATGATGAAGGATTAGGATATGCTTTTTCACGCTATAAAAACCAGGCTTCTTATTGCGCGGTATGTGCTCATGTCTACGTAGATCGATCTAATGGCCAGGTGAAGGTAAAAAAAATGTGGGCAGTAATAGATTCTGGTGAGTGCATTAATCCTGACGGATTCAAAAACCAGACTGAAGGAGGGATGATACAATCTGCAAGTTGGGCGATACATGAGGAGGTTCATTTTGACAAAAATCATATAACGAGTCTGGATTGGTACAGTTATCCCATTTTCCGATTTCCAGAAGCGCCAGAAACTGAGGTAGATGTTATTGATAGGGTAAAAGAGCCGCCATTAGGAGCGGGAGAGGCCGCGCAAGGTCCCGCTAGTGCTGCAGTGGTGAATGCAATTTTTAATGCTACAGGAGTACGCTTGAGGGATTTACCTGTAAATAAGGCCCTTTTGGTAAAAACCTAAATTCTTACTGTCCTGTTATTTTCACATTATCAAGTTCGTAAGTGCCGTCGTTTGCATCCCTGCCGTTACCATAATATTTAAAAGCGATGTAGATCTCACCGGTTTCGCAGGAAAGATCTACCAGCCCTGAGCCAAACCAATCACCAAAGTAATCATCATCCTGCGTGATATATGCGCTGGAAACAATACCCCAGGTTGCAGTTGTAATTGTTTCCGGGTTGCCATCCCAGTCTGTAGAAAAAAGAACTTCAAGATCGCTGCCATCTGCAAAACTATTAGATGTTTCAAAATGAAGTGTCGCTTTAGAAAGTGTATCTAATTGAATAGGCGGTGTGATGAGCCATGCGATAGAATTAGTATCGTCTGAGGAGTAAGAATCTATTTTTACCGAAATGCCCTGCGATGCATTTGCGCTTTCGGCTGTGTAAGCTTCCCATTCTGAAGAACCAGATTCTATAAAGTTGGTCCAGCCGTTGCCTGAAACGGGTTTGTTCTTTTTTTGATCTTTAAAATCATCCTGAAATAGAATTGTGTCTCCGGCAGTTGCAGCAAGTCCGCAAGTTAGCTCTTCGGGATCGCAGCGCTGCTCATTAGAAAAATCAATGTCTGCAGGTGAATTGATATTCACAACGAAAAATTCATCATAGAAGTCGCGAGATAGAACACCTTGTAAGCTCCCGCTTCCCTGTGGCAATAGCATCGCCCTAAAGTCTGAATATGTGCTTGTGCTCACTATCGTTCTGCCTCGACTATTGCAACTCTCAAGTAAACGCTCACCGTCAAACTCGTCTGTCGCTTCAGAAGCAAAAGTTTTTCTGTTTTCGCCAAGAGCGATTTTCCTGTTAAATTGAACGTTTTTTAACTGAATAAAGAGGTTTTCTAAGTCGTCTGAAAATTCGGTTATTTCAATTTCGAGAGGTATGATCTCTGCAACTTCTTCAGATCGGGTTATATATTCATCTATTAATGAAGCCTGCAAAGGAGCAATAGTACCATTATCACGTACACCTAACTGAACTGTACCGTTTACGATTGTTGCCGTGAGACTTTCAAGTTTTATATAAACCTTTCTGCCAAATTCATACTTTGTAAATAAGGGGTTCACATCTACCTGTAAAACGATTCCTGCTGTGGGATTTTCAGGTTTGTCCTGTAGAACGAGTTCTTCAAAAAAATTACCGGCTTCATCGTTGCTTATGACGTAGCCTTCTATAAAAATATCAGGATCACTAAATGTGAAAATACCATCTTCTACTTGTGCCAGATTGCCTTTTACGGCGGCTATAGAAACGATGTTTTCGGGCTTTGGCTGCTTTTCAAAAATCACTTCCGGAACTTTAAAATTGTCATCATGAACGCAGGAAGAGAAAATTAGGAGTAGAGCTATATATTTCTTCATTTTATTCTTTTTTAAATCTTAAAAGCGCACGTATGCGTTGAGATAATAGGTTGTGCCGTAACCCATAAAATAGCGATTGCCAAAGAGCGGCGTGTCACGTTCTTTTTCTTCAAGCAAACCACGATAATCGCTAATGCGAGAATCTTCAAATCCGCCGGTTTTGTAGACTGTGTTGAGAACATTGTTTATGGTAGCAAAAAAGCCCACAAAATAATCGCCTATGCGCCACGACTTGCCGCCAACTATATTGATTAAATTGTATGAATCGAGTTTTTCCTGTTGTAATAAACTTTTAGCTGTGTCGTCGTCATATTGATTTAGGGGCAGACCGTCTGAGTCTAATAAAAAAGCATCAGAGCGGCGTAAGTTGCTTACGTCTACATACGCTTTCGCGAAAGCATTAAATGTAGCGCCCACCCACCAGTAATCAGGATCCCGATATTCAAAACCAATTTGATACGCCTGTTCGGGGCCGCCGGCAATGTGGTAATTTTTGAGATTAGTTTTGCCATTTCCAAATGTGAGCTGGCCATCAATATCATCACTTGTATAATAGATATGCGGATTGTTATTATAGAATTTTTCGCCCAGAGCGATAGCTGTTTTAAGCTTAAAAGTGGGTAAAATCTGCATCTCACCTCCAAGTTCAAGACCTCGGTTTATTTGATCTATATCTCCCACAACCTCTTGTACAAATGCATAACCATCATCTACACCCTGCGCAGATTGCGTGTAGAAAAAAGAAAGATCATTGCCGTCTTGCTTGTTGATATAATAACCGGTTAGCCTGAGCTTAGCAAAAGGAGAACGGTAGATGTAACTCGCATCGATCGCATAAGTTCTCTCAGGAGAAAGCCCACTTGCAAGATCATTGTTTTGCCGCGAATTGCTAAATGTATTTCTAATACCCGGAGCTTTTGTGAAGTTTGCGATATTGATGTCTACCAATTGTCTTCCCGATATTTTATATGTAGCGCCGGTTTTTAGGCCAAAAGCGCCGATTTTTTTAGGTTCACTTTTCCCAAAAGATCTGTTGCCGGGGTAATAGCCATTTTCATAGAGACCGGTGCGTTGATAAAATCTGTAACCAATTTTTGCAGCGACGTAAAAATCAATTTTGCTGTATTTAAATTGAGCTTGCGCGAAAGCGTTTACATCTTCAGCTTTTATTTTATAATGGTATTTGTACTTATCTCCTTGCTGTACCAGTCTGTTTCTGTTTTGCAGATCACTTTGAGCAAGGTTGCCTTCTGTTAAGTAATTATCTTCGGCAAAACTGTCTATGTCGAGAAAGTTGTTGCCGCCCAAAAGATCTTCAAGGCGAGCGTAGTTCTCATTATTGAGATTTAGGTAATTAAAACCGGCATTTAAGACTATATTTTCGGTCATTTTAGACCTAAAAACGGAATTAAAAGTGAACTTTTTATCATTGGTAACATCTGCTTGTAGAGCATAAATACTGTTGCCGCCTTGTTGTGTAGCAAGAGTATTGGCAGCATACATCGCGTTCCAGTTAAGTTGGCCATTTTCTCTAAATTCTTCTTCGGCCAGATATGCATTTTGATAATCTACAGCAGTGGGATTTACATCTCTTAAAAAATAACTGGGCAAATTTTGATAATAATTAGGCGCCGGATTTCGGGCGCCGCCCACGTAACTTTCTTGTTCATCTGTCGTAACCAGGCGAGTCCCTCCATTCTCAATTCTTGTGTTAGCTGTTTTTCCAAATTGATAAGCAATGCTTGTGTTTAAAGTGGTGTTGTCATTTAAGGACCAGTAATGGTTTAGCATGATCACGGGTTCTTTAATTTCACGAATGCGTGAATTACGTTGTTCACCATTTAGGTATCCCCAATTAGGGTTATATTTTCTACCTTTTAGATCATAAACCTCATCTGTAAGCGCCGTACTTCTGCCTCTTCTATTAGCGCTGTAAAATGTGGTAAGATTTAAATTGTGTGCTTCATTAATCTTTTTTTCTGCAGAAATAAAAACAGAATTAGCGTCGTATAACGTGCCGTCTATATAGCCCTCATTACCAGATCTTCTTGATATCAATGTAGAAAATGCCCAGCCATTTTTATCAAGCCCCGTATTATAACTCGCCATAAATCTGCCCGTATATGTGCGGTTAGAAGAGGCATAGGATACGCGCCCACCTTTGCGATATTGCGATGCTCTCATGATAATATTTGTTGAACCGGCAAGATCACCAAATGTAGATTCGCTTGCGCTGATGCCTCTTGTAAAAACTCGATTGCGCTGGGCATCATTCAGTCCGCCCCAGTTTGCCCATTGTGGTCTGCCGCTGTAGAGTTTATTCATCTCTATATTATTGATCAGTATTTTGCCATCTTCACTATCAAGACCTCGGGGTCTAAAGAATGTTGCGCTGAAGTCATATGCAGCTGCATTAAGAAATGCATCTTTTGTCGCGGTAAGCAGTCCCGAAATATTATAATCTGCCTGATCATCATCACCGTTTAATTGATCGTCTGAAAGTGTAATGAGACCTATCTCCATCTGCTGATTAGTCACATCGATCTCTAACGGAATTGTTTGAAAATAGAGATTCTCCTTTTGTTCCAGCAGTATGGGGAGTCTTTGCGTTAAGTAACCTTCTTTCTGAATGATGAGTGTGTAAGGGCCAGATTTTAAGTCGGTTTCAAATTTGAAAGAACCATCTGTGGTGGTATAAGTGTTATAGTTGCCACTGTTAATAGTAACTTCAACTTCAGGAATAGGTTTAAAGGTTATGGCATCTACGATATTTCCACTTACGGTATAATTCTGGCTGTGACAGTATAGAGAAAAGGCGAGCAGAATGTATACGGTAGAAAATTTCTTCATAGGCAAATAGACCTTCAGATTATGCAATCTGAGTATCTGATTTTGATATAATTAGATATTGTATATTTGGTAATTATATAATATTTCAATGAAAAATTCAACGATACTGTTAATTATTATCATAATTAATTTTTATTCCTGCTTTTCACAAGCAAGAAAATTTAAGGTAGTCACGGTCGCGTTCTATAATCTTGAGAATTTGTTTGATACGGCAAACGATCCTATCACTTTTGATGATGATCGCACTCCAGATGGCAGTGATCACTGGACTGAAGAAAACTATCGCGATAAGCTAAACAATATGGCGACCGTGATCTCTAAAATTGGTAAATCTGTTTCTGGCGGCCCGCCTGCCCTATTGGGTGTTGCAGAAGTTGAAAACAGAAAGGTGCTTGAAGATCTTATTAATCAGCCGCAGCTGGCATCTTTCAATTATGGAGTGGTTCATTACGATTCGCCAGATAGGAGAGGGATAGATGTTGCTCTTTTATATCGAAAGGAGATCTTTACTCCGGTAAAAAGCAGCGCACATGAAGTAGAGATCTACGCATATGATGACGCTGCCAAACGGGCATACACAAGAGATCAATTACTAGTTAAAGGGGTTCTGGATGAGAGTGAGATTTATGTGATTGTTAATCACTGGCCATCACGTTCTGGTGGTGAAGAATTAAGCAGTGTAAGGCGTGAGGCTGCCGCTCAATTAAACAGAAAAATTGTAGATTCTATTTTAAATAAAAACCCCTATGCAAAGTTGATTACTATGGGAGATCTCAATGATGATCCTACTAATAAAAGCGTCTCACAAGTTTTAGGTGCTAAGCAGAACCGGGAATCGCTGAATGAAAAGGATCTTTACAACCCCATGTACAATATGTATTTAAATGGAGCCGGAACTTTAGCCTACAGAGATAGCTGGAATCTTTTTGACCAGATCATACTTAGTGCTCCTTTAATTGAAAAGGAATACGACGATTACACTTTTTACAGGGCAGGCATATTTAATGAGCCATTTTTAAGCAGTGCTTCAGGACAGTATAAAGGTTATCCTTTTCGCAGTTATGCAAATGGAACATACACCGGTGGTTATAGTGATCATTATCCGGTTTATGTTTATTTGATCAAAGAGGTAACTGGAGAAGATTAATTATCTTCCGGCGGATTATGTTTCAGTTCTTCGGCTTTTTTCTTGTCCTCTAATGCTTGCTTTTCTTTTTTTTTTAATTCTTCTAGTTGCTGTTCAAAAGCTAATTCTGCATTGCTACTGGGACGTATTCTATGTTTTGTAGAAAGTGCATATTGCACAGTGATCTCTGCGCCAAAAAATAAGATAAGACAGGTGTAATTTACCCATAGCAGTATTAATACGATAGATGCAGCACCGCCATAAACTGACGCAGGATTGTTTGATGTGAAATAATAACCCAAAGCGTATTCACCTATCAAAAACAGGATCGCTGTAACAGAGGCTCCTAGCAATGTGGTTTTATAGGTCATTTTTACATCAGGTAGTATTTTAAATATCGCGGCAAACAAGGCTGCAATGAATGCGAAAGAAATTAAGTACTTAAGCACATCTGCAAATACGGTCACAGAAGGAGCAACAGTTTCAAGATATTCGCTTAAAGCTGCCAGACCCGCTGAAATCACTAATGATACAAGAAGCATGAAGCCAAGAATCAAAACCATACCAAAAGATATAGCTCTATTCTTTACCATGGTTTTAAAATTCTGCTTCTTTTCCCTAACGTTCCAGATGTTATTCATCGCCATTTTCATGCGAAAAAATACACCGGTGGCACCATAGAGAAGCGCTGCAAGCCCTATTATAATTGTGACCCAGTTACCATCATTAAGAGTCACGTTGCTTATCATTTCTTCTATAGCCTCGGCAGAATCTGGACCAATATAATTACCTATTTGGCCGCTAATTCTTCCCTGAACGGCCTCTCTTCCGAAGAAATAACCCGCAAGAGTTGTAACAATCATTAATAAGGACGGCAATGAAAAAAGGGTGTAGTATGCTATTATTGCACTTTGTGCAAAAGGGTCATTTTTATCCCAGGCCAGATATGTTTCTTTAATAAAATTGAATATCTCTTTTAATTTCTTCATAAAATCTACTGGTCTTCTAAATAAGGTTCTAGTATAAAGTTTAGTTGGCGTACCGCTTCCAGATCCAGTGTGGTAGTGACTGTCTCTGCTGCGTCTCTTTTTGTTACTTCAGGTACTGGCAAAGCGGGATCTCGATCTGTGAGTTCGTTTTGTTTACGCGCTCGCTCCTGCTCAATTATTGCTTTTATTTTATTGAATGCATTTACGCTTATATTAATCATTGTATGATAACCTTGGTCATCTATTCCATCTATAGAGTTCTCTTCAGAAACGGGAGTATATTCTAATTTCCCGGGTCTTATGATATAGGTATTCCCCATATTGTCTAAATAGGTGTATATAGGCAGAGTATCCGGACTTTTCACCTCCAGATCTGCAGTTACCGGCTTAGCGCCACAACTTAAAAAGAGAGGTAATAAAATAAGGAAGTATACAGCTTTTACGTTCTTCAATGTATAGAGAATTAAATGATAGATTAAAATACGAAAGCTTTTGTTTGAAAGTTTTCGGTTTATCGTTAGTTTAACGTTTGTAATTGCTACTCCCTAAAATTGTAGCTTTGCTAAACCTCAATAAATTTTATGTCAGATTTTTGGTTCTACTTTAATATTGGGCTTGACCATGTTCTAGATTGGAAAGCCTATGATCACGTTTTATTTTTAACTGTTCTCACTGTTCCTTATTTGTTTAGAGACTGGCAGCGCGTGTTGCTGTTAGTGTCTTTGTTTACCTTAGGTCATACTTTATCTCTTTTGTTATCTGTTTATAACGTTGTGCAGGTAGACAGGCGATTGGTAGAGTTTTTAATACCTGTGACCATTTTTGTCGCTGCGCTGTACAATATTTTCACCTCAGGTAAAGGTTCTAAGAAAGATAAGTTGGGTCTTTTACTAATTACAGCCTTATTTTTTGGTCTTATTCATGGTTTAGGTTTCTCTTCATTTTTTAAACAGCTTACCGCCCATTTAGATAGTAAATTATTGCCATTGGGTGAGTTTGCTTTGGGGATTGAAGCTTCGCAGATTATCGTAGTATTTATAGTATTGGTTCTCAGTTTTATATTCCAGACAATTTTCAGATTCTCAAGAAGAGACTGGATGATGGTGATATCTGCTGTCGTTATTGGGATGGTAATACCTATGCTTATTTCAAATTATCCATGGTAAAGAAGCAAGTAATTGATGCGTAAGCGGTTTATGTTTTTTATATTCGCAATCGCATTAATATTTCTAGTAAATATCCACGGGATATGACAATTCCAGAAAAGCAATTAAAATACGATGTAGCCTATTTGCGCATGGCGCAGGAATGGGCAAAATTATCTTATTGCGAAAGAAGACAAGTAGGTGCTATAATTGTTAAAGATAAAATGATCATCTCAGATGGTTATAACGGTACACCTACCGGTTTTGAAAATATTTGTGAAGACGATGCCGGTTATACGAAGTGGTACGTGCTTCATGCCGAAGCAAATGCCATTTTAAAAGTTGCTTCCTCTACACAGTCTTGTGCCGGAGCTACATTATACATTACCATGTCGCCCTGCAAAGACTGCAGCAAGCTTATTCATCAGGCAGGTATTAAACGTTTGGTTTACCATCAGGGTTATAAAGACGAGAGCGGATTAGATTTTCTCGCAAAGGCAGGTGTGTCAATTGTAAAAATTGAAAACATAGATATTTAATGGAAGGTTACCACAAAAAATATCTGCCCCTGTTCATTGGTTCTGCGATTGCAATAGGAATTTTAATAGGAAGTAAATTAAACTTTAGTAGCGCGCCCAAAGTTCTTATTGGCAGCAATGCTAAAAAGGAAAAACTCAACCGACTTATAGATTACATAGATTACGAGTATGTTGATCCTATCAATACAGATAGTATAGTAGATGTCACCGTAAACGGTATTCTTGAGAATCTTGATCCACACTCGGTGTATATTCCATCAAACGAATTGCAGCAGGTTAATGAGAGCATGAAAGGCGATTTTGTGGGCATTGGCGTTACTTTTTACACCTTCAAAGACTCTATTGCTGTTATACAGGCAATAGAAGGCGGGCCAAGTGCAAAAGTGGGAATTAAAGGAGGTGACCGTATTGTCTATGCAGATAATGAGTTACTTACTGGTAGCGCTACAGATGACGACTCACTTACAAACAGACTTAAAGGGAAGATAAATACTACGGTAGATCTTAAGGTAAAGCGCCCGGGTAACCCTAAGCTTCTTGATTTTAAGGTTACACGTAATGTGGTTCCGTTAAAAAGCGTAGATGCCAGCTACATGTTAACAGATACATTGGGTTATATTAAACTCAATCGTTTTGCAGAAAGCACACCGGAAGAATTTAAAATTGCCATTAAAGCTCTTAAGCGAAAGGGAGCTACTCAGCTTGCCCTTGATCTTAGAGATAATCCCGGAGGTTACATTTCTGCTGCAGAAAGTGTAGCAGATGAATTTCTTGAAGATGATAAACTCATTCTCTTTACTAAAAATAAGACCGGTAAAATAGATAACTCATATGCTACAGATGAAGGAGATTTTGAAAATGGTAAGGTCTATGTACTCATCAATGAGAATTCTGCCTCTGCAAGTGAGATCGTAGCAGGAGCAATTCAGGACAACGATAAAGGAGTAATAGTAGGCAGGCGCTCTTTTGGTAAAGGTCTTGTACAGCGAGAAATGGAATTGGGAGATGGCAGCGCTGTGCGTTTAACTATAGCCAGATATTACACCCCAACAGGCAGAAGCATACAGCGTCCTTACGACAATGGTAACAAGGCTTATTATGAAGATTATCTTTCTCGTTATAAGAATGGCGAACTTAAAAGTATCGATAGTATAAAAGTAGATGACAGCCTAAGATACGTGACACCAAAAGGGAAAGTTGTTTATGGCGGCGGCGGTATAATACCAGACATTTTTATTCCTAAAGACACAGACTACGAGAAGGAAACGCTCAATTATGCCGTTAGATCTGGTTTTATGTCTCGTTTTGTTTTTGGTTTGCTTGAAGAGAACAGGCAGTATTACAATGGTTTGTCACTTCAGCAATTTAGAGATGAGGTAACTATCTCAGATAAAAATATTCAGGATTTTGTATCTTTCGCTGCAGAGCGTAATGTTACAGTGCGCGTACGTAATTATAAGAAGGAGCTTAAACAGTATATAAAAGCAGTAATGGCTCAGCAGTTATTTAATACTGATGTTTTTGAGCAGATGCTTAATGAGGGCAATCCTATGATAGAAAAAGTTATATCTCTTAGCAGGAAATAAAATGGTAATTATAGCTTCAATATTTGTTTTTTGTATTGCCGCAGTATTCAGACTACTTGATAATAGCGCTGGTGTTCTTATTTCTAACGGTATTTCTGTGAGTCCGTTTTATCTTTCAGAAAAGGAAGTAAAAAAGCAGATCACTCTTATTGATGACGAGAAGCTTATCAAAAAATTAAAGCGTACTTTGGTTTATCAAAAACTACACAAAATATTCCTCGTTCTTTCAATCATCACTTTTATCGCCGGGGTGGTTTACGAGTTTATCAATCCGTCACTTATAACCATGTTCTAAAGAAGAACGATCACTTTTGCTTTTGCGCAATCTTTTTAGATACCTGAAGTATTAGAAGCAAAACAATAGCACAGGCACACGCCAATACAGATATCACGGCCACCGTACTATTTCCTTCAAAAGGTGCGTTATAATCTATTTTTGTAAGATTGAATATTAATAAAGCCGTAGAAAGGGCAAGAATGATGTATATAAAGATCTTCATAATTCAGTGGAGTTCTTAATTAAATAGTCCTTGAATGTTTGTGGTAAATAATTTTACCGCTATTGCAAGCAAAATTACACCAAAGATCTTTCGTATCACATTAATTCCCTGTTTTCCCAATATACGTTCTATTTTTCCGGAAGATTTCAGCACGATGTAAACAAATACAATATTGATCACGATCGCTACAATAATATTTTCAACCGCATATTCAGATCGTAAAGAAAGCAAAGATGTCATCGTACCTGCGCCAGCAATAAGAGGGAAAGCCAGAGGCACAACCGCAGCTGTTTCAGGAGCATCATCCTTATAAAGCTGAATGCCCAAAATCATTTCTAAAGCAATAAAGAATAATATAAAAGAACCGGCTACGGCAAAAGAATTTACATCAATACCAATGAGGTTAAGAATCTCTTTTCCTAAAAACAGAAAAAAGATCATAAGAATACCTGCTACAATAGAAGCTTTCTCACTTTGTATGTGACCTACTTTTTTCTTGAGGTCTATGATAATAGGAATACTTCCCACAATATCGATAATTGCGAAAAGAATCATGCTTGCTGTTGCGATTTCTTTAAAATCAAATCCCATAATCTCTTATTTTTTAAGAATCGGCAAAAGTAATGCTATTCTACTGATTAGTCGCCTATGGTAAACTAATATTTAACGTTTTCTTTACCTGATCATTAATGTATCTTTGCGCCCATGTTTCAGATAGGAAAAACCATAGTTTCAGAAGACGTTATCCATAAGGATTTTGTCTGTAACCTTGCTGCCTGCAAGGGTGAATGTTGTATTGCCGGTGAGGCCGGAGCACCCGTAGAAGAAGAAGAGGCTGTTATACTCAAAGAGATTTACCCTAAAGTGAAACCTTTTCTAAGACCAGAAGGGATAAAGGCAATCGAGGAGCAGGGAACTTATATCACCACAGATTTTGATGAATTAGAAACTCCGCTGGTAAACGGTGCAGAGTGTGCATATGTTACTTTCACTCCAGAAGGTGTTGCTTCCTGCGGGATAGAAGACGCTTACAATGCAGGAGAAGTTGACTTTCGTAAGCCGGTTTCCTGTCATTTATATCCTGTGCGCATACAGCAATATTCAGAATTTGCAGCGGTAAATTATCACAAGTGGCCTATTTGCGATGATGCCTGCACATTGGGTAAAGAACTACAGGTGCCGGTCTATAAATTTACAAAAGCCGCATTACTGCGTAAATTTGGTCAGGAATGGTACACAGAGCTTGAGGAAATAGCAGAGCTCTTAAAAAAAGAAAATGCCGAGTAAACTTCCACATACAGAGATCTCAATATTTGCTAAGATGAGTGCGCTGGCGGCAAAACATAATGCCGTAAATCTCTCACAGGGCTTTCCAGATTTTCCTGTAGATACAGAACTTGTTGAGCTGGTGTCTCAGGCCGTGCGTGACGGTCACAATCAATATGCACCATTAGCGGGTATTTTTAGCTTACGCGAAAGAATTTGCGCTATGGTTAAAGATCTGCATGGTAAATCATACGATCCTGCAAAAGAAGTCACTCTAACTGCCGGCGCAACCGAAGCTTTATTTTGTGCAATAACTGCTTTTGTGCATCTGGGAGATGAGGTGGTAGTGATAAAGCCTTGTTACGACACGTATGAACCTACAATAATCTTGCAAGGAGCAAAACCTGTTCCTGTTCAGTTAGAAGCGCCGTACAATGCTATAAACTGGGAAAAGGTAAATGAAGCCGTCACCGCAAAAACGCGGATGATCATTATAAACACGCCGCATAATCCCAGTGGGATGATGTTCTCAAAAGAAGATATGCTTAGTCTGCAGAAAATAGTGAGCGGTACGAACATACTTATATTAAGTGATGAGGTTTATGAACATATCATTTTTGACGGTAAGAGTCATATAAGTGTCTCACAGATTGAAGAACTTGCAAAACGAGCGATTATAGTTTCCTCTTTTGGGAAGACCTTTCATACAACAGGCTGGAAAATGGGTTACTGCATGGCTCCGGCAGATCTTATGGCCGAATTTCATAAAATACACCAGAATGTAGTTTTCTGTGTGCATCATCCTACACAAGTAGCGCTTACCAAATATCTGGAAAATGAGTCAAAATATCGGGATCTGGGGGCATTTTATCAGCAAAAGAGAGACAAGTTTCTCGATCTTATCAAAGATTCCAGATTCACATTTAAGCCTAGCGCAGGCACTTATTTTCAATTACTCGACTACTCCCAGATTACTACTGAAAATGACGTGGTATTTGCCGAAGAACTGATAACAGAAAATGGCATTGCCAGTATTCCGGTTTCTGTCTTCAATGAAGGCGGAAAAGATGATAAGTTACTTCGTTTTTGCTTTGCAAAATCTGATGAAACACTAGAGAAAGCAGCAGCGATATTAAACGCCATCTAAAAAAATCGTTATTTTTGCGCCCCGGCCTCGTAGTTCAATGGATAGAATAGAAGTTTCCTAAACTTTAGATGCAAGTTCGATTCTTGCCGAGGCTACAAAAACCCAGCGCGATTTTTCACTGGGTTTTGTCGTTTTTAGCTCGTTTCTAACCGATTTTCAGTCGCTTTTTTTAAGGAATTCCTAAGGTTAAAATTGGTTGTTATCAGTTTTCGCTTAAGCGAAAACTTTTCTCGTAATATTATAGGAGTTAATATTCCTGCTCTTAACTGCACTTCAATTTTCATTTAAAACCATAGTGGTATATTTAATAGATTAATAATTCATTTACAGGCCATTATAATGAAAGCTAAATTATCAGTACTCTTAATTCTTTTTCTTATTGTTGTATTTCAAAATAGGGGCAACGCACAGAAAATACAAGAAGATCACTTCTTGCAAAAAGAGGGAGTTTTAGACAGCTTATACTCTAAAGTACTTAATGAAAATCGGGAAATTTACATACAAATGCCTGCTTCTTACACGGCAGGTAGTCAACAAAAATATCCTGTTATTTATATTTTAGATGGTGAGGTATTTCTTCCCACAGTAACTAATGTGTTAGACTTTTACAGTGGCGGTTTTATGCCAGAAATGGTAGTTGTGGGTATTTCTAATCGGGAGAACAGGGTGCGAGATCTTACTACTTCACCGGTGACTACTATAAATGGTATGCCCTTTAATTTAGAAAATGGGCAGGCGGCAAACTTCTTTAGTTTTATTGAAGATGAGCTTGTTCCTTATATCGAGCAAAAGTATCCTGTTACTCAATTTAGAACCCTCATTGGTCATTCATACGGCGGCCTATTTACCATCTATTCGCTGCTTGAGCATAAGTCCTTGTTTGCCAATTATATTGCCATTGATCCCAGTTTAGATTGGGATAAACAAAAGATGATTCATAGATCTAAAGAGGTTTTATCTGCTCAAAATTTTAATGGGAAATCTTTATTTGTTTCTTTGGGCGGCCAGCTAAATATGCAGGATCCTAATATCACTATTGAAAATGTGATGCAGGATACTACAGACTTCACACTTTTCGCTAGAAGCAATATTATGTTTTCAGAATTTGTGCGTGAAAATCAAAATAATCAACTTTCTTTTAATTGGAAATTCTATCAAGAAGAGTTGCATGGTACAATCGCATTTCCATCAATTAAAGATGGCTTAATTGCTGTCTTTAAATGGTTTCAGATGGAAAATACAGATAAATTCAATTCTCCTGATACTCCTATAGATGAGTTGACTGCCATCATAAATTACAGGGCAGACAAACTAAAAAAGCATTTTGGTTACGCTGTCCCTCCTTATCCGGAAGATCTTCTTAATATGCTGGGATACATGAGTATGGATATGGAGCAGCCGGAAAAATCTAAGATGTTTTTTGAATTCGGGATCAAATATTACCCGGCAAGCGCTAATGCATATGATTCAATGGCAGATTACTATGAAGCCTCAATAGATTACGTCAATGCTTTGAAATATGTGAGTAAAGCATTCGAAATTAGTGGGAGTGACAATTATAGAGATAGAATAGAAAAGCTGAAGCAAAGCATACACAAAAAATAATCCTTTTTCACGAATAGAATATGAGCGATTTCTAGGCAAATTGTACCGATTTTGAGCCTTTTTAGCCGATTTTCACTTTCTATTCTGAATAAAATTTTGTGAATACAAAGCATACAATTCCTTTTGTATCTTTGAATTTTACAAATGACCTCGTGATGAAAACATTCAAAAGCACTTCACTCGAAGAGTTCTACAAAGAAGCTGCAGCATTTACCGGAAGAGACATAAAAACGCTGCTTCCGCCCGGAATAAATAAAGAAGTAGGTCATTTTAATGTGTTTGATATCTACAAAACTTTAAACGAGGTAAAACGTAAGCAGATAATGCCTTACAATCGCAGATCTTATTATAAAATAAGTCTTATTAGGGGTAAAAACAGAGCAGAGTATGCAGATAAGGTGATAGAAGTACAGAAGAACGCTCTTCTTTTTGCAACGCCTAAAGTGCCGTATCATTGGATTCCTCAAGCCGAAAATCAGTCGGGTTCTTTCTGTGTATTTACAGACGCTTTTATGGTTAAGAATAAAAGCGGTGTTGTGCTAGACGAGCTGCCTATCTTTAAATCTGGCGGTTATCCTGTTTTTGAAATTGATGATCCTAAGGCAGATGAGATCCAGTTGATTTTTAAAAAGATGCAAACGGAGATCGCTTCAGACTATGAATTTAAATACGATCTGCTTCGTAATTATGTAGTAGAACTTGTGCATTACGGTCAAAAATTACAGCCGGCAACTGCGCTGCATGCTAATCAAAATGCTTCGTCGCGCATAATTGCGTTGTTTGTAGAATTGCTTGAACGACAATTCCCCATCGAGTCACCCAGCCAGAAATTGCAACTGCGTACAGCAAAAGAATATGCCGAAAGGCTTGCTATTCATGTGAATCATCTCAATAAGGTTCTAAAAGAAAACACGGGTAAGACCACAACAGAGATGATAACCGGGCGCATTATTCTGGAAGCTAAAATACTGCTTAAACAAACAGACTGGAATATTTCTGAAATAGCAGATAGTCTTGGCTTTGAAGAGGTGGCACATTTCTCAAACTTTTTTAAAAAGCAAACTGCTCTTGCCCCGCTCACCTTTCGCGCATAAGCGCATATTTGAATTTTACAAATCATAGTTTGATATTCGCAAATAGGTGCACATCTTTATATACCAACTTTGTCTTATAATTAAAACACATACAAATGGAAGCAAGTAAAATAGCACTCGTAACAGGTGGCAGCCGCGGTCTGGGCAGAAATATGGCAATAGCTTTAGCAAAAAGGGGGATTGATGTTGTGATCACCTACCACAGCAATAAAGAAAAGGCTGAGGAAGTAGTAACAGAGATAGGAGCAATGGGGCAACAGGCGTTCGCTTTTCAACTCGATACAGGCGATATTAAGCAGTTTGACCCGTTTTTTGCAGAGATGACATCAACCTTAGAGCAGCGTACGGGAAGCAAGAATTTTGATTTTTTGATTAATAATGCGGGTACAGCGCTTTATGCTCCTTTTGCCGAAACTACGGAAGAGCAATTTGACACTGCCTTAAATGTGCACTATAAGGGCGTTTTCTTCTTAACGCAAAAGGCATTGCCATTTTTAAATGATGGCGGTCGTATTATTAATATATCATCAGGTCTGGCGCGTTTCTCATTTAATGGTTCTTCTGCTTATGGTTCAATGAAAGGCGCTATAGAAATTCTTACCAGGTATTTGGCAAAAGAGTTAGGACCTCGCCGGATAGCGGCTAATAGTGTGGCTCCGGGAGCGATAGAGACAGATTTTGGCAATGGTCATGTGCGCGATGACAAACAGGTAAATGATCAGATCGCAAGTGTAACCGCATTGGGCAGAGTTGGCTTGCCTCATGACATAGGTGGTGTGGTTGCTTTTTTGTGTACTGAAGATGCAGGCTGGATTAACGGTCAGCGTATCGAGGTTTCTGGCGGTATGATGCTATAGAATTATAGATAGTAATTAAGATTTAAAAGGCTTTTGCTTAACGCGAAAGCCTTTTGTTATTTCAGTTAAAGCGTAAATTGCTATTAATGAATTTGCTTAAATAAGCTCTGTAAGATTAAGTGAGATTCTTTATCCTATAGTTCTGACTTAAGTCAAGGAAGTTATGTTTATAAAATGAACTATTGTTTAACGTATAAGCCTTATGACAAGTTCATTCTCATTATGAATATCAAAAAAAGGACTCTATTTCTCCTGAATTTTTAGTGCGACATCACAGAAAAAATTGATCTACAATAAGATTGTTAGTGATAACTAATCCTATCATTTTTAGCAATCACCGTAATATCTAAAACAAGTAAAACTTTAAAAAATACAAAAAGAAGGTATTATAAGCCTTGTGATTTTAGTAGGGTGTGTTATGATTTAAGCCCGATTGACTTCATCTATAAAATATCGCTTTTTAACTAAAATAGGGTTTAATCGATGGTAATTCGTTTTTTTAATTATCTTGACCCCGAATTAAGACTAATCCCTTCTCCAGCTTTAAGAATATGTTTGAATACTTAATAATGTACAAATGGAAATTACATTATTCGGGGTATTGTGATTTAATGTGTTGCTGATTGATTTGTTTGTTTCAAGTGAGTATATGTCAGCGTGAATAAATTAGACATTTTATTTGATATCAAATACAGCAAAATCAGACATTAATTTGATCTCTTAAAATTATACTAATAACCGTGATGATATAGAATGTCAAGAAGTTAGAGCAAGGGAATTTATTTTTTAGTCTTAAAGCTATCCTATTTAATTCTCTTTCCCTCTTTCCTGAAGAACTAAACTATAATCTCATGTGTAGTTAGTTTGCGCATTACGATGATTTTACCAATATGAATTATAAGAAAATTGTATAACCATCACAATCTATGAAAAAAACTACCTTATTATTAAATCTGTTTCTTCTGTTATCGTCTGCAATTTTTGCCCAGACTGATATTTCTGGCGCTATTTCTGCAGACACTACTTGGAGTTTAGAAAATAGCCCCTATAACATTGTAGGAGAAACTTCCCTAGCAGAGGATGTTACCTTAACAATAGAACCTGGGGTCATAATCAACTACACTAATAGTTATAAAATGTTTATCAGAGGTGTACTGATTGCTTCCGGTACTAGTGAGTCGCCCATCACATGGAATGGAAACTCATATGAAAATAGCAACCCAATGCTTGTGTATGAAAATGCCAACCTGTCTAATAGTATAATAACCTATAATAAATTCGTTGGTCCTCAAAAAGGTATACAGATAGGTCAGCATTCACAAACTAATTTTAAGAATACCGGTATCTTAACCATTACCCATTCTGATTTTTATAAAGCATCTTTATATACAGATGGAAACGCGACGACAGCCGAATTAAAATTTGAAAATTCTAATTTTAATGATTTAAGCATAATAGGACTTTATAATGGGCTTAGTGAACCTATAACGTTGACTAATTGTACTATTAATAATGCGATTATTCAATCACAGTCACAAAATTATGGAATTCATTTTGTTAATTCCATAATTAAAAATTCTGAGATGACTATGGGTTGCTGTTTTGCTAATTTGTCATATGTTGGCAGTACGGTTTATAATTCTAAAGTAAACACTTCAACAACCATTGGTCCTGTCAAAGTTTTAAATTCATTTTTCATTGCCTCAATTTTAGATTTAAGCAATATTAAATTTATTGCTGAGAATAGTATTTTCTATTCAGGTAATTCTATAAATAGTTTGATAAAGGTTGGGTATCCTCAGATTTCTAATTCTAGTTTTATAGGTTATGATAAAAAATTGTCAATTAATGGATTGACAATTGACCGAGATAGCACTAATATAACAAACAGTACTTTTTCAAATTTTAATACAGCATTGACAATAGAATTTAAGGGATATTTAAATATTGCTGATAATAACTTCATATCAAATAGTTTATATAATGTAAAAAATAACACTACGTCCCCTTTAAAATTAGAAAATAATTATTGGGGGACAAATGATGAGTCAGAAATTAAGGATTTGCTTTATGACGCCAGCGATAATGTGAATAAAGGAGCCATAGATTACACTCCATTTTTAGATAATTACAATACTGATGCTCCTATTTCACTGCCATCTAATTTCACAAAAACTATAACTGATTCTGGTGTTGAATTGAACTGGAGTGCCAATAAAGAATCAGACGTTGCAGGTTATCGCTTGTATTATGGGGATCCTACTGGTTATTCATATTCCACATCTATAGACCTTGGCAATGTGACGACTTATACCCTTAGTGGTGGAGATATTAGTACAGAATATGCTATCACAGCATATGATGCTAGCGCAGATGGAAATGATGATATGACAGATGGTAATGAAAGTTGGTTTACTCGTGCAAGTCAAATTAATGTTGCCCCAAAATTGTCAGATCAGTCTGTATCTACAGATGAAGACATGCTGGTAACTATTGCCTTGAATGCATACGATCCTGATAGTAATAATATTACCTATAAGGTAATTTCAGGATCGCCACACGGTTCAATATATATCGACAAAAATATCGCAGGTTATATGCCTTATGAAGATTTTAATGGGACAGATAGTTTTACAGTAGTTGCAAATGACGGAAAAAATGATAGTGAGGTTGCGACTATAACCATAACAGTAAATGCTGTTAATGACAAGCCTACGGCACGTCATCACTCTGTTATAGTTGACGAGGGAGGTAGTTCAAATATTGTAGATTACAATTACTCAAGTGTACTTTATAACAGCAGAGACGCAGAAGATGATCCCTTGACTGCAATATTAGTAGAAGAGCCCAGCCATGGTTCACTAGTATTCAACGAAGATGGTACTTTTGATTATGAGCACGACGGTTCAGACACAACTGAAGATTATTTTACCTATAAAGTTAATGATGGGCTTCTTGATAGCGAAATTGCAACAGTATCTATTAACGTAGATCCAGTAAATGACAATGTTCCTACAGATATTCTTTTGTCTAGCAATTCTATTCAGGAAAACTATAATTACGCGTACAGCAATGTAGCTACATTTACTGCTGTAGATCTTGATTTGCCTTCAGACAGCCATACGTTTGAATTTGTAAGTGGTGAGGGAGATGATGACAATGAAGGTTTCATTATTAGTGGAAGATATCTTTACAGCAATAAATCATTTGATTATGAAGAACAACAAACCTTATCTATTCGTGTAAAAGTTACAGATGCTAACGATCAATCTTTTGAAAAATCTTTTGTATTAGATGTGATTAACATTAATGATATTAGTATAACATATAAACTGGTTGATTCTTATTGTGCAGGAGCTGCTGGTTCTGGTTCTATAAATATTACAAGTGTTAATCAATCTTCTGGACCAATAACTTATAGTTGGTCTGCATCGTATGGAGGAGCAATACCGGCCGGTCAGGAAAATAATCCGGTTTTAACCGATTTAATTAGTGGTTATTATACCGTACGAGTTACAGATGATAATTTTACATACACCAGATCAATGTATGTCAATTTAATCCCTCAATATTATGGTTTAAGTATTTGTCATGTTTCAAGCGATGATAAAGAGCTTAAAAAGAACAGAATATATATAAATAATGAAGGGAACTATAATGTGGCTTTTTATGATGTTTTAAGAGAGACTAATGTTGCCGGTGTTTATCAATCTATAGGTATGATCTCACCTACAGAAAATTCATATTTAGATGAAACATCTGATAATACAGTACAATCTTATAATTATAAAGTAAGATTGGTAGATAATTGTGGCTCTATCTCACCAAATTCATACGCGCATAAAACCATATTATTGCAAAGTAGCATTGCAGCTAATAAATCTATAAATTTAAATTGGTCTGATTATGAAGGAGCATACTATACTACCTATAACATTTATAGAAGCACAAATAAGCAGGCGTTTGAAATTATAGGCTCCGTTTCAGCAAACAGTAATTCATTTAATGATGCAACGGCAAATGCTGACATCAACAATTATGAATACTATATTTCTATTGAAGTAGATCCTTGTTCTATTGAAAAGTCAAATGCTTCGTCAGAAATACGATCAAACTTTCAAACTATAGCCAATTCCCTTTCATCAAATGAATATAATGCTGTTAAACAATTTGAGATTTATCCCAATCCTGCAACCAGCACATTGAACATTAAATTAAGCGATGGTGTAGAACTAATAAGAGGTGAAATTTATAATATGTTGGGACAGCGCGTTATGGAAACAAGAGAAAAAAGCTTTTCAGTAGGTAACCTTGCACCTGCAACTTATTTCATCAAGGTATTTACTTTAGAAGGTATGACAACTAGAAGTTTCATCAAAAAATAGGACCCCAGAAGAAGCGCTAAGAGCTTTTTAAAGGCGGAATTTCCAAAAGGAGATTCCGCCTTTTTTCTTTCTTTTATTGTAATTTAAAAGAGTGCTTATAAGACGTTTTGACGAAAAATGGACGTAATTAGAAAACAATTGACTTTATTCATTTTAGAATCAAATTCAGATATTGAAAAAATTCGAGCCGAGTTTAATCCTGAACAGTGCAAACTGATTGCACCTCACGTTACACTTTGTAGGGAAGAAGAAATTGAGGATATAGAAGGTGTTATTGAGCGTGTTAAATCAATCAAAATGGAAAAGCCAATTCAAATTGAATTTAAATGCGTTGAACGCTTTGCTGACGGAAAAGGAGTTTTATTACCTGCAACCAATAAAAACTATGATTTTTGGGAATTAAGAAAGCTGGTTTTGGGAAAAGACCAACTGTTAAATGAACAGTTTCCACATATAACGTTAATGCATCCTCGCAATTCAACTTGTAATGATGAAATATTTGAGAATATTAAAAAACATAAATTACCTGCCAAATTGTTATTTGAAAAAATCAGCTTAATTGAGCAAAAAAACGGCGGAAAATGGGCAATAATCGAAGAGTTTGATATTGTAAATAAAGCTTTACGCAACAGTAATACTACGTCGTGAATGGTATCTTGCTATTGAAACACGTTTCAGATTTTATTTCGATAACCTATTTTTGATATCTTAGTAATAGCCTGATATAAAACAATGTAGCTGAAAATTTTATAGACAGTTAATAAGATATTAAACAAATTGAATTAATGAAATAAAAAATAATGTTTACCATAGAACAAATAAAAGCTGCTCACAGTAAAGTAAAGTCAGGTGCAGACTTTCCCTTATATATTCAGGACCTTAAGAAACTGGGTATAATGCATTATCAGTCTTTTGTATCTGACGGACATACAGACTATTTTGGGAAAAATAATTATAAAAAATCCAGCCTTGCACAGTATGATACTCTTGCACTTGCTGAAACCTCAAATGTTGACCAATTCAAGAAAGACATTAAAGCTCATCAACAAGGAAAAACAAATTATCCTACCTTTTGTAATGACTGTGCTAAATCAGGTATTGAACAATGGACAGTGAACATAGAGCAAATGACATGTACCTATTATGACAAAGCAAAAAACGAAATATTGGTTGAATTAATTCCCCAATAAAAATTACTTTATCAAAATGATTGCTGGTTTTCGTAATTACAGCTTAAGCTTCTACAACCTCAGAATTACTCATAAACGACTCTTGCCAGCTTTCAAAGCGTTTGTCAAACTTTTCACTAAAAATTAAATATTGACATTTTCCTATACTTTCCGGAGTGCGGTTTACCTGAGCAAAACTGCTATTCCCCAGTAAAAATTGAGCATCTTCTACAATGCACATTTGCAGTTTGTTGAGGTTGATTCCGTTAAGGTAAAAGATCTTGTTTAGGCGTTTAGGAGTAGCAATAACGATATCTGTCCCGTTATAGATCTCATCGCGTTGGTCGTCTATACTTTTTTCATCATAAGCGCAATACACACGTAGATCTGTTCCCTTTTTAAAAGCGATAAATTGAGATTCCAGCTCAAGAGCGGCTGCTTTATCCTTAACAAATATCAATACACGGGGAGCATCTTCTACGGCTTTACCTTTTAATTTCTGAATCACACTTATAACAATGCTTGTCGTTTTACCTGCACCTTCCGGCGCAATGGCAAACAAACTTGTTCCTCCTTTAATTTTAGATAGTATCTTTTTCTGAAAGGCTAACGGCTCTTCAAAACCTTTAAAAGCTAAAGTATCTTTTAAAGGCTCTATTAGTTTTTTAAACGACATAAATGTGATTCCTGAATTTGTGACAAAGGTAGTCGAAATTAAAAGGGTGCTTAAATTTGCATCTACTTTATAATTTTTGAACTGCTTAATTACATTATGACAACATAAATAACAACTTATTTCCTCAGCTAATAGGAATAAAAGTCACTTTTTATCTGGAAAAAAGCATTGATAACTAAAAAAATTAATAAATTGGTTATCAATACCATAATCTAATTTGAATTTTAATTCTCTAAGAACCTCAATTCTACAATAGCAGACGCAATTATGAATAGACAAATTATGAAAAAGCCGCATTTAATTTTTTGGATTTCGATTCCTGTATTAGTCCTAATAAGCATTTTAAATAGAAAACAAATGCTAGATATTAATGTTTATGATACCTATTATGTTTTTAGTAAAACTGCTTTAATCATCATGATCTCTGCCCTTTTTGGTTTTATGGGACTTGGGTATTACCTAATGCTAAAAGCAAAAAGAAAACTCTCTAAATGGCTTAATCTCATTCATGTGGCCCTTACTGTGGGCGGTATTCTCACCGTCTGGATTTTGACTCAACTTTTCAGAGAATCGATAATGGAATATCAGTTCAATAATAATTTAACCATGGCAATTTATGTTCTGGTGATTATTACAATTTTCGCACAAATACTTTATCCCATTAATTTAATAGGAGCGATCCTAAAACCGCGGAATAAAACCACTCTCTAACAATTATTTATAGAAACATTGGTTAAGAAAACCCGTTAAAAACTACCATAAACCACCCTAAACCACCCAAAAATCGGCTAAAAACCCCAAAAACCAGATTAATTTTCTTCGGTGTGGCAAAACCGATATGTACAAGACGTAATGATTCAACTCTTTCGAAAATTAAGGAAAAACTTACTTTCAGAAGGTAAAACAGGTCAGTATCTTAAATACGCTCTTGGCGAAATTGCCCTTGTGGTTATTGGTATTCTTATCGCGCTACAAATCAATAACTGGAACGAGTCTATAAAAGATAATAATGCCCTGAATGAGTATTTAGGGAAGATCAGGTCTCATACCGGTGAAGATCTGCATCAACTGGATACGATAACAAAATATAGATCTCAAATGGCCAATGTATGTAAAAAGGCCAGAACGCGTATTTTAGATAAAACGGAAGATGAGGATCTTTTACTGTTAATGTCTTGCGGCGTTGCTTTTGCAGATTATTACTTTAAGGCAAATACCGGCGGGTATGATGCATTAAGAAACTCTGGTTATTATGGTAAGATAAACACTACCCCGTTAGATTCACTCTTAACTAAATATCACAGTCTGGTAGAAGAAATTGCCGAAAATGAAAAGAGTTACAACGACTATGTTTTAAATCAGGAGGCCTATCTTTCAACCCATTTTGACACCTCCTTAATTCTCGCTTCTGCCTTTTTACCACCTGATTCTCTTGCATTAAGAGCTACGCCACAATCTGAATATTACGAGGTTTTTGCAGCATATACCGCAACTCCATCGTATAGAAATGTAATTGGTTTAGCTGCATTTCAGTTTGAAACTATGGTTAATCAGTACAAACAATTAAAAAACGTTGGTGAAAACGTTGTCAACGAGATCGATGCGATTACAAACGATTAGGTCATATTCCGCTAATTGTTAAATTTGTTAAAAAAGCGCTTGCAATAAGAAAGTCTATAAAACAAATCTTCATTTAGAATAGAGGAGCATGACCAAAAAGCAAATTAAAAAAATATTCAGAATAGTACTTATTCTTGTAAGCATAGGCTCTTTGGCGTTTGTACCGTGGAAGGTCGTCAAAGCCTGGGTTTTACCAACACCAGAAACAGTTCAGGAGCAAGTTGATCAAGCTGTTGATAACGGCTTAGACGGAATGATCGTCTATGTAGATCAAGGCGGGAAGCCGCCCGCATTTTACGCAGCTGGCTGGCATGACCGAAAGAAGAAAATTCCGGCCAATCCCAAAGCTTTATTCAAAATTGCCAGCATTAGCAAATTATATATTGCTGTTGCGGTCGCAAAACTGGTAAACGATAAACAGTTGTCTCTTGATAAAACGCTCGCAGATTACCTGCCACAAATGCAGGGAAGAATTGAAAATGCAGAGGAGATTACCTTGAGAATGATGGTGCAGCACAGAAGTGGTATTCCCAATTTTACAGATACTCCCGGCTATTGGGAGAATGCACCTAAAGACAACAAAAAAACACTTGAGTTGGTTCTGGATAAACCAGCCGACTTTAAACCGGATAAAAAATATAGGTATTCAAACACAAATTATTTGTTGATAGGCGAGATACTTGATAAAACGTTGGGATATAGCCATCATAAATATATCAGGAGTGAAATTTTGGTTCCGCTTAAGCTAAACAATACCTACAGTCTACTCAGTGAAGTAGGAGATTTAGGCGACGTGATGAGTGGCTATGATGTGGGTTACGATGGCGATTTAAAAAATAATGATTTTGTAAGTCCGGCAGGCTCAATGGTTGCTACAGCAGAAGATGTGGGCATTTTCCTGAGAGCTTTAAATGATGGCTCTTTGCTAAACGATAGTGAACAAGAAATTTATTCATCTATTTATACATATGAACATACAGGATTATTGCCGGGATATTCCAGCATTGCGAGGTATCATAAAGATATAGATACGGTCGTCATTCAGTTTACAAATACAAGCGGTGGCACTACCTGGAATATAACGGAAGTTGTCTATAACCGTATTTTAAAAATTATACGTAAAACAAGCGTGTAAAAACCTCCCTAAAACACTCAAAAATCAGCTTAAAAACCCCAAAACATAGAATATATAACAAACTCTTTTTAGTGTAGTAAAACTGATATGTTCAAAAGAAAGTCAATAAAATCAAATTATTTAGAATAAGGGAGCATGACCAAAAAACGCATCAAAAATATACTCAGAATTGTATTTATTCTTGCAAGTATAGGCTCTCTGGCTTTCGTCCCGTGGATTTTAGTAAGAGCCTGGATAATGCCACTGCCAGATACCGAACAAGAACAACTTGAAGAAGGCATAAAATATGGCTTTGACGGTATGATCGTCTATGTTGATGAAGCCGGTAAACCACCTGCATTCTACGCCGCAGGCTGGAAGAACAGAGAAAATAAAATTCCGGCAGATCCTCACGCGTTGTTTAAAATTGCAAGCATTGGCAAATTGTACCATGCTGTCGCGATCACAAAACTGGTAAGCGAGAATCGGTTGTCTTTAGATAAAACACTTGCAGATTACTTTCCGGAACTTGTAGGAAGAATTGAAAATGCTAAAAAGATCACCTTGCGCATGATGGTGCAGCACCGTAGCGGAATTCCTAATTTAACTAACACACCAGACTTCTGGGTAAATCCGCCTAAAAGCAGCCGGGAAGCGCTTGAGCGTGTGCTTGATCTCCCTGCAGACTTTGAACCGGACACAGATTATGAGTACTCAAACACCAATTATTTGTTGATTTCAGAACTCATAAAAAAGGTTACAGGTGGCGATAAATTTCAATATTTTAAGGAGGTAATTCTAGCCCCGCTGGGGCTTAAAAATACATTCGTTTCTATTCATGATATAAATATGGATGATCTAATGAGCGGTTATTACGTAGGTGTTGAAGAAGATATTAAAACTACAGACTACGGCTCTATGATTGCCAGCGCAGAAGACGTGGGCATATTCCTGCGGGCATTAAACGATGGTTCTTTGTTGACAAAGAAGGAGCAGGAAATCTATTCTTCCATTTACAAATATGAACATACCGGTCTCATTCCCGGTTATCAAAGTATAGCAAAATACCACAAAGACATAGACACGGTTGTTATACAGTTTGTAAACACGACCAACTTTGACGGCTATGACTGGAATTTATCTGAAATCATATACAGTCGTGTTGTAGAAATATTAAAACGTGAGAAGGCTAAACATAATTAAGCGCTTTTACGGAAAACCGTAAAGTGTTGTAAATGAAATTGGTTAGTTTAGTGCTAATATCCGCAGAAATTGTATAATTATTTTTAATAGTGTTGCTATAAACAAGTTGTATGCAAGCTGAAAAAACCAAATGATAGAAAAAATACTTACCATAGAAAAATTTGGAGTTTTCAATGATTTTAATTGGAATAGAGATTCTACTCTTCAAGATTTCAAGGAGAAAAATATTATATATGGCTGGAATTATTCAGGAAAAACCACCTTATCGAGAATATTCTGTTCACTGCGAGATAAATCAATTCATATAGATTATCCAGAAGCAAAATTTAAACTTCGACAAGAAAATAACCAAGAATTTGATAGTGATAATTTAGACACTTATGACAAAACAGTTTTTATTTTCAATAAGGAATATGTCGACTCAAAGCTTACTTGGGATTCTAGAACTGAATTGGGAGAGCCTATCGCATTTGACGTTGGAGAAAACACCACAATCCGAAGTGAGATTGAAAGATTAGAAGAAATAATTGAATACGTTAAATCGAGAAAGATTTTAACGCAATCACCTATTGATTCTTATAATGAATATGAAAATTGGCGATTTAGGGAAGAAAGCAAATCGATTAGACTAATTATTTCTAACAATACTATTCCATTTGACAAAGGACATTTTAAAGTAGCTTTAGGTGCAATAACAAAGGACAATCTTGATTCACTAATCATTGCTGAAAATAGGGAAATCGAAGATTTAAAAATATTGTCAAATTCAACTAATAACTTTCAACCTTTTGATGAATTTGAAATTGAATTAAAACTACTAGATTTCAAAACTTCTGTTAACGACCTTCTTTTAGAAGAACCTGCAAAAGACGTTGTTATTGACATTTTAGAGAAAAACAAGGATTTATACAGTTGGGTAAAGGATGGTTTAAAATTTGAAGAAAATTCAGATACTTGTTCTTTTTGTGGTAATGATGTAACAAATGACAGAATAACTTCTCTAAATAATTATTTCTCAAATGCTTCTAAAGATTTAAGAGATAGAATTTCCACACAGAGGGATTTGATTAATCAAGAAATTACTGCGATTAATTCAATAGAGATACCAAAAAGTAAAAATGACTTCACAGAAAAAGTTAGGGAAACAATTGATTTAAAAATTAAATCCTATAACTCAATCAAATCAAAATATTTACTCGAACTAAATCACTTTTTGAGTGAACTTACCAGAAAAGAAGACGGGAACATATTTAACAAAATTTCAGTAGTAGAAACTGAATACGACCTAAAGGAAATTGAAGATTGGTTTTTGGAAGTTAATGAAGTTATAAAAAGTCATAATTCTTTAATATCTAACTTTGAAACACAGCGTGATGCAGCAAGAGAAAAGTTAAAAAAGCACCTTATTGCCGACTTCCTAAAAAACGAAAATTATTTCGACAAAAAAGAAAAGAGCCAAAATGCACAAAATTGGCAACGACTATATGCCCACTATATCACTATAAAAGAAAGCCTAAAACGGGAGAAACTTGATTCATTAAAAACAATTACAAAAGGGAAAGACGAATTAAATAAATTCATACAAAAATTTCTTAATCGAAATGATATTGAAATTGATGTTACTGGAGATGATAAATTCATTCTTTTGCGCAAAACAAGACCAGCAAGAAATTTAAGTGAAGGAGAAAAAACAGCAATTGCGTTTTCTTATTTTTTAGTAGAACTAGAAAGCCTTGGTGTACAAGAAATGCAAAAGACAATCGTTTTTATTGATGACCCGATTTCAAGTTTAGACACCAATCATATTTCGCAAGTTTACTCTCTTATAAACTCTTATTTTTTTAGAAAAAATATAGATGCGGATAATCCTGACAAGGTTGTAAACTGTTTTAAGCAATTATTTATATCAACTCACAATTTTGAGTTCTTCTCATTTTTAAGAGATTCAACACAGCTCAATAAAAAGAAAAAAATAACGAATCCAACGACAGGAGAAAAGCAAGAAATACCAAATTTTGGATTTTATCAAGTTCAAAAAATAGATACAGACAACTCTGTTCTTAAAGGTTTGGATAAGGCGTTAAAAAGATACAAATCAGAATATATTTATCTTTTTAGTCTTATTTATAAATACAAGCAAGATATTGACAATGGTGGAGATGTTCATAATATACTTATTCCAAATGCTTTAAGAAGGTTTTTAGAAATATACACGCTAATGAAAATTCCAAATGAACCTGATAGTGTAGAAAATAGGATTGTTCAATTAGTGGATAATGTAAATAATTTCAAAACTCTTAACCACTTCTCACACTTTACAACATTTGAAAAGGCAACGAGACACGATGAACTGATTATGGTTCTGCCGACCGCTTGCAATGAACTTATAAGTCTTTTGGAACTTGACGAAAAACATTATGAATCGCTAAAAAAAGCAATCTGAAAAGAAAGCTAGCATACAAATACGGCTATACGTAATGCGGGTTTTAGCGATAAATTTAAAGTAAATGAATATTAAAAAACATAACAGCAAACTGAAAGTGAAGTGCATTATAATCCTGCACTGCGCATAGCCAAACCGTTAACTGCAAGTACAAACCAAAATTTCATAGGTATCTAAGTATATGAATAAAGCTAGAATAGACAATACTGATACAATTGTATTAGCGGATGAAATATTGCAGTTTTATCCAAACCATAAAGAATTAGTTTTTGTTTGTGTGGATAAAAAATGTTCAATTAGAATGGCACCTGCGTGTATTAAGAAAAATAGTAAGAGACGACCTCATTTTAAAAAATATAGAAATCAAGAACATATTAAAGAATGTGAATATGCAGTTTTAAATGAGTTATATCAGAAAGGAAAGGATCAAAAGTTAACAAGCACACAAATTAACAAAATTGGATATCCTTCGGTTTTTAAAATTGAAGAGAAAATTGACTTAGATGAAAATCAAAATCATTTAGAGGGAAATAAAGAAGATGACGAAGGAGTTACAGGTCGTGGAGAAATATTAAAATTATATGAATTTGACGGCGAAAATATCAAATTTGATAGGAAGAACAAAGTTCAAAGTATAGATAGAATAGTGGACTGGTATTTGAGTTTTCCTTATAATAGAGATGTTGAGATTGAAATAAAAGGAATAAAAATTGAATATCAATATTTTTTCAAAAGAATAAAAAGCTATACACAATCTGTAAAATTAAATAATGAAAGAATATTTTATGGCAAGCTAATGTTGTCAAATAAAAATAGAAATGTTTTTGATAAATATCCTGAAAGCGTTTATTTCACGTTACTCGGTTTCCAAAATAAGGAGGAATTAAGTGGGAAAATTGACAATTATTCGGTGAAGATTAATAAGAAATCCATAACTAAAACTCTTTTATCAAGATTAAAAAACAAATACAATGTGTTATTTGAAAAAGCATTTACAGAATTTCAAAACAAATCAAATGAACCGAATGTAGCATTATACGTTTTTGTTTATGGTACAATCGATGAGAATAGTGATACTATGTTGAATGTTGAAAAACATCATATTACATTTAGATATGATGAGGTAAGAAAAACGATGATAGAAAGGTAAAAGCGACAGACTTCTTCATATACATAAAATCATGCGTTGATAACAAAACCAGTTTCTTCAATTTCAGTTTAAAACCCCTCAAAAAAAAGGGCTTTATAATTTATTATTACCCATTATTTAATTTCAATTTTTCGTTTCGTTTTTTTGTTATCTTGGTTCCCCAATACCAAAAAGAATAGAAGTATTTTTTCTAAGAAATACCTTCCTAAATCGCTGGTAATAATCAGGGTAAAAAATATGAAAAGACTTTTAGTTCTGGCTTTAATTTTGGTTCTCACTTCTTGCGGAGCCAACAAATTTCTCACTTCTTCAGTAACTCCGTCACAAATTTCAAACCTCAGCTATCTCGAGCCCGTGTCGTATATTCAGCGTATAGAAAAAGGCAACAAATCTGCATTTAGCGATTCACTTTCTACGCTTACTAAAACAGCGCTCGATTCACTTTTGCAAAAGAACAGCGCAAAATTCAGGCTGTCACAACAACTTACTTTTCCTAATGATACCGTAAAGAACAAAGTAGAAATAGAGCTTAGTTCTATTGCGCAGCAGATATTTCAAAAAAAGAAACTCGACGGTATTGCATTAACGCCGGCAATAGATTCATTGATAGAAAGTAATGGTGAGCGATTTGCCCTTTCGGTAGTCGCCACAGGCTTTGGCAGACGCAAAGGAAATTACGGTGGTCAGGTTGCAAAAGGTGCCGCAATTGGCATTCTCACATTAGGAATGTATACACCGGTGCCAATAAAGTCTAATTTAACGGTTTACGCATTTATTTTTGATGCCGAAAAGAACGACGTGGCTTATTACAAAATGGTGCCGCCGGTAGAGAAAGAACCCACAGATCCCGAAGTTATAGACAAGCAATTACAGGAACTTTTTAAAGGTTATTTCTACGAAGAAAAATAGTTAACCACTCTTCAGCGCTTTTGGCTGTAGCCAAATTTTGCTTTTCTTATCTTTATTAGTCTAAACGAGATGAGATGAAAGCAGAAGATCAACTTTGGGACGCCAATTTATACACTACAAAATATGCCTTTGTTTTTGGCTACGGTTCTTCGCTCATAGAATTGCTCGATCCACAACCTGAAGAACGTATTTTAGATCTGGGCTGCGGCACGGGAGAATTAACCGCTTTAATTGCAGAAAAGTCAAAAGCGGTCACAGGCATAGATAAATCGCCCCAAATGATAGAAAAAGCGCGCAATACCTATCCTGAATTTCAGTTTGAGGTAGCAGACGCGACAGATTTTCGCTTTAGCGAAAAGTACAACGCTATTTTCAGCAACGCCGCTTTGCATTGGGTTCTTGACTACAAAGAAGCGATAAATTGCATGTATAAGGCGCTTTTACCCGGTGGCAGGCTGGTTTTAGAAATGGGCGGCAAAGGCAATGTGGCTGCTATCGTTTCCGCATTAAAGCAGGCGCTTGCAAAACGAGGGTATGAGCAGCAGGCTAATTATAAGCAGTGGTTTTTCCCATCTATCGCAACTTACACAACAGCGCTTGAAGAAGCAGGTTTCGATGTGCGTTTTAGCGAACTTTACGACCGCCCCACAGAACTGGCAGATGAAGCCACGGGCATTAAAGACTGGCTGGCGATGTTTGGCGGAAACTTCTTTAAAGGAGTTACTAAAAATGATATTGAGGCAATAAAAGAAGAAGCGCAGCAGGTTTTAAAACCAAAACTTTTTAAAGATGGTAAATGGGTTGCAGATTATAAACGTTTGCGGGTAATTGCTTATAAAAGCTTATAATCCCTGGGTTAAACCGGTAAATGACAGGTAGGTGACACCCTAATGTCGTTAAAAGCGCAAGTCTGGCGACATAGTTTTATGAGACTTAAAAATCAATAATTATGGAAAGTCCCACAATAGGAAAGAACCTTATCTACCAACGCAAATTAAAAGGATTGACTCAGGCAGACCTGTCTGAAAAAACTCAGGTTACCGTGCGCACCATTCAGCGTATTGAGAAAGGTGAGGTAGAGCCGCATTTGCAAACCGTAAAATTACTCGCCGCCGCTTTAGAGGTAGAAGTAGATGATCTTTTAATTCTCGAAAATCCCAAAGAAGAAGCTGTTGTAAAAAAGTGGTTGCTGCTTATTCACGGCACACCCATTCTGGGTACAATCCTGCCGCTGTGTAATATTCTGTTCCCGCTCTTTTTATGGATTCATAAACGGGAAGACAATAAAGTTTATGACGAGCACGGCGTGAAGGTCATCAACTTTCAGATTACCATGACCTTGCTCTTTGCGCTCTCATTTATAGCGCTTGTCACCGTAGAAGGTTTCGGGTTTTTCTTATTCATAGCCGTACTTCCGTTTACTATGGTCGTCATGATCTACAATATTATACGCGCGATAAAAACCCAGACCTGTTATTATCCGCTGTCAATTCCTTTTCTAAAATCGGGTAAAAAAGTTCAAAAATCGGCTGTAATTGTGCTTTTTTCGGTAATATCTTTAATGAGTTTTGGATCTATTCAGGCACAACAAATCAACCGACTTGACGGAAGTTCGATAACTGTAGATTCGCTTAGCGCGAAAATTGAGCAACTCACAAAAGCTGCACATGTTACAGGGATTGAGGTCACAGTTTTTAATGATAACGAGATCGCTTTCGCGAAAGCTTTTGGTTATTCAAATAAAGAGAACAACACAATTTTAAAAACCGATGGAGTCATTTACGGCGCTTCGTTAAGCAAAGCAGTTTCTGGTTATCTGGTCGCCGGTCTTGCAGATGAAGGTGTGATAGATCTGGATAAGCCGCTACAGGAATATCTTGATGTTCCCATCCCACAGATGAAGCTGGCAAAAGAGTGGCGTGAATTTCATGATCTTGCAAATGATGATCGTTATAAAGAGATCACCGCCAGAATGTGTCTTTCGCACAGCACAGGCTTGCCCAACTGGCGCTGGATAAGCAAGAAAGGTAAATTTAAACCCAAGGGAAAATTGAAGTTTTACTCTGACCCGGGAACAAATTACAGTTATTCAGGTGAAGGTATGATGTTGCTGCAATACGTGATCGAGCACATCACAGGAAAGGGACTGGAAGAATTAGCAAGAGAGCGGGTTTTTGATCCTTTAAAGATGGATATGACCAGTTATCTGTGGCAAACACGTTTTGAAGATAAGTATGTCTACGGTCATACTAAAGACGAGAAAGTGGTTGCAAAAGACGTCGCAGATGAAAGCGCCGCTGCCGGTTCTATGGTGACCACAGCAGATGATTATGCCAAATTTGTAAAGCATATTTTAGAACTTAATACAGCCAATTCTGAAATTACAAAACTCATGTTTCAGCCTAATATTGATATACATTCTAAAGCGCAGTTTGGTCCTTCAGCTTCTAAAACCTCAAACGAAAATGACGATATAAAACTCAGTTACGGTTTGGGTTGGGGATTACTAGATTCGCCTTATGGGAAAGGCGCTTTTAAAGAAGGTCATGGGGAAGGATTTCAGCATTATTCAATCATTTTCCCAGAGCAGAAAATGGGCGTAGTGATTCTTTCTAATAGTGACAACGCCGAAAGCATTTTCAAAGAGCTGCTTGAGTTCACAATCGCAGATACCTTCACCCCGTGGAAATGGGAAGGCTATATTCCGTATGATTCAAATTAAATGATTTTGCTGCACACCATTTGTCGTCACCCTGTCCCGAAAGTTTTTGGGATCAGGGTCGCATAATCATAATGGCTATAAGCCAATGAGATGCTGAAACCAGTTCAGCATGACTAAAACCTCATTTACAACCCATCAATATCTTTAATACGATCTATGATTTCCTCACTTATTGAGCGCAGCCAGCGCAATTGCTCTTTAATAAGTTGTGCTTCCTGAACTTCAACATATTTATGCTCACTCACAGAATCTGATAATTCTTCATAGCGTTTTTGCATATAATCTTCGGCTTCCTTGTGGTCAACCAGGTCAATGTCAATTTTGCTATGTTGCAGCATACTTTCAGCTTGTTTCAGATTTTGCACTATAGATTTGGTGTAGCTGTTAAAATGAGAAGAAGCCTCTGTAGTCGCATGATTCTGAATATAAGTGCTCAATGAAGCCAGCGCACTCAAAAATGTCTGATTAAGAATTACCAACTCATAAACAGTATCAAAATTTTTCTGCTGGCTTGACGGTTCTTGTGACATGCGTTGCATCGCTGCGTTCAATTCGCCAGTTGCGAGAAAAGCCTGCTTTCGCGAAAGCTTATACGTGGTAGGCATCGTTCCCTTTTTTTGATAGTGTGTGGCGATTTCTTCAAGAAATAACCGGTTTTTTTCTAAGCTGGTAGTGAAAACATTCCGTATGCCCAGCGCCTCCCAACTAGGCCACAGGAATATATTACCCAAAGCGGCCAGGGCAGCGCCAATGCCTGTATCAAGCACTCTAAACTCGATCACTTCAAAAACTTCGGGTTTAAGCAGCGCATAGACAAAAACCACACTTAGCGTGATAAAAATAGCCGCGGTCCTGTAGTTTTTTTGCAAAGTGGCAAAGGCACAAATAAGCGAGAGAATGGCAAGAATTCTAAACAGCATAAGATTATGCACAAGAAGCACAATGCCCACAGCAATAACCGCGCCTATCACGGTACCAATAATACGCTGTATAGATCGTGATTTAGTAAGACCGTAATTGGGTCGCATGATCACAATAATAGTAAGCAGGATCCAGTATGGATTTTGTAGTTTAAAAATTGAACCCACTGCAAAACCTATCATAATAACTACTGCCAGCCGCAATGCGTGTTTAAAAATAGGTGATTGCCAACTTAGATTTTCTAAAAGTAAATCTGGATTATAATCCTGTTGTGTGAGAAAACGTCTCGAGACCTTGTTACGTGCGTAGTTGAGGTCTGTCACCTCTTTTGTACTTAAAATGTGCTCGATCGTATTGATCTTTTCTATCTGCTGTTCTTGATAATCATACAGGTTTTTAAGTGTGATATATCCTTCATCCCAGACGTTAAGGTTATTATTAATGCCTCCCATTGAAGAATTGATTTGCTCAAGCGTATGTTTTAGATCACCATCACTTTTGAGAGATTTACCCCTCTCAATCGCATAAGCAATATTTTTTAAGCGGGCAGACATGCTCATTACCAGGTTATGAATGGCTTCTTTTTGCGGGGCATATTTTTCCAGAAGTTCGTCCATCTTTTCATAGTTCACCGGGTTTGCCATAGCCAGTTCCAGAATATCGATAAGCTGAATAAGAACCAGTAATCGTTTGCTTTCATACAAAGAATCGCCTGCACTTTTTCTTGAATTTATAAGGATTTCCCTTAGTTTTTCATGATTCTCATTGATGCTGCTTTGCAGCTCAAGCAACGCAGAAAAACCTTTCTTTCTAAAGGTAGGATTTTTAAAAAGCAGCGCTCTTATCTTAAGATAGTCTGCAGTGAGGTTTAGAGATTGCGTCAGGAACTCTTCGGTTTGCTTTTTAGGAGCCAAAAAATCAACTATAGACGTGAGCAACAGATACCACAAACCGCCCACGCCAATTAATATCGCTCTTTCATATGGCTGCAAAACCGTTGATAATTTCGCGAAGCTTAAAACAAGCGCAAACAATCCTGAAAAACCTACTAAGGAAGCTCTAAAGCCATAAATGGCAAAATAGGCCATAAGGAACATGGTGATCCCTAAAATAGGAATCTGTATAAATACATTAGAAGGTAAATAGCCGCCAATTATGCTTGAAATAACTGCGATAAATGCAGAAATAAGAATACCGATGCGTTTATGTTTAGCGCTGCCGCTAATATCACTTGGCGAACTAAGAAGTGAACCCACGCCAATAGCAAGTCCAGCTTCAAAATAACCGGTCTCGTAACCTATAAAAATAGGTGTTACAATGGCAACTGCTATCGTTACTGCCTTAGCAAAATCTGTGCTTTTTATAAAGTGAAGAAAGTCATTGTAGATTTTGCTTTTCATCAAGGAAACTTAGATTGAATGAGAAATATGTCTGGCGAGACCTCATCTTAACATTGAGCCTTGTGAAATGTAAAGATTTATGAGCGATTTTGTGTTATTTCTGTTTTCAATCCCTCATTTTTCTTGCGATATAACTCCTTACAAGTTCTGTTGTCACGCCAAAGGCAATATGAGCGATCAACTCATTTGCCTGTAATTGTAAGGGAATATCTTTAGGGTCTTCTTTTAAGCCTAACATAGGCAGTGAGGTCTCATGTGTACCATACCATGTTGATGCGCCAAAAACTGCTCCTTCCAGAATATTGGGTTTAAGGTCATCGCGTTTTGCATAACCGTAAGTTGCACCCAGGCTTGCGCCAAAAGGAATATTGACCAGTTGCTCTGCAATGCCCTCATTGCCTTCACTAATGCGCTCACCTGTGATCTTTATAGAAAGATCGTCTACCATTTTCAATTTGGCAGATTTTGTATTGGGCTTACGCACGGGTAAAATGCGCTCAATAGTCGTTTTTATTAAAGTACCCGCAAGACCACCCACGATTCCTGAAATCAATCCGCGGCTTACATTAGAGGCTAATGAATCTCTGTCTAACCAGGCTTCTACTGCATTGCTCATATGGTTGTAAATTTTGACTAAATTTAAAGATTCTCCTGATTAGCGCTGTACGCTTTAACAAGGCTTTTGCATCATAGTGCGTCATTTACCAGATTCATGAACTCCCCTACTTTAGAAGGTTCTAGCCAGCGCGTTACCACAACAAGGTCATGAGCTTCATCAATAATGATAAAGTTCCCGCCAAAACCGGCTGCATAATAAATATTATCATCAAGTCCTTCCCAGTGTCGCGGTCCCTGCTCATTAAGCCACCACATATAACCATAATTAGGATTAGGCACAGAAGGATTTCTGATGTCTTTTACCCATTTTTTAGGTATAATTTGCTCATTTTTCCACGCTCCCTGATTGAGAAATAAAAGTCCAAAACGCGCCATATCCTCAGCACTTATAAACATACCGCCGCCAGAGTGACCGCCACCGCTTACAGATTGCATTTGTAGTCCGTCAATATTCATCCAGGAATTATCATAGCCAAACCAGCGCCAGGTTGTAGAAGCGCCTATTTTATCCATCACTTTTTCTTTAAGTACTTTAGGCAACGGTTCACGCCATACATTAGTAAGTGCATAAGCCAGAACATTAACGCGCACGTCATTGTACTCAAAAAAAGTTCCCGGTTCTTTAAGTTCGCGATATTTCCAGTCATCTGTGCTTCCTGTACGCGGCGGGCGGTCTGCCCAGTCTTTGCCGCCCCAAAGCTCACCGCTCCAGTCAGAATTTTGTTCTAGCAGATGTTTCCAGGTGATCTTGCTGTTATGCGCACCGTCAAAGGTGCCGTCCCAGATCGTATTTGCTACCGTGTCATTAATTGATGGGATAAGACCTGCATCAATAGCAAGACCCGCAGTTGTAGAGAGGAAACTTTTAGTCACACTAAAGGTCATATCTACTCTTTTTATATCTCCCCACTGCGCAACGAGATATCCATTTTTAAGAACCATTCCTGCCGGGCCACCCCGTTTTTTAGTAGGGCCAAGTATTTTGTGATACGGTTCACTTTCAAACCCTTTTAAGATCGCCTGTCGCAGATCTCGCGATTCTGAATATTCATTCGCTTTCGCGAAAGCGACCGCTTTATCAAGTGCCAGTTGTGAAATATCGTATGTTTTGGCCTGTTTTTCGGTCCATTTTGCCCCAAAATCGGGAAAATAATAAGAAGTATTCTGCGCTTTTGCCGCAATAAAAAAGAACAAGCATGCGCATAGGGTGAAGTAATTAATGTTTTTCATAGGTTGGTTTTTACAGCAGTTAATTTACAAATTACCTATAATTAGCATTCTATTGAATTTTATAATAATAATTACATTAAGTATAAATTTTTATTATGATAAAATATAAAGATGGTATGAGCGTATGGGTTTTCAAATCGAGTAGTAGCTTAATTTCACCGCAAAGAAATGTTTGCTATAGCAGACAATTTATTTTAGGTTTTATTCACCTTAGCGGGGTCTGGTATTTAAATATCGCACCTCGCTTTTTTTGATTAAAAATCATTATTTTTATTTATATGGAAACAGAACAACTTTTTAGTGCCATACGCTCTCAAGACAAAGAGACAGTGCACAATATACTTAGCAATAATCCTGAATTAGCGAGCGCAAAAGACCAGCGGGGGTCATCACCATTACTGCTGGCTACTTATTACGGGCACGTTGATATAGCAGAAGAAATACTTAAACATGATAAAAATATAAACGCGCAGGATGCCTCTGGCAACACAGCTCTAATGGGTGTTTGCTTTAAAGGTTACCCTGAAATGGCAAAACTGTTAATTGATAGCGGGGCAGATGTTAACTGCATCAATTTTAATGGCGCCACCGCTCTAATTTATGCTGCTACTTTTAACCAAAAAGACATTGTAGAATTGTTATTGGCAAAAGGTGCAGACAGAGATGTGAAAGACGGGAGAGGGCAAAGCGCCGCAGATCATGCACGTATGCAAGGTCTTGAAGAGATTGTTAACTTAATTGAAGAAAATGACTAGCACCAGCAAATTAGTACGATTACATTCTGTACGCTTTAGAAACAAGGGCTATAAGCGAAAGCGACTACTTACGCCAGATCGTGAGGAGGATTTTTTAAACTTTCTGGTGCGTGCTTTAGGTGCAGATGTATTTGTGATAAGTACTGGTTTGGGACTTGATGTCTACTACCTGGCAGATGAGGATTATAGCAAATTTATAGCAAAAAACCTTTGGATATTTCGCCCGGACAATGAGTCTAATGATGCTGTAAGCATTTGCGAAACGCATAGTGGTGAGGATGTTTTAGAATATTTTAATACGGTTGTAAGCAGTCTTTCTGGTCACCCTCAACTTTTTCTTTCGTGCTGTAAAAAACTGATCTCAAAATTCAACGCCGGCGGTATAGACACTTCATTAAACGGCATACTTTACAATTGTTTTGATGAGCATCTAAATCGTTTGAGTAAAGAAGAAAACGTGCCTTTTGCCTCAAAAATCGCCCATATTAGGGCAAAAACCGAAAAGCCTTTTCTCAAAGAAAATAACCTGAAACAATTAGCAGATCAACTACTGGCAGAAGATCATATAAACTAAGATTAGCTTATCGAGCCTTGTAAAGCTCTTTTTTAGTGAATTTACCTGTTTTTAGGAGACGGCTTTTAATTTTAAGAAATGCCATCGCTGTTATATACGCGTCACCAGAAGCTTTATGCCGGTCTGTCTTTTCTATTTTAAGATCTGCACACAACTCATCAAGACTGTAATGTTTTTCTTGTGAGACCACGTTTACGGCGTGTATAGTTTTCTTATATAAAGTACCCGTGTCCAGCAATTGGTTCTTAAGTTTAGGAGCTCCCAATCTTTTTAAAGCATAATTTACCATGCGCACATCAAAGCCTACATGATGCCCCACTAATACCGAATTGCCAATGTAAGCGATAAATCGCTTTATAGCTTCTTCTTCAGAAATGCTGTAGTATTTGCCATGTTTTAAAATACCATGAATTGCGACAGATTCTTCATTAAAAACATCTTGCTGCACATAGATTTCCAGCGCGTCTGAAACATCAATTGTATTCCCGGTAAGACTTACGGCGCCAATACTTAGAATACGGTCTTTTCTATAGTCAAGCCCTGTGGTTTCTGTGTCAAAAACCACATAACGTGTATTTTCAAGAAGTTGTGCTTTTTGGTTAACAAAATGGGCCGAATATTGCTTGTAAAAATCTGGTGCGTTCTTGTTTCTGTTGTTCCAAAAGGGTAGTTTGATCATATTAACTCAATTGATATCTAATCTTTAGAATTTCCTGAATATCACGTATAGGTTTAAAGCAGCGTTTGAGCTTTAGTTTTTCAGCTTTGCTCAAGGTAGCCAATTCTATAAACCGCCCGGAATCGTTATGAAGAATACCTTGTTTAGTTCTAAATTTCAACAAAGCCTTAAACGCATAAGAGCAACCTTCATAAACTTCTTTATTGTTAGGATCGAGTTCTGCAAGCCGTTCAAACCTCCCGGCGGTGTTGTTGATATTGCGCACTTTATTATGCAGACTTAGAACTCGCGCCGCATCAATAAGTGGCATAAGCGCTCTGGCTTTAATGTCGAAAAAATCTTTGTGCTCACCATCGCTTTCTACCAGAAGTTGTCTAAAGAATCCCAGCGGTGACGGACTCTTAGTCGCATCCTGAGCCATATGCCGGTAAAATATTGAATTAGATTCAAGCACTTTAAAAATACTGTCTGAAAGTTCTGTTACCAGCGGTGTATCGCCATGTACATAACTATAATCAAAAAATATTGCAGACAGCAGTAAACTCTCAGGGCTGGGGGATGATATCCAGTTACTGAATTGTGATTTCCATTCCTGCAGAGACTGGCACCATCTTGGGTTGCTTGCCATCATATCTGCCGGGCAGTAGGCGTATCCTACTTTGTGTAAAGTTGTTGTTACCAGGCGGGCTAACTCGAGAAAATAAGCTTTTGCGTCTTCATACTCATCTTCAGGTACATCTTCAAAAACTATTGCATTGTCCTGATCTGTCAACAGCAATTGCTCTTTGCGTCCCTGACTGCCTAATGCTAACCATGCATATTTGCAGGGTGGGGCAGAAGGCATTTTTTTCAGCGCAAGCTCTATTGCCCGTACGGTCACTGCATAGTTTATTTCGTTTAAAATATTTAAGATATGCGATAAAGGCAGGTTTTGGTCGAGGTATTTTTTAAGAAGTTCAGATACTTTAATGCGCACTTCACGAAGAGATTTACCATTTTTTGCACGTTTTACTTCTTTAATTAGAACAACGGGATTATTTGCAAATGAAACAACAAGATCCTGCTGTGTGATCAATCCCAGCAGTTCTGTATCTGGAGTACCATCTTCTGTAATACATAAATGATTGATGTCATTCTTCAACATAATAAGCTGCGCCTGCGCCACCGTGGGTCCTTTCTGAAAACAACGTACAGGAGAACTCATTATATTTTTTACAGGTTCTGTGACCGCATGTTGGCCTGTTGCGATCGTATTTCTCAAATCCCGATTTGTGATAATACCAACCGGTTTTTTGTCTAAAGTGACAATTATAGAGCCTATGTGCCTTATAGACATCATGCTTGCTGCATCTTTAATGAGCGTATCCGGAGGGCAGGTTACGGGGTTTTTAGTGTACCTCGCTTTTTGGAGATCAAATAATTCGCTATTGCGTTCTACGCTATATTCGGTAAACAATTTGCCGCTTTCTTCAAGAGAATAGGGGTCGCTCACATTTGATGCGAAACTGGCTATAAGAAAATTGCTTACAGATTTGTTATCTAAAGCGATAGGCAAAAACAGATCTATGGGCACGCCATAAATAATGCATTCTTCATTTGCCATTGCAGTAAGTTGATAATCTTCTTTAGTAATTAAGGGGCGTAGACCAAAAATATCGCCCTCATCACAAATATCTACGATCTGCTGCTGGTTATCTTTTGTTCGCAGTACACGCACAGCGCCATCTTTTACAACATAGAACATCCCGTGATTCTTCTCTTTTTCTTTAAAAACAGCTTTGTCTTTTTCGAAATAGATCACCTTTACCTGGCCTGCGATTTCCAGCAAACTTTGTTCGTCAAGAAATACAAAAGGAGGATATCGCTTTAAAAAGTCATAAATACGTTCTGCAATCGTGTTTTTCATAAATGAAAACTTTTAAGCTAAAATACAAAGTTTGACAGGTTCAAAATTCTGATTTATACGAAGATATTACCGATATTTACTGGTAAACCACCATTTTCTATTAATTTATTGTTTTAAACCGTTAAAATTATGAGAAGTATAATCCTGCTTTTTTGTGTATTTAGTCTGGCGAGCTGCGCAAACTCTTACCAGGAAACAGAGAATGAACCAGAAGATTATGCTATTATACCTAAGCCTGTAGAGCTTGTGCCAGATATGGGGCAGTTTCATCTAACTAAGGAGACTACACTAACGGCAGACCCGCAACTTTCTCAGGAAGCAACTTATTTGCAGGAATTATTAAAGGATGTAACAGGCAAGGATATTAAAATTGTTGACGAGGCTAATTTCTCAGATCGTTTAATCACATTACAACTCGATGATACTATTGAAAATAAAGAAGGTTATAAGCTGCTTGTAAATCCCGAAAGTGTAACTATAGTTGCAAAAGACGGAAGCGGCATATTTTACGGTATACAGTCATTGAGACAATTGATCAATGATGATAAAGAAACGATACCTGCTGTTGCGATCACAGATTTTCCTCGGTATGTTTATCGCGGTATGCACTTAGATGTGAGCCGTCACTTTTTTCCGGTAGATTTTGTAAAAAAATACATAGACCTCATCGCTTTGCATAAGATGAATACCTTTCACTGGCACTTAACAGAAGATCAGGGCTGGCGCATTGAGATAAAACAATATCCTAAACTTACAGAAGTGGGTGGTTTTAGAAATGGAACAATTGTAGGGCATAATCCGGGAACAGAGAATGATCAACAAGAATATGGTGGCTTCTATACTCAGGATGAAATTAAAGAGGTGGTAAAGTATGCACAGGCGCGACATGTTACAATTATTCCTGAAATTGAATTACCGGGTCACAGCAGCGCCGCTATTGCTGCCTATCCTTATTTAAGCTGTTTTCCCGATGAGAAAACCGTTGTAGGTAATGATATGATGTCTAAAAAAGGCAGAGAATTTCAACAGAACGGGACGCCAAAAATAGTTCAGGAAACCTGGGGAGTTTTTGATGATGTGTATTGCGCGGGTAAAGAAGAAACCTTTACATTTTTAGAAAATGTACTCACAGAAGTTATGGAGCTTTTCCCATCTCATTACATTCATATAGGTGGTGATGAAAGCCCTAAAGCTAATTGGGAGCGCTGCCCAAATTGCCAGAAGAAAATAGCAGATAATAATTTGCAGGATGAACATGAACTACAAAGTTATTTTATACAACGCATCGAGAAATTTGCAAATACAAAGGGGAAAAGCATCATAGGCTGGGATGAAATATTAGAAGGCGGGCTTGCGCCAAATGCAACAGTAATGTCCTGGAGAGGTATTGATGGTGGTATCGCTGCCGCGAAACAAAGACACGACGTGATCATGACACCGGGAGATTTTTGCTATTTTGATAAATATCAGGCAAATCCTGATGATGAACCGCTTGCAATAGGTGGTTTTCTGCCTTTAGAAAAAGTATATGGTTATGAACCCACACCAGAAGAACTCACCGATGAGGAAGCACAACATATTCTGGGAGCTCAGGCAAATGTCTGGACAGAATATATGGATTCTGAAGATTACGTAGAATATATGATTTTACCGCGTATGACTGCACTTGCTGAGGTGGTTTGGTCTCCTAAAAATAGCCGTGATTTCTCCGATTTTAGCCGTCGTTTGACCGATTTTGAGAAGATGTACACCTTTTTTGACGTGAATTATGCTAAAAAGACAATACCTGAAACAGAGGTAGTAAAATCAGAATAGAATTGTTTAGTTCTAAATTAATTACTGATATAATGCTGAGCAGTTTCAGGGTGACGAAAAAAGAATTAATTAAGATTTCGTTTTTCTATAAAAAAGCGTTTTAATAGTTGGGATGCTTCTTTTTCCAGAATACCTTCTGTGATTTTAGTTTTAGGATGTAATTGCGTTCCCATTTTGCGATAACCACGCACATCATCTGCAGCGGCAAATACTATGCGAGATATCTGGCTCCAGTACAAAGCACCCGCGCACATTTGGCAAGGTTCCAGGGTAATGTACATGGTACAATTAGTTAAATATTTCCCGCCCAGGTAATTTGCGGCAGCGGTTATTGTCTGCATTTCTGCATGAGCAGTTACATCGTTAAGTCTTTCGGTAAGATTATGTGACCGAGCAATAATAGTATTGTTTGCGACAACAATTGCTCCCACAGGAATTTCGCCCAGGTCATATGCGACTTCAGCTTCCTGCAATGCTTTTTTCATAAAGTAAGAATCATCAAAAGGTTGTATCAATGCCATGCTTTTAATTGTAGATCATAAAAATACAAACCTCCTATTTACAATTTCGTTCAAGCCGTATATTTTAAATCAAATTTATATTCCTGCTTCACAGACTGCTTTAGAATTCTTGATTTTCGGCTACCTTTGTTCCTATGCCAGATCGTTTTTTACAACTCATAGATGATCCTAAAGATCTTAGAAAACTTAATACAAGTGACCTGCCAGAATTGGCCACAGAATTGAGGCAATTCATTATAAATATAGTAGCCACAAAAGAAGGACATTTGGGCGCAAGCCTTGGTGTGGTAGAACTTACAATCGCACTGCATTACATCTTTAACACTCCTGATGACAGGATTATTTGGGATGTTGGGCATCAGGCGTATGGGCATAAAATCCTCACCGGGAGACGGGATATTTTTGATACAAACAGGCAATTAGGTGGTATTAGTGGTTTCCCAAAAATAAAGGAAAGTGAGTATGATACTTTTGGTACCGGTCATTCAAGCACTTCTATTTCTGCTGCTTTAGGTATGGCAATTTCGGCACAACTACAAGGTCATATTAAAAGACAGCACATTGCGGTAATAGGCGATGCTTCTATTGCCAGCGGGATGGCTTTTGAAGGTTTAAATCATGCAGGTGTTACAAATGCTAATTTACTGGTGATTTTAAATGATAATGCCATAGGTATAGACCCTAGTGTGGGGGCTCTTAAGCGATATCTCACTAATGTAAAATCTGGGAGCCAGCGGCAGGAAAATATATTTGAAGCTTTGAATTTTAAATATTTTGGCCCGGTAGACGGGCATGATATTGATAAGCTTTTAGAAATACTGCAAGTTCTAAAGAAAATAGATGGTCCTAAATTTTTACATGTAATCACAACAAAAGGGAAAGGTTTAAAACAAGCCGAAGATGATCAAATAAAATACCACGCACCCGGTAAATTTGATGCAAAAACGGGCGAATTGAAGCCAAAATCAGATGCTGTTGAGCCGCCAAAATATCAGGATGTATTTGGTGAAACCTTAGTGGAACTGGCTAAAAAGAATAAAAATATTATTGGAATAACTCCGGCGATGCCTACCGGCAGTTCGTTAAAATATATGATGAGTGTTTTTCCTGAGCGTGCTTTTGATGTGGGTATAGCAGAGCAACATGCGGTAACGCTGGCGGCAGGGATGGCGACACAGGGAAGCATCGTTTTTTGCAACATATACAGCACATTTTTACAGCGTGCGTACGATCAGGTTATTCATGATGTTGCTTTGCAGGATCTGCCTGTTATTTTTTGCCTTGACAGAGCCGGATTAGTAGGCGAGGATGGAGCCACACACCATGGTATTTTTGATATTGCCTATTTACGGTGCATACCCAATATGATAATTTATGCTCCGCGAAATGAAGAAATGCTACGTAATATCATGTACACGGCACAATTAGGTCTTGAGCATCCTATCGCTATAAGATATCCGCGCGGAAAAGGAATTACCATAGACTGGAAAAAACCCTTTTCTAAAATTGCTTTCGCGAAAGCTGAAAAACTTGTTGAAGGTTCTCATGTTGCACTATTGGCGACGGGAAATATGACACAGCTGGCAATAGAAGCGGCAACTCCCTTTGAAGGTGAAGTTGCCGTTTATTATTTTGGTTTTATCAAGCCATTGGATTTTGAAACCCTTGACCATATTTTTAGAAAATACAGCTACGTAATCACGCTTGAAGACGGTATCAAATCTGGTGGATTTGGCAGCGCTGTTGCAGAATATTCGGCTGAGAAAGAATACACAGGTAAGTTAGAAATCTTAGGTATACCAGATCATTTTATTGAGCAAGGCACCGTAGGCCAACTCTATGATTTATGTGGACTAACCTCTAAAAACCTCACTACATTGATTGAAAATCGGTTAAAAATGGTCTAAAATCAGCTATTACTTGATCATAAGTTTTCGAGTAACCGAAGAGTTTTTATTTTCAACTTTTATAAGATAGATCCCTTTAGCTAACTGTCCCGGGTTTAACGTTAAAATTCCATTTAATTCTTTAGTTGCGCTGTATACTTTTCTTCCGTTAATATCATATATAGATATTGAGCCGTCTCCTAAACTTCCCGTAATAGCAATATTGATATTGCCGGCCGTAGGATTAGGATAGACACGGAACGCCTTGTCCTGAATGTTCTGATCATCTACACCAAGCAGGCAATCACCCTCATATTCCGGCGGAACGTCAAAAGCTTCAACCTGATCTGTGCGTAGTGTTGCGCGCCCCTGATTTGCACTAAGACCCAAACCTCTTCTAGCGAAAGCTTGATATATTAAACATTTGTGTTTGCCTTCATAAAGTAAGTCATCTGCAGCTAAAATTGCATCACGCCCATCTATAAAACCAGGTTGACAAGGTTGTAATTTCATTCCCTGCATTACAAGTTGCAGCGCCATATTATTACCACCTGTACCATTATAAACATCTGGGTCAAAGCCATAAATATTTACCAGATCCCAAGTTATATCCCATAACATAGAGGCCCAAACTGTCCCTATACCATGAGGTGCTGATATCTTTTCAGTATTATTTGTATCGCCATAAGTTAACGTGTCTATAGCCATATTTGTGCTGTATGGCACCGGCCGAATGCCTAAACCTGAAGTCTCATCATTAGTAACATAATTACCAATAGCTCTTGATTTATTACCTGTATCACCTGGTTTCATAGTAATTACTAAACCTAGAAAGTCTGACCAGCCTTCACCCATCTGTTCGGTAATACTTCTTTCCAGACAATTACCATCACTATCTCTTGATGCACAGACTTCAAGACAATCTGCTTCAGAGGGTCCGCCTGTAAGTCGGTTAGAAATACCATGACCATATTCATGAGCGATTATAAGATTATCCAGGTCGCCATCTTTTCTATAGGGGCCTTTGTCTACTAATGAAACATTTATTATGGTTCCGGCAGCTAAGGCATTAATGATAGGGTCACCATCTGCTTTTGAGATCATGATAGAAGGTATTTTGATCGTGCTGTCATCTCCTCCCATTGCAAAAATCCCGCTTGCAGCATCATTATTAACTACGATTACGGCCTTAGCCCCAGCATCTTGCGCTTTTAGTATTTTATCAGTAAAATTACAAACGCCTCTGCGCAGTACTGCAATCTGACTTCCTATATCAAGTGTGTTGGTTATTTTATCGCAGGCATCATAAGGATCTGAAGATTCTTCTGAAGCATTATCATCTATTACCAAAGCCAGGTTTGCTGTAATAGGTTTACTTGAAAGCGTTGGTCCAAAATCGGCTGGATAAGCTTCAATATTCTGGGCCAAATTAGACGGGGAATTGATGGTAAGAGGTTTTCCTGCGGGACCCACAGCACTCCACAAGAACATTCGTAGATAGGGGCTTTCCCCATCTGGAGGTGTAGCAAATGAAGCATTATTTAAACCAGTTGCATCCTGCCCAAATGCGAGTACATAATCATCCTCACCAATTGCTGCGCCAGTATCGTCTTTGAGTCCTCTATCGTAATTACTAGCCTGAAAGTTGCCACTTTCCTCATCAAAGCCATAATGGTAAACAATATCATGTACGGTATTGCTCGTATAGAACAAGTTGGTGATAGAAGCGTTGAGATAAGTTATAGGTTGATTATTAAAATCAAGGTCATACGAAAAATCAAGAGCTTGGCCACCATCTGGTGATTCACCTGTGAAACCATCATCATTGGTATAGTCAAAAGCCCAAACATTATTTCCTCGTGTGATGGTAAATTCTGGTCCTTCCACACCATCTACATCATGCCATGCAAGTGGGGAAGCGATCTCATTGTGAGGCTCGGTTATGAGTTGGCGATCACCATCTAACGGACTTTCTAATGGTAGCGGGAAAACTAAATATTGCTCACCAGAAAAAACAGCATTTGCAATGGATTTTGAGGCAGAAAAGGCTGATTTTTTAAACAAATTTACCGAATTTTCACGGGCTACTTTGTTATGATTATGACCTTCAAATGTGCAGTTAAGGACCCAGTCATTTAGAGAAATAATCTCTCCTGATGAAGCGTCAACTTTAGCACTCCACCAATGCTCGCCAGAAAGGGTATGTATACTTAAATTCCACGCCAGTTGAAGGTTACCTTTTTCTTTGACGATATAAATAAGTTTAACCGGAATAGGATCGACCGAGATGCCGCCATTGTTTAGAATAAATTCTTTAGAACTAACGCCTTCAGTAATTTTCAGATTTTTTACGTTACCAAGTTTTAAACTTGAAGCAGCCGATTGTACGGCTTGTAACGGCGATAATGCAGGAGACGTTGAAGATTTTTTAAGATTAGACAGATTTAAAAAACCATCTGCAGCATAAAGTACTTTATTGTTTTTTAAAGTAAATGTGCTTTTAGCTTTATAGATGTCAATACCATTAAATTGCTGCTGTGCATAAACAGAAACCGAGTTGGTCTTGGTGTTTTTTATTTCATCAGTAATTTCCCATTCTATGGTTTGAGAAGAAACACTCTTTGCATTAGAATTAAGGTAACTATTAATTATCGCCCGGCTGTTTTGGGCATATACAACGTTACCGAGTGTAATAAGCAGCATCGTAATACACAATGCGTAATTTTTTTTCATGGTATTCTTTCAATTTGTCAAAGTGTACAATATTAAATAAAATGAACTAAAACTTTCTCAATTGAGATTATTTAACATCCATACCCTTAATTTTCTTATATATTCTCAAAGCTTTACTGTCTGTCATTATAGATACATCAGTACAGCTTTTAAGTAGTTTATTATATACGGTCTGTTCTTCTATATGGTTTTTACCAAATAATTTACTTATCAAATTCTCGTAATGCGATGAAGTTTCATTCATGATCTTACAACGTGCATCCAGTAGCGTTGTAAGAATCTCGTAACCAGCAATTTCTTTCTCTATTACTTCTCTGCTATTGTAAATACGCTCTACACTCAGGTTTATAATATCTGTAATTTGAGCCTGATATTTACTTTTATCTATTAAAGAAGAGCCAAAAGTTCCTGCGAGGATATCATCTTCATAAAGCATAAAATTTTCTACCGCCTCATTGATTAAAGTATTAATAGTAAGAGCCCTAAGGTAACTTACACGATCTGCTGTGGTGGTAAGAATATTATATTTAGATCTGTCTATAGTTTTACCTACTAGATTAATTAAATATTCTAATGCGTACTCTTCTGGGATTAAACCAAGATTTATGCCATCTTCAAAATCGATTATAGTATAGCAAATATCATCTGCAGCTTCTACTAAATAAGCCAGCGGATGTCTTGTATAACTTACAGACTCGTCTTTGCCGGTTTTTAATAGACCAAGCTCATTGGCAATTTCAGTAAAAAACTCTTTTTCAGATTGAAAGAAACCATATTTCTTATCTGCTACATGTGTGGTGGGTCTGTAAGGTAGTGATTCTTTAGGGTATTTCATAAAGGCACCTAAAGTTGCATACGAGAGGCGTAAACCTCCTGCCGCCCCAGGTTTACTTTCTGACAGCAGTCTAAAACCATTTGCATTACCTTCAAATTTTATAAGATCCTGATACTCTACTTCAGAAAGCAGATCTTTATATTTTCTACCCTGCCCATTTTTAAAATATTCACCAATTGCCTTTTCGCCAGAATGGCCAAATGGGGGATTGCCGATATCGTGCGCTAAAGATGCTGCAGCTACGATCGCTCCAAAATCATTGAATTTATATTCATGCACTTTCTCTAAATAAGGATATTTTTTAATGATCTCCTTACCTACAAGTCGGCCCAGCGAGCGGCCTACAACAGAAACCTCAAGGCTATGTGTAAGTCTGGTGTGAACAAAGTCAGTTTTAGAAAGCGGAATAACCTGTGTTTTATCTTGTAAGCTTCGAAAGTAGGAGGAGAAAATAACCCTGTCATAATCAACTTCAAAACCCAGGCGGGTCTCGTCCTGTTCCTTTCTTATTCTTTTAGAAGAATCACCATATCGCTTAAGAGATAAAAGTTGCTCCCACTTCATCATATCTGTAAAATTTTGGTGCAAGATACATTTTTTGGCTCCGCTCTCCCTTTTAGGCAGTTAGGTTTTATGGTAAATGCTGTTAACATTTAGATAACGCAAAGGTGACCCTTGTTTAATACTGAGGTAACAAAGGCTTTACAACCGTGCTGTTATTTTGCATCGACAAATTAAACTAACAATGAGACAAATCTATCTGTTTTTACTATTATTCCTGGGAGCATTTTATGCTCAGGCACAAGATAAGGGAAGTATAGTAGGTGTACTGAGTGATAAAGAGGTAAATAATGAGCCTTTACCTTTTGCAACAGTACAATTACAGGGTACAACAAAAGGAACAACAACAGACTTTGACGGTCTTTATCAAATAGAAGGTGTAGATCCCGGAGTATATACTCTGGTTTTTAGTTTTGTGGGTTACGAAACTCTCGAGATACCCAATGTTACTGTAGAAGCAGGAAAAGTTACAACAGTAAATACAGGTTTAGGTGCAACCGCTGCAGCACTCGATGAAGTGGTAATTACTACAACAGTATCAAGAGAATCTGAGGTAGCTCTGTTATTAGAGCAAAAGAATGCCGTTGCTATACAACAAACAATAGGTGCAGATGAGCTTGCGCGAAAAGGTGTAAGTGATGCTGCAGCTGCTATTGCAAAAATTTCTGGTGTATCTAAACAGCAGGGGGGCGGTAATGTATATGTAAGAGGTCTGGGTGATCGTTATCTAAATACTACTTACAATGGCCTTTCATTACCATCTAATGATATTGAGAAAAAGAATATAGATCTTGATCTTTTTCCTTCAGATATAATTCAGAATGTATCTGTAAGTAAAGCGTATTCTACAAAATTCTATGGCGATTTTGCAGCGAGTAATATTGATGTGATCTCTAAAGATTATAAAGGCCGCGGATTTTTAGATATTGATTTAGGAAGCGGTATTAATACCAGAGCTTACGATAAGAATTTTGTAAGAAGTGAAGGCACAGGATATTTTGGTTTTTATAACCGTTATGACAATAACCCATTTGCTGTGGTTTTATCGCACCCTGTAGATCCTGTAAATGGAGGCGAACCTATTAATATTAATGGTTCTATTTCTGGAGGAACTTCTTTTGATTTTGGCGATGAGACACGTTTAAGCCTTTTCGCTACAGCTTCTTTTGCAAATGGGTATGAGTACCGCAGAGGTTCTGCCGCAGATTACACAACTGTATACAAACAACGTTTTGACGACGTTGAGGAGTTTGAGTATAATACAACAACTACGGCGATGGCAAATATTATCTATCGCATTAACAGCAAACACAGAATAAGTTTCAATTCTTTATTCCTAAACAGCTCATCAGATGTTGTAGGTGATTATGGAATTGATGGTACAGGTGCGAACAGAGATGCTCAATTAAACTCAAACAAAGGATTCTTTGTGCGAAATATTCAGTTTAATGAAGATATGATCTTCGTAAATCAGATATCTGGTATCAGTCAGATAGATGATAAATTTGAAGTTTCATGGGGTGTAGGTTATAATAAGGTTTTTTCGCATCAACCTGACAGAAAGAGATTTTCATTAGAAAACTATGACTTTGCACTTGACGATGATCCTACTACAAATCCATCTTTCTATAACAACACAAACTTTGATAACCAAAGGTACTTTCAGGATATTGAAGATGAAGAGCTTAATAGTAGAATCAACCTTGAATACACAGCCAGCGAAAATATAAAAGTAAACTTTGGTTACAACGGTCGTAGAAAAGAGCGCTATTTTGAAAACATACGCTATGGTTATGATCTTGTACAACCAAGAACACAGGTTACAGACATCAACAATCTTGATGATATTTTTAATGTTCCTAATTTAGGAAAGGTATATGATACGTATGTTTTTAACCCTATTGCACCAGATTTAGGTATAGGGAACAGAAACTATCCTGGTCTTGCAGAAAACACATATAAAGGTAACCTAGATATTCATGCAGGTTACCTCAATGCAGAAATTACCACAGGTAAATGGTTATTTGTACCTGGTGTGCGCGTTGAATCTTTTAAGCAGTCTATCGCTTATGATGTAATTAACCTGCCAGATACAGATGATGGTTATGCAGAAAGTTATGATAACTTTTATCTGCCAAGTTTAAATGTGAAGTATGCTTTAACAGACGATTCTAACTTAAGATTCTCTTTTTCTAAAACAGTTTCTTTCCCAGAATTTAAAGAAGTTGCTCCTTTTGTTTATGAAGATGTAACTCAACGTGTAGGTGGTAATCCTGATCTTCTGGAAGATCCTGCTATCTCAGACATTTTTAACTATGATCTTAAATACGAGTGGTTCTTTGGAAAAAGTGAATTGGTTTCGCTTGCAGGTTTCGCTAAAGAAATCAAAGACCCGATCAACAAAGTAATTGCTAATGATGCAACGGGAACTCAGCGTTACTTTAGAACAGGTGACAAAGCAAATGTTTACGGTGTAGAGCTTGAGCTAAGAAAGAATTTGATAGCCGATGAAGATGATCAGGCTAATCTTTCTCTTGGCGTGAACGCTACCTATATGTATACAGAACAAAAACTAAAAAGCTCTAATGGGTCTCTTTATACTTCGACCCTTGATCGTACAGATGAATTGCAGGGAGCTTCACCTTTTCTTATCAATGCCGATTTAAATTATAGCCCAACAAATTTTGGAAGTTACAAACCGGTTGCTAACCTGATCTACTCCTATTTTGATGACCGTATTGATGCATTAGGATCTGGTCAACTAGGCAACATTGTAGAAAAAGGAGTACACAATTTAGATTTCGTTTTTAGAAACGAATTAGGGTCAGACTGGGAAGTTAATCTAAGCGCTAAAAATATTCTTGATCCAGACATTCAGTTCTTTAGAGCAGAATCTACAGGAGATATAATTACCTCAACTTATAAACGTGGTATAGACTTGGGTCTTGCTGTGAAATATAAATTTTAACAACTAGAACAAAAATTAATTAAATACACTTAAATCGATGAAGACAAATTATTTATTTACAGGTTTGACGCTGGCGGCAATGCTTCTTGCCTCTTGTGAAGCTGATGACACCGCTGAAATAGTTATTAATAATACCGATAATAGTACTACCACTGTCAATAATGGTGATACTGGGGGTGGTGAAGAACCAGATCCTACAGGAGAAGAAATAAATCTTCAGGGTACAAAGACTTCAGATTTAGTACTTGATCCTATCAACACGTATACTTTAACTGGTGGTCTTATCATGGCTCCAGGTACAAAATTGACTATTCCTGCAGGTATGACCATAAAAGCAAGTAGCGGTGCAAGTGTATTTATTGCTATTTCTCAGGGAGCTACTATAGATGCTCAGGGTACTGCAAGTGAACCTATTGTTCTTACTTCTGCTTCTGCTGCTCCGGTAGCTGGTGATTGGGGTGGTCTTATCTTATTAGGTAAAGCACCTATTAACTCTGTATCTGGTAACGCAACTTCTACTTCAGAAATAGGTGGTCTTCCTTACGGTGGTACAGATCCTGGTGATTATTCTGGTATCATTAAATATCTACGTATAGAATATTCTGGTGGTGCTGCAGATAGCTCTTCAGAAAACAACGGCTTCTCTTTCTACGGTGTAGGTAACAATACTGTTGTAGATCACATTCAGGCTTACGAAGGTAAAGATGATGGTATGGAATTCTTTGGTGGTACTGTAAATGTAAATTATATCTATGTTACAGGTGCACAGGATGATTCTGTTGACTGGACTGAAGGTTTCTCTGGCCAGCTAAACAATGTTTACATCGTACAAGGTGCAGAACATGATAAAGGTATAGAAGCAGATGGTTTCAATACTGATATAGGTAACAACTCAGATCCTGTATATTTCTCTAAGCCTACTGTATCTAACATTCATATCGTGGGTGCTGGTGAAGGTGAAGCTGTACGTTTAAGAGCAGGAACTCAAGGTGTTTTTAGTAATATGATTATTGAAGATTTTGCACTTGCTTACCACATTGTAGGTGATGCAACAAACAGCCCAACGGGACAAGGTGTTCTTGATGGTGATCTTTCTGTTACTGATGTAAATTTTGTAAACGTTACTACGAAATTAGAAAACGAAACAACTGAAACTTTCACTGAAGCTGAATTTATCTCTGGCGATGGTAATGCTACTGATATTGATTTTGCAACATGGGGTGCAGGTTGGACACGTGATAACTAAGATTTATTTTAATTAGCCTCAAAATAAGAAAGCCCGGCAATTTGCCGGGCTTTTCTTTTGTAATATATCAAGCTAAAAATCGGGTGTTTTATCCCGATTTTTAGTGTTTATAAGGTGATTTTTAGATTAAGCTCTTTTAACTGTGCTTCGTCAATTTTTGCAGGGGCGTCTATCATAACGTCTCTTCCCGCATTGTTTTTAGGGAAAGCGATAAAATCACGTATCGTTTCCTGACCGCCTAAAATAGCAACCAGTCTGTCAAGACCAAAGGCTAAACCGCCATGTGGTGGGGCGCCGTACTGAAAGGCATCCATCAAGAAGCCAAATTGATTTCTAGCTTCTTCAGGGGTGAAACCCAGATAATCAAACATCTTGGCTTGTGTAGCGCTATCGTGAATACGTATTGAGCCACCGCCTATTTCATTTCCGTTTAAAACGAGATCATAAGCATTTGCTTTCACGGCGCCGGGATCTGTATTAAGCAGTTCCATCTGGCCGGGTTTTGGCGAAGTAAAAGGGTGGTGCATTGCATGATATCTTTCAGTCTCCTCATCCCATTCTAAAAGTGGAAAGTCTACAACCCAAAGCGGAGCAAATTCATCTGCCTTACGCAAACCAAGTTGTTCTGCAAGTTCCATACGCAAAGCGCTAAGCTGAGTTCTTGTCTTATCTGCCGCACCAGAAAGTACACAGATGAGGTCACCCGGTTTTGCGCCGGTTTTTTCTGCCCATTGTGCGAGATCTGCTTCATCGTAAAACTTATCTACAGAAGATTTAAAACTTCCGTCTTCATTATATTTTACGTAAACCATGCCAAGCGCTCCTACCTGAGGACGCTTTACCCAATCTATAAGTTTATCAATTTCTTTTCTGGTATAAGAAGCTCCGCCGGGTACGGCAATCCCAACAACTAATTCTGCCTGATTAAAAACATTAAATTCCTTATGCTGTGCGACGGCGTTAAGTTCACCAAATTCCATCCCAAAACGTATATCTGGTTTATCATTTCCATAACGCTTCATTGCTTCGTCATAGGTCATACGGGGGAAGTTTTCGATTTCAAAACCGTTTACTTCCTTTAATAAATGCTTGGTAAGACCTTCAAAAATGTTTAGAATATCTTCCTGCTCAACAAATGCCATCTCACAGTCAATCTGTGTAAATTCTGGCTGGCGATCTGCACGCAAATCCTCATCACGGAAACATTTCACAATTTGAAAATATTTATCCATGCCACCTACCATTAGCAATTGCTTAAAAGTTTGTGGTGATTGCGGTAAGGCATAAAACTGCCCTTCATTCATACGGCTTGGCACGACAAAATCGCGAGCACCTTCTGGAGTAGATTTTATTAAATACGGCGTTTCAACCTCTATGAAACCCTGATCTGACAAATAATTACGCACAGCAATAGTTACTTTATGTCTAAAGATGAGTTTTTCTTTTACAGGATTTCGACGTATGTCAAGATATCTGTATTTCATGCGCAGATCTTCGCCACCGTCAGTTTTATCTTCTATCGTAAAAGGCGGAGTTTTTGCCTCGTTAAGAAGAATAAGATCTTCTACTAAAATCTCAATATCGCCTGTAGGCATTTTAGGGTTTTTAGATTCCCTTTCTATAACGCTGCCTTTTATTTGTACTACGAACTCGCGACCCAGTGTTCTGGCTTGTTCCATTACTTCTGCGGGAGTGCGTTCTTCATCAAAAATGAGCTGAGTGATTCCGTAACGATCACGCAGGTCAACCCAAATCATAAAACCTTTATCTCTGGATTTTTGAACCCAGCCGGAAAGGGTTACTGTTTCACCAATATTTTCTGCTCTTAAAGCGCCATTATTATGCGTTCTGTACATTGTTTCAATTTGTGAGGTGCAAATTTAAGAAGATAAAGGGATTGAGGGGTTTTAAGTGACAAAAAATTGTTTGCACTTTCTGGTAATTAGTTCAAAAGCTGATTTTGCATAAAAAAAGCAGGATTTTACTCCTGCTTTTCCTGTTTTTTAATATGTTTAAATTTACTTATTCAGCTGGAACAAGCTCTTTGTCTGCCTGTCTTTTCTTTTTCTTATCTGCAAACCTCACCTTAGCTCTGTTTACTAAATAGAACATTACCGGTACAATAACCAGCGTAAGGAAAGTGGCAAATACGAGTCCGAAAATTACCGTCCAGGCAAGAGGTCCCCAGAAGATCACGTTGTCACCACCAATGTATATGCCCGGATCGTAATCTGTAAACAGACCGAAGAAATCAATGTTTAAACCAACGGCCAAAGGAATAAGTCCTAATACGGTTGTGATTGCAGTAAGTAATACGGGCCTAAGACGCGATTTACCACCGGCAACAATAAGTTCAAAATACTGCTGCTTAGTAAGCAGATCATCCTCTTCCATATTTAAATCTTCTTTCTTGCGGTCGATAAGAATTTGAGTGTAATCAATAAGAACGATCGCATTATTCACTACGATTCCCGCTAGCGAAATAATTCCCATCATGGTCATTATCACGACAAAATCCATACTGAAAATAACAAGACCTAAGAATACACCCGCTAGACTAAGTACAATTGAAATAAGGATAATTATAGGCTTAGATATGGAGTTAAACTGGGCAACAAGAATAAGAAGTATCGCACCCATAGCAATAAATAAAGCCATAAGTAAGAAATCCATATTCTCTGCTTGTTTCTCCTGCTGACCGGTAAATTGATAGCTAATGCCTTCCGGAAGGTCATAACCTTGCAGTTCCTGTTTAAGCTGTGTTACAATCTCTGTAGGGTTGTAGCCTTCTAGCACATTAGAATATACCGTGATAACACGTTTTAAGTCCTTTCGCTTTATAGCGCTAAATGCGGAAGTTGTATTTTTTTCTACCAGTGCAGAAATAGGCACCTGAATTAGATTACCCTGATTATTTCTAAATGTTACCGGCTGATTGAATAAAGCATTCTCATCGTAACGATATTTATCATTAAACCGCACATTTATCTCAATATCATCATCACCATCTTTGTATGTAGAAGCTTCTTCCCCGTAAACAGAACGTCTCAAGGTCTGCCCAACTGCCGCAGTAGAAACGCCTAATTGACCAGCTTTTTGTCTGTTTACCGTAACACCAAGTTCGGTTTTTGACCTGTTTACGTCGATTTTTAGCTCTTCTATACCGCTAATTCCCAGTTCTGCGATGTACGAGCGCATCTTATCTGCTTCTACAAGCATCTGCCCGTAATCTTCACCGCGCAATTCAATATTTACAGGATAACCGGTAGGAGGGCCGGCTGCATCTTTCTCTACGATTATAGACGCTCCCGGAAAGCCTTTAACGGCTTGTCGCACTTCGGTAAGAACCTGGCTACTTTTTACACCTCGGCGCAATTTAAAATCACGCATAGATAAGGTTACTTTCCCTTTGTGTGGCATTTCATTGCTTTGGCCCCCATCTGTTTGTGGATTACCAGCTCCCTGACCTACCTGAGAAATTGCGCTCTCTACCATATAATTATACCCGTCAGGATCCTGATATTTTTTTATAGCATCAAATATGCGTTGCTCAACTTTTTTAGTGAGTTCATTGGTTTTTGAAATATCTGTACCTTCAGGATATTCTATATATGTAATGATCTGATTAGGTTCATTTTCCGGAAAAAACAAAACTTTGGGTTGTGCTATGCCTACGAGAATAAAAGACAGTATTAGCAGTGCAAATGTGCTTATAAGAAACACGTAGGCTTTTCTTCCGCGCAAAGCGTACTTTAAAAACCGTGCATAAAAATCTTCTAATCTTTTAAGCGCTTTATATTGAAAGTAATAAACAGCTCCTGCCAGAAAATATTTATATGCCCATAACAAAATTGCAAACAGGATCAATAAATTTCCTAGTCCTCTAAAAGAGCCAAAGTCTAAAACAAACCCTGCGATCAATAAAATCGCCCCAACACCGGCTAAAATCGCGCTGGTGCGAATGAGTTTTTTCTTAGAAAGCTCTTCTTCTGTGACTTTCATAAACTTAGAAGTAAGCATCGAGTTGATCACTAATGCTACAAATAAAGACGAACTCAATACAACCGATAGCGTAATAGGGAAGTATACCATAAATTTACCTATCGTCCCCGGCCATAAACCTAAGGGGAAGAATGCCGCAAGAGTAGTAGCGGTAGAAGCAATAATAGGCCAAGCGATCTCGCCCATACCTTGTTTGGCAGCTTTCATTCGTGGCATGCCCTGATCCATTAATGAGTAGATATTTTCAACAACCACAATACCGTTGTCTACCAGCATCCCCAGACCCATTACAAGGCCAAAAAGTACCATTGTGTTTAATGTAAGTCCCATCCCAGAAAGGATCATCAACGACATGAACATTGACAGGGGGATAGCAAAACCTACAAAGAGTGCATTTCTAAAACCTAAGAAGAACATCAATACAAGAACTACCAGGATAACACCAAAAATGATGTTATTTACCAGATCATTTACCTGATTTTCGGTCTTGATAGACTGGTCATTTGTAAGTGAAATATGTAACGATTCCGGGTAGTAATTATCCTGTTCTGCCGCCACGATCTCTTTAATCTGCTCAACAGCCTCGATCATGTTCTTACCTGCACGTTTCTTAACATCGAGCATAACAACAGGCTTGCCATATTCTCTGGCATACGTGGTATTGTCTTTTTCTTTCAGGCGGATGTCTGCGATATCACGTAGATAAATGTTACCACCATCTCTTTTTACTACTATGTTGCCAAGTTCTGCCGGGTCTTCTATTTCGCCAAGTACGCGAATGTTCTTGCGCAATCCGTTTGCAACCACGTTACCACCGGAAATTGTGTTGTTCTCTGAGCGAATTGAATTAATAATGTTGTCAAAACTCACTTTAGAAGCGGCCATTTTGTAAACATCAACAGCAACCTCGATCTCCTGATCTTCGGCGCCGCGTATGGTAGCTTCTTTAATTTGCGGAAGCAGTTCTATCTTTTCCTGAAGATGCTCTGCATAATCCTTAAGCTGCTGCACTTGAAAATCGCCCGTAAGATTGATATTCAGGATGGGCATCTCTTCAGAAATATTGAGATCAAAAACGTTAGGTTCTACCTTAGCACCATTGTCAAGGGTAGGCCAGGTAGTTTCTGCTTTTACGAGATCTACTTTGTCTTTTACTTTCGTTTTAGCGAGATCAACATCAACATCTTCTTCAAATTCTACAATAACTATAGAATAATCCTGAAGCGTAGTAGAGGTGATCTCTTTAACGCCAGCTATATTATTAAACTCCTCTTCGAGCGGTTCTGTAATAAATTTCTCAACATCTTCTGCCGCGTTACCCGGGTTTACAGAGCTAACATATATTTTAGTCTCAACAACCTCAGGAAATGCCTCTCTGGGCATACTATAGTAAGCTGCAAGACCGGCTAGAAAAATGATCGCGGTGATAACATAGACGGTCATCTTGTTATCTATGGCCCATGAAGAGAGCTTAAATTCTTTGTACGTGTTTTTAGCCATTTTTACTGAATGTTAGCCTGATTTTCTGATGTCACTTCCTGACCGTCTCTTATAGAACGTGCTCCTTCTAATATTAAGGTCTGCCCAACTTCAAGACCTGATTTGATCTCGATTTGATCGCCATAAGAATATCCTTTCTCCAGAATCACTTGTTTTGCAATACCGGTAGAATCTGTTTTTGGCTCATACACATAAGCAATACTTTCTCCGGCCGCATTTTCCTGAATAACATTTGAAGGAACGGTAAGCGCTTTATCTGCCGTGTAGTCATTTATTTTTACGGTAGCAATTAGATTGGGCTTTACAGCCTGATCTGCATTGGGTATCGCTATCTTAATACTAAACGTACGGTTGTCTGGGCTCACAAAACTTGCTACCTGTCTTACCTTGCCGGTGTATTCTTTGCCTAATGAAGCAAGTTCTATTTTAACTTCTGTACCCTGCTTTACACTTCCTAAAAAGCTTTCTGGGATTGATGCGTCTACATACATATCATCAAGATTGATAAGTCGCATAACCTGTGATTGTCCCTGCGTAACAACTTGTCCCTGTTCTGCGATAATATCATCTATTACACCGCTAAAAGGCGCTGTAATATTTGCTTTATTTACCTGAGAACGTAATTGATCTGTGGCTGCTTTTGAAGCTTCGTAGTTAGTTTTTGATTCCAGATATTGAATTTCTGAACCGATTTTTTGATCCCACAGGCGTTTTTGACGCTCAAAAGTCGTTTTTGCTAAAGCTGTTTGAGCCTCCTGTCTTGCCAGCTGGCTGCTCATACCGTTGTCATCAATTTTAGCAAGCAATTGCCCCTTCTTTACACGATCACCTTCTTTTACAAACACACGTGTTAGAATACCAGAAAACTCAGGATATATAATAATGTTCTGATCTGTATTTACATTACCCTGTACTTCTATATAATGTTTGAAAGTAGAATCTTTTAGGGTGGTTGTAGTTACCAGAGCGATGCGAGTGCGTGGATCTTTTTTATCTATTGCAGCGTTAAGTTTATCTAATTGAAGTTTAAGCGCCGTTTGTTGATCTACTAATTCAGTTTTCTTAGAGCGAAGTTTGCCTAAGTCCCCGTTTTCAATAAGATCATCAACAGATTCTTCTTTGTTTCCGCAAGAAATTGCAAGTACTGCGAGTATAAATAGGGTTATAAATTTTTTCATGATGGTAAAAGCTATTAATTGCGTTCTTTGGGTTGATATTCTGTAGTGTCAAGCACTTTTTCTAGGGTTGCCTTATTTGTGATAACGTCTAGCATGGCTTGCAGGTAATTTTGTTGAGCCTGGTAAAGTTGTCTTTGAGCTTCACTCAGCTCAAAACTTGTGGCGATACCTTCAAAGAATTTTATTTGGTTTTTGTTCTCAATTCTTTCGGCAAGAGCCAGATTTTTCTTTTGATTGTCATAATTATCTAAACTAAACTGATAATCATTTTGGGCCGAAGAGATCTGCAGTTTAACTCGGTTTCTGGTTTCTTCAAGATCTTCTAGCTTTTGCTTGTAAGCCAGTTCCTGCTGTGCAGTACGTGCATTGCGCATACCGCTGCTAAAAACGGGAACGCTAAGGTTTACTCCCAGAATTGATTGATCAAAGTAGCGCTGATTATCACTAAAGAATGTGAATTTCTCACTGTTGCCCTGCACGCCGTAATTAAGATAAGCAGTAAGTTTAGGCAGGGATTTACTTTTCTCGAGTTTTACTAAAATTTCAGCTTGATTTGCTTGATCTTCTGCAATGCGGTAATCTATATTATCTTCTACACTTATACTTTTTCGCAATAGCGAAAGGTCAAAATATTGCATTGCGAGTTCGTCAAGATCATCTGTGACCGAAATGTTATAATCTAACGGAATGCCAAGTGTTACTTTTAGCATGTCTGAAGCGATTGACTGCATACGCACCGCATTGTCCAGATTGCTTTGAAGGCCAATAAGTGTTATTTGCAACTGCTCAACATCTTCTTCTTCGGCCAGACCATTCTCAAATATTTTACGAGTGTCCTCATAATTTTTTTGAAGGGATGAAAGGTTCTTTTTCAAAATAGCCACGCTCTCTTCGGCCAGCAGCACATTGCCATAGGCATTAATAATTTCTTCTTTTAACTCAAGGTCTGTTTTAACCTTAGCGTTTTCTGAAATCTTTAAAAGTGTCTTGGCAGATTGTACACCTACTATATAAGACCCGTCAAAGATTAATTGATCCCAGGTTGCGATGGCATTAAGGCTTTGCTTTGTGCCAAATGTCACGGGGATAAATGTGCCCGCTTCTCCACCGGCGATCACACCGGGTATAAAAGTAACAGGTTGTACCAGCTGATTCTGGTAGTTAGCTGCGCCACTAATTTGTGGCAGACCCTGTGCTATTATTTCCCATTTTTGTTTTAGTGCGATTGCAATATCTGTACGCGCATTATTTGCAGAATAATTGTGCTCAAGGCCATAAATAATTGCCTCTTCCAGGCTAAATTGCGTGTCTTGCAACGGGATGGTGTCTTGCCCGTATGTGCAACCAAATGTTATGATGGCAATAAGGGTAAAGACCTTTTTTATGCTGTTAAACTTATTTTTCATTGGTGAATTGTTGTAGTATTTCTAATCCTTTGGGGGTTGATATCGCTCTGAGGTGATAATCAAGGTAGTCTGAGGTAACATCTTTTATTATAAAATCATGAGGGGGGAATATTTCGGGATTTTTAATTCCCATTGTACACATGTAATAGAGTTTAGAAACAAAACAAACTTTGATCTTGGGTCGATAAAAACCAGTTGCTATTCCCCGTTCAAGATTTTCTGTAACACAAGTGGTCATAAGTTTGACCTGCTGGTTGTGAACTTTCTTATAAATCTTGGGATAGTATTTCTGCAATTGAAAAACCGGAGATGATTTTTCATCTTTTAGATAATTCAATGCAAAATCTTTAATAGCAAATAATTCTTCGATCACGTTGAGATCACGGGAAATTATTTCGGAAATACCTTGATATACGGTCTCGTAAAGGTAAAAGGTGACTTTCTCTACTAATTTTATTTTCGTCTCAAAATGCGTATAGATCGTCTTTTTAGAAATTCCCATTTCGTGAGCGATATCATCCATAGTCACGCTTTTAAACCCCAGGTTCAAAAACATGTCTGCCGCTTTATGTAAAATTTTCTCTTCCATATTTTGTGCAAATATAGTTTTAGGAAACTATAAAAACCAAAAAAGTTTCCAAAGTTTTACAATTATTTAAAGATGCTACCAGAATGGGAACTGAGTTATTCTGAAAATCGGCTTATTATGAGGTAAAATCGGGTGAAAAAGGGCTATTTTTAAATAATTACCATTCTTTGAAGCGGGTGTCTTATTTTAGCCAAAAAATTAAGCATGCGTTCAATACCTGATTATACTGAAGCTTTTAATGAATATCTGGAGAGCAAGATCTACCTGAAAGATCCAGCAAACCTCTATGAGCCCATTCTGTATATTCTCAAATTAGGAGGAAAAAGGTTGCGACCTGTTCTTACATTAATGACCGCAGAGATTTTTGATGCTTCTTATGAAAAAGCGCTTGACGCAGCCCTTGCGGTTGAGGTATTTCATAATTTTTCTTTGGTGCATGATGATATTATGGATGATGCTCCTTTGCGTCGCGGCCAGGAAACGGTGCATGAGAAATGGGACATCAATACAGGGATTCTTTCTGGAGATGCCATGCTTATAAATGCTTACCAATTATTTGAGAATTATGACGGTAACACTTTTAAAGATCTTGCAAAACTGTTTTCTAAAACGGCTATAGAGGTTTGTGAGGGGCAGCAGTATGATGTAGATTTTGAGACAAGAGATGATGTTACCATAGCAGAGTATTTAAAAATGATTCAGTTTAAAACGGCTGTGCTTTTAGGTGCTTCGCTTGAGATGGGAGCGATCGTAGCAAATGCCTCTCAATCCTGTAGAGATGCTATTTATAATTTTGGAAGAGATTTAGGTATTGCTTTTCAGCTACAGGATGATTATCTCGATGCATTTGGTGATCCGCTTACTTTTGGTAAACAAGTAGGTGGCGATATAATCGAAAACAAAAAGACATTTTTGTATCTCACCGCGCTTCAAAAATTAGATAAAAGTGAGGCCCTGCAACTTCAGCATTTATATAGTATCAATCCGCCAGATCCCACCGGCAAAATTGAAGCTGTAAAGCAGTTGTTTGTAGATTCTGGTGCAGCGCTGGCCACACAGGAAGAGATTAAAAAATACACACAACGTGCTTTTTCTGTTCTTGATCAAATTGATATAGAAAATAACAAAAAAGAAATTTTAAGAGATTTCGGACTTGCATTAATGAAGCGTACGGTGTAGCTTTATTTTTATGAATACCACTTTACAAGCCGAAAAAATACTTGATAATGCTCAGGCTGAAAATTTGTATCAGGATCTGGTGCTTCAGATAAACAAAGATTTTTCTCGAGCAGCGATAGATGAAAATTTTAATGACTCCACCACGCCAAAGTCTTTGGTACGAAGACTGGTTGCATTACTGTTTGAGCTTATAACCACAAATTTTGAATCTTATCTCAATTTACTCTACGCTATAGATGTGCCAGAACGCTCTGTAAAAGAGGTACCAGAGCAGGAGGTAGACAAAATTGCGCAAGCGGTTTGCGTGCTTATTCTTAAAAGAGAATGGCAAAAAGTACTGTTTAAAAACCGGTATTAAGGGGGTAAAATCGGTTAAAAATGCAGAATTTTCGGGAAGGTTTTAAAATCTTCAATATAACCAAGGGCATTCTGCTAGCATTGTGCAGTTTAAATAAAAAAACAGAACCATAAAAATATGAGTTCTAAAATGCTATGCTGCTTAAAAATTGTATTTTTGTATAGTAATTGCCCTTAAAATCGACAGCTTAAATATTAAAATGGATAGATTTTCATTTCTAAACGCAGCTCATACTGCATACTTTGCAGAATTATACGATCAATATTTACAACATCCTGATAGTGTAGAACCTAGTTGGAGAGCCTTTTTTCAGGGCTTCGACTTTGGTATGGAAGAAAACGGCTCCCTTAACGGTGAGGCTGTTGCACCCGCTCCCACTCAGGAGGTAGTGCCAGATACCTTGCAGAAGGAATTTCAGGTTGTAAAATTAATAGACGGTTACCGCACTCGAGGTCATTTGTTTACAAAAACAAATCCTGTAAGAGAGCGGCGTCAATATACGCCAACTCTAGATATAGAGAATTTTGGGCTTTCTAGTGATGATCTTAGTACAACGTTTTCAGCAGGACAGATATTGGGTATAGGTTCTGCCACGCTAAGTGATATCATTGTTCATCTTGAGAAGATATACTGTGACGCAATTGGTGTTGAGTATATGTACATTAGAAAACCTGAGGAGATTCAATGGATTCAGGATAAGCTCAATGTAAACGATAACCACCCAGATTTTTCAGCAGAGACAAAAAAGCATATTCTTAAAAAACTTAATGAGGCCCTTTCGTTTGAAACGTTTCTTCACACAAAATATGTAGGTCAGAAACGCTTTTCGCTTGAAGGCGGTGAGAGTTTTATCCCCGCGCTTGATGCTATTATAGATGCAGCGGCAGACAGAGGTGTAGAAGAATTTGTGATGGGGATGGCTCACAGGGGTCGTCTTAATACGTTGACTAATATCTTTGGTAAGAACGCTAAGGATATATTTAGCGAGTTTGACGGGAAAGATTACGACCAGGAGATATTTGACGGCGATGTGAAATATCACTTAGGCTGGACGTCAAAACGAAAAAGCAAAAACGGGAAAGAGATCAACCTTAATATAGCGCCTAACCCTTCTCACCTTGAGACCGTAGGAGCTGTTGTAGAAGGTATAGCTCGTGCTAAACAAGATCTTCATCACTCTAGTAAACCTAACAATGTATTACCCATTGTTGTGCATGGTGATGCTGCCATAGCAGGACAAGGCGTGGTTTATGAGGTGGTGCAAATGGCTAATCTTGATGGTTATACAACTAAAGGGACGATTCATATTGTAATTAATAACCAGATAGGTTTTACAACTAATTACCTGGATGCGCGCTCATCAACATATTGCACAGATGTAGGTAAAACTACGCTTTCACCAGTATTGCACGTAAATGCAGACGATGCTGAAGCGGTTGTTCATGCAGCACTTTTTGCGCTTGATTTCCGTATGGAATTTGGTCGCGATGTGTTCATAGATTTATTAGGTTACCGTAAATATGGGCATAACGAGGGTGATGAGCCTAGATTTACGCAGCCTAAATTGTACAAGGCTATTGCAAGTCATGATAATCCACGAGATATTTATGCTAAAAAGCTTATCGCTGAAGGGATTATTGATGAAGGTTATGTTGCAAAACTAGAAGAAGAATATAAAGATTCTCTTGAAGAAAAATTAGAGAAATCAAGAGAAGAAGAAACCACCCGCATCACAGCTATTATGCAGGATGAGTGGGAAGGTTTTGCGCAGGCGACTCAGGATGAAATGATGGCCGATATCGATACTACTTTTGATATTGATCAACTAACTGAGATCGCAGAGGTTATAACACAACTTCCTAAAGGGAAAAAGTTCTTACGCAAAATTGCCCGTTTAATTGAGCAGCGTAAAAAAATGTTTTTTGAAGATAACAACCTAGACTGGGCGATGGGTGAGTTGCTTGCTTATGGCTCATTGCTTAAAGAAGGTTTTGATGTGCGTATGACAGGACAGGATGTTGAGCGAGGTACATTCTCACATAGACATGCTGTGACCAAGGTTGAAGATAGTGAAGAAGAAATAGTACTTCTCAATAATTTAAAAGGAGATCAAGGTCACTTTTATATATTCAACTCTCTTTTATCAGAATACGGGGTAGTGGGTTTTGATTATGGTTACGCTATGGCGAGTCCTAATACACTTCCTATCTGGGAGGCTCAGTTTGGTGACTTTAGCAATGGTGCTCAAATAATGATAGACCAATATATTTCTGCTGCAGAAGACAAGTGGAAATTGCAAAACGGCCTTATCATGTTATTGCCACACGGTTATGAAGGTCAGGGTGCAGAACATAGTTCGGCGCGTATGGAGCGTTATTTACAAATGTGTGCCGTAGACAATATGTATGTTGCAGACTGCACAACCCCGGCAAACTTATTTCACCTGTTCCGCAGACAGATGAAAACGACTTTTAGAAAACCTTTGATCGTTTTCACGCCTAAGAGCTTATTGCGTCATCCTAAAGTTGTATCAACTAAAGAAGAACTGGCAAACGGAAGTTTCCAAATGGTGATTGATGATGCATCTGTAGAAGTAGATAAGGTAAAAACTCTGGTTTTTGTTACAGGTAAGTTTTATTACGATCTTCTTGATAAACGTGAAGAATTAGGTCGTGATGATGTAGCTTTAGTAAGAGTAGAGCAGCTGTTCCCGCTTCCTAAAGAAGAAATGCGCAAAGCGATAAGTAAATACACAAATGCAGATGATGTTGTGTGGGCTCAGGAAGAACCTCGTAATATGGGTGCTTACGGCCACATGTTGATGCATTTACCAGAAGCAAAAGAATTTAGAGTATGTAGCAGAAAATTCTATGGTGCTCCGGCAGCAGGAAGTTCAGTGAGGTACAAGGGGCGTCATCTGCGTGTGATGGAAGACGTATTCAATATTAATAAAGACTAATAAAAAATGCCTTTTGGGGCACAAAAAATAAGTAACAGACTAGAATTATGGCTTTAGAAATGAAAGTCCCTTCACCGGGAGAATCTATCACCGAAGTTGAAATCGCTCAATGGCTTGTAGAAGACGGTGACTATGTTGAAAAAGATCAGGCAATAGCAGAAGTTGATAGTGATAAAGCAACTCTTGAACTTCCTGCAGAAGCAAGCGGTATCATTACGCTTAAAGCGGAAGAAGGAGATGCGGTAGCAGTAGGAGCGGTAGTTTGTCTTATAGACACAGAAGCTGAGAAGCCAGGCGCAAAAGAGGAGTCTTCTAAAAAAGAAGAAAAGACAGAACCTAAAGCTGAAGCCAAAACTGAGGAGCCTTCAAAATCTACTACCCCTAAACAAGACCAGGATAAAGAAAAAGAGAGCAAAACTTACGCTACGGGAACACCATCTCCCGCTGCTAAAAAAGTTCTTGATGAGAAGGGGATGAGTGGTGCAGAAGTTAAAGGTACGGGCCGCGATGGTCGTATCACAAAAGATGATGCTGTACAGGCAAAACCATCAATGGGAACTCCGGGGACAGGAAATAGAGGAGAGACACGTTCAAAACTTTCTATGCTTAGGCGTAAAGTAGCAGAGCGTCTTGTTTCTGCTAAGAATGAAACTGCTATGCTTACTACTTTTAACGAAGTAGATATGACCCCTATTTTTGAGTTAAGAAAAAAATATAAAGACGATTTTAAAAATAAGCACGGTGTAGGTCTAGGTTTCATGTCTTTCTTTACAAAAGCAGTAACTCGCGCTTTAGAGATGTATCCTGATGTCAACTCAATGATAGACGGTAAAGAAAAAATCACTTTTGATTATAAAGATATTTCTATTGCAGTTTCAGGACCTAAAGGTCTTATGGTTCCTGTTATAAGAAATGCTGAAAATTTAAGTTTCCGCGGAGTTGAATCTGAGGTGAAACGACTTGCTTTGAGAGCCAGAGATGGTGAGATCACTGTAGATGAAATGACCGGTGGTACATTTACAATTACAAATGGTGGTGTATTTGGTAGTATGCTTTCTACTCCCATTATTAACCCTCCTCAAAGTGCTATTTTAGGTATGCACAATATTGTAGAGCGTCCTATAGTACGTGATGGTGGTATTGTTGTAGCTCCTATTATGTATGTGGCACTTTCTTATGATCACAGAATTATTGACGGTAAAGAATCTGTTGGATTTTTAGTAGCTGTTAAAGAGGCTCTTGAGAATCCTGAAGAATTATTAATGGAAAATAATGTGCTTAAATCTCTAGAATTATAGGTTTTAAGAATGTTCAAAAATAAAAAGGCAGCCATCTGGCTGCCTTTTTTCGTTTTATAAAAAATTTGTTTTCACTTTATATAGAAACAGTTGTATTGATAATCTATAACTGCCTGTCCTTCTCTTAAAATATCTGCTCCTATAATGCCGTTGACGGGTTCTGCTTTATGATTTTCTAAAGCGGTATTGACATGTGACAGATCAAAAAGCACAATTTCGGCATTCTTTTTTGTCCATTTTCCTATCTGTATAATGTTGTTTTGTGAGATCTGTGTTAGCATATCAATAGCGCCTGCGCCTGCAGCCTTTACTTCGCTTTCTTTAGCAAACAATTTAAATTTTTCCACACCTTCAAAACCTACGCATGAACTGGATGCGCCGGTGTCAAGAATAAAAGTTCCTTCTATATTATTAATTGTCGCCTTAAATTCTAAATGCCCGGTTCCGGTTTCTGTAAGAGGTACGCGTACGTAATTTTTTTGGGTAAGGAACCTGCGGAGGGAGGTTGTCATGGTATTCTTTAATATGGATAACTCAAACAAACATACTTTAAAATATAGCTAAAGGTTCTAAATCTTTACTAAAGTTTCTCTGTTGACTTCTCTTAAAGTTTATTTTTGCTACATGCGATTGATAGATACACATACTCATTTATATAGCGAATCATTTGATGAAGACAGAGAAGCGATGATAGAACGCGCTTTTGAAGTAGGCGTTGAGCGGTTCATGATACCAGCTATAGATTCTACATACACAGAAGGAATGTACGCGCTAGAAGATGAGTATCCCGGCAATATGCATTTAATGGCGGGTCTGCACCCAACACATGTAAAAGAAGATACGCTTGCGAAAGAGCTTGATCATGTGAAGAATCAATTAGAAACGCGGGAGTTTTGCGCTGTTGGCGAAATAGGTATTGATCTGTACTGGGAAAAATCGACCTTAGAGATTCAAAAATCGGCGTTTAAGCAGCAAATATCGTGGGCTAAAGCCAAAAATCTCCCCATCGTGATTCATTGTAGAGATGCTTTTGATGAGGTTTTTGAGGTTCTTGAATCTGAAAAAGCAGAAGATCTTAGAGGTGTTTTTCATTGTTTCACAGGAACTCTGGAACAAGCACATCAGGCACTCTCTTATAATATGAAACTGGGAATAGGCGGAGTCGTTACATTTAAGAATGGAAAGATTGATCAGTTTTTAGATCAAATTGATATTAAACACATTGTACTAGAAACTGATGCGCCTTATCTGGCGCCGGCACCCTTTCGCGGTAAGCGAAATGAAAGTGCTTATATTGATAAGGTGGCGCAAAAACTGGCAGAAATATATAATTTACCTGTTGAAGATGTAGCTGAAATAACAGCTCAAAACACACTCAAAATTTTTGATTTGGCTAATGAATAATTTTTTTTGTTCATTTGTTGCCGCTTTTATGAAATCTATACTAACCAACCTAGATCATTGTGTCAAAATTTGACTCTATACGCCCTTATCACGACAGTGAGGTAAATGAATCGCTGCGGCACTTTGCCAGGCATCCTATGTTTAAGGCCTTGCTTCAATTTACGTTTCCAGATTTCAGCGATGATGAGGTAATGCAATTGCTAGAAAGTTGTCATTCTATTTATGATTTTCAAAGCAGGGTGATCTATCGCTCAGTTTCAAAAGTGATAGAAAAGAGTACAGATGGTTTTTCTACTTCGGGGTTTGATGGTTTAGAAGCAGACACTCCTTATCTCTATATATCAAATCACCGCGATATTATTCTGGATACTTCATTGATTAATGTTGCGCTTTATGAGCATGATCTGGTAATGACCGCTTCGGCTATAGGAGATAATTTAGTAAAAAAATCATTTTTAATGGCACTCTCCAGACTTAACCGAAATTTTTTGGTTCAGCGTAGTCTTTCGCCCAGAGAGATGTTAAAGAGTTCTCTGTTGCTTTCAGAATATATACAAAGTTTGTTGCAGGGTGGGCAGTCTATATGGATGGCACAACGAGAAGGTCGCACTAAAGACGGCGATGATAAGACACAGCAAGGCGTTCTAAAGATGATCGCTATGGCGAAAGGTGAGAAGGAACCCATACAGTATCTTAAAAGTCTCAGGATTACACCCGTTTCTATTTCTTATGAATTTGATCCTACAGATGTGTTGAAAGTGCCTGAATTAGTGGCTAAAATAGAAGAGGTAGAATATGTGAAGAGCGATAATGAAGATTTTAACAGCATATTACGAGGAGCTTTAGGAAATAAAAAACGGGTTCATATGGCCGTAAATCGGTTAAATGATGAGATTTTTGACCGTATTTCGGCGAAAGCCATTTCAGACAACGATAAATTACAAGAGCTGGCGCAGGAAATAGATAATGTGATTCGTTCTAATTACAAGTTATGGCCGTCTAATTATGTGGCCTATGATCTTTATAATAAGTCCCAAAAATATACTCACGCCTATACAGATAAAGATAAAAGAGCTTTTGAGCGACGTCTTGAGCGCAGAATTGATGTTGCAAATGAAGTAGCTCTTGACAGCTTTTTACTCATGTATGCAAATCCTGTTATCAATAAGGAGAAGTTGTCTTGAGTTTTACGCCTAAAATATTACTCATCTATACCGGTGGTACCATAGGTATGATACGTGATTTTGATACGGGCGCCTTACGATCTTTTAACTTTGATGATCTTCTGGAAAAAATACCAGAGTTGCGCCTTCTTGATTGTGACATATCAACATCTGCTTTTGACGAGCCTATAGACAGTTCAAATATGGAACCTAAATACTGGAGCCAGATCTGTAATGTTATTTCAGGTAATTATGATGCTTTTGATGGTTTTGTGATTTTGCATGGTAGTGATACGATGAGTTACTCAGCTTCAGCTTTAAGTTTTATGTTAGAGAATTTAAAGAAGCCGGTAATTTTTACAGGATCACAATTGCCAATAGGTGATTTGAGGACAGATGCAAAAGAGAATTTAATTACTGCGGTACAATTAGCTTCGCTTCAGCGAAAGAAAAAGCCATACATACAAGAGGTTTGTTTGTATTTTGAGTATAAGCTTTACCGCGGTAACCGCACGACAAAATTAAGCGCAGAACACTTTGAGGCTTTTCAGTCTCCTAACTATCCTTACCTCGCAAAATCAGGAGTACATCTTACGATAAATGATGAATTATTACTGCGAGCACGCAGAAAAGAGCTCGTTGTGCATCATTCTTTAGTGACAGATGTGTTAGTTATTCATCTATTTCCCGGTATAAGCGAGAAAATTTTAACAGAAATGATTGAAAAATTAGCCTACAGGGGCATAATTTTAAAAACATTTGGAGCCGGAAATGCAACGACACATACCTGGTTTATCAATTTGCTTAAAAAAACTATAGAAAATGGTGTGCCGGTTGTAAATGTAAGTCAGTGTATTTCGGGTAGTGTACAAATGGGTAATTATGAGACGAGTACACAGTTGCGTGCAATAGGCGTAATTACAGGGAAAGACGTCACAATAGAAGCAGCAATTACTAAAATGATGTATCTGCTGGGACAAAATTTGGCGCCAAAGGTGTTTAAGACTATCTTTGAGACACCACTTAGAGGGGAGATGAGCTAAATTTTAGCTTTTTTAATGTTTTATCTCTTTTGGGAACTGACATTTTTTTTGTTATTTGGCAATCGTAATTTTCAGTGCGTACCTAGACATTTTAGAATGTTTTTTGTAGCTAATAGAGAGGTGGCCGAGTGGTCGAAGGCGCACGCCTGGAAAGTGTGTATACGCCAAAAGCGTATCGAGGGTTCGAATCCCTTCCTCTCTGCTAAATTTTAAATTTTAAACAATTAATTTTATATCTTTATCACTTTACTAACTAAATTTTTAAGATCAAGAGCAATGAAAAGATTATTTTCTATTCTAGTAATCACAGCTGTAATCGCTTTAGGTAACTTTACAGCCAATGCAAATACTGCAAGTCTAATTACGACAACCGCACCGGTTCTAACCGCCATTCAAGATGAAGCTGCTACTACTGCCGCAGATGATGATGCAACCGAGGATTTGTCGTTCACACAAGAATTAAAGAAACGTTTTATAGAAGGGGGACCTGGATTTATGGGTATCGTACTTCTTTGTCTTATTTTAGGACTTGCTATTGCTATTGAAAGAATTATCTATCTTAACCTTGCAACTACTAATACTAAGAAACTTGCTCAGGATGTAGAAGATGCATTAAACAGCGGTGGTGTAGAAGCAGCTAAAGAAGTTTGCAGAAACACAAGAGGACCGGTAGCATCTATATACTATCAGGGTCTTGACCGTATGGACGAGGGTATTGACGCTGCAGAAAAAGCTGTTGTTGCTTACGGTGGTGTTCAAATGGGACAATTAGAGAAAAACGTATCTTGGGTATCATTATTTATCGCACTTGCGCCTATGCTTGGGTTCATGGGTACTGTAATCGGGATGATTCAGGCATTTGATAAAATTGAAGCTGCAGGAGATATGCAACCATCACTTGTTGCGGGTGGTATTAAAGTAGCACTTTTAACAACGGTATTTGGTCTTGTAGTAGCGATTATACTTCAGATTTTTTACAACTATATCATTGCAAAAATCGATAGTATAGTAAACGATATGGAAGATGCTTCTATCACACTTATCGATTTACTTGTACGTTACAAAAAGTAATAATCCTTTAATAACACACATATATTATGTTACATAAAGTATTAAAAATTATAGCTTATATTCTCTCTCTTTTGGGAGGAATATGGCTAATCAGAATACTCCTTGCGGGTGATGAGGCTATCACAGCTTCAGGAGATCTGCAAAACAGCCTGGTTACTCCGTTTATCTATATTGCGTACGCGACATTACTTATAATCTTAATATTTGTTATCGGTTTTGTTTTGGTAAATTTATTTACACATGCAGATAGTTTAAAGAGTACTTTAATAGGTCTGGGCGCTTTCTTAGCTGTCATAGGTATTTCTTATGCCTTATCTAGCGGTGAAGAAGTGCAAATGAGAGATGGTGAAGTATTATCTGCTTCTGGTTCACATTGGGTTGAGGCAGGTATTTATGCTTTTTATATTCTGGCAGTCGTAGCAATTCTTGCTATGGTTTTCTCAGGAGTTAAGAAATTAGCAAAGTAAAACTTAATTATTATGGCAAAAAGATCAGCCCCAGAAGTAAATGCAGGTTCGATGGCAGATATTGCCTTCTTACTACTCATTTTCTTTCTGGTAACAACAACAATTGAGACAGATAGTGGTATTAGTAGAAAATTGCCACCAGAACAGGACGAGAATCAGCCACCACCACCGGTGATCAAAGAGCGTAATCTTTTCGTTGTAAACGTTAACAGTAATGATGAATTACTTGTTGAAGATGAATTGATGGATCTTAAAGATTTAAGAGCGGCAGCTGTTGAGTTCTTAGATAACGGTGCAGGTACTGGTGATGATGCTTGTAGTTATTGTGAAGGCAGTAAGAGCGAATCATCTTCTGTTAATCCACAAAAGGCTATTATATCTTTGGTGAACAACAGAGGTACCTCTTATAAGCGTTACATCTCAGTACAAAATGAGTTAGTTGCTGCTTACAATCAATTAAGAGACAGAGAAGCTCAAAAGGCATATGGTATGGATTTTGTTGAGATGGAAGCACGTTACAATGATCCTAGAACTTCTCAGGCTAACAAGGATAAGCTGGAACCAAGAATTGAGCGTATTAGAGAAATGTATCCAGAAAAACTTTCTGAAGCAGAGCCTAAGAAGTAATAGCTAAGAACCTTTAAAAATTAAATAATGGCAAAATTCACGAAGAAAAAAGGGGGAGAGTTACCAGCTATATCTACAGCATCTTTACCTGATATTGTATTTATGCTACTTTTCTTCTTTATGGTTGCGACTACCATGAGGGAGACTACGCTTATGGTTAATAATAATTTACCAACAGCAGATCAGGTTGAAAAGCTTGATAAGAAAGATTTGGTAATGTATATTTATGCAGGTAAGCCTAGTGAGAGATTTCAGTCAACTGTGGGTAAAGAAGCCAAAATACAGTTGAATGATAAGTTCGCAGATGTAGCTGAAATACAAAATTTCATTTACGAAGAGCGAGCTGCTAAGCGTGAAGAGCTAGTGCCATTTCTTACTACTGCTTTAAAAGTAGATGGAGATACCAACATGGGTCTTGTTTCTGATATTAAGCAGGAATTGAGAAAAGCGAATGCTCTTAAAATTAATTACGTTACAAAATCAGGAGACGCTGTAACAAGCAACTAATGTTTTCTGCTTATCATAACGAGCAATCTTAAAAATTTACACGTCCTGATTATTTCAGGACGTTTTTTTATACTTCTAATTTTATATGTCTACAGCCGATTTTTATAGATTTAGACCGTTTTTTCTATTCTGTATATTACTAATGTCAGCAAGTCTTTGGGCACAAAATGAAATAGCAAAAGATAGTGTGATTGATACGGCTTACAGAGAGGATCAATTTTATTTTGGTATAACCTTTAACCTGTTAACAAATACTCCGGCAGGTATGGAGCAGAATGGTTTTAGTGGGGGATTGCATACAGGTTTTATAAGAGACATGCCTTTTAATGAAAGACGTAATTTGGCGATAGGTGTAGGATTAGGTTTTTCAATGAATACTTATAATCAAAATCTGTTTGTAGGAGAGGCTGAGAGCGAAACATCAATCTTTACGGTTTTAGATTCGCAAAATGAATATGATAAAAACTGGTTTAGTACCTATCTGGTAGAAATGCCTATACAATTTAGATGGCGCACATCAACTGCAGTAAATAATAAGTTTTGGCGTATTTATAGTGGTTTAGAATTGGGTTACGTCTATGCGTACAAATTCAATTTTGAGCAACCGGGAAATCATGTAATTCAGACAGATGTGGCAGAATTTGATCCGTTCCGTCTAGGTGCTACATTTACCTTTGGCTATGATACGTTCAACTTTCACTTTTACTACAGCCTAAATTCATTTTTTAAAGACGCCACCACAACAGATAATACACCTGTAGATATAAATACGTTTAAACTGGGATTGATGTTCTATATTTTATAGCCAGATATAGAGAATTGCCAGCTGCGGAATAAGTCCCACGAGAACGCCTATAATCAATTCTGCATTAGTATGCGCACTGGCTTGTAATCTTGAAGAAGCAGATGCTCCTGCTGCAAATATTAAGAGGGCAATGAATAATAATAAATTACTGGAGTAATGCAGGCTTAGGCCAATAATGAACATGATCACTCCGCAGATGCCTACCATGTGCAGACTCACCTTAAAGCGCAATAGTACCATAATGAAACTTACCGCTGAAGAAAATAAAATACCTATAAAGAAGTAATATAGCTCAGGAAATTCATAGCCGTTTATTATAATCTTTAATATTGTAAGAGTTAAAACGATATTGCACAATAACGGTATTCTACGCTCATTTACGTCTGAAAGAAAAACAGACGAAGCCATTTTAAGATTTCTAAGTAAGAAATAAAATAAAAGTGGCACCACAATCGTTAGTATCACCAAAGCTAAAATTTTAGCATACAGAAAAGGCTCAGGTACAAATTTTGGTGTAATCCAAAAGTATAAAACGACCCCAAGCATCGGCATGAACAAAGGGTGAAAAATGTATGAAAAGCTTTTAAGAAATGTCTTCATTAAATCTGTTTACGTAATCTGGCTACAGGCACATCAAGTTGTTCACGATACTTGGCAACCGTACGCCTTGCAATAGGATATCCTTTATCTTTAAGAATCTTCGCAAGCTTATCATCTGTAAGTGGTTTGCGCTTATTCTCTTCCTGTATTGTTATTTCAAGTATTTTTTTAATCTCTCGGGTAGAAACCTCTTCCCCTTGATCATTGGTCATACTTTCACTAAAGAATTCTTTTATGAGCTTCGTTCCATAAGGAGTGTCAACATATTTACTATTTGCCACTCTTGATACCGTAGAAACATCCATATCAATTTCGTCAGCAATGTCTTTTAAGATCATTGGTCTCAAATTGCGTTCATCACCAGTAAGAAAGTATTCTTTTTGATAGTACATTATCGAACTCATGGTTACAAATAATGTTTGCTGTCTTTGTTTGATCGCCTCAATAAACCATTTAGCAGAATCCAGTTTCTGCTTGATAAACATAACCGCATCCTTTTGAGATTTGTTTTTCTCTTTAGCCGCTTTATAACCTTTTAGCATATCACTATATTCTCTCGAAACATGCATTTCTGGAGCATTACGACCGTTAAGTGTTAATTCTAGTTCGCCATCTACTATTTTAATAGTAAAGTCTGGAACAACATGTTCTACAACCTTAGTATTGCTGGAGTAAGAGCTTCCCGGTTTAGGGTTTAAATGTTCAATTTCGGCAATAGCTGCTTTAAGTTGATCTTCTGTAACATCAAACTTTGCAGTTAATTTGGCATAATGCTTTTTGCTAAAATGATCAAAAGCCTTTTCAAGAATATCAATAGCTAGAGAAACAGATTCTGTTGGTGTTTTTCGCTTAAGCTGAATTAAAAGACACTCTTCAAGACTGCGCGCACCCACGCCTGCAGGGTCGAGATCTTGCACCAGCATGAGAATTTTCTCGATCTTATCTTCTGTAGTATATACGTTTTGCGTAAACGCAAGATCGTCCATAATATCGCTTAAAGATCTACGTAAATAACCGCTGTCATCTACGCTGCCTATTAAAAACTCTGCGATTTCCCACTCTTCTTCGTTTAAACGAAAAGTGTTCAATTGGTTTTGCAAATGTTGAGTAAATGAGGTTCCGGAAGCGTAAGGTACCTGCCTTTCTTCATCATCTGCGCTGTAGTTATTTGCATTAAGCCGGTAACTGGGTATTTCGTCATCAGATAAGTAATCGTCAACATTTATGTCTGTCTCTATGGTTTCAGACTCATAGGTGTCATCTACAGAATTGTCAAACTCATCAAACTCATCTTTTACCTCTTCTTTACCACTGTCTAATGCAGGGTTTTCTTCAAGTTCCTGCTTAATGCGCTGCTCAAACGCCTGTGTAGGCAATTGTATAAGCTTCATCAACTGGATTTGTTGAGGAGATAGCTTTTGCGAAAGTTTAAAATTGAGTTGTTGTTTTAGCATTTATTATAAGCTTGTATTACAAAAATAAACAAATGGCAATACAAAGTCTTCTGAAAATTATGTTAACGGTAAGTTCTCTTGTATGCCGGTAAATACTTTGATATACTAAAACTAAGCAGGGACAAAAATATTATGGAATGAAGATATTGTTTTTTATGGCGTATAAAACCAGACCTGTTCTGTTTTTTACATTTAATTTCTGAAAAAGTGCCTCGCGGTATCCTTCTACAGTTTTAGGACTCAGGCACATTACATCTGCTATCTCTTTGTAGGTCATTTCTGTGCATGCCAGCTTGAGAAATTCAATCTCTCTCTCTTTTAGAATTATTTCTTTTTTGGGATTATTCTCTGCCGATTTTAATATCTTTTTTACCGTATTTGTGTGGTAAAAACCTACTTTTTCTACATCAATTAAAGCTTGTTTTAAAACCTCTTTTTGCGTGTCTTTAAGAAGATATCCTTTAGCACCAGCTCTAATCATCTTTAAGATGATCTGCTCATCTTCTTCAATAGAAAGGGCGATTACCTTAATTTCCGGGAAATCTTTAGAAAGGGCTAATGTTGTTTCTATGCCATTCATAACGGGCATATTAACGTCCATTAGGACGATATTTGGGTGTTTTTTGCTGTTTTTTAAATAGTTGAGAAGCTCTTTTCCGTTCTTGTAAACGGCTACAACTTCAAAATCTGGGAACTGTCTTACCAAGCCGGCTATTGCTTCAGACAGTAATGTATGGTCATCTACGACTGCTACTCTGTTTTTCAAGATTTATATTTTATAGTTTAAATTTAATCTAGTGCCATCGCCGGGGGAAGAGTGTATGGCAACTTCGGCATTAATTAGCTGGGCTCTTCTTTTCATATTTAAAAGTCCTATACCATTAAGTGTACTTTCTGATTCTGTGAAGCCTACGCCGTCATCTTGAGCCACAATTTTGAGTTCGTTAGGCGAAAAATACAGTTTGATCTTCAGGTTATCTGCCCGCGAATGCTTCATGGTATTTGTAAAAAATTCCTGCATGATCCTAAAGATAACTATTTCTGCTTTGGCATTTATCTTTATAGGATCTCCTTCTACGCGCATAGTGGCGTCTAAAAAACGCAGCCTCTTAAAGCGAGCGACCTCAAGGCGCAGTGCTTGCTCTAGAGTAAGATTGTTTAATGCTTCCGGATTAATTGATTTAGAAAGCGCTCTAAGTTCATTTAAACCCGTGCCAATGGTATCTGCAATTTCATTGATTTCTTCTTGATTGGCACTGTGCATATTTTGAGCCTTAATTTTTGCCAGAGTAAGCAACTGCCCAATGTTATCGTGTAACTCCCAGCTTATATTGCGCAGGGTTTCTTCACGTATCTCAATTTGGGTTTCTGCTATTTCGTGTTCAAAACGTTTTTCAGCATCTGCTCGCTCATTAATAAGGGTGTTTTTTCGTTTCATAAAAACTGAGAAAAGAACAAACACAATGACTACAAGCATTAGTAATACCAGAAGAACAACGAGTAAAACCAATTGAATGGTTCTCTTTTCCATTTATTTTAATTTTACATCAGGTCTTTTAGATTTCCATAAACCATATGCAAAAATAAGATACATAAAACTGCCTATCACCATAGAAATTTGGCGAAATAGGATGAAGAATTTTACCTCTTCTTCAGTTGCGTCCCTTAACCATCCAGTATAGATAATTACGCTTATGGGTAAATCAGCCACAAAGTAAATAAGAAAACCCAGACTTACATACACAACAATATTGTCTGTAACATTAGAAAGGTTGCTGCTGTTTATTATTTCTATAAGATTAAAAAGAATAATTAACATCAAAATAAAATCTCCTAATGATGATGTTAATAAGTCGAAACTATATTCAAAGTTGCCTAGCAGAAGTGCGCTTAGATATATAATTAGCCATACACATCCTAAAATTAAGGTGGCTTTTTTAAATTTATTAGTTTTTAAAAAAAGCCAGTAAAAAGTGAGCATTAAAGGGAAATATATTCCTGATCTTATGTTATAAAATATGTGATTATTGTCGTTCCCCAGAATATAGTATAAACTTGCAACATGTTCATTAAGCATATTATATCCTAAAAAAATAATAAACAAGACAACTGGAGTTCCTTTATATTTTTTGAAAAAAATCAATCCAACAATGAATGAGACGAACTCACACAAAAGCATAAAGTCTGTTGTAATATTCTTATAAATTGACAGGCGGCCCTCCCAATCAGGACTGGCTATCTTTTCTAAGGCTAAAGTGTACAACATGTATTACTATTTAAAAATCGTTTTTTTGATTATAAGGAGGCGGGATAGTTTGACCTTTATTTGCAGACATAGAAAGAACCTCTTCTGTTGCCTCAGAACTCATTTCTTCTTTTTTGGGGTTAAGAAGAGTACCTACCATCACGGCGCTATATTTACCATTTGCTGCTTTTACTATGGCGTAGCTCACCGTATCTTTAGTGCCATCTGCAAGTGTAAACTCTGCTGTAGGATTTAAGAAAACCGTTTCTTTACCTTTTTTATCTTTATGAGGTACTTTTTTACCATATTTCCCAAAATAGATACGAAGATCAACAATCTCAACACCTGCAGAATCTGCTTGTTGCTCAATGTATTTTAAATATTCTTTTAGCTGTTTGTAAGGCAGCGCAACAGCACGTGTGGCTTTTTTATATTTAGCGTCTTCCGGTGGAATAGTATCTCCTTCTTCGGTCACATTTTCAGCTAATTCTAGAAGTGCAACATTATTGTTTCCATATTCTATGTACAAAGAGTCTGCCGCGGGCAGGGGAATAATATTTGCCGGAGCGTTTATAGATGTTTCTGTCAGATCATCGCAATCGCAGGGTTTGTTTTCGCAGGCTGCAAATAGAAAAAGACAGCCTATAGCTTGAGCCAGGATTAAGTTTGATTTCATTAATAGGAGGTTAATTATTTCTCCTAAAGTAACTATCTTTTTATAATAAGGGGGAAATCATCCCGAAAAAGGGGATTTTCCCCCGAAAAAAGGAGGTTTTAAAATAATAAACCCGCTCTCTGGCGGGTTTATTATTTATCTAAAATTCTGCATTTTGTGGAAAACGAGGGTAAGGAATTACATCTCGTATATTAGTCATGCCAGTGGCAAAAAGAACTAAACGTTCAAAACCAAGACCGAAACCACTATGTACACAGGTTCCAAATTTACGAGTGTCTAGATACCACCACAATTCTTCTTCCGGAATATTTAAAGCAGCCATTTTTTCTTTCAACACATCAAGACGTTCTTCACGCTGTGAGCCACCTACGATCTCACCAATACCAGGAAAGAGTATATCCATAGCGCGTACTGTCTTTTGGTCTTCATTTAAGCGCATATAGAATGCCTTGATTTTTGCAGGATAGTCAAAAAGAATAACAGGGCATTTAAAATGTTTTTCCACAAGAAAACGCTCATGCTCGCTTTGTAGATCTGCTCCCCATTCTTCAATAGGGTATTTAAATTTTTTCTTTTTATTAGGTTTAGAATTTCTAAGTATCTCGATGGCTTCAGTATAACTTACACGTTTAAAATTGTTATCTACAACAAAATTAAGTTTATCGCGTAATGCCATTTCGGCTCTTTCTGCCTCCGGTTTAGATTTATCTTCTTCTTTTAAGCGATTTTCCAGGAATTCAAGATCGTCCTGGCAATTATCTATAACATACTTGAGAACGTATTTAATGAAATCTTCAGCGAGATCCATATTTCCGTCAAGGTCGCAAAAAGCAACTTCGGGTTCAATCATCCAGAATTCTGCAAGATGACGTGAAGTATTGCTGTTTTCTGCTCTAAAGGTTGGCCCAAAGGTATACACCTGACCTAGTCCTAAGGCAAAAGTTTCGGCTTCTAATTGACCAGAAACCGTAAGATTGGTTTCTTTGCCAAAGAAATCTTCTTTGTAATTAATGTTTCCCTGCTCATCTTTTGCAGGATTTTTTAGATCTAGAGCGGTAACCTTAAACATTTCGCCGGCGCCTTCTGCATCACTTCCTGTAATTATAGGCGTGTTTACATAATAGAAATCATTATCCTGAAAGTACTTATGTACGGCATAAGAAAGTTTAGAGCGCAAACGCATTACTGCGCCAAAGGTATTTGTACGTACTCTAAGGTGGGCTTGTTCTCTTAGTTTCTCTAGTGTGTGACGTTTAGGTTGTAAGATCGTGCGTTTTACATCCTCAGGATCTGCATCTCCTAATATCGTTACATTTTTAACTTCTAGTTCAACACGTTGACCAGAGCCCTGACTTTCTACTAAAGCCCCGTGTACTGCTATTGCAGCACCTACAGTTATACGTTTTAGAACGTCTGCATCTGTATTTTCAAAATCTACTACACATTGTAAATTATTAAGCGTAGAACCGTCATTTAAGGCAATAAAGCGATTTGCTCTAAATGAGCGCACCCAACCTTTTACCTCTATCTCCTGATGTCTGGCTTCGTCTTTTAAAATGTGTACAATCGTGTTTTTTTTCATGCTTTAATATCTAAAAAATACAGGCAGTAAAGATAAATGGTACATTCTTCTCTGCCAAGATGTTTTTATGCTGTAATAATGCGATTTTATGTATTAAAAGGGCGTTTTTCTTTACAAATTAGCCGTTTTTTTCCTCCTCATTCTCCTCAGAGATATCAGTATCTATAATATTTAAACTAGGCTCTTTAAATTCTTCTTTGTTAGCCACATTTCGCTCTAGCGAAAGTAAAAGCGAGGGTAATAGCAGCAAGTTTGATAACATAGCAAATAGCAATGTAGCAGATACTAATCCGCCTAAAGCGACTGTACCGCCAAAACTACTGATCATAAATACTGAAAAACCAAAGAATAACACTATTGATGTATAAAACATACTTACGCCTGTTTCACGCATAGATGCGTACACAGATCGTTTGATTTTCCAGCCACTGGTACGCAGTTCCTGCCTGTATTTTGCCAGAAAGTGTATCGTATCATCTACTGAAATTCCAAAGGCAATACTAAACACCAGAATAGTTGATGGCTTTATAGGTACGCCTAAATACCCCATTATACCAGCTGTTATTATCAAAGGCAGTAAATTGGGAATTAATGAGACCAGGATCATTTTAAATGATCTGAACATCCATGCCATGAAAATAGCAATAAGAAATATTGCAAGCGACAGGCTTATTACAAGGTTGGTAACGAGGTAATTTGTTCCTTTTTGAAAAACCAGCGCTTTCCCCGTAAGGCTAACATCAAACTTATCTGGAGGAAAGAGAATGTTGATTTTGTTCCAGAGATTGTCTTCAACAATTTCCATACGGTCTGTGCCTATATCTTTCATGAAAGTTGTCATGCGCGCATACTGACCTGTAGAATCAACATAGCTGTCTAATAATCCTGCCTGATTTGAAAAACTACTTGCGTAAGGAAGAATGAAATTTCGCTCATTTGAAGTAGGTAATTGGTAATATTCCGGAGAACCGTTATAGAATGCCTGCTTGGCATATTTTACCAGATTCACGACAGAGATAGGCTTAGATAATTCTGGTATTTCACTTATTGTATTGCTAAGCTCATCCATCTTTCTCAAAGTGGGCAGCTTCATCACACCTTTTTTTCGTTTAGTGTCAATAAGTACTTCTAGTGGCATTATCCCGTCAAACTCTTTTTCAAAGAACTTGATGTCTTTAAAGAATTCGGTATTTTTTGGCATATCTTCTATAAGACTGCCAGAAATTCTAATTTGGTAAATGCCTATCATACTTATCATGAGAAGCACAATAGCGGCTATGTAAATTGTGATGCGTCTGTGCTGTACCATGCGTACAATCCAGTTTACAAAACCTTCGATCCATGATTTGCCCAAATGTTTAAGATGACGCTCTTTGGGAGGTGTCATGTAGCTATAAATAATAGGGATAATCAAAAGGCTCAATAAGAAAATGGCCAGAATGTTTATTGAGGCTACAATACCAAATTCTTTTAGTAACGAACTTTTAGTCAAGATAAAGGTTGCAAAACCAGATGCAGTGGTAATGTTTGTCATCAAAGTAGCATTACCTACTTTAGTAATTACGCGCTGCAGCGCCTTTATTTTATTACCGTGATTTTTGTATTCCTGCTGGTACTTATTTATTAGAAAAATACAGTTTGGTATACCAATTACAATAATTAACGGCGGTATAAGAGCCGTAAGAACTGTAATCTCATATTTAAGAAGTCCTAAGAAACCAAAAGCCCACATCACACCTATAATAACGGTGATCATAGAAATAAAAGTGGCTCTGTACGATCTAAAAAAGAAAAAGAAGATGAGTGATGTTACCAGAAGTGCTCCACCCACAAATAAGCCAATCTCATCAATTATATTCTGTGAATTGAGAGTACGAATGTAAGGCATACCGCTCGTGTGTACGGTAATCCCGGTCTCATTCTCAAAATTTTCAATAAGCGGAATAAGATCTTCTATTATAAAATCTTTACGCGCGGCAGTATTAACAATGTCTTTTTTAAGATAGATCGCACTGCGTACGGTGCCAGTCTCTTTATTGTAGATGAGACCCTCATAAAAAGGGAGATTGTTGAATAGTTCGTCGTGGTATTTTTTGGCTTCAGCCTCGTCTTTTATATTGTTTGTTATAAAAGGTTTGAGATCAAAACGTTTAGGATTTTCCTGCTTGTCAAGGAGTTTAAGGTCTTTGAGTGAAACAGAGAGCGCAACTGCATCGTATTTGCTGATTGCAGTAGAAAGTGCATTCCATTTATTGAGAACTTTTGGAGTAAATAGAGAAGAGTCTTTTACACCCAGAACGATAAGGTTACCCTCTTCGCCAAATTTATCAAGAAAAGCCTGATATTCTATATTTACCTCATGGTCATCTGGTAACAGGTTTGCCTCGGTATAGGTAAACCTCATGTATTGCCATTGACTTGCTAAGAATACGGTCACCCCTACGATAAGGAGGAGTATAAAAAGCCTGTTGCGTAAGATGATTCGGGCAATTCCATCCCAAAACCCATAACTAAAAAGTTTGGTCATCGTAGATTTTTAAGAGGCGCAAAGGTACTTATTTTAAAAGCTTTACTTGCGCTTTAAACTTATGTTTTTATAGTTCGAGGTAAAAGGTGAATTTAAAAGCAATATTGTCTGCAAAATCGGGTAGGTGATAGGCGCCATAGCGATATGTTAAGCTTGTTCCAAAACCAAAAAGTAGCTTGTTAAGCTCAAAACCAGACTCAGTATATCCTTTTTTTAAAGAATTGAAGCTTACATCAAGATGATCTGCGGGTTTTCTTATATCACCAATTGCATATCTGGTTATGAAAACCATCTCTGGCTTGAACTTTTCGCCCAAGTTAAAAGGGCGAAGCCTATGCTTTACCTGCACAGTGGCGAGCCTGTCTGAGAAGAATTCGCCAAAGTACATCGTCTCAAAACTGTTTATTCCCGCAACAGAAAAGCGTTGCATGACAGTTTCTTTTGTGGGTGCATTAGGATATGCGTGAAAAAGGTGTGAAAGCGGTAAGTCACCAAAACCTGCATTTCCTTCTACCAGAATTTCAGTAGCAGATTTATTTAGACGATTAACTCTGTAGAAAACTTTTGCGCCAATTTTAGTATAGTCAAAGTCGCTATTGAAAATTCCTGAAAAGCCCTTTGTTACCTGTGCGGTTACTTTAGGGAAACCATCATATATTTCTGCAGTACCTTTTTTAGAGCGCATAAATTTGCTTGAAGGACTCCAGCGCAAGCCTAACGTAGCTTCAGAGACGGTATAGTCTCTGTATGTTTTGCCATTAAGAAGATACCTGTAAGGCGTAGTTTGCTCAATATGTACATTAGATAGTTGCAGTTCAGATAAAATCTTTGGTGTAATCTGGTATTCCTGATTAACTCGAATTGTTCTATAATCAAAGAATTGTGTGATATTCACTAAGCGCGGTTCAAAGAGAGAATACACGCGCCTGTCAGTTAAATAATTATAACTACCTACTTCTTGAAGATCATCATTATAAGTTAAACTAAGCCAAGCTCCATGTGATTCATTAAGAAGTACACCCCCGCCTAAACCGTATTTTAGTTTTTTATCTTTAAAACCGAAGGCTGTATAACCCTCGAGGCGAAATTTTCTGGAAAATTCAGAATTCGTTACTCCGCCTAAGCCCAACCGTAAACCTTCATAATTGTTGTATTTAACGGGGTAAGTCAGGTCAAAATCAAAAAAATCTACTGTATAATAACCAATACCAAAATTGCTGATTATTGCAAGTCTTTTCTCAATATTTTCGGCTTTTACCACATCATCAAGAAAGGAGAAACTGTTTATATCCTTTCGCGAAAGCGATTCTGTTCTGTATTTTCCCCAGAATGTTTCTGGTTGTGTTTCTGCACCCGGAAGAATTTCAATAGCCAGATTAGGATGCTTAATTTGTTCATCGCTCTCAAAATCATAATTAGAATTCAATGAGGTCGAAAGCAAGTGTCTGCCTTTTATGGCTTCCTTCACAGGGTTAGTTTCTATGGTGCCCATAGATACTTTGCCTTTAAAAAGGGCTAACCTGTGTGATGAATTACCTTTTTCTATATAGAGCTTATTCGTCTTAGGTAGGTACAACTGTTTCTCCTGCAGATATTCATATTCTCTTTCAATTGTGGCAATAAGATTATCCTTAAGGTCAATATGAACTTTTTGAATTGCCAGTGTTTCTGCATCAAGCCATATTATACCCTCAAGACCGGGAATAGTTTGAGGTCTTTTAGGTTCAAGATGCAATGCCAGAGAGGGTCTGCCTAAAATTGTAGTGTCGCCCAGAAACGTATAGTAATAGTTTTTAACACCACGAGAGGATAAAGGCCCTGCATATCTGTAATTAAAAATGACAAAGTCATCGTCATAGAATGATCGGGATTGTAGGGTGACAGCAAGTACTTCGTAACGAGGCTCTTTAAAACCTGCCATTTCAAGACCCAAAACCTCTTCCTTAAAACCGCTATATGAGGAGTACCGATTGCGCGATACTTTTTCTGTAAAAAAGGAGTGCGAATTACTTTTTTCTAAAGAATCTGTAATTATCGTTTTTTCATAAGTGGTGAAACTATACTTTTTTAAAGCCAGCTGGGGATTGTTTTGAGGCACATTTCTAATAGCTGCAAGCATTATAGAATCTGCATCTTTTGCTATTGATGTGCTTAGATCCTGGGCTTGTATAGATAAAGAAATGACTAGAAAAAGAGAGAAGAATATTCTGTGTATCAATGTTTTGATTCTGATGGGTTTTGTCTAAAAGTACTATAAAAAAAGCGACCCATGGGTCGCTCTTGACATATGTTTAACGTATGTTATACGGTAAGAATTTCTTTTTCTTTTACAACAAGAATCTCTTCAACTTTTACGATGTATTTGTCTGTTAAAGTCTGCACATCTATTTCTGCATTACGGCAAAGATCTTCTGCCAGTCCGTCTTTCTCAAGCTTTTTGATGTCATTATTAGCGCCTTTTCGATCATTGCGGATACCTATTTTAGCATCTTCTGCTTCGCTCTTGGCTTGCTTTACTAATTCCTTACGACGCTCTTCTGTAAGTGGTGGTACATTAATAATAATGCTGTCACCATTGTTCATGGGGTTAAAGCCTAGGTTAGAATTTATAATCGCTTTCTCGATTTGAGGAATCATAGCTTTCTCCCAAGGTTGAATAGATATAGTGCGACCATCAGGAGTATTTACATTTGCCACCTGAGATAACGGTGTCTGGCTGCCGTAATAATCTACCATCACACTCCCTAACATTGCTGGGCTTGCCTTACCTGCACGTATATTTACTAATTGTTTTTTGAAATGAGTTATTGCCTTTTGCATTGACTCATCAGTAGTATCTAAGATAAACTGAATATCTTCATTCATAATTAAAAATTTTGTAGCCTGAAAATCAAAAATTGCACCAAATGTAGCAATTTATAAATTTACTGTGGTTCCTATATTTTCTCCGGAAACAACCTTTAATAAGTTTCCTTTCTTGTTCATGTCAAAAACGATGATGGGTAGTTCATTCTCCTGGCTTAAAGTAAATGCGGTTGTGTCCATTACTTTAAGGCCTTTTCTTAAAACATCATCAAAGCTAATAAAATCAAATTTGATCGCTTTTTTGTCTTTTTCTGGATCACTGGTGTATATTCCGTCAACGCGAGTTCCTTTTAAAATAACGTCAGCGTTTATCTCGATTGCTCTTAATACGGCTGCAGAATCTGTTGTGAAATATGGATTTCCTGTTCCACCACCAAATATTACAACTCTGCCTTTCTCTAAATGACGTATTGCGCGTCTGCGTATAAATGGTTCTGCTACTTCATTGATCTTTATAGCGCTTTGTAATCGTGTAGGTATATCTGCGTCTTCAAGAGCGCTTTGTAGCGCAAGACCGTTAATAACGGTTGCGAGCATGCCCATGTGGTCACCCTGCACACGATCCATACCGCGGCTGGCACCTGCAACGCCTCTAAAGATATTACCGCCGCCAATTACTATGGCGACCTCAATACCTTCATCTAATATAGATTTAATTTCTGCAGCATAGTCTGCAAGCCTGTCTGGGTCAATACCATATTGACGTTTTCCCATAAGGGCCTCGCCAGATAATTTGAGAAGTATACGTTTATACATAGTTGGAGAAGATTTTTGCAAATATACATTTTATAGGTATTGACTAAAAGAAAGAATTAGGCATAAAAAAAGGCCGCCTTATGGCAGCCTTTAGTTAATCTTGTTTGAGGTACTAAACCAGAGTAACTCTTTTAAAGCTTACTACTTCAGCATCACCTTTGCTAGCAACATATTTTGCTACGTTCATGCTGTCATCCATAATGAAGTTTTGATCAAGCAATGCTTTCTCGTGGTCCATAGTTGTATTGTCAGCAATATAACGATCAATTTTACCAGGAACGATTTTGTCCCAGATTTGCTCAGGCTTACCTTCAGCTTTCAATTCAGCTTTAATATTTTCTTCTGCCTTAGCCATAACTTCTGGAGTTAATTGAGACATAGAAATATATTGAGGTACATTTTTAAGTGTTTTACCTAAACGGCCCAACTCTTCATTTTCTTTCTCAATAGCAGCGATTCTGGCTTCAGTTTCTGAAGAAACAAAAGCAGGATCAAAATCTTTGTAAGACAATGTTGTTGCACCCATAGAAGCAACTTGCATAGAAACACTTTTAGCAACTTCAGGAGCATCATCAGTAGCTTTTGAAAGACCTGTTAAGGCTCCAATTTTGTTACCGTGAACATAAGCACCTACAAAAGGAGCTTCAAGAACTTCAAAGCCACCTATTTCTAGTTTTTCACCTATAACACCTGTTTGCTCGATCAATTTTTCAGAAACAGACATTCCTTCAAAATCTGCGGCTAAAAATTCTTCTTTAGAATTGTAGTTTAAAGCAACATCACCTAATTGGTTAGCCATTTCTACAAAAGAATCATTCTTTGCTACGAAGTCTGTCTCACAGTTAAGAGAAACGAGAACACCTCTTGTGTTGTCATCGTTTATTTTTGCTACAACAACTCCTTCGCTAGAATCACGATCTGCTCTCTTTTCAGCAATTTTTTGTCCCTTCTTACGAAGAACAGAGATTGCTTTGTCAAAATCACCGTCTGCTTCAACAAGCGCATTTTTGCAGTCCATCATACCTGCACCGGTTGCCTTTCTTAGTTTATTAACGTCTGCGGCTGTTATTTTTGCCATTGTATGTCCTTATTTATGAGTTAAAATAAAAGTCGTTTAGTGAGCTGCAAAGATGCGGTACTAAACGACTTTAGATATTATCAAAATGTTAATTAAGTCTATTCTTCTTCGTCGTTAGCAGTAGCTTTAGCTTTTTTAGCTTTTGGCTTACCTTCACCTTTTGCATCTTTATCTTTACCAGACTTACGTTCTGAAAGACCAGCTACAATAGAATCTGCAACATTTGAGATTATTTTTTCTATAGACTTAGAAGCATCATCATTAGATGGGATGGCATAATCTACCTGACGTGGATCAGAGTTAGTATCAACCATCGCAAAGATTGGAATGTTTAATTTCTGAGCTTCTTTAATTGCAATGTGTTCACGCTTAATGTCAACTACAAATAAAGCACCAGGTATACGGGTCATGTCTTCAATAGAACCTAAGTTCTTTTCAAGCTTATCACGCATACGGTTTACTTGTAATTGTTCCTTTTTAGACAAGCTATCAAAGCGACCATCTTGCTTCATACGATCTACAGTTTGCATTTTCTTAACTGCTTTACGTATTGTAACAAAGTTAGTTAACATACCGCCAGGCCATCTTTCTGTAATGAAAGGCATTTTAGCTCTGGTCGCATGTTCTGCTACGATCTCTTTTGCTTGCTTTTTAGTAGCTACAAAAAGTATTTTTCTACCGCTTGCTGCGATCTTGGTCAAAGCTTCAGAAGCTTCTTCAAGTTTTGCCGCAGTCTTGTATAGGTTAATGATGTGTATCCCATTACGCTCCATATAGATATATGGTGCCATGTTAGGATCCCATCTTCTGGTAAGGTGGCCAAAGTGTACACCTGCATCCAGTAATTCTTTTACATTTTCTGTTTTTGCCATTTTAAAACTTAGTTTACGTTCCCGTTGTAGTAGCAATACTTAAGTGGTCAACCTGAGTTTCGCCTTAAATATTTAGATGCTAAACCAATTTTCTCGCTTACGCGAAAACAACGACTGTTTTAATAATTAAATAGTGATTAACGTTTAGAGAACTGGAATTTCTTACGAGCTTTCTTCTGTCCGAATTTCTTACGCTCTACCATTCTTGGGTCTCTCGTTAATAAACCTTCTGGTTTAAGGATGAGTCTGTTCTCTGCATCCAGCTCGCACATTGCTCTGGAAAGAGCTAGACGTACAGCTTCTGCCTGACCGGTAATACCGCCACCATACACATTTACTTTTACGTCAAAGTTTTTGTCATTCTCAGTCATAACTAATGGCTGATTAACTTTGTACTGTAAAGTTCCTGTAGTAAAGTATTCTTTAAGATCACGTTTGTTGATCGTGATGTTTCCAGAACCAGGAGCTAAATAAACACGAGCAACAGCCGTTTTTCTACGGCCAATTTTGTGAATAACTTCCATTTACTTGAGTTCGTTAATGTTGATTACTTTAGGCTTTTGCGCTTCCTGATCATGAGATTCATCTGAATAAACCTTTAGATTTCGAAAAATCGCACTTCCTAATTTGTTTTTAGGTAACATACCTTTTACTGCTTTCTCGATAAGACGATTAGGGTCTTTATCAAAAAGTTCTTGCGCAGTAAGACTTCTTTGACCACCAGGATATCCCGTGTGACGGATGTATTCTTTAGCATCCCACTTCTTTCCTGTTAAGTTGATTTTTGAGGAATTGATAACAATTACGTTATCCCCGCAATCAACGTGTGGTGTGAAACTAGGCTTATACTTCCCGCGCAAAAGTTTTGCAACGATAGAAGATAGGCGGCCCAGTGATTGTCCTTCAGCATCAACAACAACCCACTCTTTATTAACGGTGTTCTTGTTGGCAGATACTGTTTTGTAACTTAATGTGTCCACACTGATTTATTTTTCTATTAAACATTCCATTTCCTGCCGAAACTAATCGGAAAACAGGGGTGCAAATGTACAATTATATATTTATTTGACAAACAGCAAGTGAGAAATCTTTAATAGCAGTTTAAGGGCTGTCTTTCAGTTGACTAATTTTAGCTGATAAGTGGTAGGTAAATACTTAAAGCAGTTTTAATTTTAATGACTGTTTATGAATGGGTATTTTGGCTAATTTAATGTGCTTCCAGCCAGTTTTCGCCTATACCTAAATCTACATTTAATGGGACGGTCAATTTATAGGCACTTTCCATTTCTGTTTTAATCATTTCCTGAACTTCTGCTAATTCGGGCTTATACACATCAAAAACCAATTCATCATGTACTTGTAGCAACATCTTGGTCTTGTAGTTACCATTTTTCAGATTTTGATGAATCCTTATCATTGCAATTTTAATGATATCTGCAGCGCTCCCTTGTATAGGGGCGTTAACCGCATTGCGTTCTGCTGCCCCACGTACTACGGCGTTGCTTGAGTTGATATCTTTTAAATACCTGCGTCTTCCCAGAACTGTAGAGACGTAACCATTCTCACGAGCAAATTCTATTTGCTCACTAATGTAATTACGAAGTTTAGGGTAGGTTTTATAATAAGTATCAATGAGTTCTTTTGATTCGCCACGAGAAAGCTCAGTCTGATTGCTTAACCCAAATGCAGAAACACCGTATATAATACCAAAGTTTACTGTTTTTGCATTACTACGTTGTTCACGGGTAACATCTTCAAGAGCAACGTTAAAAACCTTAGCGGCTGTAGAAGCGTGGATATCCTGACCTTCCTGAAAAGCCTTTATCATGTTTTCTTCTTCACTTAAAGCAGCAATAATGCGCAGTTCTATTTGAGAATAATCGGCTGCCAGAAGGGTAAAATCGGTATTTCTGGGTACAAAAGCTTTCCTCACCTGCCGACCTCTTTCTGTACGAATTGGAATATTTTGCAAGTTGGGATTATTAGAGCTTAACCTTCCGGTGGCTGCAACGGTTTGCATATAATCTGTGTGAACTCTGCCGGTAGCGGGTTCTATTTGTAAAGGAAGCGCATCTACATATGTACTTTTTAATTTTGTAAGACCACGATAATCTAAAACATGCTGAATTATAGCATGTTTTGGCGCTAAGTAAGAAAGAACATCTTCTGCTGTAGAATATTGACCCGTCTTGGTTTTTTTAGGTTTATCAACAAGTTTAAGCTTTTCAAAAAGTATTTCTCCCAGTTGTTTAGGTGAGCCAATGTTGAACTCTTCACCCGCTTCTGCATAAATATTTTTTTCGAGAAAAAGTATATCTGTATCAAGGTCTATTGCGAGATCTGTAAGGAATTTCCTGTCGAGGTTAATCCCTTCAAGTTCCATATCTGCTAGAACCTGTAGTAACGGAATTTCGATCTCATTAAATAATTTTTGTGTGTTTGCGTCTGTAAGTTCCCTAGTAAAATATTCTTTAAGCTGAAGGGTTACATCAGCATCTTCTACCGCATATTCGGTTTGTTTTTCAAGAGGCACATCCCGCATTGATTTTTGGCTTTTACCTTTCTTGCCTATTAAACTTTCTATAGAAACCGGGGTGTAGTTTAAATACGTTTCGGCAAGTACGTCCATATTATGACGCATATCAGGATTGATAAGATAATGTGCCAGCATAGTATCAAAAAGCTTCCCTTTGAGCCTGACATCATATTTAGCGAGAACTTTAATATCATATTTCAAATTCTGACCAATTTTCTCTATTTCCTGATTTTCAAAAAACGGTCTTAATTGCTCAATAATCGCCTGTGCAGCGCTTTTATCGGCCGGAAAAGGAATATAAAAACCTTTACTTTTTTCCCATGAAAATGAAATTCCTACCAGTTCTGCTTTAATGGGGTCAATATCTGTCGTTTCGGTATCGAAACAGACGGAGGTTTGTTGCAACAAATTTTTAATGAAAAGCGTCATTGCCATGCCGGGTGCAATGCTTTGGTAAAAATGCTCAGTATCTTCAATTGTTTTACGCGTATTGCGTTCTACAATATCTGAGGTATCTCCACCAAACAAAGAGTACTGGCCGGCACCTGCACCGGCAGCTTTCTCTGCTGAAGAAATTAATTTTTTAGCTGTTTCAGTATTTGATATGGCCGCCCCAACGGAAGCATCTGCCTCACCTGAAAATATTTTAATGAATTGATCTTTAAGACGTCTAAATTCTAGTTCGTCAAAAATCTCTTGTACTTTATCTGCGTCAGGCTGCGAAAGCTCGTAAGACTCAGCATGAAACTGCACATCGCAGTCAATCATAATAGTCGCCAGCTTTTTTGAAAGAATACCCAGTTCGGCATTTTCACTTACTTTTTCTTTCATTTTACCTTTTAGCTTATCTGTATTGGCTAAAAGGCCTTCCATAGAGCCAAATTCTTTAATGAATTTTTTTGCGGTTTTATCGCCTACTCCCGGGAGCCCCGGTATATTATCAGACGCATCTCCCATCATACCCAGATAGTCTATAACCTGTTCTGGTCTTTCTATCTCAAATTTCTTTTGTACCTCTGGTATTCCCCATATCTCAATACCATTACCCATTCGAGCAGGGCGATACATGAAAATATTTTCAGAAACCAGTTGTGCGTAATCCTTATCTGGTGTTACCATAAATACCTGGTAACCTTCTTTTTCAGCTTGTTTTGCGAGAGTTCCTATAAGGTCGTCTGCTTCAATCCCTTCTATTTCTACACAAGGTACATGCATAGCTTTAAGGATATTTTGAATAATAGGGACAGCTATGCGAATAGCTTCTGGAGTTTCATCGCGATGAGCTTTGTAAGCTTCGTACATTTCTACACGATCTGCACTTCCGCCTTTATCAAAAGCAACTGCCAGATGATCTGGTTTTTCGCGCTTAATAACATCAAATAAAGAATTCACAAAACCCATAATGGCAGAAGTATCCTGACCCTTTGAGTTTACTCTGGGGTTTTTTATAAGGGCGTAATAACCTCTAAAGATTAAAGCGTATGCGTCGAGAAGGAATAAGCGTTTTTGCTCTGCCATTTAAATAAAAATTTTGAAAGATTTCAAAAATAAGAAGATCGGCAGATAAAAGAGTAGTTATTTCTTAAAAGCTTTTTATTCCTTTTAGTTGATGAATAAAGCAATTGAAATTTAGAGGATAAGGTGTAGAAGTAGCTTTTGACTCGATTTGTATAAATAAAGAAAGCCAGCTACAAGTGAAATTAGAGTAGTGAAACGCTTCGCTCGATGTTAAGTTAAAATTCACTTTCAATGCCACATTGCTTGTGAATGTTCTCCTAACTATTAAGAGTATTGATTTTCATCTCGCTCACCACCCCAGAATTATATAAATAAAGAAAGCCAGCTACAAGAGAAATTAGAGTAGTGAAACGCTTCGCTCGATGTTAAGTTAAAATTCACTTTCAATGCCACATTGCTTGTGAATGTTCTCCTAACTATTAAGAGTATTGATTTTTCATCTCGCTCACCACCCCAGAATTATATAAATAAAGAAAGCCAAAAGCCAGCTACAAGAGAAATTAGAGTAGTGAAACGCTTCGCTCGAGGTTAAGTTAAAATTCACTTTCAATGCCATATAGCTTGTGAATGTTCTCCTAACCATTAATAGTATTTGATTTCACCTCGCTCACCACCCCCAGAATTATATAAATAAAGAAAGCCAGCTACAAGAGCTGGCTTTCACCCCAAATCATAATTGATTATTACAAGTCAATTACAACAGCGTTAAATATTTTCTGCCTTTTAAGCGTATGCAAATATAACTATTTTTTTAAAACTACGTAGAAAATGATAATTCGAGTTTACTAGTAAAAAGTTAATTATTTTAAATAACTTTTTACCTGAATATTTTGATTTTCTGCATTTTGATATTTCATCATTGTGAAGCCGGGGTGGATGCAGTAAGCACCTGTTTCACCATTTCTGTTGATAGCAATATAGGCAATCTGAAAGTTCTTATAGCCCTTATTTTTTTTCACTATTCTATTTATTGCCTCTTCACATGCTTCTTGTGGAGACATGCCATTGCGCATTAATTCAACTATTAAAAAGCTGCCTACGGTTTTAATCACTTCTTCGCCCATCCCTGTTGCAGCAGCGCCGCCTACTTCATTATCTACAAAGAGACCGCTGCCTATTATGGGAGAATCGCCTACGCGACCTTTCATTTTATAAGACAAACCTGAAGTTGTACAAGCCCCGCTCAAGTCACCGTTTTTATCAATTGTGAGCATGCCAATCGTATCATGGTTTTCAATATTAATAATTGGCTTGTAATTAGAGGTTTTAAGCCAGTTTTGCCAGGCTTCTTTAGATGCTTGGGTGAGAAGTTCTTCTTTTTTAAAGCCAATAGAGTATGCAAATTCTTCTGCTCCCTTTGCTGCAAGCATGACATGCGGAGTTTGTAACATTACCTCTTTTGCCAGAGCAGCTACGTTTGTTATATTTTCTACACAAACAACTGAGCCGCAGTTGCCATATTGATCCATTACACAGGCGTCGAGGGTTACATTGCCTTCACGATCTGGAGCGCCGCCTTTGCCTACGGTTGTATTTTTAATATTTTCCTCTTCAATGGCAACGCCTAATATTGCTGCATCCAGAGCCGATTTTCCTTCATCTAAGGCGGTTCCTGCTGTGAAATTGGCTTTAGTGAATTGCCATGTGCAAATTGCTATTGGGTCTGGTTTTGCTAAAGGCTTATCTATTATATGTGCAGTCTTTGCCATAATGTTTTTAGTTTCTAATATTCCCATAGCAACAGCCAGACTGGTAAGTGTACTTCTACTTAAGAATTTGCGTCTTTCCATCAGGTTTTTGATTTAAAGTGTAAGATAATATTTAAGTTTTTATTAAATCAAAGTAAAAATCAATCTTCTTCTAAAAAATTGGGAATCCTTAAAGATTTAGGATTGTCATCTTTAGTAATATTGCTTCCTTAAAATTATGTTATGCGTTGGTTCATATTTATAACCCTCTATATATTCATTGATATCTATGCTTTTCAGGCATTTAAAACGGTTACCAAAAATCAATGGATTTACGGTTTCTATCTTGTTTTATCACTCGTCGTACTAATTAATTTGATCTATCACCTGTCTCATATGGATAGATCGCAGGGCTTTACCACGCCTACAATGTACGCTATGGGTTTTCTGCTGGCCTTATTTGTACCTAAGCTGATATTGATTTTCGCGATGTTTGGTGAAGATGTAGTGCGATTTTTTGTAGGGGTGTATCATAAATTTATATCTGGTGAAGAAGATTTTACAATGCCTTCCCGGCGAAAATTTATAAGTTCTATTGCGTTAGGTATAGCTGCCATTCCTTTTGCTTCTTTGCTTTATGGGATGTACAGAGGTAAGTACCAATATCGTGTTCTAAATTATCAATTGTTCTTTGATGATCTTCCGCCTTCTTTTGATGGTTATAAAATCACCCAGATTAGCGATATCCATAGCGGTAGTTTTGACAATCACGAAAAAGTAAATTATGCTGTTGATCTAATTAATAAGCAACAAAGTGATGTTTTACTTTTCACCGGAGATTTGGTGAATAATATGGCAACTGAGATGCAGGAGTGGAAGGAGGTTTTTCAAAGATTAAGTGCAAAAGATGGCGTATTTTCAGTTTTAGGAAATCATGATTATGGGGATTATGTAGAATGGGAATCAAATAATGCTAAAGAAGAAAATTTGCAGGCATTAAAGGATTTACAACGAGAGATGGGTTGGGATCTTTTACTCAATGAACATCGTTTTTTAGAAAAGGGAGGCCAACGAATTGCTTTAGTAGGTGTTGAAAATTGGGGCGCAGGTGGTTTTAAAAAAGCTGGTGATATTGATAGGGCTTCAGAAGGCCTAGCCGAAAATGATTTTAAAATATTAATGAGTCATGATCCTTCGTATTGGCAGGAGAAATTAAAATCTCATCCTAAAAAGTTTCACCTTACGCTGAGTGGTCATACGCATGGTATGCAATTTGGGATTGAAATACCAGGGTTTTTAAAATGGAGTCCTGTACAATACCGTTATGAGAATTGGGCAGGTTTGTATAATGAGAATGATCGCTGGATAAATGTAAACAGAGGGCTGGGATATTTAGGTTATCCTGGTCGAGTGGGTATTTGGCCGGAGATCACAGTAATAGAGCTCAAGCGAAAACCTGTTTAAAGATATTTTATTCTGTAATATATATTACTTGTAATTTTTATTTAACAGTGATAGAATCTACTTGTGTCTTATAAGGTATTGATAATGTGAAGGTTATTTTGACGAGTATTTAGTTAAAAATAAATTATTATTGAGTAAAAACCTTAATTTGTCATAGGTGAAATTATGAGACTTTTCGGTTTATCTGTTAAAGCCTTATTTAAGAGGAAGAAGATGCAGGTAAAATTACTTTTAGTCATAATTTTTACAAGTTGTTTTGGTTGGTATGTCAATGGGCAAGTTGGGATAGGTACTGTAACACCAGATCCTTCAGCAATTCTTGATATACAATCTACCAAGCAGGGTTTTCTGGCACCCCGCATGACTTCTGTTGAGCGTCTCGCTATAGCAACGCCGGCCCAGGGTTTACTCGTTTACGATAATGATGAAAATTACCTGTATTTCTACAACTCTTCAAATAGTACCTGGGAGAGAGTTCTTACTAGTCATATAGAGCGGGATAATTATGTTCTGGTAAAAAGCGAAAGTGACTTTCCTGCACCTTCTGGGGGCGCAATAGTATTAGACCCGAGCACCCTTTATGAAATAAACGGGGCAATTTCTCTTAGTAATCCTATAAACTTAAATGGCGCATACATTGAAGGTGTTGATTCTAACGAAGATAAATTAATTGCAAATGGCGGTACGGTTTTTTCGGGCGGTGGTGGTAGTGTGAGAAATATCACGTTAAGCGCGCCCTCAGGAACTATTTTTAATCTTGATGGGCAGGGTAGCGGTAGCTTTGTTATGCAGAGTTCAATTGTCACGACTTCTGCTAACGTAGGCACAATTGCAAATTTTAATCTGGTCTTCATGAACGTGATTCAATACATATCAAACAATGACGGTCTTGAATATAAAGATATTGATCAACTACTGCTAAATAATCAGGGGTGGTTTGGTAATAATCAAGGTACCTATGAAACATTTAGCGGTGATTTTAATTTAATAGAGAAGGTTAGTGGTTTCTCACAGGTGCTCCTGGCTACAGGTGCTACTGCAGTAGATGTTACAGGGGTTTCTAACCTAGCCGGAGATGGTATTCTGCAAAGTGTTGTGTTTTATGGGGATGGTAATTATATTAATGGTAATTCGCCATACAATGGCTATAATTTTACAAAAGACTGGGCAGTGGTTTGCGAGGGCATACCTGTAGAAAGGGATGAGAATGCCTCAGGTAATTTCTATTATAATGGTAGTCTTACTTCGGGATTTGCTCAAGCCATATCTGCAAATACACCTACTAAAATTACAGGTGATGCATTTAGTAATACTACAACTGCGAACAGTTTGTTTAGGTTTACAGCACCTGCTTATAACATGCTTGTTTACGACGGTAGTAAAACCCGGGATATGCAGGTTAATGCATCTTTGTCTATTCGGGTTACAGGGGCGACGGGCGACTTCTATGCGTTTATAATCGCTAAGAACGGAGCGGTAATTACAGAATCAAATTCTGTTGTGCGTATAAATAATGATTCTGACATTCAAAATGTTGCTCTTAACAGCATCGTAACTATGACACCAGGCGACTATATAGAATTATATGTGCAGCGTCTAACGGGGAACGGGAGTGACGATCTGGTGATATTTTCTGAAAACTTAAGCGTTAAATAAATCAGCTATCTTCTAGCTGGAAATTATAGCAAAAAAGCCGTTTTTCACGCATAAATAGTATATTTAGGGAATCAAAATGGCTAAATATGTCAAAATTTGGATTGCTGATCGATCAGGAAATTCCGGTTCTACTGGATTTTTATACCGAATGGAATGAACAGTCAACAGCTATGCATCCCGTATTGCGAGATGTGGCTGCAGCTTTGGGTGACAGGGCTAAAGTTATCAAAATTGATCTGGATAAAAACCCGGATCTTGCAGAAGCTCTGCGTATAAAAGGTTTACCTACTCTTATGATCTATAAAAAGGGTGAAATGAAATGGAGACAAAGTGGGGAGCAAGATGCTAATACGCTTATAGGTCTTATGCAGGAATATGTTTAAAGCATTTTAAAAGTATAACCTTTCTCTGTGTAATACTTCAGGATTATAGGAAGAGCTACCTTCATATTATTTTCCGCTTTTATGCTGTCGTGAAAGACTAAAATACTGCCTGATTTTGCATTCCTTATAATATTTTCAGCACATTTTTCTGGTGATACCCTTTTATCCCAATCGTAAGCAATTACATCATACATTATGATCTCGTAATTTTTCGCCTTGAGCGATTTTGCCTGTTGTCGTGTGATCTTTCCGTAAGGTGGTCTTAAAAGCTTTGGAAATATCACCGATTTTTGCCCTTCTAAAGCCGATTTTTCTATGATTTCTTCCGCTTTTAAAGTATTCTTAATGTAATCTTCTTTTTGGGTTTTCCAGCCTTTTAAGTGATTATACGTGTGATTTCCTACTCGATTGCCGCTTTTGAGAAGCTGAGCAAAAACTTGGGGATGTTTTCTAATATTATCTCCTATACAGAAAAAAGTGGCTTGGGCATTAAACTTATTAAGGATATCAAGTACCCATGGTGTTACTTCCGGGATAGGACCGTCGTCAAACGTGAGGTAAAGGATTTTTTCTTTTTTTACCTCGTTAAATTTATCCCAGACATACCCGTTATAATACCATTTTATAATCTCTGGTACTTTAACGGGTAAGGGGATAAAAGCCATTTACTTAAGACTGTCAATTACCGCAGCGGGAATAGATTCTTGTTCTGCGGCAGGTAGCAGATCTGTATCTGTAGGGATTTCTTCATCTCTATTGTAGAAATGTTCAAATTTACGCAGATAATCATTAAATTCTTTTGCTTTGTCTTCAAGGATATCGCGGTCCTGGTTTATGACTAAAATATCGACCAGACTTCTATAGCGCTCAATATCTGTGATGATCTCTTCGGCATATTTATATTGTCTGTCTAATTCTAAGGAGCTCCAGTAATCAAGTTTCTCCTTATAGATAGTTGCCAGTTCATTCCATATTTCACGCGCTCTTTCTGTTTCACCTATTTCATAATAGCCATTTATATAAGGTTCAAGAAGTGTGTAGTATTCAAACTTGTCTACCGGCATTTTTTCCATTGCCAGATCGAGCAGGTCTTTTGCTTTCTTGTATTCCTTTTCAGCAATTAGCTTTTCTATACCACGGGCTATATTACCTCTATATGTAATACCGTTTCTTCGTGTTTCAGTATCATGATATATATCTGGATCACCACTGTTACCCCAATACCAGTTCATTACTATATTGTAGAACTTATCAGGATCTATTCTTCCCATGTCATAAGGAGAACGAGGATTGATAGGTGTTTTTATAGGTACAAGTTTGTAGCATACACCGTCAAGTTGAAGGTAATCTTTCATCCATAAATAATCATCATCGCCAAAACTGCCTCCTGTGAAATAAATAGGACGCTTCCAGTCATTATTGGCTAACACATCAAGCATCAACAATCTATTCTTATAAAGAATATCACCCTTAATTGTAAGATTTATTTCATCTACAATTGAATCTGCATCTTTTTGAGGTACGATATTATTCTGTAATACTGTGTTTTTATCTACAGGAATACGAATATGCTGTGTAGGAAAGGAATGAATCATTGTACCACTTTGCAACTCTTCCATCGTACGGGGGTCATCACTTGCTACCCAGTTCATCCATGTCTTGATATCGAGGGTATCATTAGGGCGAATGGGGGCGTACCAAATAGCATCCCTAGTACCCGCCATATATTTGTCATGGCTTAACTGTGATGGTATAGGATCGCTCTCGTAAGCCTTGCGTTTCATATCGTCTATGTACCATTCTGTCTGGAATAGACTTGTATTAACTATGCGCACATCTCTGCGATATCCTTCAATTTCCTGTGCATACCATAAAGCAAAGGTGTCGTTATCTCCTATTGTAAATAAGATCGCATTGGGATCGCACGAGTCTAAATACATTTTTGCCATTGCCAGAGCAGTTTTTCGCCCTGAGCGGTCATGGTCATTCCAGTTTTCTTTTGCAAGTACAACAGGCACGGCTAATAAACAAACAACAGTAACAACCGGCAACACAATTTTTGGGTTTAAATACTTTTTGAGCATATCATAAAGCGCATAAACACCCATGCCTATCCACATAGCAAATACATAAAACGATCCTACCAGTGCATAATCGCGCTCTCTGGGTTCAAATGGTCTTTCGTTTAGGTATATTTTAAGCGCAATACCGGTAAATAGGAAAAAGACCAGCAACACCCAGAAATTCTTCTTGTCTCGGCTTGCCTGAAAGACCAGCCCAAGCAATCCTAGAATCAATGGTAAAAAGTAATAGGTATTTCGGGCTTTATTATTAAGCACGTCGCTGGGCAAGTTGTCTTGTGACCCTAGTCTGGCTTCGTCAATAAATTTAATGCCACTTAGCCAGTTGCCGTGTAAATCATTGTATTGACCTTGTATGTCATCTTGTTTTCCTGTGAAATTCCACATAAAGTAGCGCCAATACATGTACCCAATCTGAAAGTCGAACAGGTAGTTTAAGTTATCTGCAAAAGAAGGGCGTTCTACGTCTATGTAATCTCTTATTTTCATAAGAAACGATTGATAGCCCTCATTGTCGACCCGGCCCTGAGCATAATCTGACCTAAATTGAGCGATTGCCTGCTGTAATTCCTGATTTGAAGCGTACTCTGGTTTTACTGTGAACTTTAGCGGACCCGTGAATTGCATGTAATTAGCAATATGCTCTGTGCTCCACATGCGCGGAAGAAATGACTTATGCCTGTCATCTGTATTTTGAACTGCATTTTTCCAGTCATTTACGATGATGTATTTGCCGCTTTTCTCGTCTTTCTCGTAATTGGGCTTATCATCTGTGTATGGATTAACAGGATCTAAACCACCAAATATCTCTGTAAATTGTGGGCCATAAAATAAATGCGTTTCAGGATATTGCTCTCTGTTGTAATAAGCCAGTAGCTCCCTTGCATTATTGGGATTGTTCTCATTGATAGTGGTTCCCGCATTTGCACGTATAGGAAGCATTAGCCAACTTGAAAAACCTATAAGAATAAAAAGAATACATAAAACCAGCGTGTTTAACTGGTAGTAAGATTTCTTTGTCGTAAAATTTAAAAGGTAGTAGAAGGCTGCTATAAAGACAATACCGGCGATAATTGTCCCGCTGTTAAACGGCATGCCCATTTGATTAACGAAAAATACTTCTGCATAACCAAAGAAGCTTAAAGTGTACGGAAGCAGTAATTTAAATATGAACATTAATATGGCCACTACAACAATGTTTGCCACGATAAAATTCTTTACGGTAACTTTTTTATAGTTCTTAAAGAAATACAAGAAGCCCATCGCAGGGATGGTAAGTAAACCCATAAAGTGCACCCCAAATGATAATCCTACCACAAAACAGATCAACATCAACCAGCGATTACCACGTGGTTTAAACATATCTCTTTCCCACAGTAAAGCCAGATAAAACATCAAAGCGAGAATAAAAGTCGCCATGGCATAAACTTCTGCTTCTACCGCGTTAAACCAGAAACTATCTGTAAATGTATATGATACAGAGCCGATGAAGGAGCTGGCAATAATTGCCCATGACTTAGAAACTGTTAATTCTTCATGTGATCTTCTCAATAGTTTTTTTAGCAAAAGCGAAATTGACCAGAACATGAACAACACTGCAAAAGCAGATGCTAGACATGACATAAAATTCACTGCAACCGCTACATGAGCACTGTCTGTTGCAAATGTTGAGAAGAATGCACCCAACATTTGATATAAAGGTGCTCCCGGCGGGTGGCCTATCTCTAGTTTAGATGAGGTTGAAATGTACTCCCCGGCATCCCAGAAGCTAGCTGTGGGTTCTACTGTGAGAGAAAAGGTTGTGAGAGCGATTGCGAAAGCAAGCCATCCAAAGATTTTATTGTACTTCGAAAATTTGAAGTCAGTCATAAGGCCAAAATTAACATGGGCGAATTTAAGAATTAATACCTTAAAGAGTTTTGGTTTTTCAAGAAACGCTTTAAAAAGGAAGTTATTTTTAGATAGCTTTATTTTTTTCATTAAAAGTTTGTGCAAATCAAAGTTTGTTTTAAATTTGCACCCGCATTCGCAGCTTCTGAGAATGTGATTGTGATTTATCACAAGGTAATGGCCTATGGTGTAACTGGCAACACGTCTGGTTTTGGTCCAGAAGAGTCTAGGTTCGAGCCCTAGTAGGCCAACAAGAATTTAATCCCGATTTCATGTAGAAGTCGGGATTTTTTTTATTTGTAATATTCTGATTAGCTAAAAAGTCTTAAGTAATTGAGACTTGCTCAGTGAAAAGGCAAGGTTATAAATACGAAATCCGGCTATTTTTGCCGGATTTTTGATATAAAAAGACCGATTTTTCTTAAAGGCTAAACATATTACCTTCTACTGTTGCGTAATAGTTGAGCATGTTTAAATAGAAGTTTCTGTTAGCAGTGTCCTGCGCTACACAGGCTTTAAGGAATTTCTCTAATTTTTCTACGCCAACTTCCATGGTTATGTATTGCTCTTTTATGGCGCTTGTGCAGAGTTTTATATTTATCTGTATTGAATCTGACAGATGTTTTAATTGTACATCTTCAGATTTAAAGAACTTTTTTAAAATTGCTCTGTGAAATCGCTCAAACTTGATTGTATGATCGTAGTGTGTATGAGAGCAACTATGATCAATGAGTTTATGAATCTCTTCTACGATATTTTCTGTTTTGTTAGTTTCCATAGCGATAGGTTGTAAATTTTTGTTTGAAAATACATGCTATGGTGTTAACAAAGTACTAACTGTGATTTATTTAAATATTATTTAACGACTTTTTATTTCAAATTAGATTTTAAACGTTACAACCGGTCTTTGAGCGTGATTAACAAGGTCTTCACTAATAGAGCCATTTAAAAAATGGGCTAAACCTTTGCGCCCGTGAGTGCCTATTCCTATGAGGTCTGCTTTTATAGATTCTGCAAAGTTAAGAATCCCTCTTTCTACGCTTACATCGTTGTAGATAGTTAATTTCTGACTTTTTTGTCCTATTTTCTTTAAAAAGCCTTTGCAAATAGAGGTGATTTCCTGTGTTGTTTTAAAACGGTTAGGCGTATTAACGTAGAGCATGTGAAGGCTGGCTTCTTCAGATTGGGCAAATTTAATTGCTTCCTGTATAGCCTCGAGACTTTCTTCCTGAAGATCTGTAGCGAAAACAAAATTCCTGATATTGAATATATTTAGCTCGTTTTTTATAACAAAAACGGGGATTTCTGAATGTCTCACTACTTTTTCGGTGTTAGATCCTATGAAAAATTCCTGTATACCGCTCATGCCATGTGAGCCCATAACTATAGCATCTATGTTATATTTTTTCACATAAGTCATAATGCCTTCAAAAGCACCGTCAAACTCGGCTGTCTCGTATATTTTAATGCCTTCAAGGAAGGGCGCTTTTAAGATGTTGCTAAATTTTTTATGAGCCAGTTTCATGTAGTATAAAGCTTCTGGTAACTGGCTCTGGTGCTGAGTGGCAGGACCGTCTATGAGCACTTCTGGCATCTCGAGAAGGTGAAGTAGATAAATATCTGCCTTGTAGCGACGAGCCAATTGAGCAGCTGCCTTAAGAGCATTTAGCGCCTGAGGTGAAAAATCTGTGGGGACCAGTAATTTTTGTATCATAATTGAGCGAATTAACAGGTTATGATTAACTTTGAGGCAGTTATCTAAATTTACAATTTTATTAGGTGTCCCTGTCTATTTTATATCTTGATAATTATTGTTATATTTGCACCGTTGAAATCAGAAAAAATAATTGAGGGGACACATAAAGTCCCCTCTTTTTATAGGAAAAATGTTTAGGGAAAAAGTACAAGCCTTGGTAAATGAGGCATTAGAAGAGAATAAATCCTTGTTTTTGATAGATCTTACAATACAGGATAATAACGCAATTACTGTTATTATAGATGGTGATAATGGTGTTACTGTTTCAGATTGTATAGATGTAAGTCGCAAGGTTGAGCACAATTTAGATCGTGATGAGGAAGACTTCTCACTAGAAGTTATGTCATCTGGAGCTACAGAGCCTCTAATTAACAAGAGGCAATACAAAAAGAATATAGGTCGAGATCTTGAGGTTAAACAAAAGGATGGATCAAAAATTGAAGGCCTTCTTGAGGAGGTTTACGATGACAGCATAAAACTTACCTGGAAATCTAGAGAAGATAAACCGGTAGGTAAAGGCAAAGTAACAGTTATAAAAGAGTCGATATTGAATTATGAAGATATCGCTCAGGCAAAAGTTAAGATTAAATTTTAAGACTTATCGATATGGAGAATATTGCGTTAATCGAGTCATTTTCTGAATTTAAAGATGACAAACTCATCGATAGAGTGACGCTTATGGCGATACTTGAAGAAGTATTTAGAAGCACCCTGAAAAAACGTTTTGGTAGTGATGATAATTTTGATATCATTATTAACCCTGATAAAGGAGATTTAGAGATATGGCGTAACCGTGTTGTGGTTGCAGATGGCGAAGTGGAAGATGAGAATTCTGAAATTAGTCTTGCTGCTGCAAGAAGAATAGAGCCTGATTTTGAAGTAGGTGAAGATGTTTCTGAAGAGGTTAAGCTTATTGATCTGGGACGTCGTTCTATTTTGGCATTGCGTCAAAACTTGATTAGCAAAATTCATGAGCATGATAATACAAACATCTATAAGCAGTTTAAAGAGCTGGAAGGTGAGTTGTATAATGCAGAAGTACACCATATACGTCATCGCGCTATCATCCTTCTTGATGATGAGGGTAATGAAATTATTCTTCCTAAAGAGAAGCAAATACCTTCAGATTTCTTTCGCAAAGGCGAAAATGTAAGAGGTATTATAGAAAGTGTTGAGCTAAAAGGCAATAAGCCGGCGATTATAATGTCGCGTACTTCACCACTTTTCTTAGAAAAATTATTTGAATCTGAGATTCCTGAAGTTTTTGATGGTTTGATCACGGTTAAGAAAGTTGTGAGAATACCAGGAGAAAAAGCTAAAGTGGCTGTAGATTCTTATGATGATCGTATTGATCCTGTAGGTGCCTGTGTGGGTATGAAGGGGTCGCGTATTCATGGCATAGTTCGTGAATTAGGTAATGAGAATATTGATGTTATCAATTACACAAATAATCTTCAGTTATTTATTACACGCGCACTTAGTCCTGCTAAAATCACTTCAATCAAAATGAATGAAGAGAAGAAAACGGCAGAGGTTATGCTTAAACCTGAGGAGGTTTCTAAAGCAATAGGGCGCGGTGGTCATAACATTAGACTTGCGGGTCAGCTTACGGGTTATGAGATAGATGTGTTTAGAGAAGGTGTTGAAGAGGATGTTGAACTAAGTGAATTCTCTGATGAGATTGAAGATTGGATCATCGCAGAGTTTGCTAAAATAGGTCTTGATACTGCTAAGAGTATTCTTGAGCAGGATGTTGATGATCTGGTTAGAAGAACAGACTTAGAAGAGGAAACCATACAGGATGTTATGCGTATTCTTCGGGAAGAGTTTGAATAATACTAGGATAGTACTGGTTTTTTAGGTTAATTTTACAGCGAATTAAAGCAATTTATGGCAGAAGTTAAAAACATGAGGTTGAACAAGGTATTACGTGAACTTAATATTTCACTAGATCGTGCCGTTGATTTTCTTAAGGAAAAGGGGCATGATATAGAGGCACGTCCTACCACAAAGATCTCTGCCGAAATCTACGGGGTGTTGTCTGATCAGTTTCAGACTGATGCCAATAAAAAAGTAGCTTCTAAGGAGGTCGCAGAAGAAAAGCAGAAAGAGAAAGAGGCGCTAAGGGTGGCCAGAGAAGAGGAGTTAGAAGAAAAACGCCAAAAAAGAACACCTGAACCAGAGCCTGAGAGTAATTTGATCAAGGCGAGAGCTAAATTAGAAGGTCCTGTTACTGTAGGTAAAATAGATCTTGATAAGAAAGATCCTGCTAAGAAAGTAGAAAAGGCAGAAGTTAAAGAAAAAGAAGAGGTTAAGCCTGAGCCTGAGGTTGAGGTTGAGAAGCCAAAAGAGGAAGAAAAACCTAAGCAGGAAGAAAAGGTTGTAGAGCAGCCTGAGGTTGAAGCTCCCAAGCCTGTATCTGTAGAAGCTAAGAAAGAAGTTCCTAAAAAGGCAGAGGTTAAAAAAGAAGAGCCTAAAAAGGAAGAGCCTAAGAAAGAGGAACCAAAATTAGGCGATGATGTCTTAAAGACTGATTATAAGAAATTAGAAGGCCCCAATTTTACAGGTCAAAAAATCGATCTTTCTCAGTTCAAAAAACCTGAGAAAAAGAAAAAACCTGCTGCGTCATCAGATGATGATAATAAAAAACGCAGAAGAAGACGTATTAGCAAAGGGCCGGCTACTCCTGGCGGAGCTAAAAAAGGTACAGCCGGCGGTAGAGGTGGCAATACTTCAAATAACAGACGTAAAGGTCCTGTTGTAAAAGAAGAGCCAAGCGAAGAAGACGTACAAAAGCAAATTAGAGAAACTCTGGAGAAACTTCAGGGTAAATCCAGTAAAGGTAAAGGGGCGAAATATCGTCGTGATAAAAGAGATCAACACCGTCAAAAAACTGAAGACGAACAGGCTCAGCAGGAAGCGGAAAGCAAAGTGCTTAAGGTAACAGAGTTTGTTACTGCAAGTGAGGTTGCTACTATGATGGATGTGCCGGTTACCAAGATCATCTCTGCATGTATGTCTCTTGGTATGATGGTGACAATGAATCAGAGACTAGATGCTGAAACGCTATCTATTGTTGCTGATGAATTTGGTTATGAAGTAGATTTTGTTACTGCAGATCTAGAAGAGGCTGTTACAGTTGCAGAAGACAGACCAGAAGATTTACAAACTCGTGCTCCTATTGTGACTGTAATGGGTCACGTAGATCACGGTAAAACGTCACTTCTGGATTATATACGTAAAGAGAATGTTATTGCAGGTGAAAGTGGTGGTATTACGCAGCATATTGGTGCGTATGGTGTTACTCTTGAAGGAGGACAAAAAATTGCTTTCTTAGATACACCGGGTCACGAAGCATTTACTGCGATGCGAGCACGTGGTGCTCAAGTTACAGATATTGCAATTATTGTAGTTGCAGCAGATGATGATGTGATGCCGCAGACAAAAGAAGCTATTTCGCATGCTCAGGCTGCGGGAGTTCCTATTGTATTTGCAATTAATAAAATTGATAAGCCCACTGCTAATCCAGATAATATTAAGCAACAATTGGCAACAATGAATTTGCTTGTTGAAGATTGGGGCGGTAAAATACAGTCGCATGATATCTCTGCTAAAACTGGTCAAGGTGTTAAAGAATTGCTTGAGAAAGTACTTCTTGAAGCTGAGTTGTTAGAGCTTAAGGCAAATCCTGATAAAAATGCTAATGGTACCGTTGTTGAGGCTTTCCTAGATAAAGGTCGAGGATATGTTTCTACAATCCTTGTTGAAGGTGGTACTTTGAAAATTGGTGATTATGTTTTAGCTGGTACACATAGTGGTAAGGTTAAAGCAATGCAGGATGAACGTGGTAAAGAAGTTAAAGAGGCCGGGCCTTCATCTCCTGTGTCTATTTTAGGTCTTGATGGTGCGCCTCAGGCTGGTGATAAGTTTCATGTGATGAATGATGAGCGTGAGGCTAAAGATATTGCGGCTAAACGTACTCAATTACAACGCGAGCAATCTGTAAGAACACAACGACATATTACTCTTGATGAGATTGGTCGTCGTATTGCTCTTGGCGAATTTAAAGAATTGAACATTATCCTTAAAGGTGATGTTGATGGTTCTGTAGAAGCTTTAACTGATAGTTTCCAAAAACTATCAACAGAAGAAATCGCAGTGAATATTCTGCACAAAGGTGTAGGTGCGATAACAGAAAGTGATGTACTTCTGGCTTCGGCTTCAGATGCCATTATTATAGGATTTAATGTGCGGCCTGCAGGTAATGCCCGTATGGTTGCAGATAAGGAAGAAATTGACATTCGTACTTATTCTATCATATACGATGCGATCAATGATCTTAAAGATGCGATGGAAGGTATGCTTTCTCCAGAAATGAAGGAAGAGATTACCGGTACCGCTGAAATTAGAGAAACCTTTAAAATATCTAAGATTGGTACTATTGCAGGTTGTATGGTTATATCTGGTAAGATATTCCGTAATTCTGGTATTCGTCTTATCCGTGATGGTGTAGTTATCTATACCGGAGAGTTAGCATCTTTAAAACGCTTTAAAGATGATGTAAAAGAAGTAAGTAAAGGGTATGATTGTGGTATTCAGGTGAAAAACTATAATGACATCAAAGAAGGTGATATAATAGAATCTTACCAGGAAGTTGCAGTTAAGAAGAAATTAAAGTAGAACTTTAATAATTACATAGTAAAAAGCCCGTGATATTTTCACGGGCTTTTTTGTATTTAGTCTGTAAGGATAATTATCTCTCAGGTTTAAGAACAAAAGCGTTTGGAAATATTTTTTGTATTCGAAGTAACGCACGATCTGCCTGCAGTCTGTCGCTAAAATTGCCCACCCATACTTTGTAATTGGGAGTCTCATAAACGATAGAGGCGGCATATTGACCAGACTTTGTTTTGTATTTATTATAAATGGAATTAGCCTGATTTATTTCGCCATAATACAGCTGTATTTTATAACGATCTTTAAGTTCATTATCCTTGCTCATTTCTGTTTTTAGGTCTAAAAGAGCAGGTATTCGGTCATCCTGAACGATTTTTGACTGTGCCGATTGACTGTATCCGGAAAAGGTTCCGGCAAGGATAAAAGCACCGATAATAATGATTCTATGAGAGTTAAGTTTCATCTAAGTTATGTTTTGTACAAAAGTAAATGTAATAACTCAAATCGGTGTATTTTTATTATTTAGAACCAGAATAAATTATGTTTTAACGGAATGCTAACACTTCAAAAATCCACTTCTAAGTCTTACTTTTGCCTTCAAATTTGTCGACCCTTCTTTAGCCTATAAGTAGAGGAATTAACTAAAAAAGACGACGTTTTAAGATGACAATCCTATCACACTATGAAACAGGTGAAAAACCTTAATTCAGCTTCAAGAATTGTTTTTATTGGTTTAGCATTATTGCTATCCTTTTCCACTGTAGTACTTGCTCAGGATGCAGAGGCCGCGGCCGATGCAGCCCAGGCAACTGATCAACCGGTTACTTCTGGCGCAGATCCTGCGGCGGGTGAGGCTTTGTTCAAGGCTAACTGTGCAGCTTGTCATAAGTTGTACAGCAGAGCTGTTGGGCCTGCCCTCTTTGGGGTTACAGAGCGTCATGATCGCGAGTGGTTGTACAAGTGGATACATAACAGTCAGGCAATGATTGCTTCGGGAGATCCTGAGGCTGTAGCGATTTTTAATGAGTTTAATCAGACTCCTATGAATCCGTTTCCGCAATTAAGTACTGCGGATATTGACAATATCATGGCGTATACTGATACTCCAAAACCTGAAGCTCCTACTGCTACAATTGATGGTCCTCAAGGTCAATCAACGGGAAGTGGTTCTGGTGTTTCTAATAATATTATTCTGGGTGTACTTGCTGTGATCTTCCTTATGTTGGTTGCTGTCCTATTTCTTGTAAATAATACACTGAGGAAATTTGCAGAGGCTCAGGGGGTAGAACTTCCGGTTGAAGAAAAGCGTACTCCTATCTGGAAGGCTTTTGTGCAGAATCAGTTTTTAGTTTTAGTTACGGTAATCATATTAATGTTGGGCGGTGCATATTTTGCTTACGGCTGGTTAATGCAGGTGGGTGTTGATCAAGGATATCAACCTATTCAGCCAATACATTACTCGCACAAGATTCATGCTGGTGATAACCAGATAGAATGTAAGTATTGTCACTCGTCTGCACGTACGAGTAAAACTTCTGGTATACCTTCTCTTAATGTTTGTATGAACTGTCACAAGAGTATATCTGAAGTAGCTGATGCTTCTTCAGAATTCACTTCTGTTACAGATGAGTATTCTAAAGAATTCTATGATAAAGAAATTCAGAAGCTCTATAAAGCTGTTGGCTGGGATCCATCTACACAATCTTATACGGGTAAAACTGAAGCTGTAGAATGGGTGCGTATTCATAACCTGCCAGATTTTGCTTATTTTAACCACTCACAGCACGTTACAGTTGCTGGTGTTCAATGCCAGACATGTCATGGTCCTATTGAGGAGATGGAAGTTGTTTATCAACATGCTCCTTTAACTATGGGATGGTGTATTAACTGTCACCGCGAGACTAATGTTCGTATGGAAGGTAATGCTTACTATGATAAGATTCATGAAGAGCTTTCTAAGAAATACGGTGTTGATCAGTTAACTGCTGCTCAAATGGGAGGTCTTGAGTGTGGTAAGTGTCATTATTAATAAATAGAAAATTAAGTCTTGATCATATCGGGCTTCTAAATAAATAACAATCAATTTTATGTCATCAAACAAGAAATACTGGAAAAGTGTTGAGGAGCTAAATTCTGATAGCTCTATTGTTGAGGCACTTCGGCAGAATGAGTTTGTGGAAGAAATTCCTACTGATGAGTTTTTGGGAGATAAAGATTCTCTTGAGGCTTCATCTACAACTCGCCGTGATTTCTTAAAATATGTTGGTTTTTCTACGGCAGCAGCGTCTTTAGCCGCGTGTGAAGGTCCTGTTGTAAAATCTATACCTTATGTTATTCAGCCAGAACGTATAACTCCTGGTATAGCAGAATACTATGCTACTACAATGGCAGATGGGTATGACTTTGCTAGTGTTTTGGTTAAAACACGAGAGGGAAGACCTATTAAAATAGAGAATAATAAACTTGCAGGACATGTGGGTAATCCCAATGCCAGGGTTCACGCTTCTGTTCTGTCAATGTATGATACAAAAAGACTTCAGGGTCCTAAAGCTAAAGGTCAGGATATTTCCTGGTCGCAGCTTGATGAGGAAGTTGGTTCTAAGCTTAATAGTTTAGGTGGGAAGCAAATTGCTATACTTACTTCAACTTTGGCTAGTCCTTCTACTTCACGATTAATTGCTGATTTTTCCGGGAGATATTCTGGAGTGAAGCATGTAGTGTATGACGCTATAGGTGAAAATGCGGCTCTTGATGCTTTTCAAAATAAATATGGAACCAGAGCTTTAGCTGATTATGATTTTTCAGATTCTGAAGTTATAGTTTCAATTGGTGCAGATATATTAGGCGATTGGCAAGGTGGTGGTTATGATTCTAGTTATGCTAAGAGTCGCGTTCCTGAAAATGGAGTAATGTCGCGTCACGTACAATTTGAGGCTAACCTTACTTTAAGTGGGGCAAATGCTGATAAGCGTGTTCCTATGAAGCCTAGTGATCAAAAGAAAGCTGTTGCGGCAGTTCATTCAATATTAATGAGTGGCGGTTCAACAAATCTTTCTGAAGAATTAGATCTTGCAGTAAAGCAGGCTGTAGCTCAGTTAAGAAAGGCTGGAAGCAAAGGTGTTTTTGTTACAGGTGTTCCAGATGTAAATGCTCAATTACTTGCTTTAGAAATCAATGAGCATTTAGGTAGCTCTGCAATGGATGTTGCTGCGCCTAAGCTTGTTCGTCAGGGTAATGCAGATGATGTTGCTCAGTTGGTTAGTGATATGAATTCAGGAAGAGTAGGCGCTCTTTTAACTGTGGGGGTAAATCCTGCTTATAGTTTGCCTAATGCTGAAGAATTTAAGGCAGGACTTGAAAAAGTTGATTTAACTGTTGCTTTCTCAATGAAGGAAGATGAGACGGCTAAACTTGCTGATTATATAGCAGCAACTCCACATTACTTAGAATCTTGGGGAGATGTTGAGATAAAAAGAGGTCACATAAGTTTAATGCAGCCTACTATTCGTCCTCTTTTTAATACACGACAATTTCAGGATACACTCCTAAAATGGACCGGTAATAATCTAAGTTATTACGATTATCTTAAATCTAATTGGAGTAATACAGGTTCAAGTTGGAATAAAGCAGTACATGATGGTGTTGCAAAAGGAAACCTGACCGAAGAGCCTAATTTTGTTCAAAATAGTATAACTTCTTCTGAAGGTATGACTGCTGCTAGTGCTGCGGCAGCATTGGTTCAGGATGAAAATACTTCTGGTGGATATGAGTTAGTTTTGTATTCTAAAACAAGCATGGGTGATGGTCAACAGGCTAATAACCCGTGGTTGCAGGAAATGCCTGATCCTATTACCAGAACTTCTTGGGATAATTACCTGACCATGTCTAAAGCTGATGCTGATGCTTTAGAGGTAGAAAATACACACGTGAGTAATGGTGCTCTCAATGGGCATTATGTAAATATTACTCTTGATGGAGTAACTGTTAAGAATGTTCCTGTAATTATACAGCCGGGACAAGCTAAAGGAACAGTTGGTCTAGCTTTGGGTTATGGTAAAAAAGAGGCTATACAGGAGGAGATGCAGGTAGGTGTTAATGCTTATCCTCTTTACAAGAATTTTAAAAACGTACAATCTGTAAGTATAGAAAAAGCTGATAACGGATGGCATGAATTTGCTTGTGTTCAGCTTCAGAATACAATGGCAGGTCGTAGCGATGATATTATAAGAGAAACTACTCTTGAGATCTTTAATACGAAAGATAAAGAGCATTGGAACGGAGTTCCTGAAGTAGATTATAACCACTCTGAGATTGAGGTGCGTGATCGCAATGCTGATATCTGGGAATCTTTTGATGATTCAGTAGGGCCACACTTTAATCTTTCTATAGATTTAAATGCATGTACAGGTTGTGGTGCTTGTGTTATAGCTTGTCACTCTGAAAATAATGTGCCTGTAGTAGGTAAAACTGAAGTACGTAAATTTAGGGATATGCACTGGTTGCGTATTGATAGATACTACTCTTCTGCAGATACTTTTGAGCAGGAGATAGAAGATCTTGAGAACTTACCTGCTTTTGATTCATATTCAAAAGTTGAGAACGCTTCATTTGATAATCCTGAAGTGGCTTTTCAGCCTGTAATGTGTCAGCACTGTAACCATGCTCCTTGTGAAACTGTGTGTCCTGTAGCTGCTATTGGTCACGGTCGTCAAGGTCAAAATCAGATGGTTTATAACCGTTGTGTTGGTACTCGTTACTGCGCAAACAACTGCCCTTATAAGGTACGTCGTTTTAACTGGTTCTTGTATAGTGAGAATGATGAATTTGATTATCACATGAACAATGATCTTGGCCGTATGGTTCTTAATCCTGATGTTACAGTGAGGTCGAGAGGGGTTATGGAGAAATGTACAATGTGTATGCAGTTAACTCAAAAGACTATCTTAGACGCTAAGCGTGAAGGTAGAGCTATTGAGGATGGAGAATTTTATACTGCATGTTCTAATGCATGTGATAAGGGAGCGATTGTCTTTGGTGATGTGAATGATGAAAAGTCTGAGATCCTTAAAAAGAAAAACGATGAGCGTAAATACTATTTACTTGAAAGTATTGGGGTTAAGCCTAATGTTATGTATCAGGTAAAAGTTAAGAATACGCAGGAAGCATAAAAATTTGTTTTAAAAAAACCATTATTAAGTAATAAGTATGTCGTCACATTACGAAGCACCCATAAGAGAGCCTTTGGTTATTGGAGAGAAATCCTACCACGACATTAGTGTTGATGTAGGAGCCCCGGTCTTAGGCAAAGCCAATAGATCTTGGTGGATTGTTTTTTCTATCGCGCTGGTAGCCTTTTTATGGGGATTGGGCTGTATAATTTATACTGTTTCAACAGGTATTGGTGTTTGGGGATTAAACAAAACCATTGGTTGGGCTTGGGATATCACAAACTTTGTTTGGTGGGTAGGTATTGGTCACGCCGGTACTTTGATTTCTGCAGTTTTACTTTTGTTTAGACAAAAATGGAGAATGGCCGTAAACCGTTCTGCAGAAGCGATGACAATATTTGCTGTTGTTCAGGCTGGTTTGTTTCCTATTATACACATGGGTAGACCATGGTTAGCATATTGGGTTTTACCTATTCCTAATCAATTTGGTTCACTTTGGGTTAACTTCAACTCACCTCTACTTTGGGATGTATTTGCGATATCGACATACCTTTCTGTGTCATTAGTTTTCTGGTGGACAGGTCTATTGCCTGACTTTGCAATGCTTAGAGACAGAACAAAAAGCCCTTTTCAACAGAAGATCTACGGTATCTTAAGTTTTGGATGGAGTGGTCGTGTAAAAGACTGGCAACGTTTTGAGGAAGTCTCTTTGGTACTTGCTGGTTTAGCAACACCTTTAGTACTTTCTGTGCATACAATTGTATCTTTTGACTTTGCTACATCTGTGGTTCCCGGATGGCATAGTACTATATTCCCTCCATATTTTGTAGCGGGTGCGATTTTCTCAGGATTTGCGATGGTGCAGACTTTGTTAATAGTAATGCGTAAGGTTTCTAATCTTGAAAACTATATTACTATTCTGCATATTGAGTATATGAATAAGGTTATACTGCTTACGGGCGGTATAGTTACAGTAGCTTATGGTACTGAGTATTTTATAGGTTGGTATTCTGGTGTTCCTTATGAGAATTATACTTATTTATCTTTTGGTGCTGCAACAGGACCTTATTGGTGGGCATTCTGGGCATTGATCATATGTAACCTAATTGTGCCCCTAACTCTATGGGTGAAGAGCCTAAGAAGAAATATCATGTGGACGTTTATCGTTGCTTTGATAATCAACATAGGTATGTGGTTTGAGCGATTTGATATTATTGTTATTGACCTTAGTAAAGATAGATTGACATCTTCCTGGACTATGTTCTCACCTACATTTGTTGATATAGGTACATTCGTTGGGACAATAGGATTCTTCTTTGTATTATTTCTTCTTTATGCTAGAAACTTTCCTGTTATAGCACAGGCTGAAGTGAAGACTATTTTAAAATCTTCAGGAGAAATGTATAAGAAGTTACGTGCAGAACATGGTGACGATCACCACATAACACATGTGGATCTTGACCCAACAGCTGAGGAGCCTTCCGCAAACATGCGTGGTACTTACTTTACTTCAGATAAAGAAGAGGATGTTGATAATGATGGTCATGAAGATACTGTTAATGCTGATGCATTAGTAGATACAGAAGCAAAGAGGGATCAAATAGATGGTATGTTACATGCTATTGGGGTGTACGACCCTGCGACTCAAAAAGCTGATAATCTTAAGAAATTAAGTGGTGTAGGACCGGTTATGGAGCAAAAACTCCATCAGTTAGGTATTTACACTTTTGATCAGGTGAGCCGCATGACTAAAAAAGAGTACGATCTGCTTGATGAGATAATAGACACATTTCCTGGAAGAGCTGAACGTGAAGACTGGGCAGGACAGGCACAAAAACTAAAACAATAATAAAGAAGTATGGCATCTTCAACAGTAATACATGCACTTTATACAGATGACGACATTTTATTAAATGCCGTTAAAGAAGTGCGCGCAAAACATTATAGTATAAATGAGGTGTATACGCCGTTTCCGGTGCATGGTCTTGATAAAGCAATGGGTCTTGCTCCTACTCGTATCGCTATTACCTCTTTTATATATGGTTTAACGGGATTGACAGTGGCTGTGCTCATGATGAACTTTATTATGATCGAGGATTGGCCAAGAAACATTGGGGGTAAACCTAGTTTCTCTTATATTCAAAATATGCCGGCTTTTATCCCGATTATGTTTGAATTAACGGTGTTTTTTGCAGCTCACTTAATGGTGATTACCTTTTACCTAAGAAGTAAAATATGGCCTTTTAAGAAAGCTGAAAATCCAGATGTTCGCACTACAGATGATCATTTTTTGGTAGAGATAGAGGTTGCTAATCATAATGTAGAAGATCTAACAAAGTTCTTGTATGATACTGGAGCTGCAGAACTCAATTTAATCCATAACGCAGAAGAAGCTTAAGTAATGAAGAAAATTGTTCAAATTATATTATTTGTTTCTGTATTGGCTGTAGTAGTTTCTTGTCAAACTAAAGACAAGCCTAATTACCAGTATATGCCAAACATGTATGCTCCCGTGAGTTACGAGACATATGGTAATTATGAGGTGTTTCCTGGTGGTCAGGAGGCGATGTCTCCCGCTGAAGGGTCAGTGGCTAGAGGATGGATGCCTTATGAGTATGAAAATACTCCTGAGGGTTATGAATCTGCTAAAGCTAATTTAAAGAATCCTTTGCCTTATACTGAAGACAATCTTAATGAAGGAAAGGCACTTTACACTATTTACTGTGCTATTTGCCATGGTGATAAAGGTAACGGCCAGGGGACTTTAGCTGAAAGAGAAAAAATACTTGGTGTGCCTGCTTATAATGATGCCGGAAGAGATATTACAGAAGGTAGCGTTTACCATGTGACTTATTATGGTAGAAATAACATGGGGTCATATGCTTCACAAACTACAGAAGAAGAACTTTGGAAGATAAACCACTATGTAATGAGTCTTAAACATGCATTAAACGGGGATCCAGACCGCACTTTTGTTTCTTCTGATGATATTGAGACTTTACCAGATAATATGACTGATGAAGAGGGAAGAACAGGTAGTGAATTAAATGAATCTGCCTCCGGATATCAAAGTCAGGAACCTGGAGATACACGCACAGAACACTAATTAAGTCAGGATAATTAATACTTATGTACACGTTTTCTAGTAAATTCAAAATTTTTTCCATCATATTGATGGCTATTGGCCTGATAGGGATAGTTTATGGGTTTCTATCAACACCATCTACTGTTGCCGATGTAAAAAAAATTATGGCTGCTCATGAGAGTCATGGAGAAGGTCATGGTGACGCAACATCTGAGCATGGGGAAGATAGTCATTCATCTGCAAACTTTGTAGATGAGGCTCGTGGTAGAGAAGGATATGCTGATCATGCAATGGAGCAATCTAAAGATATGTCTAGTGAGGCTCATCACAATGATGATGAACACATGGAGCATGTATTGCATCAAATGCAGGCTAAACCTTGGTCTGCAACTTTTGTGTCTGCTTTCTTCTTTATGATGATTGCTTTGGGAGCCTTAGTGTTTTATGCGATTCAATATGCTGCACAGGCTGGATGGTCACCTGTTCTTTACAGAGTGATAGAAGGAGTAACAACATATTTGCTTCCTGGTTCTATTATTGTTTTTATAATCGTTGTTTTTGCCGGGACACATTTTTATCCATGGCAAAATGAAGAGCTTGTCGCTGGAGATTCTATTCTTCAGGCAAAGTCAGGATATCTTAATTTCCCTTTCTTCTTAATACGTGCTATTATATATGTATTGGGTTGGAACTTATACCGTCATTTTTCTCGAAAAAATGCTTTAGAAGTCGTTCATTCAACTACGCTTGATCCATATAAAAGAAACTTTAAGTTTTCTGTATTCTTTTTGATATTCTTTATCGTTACAGAATCAATGATGGCTTGGGACTGGTTTATGTCTATGACACCGCACTGGTATAGTACTTTATTTGCATGGTATGTATTTGCAAGTATGTTTGTTTCTGCAATTACAGTTATTGCAATGGTAACAGTGTTCTTAAAAGGACGTGGTCTGTTGCCTTATGTTAATGACAGTCACTTGCATGATCTTGCTAAATTCATGTTCGCATTTAGTATTTTCTGGACATACCTTTGGTTCGGTCAATTTATGTTGATCTGGTACGCTAACATGCCTGAAGAGGTTACCTATTTTATATTACGAATTCAGGAGTATAATTTGCTGTTTTTTGGAATGCTAGTTCTTAATTTTGTATTCCCAATTTTACTATTAATGAATAGCGACTTTAAACGTCTTCCTTGGTTTGTAGTAATTACGGGTATAATAATATTGACAGGACATTATATAGATATATTCTTATTGGTTATGCCGTCAACTGTAGGGCCTTATTGGTCTATTGGCATCCCCGAAATTTCTGGCTTTTTCTTTTTCTTAGGCTTATTTGTCTTTGTAGTAGGTACAGGACTTGCTAAAGTGCCGTTAAGACATGAAGGAGATCCATTTATTAAAGAAAGTGAGAATTACCATTATTAATAGAAACGAAAAAGAAAAGAGATACAAATGACCGTTTTTCTAGTACTTATAGTAATCATTCTTTTTGCCGCATCTGTTTGGCAAATGAGTAAGATTTACAAATTGTCGCAGATCAAATCTGAAGTCGACAGCGGGGAAGTAGCAAACAATAAAGACAATCGTATCAACGCAAAGTTGATGTTGATGTTTGTTATATTTCTTTACTTTATCAGTTTTTACTGCTTCTGGTATTATTCACGTTTTTACCTTCCAGAGGCATCTTCTGAGCATGGTGGAAAGTACGACACGTTAATGTTCGTATCTATAGCTTTGATCATGTTTGTACAAATTATAACCCAGGGTCTTCTACATATTTTTGCTTACAAATATCACGGTAAGAAAGGTAGAAAAGCTTTGTTTTATGCAGATAATGATAAGCTTGAGTTTATATGGACGATTATTCCGGTTGTGGTTTTAGCAGGATTAATTATCTATGGACTGTTCACTTGGTCTGATATCATGAACTTTGAGAAAGATGAGGATGCACTTGTAGTTGAGTTATACGCACAGCGTTTCAATTGGAGAGCTAGATATGCTGGTGATGATAATACGCTGGGTAATGCTAATGTGCGTTTCATCGAAGGTGCAAATACTGTAGGTATTGATGCTTCAGATGACGATGGGATGGATGATATCGTGACGCAGGAATTACACTTGCCTGTTGGCAGACAAGTTGTTTTTAAGTTACGTTCTCAGGACGTCCTGCATTCGGCCTATATGCCACACTTTAGGGCTCAAATGAATGTTGTACCAGGAATGATCACTCAATTTTCTTTCACTCCTACGGTAACAACAGAAGAAATTAGAGGCACTGAATATATACAAGATAAAATGCGTCGTATTAAAGAAATACGCACAACCAGAAGTAAAGAGTTAGTTGCCGCAGGAGATGTTGCATTAGATGATTATGATCAATTTGATTACTATTTGCTATGTAACAAGATCTGTGGAGCCAGTCACTATAATATGCAAATGAAGATCGTTGTAGAGACGCAGGAAGAATTTGAGGCATGGCTTAAAGATCAAAAGACCTTTAAATCAACTTTAGCTCAACAATAAAAATTGATATTCAAAAGAAATTAGATTATGTCAGCACACGCACCAGCTATAGATCACGCTCACGAGGAGCACGGGCATCATCATAAGCAGACCTTTATAAGTACTTATATTTTTAGTACTGACCATAAAATGATCTCTAAGCAGTATTTAATTACTGGTCTTATAATGGGATTCATTGGTATTTCTATGTCACTTTTGTTCAGGTTGCAATTGGCCTGGCCAGAAGAAAAGTTTACCATTTTTGAAATGTTATTAGGAAAATGGGCCGAAAATGGTGTTATGGATCCTAGTATCTACCTTTCTCTGGTAACTATTCACGGTACCATAATGGTATTCTTTGTTTTGACAGCAGGTTTAAGTGGTACTTTTAGTAACCTTTTAATTCCGCTACAGATAGGGGCCAGAGATATGGCTTCAGGATTCCTAAATATGGTATCCTATTGGTTGTTCTTCCTTTCTTCAGTTATTATGGTTTGCTCTTTATTTGTAGAGTCTGGACCAGCAGCAGCAGGATGGACTATCTATCCTCCCTTATCTGCACTTCCAGAATCTATTCCTGCTTCAGGTATGGGGATGACACTTTGGTTGGTTTCTCTTGCTATATTTATTGCATCTTCTTTATTAGGTTCACTTAACTATATAGTAACTGTAATCAACCTACGTACAAAAGGTATGTCGATGACACGTTTACCTTTAACAATATGGGCATTCTTTGTAACTGCTATTATTGGTGTTGTTTCGTTCCCGGTATTGCTTTCAGCAGCTTTATTACTTATAATGGATAGAAGTTTTGGTACTTCATTCTTCTTGTCAGATATTTATATTGGTGGTGAAGTTCTTCATAACAGTGGGGGTTCTCCGGTACTTTTTGAGCACTTATTCTGGTTCTTAGGTCACCCTGAGGTTTACATCGTGTTATTACCTGCATTGGGTATTTCTTCTGAAGTTATTGCTACTAATGCGCGCAAACCTATTTTTGGATATCGTGCGATGGTTGCTTCTATTTTAGCGATCGCGTTCCTTTCTACTATAGTTTGGGGTCACCACATGTTTGTATCTGGTATGAATCCTTTCCTGGGGTCTGTATTTACATTTACAACATTATTAATTGCGATTCCATCTGCGGTAAAAGCATTTAACTATATCACAACATTATGGAAAGGTAATCTGCAGTTTAATCCTGCAATGCTTTTCTCTATAGGTCTTGTTTCTACATTTATTACCGGTGGTTTAACAGGTATTATTTTAGGAGACAGTACACTTGATATAAACGTTCACGATACATATTTTGTAGTAGCTCACTTCCACTTAGTGATGGGTATTTCTGCGCTGTATGGTTTATTTGCAGGTGTATATCACTGGTTCCCTAAAATGTTTCAGGGACGTATGTTGAATAAAAACCTGGGCTATGTGCACTTTTGGGTAACAGCTATCGGCTCTTATGCGATTTTCTTCCCAATGCACTTTATAGGTATGGCTGGTTTACCAAGACGTTATTATACTAACACCGCTTTCCCTTATTTTGATGATCTTGCAGATGTGAATATTATGATCACAGTTGCAGCTTTAATTACAGGTGCTGTACAGTTAGTATTTGTATATAACTTTATCCACTCTATTTTCTATGGAAAGAAAGGACCTAAAAATCCTTGGAAATCAAATACATTAGAATGGACCACAGAACACAAGCACATTCATGGAAACTGGGAAGGTGCTATTCCTGAAGTTTATCGTTGGTCATATGACTATAGTAAACTAAATGAAGATGAAACTGATTATGTTATTGCAGGTCAGGATTACATCCCACAGAATATACCTCTTCAGGAAAATGAAGAAGAAATGAATCACTAGTTCGATTTCAATAATATATTACAAAAACCCACTCATGCGAGTGGGTTTTTTAGTGTTTAAGACCGATATTTAAGCAGTAAATACCGATTTTCAGTATTACAAATATTCTATGATTATCTTTGGTGCATGAACGAGAACCTAGACCCTACAGGAGACAATTTTACCCGCGAAGACCAGGATATTGAGCGCGCCCTGAGACCGCTTAGTTTTGATGATTTTGCGGGGCAGGAGCAGGTGCTTGAGAATTTACAGATCTTTGTGAAAGCTGCTAATTTAAGAGGTGAAGCTTTAGATCATACTTTGTTTCACGGCCCTCCCGGACTTGGTAAAACAACACTAGCCAATATTCTGGCAAATGAACTTGGCGTTAGTATAAAAGTGACTTCAGGACCTGTTTTAGATAAACCGGGCGATCTGGCAGGTTTACTTACTAATCTTGATGAAAGAGATGTTCTTTTTATTGATGAGATTCATCGGTTAAGTCCTATTGTTGAAGAGTACTTGTACTCTGCGATGGAAGATTACAAGATCGATATTATGATCGAGTCTGGGCCTAATGCGCGTACTGTTCAGATTAATTTAAATCCTTTTACATTAATAGGCGCTACCACCAGGTCAGGTTTGCTTACTGCACCTATGCGCGCGCGTTTTGGTATCGCTTCGCGTCTTGAATATTACAATACAGAATTGCTCACCACAATTGTACAACGTAGTGCAGAGATATTAAATGTACCTATAGATATTGAAGCTGCAATTGAGATTGCCGGTCGTAGCCGCGGTACGCCCCGTATTGCAAATGCACTTTTGCGCAGAGTTCGGGATTTTGCACAGATAAAAGGAAATGGAAAAATCGACCTTTTTATAGCAAAATTCGGGTTAAAAGCCCTAAATGTCGATGCGCATGGTTTAGATGAAATGGATAATAAAATACTTGCTACCATTATAGATAAATTTAAAGGAGGCCCGGTGGGGATTACTACAATTGCCACCGCTGTTTCAGAAAGCCCCGAAACTATAGAAGAAGTTTACGAGCCCTTTCTTATTCAACAGGGTTTTATTATGCGCACACCACGTGGCCGTGAAGTAACCGAAGCTGCTTACAAACATCTGGGCAGAGTAAAAGGCAATAGTCAGGGAGGCTTGTTTTAAGCTTAATGTGAAATTTTTTCAGAAAGAGATTTTATGCATGTAAAAGAGATTCCTTCCGTTTCTGTTATTCAGTTCCTTTTACATGCGGGCAGCATTCTTAAAAATCCGTTACCCTTCCATCATAAGAATTTTGAAAAGCATGGTGATACTTTTCGTCTAAATATTGGTCCTAATCGCTCTGTGATCTTTTCGCGCGATGCGGGATTTGCACAATACGCACTGCAAAAAAACCAGAAAAACTATACAAAATCGCCCATACAGACTAAAGATCTGGCAAAATATGTAGGTAAGGGTTTATTGACCGCAGAAGGAGAACACTGGGCAAAGCAGCGTAAATTAATTCAGCCGGCATTTCACAAAAAGCAACTTGTAAATCTATTGACTACAATTAGTGATGCAATTGATACTGAATTAAACAGAATTGAAACCGGCAAGCCTATTGATATTTTTCCTATATATAATGATCTGGCTTTCCAGACGGTGGTAAAGTCCCTCTTCAGTAGCGCCGTGGGTCAGGACGCAATTAACAGACTACAATACATTACTGAAGCTGCTCAGAAAATGCTGGTTCACGAGCTGCGTCAACCATATAAATCCTGGTGGTTTAAATGGGGCGGCAGCATAAAAAAGCATATTGCACTTACTCAGGAAGCCAGACAAATTTTAAAAACTTTAGTCGAGGCACGGCGCATTAGCGGTGTAAGAGAAAATGATCTGCTAGATATGTTGCTTGATGCTCGCTATGAGGATGGGAATGCGATGGATGAAGAACAGTTGATAGATGAAATTCTCATTCTGTTTACCGCCGGGCATGAGACAACTTCTAATGCGCTTACCTTTACCGGCCAACTTCTTGCGTGTAATCCTGAAGTGCAAAACAGAATTTACGATGAAGTCGCTGCTGCGAAAAAGGAAACCTCTTCAATATTAGAGTTTATACAGGCATGTAAATATACCAAACAGGTTGTAGAAGAATCTTTACGCTTATATCCGCCGGCTTATTTTATCGATCGCGTAAACAAAGAAGAAGATGAATATAATGGGATGAAAATAGATAAAGGATCCAACCTTTTATTTTCCATTCACGAGATTCATAAGCATTCTGATTATTGGGGACAGCCTTTAAAATTTATTCCGGAAAGGTTCAGTGAAACAAACGTACATAGTTCGTATTATTATCCGTTTGGCGCTGGTCCGCGCATGTGTATAGGTAATAATTTTGCGATGTATGAAATGATTCTCGCTGTTGCGAAATTAACTCTGCGTTTTAAAATTGAGCCAAAAACAACACCTATTGAGATTCTGCCGTTAATTACGCTGAAGCCGAAAAATGCCTTCTTAGAATTTACAGCAAGATGATAGAAAACAGGGCAAAACATACAGCATTGATTAAAGCCGAAGCTAAACGTCTTGGTTTTATGTCATGCGGTATCTCTAAGGCTGAATTTCTGGAAGAAGAGGCTCCGCGGCTGGAGGCCTGGCTTAATAAGAGCATGAATGGTGAAATGGCGTATATGGAAAATCACTTTGACAAGCGCCTTGATCCTACCAAATTAGTTACCGGTTCTAAAAGTGTGATTTCGCTTTTGCTTAATTATTATCCTGAAGAATCTCAAAATGGAGATTCTTATAAAATCTCAAAATACGCCTACGGTACAGATTATCATTTTGTGATTAAAGACAAGCTGAAAGCACTTCTGCATTTTATTGAAGAAAAAATAGGTGATGTGCACGGCCGCGCATTTGTAGATTCGGCTCCTGTTCTTGACAAAGCCTGGGCAGCAAAAAGTGGATTGGGCTGGATAGGCAAAAACAGTAATTTGCTAACCAAGCAAGTAGGTTCTTTTTATTTTATTGCAGAATTAATTGTTGATCTGGATCTTGATTATGATCATGCCGTTACAGATCATTGCGGGAGTTGTACTGCGTGTATAGACGCGTGTCCTACGCAGGCAATTGTAGACCCGTATGTGGTAGACGGGAGTAAGTGCATTAGTTATTTTACGATCGAGCTTAAAAATGAAATTCCTAATTACGCACAGGATAAAATGGATGAGTGGATGTTTGGTTGTGATGTTTGCCAGGACGTTTGCCCCTGGAATCGCTTTTCAAAACCGCATAATGAGCCGCTTTTTAATCCTAATCCAGACATGCTTTCTAAGTCAAAAAAGGAATGGGAAGAGCTTACGCAAGACGTATTTTCAGAAATATTTAAAAAATCACCGGTTAAGAGAACAAAATTTTCCGGGCTAAAGCGAAATATTGACTTCCTGAAAAACAGCCGATAATAGACTCAAAATTGCCGATTTTATCACGGTTTCACCCGATTTTTCCAAGTGTTAAAACTATGCTAATTATTTACTGCAATTCTCGTATCTTGATCCCCGGATTATTGTGACAAGCTCTCTCAAACGATTGCGCTTTTAATAATGAATCTGAGAATTATTTTAGAAGTACGAACACTAAAGCTAGCTGATGAATTCTTTACCTATTCTAGACATTGCGATAATCGCCATTTACCTTCTTGGGATTGTGATTTATGGAATTTCCAAATCAAAAAGGGGCAACTCTGAAGATTACTTTCTCGGTGGTCGCACAATGACATGGCCTATTGTTGGTATCGCTTTATTTTCGGCTAATATTTCAAGTTCTACGCTGGTAGGTTTAGCTTCAGATGCGTATCAAACAAATGTCAACGTTTATAACTACGAGTGGTATGCTGTCGTCGTGTTGATTTTCTTTTCAATATTCTTTCTTCCTTTTTACATAAAGTCAGGAGTTTATACAATGCCAGAGTTTCTGGAGAGAAGGTATGACAGCAGATCGCGTTATTATTTCTCTTTCATAACCATAATCGGGAATATTCTGGTAGATACAGCGGCAGGCCTTTACGTAGGTAAGATCGTTTTGAGTTTGCTTTTCCCTGAAATGGATTCTACGTGGATTCTCATAATTTTGGCTGTAGCAGCTGCGGCTTATACAATACCCGGTGGGCTGAACTCTGTTATACAGACAGAGGTTATTCAGGCAGTTCTTCTTATTATAGGTTCATGCTTGCTTACGTATTTTGCCTTTGACCAATTAGGAGGCGGCTGGAATACGATGATGAGCAAACTAGATGGTATGCTGGCAGCGGGTGATGTGAATTTTGGCGATAGGGCTGCAGAGGGTCATTTTATTCCAGAGAATTCTGAAGAGGTTTTTAGTCTTGTAAGACCTTCTAACGATGAATTTATGCCCTGGTGGGGACTCATAACGGGAGTGCCGCTTTTAGGTTTTTATTTCTGGGCAAATAATCAGTTTATGGTGCAACGTGTTCTGGGAGCAAAAGACCTTAATCATGGTAGACTAGGCGCTTTATTTGCCGGTTTACTTAAACTTCCTGTGATTTTTATCATGGTTGTGCCGGGAGTTTTGGCACTTTTATTATTTAATTCACTTGATATTTCAGACCTTAATTATACACTTACAAATGGTCAGGTTTGCGACGATCTTGCAAATTGCCCTAACCTTACGTATCCTGTATTGTTATTTCAGTTATTACCCACGGGCATTTTAGGTCTTGTGGTTGCCGGTCTTATGGCAGCGATGATGTCATCTGTGTCTGCTACGTTTAATTCTGCATCAACTCTTGTAACTATGGATTTTGTTCGGGTTCTTAAACCAGATCTTACGAGTAAGCAATTGGTGAGAGCAGGGCAGATAACTACCGTGATTTTAGTTGTTCTGGCAATACTTTGGGTACCTTTTATAGAACGTGTAAGTGATTCTTTATGGACGTATTTACAATTGGTGATTGCGTATACAAGTCCACCGGCTGTTTCAGCTTTTGTTCTGGGGCTTTTCTGGAAACGTGCAAATGGAACAGGTTCTATTGTGAGTCTGTTGTTTGGATTTACCATAGCCGTGTTAATGATACTTTCTCAAAGTTTTGATTGGGTTCCCGCAGTTAACGATTTACATTTCCTGGCTAAAGCATCATGGTTATTTGTGATCTGTGCTTTTGTACACGTAGTGGTAAGTTTAATGACGCCTGCACCAGATCCCGGTAAAGTGGCTGAGTATACCTATAAGAAAGAGATTTTTACATCAGAAACTGAAGAATTAAAAGCGTTACCATGGTATAAGAATTACAGAAAGCTAGCGATTATTTTGCTTATCCTTACTTCAATTATTGTGGGATATTTCTGGTAATAACCATTCAATTTTTATTATAGTCATATGACTGATGAATCATACGCTTATGACCGGGCTAAAGAATTACTTCTTAAAGTTTCTACTGAAAGAGGTTTTCTGGCCAGTGCAAATGAAATTTCAAATTACAGAAGAATTTGGGCAAGAGATGGGGTGATTTGCGGTCTGGCAGCTTTGCTTGACGGCGACGATAAATTGATTGCAACTTTTAAAGAGACGCTACTCACACTAGCCATAAATCAACACGCTTTAGGCAATATACCTTCAAATGTTCATTTTACTGAGGCTGGAACGGAAGTTAGTTTTGGCGGACTAGCGGGCCGTGTAGATACTGTGAGCTGGTTCATAATAGGTGTTTGTCAGTATGCATATAAGACAGGCGATATAAACTTGCTGGAGAAGCTCGAGCCTAATATAAAATTGGGTTTTAAGCTCATGCAGTCATGGGAGTATAACGACGGTGATCTCATGTACGTACCACGTAGCGGTAACTGGGCAGATGAATATCCCACGCAGGGATTTATATTGTACGATCAGCTGCTAAGGCTATGGGCTTTAAAGTGTTATTTATATTTTAAAGATGATTTCGCTTTAAGCGAAAAATCAGCCGTAATACGGCAAAAACTAGAAAATAATTACAAAAAACGGAAAACTGAGCAAACGGTTTATCACCCAAAGGCGTATTCTAATTTAGAGACTAGATCATATTGGGCAGCCTCTCTGGAGCCGGCTGGTTATCAAACTCAATTTGATGGTTTTGCAAATAGTCTTGCGCTTTTACTTGATCTGGGTGATGATAATGATACAAGTGAACTCATAGACTACACAGAAAATTTGCGCAGTGGTTTAAAGCTTGATTTGCTTCCGGCTTTCTGGCCTGTGATAGAAGAAGGCGATGAAGAATGGCGTTTTTTAGTAAATAACTGCAAATATCAATTCCGGAATCATCCTTATGAATTTCATAATGGTGGCACCTGGCAAATGGTAAATGGATTTTACGGTTTGGGCTTGATAAAACATGGTAAAATAGAGCAGGGAAATCGGGTTTTGCAAGTCATAAATCGGTTAAATGAGGCCAAAAACTGGTCGTTTTATGAGAATTTCAATTCAAAAACCGGTGAGCCTAATGGTGTTCCGCATTGTGCATGGAGCGCGGCGGCAAGCATTATGCTTAAACAAGGCCTGGCGGGAAACACGTTATTGATATGACAAAAGATATAGATATACTTTGTGTAGGTGAGATACTCATTGACTTTATAGGGCATCAGGAAGAAACTAATCTTCAAAAAACCACTGACTTTCATCGGTTTTTAGGCGGCAGCCCTACAAATGTCGCTGTCAATATGAAACGGCTGGGGCTTAACCCAAGACTTATAAGTACAGTAGGCGATGATGGTTTTGGTCATTTTATAAAAGATCAGATTAAAGATAAACAGCTTGATGTTAGTTCGCTCAGGATGATAGATACACATCCTACAAGTGTAATCTTTGTATCTAAGACCACCGCAACTCCAGATTTTATAGCTTACAGGCAGGCAGATAAACTCATAGGTGAGCAGCAGGTAAACAATGAGATCTTAAAACGGGCAAAAATATTTCATACAACGTGTTTCGCTTTAAACAAGAATCCTGCCCGTACCACAATTATGAATGCTGCTGGTAAAGCTGTAAAAATGGGGTGTAAACTCAGTATTGATATTAATTACAGTCCCAGAATATGGCCCAATCGTGAAAAGGCATTAAGACATATAAAAACCTATTGCAGTTACGATCCTCTTGTAAAAATAAGTGAAGATGATATGCTGCGCCTTTTTGATGAAAAACGAAGTCATCAGGCAATTTTTGACTTTTTTCATGATCTGGGGGTTGGCGTTGTTTGTCTTACGTTAGGAAGTGAGGGAGTTAAGCTTTCGCGAAAAAATGGCAGCGTTATCTCGTTTCCTGCATTTAAAATAAACAAAGTAGTAGATGCTACAGGGGCAGGTGACGCATTTTGGTCTGGCTTTCTTTTTAGTTATCTAAAAGGATATGATGATGAAAAGGCTTTAAAAACCGGTCAACAAGTTGCAGCTTTTAAATTACAGAATTTAGGAGGCCTTCCCGCACATCTGGATATTCTGGCAGAATTGTTAAAAATCAAATAGCATAAGGGCTATCTTCCCCCAAAAATTAGCTTTATTTTTGTAGCGTTAAGTACCAATCTTATGAGTAAACAAAACCGACGTCGAGAGGCTTTAGTATATCACGCAAAACCTACACCTGGAAAAATTTCAGTTGTTCCCACAAAAAAATATTCATCACAAAGAGATCTCTCATTGGCTTATTCGCCAGGGGTTGCAGAACCTTGTCTTGAGATCGAGAAAGATAAAGACAACGCCTATAAATATACTGCTAAGGGTAATCTTGTGGCGGTTATTTCTAACGGTACAGCGGTTTTAGGTTTAGGCGATATAGGTCCCGAAGCTTCAAAACCAGTAATGGAAGGTAAAGGTCTGCTCTTTAAAATATTTGCAGGTATAGACGTTTTTGATATTGAAGTAGGGACTAAAGATGTTGATGCTTTTATAGAAACGGTTAAAAATATTGCTCCAACATTTGGGGGGATAAACCTTGAAGATATAAAAGCGCCTGAAGCTTTTGAAATAGAGAGAAGACTTAAAGAAGAGCTTGATATTCCTGTAATGCACGATGATCAACACGGTACTGCAATAATTTCTGCAGCAGCTTTGCTTAATGCTCTTGAACTTGCAGAAAAAAATATAGAAGATGTACGTATAGTGGTAAGTGGCGCAGGTGCTGCCGCAGTATCATGTACAAGATTATATAAAGCCTTTGGCGCCAGAGCAGAGAATATTGTTATGCTTGACAGCAAAGGTGTAATTAGAAGTGACAGGGAAAATCTTTCTGTTGAGAAGAAAGAATTTGCTTCAGATCGTAAGATAGATACGCTTGTTGAGGCTATGAAAGATGCAGATGTATTCATCGGTCTTTCTATTGCAAACATTGTAAGTGAAGATATGCTGCTTTCTATGGCAGATAATCCTATTGTTTTTGCCATGGCAAATCCAGATCCTGAGATTCCTTATGATGTGGCTGTTTCTGTGCGTAAGGATATTATTATGGCTACAGGACGATCTGATCATCCTAATCAGGTGAATAATGTGCTTGGTTTCCCTTTTATTTTTCGCGGAGCTTTAGATGTTAGAGCCACTAAGATTAACGAAGAAATGAAAATGGCGGCGGTGAAAGCACTAGCCGAATTGACTAAAGAATCTGTGCCCGAGCAGGTAAATATCGCTTATGGCGAAACAAGGCTTAATTTTAATAGAGAATATATTATCCCTAAGCCTTTTGATCCTAGATTAATAACAAAAGTGCCGCCGGCAGTTGCACAAGCGGCTATGGATAGTGGCGTTGCACGTGTACCTATTATAGATTGGCAACGTTATGAGGACGAGCTTCTTGATAGAATGGGTTCTGATAATAAGATTGTACGTCTTCTGCTTAATCGCGCGCGCACTAACCCAAAACGTATTGTTTTTGCAGAATCAGATCAACTAGATGTTTTAAAAGCTGCACAGATCGTTCATGACGATGGTATTGCATTCCCGGTTTTATTAGGTAATCGTGAGACGATACTCGAGCTTATGCAAGAGCTGGAGTTTGACGAGGCAGATGTTGAGATAATAGATCCTAAATCTCCTGAAGAGAAGGAACATCTTAACAGATATGCCCACATCTACTGGCAATCTCGCAAACGCAAAGGGGTAACCTATTTTGATGCTCAAAAACTGATGAGACAGCGTAATTATTACGCATCTATGATGGTGAGTGAAGGTGATGTAGACGGTATGATAACAGGTTATTCTAGCAGCTATCCTTCTGCTGTAAAACCAGTACTTGAGGTGATAGGAGCTGCTCCTAATGTGCAAAAAGTCGCGACTACAAACCTGATGATTACTTCTCGTGGGCCATTATTTCTAGCAGATACTTCAATAAATATTGACCCTACGGCAAAAGAGTTGGCAAAGATCGCACAAATGACAGCGCGTACGGTACGCATGTTTGGTCTTGAGCCTGTTGTTGCAATGACCTCTTATTCAAATTTTGGATCTTCTAAAAATGAAAAAGCAGTTAAAATGAGGGAAGCCGTTTCTTACTTACACAGATACTATCCAGATCTTTTAGTAGATGGTGAAGTGCAGGCGGATTTCGCATTAAATGCGGAAATGCTAAAGAGTAAATTTCCGTTTTCAAAACTGGCAGGTAAAAAGGTCAATACCCTTATTTTTTCAAATATAGACTCGGCAAACATTACATACAAAATGCTCAAAGAACTTGATAAGGCAGATAATATTGGGCCTATCATGCTGGGTATGCGTAAGCCGGTTCATGTGTTGCAATTAGGTGCCAGTGTAGATGAGATGGTTAATATGGCGGCAATAGCTGTTATTGACGCGCAGCAAAAGGAGAAAAAACAGGAAACTACACTATAAAATCGGTCGAAAAGGCAGAAAATCAGCCTTATTCAAAGCATTTTTATTTAGTACATTTGAGGCCCCTAACATTTCCTTAACAAATGATAACACACCTCAAAGGCAAGCTTGTAGAAAAAAATCCTACCGAAATTATCATAGATTGTAATGGGGTAGGATATTTTGTCAATATATCTTTACATACTTATTCTCTTTTGCCAGATGGCGAGGCAATAAGCATTCATACCTACCTGCACATTAAAGAAGATGCGCATACGCTGTATGGGTTTATGCAAAAATCTGAAAGGGACATTTTTAAACTTCTTATTTCTGTTTCTGGCGTGGGTACAAGTACAGCGCGTACCATGCTTTCATCGCTTACTCCTGAGCAGCTTAAACAAAGTATAGCAACAGGTGATGTTCCTGTAATACAGTCTGTAAAAGGAATAGGAGCAAAAACTGCTCAACGTGTGATTCTTGATCTTAAGGATAAGATTCTTAAAGTATACGATATTGACGAAGTTTCAATAAGTACAAGCAATACCAATAAAGAAGAAGCGTTATCTGCATTAGAAACTTTAGGATTCTTACGCAAACAAGCAGAGAAAGTTTGCAATAAAATAGTGCAGGAGAATCCATCAGCAGACGTTGAAACCATTATTAAACAAGCGCTTAAAAACTTGTAATCCAATTGGGGACAAAATTATTTTTAGCTTCATCAGTACGATATATTACCTTATTCGGAATATTTGCAATTTCATTTTCTGCCTTCTCTCAAGATGACGGGCAGGAGCAGGATTCTACAGCAACGGGATATTCTCTTGGCAGACTTGAGCTAAAGAATCCCAGTAGCATTATTGCAAAATATATATATGACCCACAGACAGACCGTTATATTTATAGTGAGAAACTAGGTGATTTTGATATTAATTATCCACTTATCTTAACTCCGCAGGAGTTTAAAGACATGGTGCGTAAAGAACAAATGCGCCAGTACTTTAAAGAAAAGATCGCTGCCGTAGATGGTAAAACCGAAGAAGGACAGGAGGCTCAAAAAAATCTATTGCCTAATTTCTATGTAGATTCTAACCTTTTTGAATCGATTTTTGGCGGTAATACGATAGAATTGATTCCACAGGGATCTGTAGAGATGGATCTGGGAGTGCTTTATACAAAACAGGATAACCCAAGTTTCTCACCCAGAAACCGAAGCAACTTCAGTTTTGATTTTGATCAGCGCATTAGTCTTAGCTTACTAGGTAAAGTAGGAGAAAGACTGCAGGTAAATGCGATGTATGATACAGAATCTACGTTTGATTTTCAGAACCAGATAAAACTTGAATACACGCCTACTGAAGATGATATTGTACAAAAGATAGAAGTGGGTAATGTGAGTATGCCATTAAATAGTGCGCTTATTCAGGGTTCACAAAGTTTATTTGGTGTAAAAACCCAGTTACAATTTGGGAAAACGACTGTAACAGGTGTGTTTTCAGAACAGCAAAGTCAGACAAATTCTGTAACCGCAGAAGGTAGCGGGACAGTTGAGGATTTTGAGATTTTTGCTTTAGATTATGATGAAAACAGGCATTATTTTCTTTCGCATTATTTTAGAGATCACTACGACGAGGCTCTTGCGAGTTATCCATTTGTAAATTCTAATATACAGATCACGCGTATAGAAGTTTGGGTCACAAACCGAAACCAAACAGTTCAGGGTACACGTAATATTGTAGCTGTTCAGGATATTGGTGAATCTAATCCTGAAAATATTGGTCTTGCAGCACCGCCTTCAGGGTTTGTAAACAGACCTTCAGGTTCTTATCCTGCAAATGCAAATAATGATTTTAATCCTTTTGGCATAAACGGTAACGGTCAAACCGTTCTTAATAATGCAATTAGAGATGCTGCAACCGTAGAACAAGGTTTTGGTGGTGTTCCTGTTTCAGACGGAACAGATTATGTATTGCTGGAGAACTCGAGACAACTTACTTCAAATGAATATACGCTTGATGCTACCTTGGGTTATATATCTTTAAACCAGAGGTTGAATAATGATGAGGTTCTTGGGGTGGCTTTTCAATATACCGTGAACGGGCAGGTTTATCAGGTGGGCGAATTTGCAAATGATGGTGTAGATGCAACCGGCAGTCCGTATGCCGATGATGATGGCGATGGTGTGCCAAATGTTGTTGATGTTGATGCAGATGGAGATAATATTAATGAAAATGGACAGGATACTGACGGTGATCAAATAACAGACGCTGCAGATGCAGATCAAACTGCAGGCGCAGATGTGAATAACGATGGTATTCTTGATCAGTTTATTCCGCCGGGTCAAGGTGGTGAACCTAAAGCTCTTGTGGTTAAAATGCTGAAAAGCAACATTACAACTGTGGCTGAACCGGTTTGGGACCTGATGATGAAAAACATCTATGGCCTTGGTGCAGGACAGTTGCAGCAAGATGGTTTTAGACTTAATATAGTATATACTGATCCTTCCCCGCTTAATTATATTACATCTGCAGAAGGCGGCCCTGCGCTTCCGGACGATGTAGATCAAACTTCGTTATTACGTGTTTTTAATCTTGACAGGCTAACGACTTATGGTGATCCTCAGGTAGGAGGAGATGGTTTTTTCGATTTTGTGCCGGGACTTACGGTAAACGTGAGAAATGGTAGTATAATTTTCACCTCTGTGGAACCTTTTGGTGAGTATCTCTTCAATAAACTTAGAAGCGAAACCGGTGAGGTTTATGATGACGGTGTAGATATGACAAATGATGAGCAGCAGACATACAATGCAAACCAGCGTAAATATGTGTACAAGTCACTTTATACTTCTACTAAGACTGCTGCGAGAGATAATGCGGATAAGAATAAATTTCAATTAAAAGGAAAATATAAATCTACACAGGAAGATGGTATCCCAATAGGTGGGTTTAATGTGCCCCAAGGTTCTGTGACTGTGACTGCGGGTGGACGTGTTTTACAAGAAGGTCTTGATTACACAGTAGATTATGCAAGAGGCAGAGTAATTATTCTTGATCAGGCTTTAATAGCTTCTAATATACCTATTCAGGTTTCCACAGAAAATAACACGCTTTTTGGTCAACAGACAAAACGTTTTACGGGTATTAATGTAGAACATAGATTTAACGAGAATTTTTTAATAGGAGGGACTCTTATAAATTTAAATGAAAGACCATTAACTCAAAAAGCCAATTATAGTTTTGAGCCTATAAACAATACCATATTTGGTCTTAATGCTAATTATTCTACAGAGGTTCCGTTTCTAACTCGATTGGTTAATAAACTTCCTAACATAGATACAGATGTAATGTCTAATGTTTCTATGCGTGGTGAGTTTGCTTATCTGCTTCCGGGCCAACCAAAAGCTACCGATTTTAACGGAAAAGCGACCTCTTACGTTGACGATTTTGAAGCTGCCCAAACATCAATAGATGTTAGTTCACCTTTGCAATGGTACATGTCTTCTGCTCCTATTGGTTTTGGCGGTGAATTATCAAATGGAGATTTAGCTTCGGGTTATAGAAGAGCAAAATTAGCCTGGTACAGTATAGATCCTATTTTTTACACCAGCCAGAGACCCGGTGGTATCAATAACGATGATATTTCTACATATGCCACCAGACGTGTTTTTAGAGATGAGATTTTCCCCCAGCAGGATATAGTTGCAGGAACAACTCAGGCTTTATATACACTTGATCTTGCGTATTACCCAACAGAACGGGGAGCATACAATTATAGCCCAGACGCTCAGGATGGTGTGCTAAGTAATCCTGAAGATAATTTTGGTGGAATGATGCGTCAATTTACTTCAACAGATTTTGAGCAATCTAATGTAGAATTTATAGAATTCTGGTTGATGGACCCGTTTATCTATCCAGAGAACGCCGGCAACACAGGCGGCCGTTTGACCTTAGACCTTGGTAGTATTTCTGAAGATGTGCTAAAAGATGGTCGTAAACAGTACGAGAATGGTCTGCCCAAAGATGGCGGTACGCAAAATAGTTCTGCAACAGCATGGGGAAAAGTGCCCACAAACCAGGCGCTGGTCTATGCTTTTGATACACAGGGGCAGGAGCGTACCAATCAGGATGTAGGTTATGATGGTTTAAGTGATGCTCAGGAAGCTGCTATGTTCTCAGGTTTTGCAGGTTTACCAGATCCTTCAGCAGATAATTATCAATATTTTGTAGCGGCAGAAGGTTCTGTACTTGACAGGTACAAGAACTATAATGGGCAGGAAGGGAACTCGCCGGTAGATGTTACTCAGACTAACCGTGGTTCTACTACATTTCCTGATGTAGAAGATATAAACCGCGATAATACGATGAACACGGTTGATAGTTATTATGAATATCAACTTGATATAACACCACAAAGTCTAACGATTAATAATGAGTACATCATAGATGTGCGTCAGGAGCAAAATTATGAATTACCTAATGGTAGCACGATTCCTGTAAGATGGTTGCAGTTTAAAATTCCTATTAATCAACCTACAAATACAGTAGGAGGGATATCAGACTTTAGATCAATTCGCTTTATGCGAATGTTTATGAGCGGCTTTAGCCAGAATACTGTACTTCGTTTAGGCACACTTGATCTTGTGCGAGGTGACTACCGCAGGTATGATCTTACTCTGGATCCTGATCTTTCTGATCCTGCAACTGAAAGTACACAGTTTGAAGTTGCTGCTGTAAGTATACAGGAGAATGAAGATAGAGAGCCTATACCATACACCTTACCTCCCGGGGTTTACCGTGAAGAATTAATAAACAACAATAATAACATACGCCAGAATGAGCAATCGCTTTCTTTAAGTGTTTGTGATCTTGAGGCGCAGGATAGTCGTGCGGTTTATAAGAACTTTAGATTAGACATGCGTCAATACAAAAATCTAGAGATGTTTGTGCATGCAGAATCGCAGATCAATCAGGTAGCATTACGTGATAATGAGCTGGTAGCTTTCGTTAGAATGGGAACAGATTTAAGTGAAAATTTCTATCAGATAGAATTGCCACTTACACCTACAGATTTTGGTACTACCAGTCCAGACGCTATTTGGCCCGAGGCAAACAGATTAAATATTCCTTTTGAATTACTTCAAAAAATAAAGGCAACTTTCTTTGGAGGTTCTATTGTGCTAGATGATCCCAATGTAATAACCTATTTTGATGAAAATGGTGATCTAATTACTAATCCCGAAGAAACTCCTTATGAAACCGGTAGCATACGTGTAGGTATTAAAGGTAATCCTAGTTTTGGTGACGTGCGAGTACTTATGTTAGGTTTAAAGAATGGGAATGAAACCAATGGGCGTGATATATGTGGAGAAGCCTGGTTTAATGAATTACGACTTTCAGATCTTCAGAATGAAGGGGGTTGGGCAGGAATCGCCAATATTGATGCAAATATCGCCGATTTTGCCACTGTTTCTGCCACCGGAAGGCAAACTACTATCGGTTTTGGAGGTATAGATGAAGGCCCTAATATGCGCAGCAGGGAAGATGTAAAATCTTACGATGTGGTTACTAATGTAAATGTGGGGCAGTTATTACCGAAAAAATGGGGTATTCAGCTTCCTTTTAACTACGCCGTAGGTGAGGAGATCATCACGCCACAATATGATCCTTTATATACAGATATAGAATTACAGACCAGTCTTGATAATGCTGCGACCTCTGCAGATCGTGATGAGATTGAAGGGCGATCTGTTTCGCATACGCGAAGACGCAGTGTAAATCTTATTGGGGTGCGCAAAGAACGCACGAGTGATGCAAAACCAATGCCTTATGATATTGAGAATCTTACTTTAGCCTATAGCTATAATCAGGAAGATCATAAGGATTTTGAGATAGAGCAATCGAGAAATCAAAATGTACGCGTAGGCGGAACTTACAATTATACTTTTGATGCAAAACCCTTTGAGCCATTTAAAGAAAATGATTCAATATTTACCAGTAAGTACTGGCAATTGCTTAAAGATTTCAACTTCAATTATCTTCCTGCAAGTGTTTCTTTAACTACAAATATCACCAGACAATTCAGTCAGCAAAAGTTTAGAGATATAACATTACCTCCAGGCTCTATTGTTCCGGAATTTTCGCAACGGAATTATTTGTTTGACCGGCAATTTTCTTTGAATTATCCCGTCACGCAGTCATTGCGACTAAATTTTGATCAGTCTCAGAATAGAATTGTGCGCAATTATTTACAGGATGATGATTCTATAGACCCTGAAGCGGGAGGTATTTATGATGGTTTCTTTGATGTGGGTACACCCAGCAGGCATTACCAGACTTTGCAGGCAAACTATGATCTTCCTATAAGTAAAATACCGTTTCTTGATTTCGTAAAAGCAACATATTCATACACTGCAGATTTTCAGTGGAACAGAGGTTCGTCGCAATTTCAGTCATTAGAAAATATTCCAGATCTGGGTAATTCTGTAGAAAATGCAAACACGCATGCTATTAATGGTTCGCTAGACATGACCTCGTTTTACAATTCTATAGGTCTGGTAAAAAAACAACCAGCTGGTGCAGCAACTTCACGCGCCGCAAGAAGCAGGGCTGTGCCTACTTTAGGTGATGACAATGAGACCGCAGCACAGCAACCAGAATCAGGTAAGCTGTCTGCCGGTGAAAAAGCCACAAATACAGCTATAGGAATATTAACAGGTATCAAGCAAATACAAGTTAATTATCAACAGAATAACGGTACTTATCTTCCCGGTTATTTACCCGGAGTTGGTTTTATAGGTACGCTGCGTCCCACTACCGGTTTTATATTTGGTAGTCAGGCAGAAGTGCGAGATTATGCAGCAAGAAAAGGCTGGTTAACCCTTTATCAGGAATTTAACCAACAGTATCGTGAGGTTGAAAACAGGCAACTGGATATTCAGGCGCAGGTAGAGTTTATTCCAGATCTTACCATAGATGTAAATATGAATCGCATCTATCAGGAAACGTATAATGAAAACTACAGAGTAGATCCTCAAACTCTGCAATATCAGACTTTGACAGGGAGTACTTATGGAAATTTCAATATTTCCACCTTAATGATAGGATCTGCTTTTGGCAAGAATACCGCTGAAAATTCGCAGGTTTTTAACGATTTTAGGTCAAATAGGCTGGTTATTGCACAACGTCTGGCTCAGGATTTTTACGGTACTTCAGATTATCCTACAGATGAGAATGGGTATCCTGTGGGTTACGGGCGTACAAACCAGGCTGTGCTTATACCTGCATTTTTATCAGCTTACACAGGCGGCAGTGCAGACAATGTTTCGCTGGGAGCATTTAGAAGTTTTCCGTTACCTAACTGGAATATAAAATATACCGGTTTTATGAAGTTAGACTGGTTTAAAAAGAGGTTTAAGCGTTTTTCTGTAAATCATGGTTACAGAGCGGGATATACGATAAATCAGTTCAACACCAATCTTAATTATAACAGGCAGCGTAATACATCACCAGAAGATGCGCAGGTAGATCAGGCAGGTAACTTTTTAAACGAGACGCTATATTCTAATATTAATCTTGTTGAGCAGTTTTCGCCCTTAATTCGGTTAGATTTTGAAATGCGTAACTCAGTTAAAATTTTAGCCGAAATACGGAAAGACCGTGCTTTGTCGCTTAGCTTTGATAATAATTTAATGACAGAAATTAACGGTAATGAATATATAATTGGGCTGGGATATCGTCTAAAAGACATTACATTTGCTACAAACATTGGTGGAAAACGCACGATCTTAAGGAGTGATTTAAACTTTAAAGCAGATCTTTCATTGCGACAAAATGAGACCATTGTGCGTTATTTAGATATTGATAATAATCAAGTAACTTCAGGTCAGGATATTTATGGGCTCAGGTTTACGGCAGATTATGCATTAAGTAAGAATTTAACGGCCATATTCTACTATGACCATTCATTTGCTACCTACGCAATATCTACCGCGTTCCCGCAAACAACCATTCGTTCTGGTTTGACCTTACGTTATAATTTTGGAAATTAATAACACTTAAAATATAATGAGTTTACCAGCAGATTTAAAGTATACCAAAGATCACGAGTGGGTTCGTGTTGAAGGTGATGTAGCCACAGTAGGAATCACAGATTTTGCTCAGGGAGAGTTAGGTGATATCGTATACGTAGAGGTAGAAACAGTAGACGAGACCTTAGATAAAGATGAGGTTTTTGGTACTGTAGAGGCGGTAAAGACCGTTTCAGACCTGTTTTTACCTTTAACAGGAGAGATCATTGAGTTTAATGACAAGCTAGAATCTGAACCAGAAGCTGTAAATAACGATCCTTATGGTGATGGCTGGATGATTAAAGTTAAGATTTCAAACCTTGATGAGGTTGAGCAATTGCTTAGTGCAGAAGCCTATGGGGAGATTATTGGCAAGTAAATTCTTTTCGCTTTTTGCAGCCATCGTTTATACAATATCGCTGGCTGTAGTCTCAATGATGCCTACCCCAGAGATTCCCGGAGCACCTGATTATTCAGACAAAATATTTCATTTTTGCGCTTATATAGGGTTTACCGGGTTGTGGTTTTTGTTCTTTTATTTATTTGGAATTAAAAATAAACGTTTACGATCTGTAGTTTTAATTACAATTTTTATCGCTCTTTTTAATGGTACGATAATTGAAGTAATGCAAGGGTGGTTAACCACTTACAGATCAGCAGATCCTAAGGATATGATTGCAAACTCAGCAGGAATTTTAACATGTGTTTTGCTGATTATTGCCTTTAGACCCAAACTGCATCAATTAAAATCAAAATTTTAATTTCATATTGCAGATGATTTTATTTAAATTAGCAATCCTTAACAACTAAGATTTTATGGAACCTAAGAAAAATCCGAAAGCAGACCTGGGCAGAAGAAGCGTTCTCTTCTTTCAAATAGGTTTGATTTTAATCCTCGCGCTTACTTATGGAGCGATCGAGTGGAAAACTTATGAAAAGAAGGCGATCGATATTGGCCAGTTAGACATGGACGATGTATTGGAAGAAGATATTCCAATTACAGAACTGAACACGCCACCACCACCACCACCGCCACCACCGCCACCAGCACCCGAAGTTATCGAGGTAGTTGAGGATGAAGCAGAGGTAGAAGAAACTGTAATAGAATCTACAGAAACCAATCAAGAAGAAGAGATTGTAGAAGTAGAAGACGTACAGTTTGAAGAAGAAGAAGAAATTGCAGATGTACCATTTGCAGTTATTGAGAACGTACCTATTTTCCCTGGTTGTGAGAACGAAAGTGGAAACGACGCTAAAAAGAAATGTATGTCTGAAAAGATATCATCTCTTGTAAACCGAAAGTTTAATACAGAATTAGGTAGTGAACTTGGGTTAAGCGGTGTAAACAGAATTTACGTGCGTTTTAAAATTGACAAAAACGGGAATATCGTTGATATAGGTTCTCGTGGACCGCATCCTAGACTAGAGCAGGAAGCAGAACGTGTAATTAAATTGTTACCTAAAATGACTCCTGGTAAACAGAGAGGAAAATCAGTAGGTGTACTTTATTCACTACCTATTGTATTCCAGGTGCAGGATTAAATAAAAGTTATCTATAATTTAAAATCCCGTCCGCGAAAGCGAGACGGGATTTTTTTTGGCAAGCTTGTTGTTAACGTTTTAATAGATTATTAACTGTTAAAACTATTTTATGAAAACTTCACAAAAAAGTGGCGATTCTGTTCGGCAAAACAGAATCAGCCCAACAAGCAAGCATGATGTAAATTTACGAAAAAACAACTTGGTCTATTTTCAAATAGGTCTTATTGTAGCGCTCCTTCTTGTACTCTTCGCTGCTGAGTATAAAACACCAGTAAAAATGTATGTCCCTGAACAAATGCCTGAAACCACAGCTTTAAATGTAATGGACTGGGATGAGAATTTCACCGTTGCAAAAAGAGAACAACCTAAAACTGAAACAAAAAAAGCATCAACCACTCTGCCGCCTATCGAGGTTCCTGATGATTTTGTTACTCCTAAGATGGCAGATGATATTTTTCCTCATCCGGAGCCAGAACCAGATTTTAATCCTAATTTTTTAGATACTAAAAAAGAACAGCCTATAGAAAATGTAGACTTTAGAAAAGTAGAATTTGTTCCTGTCTACCCAGGTTGCGAAGGTTTAGACACGAATGATGAGCGCAAAACGTGTATGCAAGAGAAGATAAATAAGCTAATAAGCAGAAAGTTTGACACAAATATTGGTAGTAAGTATGGTTTGTCTGGTATGAACAGAATTGATGTGCAATTTACCGTTGATGAAAATGGGAATATAGTTGATGTAAAAACGCGCGCGCCTCATCCTGCTCTGGAGAAAGAAGCAGAACGCGTAATTGAGCTAATACCTCAAATGAAACCGGGAAAACAACGCGATAAAAGCGTTCGTGTTATTTACGGGCAACCCATCCTTTTTAAAACTGAGAATTAATTTGAGCTAATTTTTACTATAAAAAACCCGTTTTTAACTTGTTAAAGGCGGGTTTTCCATTTTATCCTATTTCAAAAAAAGCCATATCTTGCTGCCGCCTTAATCTATTTTTATTATAATGAAGTCTACTGTCTCATTACTTCTATTGTTTATTTTCATTAATACTGCCTACTCGCAAAACTCACAAAATACTTTTGAGAAATATCCTGTATTCCCTCAATGTGAAAATGTTGAGATTAGCCAGATGCCAGAATGTTTCAGGAATACGTTGATTCAATTTATTATGGAGAATTTTAAAACTCCGTCAATTGTTGAAGAAGAGGGTTATAAGGGGGAACTGGTAGTTCTTTTTGAGGTTGATAAGGATGGGAAATTCAATATCTTAAATACAGAAGCTGTTTATGAAGAACTAAAAGAGGAGATTAAGCGCGTGTTTGTAGCATTGCCTCAAATCACACCTGCTTCTTATGATGCCAGACCAACGTACATGCAGTTTAGCATGCCTATACAGTTGCCGCTATCACGCAATACGCGAGATAATAAAGAGCTTAGTAATGAAACCTCAAAAGTTATTGATCTGCGTAAAAATGAGTATGATGATTTAAAAACTGATCTAACATATCAGGATAATGAATACACCAGCCAATTAAATATTCCTCTTTCTCATCAGGTCTATAGTAGGTTTGATTATGAAATGAACCTTGTAGGCACAAATAGTCACACGGCCAGCAAGCCTTTCCTTTACCAGGAAGTGAATAATTATTATGATTTTGAAAGTAAAAAAACCTCCCTTTTAAAGGCAAAAACCTCCTGGTTTGGCCGAAAATTCTGGAATGAGCATATGGTAACTCTGCAGCATGAGAACTACTGGTTTACACTAGATCCGGGAGCAGATCTACAATTGGGTTTTGAAACCGCAAATAATGAAGATCAAAGCTACACGTATAATAATACGAGAGCGTTAATTTTTCAGGGCGGCCTGGGTAAGAAATTAAATTTCTATACCGTTTTTTACGAAAGTCAGGGTTCTTTTGCCGGTTACTTTAATAGATACGCACGCTCTATACGTCCTGACGGCGGTAATCCTGCTATCGTTCCTGGCAGAGGTATTGCGGCAGAATCTCGTGCAGGAGATTTTGATTATCCTATCGCAGAAGCATATTTATCTTTTACTCCCAGTAAATATTTTAACCTTCAGTTTGGTCACGGTAAGAATTTTATAGGCGATGGTTACCGCTCATTAATTTTGAGTGATAACGCGAGCCCTTATCCATTTTTCAAAATCAATACAACTTTTTGGAAATTTAAATACACTAACACCTGGATGTCGTTGCGTGATGTACGGCCAGAGGTTGTAGGTGATGGTTCTTTTCGTACAAAATATATGGCAAATCACTACCTGAGTTTTAATGTTTCAAAACGATTGAATATTGGTCTCTTTGAAAATGTGATCTGGGAGAATGATAATGACCGTGGTTTTGATCTCAATTATCTCAATCCTGTGATATTTTACAGAGCCATTGAGTTTTCTACTGGCTCAAGAGGAGGAAACGCTTTAATAGGCTTAAGCGGAAAGTATAAATTCAGTGACCAGTTTAATGCGTATGCTCAGGTCATTATTGACGAATTTTCTACGGGAGCAATTACGGGTAATGCAAAAAGCTATAAAAATAAGCAAGGTGTGCAACTAGGCTTAAAATATTTTAATGCTTTTAACATTCCTGATCTGCAATTGCAAGTAGAATTTAATCAAGTAAGGCCTTATGTTTATTCTAACAATGAGATCATTTTAAATTACGGCCATAATAATCAATCTATGGCGCATCTATGGGGAGCTAATTTTAGAGAATTTATAGCTATTGCTCGTTATGAAAATGCGCGTTGGTATGGTACTGCAAAATTCATTTATGGCACACGTGGGTTTGAGATGGGAGATATAAATGATGTTTTCTATGGTGGTAGTATTTATGGCAATGATGAGAATCGCCCTTCTGATGATGGAATTTTACTAGGCCAGGGGAATAAAACAAATACGTTACACGGTAATCTTGAAGTGGGCTATTTAATTAACCCCGCTACTAATTTAAAAGTTTATTCATCAATCATCTATAGAGATAACACGACAGAGGTCTATGATCCTGTAAATTTAGATGAGACTACACTTTGGGTAAACTTCGGTTTTAGAACAGATCTGTTCAACTGGTATTTCGATAACTAAATAGTATAAAAAGAAAGGTGTGCTTTTAAAAGCACACCTTTATACTAGCGGGGAAGACGGTCGGGGGTTCGTCCGTAATGTCTAAATCTTAATTCGTATAACCATCACATCAAACGGATAAGAACAATACAATTCGGAAATAAGTTGGGATACCTTTTAAGGAATTCCTGACCACCCTGATTATTTAGCGAGCTAAATAGTCGTTTTCAACGGTAAAAATCCGCTATTAATCCTGCTAAGATATAAATTATTAATAAAATTTATTAATTAATTTGCTTATTAATTGAAATTTCCATTCAAAAATTAAGAATATTTAACTGATTATGACCTTATAAGAAAGAGAAGAAGATCATTTTTTCTATTCAGCTGCATATTTTTGTAAATTACACTCTTAGAATTATAGCAACATATACAGATAAATGAAAATCAATAAACTACATATTGCGCTACTTCTTATTTTAAGTTGTAGCGGTATAACACCAACCTTAAAAGCTCAAGAAAAAATGACCGAATTTGACAAAAACTTTGTGCATACTGTTTTCTTTTGGTTACATAACCCCGGTGATCAGGAAGACAGAACAGCGTTTGAAACTTCGCTTAAAAAATTCTTAAATTCAAGTTTATACGCAAACACACATTTTATAGGTACTCCTGCAAATACTCCGCGTGATGTGGTAGATAGTTCATATACCTATTCTTTAGTTCTCACTTTTCCTTCTAAAGAGATTCAGAATAAATATCAAAGTGAAGAAGCGCACCTACTTTTTATTGAAGAATCTGCCCATTTATGGGATAAAGTAATTGTCTATGATTCCGTTGGGATAAAAGGATATTAAAAAGATCTGAGGTAATGAGGTGAAGTTTTGTCTAAATTGTCACCTCATTTACTGCATTAACTACAATTTCCAGATCGTTTACACCTCTAAAGCCGCTAAATCCTACGGCTAACATTTTATCTCCTAATTTTATGGGTTGACCACCTTCCCAGCCAATAAAATCTGGTCTTTCTATGCCAAATTGATTATCATCTAGCTTACCAGCGAAAACGAGCTCTTCAAATTCGCCGGTTTTTTGCCGGTGATCCATACCTGGCTGGCTTTAGTCCAGGCAATTTTATAAAAGTGGCGCTGCTTGACTTTATCCTTGCCATACATTTTGCCGTAAACCTGAGCATCTTCATCAATAATACAAACAGCAACGTTGCCTTCAGCAATAGAACTATCTTCAGGATGCATCATATATTTAGGTATCTGCTCTTCAAACGATTTAAAAATCTGCTCGATTGCCTCTAAAAACTCCGATTTTGACATAAAAATTGACTTATAATGTTTAAAATAAAATGGTGATCTTCAAACAGAATATTGAAAATCACCATTTAAATGTACAAAAGTTATTTGCTATTTCTGCCTAAGATTTAATAGCTATTTTTTAATTATTAAAGTCCGTCGTAAGGCTCTCATAGAAGGTCTGGCGTATTTTAGGACCGTTTATAAAAGCGTCTTTCATAGCCTCATCACTGTAGAAATCGCCGGTAAGTGATTCATCAGCAATAATATCCTCCTTGCTTGTGCTAGAGTCTATAGCCTGCTGTACATTAGATTGAATGCCTTTTAGCATTTCTACATATTTCTCATAATCTGCTTTAGTCGCAAGAGCACCATGACCCGGAATAATTTTGGTATCATTATTTATAAGCATCAATCCCGCTTTTCCCGCTTCAATATCACCTGCCACACTACCGCCGCTTGACAGATCTATAAACGGAAAGGAACCATTAAAAAATGTATCTCCTGTGTGTAAGACATTACTTTGTGGGAAGTAGATCATAGAATCTCCATCTGTATGGGCATTGTGCACATGAGTGGCAAGAATATCATTACCGTTAACGTGAATCATCACATCTTCATTAAATGTAATGACCGGCAAACCATTGTTTTGTTTTTCGCTTAAGCGTTTTCTCACATTCTCCTGGGCAAGAATTAAAGTTCCTTCTTTCTCAAAATTCGCATTGCCGCCGGTATGGTCACCATGAAAATGTGTGTTAGCTAAAAATTTTACTGGCTTGTCGCTTATTGTTTTGATGGCATCCAGAATCTTTTGAGAAAGAGGAGCAAACTCATCGTCGATCATGAAAACGCCATCTTCACCCGTAGATATGCCAATGTTACCGCCGTTTCCTATAAGCATGAATATATTTTCACTTACCGGGATCACTTTGATCTCGACATCGCTCATGTCCTGAAAGGCAAAAGTTTGTAGTGTTAATGATAGAAGTAGGAGTGTTAGTAGTTTAATTTTTTTCATAGTTTTTTTAATTCATTTTTCTTTTTGTGAAAGTTAATTAAAATTAGGCGCTGTTTATATGGTTTTAATTTGGTATTTCATTGTGAGTAATATAAGTGTTGAGTATCTTTGCACGACTTTTTAAAGACCCCAATCTCAGCATATTTGAGCTTAGTTAAAACACATACTGAAAGCGTATCTGCCTGGACAGATTTTAAGGAGATCACCAAGATGCGTCTTGCTATAAGCGTGGTTTTTTCAAGCATCGCAGGTTATTTTCTGGGTGCATATGAGATAGACTGGTACACTGTTTTCCTGCTGGCTGTAGGTGGCTATTTTATGGTGGGCGCTTCTAATGCGTATAACCAAATAATAGAGCGTGATCTTGATGCTCTGATGGATCGCACGAAGAATAGACCTATTCCTGCCGGGCGTATGACAGTCGCTAATGCTTTTGTAATTGCAAGTGTTTTTACGGTGCTTGGGCTTATAACTCTTTGGGTGATCAACCCAACGACAGCATACTTTGGTGCTGTTTCTATTTTTCTATATGTATGTGTTTATACGCCATTAAAAACCAGAACTCCGCTTTCGGTTTTTGTGGGTGCTTTTCCCGGGGCTATTCCGTTTATGATGGGCTGGGTTGCTGCTACAGATAGTTTTGGTATTGAGCCGGGAACCTTATTTATGATTCAGTTTTTCTGGCAGTTTCCACATTTTTGGGCAATAGGCTGGTTTTTATATGATGATTATAAAAAAGGCGGATTTTTTATGTTGCCTACCGGGAAACAAGATAAAGGAACAGCTTTGCAGGTCGTTTTTTATACCATTTGGACCGTTTTAGTGTCACTTATACCGGCTTTTGGTGTTACGGGGAGACTTTTTCTAACTCCTGTTTCGGCAGTTATAATAGGTGTCTTAGGTTTAGGGCTTCTGTTTTACGCTTTACGACTTTATAAGAATATGAATGCGGTTACTGCAAAACGGTTAATGCTTTCTAGTGTGAGCTACATCACGTTATTGCAAATAATATATGTGGCAGATAAATTTTTGAGATGATAGATTACACAGCACAACCCGAAGAAGAAAAACTCCAGAGATCAAAAAAAATGATGCTTTGGTTTGGTATTATTAGTCTTTCTATGATGTTTGCGGGATTAACCAGTGCATATATTGTTAGTAAAGAGCGTAAAGACTGGTTAACAGATTTTCAATTACCGCAAGCATTTTACATTAGTACTGCAGTGATTATTTTAAGCAGTATAACTATGCATCTGGCTAAGCGTTCAGTTTTAGCTCAAAAAGAAAGTACAGGCAGATTATTTCTTATTGCTACATTAGTACTGGGAGGTGCTTTTGTGTTTCTACAGTTTTTAGGATTTGATCAAATTATTTCAGAAGGATACTATTTTACAGGTAGTGACAGCACGGTTACAACGTCGTTTATATATGCTTTCGTTATTAGTCATATTGTTCACATAGGAGCAGGTTTGCTCGTTCTAATTATTGTGCTTGTTAATCACTTAAGAGGTAAATATACTCCCGGAAGAACGTTGGGAATAGAACTAGGCGCCACTTTCTGGCACTTTGTAGATGTGCTTTGGGTGTATCTGTTTTTGTTTCTTTTATTCTTTAGATAGGAATAAATTTTTTCACCAATCATTCGTATTTTGCAGATATTACGGTAGTTATGGCGCTTTTTTGAATGGTTATAAATACCATGTTTAACTTTGAAAACCATTTTAAAAATACCTATTTTTGCAAGGCTTATAAAACCAAAACTTATTTATGGACGCTACTGCTGTTAGAACAGGCACCGAAGGCAAAATCTGGGGAGGTGGTAACCAACCACTAAAGGTTAGTTACGGAAAGATGATGATGTGGTTTTTCATCCTTTCAGATGCACTCACATTTTCCGGCTTTCTCGCCGCTTATGGATTTTCCAGATTTAAATTTATCGATTCCTGGCCTATAGCAGATCAGGTGTTTACTCACTTTCCTTTTTTACACGGTGTAGATGCGCCTATGTATTATGTCGCATTCATGACATTTATACTTATATTTTCATCTGTGACCATGGTTCTTGCTGTAGATGCTGGTCACCATATGAAAAAGAACAAGGTGATCTGGTACATGTTCTTTACTATAATAGGTGGTTTAATATTCGTAGGTTCTCAAGCATGGGAGTGGACGAACTTTATACAGGGAGAATATGGTGCTGTTGAAACCAGAGCCGGTAAAATTCTACAATTTGTAAATGCTGAAGGAGAGCGCGTTGCGCTGGAGGATATAGCTGCAGATATAGCAGTAGAGCGTGAAGAATTAACGCGTAGCAAAGGCTTGTGGTATCTTGAAGAACAAAGCACTTTGGCAGATGTTAGTTTTGAGCAGGTAAAAGCAGGTTTCCTGGCTAATAATAATCTTTTCATACGTACGCAGTCTCAAACTGAAGAAGGTGAGAAAGTTGTTCTCTCAAGAGAAGAATCTATCAAGAAATTAAATGATGATGGTGTAGGAGTAGTGCAGGGTGCAAATCTTAGGCATAATGAATATGGAGCGCCTTTATTTGCAGATTTCTTTTTCTTTATCACCGGTTTTCATGGTTTTCACGTATTCTCAGGAGTAGTGATCAACTTCATTATTTTTATAAATGTGATTTTGGGTACCTATGAAAGAAGAGGAAGCTATGAAATGGTAGAAAAAGTTGGTCTTTACTGGCACTTTGTAGATTTGGTTTGGGTATTTGTATTTACCTTCTTTTATTTGGTTTAATATTAAATTTAGCTTTAAGCTTATTTCTAAAATATAAAAAATGGCACAAGACGCAGTACATCACGAGTCAGCTAGCAAAAGGATTTGGACTGTATTTTTTATCCTTTCAGTAATAACAATAGTAGAGGTATTTTTAGGTATTGTTAAGCCTGAATTTATGGTAGATACTTACCTGCTTCGTATGAAGTTGCTTAACTGGATCTTCATCATTCTTACCCTGGTTAAAGCCTATTATATTGTGTGGGCTTTCATGCACATGGAGCATGAGACTAAAGGGATGAGAAGGGCCGTAGTGTGGACGGCGATATTTTTAATTTGCTACTTAATGTTTATCCTGCTCACAGAAGGTGAGTATATATTTGATGTTTATCACGATGGATATCAAAGCTGGGATTTTTAATAAGATTTGAGACGGCTGCTTTAGCCGTCTTTTTTTTAGCTAGAATTTATTTTAGTGTAACGATGATGAGGTAATGCGGTCAATAGCTAAGAAAGTATAATGAAAAAGAATTTAGTTCTAGGAGTATTATTTATTCTTCCCATAGTGGCCTATCTCTTCTTTGCCTCGGGAATACATAATTTTGCAAAACTACCCGTTTTAACCACCAGCGTAAAAGAACTTGATTTTGCGCCAGATGTTGAGTTGAAAGATCACATTACAGTTTTAGGTTTTCTGGGTGATGAGATACCTGCAGAAGGTGGTACACTTTTCAATCTTAATCAAAAGATCTATACTTATTTCAGTCAGTTTGATGATTTTCAGTTTGTGTATTTGGTTCCGGAAGGGACAGATAAAGAAAAGCTACAGGATGTAGTTGATGAGCTTTCGCAGATTAGCGATATGACGCACTGGAAGTTTGTGTTTACAACAAAAGACAATATAAAATCGGTCTTTAATAGCCTAAAATCGCCCTACAAGCTCGAAAATGACCATGGCTCTCCATATATTTTCATTATAGATAAGGAAGTAAATCTTAGAGGTAGAGATGACGATGAGGATGTAGGAGATTTATATGGATATAATAGTACAGACGTTGCAGAGCTGGCTAATAAAATGAAGGATGATGTAAAAATTGTTCTGGCAGAGTACAGGTTAGCACTAAAGAAATATAACGCAGAGAGAAAGAAATAATATGAATGCAAAGAAAACCTATATAGGTATAGCTGTGATCGTTCTTATTTTCGGGTTACTCGTGATTCCTAAAATCATAGAACGTTTAAGTAATGATGAGGTGGTTGTAAATGACAGGCTAAATGTCGCTCAAAAACAAACGTCAGATTCAGACGCAGGTGATTTGGCTTACATTAAAATAAATGGTAAAGACAGAAGAGTTCCTTCTTTTAAGTTTGTTAACCAAAACAATGATACAATAACAGATAAAGACTACAGAGGCAAAGTTTTTATTGTAGAATTCTTTTTTACGCGCTGCCCTGATATTTGCATTCCTATGAATAAAAATCTCGTTGCCATTCAGCAGGAATTTGAGGGTAATGATAAGTTTGGTATTGCAAGCATTACAATAGATCCTGAAAATGATTCACCAGAAGTATTAAAAGAGTATGCTGAGCATTATAATGTAGATGAGTCTAACTGGAATTTTTTAACCGGAAGTCGCGATAGTATATATACGCTGGCTAATGAAAAATTTGGACTCTTAGCGCAGGAAAATCCAAATATAGAAGGAGGGCTTTTGCATTCAGGATACTTTGCGTTAGTAGATCAAAACGGTTTTATAAGATCGCGTCTCGACCCTTTTGGTAATCCTAAAGTATATTACAAAGGTTCAATTCCCAGAGATACGCCTGTTGTAGAAGATGGGGATAATGCCGAAATTGATATTTTAGTAGACGATATAAAGCTCTTGTTAAATAAGAATACAAGCTATGAGTGATGTTGCTTTAAAGGAAAAGAATTATAACCGGTGGATAATTGTATTATCTCTCGTAATTCCTGTGGCTGTAGCATTTTTGTTTACAGTAAGGATACCTGGTGTAGAGCGGCTTGGCTTTTTGCCTCCCATCTACGCAGCAACTAACGGTATTACTGCAGTGTTGCTGATTTCTGCAGTTGTACAAATACGTAAGGGAAATCAACGTTTACACGAAAAACTTATGAAGGCCGCAATCGTGCTTTCGGTTTTATTTCTCGTTTTATATGTTTTGTATCATGCTACATCAGATTCCACAAAATTTGGGGATATAAATAATGACGGGCTTTTGTCTGATGCTGAAAAAACAACTGTAGGCATTTCTGCTTTCTTCTATTATTGTATACTGGTATCTCACATACTTTTATCAATAGTTGTAATTCCTTTTGTGCTTATTACATACGTAAGGGCGTTATCTAAGCGATTTGATAAACATCGTAAAATTGCCAAAATAACATTCCCAATTTGGTTATACGTTGCGGTAACAGGCGTTGTGGTATATTTTATGATATCTCCTTATTATCCTGCTTAAAGAAATTGATGATGAAAAAGTATATCGCACTTCTAATTGTTCTTTTTTTAACTGCCACCCCTGTTGAAGCGCAATGCGCAATGTGCCGGGCTGTACTTGAGAGTGAGACAGATAATTCTATTGCTCAGGGTGTTAATAACGGGATTATTTATCTAATGGCGGTTCCCTATTTACTTATGGGTGGCCTGATCTGGTATATCTACAAAAGTCGAAAAAAGGCAGACAAGGCAGATAATTAATGCGTTAGGTAAGTATTTTTTCTTATTTTAACATTTGCACTTGTAACAAACAAGTGTTTACTTAGTCTATTCATTGAGAAACTGAGTGATGTAGCCAGGCTTCCCTAAAACCATCCCGTTGTATGATAACCATAAAAGATCTTCACAAATCCTACCATATGGGTTCAAATTCTCTTCATGTTCTGAAGGGAATTAATTTTTCAGTACAAGAAGGGGAATTGGTTTCTATAATGGGTTCTTCAGGATCTGGTAAGTCTACTTTGCTCAATATCTTGGGTATGCTTGATGAAGCAGATACAGGGACATACACTCTTGATGGTGTGCCTATTAAAAACTTAAACGAGAAAATAGCCGCTCAATACCGTAATAAATTTCTTGGTTTTATTTTCCAATCCTTCAATTTGATCGGGTACAAAAATGCAATGGATAATGTTGCTATGCCGTTGTATTATCAGGGCTTTAAGCGTAACGAGCGCAATGAGCGCTCTATGCATTATCTTGAAAAGGTGGGTTTAGCAGATTGGGCTGGGCATTTACCCAGTGAACTTTCAGGTGGTCAAAAACAACGTGTTGCTATTGCCAGAGCTTTGGCAAGTGATCCTAAAGTTTTGCTTGCAGATGAGCCTACAGGTGCGCTTGATACAAAAACATCATATGAAGTGATGGATTTAATTCAGGGTATTAATGATGAAGGTAAGACTATTCTAATCGTAACTCACGAAGACGATATAGCACATATGACCAAGCGTATTGTAAATCTTAAAGATGGCTTGATCATAGACGATACTAAAGTAAACCAGGTAAGAGCTTTGTCTCATGTTTGATATTGAGCGCTGGCAGGAAATTCTGGAAACTATCCGGAAGAACAAATTACGCACCTTCTTAACGGGCTTATCAGTTGCATCGGGAATATTTATTCTGGTGATTCTTCTTGGTTTTGGTCAGGGTATTCAAAATGGTATTTCAAAAGAGTTTGAGCAGGATGCGGCTAATCGTATAAGCGTTTATACAGGTGTGACCTCTGTAGAATACAAAGGTCTTAATCCGGGTCGTTTTATAGAGATGACTAATGAGGATTACAATTATTTAATTAAAAAGTATCAGGATAATCTGGAATTTAAATCTTCTGTTTACCGTATCTGGAGCGGTCTTACAACTTACAAAAATGAATCAGGAAGTTATAGAATAGAAGGTGTGTATCCCGATTATCAATTTCTTGAAAATGCCTCTTTAACTAATGGGAGGTTTATTGATTACACAGATCAGGATAACTATGAGAAAGTTGTTTCGATAGGTCGCAAGGTAAGCCAGGATCTGTTTAAAGATGAAGATCCCATAGGCAAGTATATTCAGATATCCGGAATCAATTTTAAAGTTGTTGGTGTTTATACAGACCCTGCGGGTGAGCGCGAAGAAGCTCGTATATTTTTACCTTTATCTACATCACAGCGCGTTTTTAATGCCGGTAATAAAGTGCGCAATTTAGGTTTTACGTTAAAACCGCAAGGTAGCTTTCAGGAGGCATTAGCGCAATCCATTCAGTTTTCTTCAGAAATACAATCATTTTTAAAAGAAAGACATCTCGTTGCTCCTGAAGATACAAGCGCTATAAACGTTAATAATTCATTAGAGAATGCAAAGCGATTTTATGATCTTATTGCAATTATAAAAGCCTTTTTCTGGACGGTAGGTATTTGTACCATAATCGCCGGTGTGGTTGGTGTAAGTAATATCATGCTAATCATTGTAAAAGAACGTACACGCGAAATAGGCATTCGCAAAGCCTTAGGAGCACAACCGTGGTCTATTATCTGGATGGTATTGCATGAATCTATTTTTGTGACTGCTATTGCAGGTTTTACCGGTTTGATACTTAGTATGGCACTTCTTGAAGTAATTGGGCCTAATATTGAGATGGATTATATAATAAATCCTTCAGTCAATTTTAATGTGGCAATTACAACAGTGTTTATTTTAATATTTGCCGGGGCATTAGCAGGATTTTTTCCGGCTTGGCGTGCAGCAAGTATAAGTCCTATAGAAGCATTACGTGAAGAATAAATCATCATATGTTTAACAGAGATCGTTGGAGTGAAATTATAGAAGCTTTAAATAGTAACTGGTTTAGAACCCTGCTTACCGCTTTTGGTGTGCTCTGGGGTATTTTTATTCTGGTTGTTCTGCTTGCTGCTGGGAAAGGTCTTGAAAACGGGATAAAGAAAGATTTTGGGAACATTGCAACTAACACTATGTTCATGTGGACGCAGAGTATCTCAAAATCTTATAAAGGCCTTCCTAAAGGGAGAGAATTTCGCTACGATCTTAATGATGTTAGGGCAATAAAAGATAACGTACCTCACTTACGCTTTGTATCTCCCAGAAATCAGTTAGGTGGTTTTGGTGGAGCAAATAATGTGGTACGAGGCTTAAATACAGGGGCATTTAATGTGTACGGTGATTATCCTGAAATTATAAAGCAACAGCCTATGGATATCACCAGTGGGCGCTTTGTAAATTATGGAGATATAGAGCAAAAAAGGAAAGTAGCGATCATAGGAGAAGGAGTGAAAACTGCGCTTTATGAACGAGAAGAAGATCCTATCGGAACTTACATAAAAATAAACGGGGTGAACTTCATGGTCGTAGGAACCTATAAAAAGGTTGCAAGTGAAGGAGATGCTGAAGAGGATCAAAAAGAAATTTATGTTCCCTTTACTGCTTTTTCCCAGGCATTTAATCAGGGAGAAAAAGTAGGGTGGATGGCCATTACTGCAGATGATAATAGTTCTATTACCGAATTAAAAAACCAGATTTTCACTGTAGTGAAAAAGAATCACACCATTCATCCTGATGATGATCGTGCGATTGGGGATTTTGATCTGTATCAACAATATCAAAAAGTAGAGGGGCTGTTTTTTGCCTTGAGAATAGTAGCCTATTTTGTTGGGATTTTAGTGCTTTTATCGGGGATTATTGGGATAAGTAATATTATGCTTATTGTCGTGAAAGAGCGCACAAAAGAAATAGGAATTAGAAGAGCATTAGGTGCAAGCCCATGGTCTATAAGAGTTCAAATCCTTATGGAATCTATGGTGCTTACAATTTTATCTGGAATGATGGGGATATCGCTTGGCGCATTTCTTATTTATATACTAAATAGCTATCTGGACTCTAATGGTCCCGTAAATATGTTTGCAAACCCCAGTGTTGATCTCGGTACCGTGCTTGTAGCTTTAGCTATTTTAATATTTTCAGGATTATTTGCCGGTTTCATACCAGCCCAAAATGCAATTAAAATTAAACCGGTAGACGCTCTGCGTACAGAATAGAATCAATCAGTTAAAACGAATATCAATATAACCATGAAGAAATCAGTCACCATTATCATCTTAGCTGTTATAGCAATAACATTTGTTGGAGCGCTGTATTATTTATATCAGAAGAATCAGGAAGATCCTGTGGTTTACACAACCGAAACTCCTACAAAAGAAACGATCATTAAAAAGACCGTGGCTACAGGAAGTATTGTGCCACGTGAAGAAATATTGATCAAGCCTAATATTTCAGGTATAATCGATGAGATTTTTGTGGAAGCAGGAGAATTTGTACAAGCCGGCGATCTTATAGCAAAAATAAAAGTTGTGCCTAATGCATCGTCTTTAACTACTGCAAAAAATAGTATTGCCAGTTCACGAACTGCTGTAGAAACTGCAAAACTTGCTCTTGATAATCAAAAAAGTATTTATGAAAGGCAAAAGGCTCTTTATGAGAAAGGGGTGGTTTCTGCCAATGATTTTGATAATGTACAGCGTGAATACAATCAAACAGTTCAAAATTACAAGCAGCAGCAATTAAGTTTATCATCTGCACAACAAAACTATGATATCGTTAAAACAGGTACTACGAGCGGGTTAGGTAGTGCAGCTACAACATCGGTTAGAGCAACAATAACAGGTATGGTTTTAGAAGTACCTGTAAAAGCGGGGAATCAGGTTATTGAGGCAAATAACTTTAATGACGGGACTACAATTGCATCTCTGGCAGATGTTAATGAAATGATCTTTCAGGGTAAAGTTGATGAGAGCGAAGTTGGAAAAATAAAGGAAGATCTCCCTTTAGAAATTACCGTAGGTGCTATCGAAAACAAAAAATTTGATGCTGTTCTCGATTATATAGCACCTAAAGGAGTAAGTGAGAATGGTGCAATTCAATTTGAAATTAAAGGCACGCTTAATAAATCTGATACTACTTTTATACGTGCAGGTTTAAGTGCTAACGCGTCTATTATATTAGCGCGTGCAGACAGCGTTCTAGCTGTAAAAGAGGCTTTGGTGCAATTTGATTCCAAAACTCAGAATCCATATGTTGAAGTTCAGAAAGGGGATCAGGATTTTGAACGAAAAGATGTAGAGCTCGGTATAAGTGACGGGATAAATGTTGAGATCAAAAAAGGCTTAGATGCCAATGATAAAATTAAAGTGTGGAATCCTGTAAATCCTGCAACCAATTTTAGTCGCTCATAAATTTTAAGGATTGTGTAACATAACTTCCGTTTTATATACTAATCACCCAGAAATCCGATTATGAAGAATTTTTTTCCCTTAATAATTACCCTATTTTTAGTAGGAATACTTAATGCGCAAGAAAAAAAATGGACATTACAGGAATGTGTGGCCTATGCATTAGAGAATAATATTACTGTTCAACAAGGTGAATTAGATATAGAAAATGCGGCCTTAGATAAATTAGATGCATTTGGAAATCTAATTCCTTCTGTGAACGGGTCTGCTACAAATTCATGGAACACAGGTTTAACCCAAAACGTAACTACCGGTGTGCTTCAAAGCCAGACAACCAGAAACTTTTCTGCAGGCCTTACTGCCAGCGTAACACTTTTTGATGGTCTACGTAATTTTAAGCAATTTCAGCGCGCTAAACTGGCAAAGCTTGCTGCCCAATATAGTTTAGATAAGATAACAGATGATATTTCTCTTCTGGTAGCAAACAACTTTCTGCAGATCTTATTAAATAAGCGAAATCTTGAAGTAGTTGTAACTCAAAATCAGGTTACAAAGCAGCAACTTGAAAGAACTCAAGAACTTGTTGATGGTGGTGTTCTTCCTCAAGGCGACCTTCTTGAGATACGTGCTCAGGATGCAAGTGAGCAACAGAGCATTGTTGCTTCAGAAAATGCGGTAGAAATATCTTTAATAAGTCTTGCTCAGCTACTAAGAGTTGAAGATTATAAGAATTTTGATATATCTGATGATGAATATGCAATCATGGGTGATGATATTCTAAATCGCTCTGCAGCAGAAATTGTTGAAGGAGCTAAAGACAATAGAAATGAAATCAAAATAGCTCAGATGAATGCAGAATTGGCTCAAAAGGATGTTGAAATTGCTAGAGGAGCTTCGTGGCCTACTTTAAATGCATTTGTAAGCTATGATACTCGTGAATCTGGAGCAGGTCAGTTTCTTGATCCGGTAATTGATCCTGATGAACCTACTCGAGAAATAGGTTTTGTGCAGTCTACAAATGAAGTGGTTGTTGCTCCTAACACCCTTTCAACAATTGGTAGTCCATTACCGTTCTTTGAGCAATTGTATTTGAATGACGGACTTAATTACGGTTTTCAGCTAAATGTACCTCTTTTTAATGGTTTCGCAACGCGTAATCAGATCAATAGAAGTCAGGTAAATGTAAAAAGAGCAGAACTTAATCTGGAGCAGGCTAAGCTTGATCTAGAGTCTAATGTTTATCAGGCATATCTTGATGCAAAAAGCGCTCGTAAAACATATGAGGCTGCACAATCTGCTGCAGAAGCACAAGAATTAGCTTATGAATATGCAAATGACAGATATGATGTTGGTCTTACAAATGCCTTTGACCTAAGTCAGGGTAAACAGCGCTATGATAATGCTCAAATTGAGCTTAACAGAGCGAAATATGATTATATTTTCAGAATAAAAGTAGTAGAGTTGTATTTTGGTATTCCTATCTCAGAAATTAAATTTTAAAAAATGAGTAAAAAAACTATTATAATTATTGTTTCAATTGCTGTCATTCTTATCCTTATTTTAATAGGAGGTAAGAAAGCCGGTTGGTTTGGGAACTCAGGAGAGTTTAAATCTGTAGAGGTTAAGGAAATTCAGAAAATGAATATTACTGAAACCGTAGCGGCCACCGGAAAAATACAGCCTGAAATTGAAGTTAAAATATCTTCTGAAGTCTCTGGTGAGATTATAGAACTTCCTGTTAAAGAAGGGCAACAGGTCACTAAAGGTGATTTGCTTGTAAGAATCAATCCAGATCTTATACAGTCTGCTCTTACGCAATCACAGGCATCATTACAAAATGTGAAGGCCGGTCTGGCTCAGGCAGAGGCAAGTCAAAAAATGGCTGAATTAAATTATAATAGAAATAAGCCTCTTTATGAAAAAGGTGTTATTTCAAAATCAGATTGGGATCAAACGGTTTCAGATTATGAGATCGCTCAGGCTAATGTAAAATCTGCTTATTACAGTGTACAAAGCGCTTCAGCTAATGTGAAGCAATCCAGAGATAATCTGGAGCGTACTACTATTTATGCTCCTATCACAGGTACTATTTCAAGCCTTAGTGTAGAGCTGGGTGAAAGAGTTGTGGGTACAGCGCAAATGGCCGGGACAGAGATTATGCGTGTTGCAGATTTGGGTAACATGGAAGTAGAAGTTGATGTTAACGAGAATGACATCGTAAAAATAGATATAGGTGATTCTACTAATGTTGAGGTAGATGCTTATTTAAAAACTCAGTTTAAGGGGCAGGTAACTGAAATTGCTAACTCGGCAGAAAGTAATCTTACTGCAGATCAGGTAACAAATTTCAAGGTTAAAGTGAGAATCTTAGAATCATCTTATCGTAACCTTACCGAAGGTAAACCTGAAAGTTATTCTCCTTTTAGACCGGGAATGACAGCAACAGTAGATGTTATTACAAATAGCAAACCTAATGTTCTTGGTGTACCTATTAGTGCGATCGTAATAAAGAATGATACCACTACGACACGTAAACCGGGAGAAACGCCGTCTGCTGTAACCGGTGACAAGCAATTTGAATGTGTTTATGTGAAGAAGGGTGACGAGGCTAAATTGAGAGTTATAGAAACCGGTATACAGGATGATACTAATATTGAGATCACTTCCGGACTTCAAGAAGGTGAAGAAGTAATTGTTGGCCCTTATAATACCGTTACTAAAAGTCTGAAAGACGGCGACAAGGTAGAAGAGCAGCAAGGACCGGGTCTGGCAGATTCAAAATAGGTAGAAATGGCTCTAATTCTATGTCTTGAGACTACTACGACAAACTGCTCTGTAGCAATTGCTAAGGATGGGGAGGTTGTCGTTTTAAGAGAAGATATGGGGCTCAATTATTCTCATGCTGAGCGCTTACACACGTATATTGCAGAGGTTTTAGAATCTTCAGATTTTAGTTTTAATGATCTGGATGCAATAGCAGTTAGTAAGGGTCCGGGTTCTTATACCGGACTGCGAATAGGTGTGAGTTGCGCTAAAGGGTTGTGTTATGCTCTCGAGATTCCTCTTTTAGCGATAGACACTTTAAAATCTATAGCAATGCAGGTTGCTTCTCCTATAGACTACATTATCCCAATGCTGGATGCTCGTAGAATGGAAGTTTATAGTGCAGTATTTAGTAATGATTTTGAAAAAATAAGAGATACTGAAGCGCAGATTCTCGATAATCATTCTTTTGAATATTATCTTAATAAAGGTAAAACAGCATTTATTGGTAATGGCGTTTTGAAGTTTAAAGAATTAACAGAGCATGAGAATGCGCTGTACTTATCTGAAGCCCTACCGTCTGCACGAGAGATGGCAATTTTAGCCTATAACAAATACAAAATAGGCGATTTTGAAGATGTCGCCTATTTTGAACCGTATTATTTAAAAGATTTCCTGGTTACAAAACCAAAGAAAGTTTAAGATCTTTTTTAATCTTCACTTTCATTATAAATGTGTACATCGCGTTGAGGGAATGGTATTACGATACCGGCTGCCTCAAGTCTTCTTTTTCCTTCTTCTAAAATATACCAGCGAAGATTCCAGAAATCTTCATTTTTAGCCCAATATCTTAAAGATAGATTTACAGAACTATCTGCAAGTTCTGCTACCACGATCATAGGAGCAGGGTGTGGATCGCCCAGAACGGTTTCCTGCTCGTTTACAAGACCCAGTAGAATATCTTTTGCAAGTTTGATATCACTATCATAATGGATGCCCCAAGTTTGTGCCTCTCTACGAATACCTGTAGATGTATAATTTACGATATTGTCATTAGAAAGTTTTCCGTTTGGGATAACTGCTTCCTGATTTCCAAAAGTGATAATGCGTGTGTTGAAAATAGAAATTTCTTTTACGGCACCATCTACGCCTTGTGCAGAAATCCAGTCACCTACTTTAAATGGCTTCAGCAATAGAATTAAAACACCGCCAGCAAAATTAGAAAGCGATCCCTGCAATGCAAGACCTACCGCTAATCCTGCAGCACCAATTACAGCAACAAGTGAGGCAGATTCTACTCCCAGTTGTGTAATCACTAAAACGAAAAGGATAATTTTAAGCGCCCAATTTATAAGATCTGCTATAAATTTTTCAAGAGTTACTTCATAGTCTTTCCTTTCAAAAAATTTATGTACAAAACGATTGATAAATTTGATTACCCATAATCCTACAAATAGCAAAACTATTGCAGTAATCAAGTTAGGCAGAAAATCTATTACTTTCCTTACAAAATGCTCGGCGTATTCTGTGTATTTTTCGGGATCCATAGTTATATTTTGGTTTGCAAATTTCAGCATTCTATTCTGTGTGTTAAAATAAGAACTGTTTAATTAAAGTTAATTTTCCAGCAGTTTTAGGGCTTCAGGGACTGTTTTTACAGGGAGTTTACATGCATTATTCACGCAAACATAAATCCAGGTGTCATCATCATCCCAACGTCCTTCAAAGATGTCAAGGTCGTCTTGTTCTTTTGTGGTTGCAACAATAACCGCATTGGGTATAAAATTGGCATAGAGTTGATCTCTTTTAGCTTCAGCGTCTTTCCCGGTAATTACAATTTCATAAAATGGATGTGTATAATCGAGCATCAAGTCTAGCCAATTGCTATAACTCGATGGGTAGCTTTCAATATCTGCACTCACATTATGCAGCATTTGTGCTGCCTTTTCAGTATAGCTGGCATTAAAAGTAAGGTGGCTTAATTTATAGAGATTCTTTGCCATTATTGAATTAGACGCCGGTATCACATTGTCGAGATACTCTATGCTTCTCGAGACCAAAGCAGAATCTTCATCAGAAGTGAAATAAAACATCCCGTTTTTTGGGTTGTAGAAGCGATTTATGGTGTATTCTGTGAGGTTTTTAGCCGAAATAAGCCATTTTTTATCTGCTGTTACCTCAAATAAATTAATAAATGCCTGTATAGTTGAAGCATAATCTTCAAGATATCCGTTAATGGTACTTTTTCCTCCTTTATAATTTCGGTTTAGTCCGCCGTCAGGTCGTATTTGGTTATCTCTAATGAAATTGGCATTTTTAAGAGCCAGATCGAGAAAATCATCCTCGTTGAAAACACGATATGCATCTACGAGGCCATTTGCCATGTGACCATTCCAACCTGTTAGAATTTTGTCATCAAGTCTAGGAGCTGGTCTCTTTTCGCGAAAGCTTAGCAATTTTTCTTGCCATTCTTTTTTCTTTCTGGAAAAATCTGATGAATCAAGATTATGTTCTGCTACAAAATCTTCATCGCTATCCTGACGAATCAAAACATAATTATTTTTCTCCCAATAGCCGTAATTATTCACATTATAATACGCGCTAAACAGATCAAGATCATCCTTAATTTCGCTTTTAAGCTCCTCTTTTGTAAAAACATAATAAGCACCTTCTTCAAGAGAATCAGTTTTATTTTTGCTATCTGCGTCAAGCGCGGAATAAAAACCTCCCGAAGCATCTAGCATTTCACGTTTTACAAAATCTACAGTTTGATATACCACATCCTTATAGAGCGGATCTTTTTTAAGAAGGTAAGCATCGCTGTACAAGCTTAACAATTGACCGTTATCATAAAGCATTTTCTCAAAATGTGGAATATGCCATTTTGTATCTGTACTGTATCGTGCAAACCCGCCGCCTATCTGGTCGTACACACCGCCAAAGGCCATTTGCTCAAGCGTTCTATGCACATAGCTAGACAGCGCATTATTATCTTCCTGATAGGCGTAGCGCATTAAGAAAGCGTAATTGTTAGGCATCATAAACTTAGGAGCTCTGTTTAAGCCGCCCTGTACAGTATCGAAGCTATGAGACCACTTTTCTACGCTTTTTGCGAGGATAGATTTATCAAATGAAGGCTTGCCTTCTTTAAGATCGATAACATCCATCTGCTGCAGACCCTGTTCTAATTTTGAAGCATAATCGTAGAGTTTGTCTGGGTTATCCTTGTAAAGCGACGAAATCTGCTGCAGAGCATCAATCCAGTTGTCTTTAGGGAAATATGTGCCACCCCAAACAGGTCTCCCATCTGGTAAAATAATTACATTAAGTGGCCAGCCACCGCCGCCAGTCATGAGTTGAACCGCATTCATATATACATTATCAACATCTGGGCGTTCCTCACGATCAACCTTAATGCTCACGTAATTTGAGTTCATAACATTTGCTACTGCCGTGTCTTCAAAACTCTCATGTTCCATTACGTGGCACCAATGGCAAGAGCTGTAGCCTATGCTTACAATCAGAAGCTTATTTTCTTCTTTGGCTTGTTTAAGCGCATCATCACTCCACGGCTGCCAGTTTACAGGATTATGTGCATGTTGAAGTAAATAGGGGCTAGTTTCATTTATAAGTTCATTTGTATATGCGTGGTCCATTTTGTTATTAGATTTAGTATCACATGAAATTGTAATCAACACTACAAGAGCGAACAAGCAAAAAATAAGAGGGCGAAATGTATGCATAGATTAATTTACAAATAAAAAATATCCCGTTACCAAAAAATGATAACGGGACATTATATTAGGTTTTGTGAATTTACTTGATTTCAAAAGTAATTTTAAGATTCACCCGGAATTCTGTTACCGTATCGCCTGTTACTACAGCGCTTTGCTCGTTTACATACACAGATCGAATATTCTTAAGCGTTTTTGATGCTTCTTTTACTCCATTTGCTGTGGCCTGTTCCCAACTTTTATTTGAGCTGGCCAGAACTTCAATAACCTTTAATACTGCCATTTTTTCGATTTTTAGTTAAATTATTAACGAATGCTCAAATTACGATAATAATAAAAGCTAAAAAAGCGTATATGGCTAATATTTTAAGAAAACTATCCGTTAATTGCTTCTACCTGATTAATCTTGCTGGGTAACATCTCTTTCAGCATATTTTCTATTCCGTTTTTAAGGGTAAACGTAGAAGAAGGGCAGCCACTACAAGCACCTTGTAATATAACTTTTACATTTTTTGTGTCAGGATCATAATTTTGAAAAAGAATATTTCCTCCATCACTTGCAACAGCAGGTTTTACATATTCTTCTATGATGTTTACAATCTCTTTTGAGATATCATCCATCTTCTCAAATTCTACCTCTTTTTTACTTTCTACTTCCTGAGGTGTTTTTATAAGTTTTTCGGTAATGATCTCTTTACCTTCTGCGATATAGTTACGTATGAATTCACGTATTTCAAGAACAACTTCATCCCATTCTATAACGTCATATTTTTGAACGCTAACATAGTTCTTGTCCATAAAAACCTCTTTTACAAAAGGAAAATTAAAAAGAGCCTTAGCTAGCGGTGCATGTTTAGCTTCCTCTATATTTTTGAACTCGTGTATTTCTGTAACGATCTTTTTGTTACTTACAAACTTTAATACTCCTGGGTTAGGCGTGCTTTCTGCATAGATAGTAACCGGTATTTTTGTACTTTGATTATCTTCTATGATAACAACACCATTATCGTTAAGATAATCCTGAATTTGTGTTGATAGTTCGTTTTGAATATCAATCCATTCAACAATATTATACTTTTCTACGGCTACAAAATTTTGTGCTATGTATACTGTTTTTACGAAAGGAAGGTAGAATAATTGCTGGGCAAGCGGCGAATTCTTAGCTTCGTCGATATTCTTAAATTCATAACTATTATGTTTAACCAAAAATGCGTTTGCCTGAAATTTTTTAATGGCAGCATTTGATGTGGGCTCTATTGATATATTAAACTTGCTCATGTACTAAATTTTGAGCAAATTTACGCAAATTGATGATGTTACTGCTTAAATATTATAATTATACAGTGCATAAGTAAATAGGAATTAGTTAGATTTGAATTCTTGATTCTGCGGTGCATAATGCTCTGAAGGTCTCGCTTCTTAACAAAAAGAGCTTTGAAAAAAATTATATCGGTTGTATTTCTCCTAATGATCGCTACGGGCTTTGCACAAGATGGTGTGCCGGTTTACTCAGATTATCTTTCAGACAATTTATATCTCTTGCATCCCTCAATGGCAGGTGCAGCAAATGCGAATCAAATACGGTTAACTGCGAGGCAGCAATGGTTTGATGTAGAAGATGCTCCTAATTTGCAAACATTAAGTGTAAACGGCAGGCTGGGAGAGAGAACTGGCGTAGGTGCGATTGCTTTTTCAGATGAGAACGGATATTTTTCGCAGAAGGGACTTTACGGTACTTTAGCTTACCACCTTTTACTTTCCAGAAATGTTATAGACTTAAATCAACTATCTTTTGGTGTCAACGTTGGTATTATACAAAACGTTCTCGATGAGACGAGTTTTGATATGACAGATTTTGACCCTCTAATAAGCGGGGGTAGCCAAAGTGATGTGTTCTTTAATGTAGATATTGGTATGTCATATTATTTACTAGACTTCTATGCGCATGCTACGGTGAAAAACTTAGTAGAAGCCAGAAAATATCTATATACAGGTGATGCAGAAACTCGTGGGCAGCGTAACTATATTTTGTCTGCAGGTTATGTGTTTGGCAGATATGGCAGTTTGTGGAAATATGAGCCTTCTTTAATGTTTCAGGCTAAAGAGAAAACTGGCGAAAGTGCACTTGACGTAAATTTCAAAGTCTATAGAGAATTTGACTGGGGACAATTATGGGGCGGTTTATCGTATAGAAGAAGTCTGGATGGTGCAGAATATATAAATAGTGGCAACTCGGTTAAAAGTCAGAAATTAGATTATATCACTCCTATAATTGGCATCAATTACGGTAATTTTCTTTTCGCTTATACCTATTCGTATCAGAATAACAATATTGTGCTTTCTAACAGTTTTCATCAGATCACTTTAGGATATGACTTTGGCAAGCGCCGAGAGCCTTACGATTGCAACTGTCCAGCCATTAATTAGAAATCGAGGTAACTTATATCTTTATTCGCATCTACGTCATTTATAAGCTGTGTTAGTACTTTAGTTTCTAAATTAGAATATAGCAAGTGAGCTGTATGATCTCTTTCTGAAGCTAATAATTCGTTATTAATAAGTATTTTATGCGTTTGTCGCGCAACTGCTTCTCCAGAATCTATTATAGTTACATGTTCTGGTAAAAGCTCTTTAAGAATAGGTAAGAGGTATGGGTAATGACTACAGCCCAGTACCAGGTAATCTATATTTTTTGCAAGCATAGGCTCCAGATAATGAGCCAGTAATTCACGCATTTCATCTGTATGTAATTTACCTGCTTCTATGAGTTCTACTAAACCCGTTCCTTTAACTTCTGCCACGTCAATCCCATTTGCGTACATGCCTGAGGTTTTAGCAAATAATGAGCTGGATAGTGTGCCTTTAGTGGCAAGTATGCCTATAGCTTTATTTGAAGAAAGTAGAGCAGCGGGCTTTATTGCTGGCTCTATGCCTATAAAAGGAATATCATAAGTTTCTCTTAAGAGCGTGATGGCATTTGTAGTGGCAGTGTTACAGGCAACTACAATTATTTTGCACCCTAAACTTATAAGTAGCTCAGTATTTTTAATCGACAATTTCTGAATTTCTTCAGCCGATTTTTCGCCGTAGGGGGCGTTTTTTACGTCTGCCAGGTAGATTGTATTCTCATTAGGGAGCAGCGTAATTATTTCTTTCCAGATAGAAGTGCCGCCTACGCCACTGTCAAATACGCCTATGGGGTTATTATTCATTTTCTAAAATTAAAAAAACCGCCGTAAAAAGGCGGTTTTTTGAACTATTTAGGCTGATATTTCTACTTAAATACCTAATTCTTTCTTTACATCTGGCATAAGGTCGTAACCGTCTGCTAATATAAGACCAGCACCGGTTGTGCTATCCATTACATATTGATATCCTTTAGCGCGAGCTACTTTTTGAATGGCAGTACGTGCTTTTTCATATACAGGCTTTAAAAGCTCTCCTTCTTTTTTCTGAAGATCACGAAGCGCGTTTTGACGAAATTCCATTATAGAATTACGTGTTTTTTCAACTTCTGCCTGGCGCTTTAGGTTTTCTTCATCAGTTTTTGTTTCTGCTTCACGACCGTAACGCTCCATTGTTTGTTGAAGTCCGGTACCCATTTCCTGAATTTGAGAATCGTAAGAAGTTTGTAGTTTCTCAAGATCTGCCTGTGCTTGTTTGTATTCTGGCATTTGGGTAAGTAATTCCTGTGTTGCAATATGTGCAATTTTAGAATCCTGTGCATTCATAAATCCGGACGTTCCTAAAATTAGAGCAATCGCTACAACTAGGGTCTTCATGTGTTTCATTTCAAAAAAATATTAAGTGTTATAATTAATTCTTGTAAAATACCTCATTTTGTCTTAACCCTGAGGTTAGGGGATATTGTTTTTACTGTTTGATACAGAATCTTTTTTACGCTCTCTTGCCTGAATAATAGAATCTCTTTTTTTCTGGCGTATTTCTAAAATTGAATCTTTTCGCGCTTGACGCTCTTTTAGAATCTGTTGCTTGCGCTCTTCTGCACTCATTTCTGGTTTACCTTCTTCTGTTTTTACAGGAGTAGCCTCATTACCTTTATTATTTCTGGCAGCAGCGATAGAGTCTTTCCTATTTTGACGCTCTTCTAATAAGCGCTCTCTGCGTTCTTTAAAGGCTTTTTCTTTAGCAGCTCGTTCTTCTTCACGTTGCGTCTGTCTATCTTCTATTAACTTTTCACGTTCTTCGCGCTTAGCATTAGCCTCCTTCTCGCGTTCTGTAATTTCTTGCTGTTGCTCTACAGTAAGAGCCTCGCTTTTCTCAAGTTCGTTTTTATCTTTTTTACTATTTACCTGCTTCCTTTTAGAGGCGCGGTTAATGCTTAGTAAAACCTGATCACTTATGTCATGGCGCTCACTGGCATAAAGCATAACGAGATCTGCAGATTTATCAAAAACAAAATCATATTGTCTGTTTTTTGATATCTCCTGCACAGCGTTAAAAACCTGATCTTGCACTGGCTTAACCAGATTACTGCGCTGTATCATTAGATCACCCTGAGGGCCAAAACGTTTTTGTTGATAATCCTGAATCTCATTTTTTAAAAATGAAATCTCATCTTCCCGTTCTTCTATCAATTCCTGTGTTAGAAGTACGCGCTCATTATCAAGCGTTTTTTGCATTTGTTCAACTTCAGCAAGTTTAGAATCGATCTCATTTTTCCATTCATTAACTCTATTGTCAAGTTGACCCTGAGCTTCCTTATATTCAGGAACATTCTCAAGTATATAATCCATATCTATATACCCAATACGTATGCTACGCTGTGCTTTAACTGATATGCCTGCGAACAGCAGAGCGAGACCTAGTAAAAGAACTTTGTTTCTCATAAGCATTGATGGTATTAGAAAATATCGTGCCAAATTAAAATTGTTGTCCAATTATAAAGTGAGTTTCCCAACCGTTAGCACCTCCTAAGGTACCCGGAATAGGATCAAACCCATAACCAAAATCAATCCCCAGTAAACCAAAGGCTGGCATAAAGATACGAATCCCGGCACCGGCAGATCTGTTTAATGAGAACGGATCAAAGTCTTTAAAATTGTCAAAAGAAGCACCGCCTTCAGCGAAAGCTAACATATAGATAGAGGCTGATGGTTTTAATGTGATAGGGTAACGCAATTCAAATTCAAATTTGTTGTAAACCGTAGCACCATCACTAGAGGTTAAAGTACTATTCTCTGCACGATCCTGAGGTACTACAGACTGGTTAGGGTAACCACGTAAACGTATTACTTCACGACCATCGAGAGCGTAACCTCCTAAACCGTCACCACCTAAGAAAAAGCGGTCAAATGGAGGGATACCACGATCATTGTTGTAGGCGCCTAAGAAACCAAATTCTGCTTTACTACTTAGAACAAATTTACCTACAAGCTGTGTGAACCACTGGCCTTCAAATTTAATTTTGTAATACTCTAACCAGTTAAAACGCTCCTGATCAATTTTTGCTATTGCTTCAGAATCATTATTGTCAACAGCTTCTGCTCTCTGTTCTGCTAATTCTTTATAGTCAGTACCATTCCATGCAGAATATGGAGGAGTCAATTTCGCCGTAAGGTTAAATTTAGATCCAGAACGCGGGAATATTGGGTTTACATCACCTTCATTACGTGATATACCTATGGTATATGCAAGATTTTCTGCAGATCCATTTCCAAATGTAAAGAGTCCCACATTATAGTTCTTCAAATCAAAATGCTGAAAACTTATTGCGTGTGATAATTGGAAGTAATTATCAGGTTTTTCAAGTCTTTTTGCCAGTCCAATAGAACCCCCGGTAATTAAGAAACGACGATCCTTGTCTACATCTGCTCCTCTCGTAGAATAGTTATATAGGTATTGAATACTATGTGAAAAGGAGAATGAGAACTGTACCGGTTTTTTACCACCTAACCATGGTTCTACTAATGAAGCACTATAGGTTTGATAATAAGTACTTGCCTGAGCACGTAAGCTAAACTTCTGCCCATCACCCATAGGTAAAGGCTGATAAGCTTCTTTATTAAATATATTTTGAATAGAGAAGTTGTTAAATGAAAGACCGAGGGTCCCCACAAAACCACCGCCACCGTAACCTCCTTGTAGCTCGATCTGGCTGGCTCCCTGCTCTACAACATCATAATTAATGTCAATTGTACCAGCATAAGGATCTGCATTTAAAAATTGAGGATTCAGCTGTTCCGGATCAAAGAAACCTGTTTGCCCAAGTTCTCGTACGGTTTGCAAAACGGCAGCCTGGCTATAACGCTTACCTGGAGCTGTACGCAGCGTACGGTAAATAACGCGATCGTTAGTTTTTTCATTACCTGCAACTGTTATTCTGTCAAAATAAGCCAGTTTTCCTTCTGTAATCCTGATTTCGAAATCAATGGTGTCATTTTCCACATTTACTTCAACAGGATTTATTGTAGAGAAAAGGTACCCACTGTTTTTATATAAGTTTGAAAGATCATCTGCATCAGGATCACCTTCTTTAGCTATACGCTCTTTTAAAAGAACCCCGTTGTAAACATCCCCTTTTGCAAGACCTAATTGATTTGCCAGTTGTCTGTCTGTGTAAACAGTGTTTCCTAAGAAATTGATGTCTCCTATGTAATATTTTTCACCCTCTTCCACATTAAGTTTTAATGTGATCAGGTCTTCACCAGAATGAATTAAAGTGTCTGAGGTTATACGCGCATCGCGAAAGCCTTTTTCTTTGTATTTGTTGACTACAGCTTCTTTATCTTCTTCATAATCATCTGCGATATATTTTGAACGCTTCCAGAATCTAATTAGATTTTTCTTCTTGGTATTTTTCATCTGTTTGCGCAACTTAGCGTCAGACAGTTGTTCATTACCTTCAAAAACGATATCATCTATTTTTACCCTGTCGCTCTTTTCAATATTAATAAGCATGTCTACTTTTTCTGCTTTAGTAGAATCTTCAACAGGACGAGTTATTATATTAACTTTAGAATTGAGATAACCTTCTTTTTTGTACTTGTTCTCAATGTAGAATTTAGTAGTAGTGATTAAGTTTTCTGTAACCTTAGCGCCCTTTTTTAGATTGTTGTCATCTATAAGCTCTTTAGTTTTCTTTTCCTTAATACCGGTAATAGTAACCTTATTAAGCTCAGGTACTTCTGTTATTTCAAGCTGTAGGTCAACAACATTGCCGTTAATGTTAGTAACATATAAATTAATGTCACTGAACAAGTCCAGACTCCATAATTTTTTAATTACATTACTTATGCGGTCACCGGGAAGATAGAGTACATCTCCGGTTTTTAAGCCGGTATACGCTATAATGGTTTGCTCGTTATATTGAGTAGAACCTACTACAGAAATCGTACCTATCTCATATTGCTTGCCGTCTGCAACGGGAAGGTCATTTTGAGCTTGAAGGGTTGTGTAGGTAAAGCAGTAAAATAAAACTGCTATAATCAGGGCTTTTTTAGGCATCTGCTTAATTAATTTGCTCACTCGTCTTTCCAAATCGTCTTTCTCTTTGTTGGTAATTATAAATTGCTTCGTACAGATGATTTTTTCTAAAATCGGGCCAGAGAACTGGTGTAAAATAGAGCTCTGCATAGGCTATTTGCCAAAGTAAAAAATTACTTATGCGTTGTTCTCCACTCGTGCGAATAAGGAGATCAACATCTGGCATATCATAGGTATACAAATGCTCATTAATGACTGCCTCATCAATTAAGTGTGGCGAAATTAAGTTTTTTTTAACTTTTTCACAGATATCCCTTACGCTTTTTACCAGCTCTTCGCGCGAGCCGTAACTAAGGGCTAACGTTAATCTAAGACCGGTATTGGCTTTTGTAAGTTCAATAACTTCCTGCAGTTCTTTTTGGGCTTTGTCAGGAAGGGAAGATAAAGCGCCAATGGCGTTTAAAGAAATATTATTGTCCTGAAGGGTTTTGATCTCTTTTTTTAAGGAGGAAACCAGCAACTTCATTAAAGTATCTACTTCAATTTTAGGTCGGTTCCAGTTTTCTGTAGAGAAAGCATACATGGTTAGGTGGTCTATACCTAATTCTGCAGCAGCTTCAACCGTTTGTCTTACAGCTTTGGTTCCTTTTTTATGACCAGCCACTCGCATGAGGCCCTGCTTTTTTGCCCAACGACCATTGCCGTCCATGATGACAGCTATGTGCTTAGGTAATTTTTTTCGATCTATTTGATCTATAAAATCCATTTATCAGTACTTAAAAACCGCAGTAACACGGTCGTCTGCCAAAGGTATATGTAAGGGTTAAACCGCTAAACATATACCAGTCGTTATTATTAATATTTCCGAAGCTCACGTTGCCATATTCCTTGGTTGAGGGAACACTACCATCCAGATTATCTGTGAAGGTATATCGTGCGCCCATTTCAATAGCCAGAACAAAATGGTCTGCCACCGCTGCTTTAAAGCCTATCACCATTGGTATTGCCACGTTCCAGGCTGATCCCGTATTGACCAATTCATCAATATTAGGATCAAGAGCAAATTCATCGTGATTAAAATACGTGAATCCCGTATATAAGTACGGTGTTGCAGGTCTCCCTCCTTCATGCATGTCAAATTCCCAAAAGGTGTATTCCAGACCTAATGATGCTTCAATTAACTTACTTTCAAATTCATAGCCGCGCAGATTACGTCTGGTTTCTTTTGACTCTGTATCCTTTCCTTCTATGTTTCCTGCCAATAAGCTGAACCTAAAGGAGTGACGCGGACTGCGATTCCATTTTAATATACCACCAAAAACGGGTGAAGTGGGATTGATGTAATTGGTCTTACCCACATCCCCTATGTAATTAGCTCCTCCTGCATAAACGCCAATTTCATAAGTTTGGCTCTGTGCTGAAAAACAGTATAAAATGGCGATTATACCAATCGTCAAATACCTCATAGGCTTTAAAAGTTTGCAAATATAACAATAATGTTCAGGCTACGACAAAATGCGTAAAATAGTCTTCCTGATAAACTTAAAATGCTTCGCTTTATTGCTTAGTTGCGTTTATCTTCTCCCCATAAAAGTTTTTTGCGCAGTGTTGTAAGAAAGGTGTCTTCTTCTAAAACTACAAGCTTTATTGTAAAAGCCGCTTTTTTTAATGTTATTTCAGTTTCTACGGGAAGTGTCGCAATGCGAGAATCTAATGATATGAGGTGATTCTTTTCTCGTCCAGAGACCTTAAGTGTAATTATTGTATCATCTGGCACTACAAGTGGTCTAGCATTAAGATTATGTGGTGCTATAGGAGTCAAAATGAAACTCGATGTGTTGGGCATAATTACAGGGCCGCCACAGCTTAATGAATAACCCGTGGAGCCAGTAGGTGTTGACACAATTAAGCCATCTGCCCAATAACTTGTAAGCTTCTCGCCATTTAGATACGTTTCTACAGAGATCATAGAGGTTGTATTCTTGCGGCTTACAGTTATTTCATTTAGGGCAAAATTGAGATTCTCAATGCCTTCTATAGCTCTGCCATCTACCTCTACAGCTACAAGAGAACGCTCAGAAATCGTATAATTCTTGTTTATAATATCTTTTATTGAAGAAGCTATTTTTTCTTTTTGAATTGAAGCTAAAAAACCAAGCCTCCCGGTATTTATCCCTACAATAGGGATGTTGAGATCGCGCACATAAGTAATAGTCTGTAATATCGTTCCATCTCCTCCTATGCTGAAAAAAATATCATAGCTGTTATCAAGTTCTTCAAAGGTGCTAAAGTGACTATATGTTTTCTCGATCTCTTCATTCTCATGAATTAGTTTGAGAAAGTTTTCTTCAATAATTACAGTCACACCTTTTTGATCTAAGATATCAAGAAGCTGCTGTACATAGATTCCGGAATTAGTATGGTAAAATTGACCGTAGATGCCTACTTTCATAGAGTGAGCTTTCAGGATTATATATTTAAATACTTCTCGAGATAATTAGAACGATCTCTAAGATCCTTTATAAATGCATCCTCCTGATGATTTGACAATATCACATATCCATATCTTCTAAAAGCCTGTAGAATATCATTAAAGCTAACATTAGTACCTAATTTTATTGATATCTGAACTACATCATTTTCCATTTTAGATATAAAAAGACCCAGCACTTTACCATCATTAGATTCTATGATCTGGCATATTTCGCTAAAGCTATAATCTAAAACTCCTCGTTCTACTACAATAATACTCCCATGTTCACTTAAAAATGGTGTATTATTAAAATAGCTCATAACATCAGACAGTTCATAATACCCCAAATAGTGGTTAGTATCATCTAATACGGGCATAATGTTGGTGCTGTTCTGAGCGAAAATTTCTAAAATATCTAACCAGTTAGTCTCTTCTTTAACAAAAAATCCTTCGTACAGGTGTTTTTGATTGCCTATGATTTCTTCTGCTTTGTGGCAATGCACATCATTCTCAGCTAGACAGCCTAAAAAAATATCGTCTTGCATAACGGGAACATGGGAGTATGTGGTCTGGGAAAAAAGATCCTGAGCCATTCCTAATGTTTCGCTTTCTGCTAGAGGTTCTATATCGTTTATTATGTAGTCCTGAATATTCATATGTCGTAATGCAATTTAATTAAAATAATTAAGGGCATACCTTTGTCCTACTTCGTATTTTTGCGAGGTAAAGTTACAATTATTGCTATGACAAAACTGAGCGTAAACGTTAATAAGATAGCTACACTCCGCAATTCGCGAGGTGGTAATGTGCCAGATCTTATTAAAACCGTGAAAGATATTGAGCGCTTTGGTGCTCAGGGAATTACTATACACCCAAGACCCGATGAAAGGCATATAAGATATCAGGACGCCAGAGATCTCAAAGAGGTTGTTAAAAGAGAGCTTAACATTGAAGGAAATCCTGTAGAAAAGTTCATAAATCTTGTGCTTGAGGTTAAACCCGCTCAGGTTACACTTGTTCCAGATAGTGTCGATGCCATCACTAGTAATGCCGGCTGGGATACCATTAAAAATAAAACCTTCTTAAAAGAGGTCGTTGCTGAGTTCCAAAAGAATGGTATACGCACATCTATTTTTGTAGATCCAGATCTTACAATGATTGAGGGCGCTAAAGAAACTGGTACAGATCGTATTGAATTATATACTGAAGCTTATGCTGAAGGTTACGGAAAGGGAGATAAGGATGCTGTAAAACCTTATGTGGAAGCAGCTTTTTTAGCTGGGGATCTTGATCTTGGTATAAATGCCGGTCATGACCTGTCACTCGATAATATTGAATTTTTTAAAGATAGTATTCCCGGTTTACTCGAGGTATCAATTGGTCATGCGCTTATCGCAGAATCTTTATATCAGGGTCTTGAAATGGTTATTGATAAATATCTAGACAAACTTAGCTAATGCTTTTACATTCAAATATTATAGGAGAGGGGAAGCCCTTTGTGATTCTGCACGGCTTTTTGGGTATGGGTGATAACTGGAAAACCCTTGCGACTCATTTTGCAGAAGATGGTTATGCTCTGCATCTTGTAGATCAACGTAATCATGGGCGGAGTTTTCATAGTGATGAGTTTAATTACGATATTCTGGCAACAGATCTTAAAGCGTATTGTGACCATCATGGTTTTGATAAGATCATACTTTTAGGTCATTCTATGGGAGGTAAAACTGCAATGAAATTTGCTGTAAAATTTCCCGAAATAGTAGAGAAGTTAGTAATAGCAGATATTGCTCCTAAATATTACGCACCACATCATCAACAAATTTTAGAAGGTTTAGCGGCTCTTAGTAATAATCCTGATGCCCTTAAATCAAGAGGTGATGCAGATGAGTTTATGGCTCAATATATTCAGGATTGGGGGACGCGCCAATTTTTATTAAAGAATCTATATTGGAAAAAAGATAAAACACTTGCCCTTAGAATGAATCTTGAGGTTTTAAGCTCAAATCCCGAAGCTATAGGAGAGGCTTTAGAGCTAGATGAGATATATAATGGCGAAGTTCTCTTTCTTAGAGGATCAAAATCAAATTACATACAAGATGACGATTTTGAATTGGTAAAAAAACATTTCCCTCACAGTACTATTCAAACAATTTCTGATGCAGGTCATTGGCTGCACGCAGAAAATCCCAAAGATTTTTATCAAAATGTTGTAAAATTTTTATAACATTGTCGCACTCATTTACTATGTATGCATAATATATTTGTATTAAATTGCATTGATATTTGCCGCATTCATAATATTTAAGGCAAAAATTATTAATCTATTAATTTAACTAACCCCTAAAAATATGAGAAAAAACATATTATTGGCGGCTGCTTTTTTGGTTATTGCAGCTACGAGTTACGCTGGTGGGTATCGCGTAGCATTACAGGGTCAACGCGCCCTTGCGATGGGTCACACAGGTGTGGCTTACGTAAATAGTGCAGAGTTGGCGTTTTTCAATCCAGCCGGACTCGTTTACCTGGAAAATCGATTAAACATTAGTGCAGGTGTTAGTGCTGTTTTTTCTGATGTTGCCTGGCAGAACAGCAATTATGGGCAGTATGCAGATACAGATAGCCCTACGGGAACACCTTTTTACGTGTACGGTTCTTATGCAGCAACAGATTGGTTAAGTGTTGGGCTAGCTGTTTATACGCCTTATGGAAGTAGTGTAGAATACCCTACAGACTGGGCTGGTTCTCATTTAGTGAATAATATTGAGCTGTCAGCTATATTTTTTCAGCCATTGGCTTCTATCAAGATCAATGATAAGTTAAGCATAGGTGGGGGTCCCATCTTTGTAACAGGTAATGTAAACTTTAACAGAAATGCAAATCGTACCCTTAGCGATATCGATGGAGATAGGTCTAATATCACTGTAGATGATTCTGGAGTTACAAACTGGGGTTGGTCTGTAGGTACGTTATTCAACGTTACAGATAATTTTAGAATAGGTGCCAATTACCGCTCAGAGATCATTTTAGATTCAAAAGAAGGTGAAGCAACTTTTTCTAATTTCCCTAATGATTCAGGACAACCAATTGTTGTAAGTCCTACTACGATTATTCCATCAAATGGGACTACAGGTTTTGAAGCTTCATTACCGTTGCCGGCAGAATTAACAGTAGGTTTATCATATGATTTAGGCGAAAAATGGACGTTTAACTTCGATTTTAGCCGTACATTCTGGGATGTATATGAAAATCTGGATATCAATTTCTCAAATGGTCTGGAGGCATTTAACCCTAGAAACTATGAGAATTCTTCTACTTATAAATTTGGTATGGAGTACGTCGCTAATGAGAACTTCACTTTAAGAGCGGGTTATTACTTTGATCAATCTCCTGTGCAACCAGGATATTTTGCTCCCGAAACTCCGCGTAACGATGCTAATGGTTTTACTGGTGGTTTGTCATTTAACGTTTCAGACAAATTTGCGATAGACGCTTCTTTCTTATATCTGCGATTTGAAGAGGTTAAGGCTTCTTATGACTATTATACAGAAAACGGGCAAAATGTTCCTTTTGGTGGAACTTATAAATCAAGCGCGTTTATTCCTGGTATTGGTATAACCTACAGTCTATAATCCTAATAAAGCTTTTTAAGATGAAAATATATATAAAGTATTTAGGGCTTCTCGCTTTAGCAATTACATCCTGCGAGCCCGAACTAAATAATTCAATTAAAGATCAAGGTGTTTATACCAGCGGAGATGCAGATTTTTCAAATTTTGTAGCAGTTGGTAACTCACTAACGGCCGGTTATGCTGATGGTGCGCTATATGTTACTGGTCAGGAAAATTCATATCCTAACATTCTTGCTCAGCAGTTTAGCTTTGCTGGTGGTGGTGATTTTAGGCAGCCATTGGTGAATGATAATTTGGGTGGATTAGTATTGGGTGGTCAGCCAATAACGGCAAATCGCTACGTGCTTTCTGTAGGCGCTAACGGTCCTGCTCCTGCACGGTTAGCCGGCACTTCTACAACAGATGTTTCGGGAAAATTGGAAGGTTCTTATAATAACATGGGTGTTCCGGGAGCTAAAAGTTTCCATTTGCTTGCGCCTGGTTACGGTAATGTTGCCGGTGTGGCAACAGGTGCCTCAAATCCTTATTTTGCAAGATTTGCTTCTTCTGCAGATGCTACAGTTATAGGTGATGCCGTTGCTCAGGACCCTAGCTTTTTTGCGCTGTGGATTGGTAATAATGATATTCTTTCTTACGCTACTTCTGGTGGAGTAGGTGTAGATCAAAAAGGAAATTTTGACCCTACTACTTATGGAGGTAATGATATTACAGATCCTAATGTTTTTGCTGCTGCTTATAACAAGATGGTAACAGCTTTAAGCGCTGGTGCATCAGGAGGTGTTTTGATCAATATTCCAGATATTACTTCTATACCTTACTTTACAACTGTGCCTTACAATGCAATTCCTCTTGATGCGCAAACGGCTGCCTTTGTAAATCAATCGTATACAGATTATAATAATGCTATTGCTACTTATGCCTTTTTAGGATACATAAGTGCAGAAGAAGCTGCTGCCAGAACGATCACTTTTCAGGCCGGTCAAAATGCAGTCGTTATAACAGATGAAGATCTTACTGTTTTGCCAAATCCTGCAGGCGGTTCATTACCTAATTTAAGACAGGCAGCTGCACAGGATCTTGTTGTTTTACCGGCTTCTTCAATCATAGGTACTTTAGCAGATCCTTCTAATCCGGCTTCTGTTATGGGAGTTGGTGTTCCTTTAGGAGACGCACTTGTTTTAACTACTGAAGAACAGGTTCTTGTTAAAACAGCGCAAACCGCTTACAATGCGACAATAAAAGCGCTGGCTCAGGCTAATGGTCTTGCTTTTGTAGATGCTCAAAAAGCATTAGAGACTGTTGCGACCAGTGGTATATCTTATGACGCAGGTATGTTAACTGCAGCATTTGTTACTGGCGGGGCATTTTCACTTGATGGTGTTCACCCAACACCACGAGGATATGCTTATGTTGCAAATCTTGTTATTAAAGCTGTAAATAATCAGTATAATTCTACGGTTCCTGTAGTCAATATTGGTAACTACAATACCGTTACAATAAGCAATGATGTGAATTAAAAATCGGTCATTTTATATCAAAAAGCCTCCATTTGGAGGCTTTTTTCGTTAAAATATATAATTGTAATTTAGAGAAAGATTTAAAATTTTTTAAAATGAAGACAATCACCAAGCTGTTATTAACAGCACTAGCTGTTCTTTTACTGGCAAACATATTGCCGGGTATTTATGTAGACTCATTTCTAACTTCGGTTGTTGTGGCTATTGTGCTTGCATTGCTTAAATTAATCGTTAAACCATTATTGATTATTCTCACCCTACCCATTACGATTTTAACTTTTGGTCTCTTTTTATTAATTATAAATGCCATTGTTGTTCTCCTTGCCGGTTATTTTGTGTCGGGATTTCAGGTAGATGGAGTGTGGTATGCTTTAATTTTCAGCCTGCTGCTATCGTTGTTTCAGTCTATTCTTTTTTCGCTGATAAAAGAGGAATAGAAGGTGACTGTTAACCAAATACTTAAAACTTTGCAGAGATATAAAAAATATGTACTTTTGCACTCTTATTTTTATTAGGAAAAAGTCCATAGAAAATGAACATAACAAGAGAGAATATTGACGAGCTTAATGCAGTACTTAAAGTAGATATTGCAAAGACTGATTATAGCGGTAAAGTTGAAAAAGTTTTAAAAGACTACCGTAAATCTGCTAACATACCGGGTTTTAGAAAAGGACATGTGCCTATGGGCCTTGTGCAAAAACAGTACGGTAAAGCTGTGCTTGTTGATGAGGTAAATAAATTGTTGCAAGACGCATTACAAAAATATCTTACCGAAGAGAAACTTGACGTTTTAGGTAATCCTTTACCTAAAGATCAGGATAATCTTGATTGGGATGCTGGTGACTATTCTTTTGAATTTGAATTAGGTCTTGCTCCTAAATTTGATGTTGATCTTTCTCCTAAAGAAGCAATTACAAGTTATAAAGTAGTTGCAGACGATAAGATGATAGATAATCAACTTAAAACCATACAAAAGCAATATGGTAAGATCGTAAGCAAAGAAGTTGCAGAAGAAGGAGATGAGCTTACAGGATCATTTAAAAATGAAGATGAAGAGATTGATAATAAAACAACGCTAGAACTTGAAAAGCTAAAGGGGAAGAAAAACCTTAATGCTTTTGTAGGTGCAAAAGTGGGAGATGTTATCACCGTTAAAACAAAAGGTCTTTTTGCTGAAGCTGCAGATTACTATGCTAATCTTAAAATATCTGAAGAAGATGCTAATGAGAAAGATGTTGAGGTTTCTTTTACAGTAGAAGAGGTAAACAAACGTGAACTGGCAGATTTTGATCAGGAATTGTTTGATAAACTTTACGGTAAAGATGCGGTTAAGAGCGTTACCGAATTGAAAGAAAAGATTAAGCAGGACGCTGAGTCTCAATTTGAGCAGCAGGCAGATCAGCAACTTTTAAACGCGGTTACAGAAAATCTTATTGAGAATACAAAATTTGAGCTTCCGTCAGAATTCCTTAAAAAATGGATTCAAAAATCTGGCGAGAAAGAATTAAGTTTTGATGAGGCTGTAGAAGAATTTGATCGTTCTGAAAAAGGATTGAGATATCAACTTATAGAAGGAAAGATTATTTCAGAAAACAACCTGCAGGTAACTTTTGAAGAGTTGAAAGCGTATGCTAAAGAGATGATCAAAGCACAAATGGCACAATATGGTCAACTTAATCCTGATGATCAGGAGTTAGACAATATCGCTGCTCGTATTTTAGGTAATCAGGATGAAGTAAGAAGATTATCTGAGCAATTAATGAATAAAAAATTGCTTGATTTCTTTAAGGAAAATGTAAATCTTGAGACTAAAGAAGTAACTTTTGATGAGTTTGTCAAAGAAGTCTATAAATAGTGATTCTATAATATAAATAGTATATTTAAGGCGTTTAACCATCAAGTTAGACGCCTTTTTTAACTATTATAGATTAAGGTGTTATTACACCTTTTTTATTACTACAATAAATATTTCGCTATTGCGAAAAATGAATTTTAAAATACTATGGATTACGGAAAAGAATTTGAAAAATATGCCATCCAGCATCACGGGGTGAATAGTATGTACTACGATAAAATTATGAGTAGTATGTATCCGGTAAGTCTTACACCTAATATTATTGAAGAAAGACAAATGAATGCAGTCGCTATGGATGTATTCTCAAGATTAATGATGGACCGTATTATATTTTTAGGTACCGGCATCAATGATCAGGTTGCAAACATCGTACAGGCACAGCTTTTATTTTTAGAAAGTACAGATGCTGCTAAAGATATACAGATATACATCAATTCACCAGGCGGAAGCGTTTATGCCGGTTTAGGTATATACGACACCATGCAGTTCATAAAGCCAGATGTAGCAACAATATGCACTGGTATGGCTGCTTCTATGGCTGCTGTGCTTTTATGTGCAGGTGCTAAAGGAAAACGCAGTGGGTTAACGCATTCAAGAGTGATGATTCACCAGCCTATGGGTGGAGCTCAGGGACAGGCTAGTGATATTGAGATCACAGCAAAAGAAATAATAATGCTTAAAGAAGAGTTATATAAAATAATAGCAAAACATTCTGGTCAAACTTATGAAACTGTTTATGAGAATAGTGACAGGGATTACTGGATGAAAGCAGATAAAGCTTTAGAATATGGTATGATTGATGAAATCCTGACCAGAGAATAAGCTTAACAGAGAATGTTACTGCCTAAACAAAGGCAGATTTACTAATACATCGGTCTTTTTATTTGCTAGATAAAACTTGTAAAAAGATCAAATATGTGAATTATGGCGAAGGAAGAATTAGAATGTTCATTTTGCGGAAGAAAGAAACCCGAGACCAACCTTTTGATAGCGGGTCTTGACGCTCACATCTGCGACAGATGTATAGAGCAGGCGCATGGTATTGTTTTAGAAGAATCTAAAGACATAGACCATGGCGATTTTGCAAATGAACTAATGCTTAAAAAACCAAAAGAGATTAAAGATTTCCTTGATCAATATATTATTGGCCAGGAGTCAACAAAAAAGATTTTATCTGTAGCGGTGTACAACCATTACAAAAGATTGTTGCAACCTGTTTCAGAAGATGATATAGAGATTCAAAAAAGTAATATTATAATGGTAGGCCAGACCGGTACAGGTAAAACCCTCATGGCTAAAACCATTGCACGCATGCTTAATGTGCCACTTGCTATTGTAGATGCTACTGTACTTACAGAAGCCGGTTATGTAGGTGAAGATGTAGAAAGCATTCTCACCAGGTTATTGCAGGCAGCAGATTACAATCTTGAAAAAGCACAACGCGGTATTGTTTTTATAGATGAGATCGATAAGATCGCACGTAAAAGCGATAATCCCTCAATTACTCGTGATGTAAGCGGTGAAGGCGTACAGCAGGCTTTACTTAAATTGCTTGAGGGAACTGTTGTAAATGTTCCGCCTAAAGGTGGAAGAAAACATCCTGATCAAAAATTTATTGAAGTAGATACTGAAAATATACTTTTCATTGCAGGAGGAGCCTTTGATGGTATTGAGCGTAATATAAGCAAGCGTCTTAATATGCAGGCTGTAGGTTTTAGTGCAAGTAAAAGTGAAGATGTGATCGAGAAGGATAATCTTCTTAAATACATAATCCCGCGTGATCTTAAAGATTTTGGGTTAATACCTGAAATTATTGGTCGCTTGCCTGTTCTTGCTCACATGAACCCGCTCGATACAGGAACCCTAAGAGCTATTCTTACTCAGCCTAAAAATGCCATCATTAAACAATATGAAAAATTGTTTGAGATGGATAATATAGAATTTGAAATCACAGACGATGCTCTTGATTATATTGTTGAGAAAGCTATAGAATACAAATTAGGAGCACGAGGATTACGCTCTTTATGTGAAGCTATACTTACAGACGCTATGTTTGATCTCCCAAGCTCTGAAGAAGGTGAACTTGAGGTAACACGAGAATATGCAGAACATAAACTTGAAAAATCAACGATTAAGAAATTAAAAGCAGTTTCTTAAAAAGAGATTATTTAAATTGAAATAAAAAAAAGCCGCATCAACTATAAGTTGTGCGGCTTTCTCGATTTATAGTTGGGTAAGATTATATTCTGTTTGTTGATAAATTTTATGGCAAAAAAAATACTTTGATCTAGCAGCAATATTTTGAGTTAAATACTGCTGCTGGTATCAAAGCTTTAGTCCTATCAAGACTATGTGAGTGTTTTGAGTTATGATTTGTTACCTCTAAAGTATAGGGATAAAGCTTAGAGAAAAAAGTTTTTAGTTAAACGACGACTTTTTTCGTTGAAGAGCAAAAAGCCAAAATTAAGTCCTACGCGTTGAGGCTTAATAGTTCATCTACATATTCTCTTGTGTTACTAAGACGAGGTACTTTATGCTGCCCGCCCAGTTTATTTTTGGCTTTAAGCCAGTCGTAGAATAGTTTCTCCCTGGCTATGTGAATTTTAGGGGCATTTAAGGTGATGTTATTAAAACGCTTGGCCTCATAATCACTATTGATCTCCATCAATGATTCATCAAGAACCTGATTAAATATCTGGGCATTTGTAGGTTTCACTTTAAACTCAATGATCCATTCATGAGCGCCTTTGCTCTTGCCATCCATAAAAATAGGAGCGGCAGTATAATCTACAATTTCAGAATTTGTGATCGCGGCAGCTTTCTTTAAAGCCTGTTCTGCATTTTCGATTATAAGTTCTTCGCCAAAAGCATTGATGTGATGCTTGGTTCTGCCCGTCACTCGTATTCGGTAAGGATTAATTGAAGTAAAGCGTACTGTGTCGCCCACTTTATAACGCCAAAGCCCAGCATTAGTAGTAATGACTAGTGCGTAATTTTTACCTTTTTCTACTGCGCTAAGCGGAATAATTTTCTCGTCAGGTGTATTATACGTTTCCATGGGAATGAACTCATAGAAGATCCCATAATCGAGCATTAAAAGTAATTCGCTGGAGTCGTTTTGATCCTGAATAGCAAAGAACCCTTCAGAAGCATTATAAATCTCATAATATTTAAAGTCATTCAACGGCAATAACTTTTTATATTGATCACGGTAAGGATCAAAACTTACACCGCCGTGAAAGTAAACTTCAAGGTTAGGCCAGATATCAAAAATGGTTTTTCCCTTAGTAGAATCTAGAACGTTATTGAGTAAAACAAGCATCCAGCTGGGCACACCGGCAAGACTGGTTACATTTTCGTTTATCGTTTCATCTACTATTGCCTGCATCTTAGTTTCCCAGTCACTCATAAGAGAAACCTCGTTGCCGGGAGTACTGCTAAATTCGGCCCAAAAAGGCATATTATCGATCAAAATGGCAGATAAATCACCGTAAGAAGTACCATTGCTTTCATAGAGTTTTTTACTGCCACCTAGCCTAAGGCTCTTGCCTGTAAAAAGCTGAGCTTCCGGGTTATTGTTGAGGTACATGCAGAGTAGATCTTTGCTTGCTGCATAATGACATTCTTCAAGAGATTCCGGACTTACCGGAATATATTTGCTGCGTGCATTTGTGGTACCGCTGCTTTGTGCAAACCATTTGATCTGGCTGGGCCAGAAAATGTTAGATTCACCTCGTCTGCCGCGTTCTATATTGGGTTGACTACCTTCATAACAAGACAAAGGGACATTGCGGGCAAAATCTTCATAATTACGTATGCCGCTAAAGTTGTATAACTTACCTATTTCTGTAAAACGCGCACGCTGTACCAGCTTGAGCAATAGCTCATTTTGCACATCATGAGGGTATTTTAAGAACAATTCCATCTGGTGAATACGCTTTTTGAGGAACCAGGACGCTATGGAGTTGACTAATGGAATCGGCATTTTGTTAGTATCTTTAGGCCTTTATTTTGCACTTTTGCAAGAAAGTAGCGGTCTAAATTAAGTTTTTTTAATTTGAAATTTTCAACAAACTTTAAAATTTATGCAATATCAGGGTGTCTTAAAAAAAATGCAAACAGAATTGCAAAATCCAGTTCAATACTACTTGCTTTTTGACACAGATTTTATTCATGTAAACCAGCTAATAGACAAAGAGATACGTATAGAGTTTCTTAGATATCAATGTCTGGAATGTGGTAAAGATAAGAAGATCTATCGCCAGGGCTATTGCTATGATGATTTCTATAAAGTACCTCAAGCAGCAGACTGGATCATAAGTCCTGAACTGAGCAAAGCACACCTAGATATAGAAGAAAGAGATCTTGATTTTGAGAAAAAGGTACAACTGCAACCGCACGTAGTTTACCTGGCTAACTCGAGCAGTATAAAAGTAGGGGTAACCCGAAAGACACAAATACCTACACGGTGGATAGATCAAGGAGCGCATGAAGCAATTGAGATCGTAGAAGTACCTAATCGTTATCTCGCCGGTATTACTGAAGTTGCCTTAAAAGATCACATTGCAGATAAAACTAACTGGCGTAAGATGCTGAAGAATGAGATCGTAGATGAAGATCTTGTGCAATACAGAGATGATCTGTATCAATATATCCCTGAAGAAGCGCAGGAATATTACATGGCAAATAATCAGGAAACGCATATTGAGTTTCCTGTGCTGCAATATCCTCAAAAGCTAAAAACTTTAAACCTTGCTAAAACCCCCTTTTATACAGGAAAGCTAAAAGGAATAAAAGGGCAATATCTCATTTTTGAAGACGATACGGTTTTTAACGTGCGCAACTATGAAGGTTTTGTGGTCAGTATTACAGTAAACGTTTAGTATAAAAAAATCAATAGACTTAAGAAAGCTGCCTTTAACTGAGGCAGCTTTTTTATTTAATAAATTTTTAAACTAAAATGTTAGTTTAAACTAAATATTTAGTTATATTTGTTTTAGAAATCGATCAAAATAATATAAAAATTAGCCTTTCAAGGGCAAAAATCAGATGAAACAACTCACAAAAGCCGAAGAAGAAGTAATGCAGATCCTCTGGGATCTGGGCGAAGCAAATGTTGCTTCAATCCTAGATAAGATGCCAGAGCCAAAACCCGCTTACAACACCGTCTCTACCATTGTGCGCATACTCGAGACTAAGGAGTTTGTAGATTATAAAAAGGAGGGCAGAGGGCATATTTATTTTCCTAAGGTTAAGAAAGAGACCTACAGCAGCGCAAGCATGAATAAAATGGTAAACGATTACTTCAATGGCAGTTTTAAAAGTATGGTATCTTTTTTCGTAAAGAAAAAAGACATGAGCGTGACAGAGCTGGAAGCGATCTTAAAAGAAATCAATAAAGACACATAATTATGGCGGCATATTTATTTCAGGTAATTCTATTTCAGGCGATTTTCCTGATCGTCTATAAGATCTGGTTACAGAAAGAAACTTTCTTTAACGCAAACCGGATTTACCTATTATTTACCCCGATTTTAGCTCTTTTTCTCCCGTTTTTAGAAGTAGAAATGCTAAAAGAAACAGTAAGTATGTCCAATATTGTAAGAGAATTACCTGCGGTTTTTATTGGTGATCAGCCTCAGGAAATTGCAATGAATCCGGTTATAGAAAACCAAACCGATTTTAGCCTGCAAACAGCCGTTTTTTGGCTTTATGGAGCAGGTTTTTTAATAAGCCTGTGGCTTTTTTGTAGAAAATATGAAGCGTTAAGCCGGTATTTTAGGTTTAGAAAGTCAGGAGATAAGCAGATCATCACAATCCCAAACAGTACTGCGGCTTTCACATTTCTCAACACCATTTTTTTAGGTGATAAAATAGATACGCTTTCGCGAAAGGAAATACTGGCGCACGAGCAAGTACATGTTAAACATTTACATAGTTATGACCTGCTGGTGTTTGAGGTTTTGCGCATTGTGTTTTGGTTTAATCCTGTGATCTATTTGTATCAAAAAAACATTAGCGAGTTACATGAATTTGTAGCCGATAAGCAAGCCGCCGCACAAACCGAAAAAAAGCAGTATTACAATCAGCTGCTCAATACCGCCTTTGGTACAGAACGAATTTCATTCATCAATACATTTTTCAATCAATCATTAATCAAAAAACGAATAGTTATGCTACAAAAAAAATCAGCTGCAAAAGCCAGTATAAAATACTTTATCCTGCTTCCACTTTTTGTGGGAATGATCACTTACGTCTCCTGTACGTCAGATTCTGATAAAATTATTGAAGAAGAAAATGCTAGTTTAAATGAACAGCTGGCACAACTTGAGATAACACTTGATAATATAGATTCACTTTCTGATGATGAACGCGAAAATTTAAGGAAGGTTCTGGCAAAAGCTATCGATCAAAAAACAAATGTTCAAATAACTCAAGAGGCAGGTAAGGCAACTACTCAGGACGAACTTACAGATGTTCCTTTCGCAGTTGTAGATGAGATTCCCACTTTTCCCGGTTGTGAAGGTTTAGATAATGAAGGCCGAAAAAAGTGCATGAGTGAGCATATTAGTTCGCTGGTCAATCAAAATTTTGATACCAGTTTAGGTGAAAAATTAGGTTTAAAAGGTGTTAATCGTATATACGTAAGATTTAAAATTGATACCAATGGGGAAATAGCGGATATTGGTGTGCGTGGTCCGCATCCAGTGCTAGAGGAAGAAGCTAAGCGTGTTATAAACCTCATTCCAAAAATGAATGCCGGGAAGCAAAGGGGTAAACCTGTAAACGTGATGTATTCTCTTCCTATTGTTTTTCAGGTAGCTGAATAAATCTTAAAAATTTCATAGTGTTATGAAAATATTCATAAAGCTTATTACATTTCAAATTCTGGCTCTTTGTATGCTGGCAGTTACTTCTTGTGAAAATGAAGGTCAATCGGGAAATGATACAAACAAAGCAACCTTAGAAGAACAACTAGTAACTCTACAAAACACACTTGATAAAAAAGAAACTCTTACTCTGGCAGAAGCAGAAGAACTGGAAAAATTTCTAATCAGGAGTCAAAGTCTGGTCAGCTCTTCTAACCTTACGCATATGATTAGCGGGACAGTAACAGCCTTTGATACGGGTAAACCTCTTCCTGGTGTAAATATCGTAGAGAAAGAAACGTCAAATGGAGTAGTAACAGATTTTGATGGAAATTACACAATTGAATTAAAAGACGAGAACCCAACTTTATCTTATTCCTACATTGATTATAAGAAGAAAGAAATTCAAGTAAATGGAAAATCTACTCTGGATGCTGTCCTTGAGGTAAAGGAAAATTAATTTAAAATTGAATGCGTATAAGATTTAATATAAAAGAATAATTAGAATCAATGGGGCCGCCAATGTGCTGCTCTTTCTGCTCCTTTTTATTCTTTAAAAATCTAAATCAAAGATGTTTATGAATAGATTTCTAGTAATCCTATTTATCTTAGCCCTCAAAGCCGAAGCACAACAGACTTCGGCTTTGAACATTGCAGACAGTTTGTATAATGTGGGGAATTATAGCGAAGCGATTTCTCGCTACGAAGAAATAACACCTAAATCGCCCAGTCTTTATTTAAAAATTGCTCGTGCTCATCAGGCAAAAGGTACACTTGATGACGCACTTACTAATTATAAGTTAGCAGCCACTTCTACAGATGAAGCAATTGCCATGAATGAATATGGCAAGCTGCTTATTGCGACAAACCATTTTAAAAAAGCAGATAGTGTTTTTACACAATTGATCGAGCAATATCCTACAAATCCTAATTTTTACTATCAGCGCGGCAGGGCTGGAGAAAATATTAAACCCAAACTTGACAGCACTGTTATTGATAAAGACAGTATAAAACCGATTTTAGCTGCGCGAAATGCATACATTAAAGATTACGAGAAAGCTGTAGAACTAGACAGTACCCACCAAAAGGCGTTGTACGAAACCGCTTTATTTTATCTCAAGAAAAAAGATTATCCCCTTGTTGAGAAACTCTGCATGAAAGCGTTAGAATCTTATGCAGACAATGTTGAGGTCATAAGTGTATTGGCACAAAATTTTTACTACCGCGGTTTTCATGACGATGCAATCCCGTGGTTTCAAAAACTACTTGATTTAGGGCAAAATACGCAGTTTATACATGAAAAACTAGGCATGAGCTATTACAAAGAGCGAATGTATGAGTTGGCTATTGAACAATATTTAGAAGCTCTTAATTTTTCACCTGAAGATTTTTACCTGCATGCTATTCTGGCAAAATTATATAATTATAAAGCAGATTTCAAGGAGGCGCAGAAACATGGCCAGCTGGCAATCTTTTTTAAAGATATGGCGCTAGATGAAGATTATTACACTCTGGCAAATACATATAAAATTCATAAAGACTGGCAAAAGTCTATGGAGTATTTAAATCTGGCCCTAGAGGAGAATCCTGATCTTAAAGATGCTATTTATGCCAAAGCAGTAGTAGCAGATAATTATTATGCAGACAAAGAAGCCGTGATCAAACTGTATGAACATTACCTTGAAAAAAATGATTTTGAATTTGAGCCGCGTGTGAAATTGACGCGCAGCAGGATTAAAATTCTAAGGCAAGAACTATTTATGGCTGCAGAAGATTAAAACCTTTCTATACAGTTTATCGTAAACTAATAAGTATACCTATTTTTGAAGGGTACGAGAAAGTTATGATAAAAAAAATCTTACCCGCCTTTTTTCTTTTTATAGCTGTTTTAGGCTGCGATTCAGACAAGGGATTGAATTGCTTTCAGACAGCCGGTGATATTATTCAACAGGAATTTGTGGTTGATGATTTTAGAAAGATCATTGTAGAAGAGCGGGTTCAGCTTATTTTGAAACAAGGTCAGCAAAAAATTGTTGTAGAAACAGGTGAGAATCTAATTAGCGATATTGATGTTTCAGTAAAAGATGGTGTGCTAACGGTTTTTAATAATAACGGTTGCAATCTTGTACGCGATTACAATATTACTAAAGCAATAATTACTTCACCTAATATTACAGAAATACGTAATGCTTCGGGATACGAAGTGCAAAGTGATGGAGTTCTCGCTTATCCGGCTCTTTCTCTGATAAGTGAAGATCTTGAGGAAGAGGATTTTTACCATAAAGATGGAGATTTTCGCCTTGAGCTAGATGTACAAGAACTTCAAATAACGGGTAATGGTCTTAGTAATTATTACCTAAGTGGGCATGCAACTTCTGCAGATATTGAGATTCTGCAAGGTGACGCGCGTGTGGAAGGCCGCGATTTACTAATTGATGATCTGTATATTTATCATCGCGGAACGAATCAGGTAATTGTGAATCCGCAGTTGTCGTTACGCGGGCAGGTTTTGAGCACGGGTGACCTTATTGCAGTTAGTCATCCTGAAATAGTTGAGGTTGAAGAATTGTACACGGGTAAATTGATTTTTGAATGATGAGATATAAGATCTCATTTTCACATTGATGACATTTAGAATTCTGCGAGTAGTTGGGTATAACTTTAAACCACTAACCTGAAAACTTATTGATGTGTGATGATAAAGCTTAAATAATTTTACTGATAATTAAGTGCGATCATAACTTAATATCTACTGTTCACGGAAAACGTATCTTTGCAGGGAAGTTCTACCTGTTATTTTAAGTAGACGATCTTATATCTAAAAGCGAAAGAGGTGCAAAGTCCAGAACAACAACCATCAAATGATACTCCGCATAAAGCGGGATTTGTAAATATTATAGGTAATCCTAATGTAGGTAAATCTACCCTTATGAATGCCCTTGTGGGTGAACGTTTATCTATAATCACATCAAAAGCACAAACTACGCGCCATCGTATTTTAGGTATTGTAAATGGTGATGGCTTTCAGGTAATTCTAAGTGATACACCGGGAATTATAAAGCCGGCGTATGAGTTACAGGCATCTATGATGGATTTTGTAAAATCTGCTTTTGAAGATGCAGATGTGATGCTCTACATGGTAGAGTTAGGCGAGCAGGAGTTAAAAGATGAAGCTTTTTTAGAGAAAATAAGAAATGCTAAGATTCCTGTGCTTTTGCTAATCAATAAGATTGATAAGGGCGACGAAGAATCACTTGAGAATAGTAGAACATTATGGCAGGAAAAGGTTCCTAACGCAGAGATTTTTGCTATTTCGGCTTTAGAGAATTTTGGTGTGAGAGAGGTTTTTAATCGCGTATTAGAAAGTTTGCCAGCTTCACCTCCTTTTTATCCTAAAGATGCATTAACAGACAAGCCTGAACGTTTTTTTGTAAATGAGATCATAAGAGAAAAGATTCTCATGCACTATAAAAAAGAAGTCCCTTATTCTGTAGAAATAGATACTGAAGAGTTTTTTGAAGAGGAGAATATCATACGCATGCGCAGTATAATCATGGTAGAGCGCGACAGCCAGAAAGGTATCATAATAGGTCATAAAGGCTCAGCTTTAAAACGTGTAGGCAGTGAAGCTCGTAAAGATCTTGAGGCTTTCTTTGGCAAGCAGGTTCATATAGAACTATATGTTAAAGTAAATAAAGACTGGCGCAGCAGCGAGCGTGAACTTAGACGCTTTGGTTATAATAAGAAGTAGATTCTAATCTGTGTTTTGAAATTCTAAACTCTTGTTTTTTGTAAGCTCCCATAGAGCATAACTTATCACCACAATATATTCTAAAGCTACTAGCCACAAATTTTCTTCGGTTACATTTTGCTTGTAAGCAGAATAACTCAGAAAGACCACCGCACTCCAAACAATGGGGAAACGATATTTTGTAAAAATCGAAAGTAAAAGTGGAGTAGCGATGTACCAGGGATGAACCGTAGTTGCGAGCAAAAAATAAAAACTGATGCCAAAAAGCATTGCCGTAAATAACTCTTCTATAGATTTGATTTTCCGGAAAAAGGAGATAAAAATCAAGAAAAAGAGCACTAAAAACGGCAAAATATAAGCCGATTCTCCAATAACATCATAGCCTTTGGTCAAAAAGCCCACCCATCTAATGAGGTAAAAAAGACTGGCATTAAATTCAAATTTGGCAAACCATAAAGCCATTGTTTGGCTAAAGTTTAAAAAGAATTCTTCTGATAAAAAGGGCAGGAATGAAAGCGCAACTGTGGCCAAAACCACTGCGTAATATCTAAAATTAAATAGAATAGCTTTTCGCGAAAGCGAACCCAGTCTTGTATTTATCTCCTTTTTTGGGGCTAAAATCTGCCAAAACAGGGGTAAAAAGAGTAGTGGTAACAGCTTTACAGAAACCGAAATTCCCAGCAAAACCGCAGACCAAAACCATTTTCTTTTTGATAATAAGTAGATAGAAGCAATCACAAAAAACAGCATTACACCTTCAAAATGTAGGTTTCCCGTAAATTCAATAATCACAAACGGATTTAAAACATACCAGAAAATACGGTGCTCAGGAAGGTTCATCGATTTAAGAAGTTTGCTCCCAAAAAATAAAGTTCCCAGATCTGCTGCGATGATTAGAATGCGCATAACGACTACGCTTCCCATAATCCCATTAGGACTTAATAATGAAGCTAAAGCGAAAAGCAATTGATTAACCGGCGGATAGTTAGTAAAATGACTTGCACTAAGTTCGCCCATTCCCAAAATCAGCTCAGAAGCATTAGAAATCGGTAATTTACCGGCTAAAATCCACTCGTTGGGCGTGCTTAAATATGGGTTTATCCCCGAAAGCAACAAACGACCATCCCAAATAAACCTAAAATAATCCTGTGATAAATTGGGTAAAGCAACGATAAAAACGAGTCTAAAAAGGATAGCAATGCTTAATAAAATTTTCAAATTCCATTTAAAGAGCTGAATAATTTTGAAAGATGCGTAGAATAAGGCACCGTATAAAGTAATGAGTTTTATAAAATCGTAGCGTGCTAGATCGTAGGCAAATACACCATAAAATATTGCAGTAATGAGAACAAAAAGTAGTGATAATTTAAACTGCTTTAAAAATTGCATCATAGAATTTCGAGTTACAATTTTTCTGTAATCACCCGTTATTGTTGAAGTTTTAAAAAGCACGACCCGTGATTTGGGCTACGGGCAACGTGCATAATTTTTAAGCTTTAGCAAATAACGATTTAAATGCGACAAAGCCAAATCCGAAAAAAAGCATCAGGTGAAAAAGCAACATTCCGTAATTATTGATCACAAAAGCGCTGTAGATCGCAAAGCCAAAATATAAGAAAAGCAGTGTTTCTATAATATTGTTTGCAGTGATCTTATGGCTGAGGTAAACGTTTTTGCTCACCGAATTTACCGTATCCACATTGAATTTTGGCGTGCGAATAAATTCAGATTTTTTGCCAAAATGCCCTTCTAAAACCGCAAGCGAATTATGTACACTAAAACCCATCGCGATAGAGAAAAAGGTAAAAAACATACCAATGTATTTCAGAAAATTTTTAAATCCGCCACCATGAATCCGTTTATAAGTAACCCAATAAGCGCCAAAAAATATAATTGTGCTTATCGCGAAAAATGCCACGACAACAAGATAATTCTGAAAAACGGGATTTGTATTCTGTATGTATAGAACGGGCACACTAAGTACAGCCAGAAGCAGAACAATCAAAAAGATACTACTGTTAAGCAAATGAAAGAAACTATGAAATTTTGTCTTAAATGAAACGGTAGGATCTTTAAGCAACTTCCAGTAAAACTTCTGAAAATTCTCTGCTGCACCCTTATTCCATCTAAATTGCTGCGAGCGTGCCGCACTAATTGCAACAGGAAGTTCGGCCGGAGTTTCAACTTCCTCCAGGTATTTAAATTCCCATTTTTTAAGTTGTGCGCGGTAGCTCAGGTCAAGATCTTCGGTTAAAGTATCGCCTTCCCAGTTGCCTGCGTTTAGAATACAAGTTTTACGCCATACGCCAGCCGTACCATTAAAATTGATAAAATGATGCCCAAAACTGCGACCAACTTGTTCAAGAACAAAATGAAAATCGAGCGCAAAAGCCTGAATTTTGGTCAGTAAAGAGTAGTTTCTATTGAGATGTCCCCAGCGGGTTTGTACAACACCTATCTTTTCATTTTTAAAATAGGGTATTGTCTTTTTGAGCCAATCAGGATTCGGCATAAAGTCAGCGTCAAAAATGGCTATAAATTCGCCAGAAGCTGTTTTTAAACCTTCTTTTAAGGCACCAGCTTTAAACCCGGTTCTGTTTTTTCTGGTGATATGTTTAATGTTTAATCCGCTTTTTTGAAGCTTATTGATCTTTGCTTCGGTATTTAAAACAGAGCTATCTGTAGAATCATCAAGCACCTGGATCTCGAGCTTATCTTTAGGATAATCGAGCAATGCAATATTATCGAGAAGCCTTTCGACGACATACATTTCGTTATAAAGAGGAAGTTGTACAGTTACCAGCGGTATTTGAGCCGGATCATTAAGATCATATTTCTCAGCATTATCTACTTCTTTTTTGGCTTTTAGATAATTTAAAAGAAGGTGAAGCTGGGCAAGGCTGTAAAGGAAAATCAGCGTAAGGGCAAGCGTGTAAATAACTATTACTGCAGTTTCCATTACTTAAAAGTGTACTTGAAAATCCAACCCAAAATCTTTATTCCTGCAAAGATAGCACCTTTCACAGTTCCCGAAACTTTTGAGACACCTATGCGGTTGCGATACTTTACCGGTACTTCTACATACGACAAACGTTGCTGTAGAGATTTAAGTTGCATTTCTACCGTCCAGCCGTAGGTTTTGTCTTCCATATGAAGAGCAAGTAATTTTTCATATTTTATTGCTCTAAAAGGACCCAGATCTGTGAATTTAGATTTGAAGAAAATGCGCATAAGAGTTGTGGCCAGTTTATTACCAAACCGCTGCGGAAAAGTCATACTTCCCGGTTCTCTTAATTCTTTTACCCTGGCACCAATGACAAGGTCAACATCTTCATTAATAATGGGCGCCACAACATCATGAAGTTGTTCCGGGTAATCGCTGTAATCACCATCCAGAAAAACTACAATATCTGGTTTAATAGCCTGAGAAGCGATGTAACTGAGTCCTTTTAAACAAGCATACCCATAACCGGGTCTTTCTTCTTTAAGAACGATAGCTCCTGCATCGCGGGCGTTAACCTCGGTTTCGTCTGTAGAATTATTATTAACTACAATGATCTCGCTAACTATATCGGGAATGTCATTAATGACCAAACTAATAGAATTCTGCTCGTTAAAGGCAGGAATGATAACTTTAATATTTTGGGTCATTGAGGGTTTTCTAAATTTTTGGCAAAAATAGAATTACCTATTTAAGTATTGCTCATTATTAGTAAAACCTTAGACGAATGTATGGTGTTATGCTAACAAGTAGAGAAAGTTTTCTGAAAGGACTAATTATTAAGGATAGATCAAGAGGTCTCCGGGATTTGAAATGAAAACCAGATTTGCTGCCAATAGAATAAGATCGTAATGCCAGCCAAAGCCTTTTTCAGCATAAAAACCAGTTTTCCAAACAAAGATCTTTTTGTAGATCGCACCAAGCATCGTGCAAATTAATAAGGCTGCTCCTATCTGAATATAAATTCCCCCGGCAACTGAAATTGCTCCTGTTACTTCGGCAATACCTAAGAGAAGGGTGAAAGTAGGTGACATGCCTATGCTTTCTGCACGTTCTTTCGGTTTTTGAATATGGCCTTTGCCACTTGAGAAAAATACGATAGCTACAATAATGCGTAGCGCCAGAAGAGCATAATCTGAAAGGGAATAGAGATCAAAGAGCATATAATAAGGCATTAGTTAATTCTTTTAAATTTAGTTATTTACAAATCCTGAATATTTGAAAACCCGGACTTTTGTATAAGATTAACTATTCGGAGCTTCTATAATGCTTCGATGGACTCAGCATGACATTTGAGCTTTGATTTGTCTTTATTCTTTAATAAAAAGTTTTTCCTGAACTAAACACAATTCTTAAAACCACATTCAGTCTGAGCTTGTCGAAGACAATCTTGCTTCATGTTGATTTTACTTTTGAAACGTGCTTCGACAAGCTCAGCATGACAGAAGGGTATTAATTTGTGAGCTATTTTATTATTAGGTTCTGTTTTAATAATCACAACTATGAAAACGATTGTCAGTCTGAGCTTGTCCAAGACAATCTTGCTTCACGTTGATTTTACTTTTGAAATGCGCTTCGACAAGCTCAGCGGGACAAACATTTTGATTTGTGATTATCAAAAGATTTAAATTTCTTTTTTTAAATAAACAGAGTTCAGACAACTATGAGAACGATTGTCAGTCTGAGCTTGTCGAAGACTATTCTTCTGGACGACCATATTCTGTATAGTTCCTAGAAAAAGCAACCAAATCATCCCAATTTTCTTCAATTAAAGCACGTTTTTTACGTCGTGTCCAGCCCTTGATTTGCTTTTCGATTTTAATGGCTTCTTTGGGATTTTCACATTGTAAGTGCCATTTTAATTCAAGAGGTCTTCGGGAAAAAGTATAGCTGTCTTTTTTACTTCCTGATTGGTGCTGTATCAATCTTCTGTCTAGATCATTTGTCATCCCTGTATAGTAAGAACCGTCTGAACAAAGAAGAATATAAACGTAATAAAATTTCATGGTAAAATGCTTCGACAAGCTCAGCATGACATTTGAGCTTTAATTTGTATACTATATTAAAGTTACAAATCATATTTAAAAAACATAGGGATAACACGACTATGGAAAAGCTACTGTCAGTCTGAGCTTGTCGAAGACTATTCTGGTTTATTAAAATTTTATTATATGGAACGTGCTTCGACAGTCTCAGCAGGACAAACTTACTTTGATTTGTGATTATCCTAAGGTTCAAATTGCTTTTCTTAGATAAAACAAAGTTTAGACAACTATGAAAAACCAGTGTCAGTCTGAGCTTGTCGAAGACTAATCCTGATTTACATAATCCATGAGGTCCACATCATTACCTAAGAGAATTTCATTTGAGTTAATGCGGCCTTTTCTGGAATCATTTTCTAATTTCAAAACTCCTCTTGGGCAAACAGCTGAACAAATACCGCAACCCACGCAGGAACTGCGAACGATATTTTCACCTTTTTGAGCGTAAGCACGTACATCGATTCCCATTTCACAATAGGTAGAACAGTTTCCGCAGGAAATACATTGTCCGCCGTTTGTAGTAATTCTAAATTTTGAGAATAATCGCTGCTGAAAACCCAATATTGCTGCCATTGGGCAACCAAAACGACACCAAACCCGATTACCAAAAATAGGGTAGAAGCCTACCCCAATCACTCCGCTAAAAATAGCTCCGATTATAAAACCATAGGCAGAACGCAGCTGATACGCATCAAAGAAAAAAAGCTTTCCGAAACCACTAAAATAGGATATAAGAAGCAACGAAATTACAATTGCGAAATAAGCAACTGCTCCTTTTTTAGCATCTTTAGCAAGTTGCTTTTTTCTGTAAATCATCGCCCAGCCAAAAACCAGGGTTAGCAAACCTATTACCAACCAGACAAAAAGATCCTTGCTTAACCAGACATTGTCATAAAATTGCACTTCCTGATTTGCTGCCACTTCAAAATTTGACCCGTTAGGGTTTTGATTGATGAGGGTTGCCTGTTCTCCCTTTCTTATTTGCGAAAGAGCTTCTTCATTTTCAGCTTCAGAAATTATAGCGTAATCAATGTTTGACGGAACTGTCCTTTCAATTTTAATTGGTTCACCGGAATCTTCTTGATTAATAAAAACAACACCTTTAGCACCAAATTCTTCCGCGGAATCGATACGCTCTCCAATTGTTTCCTCACTATTCTGCGCGCTCATAAAAACAACCTTGTCTTCTAGATTGCTGTATTGCGACATGGACGAAGAATCATTTTGAGCCAGATAAGAATACACAACCGCAACAGTCATTACGGTTACAAAAACAACCACACTGTGTATGACCCAGCGCTCGATCTTCCAGGCAAAAAGGCGTTTATCTGAAAGGTGTCTGTAAGGATCACCGGCAGTTTCGGCAAGGCCACCACAACCACAAACCCAGGAACAATACCAGCGTTTGCCATATTTGTAAGTAAGAATAGGAGTGATCACAAAAATTGAAAGCAAACCAAAAATAAGCATTGCCATTCCTACATCACCCGAACTCAAAAATTCTTCAATTCTATAACCAGCGAACAGATCATAATTCAGCGGCCAGATATTCTTAAAATCATAGTATGGCTGATTTAACCGTACCAGAATTTCCGGAAGTATAAACGCAAAACTCAGCTGAAAAAACATCACAGAGCAGGTGCGTATGATCTCGTATTTGCTGTGCCTATATTTTAAAATGAATTTGTAACCAAATGCCAAGATTGCCAAAGTGTACAAAGTGCCGTATACGAACCATTGGCTGGCAGGTCCACCGTTAACCAGTTTACTAAGAGGATCAAACAAGGCTATCAAGCCGGTATTTTCACCTTCTGTATTTAATCCTAAAAATTGTGGAAACCAATAGAGAACGATATAAAACAGCGTGAGAAGAATCCCCGTCGCCCAGGCTGCCAGACCTTTTGCAGTCATCGATTTAAAGTAAACTCCGTCGTTTTTTATTCCTGCATGCTTACCGGGATAAAGATCGTTTGCAAAAATGATTATTCCCGCAGCGATCATGCCTAATGACAAAGAAAGGAACAGGGTTTTATTGGGAAAACCTACATTGAATAGAGCGAGTACCAGGATAAAAAGACCTAATAACCCTACCGCACTCGCGATCTTTTGTACAGTTGAAAGTGCTTTGGGAGGTTCTCCCGCCAGAGACATCACGGGATCAGCATTATATTCCATAAATAGATTTTAAACGGTTTGCAGTTGACCTTTGTAGGATTTATATATTTCTTTAAAATGATCTTTGAAAAACTCAGGGTCAAAGTTGGCTTTAGGTAAGTTTTTTACAACAAAATCAAGATCTCGCTTTTCAGTGAGCCAATGATCTATTACTTCGTGACGCATACGTATACCAAAAGTGTTTATTCCCAGAAAATCGCCGGTTTCTGCATTGTAAGCGATGGTTATACATTTGGTATCATCTTTATGCTTCCAGTGAAAATGAGCCTCGTTTTCACGAAGTGTTTTAGTGCTGGAAACCCAGCCGTAGGTTTGATATTCTATATCAAAGAATTTTGCGCTGTTAAACCAATGTCCCGGTTTGTATTCAAATGGTTTTCCGCAAATGGTTTGAGCAAGTGTTTCACCCATCATTCTACCGGTGTACCAAACAGCTTCTACCGGTTTCCGCAAACCAATTGGTTCACGTTGCTGCGCACAATCACCAATCGCGTAAACATCAGTCACATTTGTTTCAAGCATGCGATTAACCAGAACACCTCTTTCTGTCTCAATACCTGAATCTTTTAGAAATGCAATATTTGGTTTTACTCCGGTCGCGATCCCTACCAATTGACATTCTATTTTTTCACCCGATTTTGTGCGTATTCCGGCTACTTTTCCGGTTCCATCGTCAAGTATTTCGTCAAGTTCGGTATTATGCCTTAGATCAATTCCGTGTGAAAGAATGTGGCGCGAAATCATTTCGGCTTCACCATTGGGTAAAACGCCAGACCAGAAAGCATGCTCACGCACCAGCATAGTAACTCCTATTTTACGAGTGTGCAGCATTTCGGCAAGCTCAACACCTATGAGTCCGCCCCCTATAATCACAGCATGTTTGCACACATCATTATTAGGTGCGTTTTTCTCTAGTTCTTCCAGATCCTGCTTTGTTACCAGACCTTGTACGCCTTTAAGATCAAGTCCAGGCCAGCCAAAACTTGCTGTCGTAGAACCTGTAGCAATGACGAGTTTGTCATATTTAAAAGTTTCGCCATGAGCGAAATAAAGCGTTTTTGCTGCAGTATGTACTTTTTGAACATAGGCATTTTTGAGTTCAATCCTGTTTTTCTCCCAGAACCAGTCTTCATAAGGCTTAATATCTTCCCAGCGCATGTGACCCATATAAACATACATAAGCGCCGTTCTCGAAAAAAAGTGATCACTTTCTGCCGAAATAATTGTTATGCGTTTATCTGAATTTTTACGAATGTGCCGGGCGAGCGTTACGCCAGAAATCCCGTTGCCAATGATGACGATATGCTCCATGTAGATAAAGTATGCGTATTAAGTCGCATTTAAAGTTAAGAACTTAAGAGAAGCCATCATTTAAATTAACTCTAAATATTGAATCTTGATTTGATTTATAATTCTAAAAATTACCATTCTTAGTCGTATTTTAGGCCGATGAAGCCGATTTTTAAGCCTTTTTGTGCGATTTTTTTAATGCTGTTTGCATGCGGTTGCATGACCAAGGTTCCCTTTAAAATTAAAGGAGTGAGTTACGTGGCCTCTCGTGATACTATCGTTCAGGAACACATTGATCCGCTATTGAAGTTGGGCGCGACAGATGCTGCTGTGATGCCTTTTGGTTTTATACGCAGTCTTGATCACCCTAAGTTAATGTACAACACAGACAGGCAGTGGTATGGTGAGACTTATGGTGGAGTTGAGAATTACGTTCAGGAATTGCATAAAAATAATATTGCAGTGATGATCAAGCCACAGATCTGGGTGTGGCGTGGTGAGTTTACCGGCGATATGTTGATGAAAAATGATGCCGACTGGAAAGAGCTTGAATCGTCGTACGAAGATTTTATTTTGCTTTACGTGAAACTGGCCGAAGAAAATCATGTTGAGCTGTTCTGCATTGGTACAGAACTTTACAACTTTGTCTACACGCGCCCTGCTTTCTGGGAGCAACTAATTAAAAAAGTACGAAAAGTATATTCCGGGAAGTTGACTTATGCTGAGAATTGGGACAAAGTAGATAAATTCCCATTCTGGGATGAGTTAGATTATATAGGCGTAGATGCGTATTTTCCGGTGGCTGAATCTAAAACGCCCACGGTTGCTGAGGCTAGAAAAGGCTGGACTCCTCATAAATCTATGCTAAAATCGCTTTCGCGGAAGCACGATAAACCCATACTTTTTACCGAATTTGGCTATAGAAGTGTCGATTTTGCAGGTAAAGAACCGTGGCAAAGTTTTAGGCAAGATGGTGGGACAAATCTGGAAGCGCAGGCAAATTTAATTGAAGCTCTTTTTGATGAATTTTGGGATGAAACCTGGTTTGCCGGTGGCTTTGTTTGGAAATGGCATCACGATCACTTAAATGCGGGCGGTGAATTAAATAATAGATTTACACCTCAAAATAAGCCCGTAGAAACGTACTTGCGCATGCGATATAAGGACACATTAGTGCCTTAGCTCTTTCGATTTTAAGATATTAAAGATTTGTGAATTAATAGATGTTTGGGAATAGAGCGCTTTAGCTCTTTGTAATTTGCTTCAAAATCTAACACAAAATTTATGTCAATTCTTACAATTATACTTTCAATATTACTGCCTCCCGTTGCTGTTGCTTTAAAGCATGGTATTTCAGGAGCGCTATTTATCAATATTTTGCTTACACTTTTAGGATGGTTACCAGGTGTGGTTCATGCCTTCTATGTAAATAGTAAGTAATTATTTATCAGTTAAGATTTCAACCTGATTAGATGGTGTAGTTTGTACTTTACTTCTTTTCAGGTTTTTGCAATAATAGCTGAACAGTTCATTAGGACTCGCACCCATCCATTTTTTTACGTATATCATCCAGAAATGATATTGAACGTACCATATCCCATTATTATCATATAATCTAGAGGATGAAATGATCCATTGTGGTATAACAACAAACTGCTTGCGAGCGAAAAGTTCATTTATCAGGATATTGTCTTCATAAATGATGTAACTTTCATCATAACCACCTATTTCATTAAATAGATCTTTGGTTATGAACTGACTCTGATCACCGCCTCTGCATGCACGCCAGTTGAATTGAGTTAACCAACCAGCCAACTTTAACCACCAGTGATTGCTGTTAAATTTCATACGGAAACAACCCGCAGCATTACCCTTGTTTACCTCTTCAATTATATACCTATCATAATCCTGTGGTGGGAAAGAATCTGCATGCAAAAAATAAAGAATTGAGCCTGAAGCTTCTTTTGCTCCGGTATTCATTTGTTTTGCCCGCCCTTTTGCAGATGAGACCAGCGTAAGATTAAGGTAAGGATAGTTTTTTGATAATCTATAGGCGATGTTTTGAGTGCCATCAATACTGCCGCCATCAACTAATACAACTTCAGACAGGTTTGAATTGTCTGAAGTTTTTGCTGATAAATGAGAGATCAATCTTGGCAGATTCTCCGCCTCATTCAGTACGGGTACGATAATGCTAATCATAAACTAAACATACAAATATTTCTGTTTTCCGCTGTGGCGAACTTTTACTGTTTGTTTAGATTCCAGTTATAATCTTTGTATTGCAACCTAGTACCGCTTTTAATTTTGGTATTAGAATATTGGTTTATAAAATCTACAACAGTAGGAGTTTTATCGGTTTTAAAGTCTTTTGCGTACCAGTCAAAAATGGAAGAAACTTTAGGATTGCTTGCGCTAATATCGTTCTTGTCAGAATTGATAAACTCTTTAGTCACCATATCCAGTTGCTCATTAATTTTAGCAGCTGTATAGGCTTCATTAAGCAATTTAGGGCATGAAACAGATGCGCAGTTAATAGCGAAATGTATTCTGGGTTCGTTCATTTTTCGCAGGATTCCGTTTTCTAATCCGCCTAAAGAAAGTTCGCGATTATTTATAGGAATAAAACCTTTAGTGAAAGCACCTTTTATATCTTTTATACTTTTAGTCGGGTAGTTATCGAGTATTAATTTTACTGTGTTTGCGTTGTATAAATTGATGTAGTAGGCTAGAAGCTCTTGTACAGACCAATCATTATCAGGATCGAGAGAAGTTAATTTGTTGAGGTATTTATCTAGAGCGACACGATCATTTTTAAATCCTTCATAATCTACATAACCGGTATTGTTAACGTGCTTTTGAAGTAAATCTGTCCACTCACTATGATCAATATTTATTGCAGAATTTGCCGTCGTTGAGGTTAACTGGGTTTCTACAGATTTTGTAGGTTGCCCCTGACTGCTAACACCAGCTGCAGACAAAAGATTACAGCTTTGTAAGTTGCATGCTATTATTGAAAAGAATAAAATTTTAGCTGAAAGTTTCATTTATTGTAGTTTTTTAAAAGGTAAGGCCTTTCGCTATAATAAGCTTTTGCCTTAACATCCTGAACGCTAAATTTTAGCGTTTTTAGATTATTGTTCTTCAATGTATCTACGAAACAAAAAGGCCAGCCGGATTTACCGCAGGCCCGATATAACAAAATATTAATCGTTTTACAGATTTTAAAATCTCTTATTTCTTAGAGTTTTTTGATCAATTCTGTAAAAAGTGTGATCATATTAGGCTCAGCTTTAGCGGCGTTTGCCATAATATCATTGATGTCTACCGGTTCCAGATTATTGGGATCACATTCATCTGTAAGAACAGAAACCGCTGCAACGGGTAAACCTAAGTGATTTGCCACGATAACCTCCGGCACTGTACTCATACCTACAGCATCTGCGCCTATAACTTTTAGGTAACGATATTCTGCGCGTGTTTCCAGTTGCGGTCCTACAACAGAAGCATAAACTCCTTCATGAAGTTGTATGTCATTACTTTTTGCCACATCTCTTATGATCTGTGACATCTCTTTATCATAAGGACTGCTCATATCAACAAAGCGAGTGCCCATTTTCTCAACACCTCTAAAAGCAAGTGGCGAACTTCCCTGAAGATTTATGTGATCTTCAATAAGCATGATCTCTCCTTTTTTAAAATCAAGATTAATTGCTCCTGCTGCATTAGAAACCAGTAATTTTTTAATTCCTAATTCATGCATCACACGCACAGGATAACTTACATCGCGCAATGTGTAACCTTCATAAATATGAAAACGACCTTGCATGACCACGACTTTCTTGCCGCCCAGCGTCCCATAAATTAATTTCCCTTTGTGAAATTCTACCGTTGCTGTAGGGAAATTAGGGATGTGATTATAACTAACGGTACTTATAATTTCCAGTTTGTCTACAAGCTGGCCAAGACCTGTACCCAGAATTATTCCTATTTCTGGGGCTTCAAAACCTCTTTCTCTAATAAATGCTGCCGATTCTTCTATGTATTTCTTCATTGAATTAAATGCTTTGGAAGGAATTTTTTAAACGCTTCAATGTCTTTGATATCTTCATAATAATCTACATCGTTGCGCAACTCCAGTTGTTTTATATTTTCATTCTTAAGATCTTCTAAAGTTTCAGCAAGAACGGTATCTGTGCCCCACTTTTTATTTAGAAAAACAGATGAATTTAAGAATTTCATTCCGAATAAATAATAGCCGCCGTCTTCTGCGGGACCTATAACAGAATCATGATTTCCTAATTCTTTAAAAGCCAGTTCAATATCTTGCTGCGTAAGGTCATACATATCACTTCCTATTATGATCACTTTTTCAAAACCCGCATCAAAAGCTTGTTTAAAAGCATGATTCATTCGCAAGCCTAGATCTTCTCCCTGTTGTTGCTTTTTGGTGTAAACTTTAGAATCCCAAATATCATTTTCCCGCACTTTTACCGAATAATAAACCTGCTTATCAACTTCAAGATCTTTGGTGATCGCGACTGTATGCTGAAGTAAAAATTTATAAATCTCAAGAGCGCTTTCATCACCGGTTGTCGCAGCCAGACGTGTTTTGCACTTGCCCAATTCCGGGTTGCGTGTAAAAATTATAAGCAGTGAATCTGTTGAATGGTTTACCATAAGATCTAATAAACTTTAGTTCTGGTTTCCAGATATTTTCCCCAATGTCTGGCAAAAATATGAACTCGTTCGGTTTTGTTGCCGGTGCTGTCAATCACAGGAAACCCGGCGTCTTTCCAGGCAAAAATACCACCGTACAGATTATTTATAGGGGCAAAATTCATTTTCTCCATTTTTTTGCCAAAATCCTCACTACGTATGCCCACAGTGCAATAAACTATTATTGGCTGATTTTTGTTAGAAATAAGCGATTTTAGCTGGTTTTCATGGGTTTTTTCGCCAACCCAGATTGCTCCCGGAATATGACTTACATCAAATTCTTCCCGTTTTCTGGTGTCAAGAATGAGATATTTATCAGGTTGCATTCTTAATTCCTGAACAGAAATATAAGGCACGCTTCTGGTGTTGTAGTGGCTTAAAAGTACGTCTATAGATTTTTGGGCAAATACATTTATAGAAAGTATAAAGAAGCAAAATAAAAGTAATAATCTCATAATTATAATTGAATTCCAAAACCTTGTAAACCGCTCTCAAAAGCCGGTAAAATCTCTGTATTATCCCAGATTCCGGTAATTAATGTACGTGCATACTCCTGCGGAAGGTTTTCCTTTTTCATAAGATTGCTGGCCAGCCCATGATTATAATGCATGGCGTGATGGGTCAATTCAAAATTGTTTGTGCTGTCATCAAGAATTGCATACCAAACGCTCGAAGTACCATCATTTGCCGGCATACCTATCACACCGGGATTAAGCCATAAATTCTCATTTCGCTTTTGCGAAAATGGAAGTCCGCAATGACCGGCGATAATCACATCACTTTTAGTCTCTTCAAAGTTGGGAGCTTTCACTTCCCAGGGAGTTGATTTGAAGATAAACTCAGAAATATTAAAGTAAGAACCATGAACGATCGTCACCTTTTTGCCGGAATATTCAAACTCGATATGATCTGGAAGCGTCTGTAAAAAATTCAGCGAACTTTTACTGAGTTTGCTTTGCGCGAAAGGATACCAAAGTTGTGAGAAACCGTCGCAGCGTGAACCTTTTCTAAAGTCACAACCACAATCTTCTGCGCCTTCCCGCAATTGTATTTCCACATTGCCCGCAATACTTCTCACTCCCCAGATTTTAAAAAGTTGAACGGTTTCTTCCGGCTGAGCGCAGTAGCCCACAATATCTCCCGTAGAGAGGCAATTTTCGGGTAAAATGCCTAGATTTTCGGCTATATTTTTTAGTTTTTCCAGCGCTTGTAAATTGCTGTAAACGCCGCCAAAAAGTAAAACCTTGCCAGAAAGGTGTCCTATATTTTCTATTTTTTTATCCATGTAGGTATCAGGTATAAAATTATGCAACTGGCAATTCCCCATACATTAACCCAGAGCAGATCTGCATATTTTCCTTCGGTGTAAATAAGATTTTTTGGAAATATTTCAAAAACGAGCAAGAAGCCAAAAACGAGTCCGCAAATAACGCTCAAATAAAAACTGCTTTTGGGAGCAGGCTTTCGCCAAAATAAAAACACAGGCGTTAAACCAATAACCATCGTTCCTGAAATAGTCGTGGCTGAAAGAATTTCCACATCAGAAAACGCCGGAATTGTGCCTAAAATCGCCAATAATGCCATAGAAAGCCGCCCAAACGTGAGGTTTTTACTCAGTTTTAAATCTATCGCAAGCAGTTTTGAAAAGGAAGAAAAAGTAGAATCAAGCGTTGAAGCCGCTGAGGTTATCATAATAAAGTTGATTACCAGAAGTACTATAATACCAAAAGCTTTTCCCACTTCTACGGCTGCCTGACCGTTCATGCCCTGACTTTTTGCATAGACGCCAATCAAGCTGAAAAGCACAATGCACAAACCGCCTAAAACACTTGCCCAAAGAAAACTTTTGAGAGTAACCTTAGGCGAACTTATAAATCCGCGATCTGTCAATACAGGATCATGAAAAGGGTAACTGAAAGACTGAAGCAGCGCAGCGAGAAATAAATTTACGCCCAACTCCCAACTCCACGTTCCCGAAGTCACAGCTTCTGCAGGTGTAAAGTGACCGGTTGAAAAAATATTCCATAAAATGACGATTAGCAGGACAGCAAATAATCCCATCTGAATCATATCTGTAAAAATCGAACTGCTTAACCCGCCTTTTAAAGTATAGGCCAAAGTGAGCAGCGTAAAAACTAAAATTGAGCTGTAAAAGGGCATCGTTCCGCGATCACCAAAATATGTCCCTATAACTAAGGTGTTACTCCAGACTTCATTAAATAAACGTATCGCAATAAGAACAGAAAATAGCGCCATCGCGCCGCGACCAAATCTGCTGGTAAGAAATTCATGAATACTTTTAAAACCGCCATGTTTTCGCATTTGGTAAATCAAGACCCCTGCAACGGCAAATGAAAGATAATAACCAGCGTAAGCGACACCGCCTACAATCCCAAAATCAAGACCAAGATTTGCGGCATTTGTAATGCTTTTTGCAAAAATCCAAGAGATAATTAAACTCCCGGTAAGCATAAAAGCATTGGGCGCTTTTTTGTTGTGTTCAGCTTTAAAAAATTCTGATGTTGTTTTTGCTAATGGCGAAAGGAAAAACAAGATCAAACTAGATCCTATTACCAATATCCATTGCCAGATTTGTATGCTCATTAGTTAGTTTTTGCTGTTTTTTACCCGATTTTTAATTGTCCCACCACACTTTTGCGTCCAGGCTATTTCCGTTTGTAGCTTCTGCTGCTGTTGAGTAATTTTCAGCATTCAAAGCTTCTTCTTCTGCAGGATATGGCAAACGCACAGGGATTAATCCATTATTTAAACTTGCTGAAACAGGTTTTAATTCCGGGAAACCGGTGCGGCGATATTCTACCCAGCCTTCATAACCGTTTATGATATTTGCAATCCATTTTTGCGTAAGAATTTGCTGAATGGGAGTTGTTCCCAGCGCATCAAAAGCCGCCGAACTACTCAAATAATCTGATGGCAAAGGCGTTTGCCAATATTCAAAAGCGAGATTTACTCCTGTCTCATATAAACTCTGTGCGTCTGCGGTTATTAAGCCACGTTCTGCAGCTTCGGCCAGATTAAATGAAGTTTCCCAGGCGGTTAGGAAATTGGCATTAAGATCTGCTGTATTTTCTCTAAAAATCGTTCCGGAAAGGGAATAATTAGAGGGTTCAATAGAAGTTTGCGAAGCATCAATTCCGTTTATTAGTCCGTTAAATTCTCCCGAAGTTGAATTTGCAAAAGGCCGAAAGAAAACCGCGATGCGATCATCATTTAATCCCAGCATTATATCTTCCATAGTTTCTGAAAGCACAAAATTATTAAAGTCGCCAGCTCTCAATTGTGCTAGTCGAAAACTGTTAGGCGCAGTAGCTGTAAAATCAAAAGTGGCATTTTCGGCATTTGTTTTAAAATAATCTCCTTCGGCATAAACCGCTTGTAAATCTGCCGCAACATCAACTTTCGCAGAAATGCGCAGCAGGTGTTTTATTTTAAGCGAATTGGCAAATTTTACCCAGTTATCCAGATTTCCATTAAAAAGAATATCACCTTCAAGAGCGACAACGCCCTGATACGCTTTAATCGCGGCGATACCTTTATTTAGGTTATCAATAATTCCGCCTTCGGCGAGATAAATATCTTCCTGCGCATCATATTTAGGAGTAACCGTTCCATCAATCCCGTTAAAAGCTTCAGAGTAAGGAACGTCGCCAAAAAGATCTGTCAACGCTGCGCTCATATATGCTTTTAAAATAAGTGCCGGGCCTTTATAAACCGCAAAAGTCTCGACGGTTTGCGACTGATTTAATAAAATATCATTATCTCTTAAATTGGTATAAATAATGGGCCAGGGATTTCCGCCAAGTTGCGGGGATTTTAGCGCGTGACGGTCAAATAAATTAAAGTCGAGAGCGGTGCGATGCTGAGATAGAAGATCGCCGGCCACAAAACCTTCGTAGCTCATTTGCTCGCCAAAATCATAAATTACCTGTCTAAGCAAAAGGCTGGGTTGTACGGTTACGGGATCGTTTGTGTTTGTATTTATTTCTTCAAAATCTTTTGTACAGGAAGTGAGCAAAAGACTGCCAAAAATCAGGCTAAAAAGTATGTTTTTCATGGTTTTTTGCTTAAAAATTAAAACTGGCTTTTAGCCCAAAACTGCGGCTTGTAGCATAACTCATATCTTCTACACCGCTTACAAAACCTTCGCCCTGCACAGCAAGTTGCTCCGGGTCAAAATGCGGATTTTCGGTTATTGCGAAGAGGTTTTTGCCTATTAAAGCGAGATTTAAGTCCAAACCTTCTTTAAGACCGAGAAAGCCATTGTCAAAATTAAAAGTGTAGCCTATTGAGAACTGTCGCAACTTTAAATAGGAAGCGTCATAAATATTATTTTCCTCGTGATTACGGTCGTAAAACTGCCGGTAATAACTCTCTGCAGAAACAGTCGTGGTGTTGGGTTGATATTGCGGATTTTCTGCTGTTCCCACATTTACAACGCCTGGCGGTACGATACCTTCTTCGGGGCGATAACCGGTTTCGGCTAATTGACCGCCTACAGTTCCTAAAGCTCGCGTGCGCGAAACGATTTCTCCTCCCTGACGCCAGTCAAATAAAAAGTTTAGCGACCAGTTTTTGTAAGTGAAATCATTATTAAACCCAAGCATAAAATCTGGCGTGTAGTTTCCTATTTTCTTCAGATTATTATCTGCGATGTAACGGCCGTTTTCGTCAAGTATAAAATCTCCGTTTTCATTTTTGGTGTAACCGGTTCCATAAATATCGCCTACGCGACCACCTTCTTCTACCTGAAACCAAACCGTCTGGTCTGCGCTGTCATAAATTCGGCTGAAAGCCAAAGTTAACCGGCCATCAGATTGCGGTAAATCTTCAACTCTCGAAATATTTGTGCTGAAATTAAATGTGCTGTTCCACTTAAAATCTGAAGTTATAATCGGAATAATCCCTGCGACAATCTCAACACCTTTTGTGCGCACAGAACCGCCATTAACAACCTGCTGATTGTAGCCCGAAGAAATTGCGATAGGCAGCGAAATAATCTGATCTTTTGTAAGCGAATTATAATAAGTGAAATCCAGATTTAATCGGTCTTTAAAAAACCGGAGATCTGCGCCAACTTCATACGAAGTGGTTTTTTCAGGTTTAAGATTTGCATTCGGAATAAAATTCTGAGCACTAAATGTTGGCGCTCCATAAACCGAAGTCTGCGAAACAAAAGCTCCAGAAGTCTGGTACGGATTTGTATCGTTACCTACCTGCGCAACGCTGGCGCGCAATTTCGCAAAAGAAAATATTTCAGGAAGCTGCGTGACTTCAGATAAAATAAAACTGGCAGATGACGAAGGATAAAAGAAAGAAGTGCCATTAACCGAAAAAGGCGTTGCCAGCGCGCTAGACCAGTCATTACGACCGGTTATATCAAGAAAAAGAAAATCCTGATAACCCAGTTTTGCAATCCCGTAAAAGGAATTTATGCGTTTTACAGATTCAAACTGAAAAACCTCAACAGGAGAAGCCGCGTTATTCAAATTGTAAATTCCCGGTTGCGCAAGATTAACGGTTTGTGATTGTTGCGTAGATGCTTTTTGATCAAGTCGGTTTCCACCAAGTGAAACATCAAGGCTGAAATCATTAAATGTATTGTTGTAATTCAGCAGGAAATCTGTGTTTATTTCGCGATAAAAAACATTGTGTTCGGCATAACCTCCATTTTTAAATCGGTTAGAACTGTAGGCTCTGCGCAATTGTCTTTTTTCGTTTGAATAATCCATTCCCGTGCGCAAATTCAGGCTGATGTGATCTGTTATTTGCTGGTTTACAGCGATATTTCCAAAAACCCGATCGCGCACAAAAGAATTTCGATTTTCATACATTGTAAAAAACGGATTATCAAAATAGGTGTAATTAAAAGAATAATGCTGTACACCTTCAAGACCCGGCTGCCAGTAGTCGCGCAGACTATCCATATTTAAAGAGCGCGGTCCCCAGGCGACCAAAGCGTAATTTACATTCTCACTACCGTAACCATTAGCAGGGCGATTATCGCTTGAAGAATTTACATAACTCACAGAAGCTGTAAAAGTGGTTTTGTCTGTAGGTTTAAAGTTGAGTTTTGTCGCCACGGTTTGCCGGTCAAGATTTACACCGGGAATTATAGACTCGCTGCGTAAATCTGTAAAGGAAAGTCTGTAATTGCCTTTATCAAAACCGCTGGAAATTGAGACGTTATTTATAGTTGTAACCCCGGTTTTATAAAAATCTTTCAGATTATTAGAATGTGATTGAAAAAGAGTTGGAGTAATGGGCAAACCGCTGTAAAGTGAAGTATCACCTCCGCGCACAACGCTTCCATCTGCTAAAGTAACCGGACTGTCAAATTGTGGAATCAGGTTTCCCGCATCAAGTTCTGGCCCCCAGGAATAACTTATAAGATCATTTGTGCCGCCACCAAGACCATTTACAAATTCAAACTCACCAGAATTTCCCTGTCCATATTTATTCTGAAATTCAGGAAGTTTAAAAGGTGTATCAACAAAAACCGAAGTATTTATGCTTATTCCCAGTCCTTTTGTTTTGCTACCGTCTTTAGTCTCAATAATTATGACTCCGTTTGAAGCGCGAGTACCATAAAGCGCTGCGGCGCTGGGACCTTTTAAAACACTAACCGATTTAATATCATCAGGATTAACTTCCATCGCGCCATTACCAAAATCAATTTCCTGAAAACCGGCAGCGGCTTCGTTTGTGAAATTGAAAATTGTATTGTTGTTTATAGGAACGCCATCTACAACAAAAAGCGGATTATTATTTGAAAAAGAAGCTTCGCCACGAATGGTGATTTTTGCAGAAGAACCAACTCCCGTTGCTCCCTGCGAAATGGTGACGCCGGCAAGTTTCCCTGAAAGGTTATCAAGAAAATTAACCGATTTCACTTCGGCAACCTCATCTGCCTGAATGGTTTGTACGGGATAACCCAGTTCTTTGGTTTCGCGTTTAAGTCCGAGCGCGGTTACTACAACCTCATCCAGATTTGTGGTAGATTCCTGAAGCGTAATATTTATAGTTGACTGATTATCTACAGCTACAATTTGGGAAATAAAACCAATTGCAGAAAAGCGGAGTTGCGCATTTTTCTGGTCGATTTTTAGGTTGAAAAATCCGTTTTCATCAGTGATTGTGGCGTTTTTTGTATTGATTTCTACCACATTTACAAAAGGAATTGTGGTGCCGTCAAGCGCAGAGGTTACCGTTCCCGTTACAGTAGTTTGGGCGTAGCTAAATGCGCAAAGCATCAGCATTATACCAAGGTAAATTTGCTTCATTCAAAGTTAGTTAGTAATGTAAAAGATTGCTTTGATTTTAGTTGGCTGAAGACTTCAAAGCGCGTTGATTTTGGTTTGATCTAATGAAGCAAAACGGGAGAACCTTTATTAAAAGGAATAAGAAATTGTGTGTCAAAAACCTGCTCAAAAGTGGCAAAAAATCGCCTTTTTGGAGCTAAAATCAGCGAAAGTAACAGAGAAATCAGCCTAAGATTAAGGCTTTTTCCGGATTTTAAAACAGTAAAAATATCTGAAGAACTATCAATATCTGCGAGGACGTTGAGCTTTATGATCTGAATGTTTTTCGCCTCAGCGAGATCACTTATATATTGTGTTAACCGGCGTGTTTTCCACGGAAGTGCAATAAAAACTTCAGCATTAAAATGTGATTTTCTTAAACCCATTAAGTAAAAACCACCATCGCGCGACGGCCCCAGAACAACGGGAGCGGTTTTTAATTTTTCGGCGGTAAGTTTAAGTTGGCGGGTTTTTAAATGCGGAGTATCGTTACCTATAGTTATGATGTTATCATAACCTTTATCGTAAACAGCTTGAATTGCATTTGCAAAGCGATGGCCAAAATCATCCCCGGTTTGTTCTTTTTCGGTGAAAACAAAATATGGGAGTCCGCTGCGTTTTACTTTATCAATCGTTTGTTTGTTGAGTTCGCTAAAAAGCAAATCAGCTTTTAGAAACTTCTTTTGAGAAGCTTCGTGCTTAGCCGAATGGGCAAAAACGAGTATTGCAGTGTTAGACTGACTCATAAATTAGGCAACAGAACCCTGGCAACTACTTCCGGCACCGGCAGTACAGCCGTAGCAATGTTGTGAAATGATAATATTGCGATCGTTTAAAATATCTTCGTTATAATCTGAAACGTGTTTTACTTTGCTGGCAACCTTAAGGCCAAGCATCTGGTTAAAATCACAGTCATACAACCAGCCATCCCAGCTTATTGAAATTGTGTTTGTACACATAACATTTTCAACAGCCGCAGGATTGTAAGCTTCTACAAGTTGATACATGTAATCTTCATAATTTTCTGAAGCGATGAGGTAATCAAGAAATCTGGAAATAGGAAGATTCGTAATTGCAAAAAGATTGTGAAAGTTGATGCTGAAATCTTCTAGCAAAGCCTTTTTAAAATCTCTTTCCATACCCGCCTGATCACTTGGCAGAAATGCTCCGCTTGGGTTATAAACCAGATCAAGTCTTAAGTCACTTCCCGGCATACCGTAACCTACCGCGTTAAGTTCCTGAAGCGCTTTTATTGAAAGGTCAAAAACACCTTCACCACGTTGTTTGTCGGTTTTGCCACGCGTCCAGTGCGGCATAGAACTCACCACATGAACATTATATTTTTTAAAGAACTCAGGTAAATCGTAATATTTTTTGTTAGCACGAATTATGGTAAGATTACTTCTTACTATAAAATCTTTAATTCCGGCTTTACTCGCTTCTTCAACAAACCATCTAAAGTCAGGATTCATTTCTGGTGCGCCGCCGGTAAGATCTAGCGTGTGCGCTCCTGTATTACTTATAATGTCAAGACATTGCTGCATGGTCTCGCGCGTCATGATCTCTTTACGATCTGGCCCGGCATCTACGTGACAATGTGCGCAAACCTGATTGCACATGTAACCTACATTTATTTGCAGGATCTCAAGCTTTTTGGGCCGCAAAGGAAACTGGTTTGTTTCTTTAATTTTTTTAGAGAAAGTAGGTAACTCGCCATTGGCAAATATTCCGTTTGAAAGAACTTCTAGTTGCCGGTTAGCATTTGCGAGTTCATTTTCTCTTTTTTTAAGCGACTTAGTTAGCATTAATAAATGGTCTTGAAAAATTAAAAATTGAAGTTTAGGCTAAAAGATAAGAACTACATTTCAAGTTTGTTCACTTTGTTCATCATCATCGTAGCATGTACGAGGGTTGCACCGCTTTTTATAGCTGCACCTACGTGCACGGCTTCCATCATTTCTTCTTTAGTAACTCCGCGCTGCAGGGTGTCTTTAGTATAAGCATCAATACAATAGGGGCATTGTTCTGTGTGGGCCACGGCAAGAGCGATCAATGCTTTTTCACGAGCAGTTAGAGCACCTTCTTCAAAAACCTTTCCGTAGTAATCAAAAAATTTAGTCCCCAGCTCCTCGCTCCATTCTGTGATTTTTCCAAATTTTCTAAGATCTGCGGGGTCGTAATACGAATTTGCCATTTTTAAAGATATGTTTAAAATTTCTTCTAAATATATAGGTTAATCGTCATTCTGCGCAATTACTTACGGCAAAACCCAAAATATGGTTTTAAAAGAATGCTATTTTAAATTGGGTCTTGATTAGAATTAAACCGCTATACGTATATTTAAACAATACTAAAAAAATACAGCATTGAGACAAGAATATTTTGGTAAGACCAAAGACAATAAAGAAGTAACTAAATTCATTTTAGGTGATGAATCTGGCATTGAGGTTCATATTATTAATTACGGTGCTACAATTCAAAAATTAATTGTACCAGATCACGACGGGAAACGTATAGATATTGTTTTAGGTTTTGATATTTTGAGACAATATGAGGGCGATCACCCATTCTTTTGCTGCTTTGTGGGCCGCAATGCGAACAGAATAGGCAAAGGCCAAATAAAAATATCGGGTAAAACCATTCAATTATCGACTAATGAGGGCAAAAATCAGCTGCATTCCGGCTATCACGGCCTTAATGATAAAGTGTTGGATTATGAGATTGATGGCGAAAAGTTAACTCTAAAAGTCACCAGCCCAGACGGTGAAGAAGGTTTCCCCGGCAAGGTTGAGGTTGCAACCACTTTTCAAATTGTAGATAACAGTCTGGTGATGGATTATACCGCCACTACAGATAAAACTACAGTTGTAAACCTCACGCGTCATGAATATTTCAATCTCGCTCAGGGCGAAAGCAGTAACATTCTAAATCATAAGGTGAGTATAGACGCAGATCATTATTTGCCTAAAGATAATGCGGGTTTGCCTACCGGCGAAATAGCCACAGTTGAGGGTACACCTTTTGACGTGCGTAAATTAATCACAGTAGGAGATAGTGCCAAACAAATTGAAGGCGGCTATGATCATAATTTTGTACTTAACGAAAGAAGTGAGGATACACCGGCAGCAGTTGTAATTTCGCCAAAAGGCAATTTAAAGATGGAGGTGTTTTGTACACAGCCGGGTATTCAGTTTTTTAGTGCACAGCCCATAGGCGGTTATGAAGGTAAATACGGAAATATAGAAAAGCCATCACCCGGTTTATGCCTCGAGCCACAGCATTTTCCTGATACTCCTAATCACGATAATTTCCCTTCAACCATTCTTGAACCTTCTGAGCGGTACCATCATAAATTAATTTATAAGTTTTCCTGATGGAAAAAAAATATGTCATAGCATTTGATCAGGGAACTACCAGTACACGGGCGATTCTTTTTGATAAGTTGGGTGAGATAGTAGCTGTTTCACAAAAAGAATTAACGCAGTATTATCCACAATCAGGCTGGGTAGAGCATGATCCTATTGAGATATACAATGATCAAAAATGGACATTTGAAAATGTGCTTGAGAAAGCTAATATTCCTCTCGAAGAAATTGCAGGCATAGGTATTACAAACCAGCGGGAGACCACCGTTGTGTGGGATAAAAATACAGGAGAACCAGTCTATAAGGCGATCGTTTGGCTTGATAAAAGAACAGAATATATTTGTGAAGAGTTGCGTGAAAAGGGACTTGCACGATATATTGCCCAAAACACAGGTCTTATAATAGATAGCTACTTTTCTGCAACTAAGATCAAATGGATTCTCGATAATGTTGAAGGAATTAGAGAAAGAGCCGAAAATGGCGAATTACTTTTTGGCACCATAGACACCTGGCTTATTTATAAGTTCACCGGCAAGCATGTGACAGATCATACCAATGCCTGCCGTACGATGTTGTATAATATAAATACGTTGCAATGGGATGAAGAATTGCTAGAGGCAATGCAAATCCCGGTTATGATGTTACCCAGAATTCAGCCTTCTGCGTCAGATTTTGGGGCTGTAAAATACAATGATTTTGAAATCCCAATTTATGGTGTTGCAGGTGATCAACAAGCGTCACTTTTTGGCCAGGGAGGTCATAAATCTGGTATGGCAAAAAACACATACGGCACAGGTTGTTTTATGCTGCTTAATACCGGCAAAAAACCCTATTTCTCAAAAAACGGCTTATTAACCACTTTGTGCTGCACGCTTGAAGAAGAGAAGATAAAATATGCTTTAGAAGGAAGTGTATTTGTGGGTGGAGCATCTATACAATGGTTGCGCGATAGTCTTCATTTAATAGAAGAAGCATCAGAAACTGAGGCTATTTGTGAAAGTATTCCGCCTTTAAAAGACCTGTATGTCGTGCCAGCTTTTTCCGGTTTGGGAGCGCCGCACTGGGATGGTAATGCAAAGGGGAGTATACAAGGATTAACCTTTAATACAGGTAGAAAGGAAATTGTAAAAGCTACAGTAGAAGCGCTGGCTTATCAGGTGAGTGATGTGATAGAAGCCATGATAGAAGATAGTGGTAAGCAAATGAAATCGCTGAAAGTTGATGGTGGTGCTTGTGCTAATAATTACCTCATGCAATTTCAGGCAGATATTTTAGGTGCTGAAGTTGACAGACCTAAAATGCTTGAAGCAACAGCATTGGGAGCCGCTTTTCTCGCAGGTATAAAAGCGGGGATGTGGACGAAAAAAGATATTGCGAAATTGCGAAGCGTAGACCGCATTTTTGAACCAAAAATCTCCTTTCACGAGCGTAAAATCAGGAAAAATGGATGGGAAAACGCTGTTTTGCGCACAAAATCGGGTTATGCAGAAAAGCTTGAGAAAGAGAAATCGCCTCTACGGTTTAGCATAGCAGATAGAAAACGCACCCTAAAGAAAGCTAAAACTCAAAAATTTGATCTTGTAATTATAGGTGGCGGCGTTACCGGTGCGGGTATAGCGCTTGATGCCGTATCACGAGGGATGAGTGTGTGCCTTATTGAGAAAAATGATTTCGCTTCAGGCACAAGTAATAAGTCTACTAAATTAGTGCATGGCGGTTTACGCTATCTTAAACAGTTAGAAATAGGTCTGGTAAAAGAATCTGGTACAGAGCGTGCGATTGTTCATAAACTAGCGCCGCATCTTGTAGTGCCAGAGAAAATGCTGCTTCCGCTTATAGAAGGTGGTCAATATGGTAAATTTCTCACTTCAGTTGGTTTAAAGGTTTATGATCTGCTTGCCAGTGTAGAAGGCGATGATCGCAGGAGAATGCTCACAAAAGAGGAAACTTTGGCCCTCGAGCCAATGCTTGATGAAAAAAGCCTTTTAGGTGGTGGTTACTATGCTGAGTATAGAACAGACGATGCAAGACTTACAATTGAGCTTTTGAAAAAAGCAGCCGACTTTGGTGCGATTTGTCTCAATTATTGCCAGATGGAAGATTTTGTATACGACCAGAAAGGTAAGATCACAAGTTTGCGTTGCAGAGACCATAACTCGGGCAAAATTCTTGAGATCGAGGCTCGCGCATTTGTATCTGCTACGGGACCGTGGGTTGACACGTTGCGTAAGAAAGATGAATCTATGAACAATAAACACCTGCATTTAACAAAAGGTGTTCATCTTGTTTTCCCTAAAGAAAAGCTGCCCGTACATCAATCTTTATATTTTGATGTGCCAGACGGGAGAATGATTTTTGCTATTCCGCGAGGAAGAATTACGTATGTGGGTACGACAGATACAAATTACTCTGGCAATCTGGATAGAGTAGTTGCCACAAAAGATGATATAAATTACTTACTTGAAGCGGTAAATCACACTTTTCCGCACTTAAAATTAACTGAAGCTGATATTGAATCGAGCTGGGCAGGTTTAAGACCTTTGATTCATGAAGAAGAGAAAGATCCTTCAGAGCTTTCGCGAAAGGATGAGACATTTGTTAGCACCAGTGGACTTATCTCTATTGCCGGCGGTAAACTTACTGGCTACCGCAAAATGGCACAGCGTGTGAATGAAACTGTTCTAAAACAACTCAAAGAAAAATACGCCGAAAAGTTTGACCCACCTCGAACAGAACATATCGCACTAACTTCATATGCTTTAAGAGATACAAAAGAAGTACAGAAGTATGAAAAACAACTTGTACGTGATCTTGAAAATCTCAACATATTTGATGCTACTTATAAAGGATGGTACCTAACTGCAACATATGGCAAGCAAGCTGAAATTATAAAACGCAAGATCAACTATTTTCTCAATCCTGATGTCAATGACAGGTTGATAAGAGCAGAATTATGGTACAGTGTATATCACGAAATGACAAATAGCCTTGCCGACTTTTTTGTAAGACGTACCGGGCGACTTTATTTTAATGTTGAGAGTATACATCAATATCGGGATTTAGTTCTCAATGATCTAATTAATTATTTAGACTGGGATGAGAACAGAGTTAATTTTGAAAATGAAAAGTTGAACGAACTAATATTTGATGCTACTCACTTTTATAAAGAAGAGCTGAGTTAATTAAAATATGACGTTATATTTACTTACATACCACGAATAAGCGTTATTTTTACGTTTATTATTTTAATCGCCAAAATTTAAGATATGGAGAAAGGTTTTTTAATTGATATGGATGGTGTTATCTACAGCGGGAATGATCTCATTCCTGGTGCAGATACATTTATCAAGACGCTACAGGATAGGGATATTCCTTTTTTGTTTATGACTAATAACAGTCAGCGCAGTCCCTTAGATGTAGTTAATAAACTTACCCCTATGGGCATTCATATCAAAGAAGAAAATGTATATACCAGCGCAATGGCTACAGGATGGTTCTTAGGGTTTACAAAACCTCATGGTACAGCGTATGTTTTAGGAGAAGGTGGTTTGTTAACCAGTTTACACCAAAATGGATATTCGCTGGTCACTCAGGATCCTGATTATGTGGTTATAGGTGAAGGCCGAAATTTCACACTTGAAATGGCAAATAATGCTGTAGATATGGTATTGGGCGGTGCTAAATTAATAGCGACTAATCTCGATCCTTCTCCTATGAAAAAAGGATGGGCAAATCTGGGCATAAAAGCAATCGTAAAGATGGTTGAAGAAGCAACCGGTAAAAAAGCATTTTCGGTAGGAAAACCAAGTCCGGTGATGATGCGGGCAGCAAGAAAGAAACTGGGTTTAATGACAGACCAGACGATTGTTATAGGTGATACGATGGACACTGATATACTGGGAGGCATACAAATGGGTTATAAAACAATACTCACGCTTTCTGGTGTTTCAAAAAAAGAAAATTTAATAGATTATGCCTACGGTCCTGATATGATCATAGATTCTCTGCAGAATTTTGACCTGGATAAAGCATTAGAAACCCTTTCAGATACAGAATAAATAAATGAAAATATTAGTTACCGGAGGGCTGGGATACATAGGCTCACATACAGTCGTTGAACTTCAGAATGAAGGTTTTGAGGTAGTAGTAATAGACAATCTTTCTAATTCATCTGTTGAGGTTTTAGATGGTATTAAGGCGATAACCGGCATAAAACCGGAGTTTTTTGAAATTGATCTGCGAGATAAGTTGGCAGTTATTGATTTTTTCAAAACAAATAATGACGTAAGCGGTGTTATTCATTTCGCAGCTTCAAAAGCGGTAGGTGAGAGCGTAAAAGAACCACTTTTATATTATGAAAATAATCTGGGAACTTTAGTTTACATCCTTCAGGCGTTAGCACAAAAACCAGAAAGTCATTTTATCTTCAGTTCGTCATGTACGGTTTACGGCCAGGCAGATGAACTTCCTATCACAGAAAATGCCCCGGTCAAATCAGCTGAATCTCCTTACGGAAATACAAAACAAATAGGAGAGGAGATTATTAAAGATACCTGCAAAGTAACCCAAGGGCTAAATGCGATCGCTTTACGTTACTTTAATCCTATAGGTGCACACGAGAGTGCAGCCATAGGAGAGCTTCCTTTAGGAGTGCCACAAAACTTAGTTCCTTTTATCACCCAGACAGCGGTAGGTTTACGTGATGAACTTTCAGTTTTTGGGGATGATTATCCTACAGAAGACGGCACTTGCGTACGAGATTACATTCATGTGGTTGATCTTGCAAAAGCGCATGTGATTGCGCTAAAACGGCTTATAGAGCGCAAAAATCGGTCTAATTACGAGATTTTCAACATAGGTACAGGAACAGGAAGTTCTGTGCTTGAGGTTATAAATTCTTTTGAAAAAGTGTCAAGAACAAAACTGCCTTATAAAATTGTAGACCGTCGAGAAGGCGATGTTGTTGCAGCCTATGCAGATACTACAAAAGCTAATCAGGAATTAGGATGGAAAGCAGAACGCTCGCTTGATGATGCACTTTCTTCTGCCTGGAAGTGGGAGCAGAAAGTAAGATCGTAGCGGTTCACTTTTTAGAAATAATTATGTTGAAACGGGAGATTTTCTAGTTGAAAAATCTCCCGTTTTAGTACGAAAATCGGCCAAAAAAGGCCTAAAATCTTCCGTCTTTCGCTGAAAATTGAGCTTTAAATATTTTTAGAATAATGTACTTCTGGCAAATCTCTTAATGTTTTTGCAGCCATTTCTGCAGTAATGTCACGTTGTGGGGTAGCAAACATTTCATAACCTACCATAAATTTCTTTACCGTTGCAGAACGCAACAAGGGTGGGTAAAAAGACATGTGAAAATGCCATTCTTCTCGTTCCTGACCATCTGTAGGTGCCTGATGAATACCTGATGAATATGGAAATGAAACCTTAAAGAGATTATCGTACTTAATAGTGACGATCTTAATAATATTGGCAAAAGCTTCTTTTTCGCTTTCGCTTAAGCTTAAAATATTTTGATGTTGTGTTCTTGGGATAATCATTACCTCATATGGCCAGACTGCCCAGTAGGGTACAAGAGCTACAAAATGTTCATTTGTAGCCACTATGCGCTCATCAAGAGCAAGTTCTTCTTTAAGATAAGCACTTAGCAAGCTGCTTTTGTTGTTAGACCAATACTCTAACAAATGTTTGTTCTTTTTCTCAACTTCCTGCGGGATACTGCGCTGTGACCAGATTTGCCCATGTGGGTGCGGATTGCTACAACCCATCGCTGCTCCCTTATTTTCAAAGATCTGGATGTAATTAATACCTTCCTGATGTCCTAGTTCTTTAAACTCTTTTTGCCAAAGCGAAATAACATCAACAATATTAGACTCATCCATCACCGGAAGCGTAAGTGAATGATCTGGAGAGAAACACACAACTTTACAGATGCCAGATTCTGTTTCTGCTTTTAAGAGTCCGCTTTTAAATTTTTCAGCAGGGACATCTTTTTTTAATGCCGCAAAATCATTTACAAATGACCATGGCTTTGTATATTCTGGATTTTGATGACCGCCGGCTCGCTCATTTCCCGGGCATAAATAGCACGCAGGGTCGTAAGAAGGTCTGTCATCAATAACAACTTCTTCCTCTTTGCCCTGCCATGGGCGCTTTGTGCGATGTGGGGAAACGAGAATCCATTCTCCTGTAAGTATATTGTATCTTCTGTGTGAGTTGTCGTTAAAATCAATCATTTGCTTCTAGTCTCAAAGATTTATAAGTGAGCTGCCATCTGCAGGCAACGTCGTAAATGCGGTCAGTCTAATATTAAATTTTTCTGTGTATGCTTTTGAAACCTCATCAATATAACCCGCAACTGCACTTTCATGAATAAGGTTTATAGTGCAACCGCCAAAACCACCTCCCATCATTCTACATCCTAATATTTCATTATGACTGCGTGAAAAATCAGTAAGAAAATCTAACTCTTTACAGCTAACTTCATATTTATGTTGCAGCCCTTCATGAGAGCTGTACATCAATTTGCCAAAGGTAAAAAGATCGTTATTCTTCAAAGCTTCAGCAGCTTTTATAACGCGGTCGTTTTCTTGCAGGATATAAAGACATCTGTTGTAAACGATCTCAGAAAGTTTTGATTTGCATGATTCAAGTTCGTTAATATTTGCATCACGCAGCGAATTAATATGAGGATACTTGATCTGTAATACTCGTACACCTTCTTCACATTCTTTTCTCCTGGTGTTATATTCACTTGAAGAAAGACTGTGCGAGACATTCGTGTTTAATAATAACAATTTGTAGGGATGAATATCAAAAGGGATCATTTCATATTCCAGCGACTGGCAATCAAGCTTAATAACATGACCATCTTCACTCATTACAGATGCAAATTGATCCATAATACCACACTGTGTACCTACGTAGTTGTGCTCTGCTTTCTGCGAAAGTTTTACGATCTCAATTTTAGTAAGATTAAGATCAAAAAGGGCATTTAACCCATAAGCAAGACCACATTCTAACGCTGCAGATGAACTAATACCGGCTCCCATAGGTAGATCACTATAAAGGAGACAATCAAAACCGGTTAAAGATCTGCCCAGTTTTTTGATTTCTTCAGTAACACCTATGATATACTTGGTCCACTCATCTCCATCAAGATCTGGGTTTAACAAGTCAAAGGTAAAAGAAGAGCCATAATTAAGGCTGCTAATAGTGCACGTGTTTTTACTGCCATTAGCTTTTAGATAAAATTTTATGGTCTTATCAATAGCAGTTGGCATAACAAAACCATTATTGTAATCTGTATGCTCACCTATAAGATTAACTCTACCGGGAGAATTTACAATTACAGTTGCATTAAATCTGCCTATCTGCGCAAGTTGATTGGGCGAATGGGCAAGGCTATATGTTTGATTCAAAATCTTTTAAATTTATGGGGGCCCAAGCTGTAGGCATATAATTAAATATGGATGCAAATTTAGTCAATTTATTAAACGTAATTTATACGTTTAATTAGAAATTTAAATAATATTGTATACCAAATGAACTATTTCCTTTTATTTAAGATAGTGGTTGTTTTTGAATATAACTTTTATGGCTGATGATTTTATCCTTTACGCCTCTAAAATGGGGAATAATTAATATCTTGAGCTGTTTTTTCATATTAATGTAATTTACCTAATCCATGTCAAACCTCTTTTGAGGTTTATATAACTAATATTTTATGGCAATTATTTCCTTTTTAGCATTTACAATTTTAGTGGCTCTTATATCCTGGTGGGCTGTGCGAAAGCAAGATGAGAGTACCTCAGACGGTTATTTTTTAGGTGGAAGAAGCCTGACTGCAGGTGTAATTGCGGGATCATTACTTCTTACTAATCTCTCAACAGAGCAAATTGTAGGTCTTAACGGCAGCGCGTATAAGGACGGTTTGTCTGTAATGGCTTGGGAAACGCTGGCTGCACTTTCTATAGTGGTTACTGCAATATTCTTATTGCCGCGTTATTTAAAAGGCGGTCTCACAACGGTACCTCAATTTTTGGCTAAACGTTTTGATGTTGCCACTAAAACTATTACTTCCGGTCTATTTCTCACCGGCTACGTAGTGGTGCTGCTACCTGTAATCTTATATTCAGGATCTGTTGCGATAAGCGGAATGTTTAATGTTCCTGAAGTATTTGGTGTTTCTGATACAACTGCACTTATTATTTGTATCTGGGGAATTGGTATTATTGGTTCTATTTATGCGGTTTTTGGTGGACTGAAAGCTGTTGCTGTTTCAGATAGTATTAACGCTGTAGGACTTATTATAGGTGGAGTTTTAATTCCGGTTTTTGGGTTGATGGCCATAGGTGACGGTAGTGTTCTTGACGGGCTAAGCACATTAGTGCATGCAAATCCTGAAAGGTTTGACTCTACAGGTGAGCCAGGGCAGGAAGTTCCATTTTCAACAATTTTCACAGGTATGATGCTTGTGCAGCTTTTTTATTGGGGTACTAACCAGCAAATCATTCAAAGAGGTCTTGGAGCAAAAAGTTTAGCCGAAGGTCAAAAAGGACTTTTACTGGCAGCTTTTTTAAAGATATTAGGTCCTATTATATTAGTGCTTCCGGGGATGATCGCATATTATTATTTTGAAGGAGGTCTTGATAGCAGTGATCTTGCTTATCCAGAACTAGTAAGAGCAGTATTACCTAAACCATTAATGGGATTCTTTGCTGCAGTGCTTTTTGGTGCAATCTTAAGCTCATTTAATAGTGTGCTTAACAGTTCTGTGACATTATTTGGTATAGATATCTACAAGCAACACATTAATAAAGATGCTACCGAAAATACAGTTGTTAAATATGGTAAAATATTTGGTGTTTGTCTTGCTCTGGCAGCCATGTTTATCGCGCCATTAATTGCAAATGCGGGAAGTTTATTCAACTACCTTCAGGAAATTAACGGTATTTACAGTATACCGATTTTCACTATAATCGTGGTGGGATATTTAACTAAAAGAGTTCCTGCGATTGCTGCAAAAATTGGTATTATTTCAGGATCACTTTTATATATTATAAGTCAGTTTATTGTAGGGCCAAGTTTAGTAAGTAAAGCTGTGGAAGCTGCAAAAGCAAACGGAATTACAGATCCGGACGCACTTCATATGGTAGAGGTAGATGCATACCCACACTATCTGCATATTATGGCGATTCTCTTTATAACAAATATTGTAATCATGCTCATAATTGGGAAATTCTACCCGCGTAAAGAGCCTTTTATTCTTGAATATACGAAACAAGTTTCTATAGAGCCTTACAAATATGTGAAGCAAGTAGGTATAGTTATTTGTCTTATTGTAATAGGTATTTATATTTATTTCGCTAAATAGAATTTCATAAAAAAGCTCCCTTAAAAAGAGCTTTTTTATATGTATATATTTGGTATTCTGATCCTTAAATTAGGAAGGCATTTTCAAACTTATTAAAACCTCTTAGGCTAGTCTAAGAGGTTTTGTTTTTAAAAGTTGTGGCTAAAGGAGTCAATGTCTATTATTGTGATAATTCATCAATCTTAATAATCTTATGAGCCAAAAAATTACCTGCTTCTTATTTTGCCTACTATTGACAGCTATTAGTCTCAATGCGCAAAATACCGCTACTGTAGAAGGATCAATATGGGGTGCTCAAACCGGTATTTTAGGAATCTGGGTGCACAATGAATCCAGACTTTCTAATTCTATAGCATTGCGTAGTGAAATAGGTTTTAACGGGGGTTTTATGGGTGGTACTTTTGTAGAAGATAATTTTCAATGGATTCTTGCTCCTACGCTCAATGTAGAACCGCGCTGGTATTACAATCTTGAGAAAAGGGAATCAAAAGGAAAAGTAACATCTAAGAATACTGCAAATTTTTTCAGCATTAAAACGGCATATAATCCCGATTGGTTCAATATTAGCAGTTCAAAAAATAATAGCGTTATTGAGAATTTTACGGCTACAGCCAATTGGGGAATTAAGCGTACCCTTTGGGAACATTTTACTTACGAGGTAGGATTAGGTCTAGGCTACGGAGTAGAATTCTGGAAGCAATATGGCTATGCTGAAAATGACAATTTTATAGCAGGAGATCTTCAGTTGCGAGTAGGATACACGTTCTAAAAATCACCTTTAAATGCCTAATATTCGCCTTTTTTAAGCTAAAAATCGGCTTAGATTTTAGTCGGTTAACAGGCTGCGGGAAATGACTATTTTCTGTATTTCAGACGTTCCTTCGTAGATCTGGGTAATCTTGGCATCTCGCATCATACGTTCTACGTGATATTCTTTTACATAACCGTTACCGCCGTGTATTTGCACCGCTTCTACAGAAATATCCATCGCTGCTTGTGAGGCATACAATTTTGCCATTGCGCTTGAAGTGTCATAATTTGTGCCCTGATCTTTATCCCAAGCTGCTTTCATAACAAGATATCTTGCAGCCTCTAGCTGCGTATGCATATCTGCCAACTTAAAGGCTATCGCCTGGTGATTGCAAATTTCTGTGCCAAATGCTTTACGCACTTTAGAATATTCTCTTGCCAGATCATAAGCACCTCCTGCAATGCCCAGTGCCTGAGCGGCAATACCTATTCTTCCGCCGGAGAGTGTTTTCATGGCAAACTTAAAACCAAAACCATCTTCACCTATTCTATTTTCTTTAGGCACTTTTACGTCGTTAAAAATAAGAGAATGCGTATCGCTTCCGCGGATTCCTAATTTTTGCTCTTTAGGCCCGATTTCGAAGCCTTCCCAGCCCTTTTCTACAATAAAAGCATTAATACCGTGGTGCTTTTTCTCTTTATGTGTCTGGGCAATTACCAGATAATAATCGGCAGAACTGCCATTTGTGATCCAGTTCTTTGTTCCATTTAAAATATAATGATCGCCATTTTCTATAGCCGTTGTTTTTTGTGATGTAGCATCGCTGCCTGCTTCTGGTTCACTAAGGCAAAAAGCGCCCAATTTATCTCCCGTGGCAAGTGGTCTCAGGTATTTTTCTTTTTGGGCATCGTTAGCATAAGCAGTAAGACCATAACAAACCAGTGAGTTATTTACAGAAACAATAACAGAGGCAGAAGCATCAACCTTAGAAAGTTCTTCCATTACAAGTACATAAGAGATCGCATCCATGTCACCACCGCCATATTCTACCGGCACCATCATGCCCATAAAACCCATGTCGCCCATTTTTTTAATAAGCTCTTTAGGGAAATGCTGTTGCTCGTCGCGTTCTATTACTCCGGGAAGCAATTCTGTCTTTGCAAATTCACGTGCAGCATCACGTATCATTAAGTGTTCTTCGCTAAGGCTAAAATCCATAAGAGGTATTTTTTTATTAAATGCTCAAAAAATGGGTGATAAAGATACTTTTTTGATTATTTTTTTTCAATTTAACTTTCCTATTTTTAGAAATCGTAATCAGTAAGAAATTCACTTTATGCAAGCTAGTGATTATTATGTAATTGGAATAATGAGCGGAACCTCTGTAGATGGCATAGATTTCGCCTACGCGAAATTTTATAAAGATTCATCCTGGCATTTTGAACTTCTAATTACTGAAACCGTGGCTTATTCACAGCAATGGCAGCAGGATTTGCGCGATGCAATAAATTATAATGAAGCTGATCTTAAAGCTTTTGATGATCAATACACAAAATTACTTGCAGACGTAACGCATGATTTTATCACAAGAAATAAAATTGTGAATATTGATGCTATTTGTTCGCATGGCCATACTATTTTGCACCAACCTCAAAATGGAAGAACCTATCAAATAGGTAACCAGCGGTTATTAGCGCAGCAAACAGGGTATAGGGTTATTTGCGATTTTAGGGTTCAGGACGTAGAAAAAGGTGGTCAGGGCGCACCCTTAGTCCCCATAGGCGACCGATTTTTGTTCTCTGAGTACGATTTTTGCCTCAATATAGGAGGTTTTGCAAATATCTCTTTTGAGGATAATGATGAGCGCATAGCCTTTGATATTTGTCCCACTAACATTGTGCTCAACCACTATGCTCAAAAAACGGGATTAGAATATGATAAAGATGGTGCAATAGCGGCAGCTCACAAGCCAAATGAGGTTTTGCTGCAAAAACTAAACGCATTGCCTTTTTATACAGCACCGTTTCCTAAATCTTTAGGACTAGAATGGGTGAAAGAAAATATTTTTCCATTAATAGAATCTTCAGGGCTTTCTCCAGAAATTGTGATAGCAACTTTCACAGAACATATGGCGCAACAGATAGCGGCTATTTTTTCGCTTAAAGCGAAATCTAAAGAGGAATTAAAAATAATAGCAACCGGAGGCGGGGCTTTTAACAAGCATCTCATCAGGCGCATAGAGATTTTGTCTCAGCAGAAAATCACCATACCACAAAAGCAAATCGTCGAGTTTAAAGAAGCGCTAATTTTTGGCTTTATGGGTGTTTTACGTCTGCGTAATACGAATAATGTGCTGCGAAGTGTTACCGGTGCAATAGAAGATCATTGCTCTGGTAAGATATTCTTAACCTAAAATAGGTTCAAAAAATAAAAGGAAGAAGAGCGAAGTCATTATATTTGTCACTATACTGAAATTAATAAATGAGAGAATTACTCCAGCGATATGAGAATAAGGAACCTGAGATTGTTTTTCAATGGAATGATCCTGAGACCGAAGCAGAAGGCTGGGTTGTTATAAACTCGTTACGAGGCGGTGCTGCGGGTGGTGGTACACGTATGCGTAAAGGTCTTGATAAAAATGAGGTTTTGTCTCTTGCCAAGACTATGGAGGTAAAATTTACCGTATCTGGTCCCGCAATAGGTGGCGCTAAGAGCGGGATAAATTTTGATCCCTCAGACCCTAGAAAAAAGGGAGTTCTTGAGCGCTGGTATGCTGTAGTGTCGCCGTTGCTTAAGAGTTATTATGGTACGGGCGGTGATCTTAATGTTGATGAGATACATGAAGTAATTCCTATAACGGAAGAAAGCGGAGTCTGGCATCCTCAGGAAGGAGTTTTTAATGGTCATTTTAAACCTACAGAAGCAGATAAGATAAACCGCATTGGTCAATTGCGTCAGGGTGTTATAAAAGTTATCGAGAATCCTAAATATTCACCAGATGTAAGTCGCAAATACACAATTGCAGACATGATCACCGGTTACGGTGTGTCTGAAGCAGTAAGGCATTATTACTCTATTTATGGAGGTGAATTAGCCGGGAAACGGGCTATCATTCAGGGTTTTGGGAATGTAGGTTCTGCGGCAGCTTATTATTTGGCACAAAACGATGTAAAGATCGTTGGGATTATAGATGTAGCAGGTGGGTTTATTAATGAAGATGGTTTTACATTTGAAGAAATAAAAACGCTGTTTTTAAATAAAAAAGGGAATACCTTAGACGGCGAAAATTTAATTTCCTTTAAGGAGATGAATGAACGTATTTGGAATCTGGAAGCTGATATTTTTGCTCCTTGTGCAGCGTCGAGATTAATAACTGAAGATCAGATTAGTAAATTGATAGAATCTGGGCTTGAAGTTATATCATGTGGGGCTAATGTGCCATTTGCAGATAAAGAGATTTTCTTTGGTCCCATTATGGAAAAGACTGATGAAAAAGTGAGCTTGATACCAGATTTCATATCTAATTGTGGGATGGCTCGTGTTTTTGCTTATTTTATGGAGCGTCGTGTGCAGATGACAGATGAGGCTATTTTTAATGATACCTCGATCACAATAAGAAATGCGATTCAAAAAACATTTGATAATAATAGCAGCATGACGAACATAAGCCGTACGGCTTTTGAGATTGCTTTACAACAACTTATATAATTACATAAATAACCAACTAAAGAATTTATTATGTTGAAATACTTTTTGGGCAGCAGCCCGCGCTGGTTCAAGCTTACGATGGTAGGTTGCCTTATATTTAATATATTTTCCTTTTTTGTTTTTGGTCCCATGATCACTGCCTGGATCTTCATTGGTGAATTTATTTTCACTTTGGCAATGGCCTTAAAATGTTATCCGCTTCAATCTGGTGGGCTCTTAGCTCTTGAGGTCTTGATCCTTGGTCTCACGTCACCAGAAGCAGCTTATGAAGAGGTAGATCAAAATCTTGAGGTTATTTTGCTTTTAGTTTTCATGGTAGCGGGTATCTACTTCATGAAGCCTATGCTGATGTATATTTTTAGCAAGGTGTTTACTAAAATAAAATCAAAGGTCACTCTATCGTTGTTGTTTGTTTTCCTCGCAGCTGTATTATCAGCATTTCTGGATGCGCTTACAGTAACCGCTGTATTGATAAGTGTTACTGTAGGTTTTTATGGCGTTTACCATAAGATACACTCTAGTGCGACTGCAGATTATGATGCAGATGACATACTTGACAGAAAAGAATTAAGCGGTGAGACTCTTGAGAAGTTTAGAAGCTTTTTGCGTAGTTTGATTATGCATGGTGTTGTGGGTACTGCTTTAGGTGGTGTTTGTACGCTTGTGGGTGAACCTCAAAATCTGCTAATAGGTGAAAAAATGGGTTGGGAATTTGTTGAGTTCTTTACCAGAATGGCACACGTTACCATACCGGTTTTAATTTGTGGTTTGTTGACGACTTTTTGCTTAGAAAAGTTTAAAATCGCAGGATTTGGAGAAAAACTTCCTGAAGTAGCTCGCAGAATTATTGAGAGATATACAGAAGAACAGGATGCTAAGCGTACGCAAAAAGAGAAGTTAGGTCTTTGGGTTCAGGGTATTTCTGCATTGCTCTTGATAGCAAGTTTAGCGCTGCATTTGGCTCCGGTAGGATTTATAGGGTTATTTTTAATTATCGTTCAAACGGCTTTTATGGGTATTACAGATGAGCACAGTCTGGGTAAAGCCTTTGAAGAAGCGCTTCCATTTACAGCATTAATTGTGGTATTCTTTGTAATCGTTGCAATGATACACGATCAGCACTTATTTACTCCAATAATTGATTATGTACTTACAATGGATCCTTCTGCACAGCCATCTATGTTCTATCTGGCAAATGGTGTGCTTTCTATGATAAGTGATAATGTTTTCGTGGCAACGGTTTATATTAACGAAGTAGAAACAGCCTTTAAAAACGGGGCAATTACTAAAGAGCAATTTAATCACCTTGCTGTAGCTATTAATACAGGGACTAACTTGCCTAGTGTGGCGACACCTAACGGCCAGGCGGCATTTTTGTTCTTACTTACTTCATCTTTAGCACCATTAATTAACCTTTCTTACGGTAGAATGGTAAAAATGGCTTTGCCATATACAATTGTTTTGGGTGGTGTGGGTCTATTGTGTGTTTATCTGTTTATGTAATTCGATCAAATATTTATCTGCCTTAAAATTCTTTTACAATTATTAGAATCTTATAACGTTATCACCATATCTAATACATAATTTATGCTATCACTTTTTATGCAGGACGGTGCTGAGTCCCTACAATCTCTTGCAGAAGATGAACCAGTTGAAAAATCTTTATCCTTAATAGATCTGCTTTTAAGCGGTGGAATTGCAGGACAGATTATCATATTCGTTCTATTTATTTTACTTTTTGTTGCTATCTATATCTATTTTGAAAGGTTGTTTGCTATAAAGGCCGCCTCGCAGATAGATGGCAACTTTATGAATCAGATTAAAGATAATGTTACAACAGGAAATATAGAAGCCGCAAAAATTCTTTGCGCGCAGCAAAATAGCCCGGTGTCTCGTCTCACGGCAAAAGGAATTTCAAGAATTGGTAGTCCGTTAGAAGATATAAATTCTGCTATAGAGAATTCTGGAAAACTTGAGGTGTATCGTTTAGAAAAGAACGTGAGTGTTCTTGCTACTATAGCAGGAGCTGCGCCTATGATTGGTTTCCTGGGTACCGTAATAGGTATGGTACTGGCTTTTCATCAACTTGCAACCAGCAGCGGGCAGGCAGAAATGGGTAGTCTTGCAGAAGGTATTTATACTGCGATGACAACAACAGTTGCCGGGCTAATTGTAGGTATTATTGCATATATGGGTTACAACCATCTTGTAGTACGTACAGATAAGGTTATTCACCAGATGGAAGCTAATGCGGTTGACTTCTTAGATCTGCTAAACGAACCAACATAATGAATCTACGCGGAAGAAATAAAGTAAGTCCGGAGTTTAGTATGAGCTCAATGACAGACATTGTATTTCTGTTGTTGGTTTTCTTTTTGCTAACGTCCCCGGCCATTACTCCAGATGCTCTTGATCTTATCTTACCAAAAGCAAGTGGTAAGACAAGCAATAAGCAGAATCTTTCTGTGAGTATTACTAAAGATTTAGATTTTTATGTAAACAAAGAAAGGGTGACGCCGTCTAATCTGGAAAACTATATCAAAACAGAATTGACGGGTGTAGATGAGCCTACCATTATTTTACGAGCAGAAGAAGGAGTGCCTATAGAAGAGGCGGTAAGTGTGATGGATATAGCAAATAGAAATAAATATAAAATAGTTCTGGCTGTAAGACCAAATAACTAAAAGATCATTTTTGAATGGTTCCTTTAGTTCAGGTAAAAAATAATCTTCATTAAAAACAAACTGTGAGTTTTCTGGATACAAAGCATAAGCGAAAGTCCTTTACTATTACCACGATTATTCACGTGTTGATATTGCTGTTGTTGTTTTTTGTGGGAATGACATATCTTGATCCTCCTATTGAAAGTGGGATCGCTGTGAATTTTGGCACTTCAGATGTAGGCTCGGGAAGTGTACAGCCTAAAGAGGCGGTAAAGTCTGCTCCCCGCAACACTTCTCCAGAGCCGGTGCCGCAAACTGCTGCGCCAGTAAAAGAAAAAGTGGTAACCCAGGAAGTTGAAGAAGCTCCTGTGATTAAGGATGAGGTTAAAAAAGAAACCCCTAAACCGGTAACCGAAAAACCTAAAGAAAAGCCTGTTGAAAAACCGGTAGAAGAACCTAAAAAACCAGATCCTAAGCCAGATAAATCGACTAGCGATGCTTTGTCAAGTATATTAAATGGGCCAAAGAGTGACGGTAAAGCATCTGGAGGAGAAGGTAATGATAAATTGCCTGGCGATAAGGGCGATCCTTCTGGTGATCCTAATGCGTCCAGCTATTATGGCACCGGTAAAGGCCTTGATGGTGATGGTAATTATCAATTAGGTGGGCGTAAAGCTGTAAGCAAACCTAAGCGTGTACAAGAATGTAATGAGGCCGGTATTGTTGTTGTGAGTATAGAAGTAGATCGCAATGGGAATGTTATTAAAGCAACACCCGGAGTGCGAGGTACGACAAATAATACTAAATGTTTGCTTGAGCCCGCCAAAGAAGCTGCTCTGGCTACCCGTTTTAATTCTGATGATAAAGCTCCTTCACGGCAGATAGGTAAAATCGTTTATAAGTTTAGTCTATCAGATTAACAAGAGAATGACCTATACCGAAACTTTAGACTGGATGTTTGAGCGCTTGCCCATGTTTCAGCGACAAGGTGCTGCGGCGTATAAAAAAGATCTTTCTAATATTACATTATTAACCTCAGAATTAGGTCAGCCACAGTTGCTGTTTAAATCTATTCACGTAGGTGGAACAAACGGTAAAGGCAGCACAAGTCACATGCTAGCTTCTATACTTCAGGAAGCCGGTTACAAAGTAGGACTTTATACTTCACCGCATTTAAAAGATTTTAGAGAACGCATTCGTATAAACGGAAAAGTAATTTCCGAAAAGTATGTGGTCGATTTTATAGCTAAAAATGCCGATTTTATATCAAAAAACGCGCTTTCTTTCTTTGAACTCACGGTGGGGATGGCATTTTCAGCTTTCGCTGAAGAGCATGTTGATGTTGCAGTAATAGAAGTAGGTTTAGGCGGAAGACTCGACGCAACTAATATTATTACTCCAGAAGTTTCTGTTATTACAAATATTGGTTTAGATCATACCGCTTTTTTAGGTGATACTTTAAAAGAAATTGCCTTTGAAAAAGCCGGAATAATAAAACCTAAAGTTCCAGTTGTAATAGGTGAGAAACATCCTGAAACAGCGACAGTATTTGTGAAACAGGCAGTTTTAAATGGATGTCAGGTATTTTTCGCCTCAGAGCGCGATTTTAAGCATTTTGAGTCTGATTTAACGGGCGAATACCAAAAACACAACCAAAAGTTTGTTTTGCAAACAATAGAGGTTTTACAGGCTTCTGGGAGATTTTTAATAAGCGATACGCATATTTCTAACGGTCTTCAAAAAGTTGTGCAAAATACAGGGTTGCAGGGCAGGTGGCAGATTTTAAATTTAAAGCCAAAAATTATATGTGATACCGGTCATAATGCAGAAGGTCTTCAGCAAGTGATCAATCAATTGAAAAAACAAGATTTTAAGCGGTTGCATATCGTTCTGGGTGTGGTTGCAGATAAGGATCTTGATTCTGTTTTACCCTTATTCCCAAAAAACGCGATTTATTATTTCTGTAAACCAAATATGCCTAGAGGTCTTGATGTTGATATTCTGGCCGAAAAAGCACTTGCCTTTGGATTAACGGGAAAAAAATCTCAATCTGTATCTTTAGCGTTAGATAGTGCTAAAGAGGTTGCTAATGAGGAAGATGTAATCTTTGTGGGCGGTAGTAATTTTGTGGTTGCAGAAATTATTTAATCTTTTTTGTCAAAACCATTTTGTCAAATTAAAAATTGGTCTATATTTGCATCCGCTAACGAGAAGGGCAATTAGCTCAGTTGGTTCAGAGCACCTCGTTTACACCGAGGGGGTCGGGGGTTCGAATCCCTCATTGCCCACTGAATAGGAATCAAATTCCATCAAAAACCCGCAAACATCACTGTTTGCGGGTTTTTTCATTTTTGATGATATCAAATAATATCATTTAATACCGTATAAATCGGGAGTGATTCGGGAGTAAATCCCGGGAGTGATTTTACTCCCGAATTAGCGTCGAAAAGCCCGCCCTTACTGATTTCGTCATTTTTTTATTTCAAAATTATAAAGTACTTTAGAGTAGAATTTTGAACAAAAAATGAGCCTTTTACTCTCCATATTATTTCATATTCGAAAATCCAAGGGTAAATCTGATGGGTTAGCAGGCATTTATTGTCGCATAACGGCAGATGGCAAAAGGGCTGAAATGAGTATTGGAAGGAAAGTAGCTATCGATAGGTGGGATGCTGCTGCGGAACGCGTTAAAGGAGCCTCAGGTGGTGCTAAGGAGATCAATACCCTTATGCTTAGCATTCAAAATGACCTTCTTGAAAAACAACGGGAATTCAACAGACAAGGCATTTCCTTTACCGCTGCTGATCTGCGAGATGCCTATCTGGGGAAAAGCCATACAGCCAAGATGCTGTTGGAACTTTTCAAAGAGCATAACGATAAGATTTTTAGGTTGATACGTTCGGGGGAATATGCACTGGGAACATTTAAGCGCTACGATACCGTTCACAACCACTTAAAGGAATATATAAAAGCAAATTACCAGGGAACTGATATAGCCCTTAAAGATATTGATTACAAATTCATAGAGGGATTTGCCTTCTTCCTGAAATCTGAGAAGAACTGTGCGACCAATACTACACTGAAATACATCCGTAATTTTAAAAAGATCGTTCGTATTGCACAGGCCCATAATTATATCCAGAAGGATCCTTTTATCAACTGGAAGATGAAACGAAAGGTAGTCAATCGCGAGTTCCTGTCCGAGGCAGAGCTTAAGCGGATGTCAGAAAAGGAATTTGAGATGGATCGTTTAAGCCAGGTACGGGATATTTTTATCTTTTCCTGCTTTACAGGCCTTGCCTATATTGATGTGCAGAAGCTAACCCGAAGCGATATCCTTTTGGGGGCTGACGGTAGCAAATGGATCAAGATTAAACGGACCAAGACGGACACGCCAAGTAGCATCCCTGTGCTGCCTGAAGCCCAATATATCTTAGATAAATACGCAAATTTTCCACAGGTGGACAACGCTAACAAATTACTGCCCGTAGCCAGCAATCAAAAGGTGAATGCGTACCTAAAAGAAATCGCGATACTCTGCAAGATCAATAAGACGCTCACTTTTCATTTAGCCCGCCATACTTTTGCCACTACGGTAACCCTCTCACGTGGTGTTCCTATTGAGACGGTGAGTAAGATGCTAGGGCATACCAATCTTACCACCACCCAACACTACGCCAAGGTGCTTGACTTAAAAATAAGCAGGGATATGCAGGAACTAAAGCAACGCAAGAGCATTCTGGGCAGATAAGTAAGAATCAGCCTAACCAACTTTCATCCTTATAAGATCTTAAAATGAGCTGATGAAAGAAAAAAGAGTAAAACCTCTTACCATTCTACCACAAATTTTCTAACATTCATTAAACAGCAGGATTATTTTTGGTAGTAAACAAGAAGAGCATTCCTACTTAATTACTGTTTTAGTATCCTTTTTCGTTTAATTCCCTTTTTTAATGAAAAAATCTTATTTTTTTCTTTTAAAGCTGTAAATACTAACAAATTTACAACCGGTTCGATTTTTTAGAGAGTTAAGTTGATCGGATTCAAACATTATTATTTTAATTATTAAAACGTTAATAAGGAAACAATATCAGCCAATTCAGAAACATTTACACCTTAACATTCAATGATCTTTGTGATATATAAATTTAAAACTATCACAATGAATACTATTTTCATTACAGGAGCCTCATCCGGCTTAGGGAAAGCCACCGCTAAATTATTTCAAGAAAAAGGATGGACAGTTATTGCCACAATGCGCAATCCTAAAAAAGAAACCGAACTGCAACTGTTTAAAAATGTTCATTTATATGATTTGGATGTTACTAATTCAAAACAGATAAAAGATACCGTTTCAAAAATTCTTACACAATTTGAGATTGATGTGGTTTTTAATAATGCGGGTTATGGTTTAGTTGGAGGATTTGAAGCGTATTCAGAAGAAGATATTCAGCACCAAATCGAAACTAATCTGCTAGGAGTGCTTAAAGTGGCACAGCCTTTTATCACCTATTTTAGAGAGAACAAAAAGAAAGGGATTCTTTTAACCACTACTTCTGCAGCAGGAATTGCAGCAAATCCTTTGGCTTCTGTTTATAGTGCCACAAAATTTGCTTTGGAAGGCTGGAGTGAAGCTGTAAATTATGAGGTTAATCAATTTGGAATTCAATTAAAAACAATCGCACCAGGCGGAATGGCAACAGACTACGCAGGTCGTTCGTTAAATCATATCGAGAAGGATGCATATACGCCACTATGGAATAAAATGATTGCTGGTTTTGAAGATGGAAGTACTGAAGTGCATTTCTCTTCGGCAGAAAATGTGGCAAAAGTCGTATATGAAGCTGCTACAGATAATAGCCAAAAATTACGCTATATAGTTGGGCCAGATGCTGAAAAATTAGCTAGTGACAGACAAAATTTAGGTCAACAAAAACAATTTGAGCAGATCAGTAAATTGTATTATTAATAAACACATTTTTTATTTCTGGATTTGACATCTATATTTTACTAAAATAAGTATGGAAAACAATTGCAGAAAATAAATAAAATGTTCTTTTAATCATCACCTTGTACCTTTATCCTTTTATCAGATATGGAAAAGTCTAAAAAATATAATTATGACTCCATTTATTTTTAATTCCATTTCAACTTTGCATACGGCTTTAGGGGTATCCAAACCTTTACATCCTTTAATAAGCTTGTTAGATTACGGAAATGTAAAGGCCGATGTAGCAGAACTATCCAAAGGAATGGTGCTGAACTTTTACAAAATTTCTTTTAAAAAGAATTTTAAGGGGAAAATAAAATACGGGCAGGGTCACTACGATTTTGATGAAGGGAATCTTTCTTTTCACGCCCCTGGGCAATTGGTCAAAGTTCTGGAGGAGGAAGCAGATTATTCGGGAATTACATTACTTTTCCATCCTGATCTTATACGCGGATATTCCTTAGCAAGTAAAATAAAAGAGTTCGGATTTTTCTCTTACGGACTAACAGAGGCACTCTATCTATCGGATAAAGAAAGAACGATGATGATTGGTATTTTTAATACCATTGAAAATGAGCTGCAGGCTTCGATAGATAATTTTAGTCAGGATATCATGATTTCGCAACTGGAGCAATTGCTTAATTACAGCAATCGTTTTTACAACCGGCAATTCATTACCCGAAAACTTGTGAATAACGATCTTGTAGTAAAAATGGAAACCTATTTAGAGGATTATTTTAATACGGAAAAAACGCTCACTAAAGGAATTCCTTCTGTATATGATCTAGCGGAACACCTAAAGGTATCTTCACGCTACCTTGGCGATATGCTTCGCGCTCATACAGGAAAAAGTACGCAATACTATATTCAGCAAAAATTGATAGAACACGCTAAATACTTACTAACGGCCACCGACCTCTCTGTAGCGGAAATTGCGTATCAGTTAGGCTTTGAACGCCCGCAATCATTCAATAGGATATTCAAACAGAAAACAAATCAAAGTCCGCTACAGTTCAAGAATTCCCTGAACTAATATTAGAAATCACTTTAAACTAAAAACATGAGCTACTGCAATGTCATCAAAACAATGCCCGAACCTAGAAAAAGCCTGCATAAAAACTATCACGACAATCATTATGGATTTCCCATCCACGATGACAATGAATTGTTTGGTCGACTAATTATGGAAATTAACCAAGCAGGATTAAGCTGGGAAACTATTTTAAAGAAAGAAGAAAACTTCCTTAAAGCCTACGATGATTTTGATATTAAAACCATTGCTAATTACTCAGAAACAGATCGGGAACGATTACTTGCTGATGCTGGAATTATACGGAACAAACTAAAAGTAAATGCGGCTATTGTCAACGCCCAGGCTATTCTGAACTTACAAAAAGAATATGGCTCGTTCGAAAAATGGCTGGAACATCATCATCCCAAAAATTTGCAGGAATGGATGAAACTATTCAAACAAACCTTCAAGTTTACCGGAGGGGAAATTGTCAATGAATTTTTAATGAGCATCGGCTATCTACCGGGAGCACACCACGAAACTTGTCCTGTTCATCAACAAATCTTAAAAGAACAACCAATGTGGAATCAATAAACAATAATAAAATGGATATAGAAAAATTTATAGATAATTGGCTTCAGGCAAGTAATGACTTTGATACAGAAAGATATCTTACAATGTATCATGCAGATGCAGTATTGGATGATCCTTCGGTGGGCAATAGATTTATAGGTCAACAAGGAATTAAAAATTATTTTGAAAGCTATTTTATTGGCTACCATACACAAACACGATTGGTAAAGCTTAATATGCAAGATGATAGTGCGCACCTTGAAGTGGAGTTTAACGGGGATTTTCCTGAAGGAAAAATTGGGGGCACATTTGATTTTATTTTTCAGAAAGGAAAAATTTCTTTCGTGAAGGCAGATTTAGTAGAATGATTTTTTTTAAGATATTTTTCTGAAACAGTTGTTTTAAAATAAATACCTTTGTACCAAATTAAGAACAAACGATGGGAAATTTAGATTTCAAAGCACTTAAAAAACGTTCGAAAGCAATTCGGGAATCATATCATAAATTAGAAGAGGAACATCATGAAACTCAGTGGTCGATAGAAGAAGATGCTTTAGCTTTTTTAACCGATGCCGGTTTGATAGGAAGAAACGTAATGTCGCAACAAGAACGTTGGCCAAAAACAAATTCTCAAGAAGAACTAGAGCATAAATTGGGAGAATGTATTTGGTGGCTAAGCATACTGGCTGACCGCAGCGGTATAGATATAGAAGAAGCTACAGAAAAGTTTTTAAGCAAAACGGAAGAATTATTTTAAAAATAAAAATGAACAAAATTTTAACCTTAGTGGTTGTACTTGCTTTATGTGCTTGTAATTCCTCAAAAAAATCAAATTTTGAGGACGAGGACACAACGGATAACTCAGTACGCACTACCATATCAACCAATAAAAGTCTTTATAGAAATGACGAAGCTATTGAGCTTTCCTTGGAGGTTAAGAATACGGGCAATAAACCTTACACCTTTTTACCTTGGGGCACCCCTATAGAAAACAAATTTACAGGAGCTTGTCTTAAAGTTACCCACGATAATAAAAATATTGATTATACGGGAATTATGGTAAAACGTGTTTCGCCTACCGAAAAAGACTACATAACTCTTGAAGCAGGTGAAATAGCCTTTGGGACAGTCAAATTACTTGACGGGTATCGATTCGATGAAAATGGTGTTTATACCATTCAATTTGAAGAAAGGTATAATGGTTTACCTGAATCAAATACAATAAAAATAGAAATAAAGTAATAGTGGTCCGATTACAATAACCAGAGTAAATGAATTCTAAATAGAATATAATGGCTAGAAATGTAGAATTTGACGAAGAATTAGCGGTTTCCAGAGCAATGGATGTGTTTTGGAAAAAAGGTTATAATAGTACCAAAATGCGTGATTTGACGGAAGCTATGGGTATTAATAGTAGTAGCCTTTATAATACTATTGGAGATAAACATCAACTTTTTTTACGTTGTATTAAGCATTACACGGAATCCAGGATGGAGGCTGCTACTAAACAAATGCGGCTCATCAAATCTCCGTTAAAAGCAATTGAAAAATTCATTCAGTCCTCCGTATATACAATTACAAACGAGCCTAACAGTTGTCTGGCTATCAAAACGACATTTGAAGTCGCCTCAAGCGATGAAAAAGTCCAAAAAATTATAAAAAGTGACAATGAGTTTACCTATAACCTTTTAATTGACCTGGTAAAAAAAGCAGTAGAGAAAAAGGAAATTACCGTAACTCAAGATGCTGAAATGCTAACCGATTATATCATTAACAATTTTACAGGTTGGCACGAATCTTTTATAATTCATCAAGACAAAAAACGTATTAAAAAAATGGCCGATTTTTTATTGGCACAGATCAGCCAATAATTTTATTTGCTATTATTCTAAAACAAACATTTTATAATTATGAGCACTTTACATCTAAAAGATACATACAGAGACTATTATACAGCGAGTGAACAACCGGAAATAGTAGATATTCTGGATGCTACGTATATTTCGATTCTTGGATCAGGAAGACCGGGAACTGCTGTTTTCTACGAAAAGAAAAAAGCTTTACTAGATTTCGTAGAAGATTTACAACAGCAGTATAGGGGATCAGACAAGGCATTTATTAGCAATATTGTCGAAATTTTCTATTGGTTTGACGAAGCGGAAACAGGATTTGTAGATATAGGGAATTTTTACACGACTGTAGATCTGGACTTGCTCCATTATCGTATTGCTATCCGTATTCCGGAATACATTTCAAATAATGACATTCAGGAAACAGTTCAACGTTCCAAGGCAAATCCATTTGCAGATGATTTTGAACTGTTCAAGTACACAGCAGGAGAAAGTGTTCAACTCTTACATTTAGGGCCTTTTGCCGGAGAATTGGAAACACTCCCTCTTTTACAAGATTTCGCTACAGAAATGGGACTTAAAAAATCGGGAATGCATCATGAGATTCATTTGGTGAATTTTGAACCTGGCCAGAGCCAGGATCATCTCAAAACCATTTTACGTGATCCCGTTGTAACGAATAAACAATAATTTTTTTAATTGAATTTGAAACAAATGTTTCATAATAAACAAGAAATAATGAAAAACGAATCAAAAGATTTAAACGGTAAAGTAGCTTTGGTAACAGGTGGTACCAAAGGAATCGGAAAAGCAATTGCAGATAAACTATCTTTCGCAGGAGCAACAGTTATCGTAACAGCACGAAAACCATCCGAAGAAAAAAATGAACACCATTTCATAGCAGCAGACTTAACCAAAAGCGATGATATAGTAAATCTTATCCAACAATTAAGAGAAGAATTTGGTACGCCCGATATTTTGATAAACAATGTAGGTGGTACATCCTCACCGGCTGGCGGCTTTCAGATGCTCAGTGATGAAGACTGGAATAAGGATATTGAACTCAATCTACTCGCCTCCATTAGACTGGATAAGGCCATCATCCCTCAAATGCTTGAAAAAAAATCTGGTGCCGTAATCCATATTTCTTCACTAAACGGCAAAATACCCTTGTACGAGTCCAATTTCTCCTATGGGGTGATGAAATCAGCATTAAACGCTTATAGTAAAACACTTGCAAATGAAATAGCCAAAAAGGGGGTCCGTGTAAATACGGTGTCTCCGGGAATGGTACGAACATCTGCGATGGAAACATTTCTGAAGGGTTTTGCTGAATCTATCGGTAAAACTGTTGAGGAAGCTGAACAACAGATTATGGATGGTTTGGGAGGTGTTCCTTTGAACCGTCTAGCAGAGCCGGAAGAAGTTGCCAATATGGTGGCCTTTTTGGTATCAGAAGAAGCAGCTTACATCACCGGGGCCAATATGCTTGTTGACGGAGGAACTTATCCAGCCGTATAATCAGATTTAAATCTGAAACAAATGTTACAAAACGTAACTCTTTATAAAAAGTAGCCATAGAGCGGCGGGTTGTAGAAGAAATTTTTACTGCTCGAACAATTAATTGAAGTTAAAATGGAAAAGTTAGAAAACGAATTAAAAGGAAAAATAGCCTTGGTAACAGGTGGTACAAAAGGCATAGGTAAAGCAATTGCCGATAGGTTATCGGATGCAGGCGCAAATGTGATTGTCACTGCTCGAAACAATCCCGGTCATGCAAACTTGAAGCATCATTTCATTTCCGCAGACCTAACTATTTTAAGTGAAACCGATAAAATAATGAAAGAAATCAGTGAAAAATTTGGCACAATTGATATTCTGGTCAATAATATGGGAGGCTCTAACAGTCCTTCAGGAGGGTTTAGTGCGCTTTCCGACGAACATTGGGAAAGTGATTTGCAACTAAATCTGCAGTCCTCTGTTCGGATGGACAGGGCAATTCTTCCACAGATGGTAGAAAAGAAAAGTGGAGTTATTATCCATATTTCTTCATTAACAGGTGCTCTGCCAGTATATGAATCTCTTGGTGCTTATGCGGTAGCCAAAGGTGCCTTGAATAACTACAGCAAAAGTCTTTCGAAAGAATTTACGCCACAAGGTATACGTGTCGCAGCGGTTTCTCCAGGAATGGTAAGAACAGATACAATGGATAATTACTTGCAATCTTTATCTGATACAATGGGAATAACTGTAGAACAAGCAACCCAAAATTTGATGAGTAGCCTTGGTGGAGTTCCGATGGGTAGAATGGCGCTTCCTGAAGAAATAGCAGAACTGGTAGGCTTTTTAGTTTCCCCAAGAGCATCCTACATCACCGGCGTGAATTATATAATCGATGGAGGCGCAAATCCTTCTTTATAAGGTTGTGATACAGCAAATAGAAGAGCTGATCTATTCAACTCTTCTTGTTTTTAAATGAAATAAAATTTCGAATGATTATGAATACTCAAAAAAGCAAACTGCTCATTTATGGAGCATCTGGATATACAGGAAAAATAATTGCAGCCAGGGCGAAAGAATTAACCCTTGACTTCGAAATTGCAGGCAGGGATGCCGTAAAAACCCAAGAGCTTGCAAAACAGTTAAATGCTCCCTTTCACATATTTACCGTTGATGATGAGAATGCTTGGAAAAAGGTCTTAGAAAACAAGCAGGTTTTGATCAATGCAGCAGGTCCGTTTAAATTCACAGCTAAACAAGCGATGAATGCTTGTTTAAATGCTGGAGTACATTACCTGGATATTAGTGCTGAACTGGATACGTACAGACTAGCAGAATCACTAGATGGCAAAGCTAAAGAGGCAGGTATTCAGTTAATGTCTGGAGCTGGTCTTTTTGTAAGCTATGATGCCTTGGCCGTTCATTTGGCAAATTTGGTGGAGCAACCACAACAAATAAAAATTGGTTTTCAGCATTATGGAGGTTTTTCCAAAGGCTCGGTGCTCAGCAGTAAAAATATAGCTGATTTAGGGGTGCTGATTCGAAAAGATGGTCAAATCATTGAAAATAAAAACCCGCAGCCAAAAGTATTCTCATTTGGTAGGGAAGAGTTAGAATGTTTACCGACCCCTTTAGGAGGCATTATTTTATCGTATAAATCTACTGGAATCTCCAACATAGAGGAATACTTCTCCCTAAAACTTCCCGCGTCAGATATGCCAGACATAAATCCAGAAAACCTACCTGACGGCCCAACGGAAGATGAACGTTCTTCAGGAAGAAATGCCCTTTCTGCTGAAGTCACCGGCATCGATGGTCAAGTAGCAAAAGCCTGGATTGATGCTCCTTCGGGTTATGATCTCACTCCACTTTCGGTAGTGGCAGTAGCAAGTCGTATTTTGAATGAGGATTTTAAAATAGGGTATCAATCACCCGGATCTGCTTACGGAGAAGATATTATAAAAGACATTCCAGATACTAGGTTAATAGACCTAATCAAGTAACTATAAAACCATATTAAAAACTAGAATTATGAGTAACGAACAAGAGATTTTAAATTTAATCGCACAATACACCCATTATTTAGATCAAGGTAATTTTGATGGCGTAGGTAATCTATTTGCTGAGGGAAAAATTATTACTACCGGCAGCAGTATAGAAGGAAAAGAAGGTGTTTCAAAAAAACTGACCAAAGACCTTCAGGTATATTCCGATGGCACCACCCGAACAGCTCACGTGACCACAAATACCGTTTTAGATATTCAGGAGGAAAATGATCAAGCGACAGCAGTTTCATACCTAACTATATACCAACAGGATAATGAACGTGATTTTCCTTTACAACCGATAATGATAGGAAAATACCACGATACATTTAAACGTAAAAATGGGCAATGGCATTTTTCAGTACGCGAAGTGGTCATCACCCTTACCGGAGATCTTTCTCACCACGCTAAGCCGGAAATTATGAAATTTGTATAAAATGGACAGCAATAAAAAAACAGTGTTCATAACCGGGGCCAATAAGGGCATCGGTTTTGCAACCGCGAAATTATTAGCCGAAAAAGGCTATCAGGTTTGGATGGGTGTTCGTAATATGGAGCGCGGAGTAAAAGCACATCGATTACTAAAGGAACAAAATCTTGATGTGCATTTAGTGCAGATTGATATTTCTAATGATGAAAGCGTAACAGAAGCAGCTCATTATTTAGAACAACATCTAGAGCAACTGGATATTTTAATTAACAATGCAGGTCTTGCCCCGAATTTATCCGTTCCCCCTAGCGATGAAACGCTTTCCGCAATTAAAAAGCAATACGAAGTCAACACTTTTGGACCGGTTCGGGTTACCCAATCTTTATTGCCTTTACTTAAAAAAGCCCCTAAAGCCAGCATCATTATGCTCAGTAGCATTGTGGGTTCTTTGTCACTTTCAAGTGATGAAAGTACAATTTACGGTCAAGTTAATTTTGCAGGATATTCCAGCTCTAAAACAGCTTTAAACGCTTTAATGGTTGCTTTTGCAAAAGAATTAAAGCCACATAGAATACCAGTTATCGCCATAGAACCTGGACATATTAAAACAGATTTAAATGGGAATACCGGAACAGAAACACCAGAAAGTGCGGCAAAGCTAATTGCCAAATATGCCTTATTGGGCGATATATCAAATACCGGAAAGTTTTTAGGCCCTAATGGTATTTTACCTTGGTAAGTTACTTGAAATCTTAGAAAAGAAGGGATCGTTCTAAACTATTCTCATTTCTATATTGATTGTATTCGTTTAATCGGAAACAGATTATGAGAATTTGGAAACTTAAAATAAGAGAAGCTTAACCAACTTTATCAAAAAATAAAAGACAAAAGTTATGACTACAAATGCAAAAGGAATCGTTTTTATTGTTGATATCAGTGGCTATTCTAAATTTATAAATCAAATTGATGCTTCAAATGGTATTAGAATTATAAGTCGCTTATTTCATAGCATTATTGATCAAAACCAATTAGAATTTAAAATCTCGGAAATCGAAGGTGATGCTATTTTATTCTATCGTTTTGGGGCTCCTGTTTCATCTGAAGAAATCCTTGATCAATTCAAAACAATGCTTTCCAGCTTTCAACAACAAATCAAGGATTTACAAAAATATTTTCCCATAGTTGCCGATATGGGTTTAAAAGCCATTGTCCATTATGGTAAAATGAGCGAATATGCCATTCAAAATTTCTATAAATTATTCGGGAGAATTTTAGTGGATGCACACAGACTACTAAAAAATAATATTCCCGAAAACACGTATGTGCTTATCACAAAAGAGTATATAGATGCTTTAAAGAAAAACGGAATAGAGAGTACTATTTCTTGTGGTTACCAGCAATGTGAGCTCTATGATATAGGAAATCTATGCTATACCTATTTTCCGTTTAAGACTCAAAAAAATCTATCCAAAAATCTCAAAATCGCCTAATTTTTAAAAAAGTTATCCGTTTTCACTTAGGTGAAAAATAATTTGATCGTACCCCACTAATTTTGACCTGAATTAAAAAAAAATAAATAGATATGAAAATTGTTAAGAATTTATTCCTCGTATTGGTAATGGTATTTACCACTATTTCCTGCTCTGATGATGACGATAATACACCTTCTGAAGAGCATCATTCTACACTTGTTTTGGTACACGGAGCTTGGCAATCTGCTTTTGTTTGGGATCAGGTAAAAACCAAATTGGAAAAGCAAGGACACACCGTGATTGCATTAGAATTATTGGGTCACGGCGAAGATAATACCCCGGTTTCTGATATTACTTTTAAAGGATATGTAGATCAGGTAAAAGCGGTTATTGTAGGGTTGGATACTCCAGTAGTTCTGGTTGGTCACAGTTTAGGTGGTGCCGTAATTACGCAGACGGCCAGTGAAATCCCGCAACAAATTGAAAAATTAGTTTATGTAGCGGGATTTATTCCTAAAGATGGGAAAAGTGTTTTGGATTATTCTGCATTGGATACCGCATCTTTATTACCTACTGCTTTGGAATTTTCTGCTGATGGAAGTACTGCTGCAATTTCTAATGCTGAAATAAATATTCAAGAAATTTTTTGCCAATACGGATCGGATGAAGACATAGATGTTTTAGTGGAAAAGCTAAAACCCGAACCGGTAGCAGCCTTAGCAACACCTCTAGATTATACTATAGATGATTATACTGCTATAACAAACAAATATTACATATTTACTAAAGAAGATCACGCCATTACCTATCCCTTTCAGCAACAAATGGCATCGGAAGCAGGGATTACGAATACCTTTGAAATATCTTCCGGGCATAGTCCCTTTGTTTCCAAACCTGCAGAGCTGGTGGAAATCTTTGATGCGATCTTAAAGAACTAATTTATGGGACTTTTCAGTAAACAAAAAGTATTAGAAGTCGGTGAGGTGATTCCGCCTTTTCAATTACAAGATCAAGATGGAAAATGGGTAAAACTACCCAATACTATTCAGCAAAAAGGAGCGGTTATTTATTTCTATCCAAAAGATGAAAGTGGAGTTTGCACAAAAGAAGCCTGTGCTTTTCGAGATAGCTTTGAAAGTTTTTCTGATGCAGGGTTTGAAGTTTTCGGAGTAAATAATGGAAGCATTGAAAGTCATAAAAAATTTCAGCGACACCATAGGTTACCTTTCACTTTATTGAGTGATCCGAGAAATGAAGTTCTTAAAATGTTTGGTATAAAAAATGTCCTTTTTTTAACCGGTAGAGAGACTTTTGTAGTGGACAAAAATGGTAAGGTTCTTCATAAATTTAGAGATTTTCTAAATGGAGAAAAGCATATTAATGAAGCTTTAACTGTGCTAAATTAATTTTAATGAAAAACGGCTTACCTATTTAATAGGCAAGTCCTTTTTTTATTTACAAAACATGGAGATGGATAAAACTTTATTATATCAGCACTTAAAGGAATTCTCAGGGTTATCCGAATTAGATTTTGAAAAGGGAGAAAATTTTTGGCATTCAAGATCTATTAAAAAAGGTGAATTCTTCAATACAAAAGGTGTCGTATGCAAAGAACTGGGCTATATTACCAAAGGAATTTTCCGTATCTACCATTACGATGATCTGACCCAAGAAGAAACGAATGTTTTTTTCTTTTCAGAAAATCAATTCTTGATTTCCTTTCACGCCCACTGAATAAGAATCAAATTCCACCAAAAACCCGCAAACATCGCTGTTTGCGGGTTTTTTCATTTTTGATGATATCAAATAATATCATTTAATACCGTATAAATCGGGAGTGATTCGGGAGTAAATCTCGGGAGTGATTTTACTCCCGAATTAGCGTCGAAAAGCCCGTCCTTACTGATTTCTTCATTTTTTTATTTCAAAATTATAAAGTACTTTAGAGTGGAATTTTGAACAAAAAATGAGCCTTTTACTCTCCATATTATTTCATATTCGAAAATCCAAGGGTAAATCTGATGGGTTAGCAGGCATTTATTGTCGTATAACGGCAGATGGCAAAAGGGCTGAAATGAGTATCGGAAGGAAGGTAGCTATCGATAGGTGGGATGCTACTGCGGAACACGTTAAAGGAGTATCAGGCGGTGCTAAGGAGATCAATACCCTTATGCTTAGCATTCAAAATGACCTTCTTGAAAAACAACGGGAATTCAACAGACAAGGCATTTCCTTTACCGCTGCTGATCTGCGAGATGCCTATCTGGGGAAAAGCCATACAGCCAAGATGCTGTTGGAACTTTTCAAAGAGCATAACGATAAGATTTTTAGGTTGATACGTTCGGGGGAATATGCACTGGGAACATTTAAGCGCTACGATACCGTTCACAACCACTTAAAGGAATATATAAAAGCAAATTACCAGGGAACTGATATAGCCCTTAAAGATATTGATTACAAATTCATAGAGGGATTTGCCTTCTTCCTGAAATCTGAGAAGAACTGTGCGACCAATACTACACTGAAATACATCCGTAATTTTAAAAAGATCGTTCGTATTGCACAGGCCCATAATTATATCCAGAAGGATCCTTTTATCAACTGGAAGATGAAACGAAAGGTAGTCAACCGCGAGTTCCTTTCGGAGACAGAACTAAAGAGGATGTCTGAAAAAGAATTTGAGATGGATCGTTTGAGCCAGGTGCGGGATATTTTTATCTTTTCCTGTTTTACAGGCCTTGCCTATATCGATGTGCAAAAGCTTACCCGAAATGATATTCTTATGGGTGTTGACGGTAGTAAATGGATCAAGATTAAACGGACAAAAACTGACACACCCAATAGCATTCCCGTGCTGCCTGAAGCCCAAGTCATTTTGGATAAATATGAAGATTTTACACATGCGGATAACTCGACAAAATTATTGCCTGTGGCCAGCAATCAAAGGTCAATGCTTATCTCAAAGAGATTGCCGTGCTGTGTAAGATAACAAAGACACTAACCTTCCATTTGGCGCGACATACTTTTGCAACAACCGTAACACTGTCCCGTGGAGTACCTATTGAGACCGTTAGCAAAATGCTGGGCCATACCAATCTTACAACTACTCAGCATTATGCAAAGGTGCTAGACCTTAAGATAAGCAGGGATATGCTGCAATTGAAGCAACGGAAGAGCATACTAGGAGATTCACAGAAGGAATAATTTTTTGGCGACAATATTAAATCTTTAAGTTTCACAACTAATTGAAAGAAGTTATCTATACTAATGCTGGTAGCATCTGCCGTTAGAATTTGTTGTCATCCGTTTGCATCGTAACCCCTTTTTAGTCTTACCGGAACATTGTACGGACTGAGATTTAGAAGGCTCTTTAGAAGCCTGAGTAGAAATTAATGATCTAGAGCTTTCAATATTGGAATTTGATCTTCTAATTGGCTTGCAAACTTTACAAGCTTCATATCCGGTTTCTAAAGCTTTTTCTAAGGTAATAACGATCTTAGAATTTTTTAAATAATGACAATTCTCAGTATGATATTTCTCTCCAGTTTTAGTTATATATACTTCTTGCGTTTGCGAATGACACCGTGTTCCAATTACAAGGAATAAAGCAATAAAGACAATTTTTATACTCTTGGATATCATAACTTATTTAGCTAAGATTCAAACTATTCCTGCAATATAAAATCATCAACTATCTTTTGCATGTTTGATGGAAGTCCTGCATTTTTAATTTCATACTTCGAGACTCCCATCACTTCAAGCCAATCCTTCCAATATTTCTGAATTACATCTTCTTCGTAAGGATTTTTTATATCTGGATTAATACCCAAAACCAAAACCTCTAATTTATCGAGATTCTTGTTAGCGGGAATAAAGCCATAATTTTTGTCTAACATTCTTTCCTTCCATTTACCTGTGTTGAGATTAAACTTTTTTACAGTTTGAGGGGTAAGATATGATGTTTGGTTTCCTTCTTCCAGAATGGTGTTTTTATGATATATGTATCCGTCTGTAAGAATAATTAAAATATTTCGGTGATTTTCCTCAATGCAGAAATCATTTACTTTGCTTTTGAAGAACCTCCAAATATCAGACCCTACATAGGCATCATCTAAAATTGCAGTTTCATATATAAGTTTTGGAATACTGTCATACTTTTCTGAAATAGAAATGATTTTATCTTTTGTAGCATTATCTTTTGTAAACCTTAGTTTTAAAAGATCAAGCTTTTGATTAAGCTCTTTATCTGCAGGTTCGGGATCGATGTATAATTGTATTTGATCATTTATTTTTCTTGTTTTCTTATTTCTTAGATGAATTTCAAAAGCATTAGCGACCGAATTAATATAACCCAGATCTCTTTCGTAAAATTCCATGGCTGGGTCAGGATATTTGTCAGGATTGATTCTATCTGAAAGATCAAGTAATAAGCTGATATTTAAATCAGGTCTTTCTGAATTTAGTTTTTTTACTGGCTTACTAGCAGGCGTAGATTCTTGAGGAGTTTTGGGTTCGTCCTTACATGCTTGCAAGAGCACAAGAAGCACGGGAATGATGTAATAATATTTTTTCAGCATTAGTTTATGAGTTTATAGAGACGACCTTCGTAATCCTCATTGTCTATATTATATTTTACTAGATGCAATTTTTGTTGTTCTTCACAAAGCTTATATAATTCTTCTCTTCGCTTTAATCCATCAAAATTATCCGAAATGGCTAAAAACCATCCTTTTACATACTCGGCGTGATAGGTTAAATAGTGCTTGTTTGAAAACACAAAACCATCTATTGTTCGTTGTAAATCGGTTATTTTACCTTCAAAACCGGAAATTTCTTCTTTAATCGCGGGAAGTTTTTCTTTGATTTTCAGCGTTTCAGCTTCGCTATTTTGGATTTCCTCACGTTTTGAACGTATAAAGGATTTGATCAAATCAAAATTTTCGTATTCTTTCATTATAAAATCAAAAACTAAACCCCAAATTATGTAGACAATGAAACCGGCGAATATTATACCCCAAAATTCTACAGATGAAAACGCAATTGGAAGATTAAAAGGCGGTGAGTCTGGTGTTTTATAGAAGTCATAGAGCTTCTGCTCAATCAAATATGCGAGAATAGCGTCAAAAATAAATGTGATCCCAAAAAGCAGGAAAATTTTAAGAAAACTTAAAACCCCCTTTTGTTTCTGAAACATATGAATTAAATAACCAAGTCCCATAAATGCAAAAGGTATTGTAGCCACAAAAACAGCTTCGAGCCATCCGTCTGCTACTGCTTTTGTAAAGGCTTCTGCATCAAAAATGGCTTCACCTAATTTATCTGAATTAAAATCTTTAAAAAATGCAGAATAGGATGCAGAAATATAGAAAACTAATAGATAAAGAGTAATTGGAAGTAAAACGAATAGTCCAATGTAGAACTGTGCTTTAGGTCTCTTATCAACATCTAAACCATAAATTTCTGGCTTACGTTTTACTTCGACCATGTCTTGTTTTAAGCCACGAATTTTATCTTCTAAATTTGAAATACTCTCTTCAAGCAGGCTTAAGACCGTCTTTCTTTTTTTTAATTCTGTTTCTTGTCTTCCTTTTTCATCTAAGTAGGGTGCTTTGAGTTCATTTTGTAATTGCTCATTTTCCCGACACTTGCCTTTATAGTCCATATACACCTCCTCCAGGCAAGTTTTAAAAACCCTATGATTACCTTCAGCTTGTTTTGAGGAGCCATATCCACTTTCAAAAAAAGTGAGTTTGACCTTCTGAATATCTTCAATATCAGATTTCACTTCAGAAATTGTATCCTTCTTTTTTACGGCAAAAATACTTTTTAGAGCGCTCATATCATTCTTGTGTTAATGCGATTAATTCTTCTTTTGGGAGATTTCTTTCAGCATGATGAAGTAAAAAATCAACTAATTCTGGAGTGTTTTCTTCTAAGAAGCCAAATTTTAGACAGTACTTCTTAAGGGTGTTCACTTCGTCTGGAGTGGCTATTGAGTCTGCCCAAATCATTACCGCAAGATCATAGAGGTATGAGATTTTTTCTTCAACGGTTTCAGGAATTACGGTTTCATGAGAGGGGTTAAGCAAAATCGAATCTAATTCTTGTTTACTAACGCCTCTCTCTTCTGCAAAATGATAAAGCATTTTCATTTCTAAAACATCAAAATTGTCATCTGAGAATGCCATTTGATAAAGCCTTAAAAAGTGACTTTTTAATTCGGTTGAGATCATTTTATCAATATGATTAAATTAATTCGATTAATATATTAGCGATATCTATAAAAACTACCATGAACAGTAGTAAAATATAGCAACCACTTTTAGAATTTTTATTGTTTTTCTTCGATTTAGTTGAAGTATAATGTCCTTGAACATAAGTGCCATCTTTTTTATAGTAACCTTTTCTATATCCCATATCCGAGTAAAATAATCGTTAATGATATGCCTAATAAAAATGTAAGGAGGCATCCACTTTTAGAGGATTTTGAAAATGATTTTCTGTACGTAAGACCAGAAATTCCTGAGCGAACTGTAAAACCTTTGCCATTAAGCGAGCCTCTTTTTGATCGGTAGCTAGGTCTTATGCCTGTCTTACTAACATTAAGTCCAATGCCTTTCCCCAGATTAATCCGTTTTTGTATTCTGAATCCCATTCAGATAATTGTTTTTAATAAGTTTACTTATCAAAGTAGTTAATGTCTTAAATATTTTTATTTAAGAAGTATGACATTCAGGCGAACATGTTATACAACCATTAGATTGAGAAAAAGTTTTTTTAGCCTCTTTGACAGCAGTTGAACAATTAGAATGAAGACCTAAATCCTTTTTACTATTTACCAGAGACAGCCAGTAGCAACCTTCTTTATGTACTTCATGATCTCCATTGTTTTGTGCACTATTGTTAACATAATACCTTGCCATAATTTTTAGTTTTAGAATTATACTTTGCTAATCTAAAGCCATTAAACAACAAAGCCTTACGGAATTCCGTAAGGCTTAAGTAAATTTCATATTTGGTAATTCTGCTAAATCAAATCAATCCCAAATCTTTCACAACCGCAACTAGGTGTACGGCATTATTTGCTTTGAATAAAATACGTAGTCTATTTAGTCGTTTTTCTATCGAGCTTATACTGCTTGGACGAATAGCATTCTTTTTAAACTCATCACTTATTTCTTTATTAGAACATCCATCAGACAATTTTTTAAGTAACAGAATGTCATAATTTTCTATATCTAAACTTTGTCGTTTGTCTAATGCTGCAGCTACTTGGGGAGAAATAAAACGTTTATTATGTTTTACAGCTTCTAAAGCATTACTTAAATCCTCCAAACTTGTCCTGCTTTTAAACACGTATGCATCAATATTTTGTTCTTCAAAAAGCGAACGAATTTTTTGAAGACGCTCTTCCATTGAAAATACAATAATCTTTATAGAGGTAGGATACTCTCTTATTTTTGCTATTAAATCGCTTCCACCTTTTAGTGTTTGTTCTCTGTGATCTTGCTCAAACGAAAGATCTGCAATGAGCAGATCAAATGGGTTTTCATCCTTTAAGGCCTTCAAAAATTTTAAATGCGCGTCATCACAATACTCTGTAATCACTATTTCTTCAGCACCTTTTTCAAAAAGTTGCTGCTCAATTTTTTTGGTATTCCATCCTAAATCCTCGGCTATAAGTACTTTTTTAAACATCTAAACTTGTATTTGCACGGTGAGACCCTTACCTAACTCAGGATCAAATATAATTGTTCCGTTTAAAGCATGAATACGGGATTCCATATTTTGAATACCATTCCCTTTTTTTATTTCTTCACCACTACCATTATCCTTATATGTGATTTTTAATTTTTTCCGATTTTGATCGAATGAAATTAGAGCCAAATTAGCATGGCTATGTTTCTTATTGTTTGTCATCAATTCGCCAAGAACCATATAAATAGTGTTCTTTTTTGTCTGGCTAATTGTTGACCAATTAATTGCATTCAGATCGCGGGTTATTACGTTTAAATGTTCAGATTTATAGGAATTTAGCCTGCTGATAAGCTGATCTGGAAAATTAGACCCTTCAATTAACGGACTATGATTTTTTGATATGTCCCGGGTTTCAAGATATATTTTATCCAATTTTTTCAAAATATGTTCTGGGACATTCAGATTTTGGAGTTCAGACATAACCTGAAAGGTGTCATTGGCTAAACCGTCATGAATTCTTTTGGAAATAAAAGCTTCGGTTTGATGTATGCTTTCTAATTGTCTGCGTTTTCTTTTCTGATGCATTAGGGCAATAGTGGGTACACTTATACAAACACCTAAAACTGCAAGAGATAAATAAATAGTTTTTAATGTCTTTTGTCGCTCACCTTCTAATTGTGCAATTTGAGTATGTTGCTGTTCTTTTTCAACATCATACTTCATTGCTGCATATTTATTTTCTTTAATCAGGCGGGCTTCCTCTAGGCTATCTTTTAGTTTTTTAAATTTTATAATCATAGGATCCTGATCTAAGATCACATATTTCCCTAAGGAATTCACGAGATATTCTGCGGAATTAATTTTTTTTGCAATTGCATAGCCCATGTCAAAATAAACCCGGGCCTGTCTAAAGTCCTGAGATTCGATATAATACTCAGCAAGATCATTATAGCTGGAATATTGCCCAACCAAATCATTTTCTTTGATTCTATATGCTAAGGCAACCTGTATAGAATTTAGTGCGTCTTTATCGCCTAATTTAAATTGTACATAACCCAAATTAGAGAGTATCCTAGCATATTGTTTTGTGTTTTCTGTGGAAGCAATTTTTAAAGTTTCTTTTAAAATTTCTTCTGCTGATTCATACTGCTTTAAATCTTTATAGATGGTAGATTTGTTATTCAGGATACTTATACTATCCTTTTTTGATTGCGAAAAACTTAAAGCTCTATCATAAAATGATAGGGCTTTTTCATAATCGTTAAGCCTTCTGTAAATCATTCCCAATTGATTATTTAATCCTAATTTTAAATCTGCCTTTTTATCAGAAGAAATATTTTCAGCGAAGCGAAGCGCAAATACAACTGTTTGCTCGCTATCATTTAATAACCCGTATTCTGACTGTCCGTTGGCAATGAGACGCAAATTTTGTATAGCAGATAAGGTATCTCGACTATATAATGAGGACTTTACTCTTTTCTCAAAGAAGGTTTTAGCTTTTTGAAAATCTGCAAAATCTGTAGGCTTACTTAATGTATTGTAGTAATAACGTAAACTATCTGCTTCCTTAATATTTTGCCCATAGTTTTCAGTAGAAATAAATATTAAAATAAAAAAGAGGAATGAATAAGCATTTGCTTTCATTCCTCTAAAATAGATATTTATTCTGATCTTTTTAATGTATACTATCTGGTAAAGGGGGCAAAATTGGTTCATCATCGCCGCAGCATGATGAAGGATCAATTACCTGATCTCGTAATTTTTCTGGTGTACAAGAAAAAAGAGCTAAATTGAGGAAAACCGTAAGTATTATTAGAATTAATTTTTTCATTTTATATGTTTTTAAAATGGACATACCTGTGGCTGTCCGAGTTTTTTGACTCAGTGAAATAGAGCGGCTAATCCGCTATGGAAAAAGAAGAGACGTCTCTCTGTTTTTGAGAAGTATGGAGTGTAGAAGAAGAATTTTGATTACTTCTCAATTCTCAAAAATTCAACTAATACAACTCCATTTAAAGAATTTTGCTGTGCTGCAAACCCTGCTTGCAAAACAGGTCACAGTTAAAATTCTAAGGCAAATGAATAGAGAAATTTTATGGAAGAAAGGAAGGCTGCAGGAAAGGTTTAGGAAACTTTTTGGAAATCATATTCCATTCGATTTCCGTAATTTTTCCGGATATATTGAAATGAAAACAATTGGAAATTTCTAAGATATGAGTCGTAAGCAGTTAATTTTGAATGCTTTTGAAAAGGCGCGATTAGAAGGTGTCCAAAAAGGAATTAAAGAACCTTCTTTAACGGATAATGCAAAGGTTCTTGTAGAGTATATAGATAATGAAACTGGAATTTCTTTAAGCGATAGGACATTACGGGATTATTTCAACAAGGCTAAAGCTGAAAATACCGAGGACTTGAATATTGCTAATCACCAGACCCTTGATGCGTTATTAAAATATCTCGACTTTGAAAATTATCAGGATTTCTTGGGTTTCCTCAATACTACCGAAAAAGAAAGCCGTTCCGAGGTAAATGACATAAGACTTAGGCGTAAGAATGTTTTTGACGGAAAGAAGTGGCTGTCGAAGAATAAAATTTCGTTTATTTTGATAGGATTTGCTGTGGCATCATTAATTGTAGTAAGCTTAATAGATTTCAAGGAGGAGAACCGCTGGATGATTTGGAAAACAGATCATTATGAAGAGGTTGGCTTTTCGGCAGATCTTTTCAATTCGGGTAAATTGAAGCTCTATAAACCAGAACGTATTGAAGATTTTAGAAAGGTTAATGCTGACTGTAGAACCATGTTTTTTAATCCTGATGGAAGTGAAAAGTTCTGGTATGGCAAAAATATTTCCGGAGAACTTGAAATCTTTTCATCTTTAGGAAAGCATCCCGAAACGGGGAAGACCTTAAAACCATTGACGCAATATATGATTGATAAATACATTTGTTCTAAAAGCATAAATAAATTAGAATAAATTACTTCACCCCATTCCCCTCCATCCGTAAAAAGCTTTCATTACAGGAAAAGCGTTTCATGCCAAGGTCGTGAACACAATCCCAGAAAAAGGGATTACGTACGCCTTTTAAAAGTGATTATTAAGATATGTCGATAAAATTGCATAATTTCGACATATATTTGCAACATGTCGATGCTTTCGACATAGTCCTCTTTAAATGTCGATATCATGTATGATCCTGAAAAAGCATATAACAATCTGCCATTATTACCTCCTAATGTTGAAGTTGAAACAAAGAAAATATTAAAGCAAGCAATTACATCAAATAAAATATTGGCAGAACTTAAAGGACGAGCGGATGAAATTCCGAATCAATCTATGCTTGTAAATGCCATCACATTACAAGAAGCTAAAGACAGTTCTGAAATTGAAAATATAGTAACAACTCAGGATACGTTGTACAAAGCTTTTTCTTCTAATATTTCTACTACAGATGCCCAGACAAAAGAAGTTTTAAGATATCGTCAGGCATTATGGGAAGGGTATACTGATTTAAGTCAAAGACCTCTTTCTACAAATTCCTTTATTCAAATAGTGCAGACTATAAAAGAGAACGATTCTAGTATAAGAAATGTACCCGGAACGAAAATCACGAGTAATAATACAACCATTTATACACCTCCAGAAGGTGAATCTGTAATTCGAAATCTATTAAAAAATCTGGAAGATTACATACATGCAGAAGATGATATTGATCTTCTAATCAAATTGGCAATAATGCACTACCAGTTTGAAGCGATACACCCTTTCTTTGATGGGAACGGTAGGACGGGTAGGGTCATTAATATGCTCTTTATGGTCGAGAAAGGGCTTTTGGATACTCCTATACTTTATCTTAGTAAATACATCATTGAGAATAAAAATGAGTATTATACACATCTTAGAGGGGTAACCGAAAATTCAGCATGGGAAACTTGGATTCTTTTTATATTAAAAGGTATAGAAGAAACTGCGCTATACACTTTAGATAAGATAAATTCAATTAATAATTTGATGCAGGAAACCATTGTTTTTGCAAAAGAAAAACTGCCAGCTCGAGTTTATTCTAAAGAACTAATTGAACTATTATTTGAACAACCCTATTGTAAGGTTAAATACCTTGTTGATAAAGATATAGCAAAACGTCAAACGGCAGCGGAATACCTTAATGAGCTTGAAGCAATTGGAATCTTAAAATCACAGAAAGTAGGAGTTGAGAACCTGTATTTAAATGTAAAATTGGTTGAGGTTTTAAAAAAATAAAAGAATTCAAAAATGGTTTTCTGGAAAGCAGGGAAAGATTTATGGCTGTGTCCATACCGATGATTGCAAAGAAAAAAAGGAATAATTTAAACTGAAATCACCCCATTCCCTTCCATAACGCAAAAGCTTCATTGCAGGGAAAGCGGTTCATGCAAAAAGTCTTAAACCCAATCCCGGAAAAAGGATTGAGTTCGCTTGAAACTACAGGATTAAAATTTAGGTAGACATAAAACTTTATAGTAATTGTTTCGTTTTAAGAGTCTTTCTAACTAAATATAAATGAGTTAAGCAGACATCATACTACTAGGATGCTGTTCATTCAATTCGTTTTCAAGCTTGATTATTTCCTGTCTAAAGAACTTTATAAACTGAAGTTCCGTCACCAGCTTGTAGAATTCTAAATACTTAATTCTGTTGAAGTGAATGCGTTCTTTTTTTTCTAAATTTTGATATTTCTTACCAAGGGGAATATGTACACCCTCTCTTTGAGACATACAATTTTCCAAAAGTTCATTATAAATATCTAGCATCATTATACAATATCCTATTCGAACTTTTAAAGGGATATCCATATTCACACAATTCTGGTAAAGACCCCAATCAAAAATATTTTGATCGTATATGATTAAAATTTTTCTTTTAAATCTTATATTAATATCGATCTCATTCATAATCTTCGGTTACAGTTTAAGAAATGTTAGCCTGATCGAATCTTCATTCAATTGTTTTGATAAATTGTAAACTTTGAAGATGGCAGAACATCTTTTAAAAATTCTTTAGTTAAATTCGAGATAAAAAATATCAGCAATTATTTACAGGGTTTGTAAATAATAATTATCTCAACTAGTTTGAAGAGTTTGGAGGGTATTGATAAAATGATAATCAAGTTTATTCATTCAATCCTTAGTAAGTTAAAAGAAATTATCGTTTTAATCTCATAAGAAAATCATAATGTCTTGTTGAACCCAATCCTAAAAGGGATTACGTCCGCTTAATCCTGCTTGCTTCAACTTTTGAATTCAAATTGAAGATTTTCAAAACTTCAGCTTTCCTTAAACTACTTATCCAGAGCAGCCGTTTCCTTTTCTTTAAAGAACTAAAATTTAGTTTGGGAGCTTTGCATAATCAGGCTCCCTTCGTCGCACTTTTTATAAAAGCTCTTTCCAAACTTAAATTTTAAATCACGGTCTGCCGAAAAGGAAACGCGATGGCGCTATGGGAAGTAAAGGGATAGTGAACCGGAAAATTTATTCGTTTATAGCCTAAAAATCCTATCTGAAAGATACTGAATTTCTTTAAACAAAAAAAAGGAATACGCTCCAGATATAAAAAGTAAATGGATTTTTTTGAGGGTGCTTTTCGGTACTGTTCTGCCGTGATTTTAACTTGCATAGGATTAAATTTTCTGTAGATTTCACCCTCATTTTTTAAGAATACTTTTAGCGCGTAATCTTTAATTTCTTAAAATTTATAAGTCGATTTGGTGTTGATATAGGAACCCGTACTTTTTACGTAGGGGTTCGATTTTATGTCTGCTTTTGGCGGACAGAAGGCGAAGCAAGAGGATAACACGCGCTGCGATGTTATAATTTATAAGCGCCTTATTTTCAGGTAGTTGATTTTTGAAAAGATTATACGTTATCTGGAATTTGCGACAAATGCTCTGAAAACCCCAGTAAACAGGCAATTATTTGCGACAAATCACTAAAAAACAGGACTATTATGGAACCCTTTATCAGCATCCGGATCAAGAGAAAAACAGCTCAAAAATTTCAGGAATTTTCTAAGAAAAACTTTAAGACCCATTCGGAAACGATGGAAGCCATGCTGAATTTTTTTGAGCATAACGGAGTCTCCCCGAAAGAAGAATTAGGAGATATGGGCAGAACCCTCAAAGCCTATATCAAAAAACGAAATGATGCCATCATTGCCATCATCAAGAACATTGAAAAAAACCAAACCAAGCCTACCACGGCTATGTTAGAATCTTTATTTGTGCAGGCAGAAACCGAGGAAGAACCTTTGATTGTAGTCAATGAAAACTATAAGGAAAGTACCCTAAGATTTGAAGACTGGGATGGAAAGGACTTTTAAGGCATTGATTTTTTTAGCTAAAAGCTTTGACCCAAAATTTAGGTATTCAAATAAGTAAGCTCACGCGTTGTATATGCTCTTCACATTTAGTGAGTGCCAAAGACCTCACCTTACGGGTGTACAAACACCCTCAACCCGATAAGGGGTTAATCTATAATAACTTCAATACCTGCTTTCTGGGCCTTGTATTTTATTTTGGTCATCAATTCATAATAGCTCCAGTTTCGTAAGACAAAGGGCTCTTCTTTGGCTATTTCAATTTTGTCTTCCTGATTGACTAGCAGGAGTGTGCCGGCCTGCTGCTTTATGCAAAAGTCAATAAGCCTTTTGCTGTAGAGGTGAATGCGGTGGTGTACATAATTCCCTTCCGCTTTTCGGAGCTTGTCCACTGCTTTTACTTTTCGTTGGGTTCCTTTGCCAGATTTGGAATAGGTGGCCCCAATCTGTGCCCGTTTCTGGGCTGCCTGTATGGCTAATCTTCGGTAGAGAAACTCTTCTTTGGTGCCAATGGTAAGCCTGGACTTTCCTGTCTTTACCACAATGGGATATTCCAGAGAAAGGGAGGCCTCGGCGATGACCTCTGGTTTTAACGGGTGCTCTTCTTTTTCCATTTCAAACACGGCCAGCCAGAAGATCTTTCCGCCCTTTAGTTTAATGTGGGAGGTGCACAATTTTCGCTCTTTTCTGGAGAGCTCCTCCAGAAGCCTGCGTTTGTCACTAAAGTCTTTTCCGAGATAGGTTTTAAAAGGAACCTGAACAGGTTAAAACAAAAGGCCTTTTTCTTCGGGTCATGGTAGATCTTATAGATACACTCCCCGCCAAAGGGAATGGCCATATCGCGTTTAAAATTCTTTAGGGAGCGCTCCCCGCTCCAGTACTCCGTCCTGTTCTTATTAAAGGAAGATATCAGGGTACGGTTTAAGCTGGAGAGGATATCCAGTGGAATTTCCCCCCGAAAACGGTCACAGACCACCCGATAGGTGGTATTGATGCGCGAGCGATTTAAGATACCGAGGTCGTCTTTCTTTTCATCGGTGAGTTTATACCTGACCCCATCAGAGAGGTAAAAGAACTCTTTGATCATCTCCTGCACATATTGATGGGAAACGATCATATTGGCAGCCCTAAAGCAGCGATTCTGCCACTGATAGAGTTTACCCAAGGCTTCATTGCGTTCTTCCCGGGTGGGCAGGTCAATCAGCAGCTGGATCTTTCGGGTCAGGGTTATGGTATTCTTTTTCATACTAGGCGGATTGGGGTTGCTGTTGCCGGTGTTTATCCTGTAAAAACTTATAGGCCGTGGTAAAGGCACGGTGCACTTCTTTTTGGGAAAGATTAAGCTCGCTGGCAATGGCTGCAAAGGAATACTGCTTTTCACAACGTAGGGACAAAACCCTAGCTTGTTCACGGGTCAGCTCAGCCGGAACGTGTTGATTAGAAGTGCTTTTTTCTTTAGTTTTTAAAACAGCCTCCTGATTGAGGATGGTTTTAAGATCCCGAATGGCCAATTTTACCTCGTTACTGGTTTTGGTGATGCTAATACCCATAACATCAGCAATGGCTTTATACCGAAAGTCATATTTAAGACACAACTCAATCAGGTGTTTTCGATCCGCGTTAAGTACGGGAAGTATTTTGTTAACCTGATCAAAGTCCAGTTGTGCCGATTCCTGATCCTGCAGGCTTTTTTCATCAACGAGGGGATCATAACCAGCCCTGTAATCCTGATAGTTTTCATCATCATCAAGGGCATATATATTTCTTAGGAACTTATTTTTAGGTCTGCTGTAAAAGGTGTTGCATTCCCGGGTCATTACAAAGCGCAAGAAATTAACCATATGCTGCGCAGACTCAATACTCTCCCGGTTGACCCATAATTTTAAAAAGGTGTCCTGGACTAAGGTTTCTACTACAAAACTATCTTTCATTAAACCCCTGCCAATCCAGTAGATACGCCTGTGATATTTAGCATAGATAGCAGCGAAGGCTGATGGACAGCCCTGCTTTAAAAGATTAAAATGTTTAATGTCATTGGAGTTCTTCATAAAATGACTTTAAGTGATTAGCATAGATTCATTAACAGGAGTGGTATCTTTGACCGGTTCTTGAGCAGGGCTCATAAGTATTAGCTTTAAGGTGAATAGCCTTAGAGATTTTTTCAGGCAAAAATTTTACGTTAAATTAGTAGCATCAGTAAAAGGTAAACAACCAGAATCCTTTGTAAAATACCAGGACGGACTTGTATTTTACCAAGAGATTAAACCACAGAGAAAGAATCTATATCTTTAAGTTATGACAACAGAAACCAAACCCAATCATATAGGCCGAAAGATTGCCCGAATACGCGAGCTACGCGGCATGAAGCAGGAAACCCTTGCCGAAGAACTGGGCATTAGCCAGCAAAGTGTTTCTAACCTGGAACAAAGTGAAACAGTAGAGGGTAAAAAACTGGAAGAAGTGGCTAAGGTTTTGGGAGTCACGAAAGAAGCGATTGAGAATTTTAATGAAGAGAAGGTTATCAACTTCTTCAATAATTTTAATGACAATAGTTTTAGTAATAGTCAAGGAACTTTTAATGCAAATTATTGCACATTCAATCCTTTAGATAAATTGATAGAAGTGGTAGATGAGAATAGAAAACTTTATGAACGATTGGTTCAAGCCGAAAAAGATAAAGTGACGTATTTAGAAGAAATGCTAAAGAAAAAATAAAGACTTAACCAAGCAGCTTATTAAACCTCATTCTTAAAAAGTTTGAGGTTTTTTTATGCTTTTATGGAAAACCGTAATAAAGTCAATGTGAAAGATAGTAACTTGTGGAATAGATAGAATATACTGTAATTCCGATACTTATCGCTTTAATCTGTATATTTCATTTTAATATAACCAGTTGTAGGTAATTATCAAAAACGTTAAATTATGGAAGAACAAATGAACCTCGAACACGTTCCAAATATAGATTCGATAAAAAAATCTATCCAAAAATTTAAAGATTGTAACCTAAGCAAAATCGGATATGGAAAACTTTGGCAAGCTTTAGAAAATGAATTTGGAATCATACCCTTTCTAAATAGAGAGATAGAAAAAGGAGAAATTGATAGAGCACGAATAAACAGTAAAATCGGAGAAGTATTTAACTCTGAAAACGAAATATCTTACCGGGAGGACATTAGTAATATTAATAAATATGGTAGAACAAATGCACCATTTCAATCCATGTTTTATGGAGCTATACCGACCAGTAAAATTGGATATCCACGAATTACTAGTCTTATTGAAACAAGTGAAATCTTCAGAGACATACCACAAAATAAATTTATTGATGCACATTTCATGATGACCCTAGGGAAATGGGAGATAAAAAAACCACTAAAAGTCGTTGACCTTGTTTTCAATAAGAACAATATTGAAAACATCGAGGACATACAGTTTTCTCATGAAGATGCAAGAAAAACAATCGCTGAAAATTTCCCCGATAATACAGTACAAATCGAACTGATTTTGGAGTTTTTCTCAGATGAATTCGCAAAAATTGACATTAAAAACAACAATGATTATAAAATTTCATGTATTTATTCTCAAATGGCACTAAACCAAGGTGTAGATGGAATAGCTTATCCAAGTGTAAGGACAAAAGCTATGGGTTACAATATCGCCTTAACGCCGTTAAGCGTAGATTCATCATTACAGATGACCAAAGCTTCTATGCACAAAATTGAGAAAGAGAATGACGATACATACATTGGAAATTATAAGATAGCCTTGGACTTGGGAGACTTTAATTCCAATTTTAAATGGGAACGTGCAGAGAAATAACTGGCTACAACAATTCATAACAGAAGTGATGGTTAAGAGACAATTTCAAAATCGCTGTTTATTAACAAAAATCGGGTAAAAACTTGAAAAAATTGATAATTTAACTCCACCACTTCGGTTATGCGAGACCGTTAGCTATAATTGCTTCATAAAATTTCTCTTAAAAATTTAAAATATTCTTTTTAAAAAAAGAAGAGTAATAATTTTTGAAATATACAGATTTCGTTTTTGGTATATTTAAAAGTATTAGTTTAAAATTAATAGTAGGATAATTAAGAAATATTGCAATAATTAAGATAATGAAAAAAGAGTCGTTTAAGGAACAAGTTCAAAATTTAGAATATGATAAACTTTTTGAATTACTATCGAATATAATAATTAGAGAAGAATACGAGGTAATCGAAAAAGGAAACTTCTACTTAATTACTTTAATTAAACAAGGAATTCAACCAACAAGAAGCGCTTTTTTACTTTATGACAAATCGTTATCAGGATCAGATGTAGATCTTAATTCTATTCAAAGTAAAATATCCGAACTTGAAACGAAAGAAATTGAATTTATTACAATCGTTAGTATCAATACTGTTTCACAATCGGTTGGTTCCAAATTAAAAAATTCTGCGAATGTTGCTCTTAAATTTATTGAAAGAGACGAATTTGAAAAACTCGTAGAGAAACATTATCCAAATTATCTTTTTTATGAAAGCTTTAATTTAATTGAATACGAAAGATATTTTCTAGAGGAAATGACTGAAAAGTCTCCCTTACTTAATATAAATGGTTTACAAGACAGAGTGAAAAGGTTGATGGAAATTTATGTAAACCCACAACTTTATGAACTAAAAAAAGATATTGAAAGTGATTTTATTAAACTTGTAAGAGTTAGTGCCGATATCTTAGTAAAAAGAAAAACCTCTGCCATTGTAGAAGGAGATACTGGTTCCGGAAAAAGTACTCTTTTAAAAGAAATTGGAAGACAAATCATCAAGCTTCAAGATTCTAAAAAAACACTTCCTATTTATTTATCTCCAACGGTAATTAGAAAATATTCCTTTGATATCATGTCCGCTTGTGAAAATCTTCTCAGTGACAGAGTACAAGGTAGTTGGGAAGAAATTCAACAAAATTATAATCTGACTTTACTCATAGATGGTATTGACGAATTCAACAATCTAAATCAAGATAGAATTATAAAGCAATTAAATACTTTAAGTACCTCTAAAGTTAGATATATATTGACTACAAGATCAATTGAGGCAAATAATTTAGGTTTTATAAGTAGTAAAGCTGATTTATTCAAAATTAGAAAATTCAATAATAGGCAAATTAAAGAGTTTGCGAATCGGTTTTTCAACAGTCAAAACCTTTCAAACAATCTTATAGAAGCATTAACAGATAATAGAATTTTAGAAAGAATTCCTATAACTCCACTTTCGATGTCATTAATCTCATTAGTTTATGAGAAAGAAAATTTTGAGATCCCGGCAACTATATCAGACATCTATGATAATTTTAATCAATTAATTTTAGGAAAAGCTACTGCAAATAAACAATTTGAACTTATTAAATTCAATTTTAGAGAAAGAATATTATCTATTTATGCTCTGAAGTTGTTACAATCTGAGGATCACGAACCGCTGTCGAAAGATGAATTTATCAGATATTTCGTAGAGTATTTTAAATCAAAATCTAGTAATGTTGATAGTGAAGTTTTAGAGGAATTTTTAAACTATTTTATCAAGAACTCGGGAATATTAATAATTGAAAAAGATCATTATGTTAAATTTTCCCATAAATCTTTTCTTCAATATTATGCTAGTTTAGAAATTTTCAAACACAGGAGATCATTAGAAGATGACTTAGTAAAAAACTTCTTAGATCTTGATTGGCAGAATGTATCAATTTTTTATGGTGGTCAGTCTAAAGATATGCCAGATTTTTTAGAAAAAATCATTGTCCGAATTGATAAATCTAATACGATTGACCAGTTTAGCAACTCGATTATGGGTATTGGTTATTTGTTACAGGCACTATACCAGACGGATAATGCAATTAGGGAAAAAGCTATTCATACTGTACTAGAACAGCATTTAATATTACATGATTGGTATAAAAAAATAAGTTCCGACAATGTTATTCCATTTTTTAAAAAAATGAGGTTACCGACAATATCGATTTTTAACATGTATTTTTTCTATTTAAATTTTTTATCCACAACGTTAGTTAATCCCCTAGGAATGGCTTTTGAAAGCCTAATAGAAAAATATAAAAAAACCAATGACTCAACTATAGGTTATAAATTATTGACGCTGGCGGCGATTTTACATTCAAATAGGATCAATGATTCTTCATATTTAAATAGACTTTTAGATGATACAAAACTTCTTAGTGATGTTTATCTAACAACCATCGCAGAATTTGCGCTGTATTTTGATAATTCAAAATATCACCAAGATTTGAAGAAGAAAATTGATAAATCTTTTTCAAAAACCATTAATGTATCGGAAATTCTAAGAACTCATCCAATTTCTAAATTAAGGTTTTCGGATTTTGACGTTATTCAGTCACATAAAAAAGTGATAGTTATTACTGAAGGAGAAACAGATGTTGATATTCTTGAGCATGCATATACTGTTTTAACCGATAATAAAATTCCATATTGGAAAGCTAAGCCTGTTGGAACTGATTCAGGAGGAGCAAATGAATTAAGGTTAAGTTTGGACAAAGCATTACCTACAGTAATCGACGGTGAAATTATCATTGGGATTTTTGACTCAGATGCCTCAGGTATAAATAATTTTAAAGGTTTAAAAAAAGTTTTTGAAAATTGGGGAAATTATAAAAGGATAAAAAAACATAGAGGTTCAAATATTTATGGAATGAAATTACCCATTCCTCATTTCCGTGAAAATTATGTAAAACCAGAAATAGATATGAATTTTATTGCGATTGAACACTACTTTAATGACGAACTTTTATCTGATTTAAACATGACGAAAGAAACTTCAATACCAGGAGTATTTAAAATAAAGGATGGTTCAGGAGCGAAACGAAAATTTGTAAAACATCTGAAAACAATTAAAGATCCGAACATTTTTAAAGAATTTATACCTCTATTTGAAACAATAGATGATATATGCTCTGTGGACATGGATTATTATAAATTACTTGATTAATATATTAACAATTTTAATATACTTATAAATTATCTATGATTAAATTTAATAGTAGTGTATAATTGTCGCAACAATAGCTAACATCGGTTCGTCGCAAATAACGGGTATTCTGGAAAAAGTTATTTTAGAACCTAGTTAAAACCTACTAAGCCGACAAGGATGTGTCCCTACTTCACACCACTTGCCGTAACTCAGACCAACTCAGACCATAGAGTAACGATGGGCTGAAAGAAGTCGTTACCCACAGACTATAAGATATTGGAAACTACCCACCATTCTTTCCCCACAGGAGCATTTAACCATTGTAAGGGGCTTTGTGAACAGCCAATTATTTAAACGGCTGGAAACTGCCTCAGGTTTAACAGCTTGGTATTTAATAATTTAATATCGACGAACCCCTTTCACATTCATATCCAGTGTATAAACACCCTGCTGGGCAGTGATAAAAAGGGTTTGCCTTTTTTTACCTCCAAAGGTTACATTGCCTGTCCAGTCTTTGTCGATGTTAATATGCTCGATCTTTTTACCAGTTTTATCATAAACGGTCACGCCTTTTCCGGTGAGGTACACATTGCCATGACTATCCAGCGTCATCCCGTCTGAGCCTTGTTCCGTAAAAAGCTGTTTGTTTGTAAGATTTCCTTCGGAATCAAGCGTGTAGCGGTAGGTTTTACCGGCTCCTATATCGGCTACATACAGTGTTTTGCCATCAGGCGTGCCAATGATTCCGTTAGGTTGCACCAGATCGCCGGCAACGATACGCACATTCCCATCCCTAGTCAAGGCATACACACGTTCTGCTTCGATGTCTTTTTGAGTACGCTCCCAGTAGTCACGCTGGTAATAGGGATCGGTAAAATAGATGGTGCCATTAGGGGCGATCCAGAGATCATTGGGACCGTTAAGGCGCTTTCCTTCAAAGTTGGTCAGCAGAACCTGTACGCTTCTATCGGGAGCGATTTTCCAGAGTTCCGACTTGTTATCGGCTGCCGCCAGAAGATTTCCGTCATTATCAAAATAGAGTCCGTTAGCACGCCCGGCATCTTCCATAAACACCGAAATACTGCCGTCCGTGGCATTCCATTTATGAATACGGTTATTGGGCTGGTCTGTAAAATATACATTGCCCGCTGCATCTGCAGCCGGACCTTCCGTAAAGCTGAAATTATCTGCCAAAAGTTGCGGAGTACTACCAGCTTTAATGAGTTGCTTTTGGGAACTGCAGCCCAAAACAATTCCTAAAATTCCAACTAGAATAACCTGTTTAAACATACCTGAATAACTTTTTTTAAAGATAGGGCAAACGATTTATTTTAAAGCAAACCGCTAAAAACCGGACTCGTTATAAAATACTTTTAACTGCTCCCAAGTTGAAGTTGTGAATTTATAGGGAGCGTCTGATAAACAATTCAATATCGAATTGTGATAAAAACAAAAATGGTCAACCTATTTCAATAGTACATTACGGGCTTTCATAATAAGTTCAGTAGTATATTAATACTTGCTCATTTTAATATGTTAAAAATGTTAAATTTTCTTGGTAGGGAGTAACTCGGGAGTCCTTAAAATTTGAGCGTGCCGTAGGCCTTTTAAACACTGAAAACTTCAATTTTTGGTTGTTCCCTCATTGCCCACAGAAATTAAATCCGCACCATGTGCGGATTTTTTTGTTTCAGCCAATTATTACTTCCTGCTGAAACTTCAGTCTTTATTACTTATTATCGGTAATAAATCTTCAAAAATCAACCAAAAAGGGGGCAAAATCCTCATTGACCTAGGGGGTATTTCCTAATAATTTTCATCAATTCAATATTAACTTTAAAGAGAATTTATAAGTTGGGTATCTTAACCCTACATGTTGCCTATATCTAATGAAAAAAATAAGCATACTTTCTCTTGATGGTGGTGGAATACGGGATATAATACCAGGTGTTGTACTTAGCTATCTGGAGAAGAGACTTCAGAGCTTAGATAATAGTGAATTGAAAATTGGTGATTACTTCGATTTTATTGCAGGAACGAGTACAGGCGGTATTCTGGCTTGCACGTATCTTGTAAAGGGAGAAGACGGAAAGGCCAAATATTCCGCAGAAGAAGCGCTCAATCTTTATTTACAGGAGGGAAATAAGATCTTTCATAAAGATATCCGCACTAAAGTGAAGAGTGGTTTTGGTCTTCTGGATGAAAAATATGGTGATGATGCCCTTCAGGAAAATTTAAAAAGAATTTTTGAAGACTTACTCTTGAGTAGTTTTATAAAGCCATGTCTTATTACGGCATATGAAATAACTTCTCGCAGCGCTTACTTTTTTAATAGCGCAGATTCTTTAATACATAGCATGTATGACTTTAAAATACGTGACGTGGCAAGATCAACTTCTGCTGCACCTACTTATTTTGAGCCTGCCAAAGTTCAATCTCAGTCTGGGCAAACCTTCTATTTTATAGATGGGGGTATGTTTGCAAATAACCCTGCTTTATGCGCTTATGCGGAAGCACGTAAACTCAAATTCTCAGAAATTTTAAAGAGAGAAGATAAACCAGATTTGCCTTCGGCGAAAGATATGATTACTGTATCAGTTGGCACAGGTACGGTTAAAAAACCCTACTATTTTTCCGATTTAAAGAACGCAGGGGAACTAGGGTGGATTCAACCTGTTATCGATATTCTAATGTCTGGGAATACTGAAACTGTAGATTATCAATTAGCACAGATGTATGAAACGCTTTCTGGCAAGAATAAAAATAATTATTATAGGCTTGAACCGTCATTAAGGGAAGCTTTATCTGAAATGGACCTCGCAACATCTGCTAACCTCGAAAATCTGAAACAGGCCGGTTTGTGGTTTGTCAATAAGAATAAAGAAACACTAGACGAGATAGCAGGAAAAATATATGATAATTATGTTACGACTTAATACTAATTAGGTGGTACATAATTAATAAATCATACTGAAATGGCCCTTTTTGTTAGTTTGATTACCTTCAAGGTCAATTAGATTAGTGCTGTACCAAAATTCCGTTGAGTATAGTTTTGCCCCATTATAGGTGCCATCCCAGCCCTCCGTATTGCTTGTTAGGTCCATATTAAAAAGGTTTTTTCCAAACCTGTCAAAAATAGATATGCTGGCGTACGAATAAAAATCTTTAGTAACTCCATAAATCTTCCATACATCATTGTAACCATCACCATTAGGAGTGAAAAATTTTGGAAATCCAATTAATGAAACTTCTTTTTCAATTGAGCCTTCACATCTATTTAGATCTCTAACATACACCGTATAAATCCCAGGACTTATATTATAAAACGATTGTGTTTTGCCATTCCCAGTAAAAATAGAATTGTCAAGAGAGAATTCATAAGTACTTTCACCTTCTACTGAAATAAAAATTTCCCCATTTTGGGCTTCAATTTCTTTAAAAATCGGAGTGCCGGAGTCACTGACTGTAAATTGTTTTGTTTCAGAACATTCAAGACCATTTTCTGTTTTATAAACTGTGAGTGAATATGAACCGGCGTCGTTTATGCTAAATTCAGAATCTATTGAAATAATATCGCCAACCTCATTTTTCCATTCCCATTTATCATTTGATGAACCTCCATCTAATAGTAAATTTTGAGGGTTGTTTTTACAAATCGTATAACTTTCTTCTATATTAAGTTCTGGTGCAGAATTAACAATTAAATCAAAAGGTTCAATACCATAACATGTAAAATCATTATTTTCTATTCTTATCCAGATTGTAGAAGAGATCGTGTTATAATAAAGAGGCAAAGGATCAAGTTTTGTTTGAGCATCTTCAAATGTTTTGTAGAAAAACAAGGTTGATGTTCTGGGAATATTATACAGGTTCCTTATCTCATTTTCTTTACTACGTAAATTAAAACGGCCTTCATTATTATTTAGAATATCATCAGAGTTCTCACATGTGACAATAGCTGTTATGTCCTCAAGTTCCGTATACGTTGTTTCAAGAAAAAAGTTACTTATCGCAGAACATCCTTTAGCACTTGTTATTTTAACGAAAATTTCTTCTGGATTGTTTTGGTTTACATAAGTAGAAGCATTTATTAATGAGTCGTTTTCTATAATGGCATCATTGTAATTGTGGTAAAACTGAAAATCAAAATCCTCATCATTAGGATTAGACATTTTCTCTTTAATATTATATAAATTGAAAACGGAATAACCATTATTATCTGGATCACACTGATACAACGTTTGACTTGGTTCTAATTGTGGTAAGGGATACGCTTCTATATCTTTATAGAGGGTTACGGGATAATCATTAATAACGATGGTTGCTTTGACCTTATATTCACCTGCGTCAAGATATTGATGCGTAGGGGAAATTGAAGTTGAGGTTGAACCATCGCCAAATTCCCATAATACAGATTGAATATTGGTATATGCATCTAGTGAAAAATTAAATATTTCATTTACGCACATATCTTCCGTAATTATTCTGTTTCTAAGAAAAGAGGATATAAAAATGGGTAAGCCTTTAAATGATTCTCCCGGTCTTAGGTTTAAAGCCAAGGATTGATAATCATTATCCTCGAGGCTTTCTGGGTCATTTATTACGCTTAAAGCAGTCTGAGTTTTTAAGGGATCATCCTGCTTAAAGTTTGCCACATATATTTTACCGTTACGAGCTAGCTGTAATGAACCAAAACCATATTCTGCAGAACTAGCCAACAGAATTTTTTCACTTATAGATTGTTGAGGTTTAAGTATAAAGTTGAATAAAAAGCTCGACGATCCTGTTTTTCCCGTAAAATATATTAGATTTGAATCTTGAGAAAATTCGACTCCATAGGGAAAGATGGGTATCATAAACAAATCAGTATTAAGATATTTATAATATGAAATGGTTGAATTTTGCGCATCAAAATTATAAATATATATACGTCTCCCATCTTCATCGGCAATAGCTAAAAACTTACCGTCAGGAGATATTTTCATTGCTCCAACTTTTGAAACTGCTTCCGTTTGTGTAGACAGTATTGGGGGGCGTGATATACCTTCTTCAGTTACATTAAATACAAAGAATGTATCTTTTGGTGAATCTTCTAAAGTATTTAAACTCCCAAAAGCAATTACTTTGATGCTATTATTTTGCGCATCATGAATAGCTGTGAGGCGCTCAGTAGTATTTTCAGTTAGCCGGAGGCCGGGTAAAGTTACTTTACCAAGAGGATGTTCATCATTAATTTCAACTTTAGAATAATAAAGGCCGGGGGTTAAAAGTGGAGGAGAGCTTGATCTTTTGGTTCTTGTGCTAAATATATAATAAACAGTAGCATCACCGGGTTGAGGAATAATAATAGAAGTTTGAGTATTTTCAACTTCACCTGGTAAATTATCCCCATCTTCCATAATAACATGGTTTTTATTCCACACCTTTTTACCATTAGTATAGAAGAGTAGATTGCCATCTCTGTCAGAAATGCTAGAGCAACCAGCAATAGTGCTCATTTTTCCATTAGCATGTACAGCAACCTCACCTTTACTAAAATCAAGACCTGCATTATTACCAAAGTACCAATTGTTGGTTTCATTTTGTGCTATAGTTATTCCGGAAATAAAAATTAAAAGGATATATAATTTTCCTTTTAGAATAGAGGGAATAAAATCACGTATAGTCATTAATCAAAAAATGCTGAGAAAAATATATTACTAAAATAACGTTTAAAAGTTAAAGACAAGATATGATTTACGCAGCTTAATTAGACATTTTAATGAAGTAAAACAATGAGGAATGAAATAATTAGTTTTAACCCTTAACAGGTAAAGTTATCACGCCGGTAGACCATCCGGACAAAAGATCACCATCGTAGGCTCCCATATAATAGTGAATATGCCATTCTTTCTCCACATCAATTTTATGATCGTTAAAAAACGATTGATCTAAATAAGGTTTGGGCTCAGTCTTAGAATTACCTCGTATGCTGTGATCATATAGCTGGCGTAATGGAATTCTGCTCAGCAATCGATTCTCAAGAACTGTGGGTCCAGTTGACTGGGTGAAGAAGTCTACGGCAAAATATCTTGATTTAAATGCTTCAGCAAGGCTTGTCTTACCCGCAGCTTCAGATTCTGCTATTTTAGATTTTAGCCAATTTTTTCTGTTTATAAAATAATTTGGTAAGTCGGTTGGGTTAACGCCAATCTGATCGAGGAGTTCATTAGAAAGAGCAAATCTTTGTTTAGGCAGACGCCTTTCTAAAATTTCATCAAAATTTGCCAACTTAGGATTTATTAGCCACATCTGTTTGTCAGGATCTTTTTCATCAAGTGGATCAAATCTCCTTAAAATAATTTCTTCATTTTCAGAATCAGTACTTAAACTTAAAACAAAGGGATTGAGTGTAAAACGATCTGGATCACCGTCTGATACTATTTGATTGCGACCTTCAAAAATAGGGCCTTTCCACGGGCCATTCGATTCATGACGGTTTTCAAAACGTACTAGTGCCCCTGCTAAATTTTCTGTTAGCTTTTTATCTTGATTACCGTTCACCGAAACCGTGGTTACCTTAAGACCAATGCCCATTTTATTATATTTATTATAATCTGAAGAAGCTTCTCTTATGTTTTTTATTGCGCTTCCTTTATTGCTTGCTGTAGTATCTATAAATTCTTCGGTCTTCTTGCCGTATTCCTTTTCTATATCCTTCTGTTGTGACCAGAAAGAAGGCTCTAGTAACGACTCTCCTGCAACAGAATATGTAAAACCACTAACGCCGCGCTGTTCATCAGAAGGATCAGGATCAGTCGCTAACCTGCATTGCCAGTATCCTTCAAATGATATTTCTATATGTGACATAGTAGCTAATTATAAGGATTAGAAAAATTTTGAAAATTCTTTGAGGGGATGGGAGCTTCTATCTTACCATCCCAATAGGCATCAAAATTGATCGCAATACGCTCGAGATTTTCTTTTAAATATTGTAATCGCACATCAAAATCGCGCGCATCAGTTTCTGAAGCATTTGAGATGTGGTAATCGTTTTGTTCTACAAGCTTTTTAAGTTTTTCGGTTTTTTTTGCTAAGCGCTTAAAAGCAGACAAGAATTTATTTTTAGCCTTTTTACCAGAGCTTTCACTGTGATGTAGTTTTTCATAAAATTTAGACATTCCCTCATTATTAAAATAGAAATTAGGTCCGGCCGTTTTATTTGGTATCTTCCCATTAATGGGTATGTAATTCTTATCTGCGGGAAGTCTGCATACCATTTCGCCTAAAGGCCTAATGACCATCGTCATAAATGGGTAAAAAGATGTTCTGAAAAATGAATTTGGGATAGGCGGGCGTACTCCTGTGGTGTAGTCTACATTATATTGTAAAAAGAAACCATACAGCATCAAATCCAACACTTCATAGCAATCATTAAAAAGCTGCATCGCATATTTTGAAACTTTATTGGTGATTTTGTGCTTCCCTGAACTGCCCTCTAAGGTAGGATTTATAAGGCATGGCAAACCAGGAGCAAAATCAGGGTCTTCACATAATTCATTTTCATATTCATTTAAAATCTCCTGATAAACAGTAAAGTGACTTTCTAGCGGTGGCGGGACTCCCCACACACCTTCACCTTCTTCAAGAATTCCTGTAATTACTTCATTTACATATTGATAGTATTTACCTTTTACAATAGGATCAAGCTTTAAGTTAAAACCGAAATGCTCAACTACAATCCTGTTTATATTAATAGTATCCAGATTTAAAAGTTTTTGCTTTATTAGATAATAGAAAAAGATATTGATCCTGTTGTATAGGCGTTCTATCGTGAGTCCGGTGCCATTTTCAGCTTTATGGATGTTGTGAGATTGTGAAATAATATTCTCAATAAGCGATTTTAGTGCTTCCCAGCTGGCAATAGTTTCATCATCTATATTAAATGCCCTGTCATCTGCCGCATCCGGCGGAATACCTTCAATATTAGGAATTATGACATCTGGCATTTCCGGGAATTGTAGTTCAAGCGTATCTGGTTTTTCCCAAAATCTAAACGTTTTAACTGCATGTAAAGAAAAAGGCATGAGGTGTATAGGATGCCCTAAAGGGTTTATATGTGAAGCTACGGGGAAATTAGGGCGCTTTAAATAAGGAGGTTTATTTAGAAGCACTAATAGATTTTGAACCAGATTAAGATGTTCCATTTCTTGTCGCGCAACATATAATATTCTGGCTTCCCACCGGCGTATCATTTCTATTTGGCGCAGTTTATGTTCCTCTTTGCCGTCAAGTTCGCTGTCATATTTTTTCATAGAAAAAGCAGCATAGAGGTATTGAAAGCATAGCAGACTCTCTATTTGCGATGCACTTTTTAAATATTCATGTAATTGCTTCTCTACTTCTTCCTGTATTTTTTTCTGAGTATCGCTATCCTGTGCATTAAACAGTTCAATTATAGCTTCATATATGATTTTAGGCGATTTATCTGCCGTATTATTTGAAGCATAAAGAGGGTCATATTTTTTAAACATGGCATTTGAGTGTCAATTAATTGAAAATGAGAAGTCTGCTTAGGGATAGGGAATAAGTAAATTTATATAAAATTTGTTTCGAAATGGGGAAACAACTAATTAAAATACTAGTATTTAGCGTTTTAGGTTGATTTTTAAGGTGTTTTGACCGATTTTTATTTAACTTCTGTTGGTTTTAATGAAGAAAAAAAGGTTTTAAATGCCAAATCATTACAAATACGCTGAAATATATAATTGTTTTTATTAGATAAAGGCAAGAATTATTTCATAACTTCCTGCTGTAAAGTGCTTAAGGAAATTTTGGTTGCTATTTTCTCTATTAGAGATATAAATCAGGTAATTTAAATTTCTGTGGTCTTTGCGATGTTTTCTGCCCAGAATCATTTTTAAATACTACCCCCTCACTAATTATTACAAATAATTTAAAATTTAAATCTGATGGCAACAATGAAAAATGGCGTAAACCTCGACAATATTGAAAATCTTGTAGGAGCAATTCATGAAAATCCTAAAGTAGCAAATGTGCAATTTAAGGCGAAATCAAAATGGCTTGGTAGCACGCAGTCTGAAGTTGAGATTCATGAATTACATTCAGACGGTAACAATATAAGAGAAGGTGGTAGTAAGTTTACACTACGAGTAGATGAACCCGGAGTATTAGGTGGTGCAGATGAATATCCCAACCCTGTAGAATATTTAGCAAGTGCCCTCTGTGGCTGTCTTACAGCAGGTATTGCCACAAACGCAGCTCTTTTTGATACAGAGCTTGAAAAAATTGAAGTTGAAGTAGATGTTAACTTTGATGTTCACGGCGTTTTAGGCCTGGATAGAGAAAAACCTAATGGACCATTAAATCTGCACTACAAGGTGAAATTAAAAGGTAAAAATGGGGTAGATGTTGCAAAATTGCAAAAGTCTAAAGAAACACTTGATAAAAAATCACCTATTAAAAACGCTATTGAGCTGCCGCTTCACATTACAACTGAGTTTGAAATTATAGAATAGGCTTAATAAATTAAGCATGACAAAATTTGGTGTAGGGTTTAGCGACTTGTCAAATTCATTTGAGGCAGGGAAGTCAGCTGCCTTGCAGGCCTTGCTTCATGTGGGCGTAGAGAGTTATGCTATAAATCTTTGCCTTTTATTTTGTACATCGCGGCATGAGGCAGAGGAGTTTTTTATGGGCGTAAAAAGCGAGTTGGGTAGTTGTAAGTATGTGGGTGGCTTTGCTAATGGTACTATAACAAATAATAGCTTTGGCTATGATGGCTACCAGTGCGCTGTGGCTATAATGACTTCCACGACAGTGAATACACATTATTTTGTGCAAGAAGATATTGCATTTAATGAGTATGAAACAGGCAAAAAGCTTTTTGAGCAATTTGCAGAAACTTCTTTTGAAACAGATCCTCAGGTGTTATTGTTTTTTGATGCGGTAAACCGCGAAAAAGGACGATTTCAAATGAACTACGGCACACCATTATTACAAGGGGCAAAAGAAGTGCTGGCAGGCTGGCCTACAATTGCAGGCGCACGCCTCATGGGAGATATGAAATTTAAACCCACACGGCAATGGTTTGAGGATGGGATGACTCAAAATGCAGCAATTTTGCTAGCCCTTACAGGAAATATTAAAATGGATGTTTTAAGGCTTGATGGCTGCACACCTGCCAGTGCTTATCATACAGTGACAAAATGCGAGGGAGCTACAATTACAGAAATAGACAATAAACCTGCTATTGATTTTGTAAGTGAAATGTTGGGAGCCGAAGTTCAGGGTGATTATGAAAGCATGAAATTTTTTGTCACGCTGGGTAGAAATTTAAGCGATAAATGGGACCGTAAAAATGCCGAGTATGTAAACAGAATGTGCGTAGGTGTTAATCCTAAAAATAACGGATTGATAATGGCAGAGATGGATCTGGTCGTAGGCTCAGAGTTTCAACTTATGCGTCGCGGTTATGTACTTGATATGATAGAAGAAAAAGTGGCTTTTTTTGTTCAAAATCGGCGAAAAGAAGGTAAAAATCCGCTTTTTGCACTTTATCTCAATTGCGCCGGGAGAGCGGCTGCTTATTCTCAAACTGAAGAAGAAGATGCAATGTATATTCAGAATGCGGTAAATGGAGAGTTTCCATTACTGGGAATTTATGAAGCCGGCGAGTTAGCAATGGTAAAAGATGACTTTCAGGTATTTGACTGGACAGGTGTTTTTTGCCTTTTCAGCGAAAAAATATAAAAAAGTGAAGAATAGGGAGGACATTTTAGGGCCACAAGAAGAAAATTTAAAGGCAGATATTCTGAAAATTGAAAGAGCGCTTAATTATTACAAAGGTCTTTCTGATGAGGTGGCTGGTCATAATATTATGGTAGACACTCAAGTGATTCTATTAAAAAGAGATCTTGAGCAAAAGAAAATAGGTTATGATATTCTTAAAAGACTCCATGATATTATAGGTGCTCAGTTTAATCTTGATGATTTTCATAATTCTACGCTACAACTTATTCTTACCCGCTTAAAAATGGATCGTGCGGTTGTGCTTTGGCGTGATAAAGCCAATTCATTTTTCGTCAATTATCACTTGGGCTACACTAAGGACGAGTCTCGCCGAAACCTCAAGCAACCTTTTGATTTTTCGTTAATAAACGCTCTTGATGATCCACATTTGTTATTCAATAAGGCAACTAAAAAAGAAGAGCATCATAAAGAATTATGTGAGCGATTGCTATTACCCTATCTTGTTGGTACGCCTATAAAAACAAGAGCGGGCATAGAAGGTTGGCTTATTGCGGGAAGAGAGAAAGAGGCGCGACCATTTTATCCACCATTATTGCCTGGAGATTTGGAGCTTTTTGATGTTATGGGCGGCTTTATAAAGGCGGCAGTTTCTAATTTTCATTTGTATGCTAATCTAGAAAAAGCCAATCAAAAACTTGATAATTACAATAAAGAGCTTGAAGCTAAAGTTTTTGAGCGTACCAGAGATATAGAGAACAGCAGACATGAACTGGAAAAGGAAAAAGTAAAATCAGACCGACTTTTGCTCAATATTTTACCTCTGCAAATTGCAAATGAGCTCAAAGAAAATGGTCAGTCTAATGCGCAATCACTTACTAATGTTACCATAGTTTTTACAGATTTTGTCAATTTTACACAATATGCCCAGAATATGGAGGCTCAGGAACTGGTCTCGCGGCTTCAGGATTGTTTTACCAAATTTGACAGAATTATCGAAAGGTATGATCTGGAGAAAATAAAAACAATAGGAGATGCGTATATGGCTGCCGGCGGAATGGGAGGAAATACAAAAGAAGCCTGTATAAATATAGTAAAAGCAGCTATTGAGATGCAGGCATACGTAAAGAAAAAAGGAGGAGAATCTGGTGCTGAAGATACGTTTTACCGTATGCGTGTAGGGATTAATACGGGCGACGTCGTAGCCGGGATTGTTGGTTTAACTAAATTTCAATACGATATCTGGGGAGATACAGTTAATACCGCTTCGCGAATGGAGAGCTATAGCCAAATGGAAAAAGTAAATATTTCTACTTCTACCTATGACCTTATCAAAGACTGTGATGACTTTGAATTTGAATATCGTGGCAAAATTCAGGTTAAGGGAAAAGGAGAAATAGGGATGTATTTTGTGTATTCAAGAATATAAAAATATTAATTAAAATTTTTCTTGTAGACTTGGTATTTCTGCAATTATATTTACAGCCTTGTACACTAATTAGTGCATGTGTCCTGCACTTTTCTAGCTTTAGCAAAGGGTCATTAACTCAGTTGGTTCAGAGTGTCACGTCGACAACGTGGAAGTCACTGGTTCGAATCCAGTATGACCCACTTAAATTTCAAAACTCCCTTATTAGTCAAAGACTTGTATGGGGTTTTTTGTTTTAAGGAGACAAAATATAGCTATAAGAGTTTTCATTATATACCATTTTATCTTTTTGTAAGTTATTCAATATGATTATACTTGTTTAGCAGGTTATTTATTTGAAGATAATTTCAATTAGCTTACCACACATTTGATCCTAAAACATGAGAAGCATTCTTAATTCTATATTCATTCTAATTTTCCTTTTGAGCAGCGGATTAAATTTCGCAGCAGTAGCTACAATTTCGCTTAAAGCGAAAACTGCCCCTACTTTAGCTTATCAGGAAACTCCATATAAATCTATAAGCGAATTAAAAACCCGCCCCCAGAGCTTAAAATCGGCTCAAAGTGATGAAATATATGCTGCAAAGGATAATTCTTCATATCATGATGAATCTTTAGAAACGTTTAAAAATGTGGGTTTAGATATCGAAGCATTCGGAGCAGTAGGAAACGATGATCAAAATGATCAAATTGCATGGAATGCTGCTGTTAAGGCTGCTAAGAAAGGTAACCGAACCGTAATTATACCGCCTAAAAAATTTATACTCGATAGTGTGGTTATATATTCAGATGTTAATTACGTAGGTCTGTCAGAGCATGAAAGTGTTCTTGAAGCCGCCGATTCAGATTTAGATTGGTTTGTTAGGCTGGATAATGGTCCTGTACAGCGGCTTCAGATTTCTAATCTTACATTTCAAGGGATAGGTGAGAGGAATAGTGGGCAAAAAGGTTTGTATTTATCTGCTTCAGAGAGTGACTATTATCCATACCATGGGGGCATGTGGTATTCTACTTTTAGCTATATAACCGTGAAAGGTTTTGATAGCTCTCCTTTATATATGCAGGCACAACTAGGTTTGAGAAATGGTGATTTAGTTAATCAGTTTATAAGCTTTAATCAATGTCATTTCTTTAGATCAGCAGGTCAAAATAATGCTGTAACTGTAATAGGTAAAAATGGGCAAATGGACTTTAATAATGTTGTGGTTGAAGGACAGTTGTCTTCATGGATGACTGGTAAAGAAAATAAATCTACTGATATTTATATTGGTCGAGAATTCAAAAATGGTGAGCCTTTGACAGACACGACACCATATACATTACATTTTAATCTGCTGACTGTTCAAAATGCAGATTTAGGAGTTGAGATAGACAGGGCACAGAATGTACATATAAGTGGTTATTTTGAGAATTTGCATAGAGGCATAAAGATTGTGAACTCTGCTAGTAATATAACTGTTGACCAAGTTCGTTTTGCTAATAGCGCTAGCGATGGAAAGGATACTGGATACGGGGTATATGTAAATAATTCGAGTGCATCAATAACCAATAATTACTTTTGTGGCGCTCATGATTTTATAATTTGGGGGGTGAATCATAACGGAATAAGTCAATTTAACAACACAGGGAGTGGGAAATTAAAAACGAAAGGTATAACCCAGCAGATGGCGATCGCTGCAGATGGGTCACTTAATATAAAAAATCTTACTAGTGTTATGGTTAATACGGGAGATAAAGAGTTATCTATAATTAGTAGTAAGCATATGACAGGAAGCGAAATTACAATAGTTGCTTTAGGGAATGGAACCCTTACAATAAATGATAAAGGAAACATAGATATACCAGGTGGGAAACTTGTACTATCATCTAAGGAAGTAGCTACTTTTAAAAAATTTGATTTAAGCAGTGAATGGTTGCTCGTGAACACAACCAATCGTTAATTATATAAGGAATTTTTAGAAATAGAATCCCTCGACAAGGTTTCAGAGTGTTTCGATGACAATATTGACTTAAAAATTTTAATTTTAGAGCAAATCTAAAACACGTTCTAGAGCCATACCACGTGAGCCTTTAATTAGAATATGACCTGAGTTTTTAATTAAAGTTTCTTTATTTACTCTGGATGAAAAATCGGTGTATGTGTCATATTTCTCCATATTTGAAGCAGTTTTTTGGACTTTATAAAAGTTGCTCCCAAGCAAAATTATCTTATCAAAATTCATTGAAATAGCCAGTTCTACTATTGCCTCATGCTCTTCTTCTGCAGCAGACCCCAGTTCAAACATATCTCCTAAAATCACAGTTTTATAACCTGATTTTAGCTTCGCGAAATTCTGCAAGGCTGCCTGCATACTTGTAGGGTTTGCATTGTAAGCGTCAAGAATAATTGTATTATTTCCTTTTTGAATAATTTGAGACCTGTTGTTTGTGGGAGTATATTCTGCTATTGCTTTATGAATAGCTTCTGCCGGTACTTCAAAATAATTGCCTATAGCGACCGCTGCGGCTATATTTGTGGCGTTGTATGAGCCTATGAGATTACTTTCTATTAAATGCGACTTGACATCTATCGCTGCATATGGATTTGCATCAACATATTTAATCACAATATCATTACCTGCTTTTGTGCCAAAGGTAAACGTGTTGCTATAGGTTTCTTTTAACTGTATAGGGTCATCACTATTGATAAACAAAGTCTTGTTATTAGATTTTAAGTAAGCGTAGAGTTCGCTTTTGCCTTTAATCACACCTTCTTTGCTGCCAAAACCTTCTAAATGCGCTTTGCCAAAATTTGTGATGTAGCCATAATCTGGTGCGGCTATTTCTGCCAGTTGTTCTATCTCCTTTAAATGGTTAGCGCCCATTTCAATAATACCAATCTCAGTTTTTTGGGTCAAGCGCAGCAAAGTGAGTGGAACCCCAATATGATTATTTAAGTTACCAAGTGTTGAAACAGTGCTGAATTTTTGACTTAAAACAGCGTTTATTAGCTCTTTTGTGGTGGTTTTTCCGTTACTACCGGTGAGTGCGATAATTGGCGTTTTTAACCGATTTCTATGGTGTTTTGCGAGGTTTTGTAAAGTTTTAAGACAATCGTCAACTAAAACCGTTCTATCGTTCTGAGCGTATTCTTTTTCATCAACTATTGCCCAGGCTGCACCAGCTTCTAATGCCTTATTTGCGTAAATGTTACCGTTGAAATTTTCGCCCTTTAGAGCGAAAAAAATATTACCAGTTTCTATTTTTCTGGTGTCTGTAGAAACTCCTGTACTTTTTAAAAAGAGTGAATGTAGATCTTGAATGTTCATTGCTATTATGATACAAAAAATGCCCTATGCGATTGCAATAGGGCATTTAAAATTATAAAATCTTTTTATTAGTTGCGGGCTTTTTTCTTGCCTCTTGATTTAGAACCTACTCTTGACATCGCATTTCTAAAACCTATATCGTCTGTAGCCATGATCTGTGGCAGGTATCTGCGTTGTGCAGGATCTAACCAATATTCACGATCTCTCCATGAGCCACCTTTGTAAACGCGCACTTCATTATCGATAAGTGTCGTTCTTGTGTTGCTCTTATCATATTCTTTTAATGTGCCTACGCTATCTGCTTCTACTTTATTTATGGGAGAGTCGTACATACGATCTTCATCAGAAGATGCGTCTGCAAAGCTCTGGTAATAGCGTGAAGATTGTTTGTCTCCATCTCTGTAATCACGGTTATCACTCTGTGAGAACTGTGTTCTTAGGTAAGTGTCATTTTCATCAACAGGAACTTGTAAGATCTCACCAGGAAGGTTACGTGCTACAATTTTACCATTTTCAAGGGTGTCGTAAACGATATCATCTGTTGTAACGACTTTTACAGTTCCGTCAGGATTTATGGCATTTTTCGTGTAAACGTTACCCCGGTAGTAGTTAAAGTCGTTAAACTCATCATCTACGATTGGTCTGTAAACATCTGCCACCCATTCTGAAACGTTTCCGGCCATATCATAAAGTCCGTAATCGTTAGGTGCATATGATTTTATTTCAGCAGTAATATCTGCATTATCATCAGACCACCCGGCTATACCACCGTAATCACCATTACCTTGTTTAAAGTTGGCTAATTGATCTCCACGGTCTTTTCTATCGCCAGAACGTGTGTAAGCACCGTCCCATGGATATTTTTTACGACCACGATATACGTTGTATTCTCTAAGATCACTTAAGCCAAGTGCCGCATATTCCCATTCTGCTTCTGTAGGTAATCTATAAAAACCTGGAGAAAGAATACCGTCTTCACGTCTCACATAAATATCTGTAGCTTCTGTAGAAGCATCTGGATTGTCATTACTTGCGCGTGGAGTATTGTTTTTCTCTCTTCTTTCAGACTCTCTACCACCACGTATTAATTCATCCTGACCACCATATGTTAAGCTGGGAGCATTTAAATACGTGTTAGTACTAAAAGTAGATTCTGCATCGTAATCATTTTTAGCACCTTTAGCAGTGTAGCCTTTTTGTTCAAGGATCAACTCATTATATCTGTCTGTTCTCCATTTACTAAATTCTACTGCCTGTATCCAGCTAACCCCTACAACCGGGTAATTAGCATACGCAGGATGGCGCAGATAGTTTTCTGTCATGGTCTCATTAAAACCAAGACGGTTACGCCACACTAAAGTATCAGGAAGCGCACCATAATAAATGTTTCTGTATTTGCTTTCTTCTGGAGGATATACCTTCTTAAGATAATCCAGATATTGAAGGTACATTAGGTTTGTAACCTCGGTCTCATCCATGTAAAAAGACTGTACATGTTGTTGAGTAGGGGTGTTATTCCAGTCATGCATAACATCATCCTGTACACGACCCATTGTAAAAGTACCACCTTCAATAAAGACAAGGCCTGGCGCATTAGGCTGCTCCTGATAGTCTGTAGCGGCTTTAAAACCACCGTCTCTACCATCAATATTCCACCCAGTGGCACGAGAAGTATTCTTGTAGTCGTTGCTCTTCCCACAAGATGCGAGTGTGAGTGCTGCAAGCGCAGTAACAAGAGTTCTGTTCACAAAGTTTTTCTTCATGTTTATTAAGTTATTTATAGCAAATTTGGGTCTGCAATATAGTCAATACAGTCTAATTTACAACTTGATATTGCTGCATACAAACCGCTAATTTAGTATATTATAGCGTTTAGCACTTAACTAACGCTGCAAATCTTTCTTTATTATTGTCTTTTTATCAAAATCTGAAATACTACATTTATACTTTCTAAAAATGAACTGCGTTAAAAGATAGATGAAAAAAGCTCTTGTTTTCATTCTCACCTGTGTCTTTGTTATAAGTGCTTACAGCCAGAATAAACGGTTTACGATAGTGTGGAAGGATGCTGTAAATGTTTCAACATCAGAAAAGCGTGTGGAAGTTCCCGGTTTTGATGCCGAGAATTTTTCATATTCTGAAAGTGAAGGAATACGCTATTATAATCAATGGAAGGAGACTCATAATTTTTCGCCAAAAGGCGCCAGCATTTCTGAAATTAGCTATGAAACGATTTCTACTTCCGAATTAAAGGACCTAAATCCCGATTTTATACCTAAAACGGCCGATTTTAATATTACTAAATCAATAGCCAGAGGTGAAACTTTTGCCACTGTGTCTCTTTCTCCCATATTTAATGACAACGGCATTTATAAAAGGGTGACAGCTTTTACAGTAAACTATGGTTTGGCAGCCACAGCGCAGCAAAGAACCGCAACATTAATAGATGATATTCCAAAGTCTAATTCTGTGCTGGCGAGCGGAGATTTTTATAAATTCTATGTAGACACTACCGGCGTATTTAAAATAGATCGTCGTTTTTTAAACGATCTCGGGATGAACGTAAATGCGATCAATCCCGAAACGATCAAGATCTATGGTAACGGTGGGGCGATGCTCCCGCTAAAAAATGAAGATAATACACTTTTTGATCCGCGTGAACTTGCAATTGAGGTCGTGGGCGGTGAAGATGGTTCTTTTGATAATGAAGATTATGTTTTATTCTATGGGGAAGGCACCCGTGTTTATAATGCTGAAAGTGAAACGCACGTGAATGCATATGACGACAGGTCATATTATTTTATAACTGCCAGCGGTTCTGCGGGAAAGCGAATAGCGCCCATGCAGCAGCCTGAAGCTAATGCCACAGAAGCCATAACTACTTTTGATGATTATCAGTTTCATGAGGTAGATACAGAGAATCTTTTGCGGCTGGGCAGGAGATGGTTTGGTGAGCGCTTTGATTTTGACAACGAGCAGCATTTTAAGTTTAACTTTCCTAATCTAATACAGTCAGAACCTGTGAAGGTTAGAATATACGTGGCAGCAATTTCAGATTCTCAAACTTCTTTTGAGTTTACACTAAATAATCAATCCGGGGGAACAATTGAGCTTGCGCCAATAACTGATGCTGTTCTGGCAAGAAATAATTTTTACGATACTTTTAAAAGTCAGTCAAATTATCCCCCTGTAAAAATCGGTAGTTCTGCGGTAGATATCGGTCTAAATTACCTAAATAACGGCGATCCTTCTAGTGTGGGTTATCTTGATTTTATTGCTTTAGAGGCGGTGCGCGAACTTAAAGGAGCGGGAACGCAATTGGCTTTTCATAAAAATAGTTCTGCCAGTTCTATAGGTATAGGTGAGTACACAGTAAGTGATGCGGCTCAATTCACACAGATTTGGGATGTTACAAATCCTTCATCTGTTACTTATGTAAACAATACAGAAAGTTCATCTACAATAAGCTTTAAAGCTCAACTGGGGTTTTTGCGTAATTATGTGGCTATAGATCCCAATGACTTTTACGAGCCTTTAATTGAAAATGGAAATACCAGGGTCGCTAATCAAAATCTAAAAGGGACGATCTTTAATGGTGCAAATGGCTTTGAAGATGTAGATTATTTAATGATCACTTCAGACCTTTTAAAAGGTCAGGCAGAAAAATTAGCCCAGCACAATAGAGATTATAGAAATCTAAATGTAAAACTAGTTACGCTGCGCGAAATATATAATGAGTTCAATTCAGGAACCGAAGATATAGGCGCCATTCGCAATTTTGTACGCTACGTATATGATAATGCGTCCACTCCTGAAAACAGACTTAAATATCTCTGTCTTTTTGGGGATACTTCTATAGATTATAAAGACAGAATTTCGGGAAATAATAATATAATACCCACATTTAATACATACTACAGCTTTTCTGAATCGCAAAGTTTTATGAGCGATGACTTTTACGGGTGTTTAGATCCCGGTGAAGGTATTCTTGAAGGTAGCAGCCCTGCGGGAAGTGGTGGTTCAGATATGCTTGATATTGCAATAGGTCGCATTCTGGCAGATAATCCACAGCTGGCAAATGAAGTTGTAGATAAAATAATTAATTATGACACGCGAACATCTTACGGGAGATGGCGCAATAATTTTGTGTTGATCTCAGACGATGTAGATTTTGCATGGGAACATACAGAATTGCAAACTACTCTAGATAGATTAGGAGATAGAATTCATGAGGAAAAACCATTTGTAAATGTTATAAAAATACACAGCGACAGCTATGAGCAGCAGTCATCTGCTGGTGGTGATCGTTACCCGCAGGTAAATGATGCGATATCAGACGCTATAGAAGTGGGTGCTCTTGTGGTAACGTATCTGGGTCATGGTGGGGAAGATGCTCTTGCTTCAGAATATATTTTTACCAGACAGAATGTACAGAATCTCAATAATGAAGAGCGCCTGCCGGTAATAGTAACGGTAACCTGTGAATTTACACGCTTTGATAACCCAACCCGGCCTGCGGCCGGCGAGGAGTTATTCTGGAATGCTAACGGTGGTGCTGTAGGTTTAGTGGCAACTACGCGTGAAATATCAGTAAGTCTGGGTGTGACTTTTAATGAGCGACTAGCCGCTAATCTTTTTGCGTATGGCACAAACGATATACGAAGCGTTGCAGAGAATTTGCGAGAAACTAAAAATAGGATCAGTGATTCTAAACGCCGCGTTATTTTCTATATAGGTGATCCTGCCATGAAGCTCGCTTTTGCGAAACCGGATATAAGATTAACTGCTATAAATGAAATTCCTATCACACAAAGTATAGATACGCTTAAAGCGTTAGGACGAGTTAACATAACAGGTGAAGTAGTAAGCCCTGAAGGGAATTTGCTTTCAGATTATACAGGTACGTTGGCAGCCACTATATATGATAAGAATATAGACAGGCAAACTTTGGGTAATGACGGTACAACAGGATCAAATGGTGAATTGTTAATACTCGATTTTCAAACTTTAGGAAATATTCTTTATCGCGGCCAGGCATCTGTAAATAATGGAAAATTTAGTTTTGATTTTGTTGTTCCAAAAGATGCCACTATTCCCTACGGAAATGGAAGAATTAGTTTTTATTCAGAAAGAGAAGGAGTGCTGGAGGATAATACGGGAGTAAATAATGAGATAATCGTGGGAGGTTTAAATGAAAACGCCCCAGAAGATAATGAAGGACCCATTATTAAAGCCTATATGAATGATGAGAGCTTTGTTAATGGCGGTATTACAAACACATCACCCTTTCTTTTAGTTAAACTGGAAGATGTAAACGGGATAAATACCTCGAGCGGGATAGGTCATGATCTTGTTGCTATTCTTGACGGCGATGAGACAAATCCTATTATACTTAATGATTTTTATGAGAGTGATGTAGATAACTTCTCTTTAGGTACTGCGTTACGTAAATTAAGAGATCTCGAGCCGGGTTTGCATACGGTTACCATTAAAGCGTGGGATACGTATAACAATTCTTCTACCGTTGATCTTCAGTTTGTGGTTGCCGGTGATGATGATATAGAATTAGAAAATGTTCTTAATTATCCCAATCCTTTTGTAAATTATACTGAATTTTGGTTTAACCATAATAGACCTTTTGAACCGCTTGATGTACAAGTGCAGATTTTTACCGTAAGTGGTAAAGTTGTTAAAACTATAAATCAGAATATTGTGACCTCTGGCTTTCTATCACGAGAGATAACCTGGGATGGTCGCGATGACTTTGGTGATAGAATTGGTAAAGGTGTTTATGTATATAAGATTACCGTAAAATCTACGTTAACCAATAAGCAGGTTGAAAAATTTGAGAAACTGGTCATCCTGTAATCATTAAAATATATATTTGTTTAAAGTCCTATACTTGAAAATGAGAAAATCTATTCTATTTGTTACTCTTGCTGCTATTTTTGGAAGCAATGCAATTAATGCGCAGGATAATCAGGAAAGCAGAGTAATAACAACAGGAGTTCCCTTTTTATTAATAGCCGCAGATGCTCGTTCTGCAGGTATGGGTGAGCAGGGTGTCGCCACCAGCCCAGACGCATATTCACAACAGTGGAATCCCGCAAAATATGCTTTTATTGAGCAGTCGCAAGGCGTGGGTGTAAACTATACTCCTTATTTGAGTCAATTAGTTAATGATATATTTCTTGGTCAACTTACCTATTATAACAGGCTTAATGAAAGAAGTGCTGTAGGAGCGAGTTTCAGATATTTTAGCCTTGGTGAAGTAGAATTAAGACAAACAGCAGACGAATTAGGGATTACAGAAAAACCTAATGAATTTACTTTTGACCTTTCTTATTCATTACGTTTAAGCGATCAATTCTCTATGGCTGTAGCCGGTCGTTATTTACGCAGTGATTTAAGGATTCCGGATACTAACGGAGATGCTTCAGCAGCAGGATCTTTTGGGGTAGATATTGCTGGTTATTATCAATCTGAAGCTATTGTTTACAATGATTTTGACGGGAGATGGCATGCAGGTTTCAATATTTCTAACATTGGGCCAAAAATAAAATATGACGATGCAGGTCAGGAAAATTTTATTCCCACTAACTTAAGATTAGGTGGTGGTTTTGATTTTATACTTGACCCGTATAATACAATAAATGTAGGTTTAGAATTTAATAAACTACTAGTTCCTTCTCCGGGTGATCTTAATGGTGACGGAGTTTATGACACTGAGGATGCGCAGCTTTATAATGATATAGGTTTCTTTAACGGGATATTTAAATCATTTGGTGATGCTCAGGACGGTTTTAGTGAAGAGATAAAAGAGGTTACCTGGTCTTTAGGTGCAGAATATGTTTACAACGACGCTTTCTCACTGCGTACAGGTTACTTTAATGAGAGCGATATGAAAGGAAGCAGGAAATTTGCAACCTTAGGTCTGGGCTTTAAATACACTACAATAGATATAGATGTATCATATTTGTTCTCAACTTCAAATGTGAGAAATCCATTAGAGAATACACTTCGTTTTGGTATTACCTTTGGGTTTGGAGACGAATACACCGAATACTAGCCTATGAAAAAAATTAAAATTGAGTCAGATCTGGAAGTTTATGATAGTTTAGATGAACTTTCGGCAGAGATTCAATCACTTATGAGTGCTGCATTTGAAGCTCGCGATAATGCCTACGCTCCCTATTCAGAATTTCATGTAGGTGCCGCCATTCTTCTTGAAAATGGTGAAGTGGTAAAAGGTAGTAATCAGGAAAATGCTTCTTATCCTTCAGGTTTGTGTGCAGAACGTACAGCTATTTATTATGCGGGTGCAAATTATCCCAATGTAAATATTGATACGATCGCCATTTCAGCGAAAGCTAAAAATAAACCCACATTGACTCCCATACCACCTTGCGGTGCCTGCAGACAGGCAATAGCAGAATATGAGGTTAAGCAAAAGAAGCCTATTAAATTGTATTTTATGGGTGAATCTGGTAAGGTATTAAAAAGCCATTCACTGGAGAATCTTCTTCCATTATTGTTTACTCAGGACTACTTGTAAGCTTTTATTTATTTTTTAGGAAACGCTTTCAGGATTCTTATTGTTTATGCTATTTTTGTTATTCGCTTTTTTTGAGCGTCATGGTGTATCGATAAACCAAGTTTGATGAAAGAAATTACCAAAGATGTATACCTTAACTGGTATGAAGAAATGCTCTTCTGGCGAAAGTTTGAAGACAAATTAGCACAAGTATATATACAGCAAAAAGTAAGAGGTTTTCTCCATTTATACAATGGTCAGGAAGCTATTCTTGCTGGTGCTCTGCATGCGATGGATCTGTCTAAAGATAAGATGATCACTGCTTATAGAAACCACGTTCAGCCTATAGGTATGGGAGTTGATCCTAAACGTGTAATGGCAGAATTATATGGAAAGAAAACCGGTACTTCTCAAGGTTTGGGAGGTTCTATGCATATCTTTTCTAAAGAGCATCGTTTTTACGGTGGTCATGGTATCGTAGGTGGTCAAATACCTTTAGGTGCGGGTCTTGCTTTTGCAGATAAATATTTTAAAAGAGATGCAGTAACTCTCACCTTTTTTGGTGACGGTGCTGCTCGTCAAGGTTCACTTCACGAGACTTTTAACATGGCGATGACCTGGAAGCTTCCTGTTGTTTTCTGTGTAGAAAACAATGGTTATGCGATGGGGACGTCTGTTAAGCGTACTGCAAACCATGAAGATATCTGGAAACTTGGTCTTGGTTATGAAATGCCATGCGGCCCGGTTGATGCTATGAATCCTCAGGCGGTTGCAGAAGCTTTAGATGAAGCTATTGCGCGGGCAAGAAGAGGTGACGGGCCTACGTTTTTAGAGATGAAAACTTACCGTTATCGTGGCCACTCAATGAGTGATGCTCAAAAATACAGAACAAAAGAAGAGGTTGCAGAATATCAAAAAATTGATCCTATAACTCAGGTTAAAGAGATACTTCTAGAGAAAAGTTTTGCAAGCGAAGAAGAGATAAAGAATATTGATAAACGTGTGAAAAAACGGGTTTCTGAATGCGAAAAGTTCGCAGATGAAAGCGATTTTCCAGATACAAGTTTAATGTATGACGTAGTTTACGATCAGGAAAACTATCCATTCTTATCACATAAACCAGAATAACTATGGCAGAAGTAATAAAAATGCCCCGCCTAAGCGATACAATGGAAGAAGGAACAGTAGCTTCCTGGTTAAAGAAAAAGGGAGATAAGGTTTCAGAAGGCGATATACTGGCAGAAATAGAGACAGATAAAGCAACGATGGAGTTTGAGTCCTTTTATGAAGGAACTCTGCTTCATATTGGTATACAAGAAGGTGAAACGGCTAAAGTTGATGCTCTTCTGGCCATAATTGGCGAAGAAGGTGAAGATATATCAGGTCTGTTAAACGGCGATGAAAGTTCTGAAGATTCTAAAGCGGAAGAAGAAGCAGAAGATGATACCGCTGAAGCGGAAGAAGAAACTGAATCTGGAGAAGGTGCTGATGATGTAGATGAGTCTGAAGATGAGGGCAGCGGTGAAGAATCTGAAGGTGAAATTCCTGAAGGGGTTGAAGTAGTAAAAATGCCTCGCCTAAGTGATACGATGGAGGAAGGAACAGTTGCTTCATGGTTGAAAAAAGAGGGAGATAAGGTAGAAGAAGGAGAAATTCTTGCTGAGATCGAGACAGATAAAGCAACGATGGAGTTTGAATCTTTTTACAAAGGAACACTTCTACATATTGGTATACAAGAAGGTGAATCTGCAAAAGTAGACTCACTTCTCGCAATAATTGGCGAAGAGGGAACAGACGTTTCAGGTATATTAAAGAGTTTTAAATCTGGAGGAGCTTCTAAGGCAGAACCTAAAAAATCGGTTAAAGAAGAGTCAAAATCGGAGGAAAAGGCTGAAAAACCAGAAACTAAGAAAGAAGAGTCTAAAAAAGAGGAAAAGAAAGAAGAACTAAAGAATAAAGAAACTGATTCTTCAAAAATGGCTGGTGAGGCGAAGTCTTCTTCAACAGCAGACGGTAGAATTTTTGCGTCACCATTAGCAAAAAAACTAGCTGAAGATAAAGGTATAGATATTTCTAAAGTAAAAGGTTCTGGAGATAATGGTCGTATTGTACGTCACGATATAGAAAATTACACCCCTTCTGGCGGTGGTGCATCTTTACAGTTTGCTCCTACAGGTGAAGAAAGTTATGATGAGATAAGCAATTCTCAAATGCGTAAGGTGATTGCTAAGCGTCTGGGTGAATCTAAATTCACTGCACCGCATTACTATTTAAATGTTGAATTTGATATGGAGAATGCTATGGCTTTCCGTGCTCAATTCAACCAGCTGCCAGAAACGAAAATATCTTATAACGATATGGTGGTAAAGGCTACAGCGCTCGCTTTAAAAGAGCATCCTCAGGTAAACTCACAATGGTTTAGTGATAAGATGCGTCTTAATCATCATGTTCATATGGGTGTTGCTGTAGCGGTACCAGATGGTCTTGTAGTGCCGGTAGTTAATTTTGCTAATGAAAAGTCACTTCAGCAGATCAATGCAGAAGTGAAAGATCTAGCAGGCAAGGCACGTAATAAGAAATTAAAGCCCGAAGAAATGCAAGGCAGTACTTTTACCATTTCTAATCTTGGTATGTACGGTATTAAGCACTTCACTTCAATTATAAATCAGCCTAATTCTGCTATACTTTCAGTAGGTGCGATCATAGAAAAACCTGTTGTTAAGAACGGTCAGATAGTAGTGGGTCACACGATGAACTTGTCACTAGCTTGTGATCATAGAACTGTAGATGGGGCAACTGGGTCAGAATTTTTACTAACCCTGAAGAAGTATATTGAGAATCCGGTTTTAATGCTGGCTTAATAGTAAGTACTAGAATTTAATAAAAATCCCATCGCCTACCGATGGGATTTTTTTATCTTAGAAGAATGAAAAAAATAATCCTTTCCGGCTTGTTATTAAGCCTATTTGCTTGTGGCAGCTCAGGCGAAATAAAAGAAGTTGATGCTAATGCCGCGTCTCAATCTAATGTGAATACCGTTTCAACCGCTGCAGCATCTAGCACTTCTTCATCAGCTCCATCAAGCCAACCTGTAAAGCAAATAGTGAAATCTGCAGATGTAAAAAAACATCTCACCTATCTAGCTTCAGATGAACTTCAGGGTCGTGCAACAGGAAGTGAAGGTATAGAGAAGGCTGCTGAATATATTACTAAGCAGTTTGAGAAAAGTGGTATAAAACCCTATTTTTCGACCTATAGAGACGATTTTGATGCAAAAGGCAAAAAGGGCTTCAATATCGTAGGTATGATTCCGGGAACAGACCCACAATTAAAGGATGAGTTTGTGATTATAGGAGCTCACTATGACCATATTGGTACTGCAGAAGCAGTAGATGGTGATACGATCGCAAATGGCGCTAATGACGATGCTTCTGGGACGACTGCTGTGATAGAACTAGCAAAATATTTCGCTAAAGCGAAAAATAATAAACGCAGTATGATCTTCACACTGTATGCGGGGGAAGAAATGGGCCTTCTTGGGTCAAAGCATTTAGCACAGAGATTAAAAGATGAGGGTCTGGATCTTTATACAATGTTTAATATAGAGATGATGGGTGTTCCTATGCAGAATAAGGATTTTCTGGTTTATTTGACTGGTTATAACAATTCAAATATGGCAGATAAATTCAATGAATACTCAGGTCGTAAAGTGATGGGTTTTCTGCCGCAGGCACAACAATATAATCTGTTTAAGCGCAGCGATAATTATTCCTTTTATGAAGCCTTCAAAATGCCGGCACAGACTGTGTCAAGTTTCGATTTTACAAATTTTGACTATTATCATAAAGTAGGTGATGAAGCAGATAAAATGGATTTTGAATTTATGGCAAAAGTGATCAATAATCTTATTCCGGGTGTAGAAGGTATGGTTAATAGCGCACAACAGGAAATTGAGTGGAATGAGTAAAAAGAATATTATTGTCACAGGAACCAGTAGAGGGATAGGTTATGAGTTGGTTAAAACGTTTAGTAAGCAAGGTTTTAATGTTCTCGCTCTTTCAAGAAACGCCGAGCCTATTAAGAAATTGAACCTAGCCAATGTTGTTGCCGTTCCTTTTGATATTACCTGTGAAGGTGATATACAGGATGTTGTACAGTTTGTTAAGAATAAATGGGAGTCTGTAGACATATTAATTCACAATGCCGGGGCATTACTCAATAAACCCTTTGAAGAAATTAGCTCATCAGAATTTGCAAGAATCTATGAGGTGAATGTTTTTGGGGTAGCTGCTTTAACAAGAGAGTTGTTGCCATTTTTAAAACAACATTCTCATGTCCTTGCAGTAAGCAGTATGGGTGGAATACAGGGAAGTATGAAATTTCCGGGTCTGGCCGCTTACAGCTCCAGTAAAGGTGCTGTAATTACATTATTTGAATTATTGGCAGAAGAATATAAAGAGAATAATATTGCATTTAATACGCTGGCATTAGGAGCGGTGCAAACCGAAATGCTTGAAGAAGCTTTTCCGGGTTATAAAGCCCCGTTAACGGCAGAAGAAATGGCAGATTATATAAGCGATTTTGCTTTAACCGGTAATAAATACTATAACGGAAAGGTACTTCAGGTATCAGCTTCCACACCTTAATGTATGAAGGAAGTACTTGCTAATTATATACCTAATCAAGCAGTAGAACCAATTTTTGAACTTATCAAAAATCTGGGAATCCATTTAAAGATAGTTAATGAAAGAGTGACAAGGCATGGTGATTACAGGCGTCTGCCAGATGGGGGTCACCAGATCACGGTCAACACTAATCTCAATTCTTACAGATTTCTAATAACCCTTATTCATGAAATAGCTCATCTGGTTGCTTTTAAAAAATACGGAGCCAGAATTAAGCCTCATGGGGCAGAGTGGAAGCATACTTTTCAGCAATTAATGCTGCCATTTTTAAGACCGGAAATATTTCCGTCGCAGATACTTCCATATCTTGCCAGACATTTTAAAAACCCCAAAGCCAGTAGCGACACAGATGCCAGACTTTCTTTGGCTTTAAAACAATTTGACCCGGCGAACGATAAAAACTTTATATTTGAAATACCTCAGGGTAGCCTTTTTAGAATTTATAATGGTAAGATTTTTAAAAAAGGAGCTAAACGTGTGAAGCGATTTGAATGTACTGAGACTGCTACCGGGAAAATCTATTTATTTCAACCTAACGCAGAAGTAGAACTAATCTAGAATACTAGAAGATATGACTAAAAACCAAAATTATTACGCAGTTATTATGGCTGGGGGTGTAGGCTCTCGCTTTTGGCCTTTAAGTACAATGGAATTTCCAAAACAATTTCATGATATACTGGGTGCGGGAGAAACCTTAATTCAGCGCACATTCAGTCGCATATCACAATTGGTTCCAGAAGAGAATATTCTTATTCTTACTAATGAGCGTTACAAAGGTTTAGTTAACGAGCAGATTCCACAGATTAAAGATGCTAACATTGTACTTGAGCCGGCAATGCGTAATACGGCGCCTTGTATACTGCTGGCTGCTTTAAAAATACAAAAGGTAAACCCTGATGCGGCAATGATAGTTGCACCCAGCGATCACTGGATAGAAGATGAGAAAGCTTTCGCGAAAGATTTAAAAAAGGCTTTTAAAGCGTGTAAGGCGCAAAACAAGGATGAAACAACTGACAAATTACTGGTTACTTTGGGTATTAAACCCACCTTTCCTCATACAGGATATGGTTATATAGCTTACGAAACCGGAGAAGAAAAGGTAAAACATGTATCTGCATTTACAGAAAAACCAGATTATGAGACTGCGCAGAAATTTCTGGCTCAAGGTAATTATTTATGGAATGCAGGTATTTTTATCTGGAGTGTAAAAGCAATTACAGAGGCTTTTCAAAAATATATTCCCGATATGTATGCTCTTTTTAGTAAGGGAATTGAAGTTCTAAATACTGAAAAAGAACAGGATTTTATTGATAAATTCTATCCTGATGCCGAAGATATAAGCATTGACTACGGGATTCTTGAAAAAAGCGCTAATGTAGGAGTTATACCTGCAAGTTTTGACTGGAGTGATCTGGGTGCATGGGGATCTCTTTACGATAAAATGGATAAGAATGTCGAGCTTAATGTGATAATTAATGCGCGTGTAGTAGCCTCTCACTCTTCGGGGAATTTGGTTAGAACCAAAAGGAATAAAGTAGTCGTGCTTGATGGTTTAAATGACTTTGTGGTTGTAGATAACGATGATGTGTTATTGATCATGCCTAAAAGCCAGGAACAGCAGGTTAAAAAGATGAGACAATTGGTTAAAGAGCAATATGGTCAAGATTTAGTTTAAGATATGGAGCACGATTCTTCCCCTAAAAATTCTGAAATTGAAGTAAAGGATAATATTACCAAAGACGCTCAAAGTCTGTGGCAGAATATTAAAAGCTTTCTTTCAGAATTACTTGATATCCGCAGTGATACTGATCGTGATTCTACAATTGAGGCTGTTAAAAAGGATATTCCTTTTAAAGGTCACAATGCATGGATTCTTGTATTTTCAATCTTTGTTGCATCTATTGGGCTCAATGTAAGTAGTACAGCAGTGGTGATAGGCGCTATGCTTATTTCTCCTTTAATGGGTCCTATTGTGGGGGTTGGTCTTTCTGTGGCTATTAATGATCTAGATACTTTAAAAAGATCGCTTATCAATTTATCTGTAATGGTGGTACTCAGTGTGCTTACTGCTACTATATATTTTTCTGTTTCACCGTTAACCGAATTAACACCAGAACTTGAAGCTCGTACCTATCCTACGATTTTAGATGTTTTAGTGGCGATTTTTGGTGGTCTGGCGTTGATTGTTGCTAAAACTAAAAAAGGAACTATAGCCAGTGTAATTTTTGGTGTGGCAATCGCTACGGCTTTAATGCCGCCACTCTGTACAGTTGGGTATGGCCTTGCTGTATGGGATTTCTCTTACGCCGGGGGTGCCTTATATCTTTTTTCAATTAATGCGGTATTCATAGCACTTTCTACTTTCGTTGTAGCAAAATTATTAGGTTTCCCGTTAGTTAAATATGCTAATTCTAAGCGTAGAAAACGCACGGCTCAACTTGCTTCATTAATTGCAATTATTGTTATGGTACCCAGTGTGTATCTTTTTTGGAATTTACTACAACAACAGGTATTTGAGCAGGATACCAAACAATTTGTCGAATCGATTATTCGCTATGAGGGCGCAGAGGTAGTTAAGTTTTCGCAGGATTACAAGAGTAAACAAATTGATGTTTACCTTATAGGAGCTTTAGTGCCACGGGACAAGATTCAGGAATGGTTAAGAGAACTTAAAGAATCACAAGAATTAGCAGATGTGGATCTCAAAATACATCAGGGTTCAGATCAATCTTCTGCAATGGCAGAGCAGTTAAGCAGTCAGGTAAAATCAGGTATTCTTGAAGATCTGTATGTGAATAATCAACAAGCGCTTTCTGATAAGAATTCACAAATTTTATTACTTGAAGAAGAGATAAATAAACTGCGCGCTTCTGCAATTCCTTTTGAAAATCTGAGCAAAGAAGTGAAGATAAATTATGAAGGTATTGATAGATTTGGTTTTTCAAACATCGTCAATACCGATTTTAAAAAATCTGATACAATCCCTACATTTTTGGTAAAATGGAATAAAGAAGTTGCACAAAATGACAGAGCAACTCAGCAGCGAAAATTAGGGGAGTGGCTTAAACTAAAGTATAATCTTGATACGCTTGTAGTGTCTCAGTACTAACTATTCTTCTGCACTTTCATTAAGTGATTCTCTTACTTTTTTGAAAAGGTCTGAAGAATAAACGAAGTTCGTTACATCTTCATTATCAGTTCTAAAAATCTCATCTTTAGTCCCTTCCCAGGCAAGATGTCCTTTTTGTAAGAACACAATTTTTTCACCTATCTCCATAACAGAGTTCATGTCATGAGTATTAATCATGGTCGTGATATCATACTCTTTAGTGATTTCCTGTATAAGATTATCTATTAAGGTAGCCGTACGAGGATCGAGACCTGAGTTAGGTTCATCACAAAAAAGATATTTAGGATGATTTACAATAGCTCTTGCTATTGCAACTCGTTTTTGCATTCCACCAGAAATTTCAGAAGGTAGTTTCTTATTTGCGTTAGTAAGATTTACGCGCTTTATAACTTCGTTAGCGCGATCAAGCCTTTCAGTTTTTCTTAGTTTAGTAAACATACGTAGAGGGAACATAATATTCTCTTCTACTGTCATAGAATCAAACAGGGCGCTTCCCTGAAAAACCATTCCCATTTGCTCTCTTAGCTTTCTTTGATCTTCAGGGTTAAGCTCAGAGTAAGCCTCACCATCATATAATATTTTGCCTTCAGTAGGTCTAAAAAGACCAAGCAAACATTTTAAGAATACCGTTTTACCAGATCCACTCTGCCCAATAATGAGATTAGTCTTGCCTTTCTCAAAAGTGGTGCTAATCCCTTTAAGAATCATTTCCCCGTCAAAGCCTTTCTTTAAATTCTGTACCTCTATCATTAGCTTAGGAGTAGTTGAGTTATAATATAATTAGCAAGAATAATAGCCACACTCGTCCATACGAAAGATGTGGTGCTTGCCTTACCTACTTCAAGAGCGCCGCCACGCATATAATAACCCTGATATGCAGGTATTGTAGCTAAGATCATTGCAAATACAAAGGTCTTTATAAAGGCATAAACGAGATGAAAGGGTATAAAATCGTCCTGAAGACCGCTAATAAATTGGTCGCCAGATGTAAAACCTCCATAAACACCAGCGATATAGCCCCCCATTATTCCTAAAAACATAGATATAGCTATTACAAACGGATAAAAAAGCATGGCTACAATTTTTGGCAGTACCAGGTAGTTTAGGGAATTGATACCCATAACCTCCAGAGCGTCAATTTGCTCTGTTACGCGCATGGTCCCTATACTTGAAGTAATAAAAGAACCCACTTTACCAGCCATAATTATAGATATGAACGTGGGTGCAAATTCTAAAATAATAGACTGGCGTGAAGCAAAACCTATAAGTGATTTAGGAATTAAAGGATTATCCATATTAAGCGCAGTCTGTATAGCCACAACACCGCCTACAAAAAAAGATATAAAAGCAACTATACCCAGAGATCCTATAATAAGGTCATCTATTTCTTTCAAAATCAATTGGCGCAATACAGATGACTTGGTAGGCTTGATAAAAACACCTTTAATCATTATAAAGTAAAGGCCAATGTCCTTTAGGTAACTCATAGCTTTTTTCTTAATGGCTAAAATATGAAAAATAGATGGCAAGAGTATTTAACTTTAGCTTAATCTTTTTCCCAAGAGAACTCGTACTTTTGAGCAAAGAAACAAATACCTTTATGTTACGCAGACTACTTCCCCTTGTTTTTAGCATTTTTTTAGCTATTCAAACCAATGCTCAGGTCAATTTGACGCAAACGCAAAATTCACAGGCAAAACCTAAATTGGTGGTTGGTGTTGTGATAGATCAAATGCGATATGATTATTTAAGCAGGTTTGGTGATAAATTTGGAGAAGGAGGCTTTAATCGTTTAATAAATGATGGTTACGACTGCCAGAATAATCATTATAATTATATTCCCACATATACGGGTCCCGGTCATGCTTCTATATTTACGGGAACCACGCCGGCAAATCATGGTATCATATCAAATAACTGGTATAATAAGTTTGAAAAGAAACAAGTGTATTGTGCAGAAGACAGTACGGTAGCTTCAGTAGGTACTACTGATGCTGCAGGTAAAATGTCACCGCATCGCATGAAAACCACAACGATAACAGATCAAAATCGCGTGCATACTCAAATGCGCGGTAAAACAATTGGAGTTTCTTTAAAAGATCGTGGGGCAATTCTGCCAGCGGGTCATACCGCAAATGCCGCTTATTGGTTTCATGGCAGAGATGAAGGCAGGTGGATTACCAGTACATACTACATGAAAGAACTTCCTAAATGGGTTCAGGATTTTAATGCTTCCGCGAAAGCAAAATCTTATATACGGCCGTGGGATACTTATGCAGACATAAAAACCTATACTGAAAGCGGTCCTGATCTTAACGATTTTGAAGAAGGTTTTAATGGTAAAGAAAAAGCAACTTTCCCTTATGATCTTGCAAAATTGAACAAACGTAATGGGGGTTATGATATTTTAAAATTAACTCCATTTGGTAACAGTTTAACTACAGATTTTGCGCTGGCTGCAATAGATGGGGAGCAACTGGGAACAGATGCAGATACAGATTTTCTAACAGTGAGCTACAGTGCGACTGATTATGTAGGTCACAACTTTGGTGTGAATTCTAAAGAAGTTGAAGATACTTATATACGTCTTGATCTCGAACTTAAAAAATTACTTGAAGCACTTGATGAGAAAGTGGGCAAAGGCAATTATACCTTATTTCTAACTGCAGATCACGGTGCTGTAAATGTGCCGGGTTATTTAAGCAGTCTTAAGATACCGGCAGGCTATTTTGACAGCGGCGCATTATCAACTGCAATACGTGAATTTGTCGCTTCTAAATATAATCGGGATGATCTAATAGAAGATATTTCTAACTATCAGGTGTTTTTTAGTTACACTGCACTCACTGCAAATAATATAAACGAAGAGAAGTTGGAAAAAGATATTGCAAATTTTGTACTGCAATATGATCATGTAGATAAGGTTTTTACGCGCGCGCAATTACAGGAAACTGATTATGAATATGGTACTGCTGCTTTGGTACAAAAAGGATTTAACCAGAAGAGAAGCGGTGACATTTTTATAGTTCTTGATCCTTCGTACATCAGCTATTCTGCAAAAGGTTCTACTCACGGTACTGCTTTAAGTTATGACACGCATGCGCCTTTACTGTTTTACGGTAACGGAATAAAAGCCGGTAAAACATATACCGAAACTTATGTTACAGATATCGCACCCACCATTGCAGCGCTTTTAAACATAGAATTCCCAAATGGAACAACAGGAAAAGTTCTGACTCAGGTTTTACAATAATCTTTGAAATAGAGACCTGCAAGGTTTTCAAAACCTTGTAGGTCTTGGTATTTATAATTGTTTTAAAACCTTGTAGTCTTGATCTAAATAACTGTTCAAAACCTAACAGGTGTCTTCTCTCTAAAATAATTTCTGTCTTATTTTTTTCCAGCGTAGATCGCGGATGAATTTGCCTTCATCTTCGCTAACCAAGAATGGAAGATTCTGTTTTTGTGCAAGCCGGTAGCCTTTGAGATAATCGCTCAAGAATTGCAATTTTCCCTTCTTTGAAGCCAGTTTTGCTGAAGCTATAAGGGTGAGTAAATAGCCGTAGCGCATGCGGTAAAAAGCCTCACCTTGTTTATATTTTGCTTTCGCGGAATAAGTTGCGCCCGTAGGTTTAAGGTGCTTTACATGCAGACTTTCATCAGTTTCTATTTTCCAGCCGTGATATTGCGCAAGTAGCTCATCTATCGTATCCCAGCCCATCGCTGGTTTGAGTCCGTTTATTTCTGCGAAGCATTCTTTGCGATACGCTTTTAGTGCACCGCGTATATGATCTTTATTGGTTAGACTTTCCAGAACCCAATTTCCGTTTTTCTCAATGTAACAAAAGCCACCAGCCATCCCGATTTTTGGGTCATTTTGGAAGGTTTTTGCCACTTTTTCGAGGTAATTTTCAGGAAAAATGAGGTCAGAATCGTACTTGCAGAGTATGTCGTAGTCATTTTTAAGATGTGGAAGTCCGTAATTAAAATTTTGTATCACTTTGCTTCCCGGTAAATGCATCGCTTCAGAACTGCGTGTAATAACCTCAATGAAGTGATGTTTTTCTGCGTATTCTTTAGCGATATGCGCTGTTCTGTCTGTGCTACTGTCGTCTACTAGTATAACCTGATGTGGCTGCAGCGTCTGTGCAACTAAAGAGTCGAGCGTTTTTGCTATAAAAGCTTCTTCATTGTACGCCGGTATGATTATAGAGAATTTCATTATGCTTTACGTTCTGCATAAATCATATAGTAGCGCGGTGTAAAACTGCGCAATAAAGGGCGCAATCCTAATTGTTTGGTAGGATTTGTGAATTTTTTCCGATTTTTCACTTCCCAGCCCGATTTTTCAAGAAGCCAGTCAAACTGCCAGTCTTCAAACTCGTGATAATGCCTGTCCCATTTATCTGCCTTGCTGCGATAAGCAGGAGCAAACCACAATTTAAGCGGGATGCTTGCTACAAGTTTATCTGCTTTTATAGCGCTTAGTATATTGAGTGGTGCAAGCAAATGTTCAAAAATTTCAAAAGCTGTTACAACATCAGCTTGGGTATTTGCAGCTGAGAGATCAATATCTAGGTCTTCACCTTTTGTGTTTTCTACTTGATAACCTTGAGCCTGCATGATCGCAGTAAACGGATTTTCTACCCCCAGATCAAGTATTTTAGAACCATGGGCGATATTTTCTTTTAAAAATTCTGCCGTTATTTTGTATCGTTTATTTGGGAAATTCTTTTCGTACACCAGATGCTTTTTTCGCGTAAGCGCTTATTTCGCACAAAAATAGAGAACTCTTTGCACAACCCGACAAAGGTTAAGCTTATAGTTGTGCTAATAATTGTTATCGCTGCTAGACTTAATAACGGGTAAACTTTCTTATTTTTGATTTTTATTGCTATTAATTAACCATGCCAGACCATCAACTTGACCCGCATAAATGGGTTGATAAATATTCTGATTACCTGTATAACTACACCATAGTTAGGGTGAGTGATCGTGAGGTGGCGCAAGATCTTATATCTGAAACTTTTCTTGCCGGGTTAAAATCTATGAAGAACTTTAAGGGAGAAGCCAGTGAACGCACCTGGCTTATATCTATTTTAAAGCGAAAGATAATAGATCATTACAGGAAGATCAATTCTAAAAAAGGAAAGGCAGAGGTTCATATTGATTATACAGATGACGAGTCTGAGGGCGATTGGCTAGAAGAACGCGTAGCAGATAATTACGACAGGACTGCAGAAGATGAGATGGAAAATAGTGAATTAGGTCTTGCTATTTTTGCTTGTCTTGATAAATTGCCTGAGAAACAGGCAGCAATTTTTAGGCGTAAAACGATAGATGGGCAGGATACTGAAACCATTTGTAATGAATTTAATATCACACCGTCTAATTTGTGGGTGATCATTCACAGAGCTCGAACTGCTCTCGCAGATTGCCTTGAGAAAAATTGGTTTTAATGGGAGTTAAATTATTTGTAGGTTGTAAGAAAGCAGGCTTTGTTTGTGACAAAAGTCAATATCGCGAGGCTGGTTTAAAAGAGAAGATAGGGTTGATAGTGCATTTAACCTATTGTCCCGCTTGTAGAAATTATACAAAACGCAATAATAAACTTACCAAACTACTCAATAACACTACGGTTAAAAAGATGCCCGAAGAGGATAAAAAAATACTCAGGCAACGTCTTTTAGAAGAACTTTCTAAATAATCGCATACAGCACCCACCACAAAATGGGTATTCCCTCTACCCAGAAAGAAGAAAAATACCTCGATTGTTCCTTTCGCGTAAGCAATATCACAACACTTAAAATTATGGTTATGATAAGCGTAGCATACAAATAATCATAACTAAGATTATCTTTAAAATAGGCTAGAATTACAAAACCAATGAGCAGGACTATACCTGTTAGTTTTGTTCGCACCACGCCAAGAATTTGTGGTATTGTTCCTAACTCTGCATCATCATACTTATAATCTCGTATTTCAAAAGGGATTATTAATGCGAGAACGATTAAAAATCGCTGAAAAAGCACAATAAACAGGTCCCAATCCCATAAAATCGCATGATATACTACAGGTAAATAAACTGTTGCACCAGCCCATACCGCAGCAATTACAAATATTTTAAGCGTTGGTACGCGCCTTAGATTCTTTTTTTTTGGAAAAACCGGTAATGCATAGAGTAAGGTTAGTAAACCTAAAGGGACACAGCGAAGAAGGAAATTGAACGGAAGCTTTAAGATGAAATAAACCCATGCCGCAAAACACATAAATGAGAAAATCTGAATGACCTTAAGGCTATCTGTAAGACTGCGATGGTGTAATCGTGCTACACCTGAGTATTTAACAAAGTTATAGCCGGTTATGGTGCCAAAAAAAATAAAAAGAATGAGGTTTTGTCTAACCGGTTTGTCTATTTCCTGAAGTGTAATCAAAGTCAAAGCACACACGGCCAATGCTACGTGTATACTGCTATTGATATAGAAATTAAAAAGCTTTGTAAACCACTTCATTTCACAAATGTAATTGAACCTGTTGATAAGTCTATTATTTGTTTAAAAAGTTGAAGTTTACTAAGATATAAATCAGGTGAGGTTTACTAATTTTGCGCAACTTAAATACGTTTAACAACTGCTATGAGAACAGACGTTTTTGCCCTACGCCATATAGGCCCCAGAGAAAGTGAGAAAGAAGAAATGCTGAAAGCTATCGGGGTTGAGAATATGGACCAACTTATCTATGAAACTCTTCCCGACGGAATAAAACTTAAAAAACCTTTAAATCTTGCACCAGCGCTGAGTGAGTATGAATATGCAACGCATATCAACGAACTCGCAGCTAAGAACAAAGTCTTTAAATCATATATAGGTTTAGGATATAATGAGGCAAAAATACCCGCTGTTATTCAGCGTAATATTTTAGAAAATCCAGGCTGGTATACGGCTTATACACCATATCAAGCTGAAATCGCTCAGGGTCGCCTTGAAGCTTTGCTTAATTTTCAAACCATGGTGAGTGACCTTACCGGGATGGAACTTGCAAATGCTTCTTTATTAGATGAAGCTACAGCAGCTGCAGAAGCGATGACTTTAATTGCTGCATTACGCGATAGAAATCAGAAGAAAAATAATGTGGTAAAATTCTTCGTCTCAGAAGAAGTATTGCCACAAACTATCTCGTTGCTAAAGACCAGGTCTATTCCTGTTGGTATCGAACTCATAATTGGCAATCACGAGGATTTTGATTTCTCTAATGAATTTTTTGGAGCGTTAGTTCAATATCCTTCAGCTAGCGGGCAAGTTTACGATTACAGTAATTTTATAGCTAAAGCGAAAGAAGCCAATATTAAAATCGCTGTAGCGGCAGATATTTTAAGCCTTGTAGCACTAGAATCTCCCGGAAAATTAGGAGCAGATGTGGTTGTTGGTACAACGCAGCGTTTCGGTATCCCCTTAGGTTATGGCGGTCCACATGCGGCATTTTTCGCTACGCGAGATGAATATAAAAGAAATATTCCCGGCAGAATTATCGGTGTAACAAAAGATATGAATGGCAATCGTGCTTTGCGTATGGCGCTACAAACCAGGGAGCAGCACATAAAGCGTGATAAGGCGACTTCAAATATTTGCACCGCTCAGGTTTTACTGGCTGTAATGGCCGGTATGTATGCGGTTTATCACGGTCCTGATGGTTTGCGCTACATCGCAAATAAAGTGCACAAGACTGCGGTTACTCTGGCTGATGCTTTAGAAAAACTAGGCTTTTACCAGTCAAATACGGCTTTTTTCGACACAATATCGGTCAAAGCTGATGTAAGTAAAATTGCCGCTATTGCGAAAGAAAATCAGATCAACTTTCATTATCCCGATACTGAAACGGTAACAATTTCGGTAAACGAAACTACAAGTCTTGAAGACTTAAACAAAATTGTATTCGTTTTCGCGGAAGCTTTAAATAAAGAATTCACGAGAGTAGACAGATTGTTAGATCAAACTTCTATTCCAGAAAATTTACAGCGGCAGACTGATTTCATGACGAATGCCGTCTTTAATTCTTATCATTCTGAAACTGAATTGATGCGCTACATCAAAAAACTGGAGCGTAAAGATCTATCATTAAATCACAGCATGATCTCGCTGGGATCGTGCACAATGAAACTAAATGCAGCAGCAGAAATGTTGCCATTGAGTGACCCACGTTGGGGAAATATCCATCCTTTCGCTCCTGTTGACCAAGCAGAAGGTTATCAAATTGTACTTAATAAACTAGAAGAGCAGCTTACAGAAATCACAGGTTTTGCAGCGACTTCACTTCAGCCTAATTCTGGTGCGCAGGGAGAATATGCCGGTCTTATGGTGATTCGTGCATATCATGAAAGCAGGGGAGAAGGACATCGTAATATTTGTTTGATACCTTCATCGGCTCACGGTACAAATCCGGCGAGTGCTGTAATGGCGGGAATGGATGTTGTGGTTACTAAAGCAAATGAAAAAGGGAATATTGACGTAGAAGATCTACGTGAAAAAACAGAAAAATATAAAGATAATCTGGCTGCCTTAATGGTGACATACCCATCAACGCACGGCGTTTATGAAAGTGCCATTCAGGAAATTACCGGAATCATTCATGATAACGGCGGGCAAGTTTATATGGATGGCGCGAACATGAATGCGCAGGTTGGTTTAACCAATCCGGGAAATATTGGCGCAGATGTTTGTCATTTAAATTTACATAAAACCTTTGCTATTCCGCATGGTGGTGGCGGTCCTGGTGTTGGGCCTATTTGTGTGGCAGAACAATTGGTTCCATTTTTACCGGGTAATCCTGTAATTAAAACCGGTGGAAAAGAAGCAATAACTGCAATTTCTGCAGCGCCTTGGGGTTCTTCTTTGGTTTGCCTAATTTCTTATGCTTACATTAAAATGCTGGGAGCAGAAGGATTAAAACAATCAACAGAAGCTGCTATTCTCAATGCAAATTACATTAAAGAACGTTTAACCGGAGCTTTTGATGTCTTATATACAGGTGAAAAAGGTCGGGCTGCACATGAAATGATAATTGATTGCAGACCTTTTAAAGCAAACGGAATTGAAGTGGGTGATATCGCTAAACGCCTTATGGATTATGGTTTTCACTCACCTACAGTTTCATTTCCTGTAGCTGGTACTATGATGATCGAGCCTACAGAAAGTGAAAGCAAAGCAGAATTAGATCGTTTTTGCGATGCTATGCTCTCCATTAAAAAAGAGATAGATAATGTATCTGCTGAAGAACCAAATAACGTCCTAAAGAATGCACCACACACCATGATGATGCTTACAGCAAATACATGGGATTTCCCTTACAGCAGGGAGCAGGCTGCATTTCCTTTAGAATACGTAGCAGATAACAAATTCTGGCCAACTGTACGTCGCGTTGATGATGCCTTTGGCGATCGTAATCTTATCTGTACCTGCGCGCCAATTGAGGAATATATGGAAGCTTGATAAACTGAAAGACCTGCAAGGTTTCCAAAACCTTGTAGGTCTAATATTTACTTTTAGTTAAAAGCGTAATTTGTGCTTTTAATTTGATTTTCTACGTCATTAGCTTAAAAATCGTCCGGGTAATCCAGTTTTCTTTTTGATTTACAATTTTCTCCAGCATAGTATCTGCTTTAGAAACGACCTCAAATAATTCTTTGGTCTTTTCTTTAAAATAGCGTTCTTCTTTTGAAGAGTCTGAGTTAAATGACTGCACATTTTCAAGTACCTCAAGGGTTGGTTTTAACTCACGTTTTCGGCGTTCAATAGCCACTTTTCTGGCAAGTTGAACAATATCCTGTTCGGCTTTAAAATACTCACGTCGTTCCCCATATTTATATTCTTTAAAAATGAGTCCCCAATCAATTAACGCTCTTAAGTTCATACTTGCGCTACCGCGCGAAATATGCAGTTCTTCCATAATTTCTTCCATAGAAAGGGAATCTGGAGCTACCATTAAAAGCGCGTGTATTTGAGCCATAGTTTTATTAATGCCCCAATTGGCACCTAGTTCGCCCCAAGTTTTTAAAAACTGTTCTTTAGCTTCTGTAAATTCCATGCTTAAATATATGAACTTTCAATTTTAATTGAAAGTTTCACGTATCTTCTCGATAAAAATTACTTTCCGCTCTCGCTTCATGCAGTTCACTCGAAGTGACATAAATCCAGTTTTCAGTTCGAGTGCTTCGACCGGTAGGGAGAAGTGTATTGAGAACTAGACTGTGAAATGGACAAAAACTATCTTTACTCCATGAAAGTTTTAATCATAGGCCAGGTTTGGCCAGAACCCACGTCTTCTGCGGCTGGAAACAGAATGATGCAGCTCATAGAGCTTTTTCAAAGTGAGAATTGGGAAGTGCATTTTGCGAGTGCTTCGGTTAAAGGAGAAGCAGCTGCAGACTTTGGGATTTTAGGAATTGTTGAACATACAATAGCGCTTAATAATTCCAGTTTTGATGCTTTCGCGAAAGCGTTGCAGCCTGATATCGTTATGTTTGATCGGTTTATGGTCGAAGAGCAATTTGGCTGGCGCATTGCCGAAAATTGTCCTGATGCCTTGCGAATTCTTGATACTGAAGATTTGCATGGATTACGAAAAGGAAGAGAAGCCGCTTTAAAACAAAATGTATCATTTACTGAAGAATTTCTGGTGAATGATTATGCAAAACGGGAGATAGCCAGTATTTATAGATGCGATCTTTCGTTAATTATTTCCGAAGTGGAATTGGATTATCTAAAGAACTTCTTTCATGTGCCGGAAGCGCTGTTACTTTACCTTCCATTTATGGTGGAAAAACTGACTGAAACAAGTAAAAATCGGTGGAAAACCTATGAAAATCGGCAGGATTTTATGACGATAGGTAACTTTCGCCATGAGCCTAATTGGCAAAGTGCACGCTATCTAAAAGAAGCAATTTGGCCAATGATCAAAAAGGAATTACCTGATGCTCAACTAAAAATTTACGGTTCTTATCCTTCTCAAAAAGTCATGCAATTACATAATCCACAAGAGGGATTTTATATTATGGGTAAAGCTGAAAATGCTTTTGAAGTAATAGGTGATTCGCGCGTTCTTCTGGCTCCTTTGCGCACCGGTGCCGGCCTTAAAGGTAAATTGCTTGAAGCTATGCAATGTGGTACTCCGGCTGTAACTACAAGCATTGGTGCCGAGGGCATGAACGGAAATCTTCCTTTTAATGGTGAAATAATTGATGATCCAGACCTATTTGCTGAGCGGGCTGTCAATCTCTATAGAGATATAGAAAAATGGCAAAAAGCACAGAAAAATGGCATTGAAATCATAAATACCCGTTTTTTAAAACAACACTGGTTTCCTATTGCAAAACAGCGATTTGCTCATGTTCTGGCTAATTTACAAAAGCACCGTCTGCATAATTTCACAGGAGCGATGCTGCAACATCACTCTCTGCAGTCAACAAAGTTTATGAGCCGGTGGATTGAAGAAAAAAATAAGTAATGATGTTGTGAGAACCTGAAACCAGTTCAGGGTGACCTACTGAGTTCAAATTTCGCTTTTAGCGAAAATAAGAAAGGTTATTTTCATTCATCAAAATAACACACTTTATTGGTGCAACAATAGTCGATATTGTTATGCGTATAACGAGTAGAAACTTCAACTTAAAAAAAAACATATGTGGCTACGCACCAGTTGTGAATTGACTTTTAATATTGAAGTGCCCACGCCATTTATTTTTATGTTACGCCCTCGCAGTGGAACCCAGCAATGGGTTGCGCGAGAAGAATATAAAGTTTTGCCTAATATCCCGGCATTTGAGTTTACAGATGGTTATGGTAATCTTTGTCAGCGTCTCATCGCCCCTCCCGGAATTTTTACAATAAGTACAAATGCAGATATAAAAACATCAGAATTTATTGATGTATCGCCTGGGGCTCCTTTTGTAGAAATTCAAAACCTGCCAGATTCTGTGCTAAGCTATCTTTTGCCCAGCCGCTATTGTGAGTCAGATCGTTTTGGCGATCTTGCGACATCTATCACCTTGGGCTATTTACCGGGCTATGATCAGGTTTCAGCTATTGAAGCCTGGTTGCTTCATAACATCACTTACATTCCTGGGAGCAGTGCTTTTCCCATTTCGGCTGTTGAGGTTAACCAAATGCAATCTGGTGTATGTCGTGATCTTGCACATTTGGGTATTGCACTGTGTCGCAGCCTTAGTATTCCGGCGCGTATGGTTGTGGGTTACCTTCATAATCTAAATCCTATGGATATGCATGCCTGGTTTGAAGCTTACGTAGGCGGAAGATGGTACACCTTTGATGCTACTCAGCAAGGAATAAAAGGAGGTTATGTAGCATTAGGTTATGGTCGTGATGCTGCAGATGTAGCGGTTTACAATCAGTTTGGTCCTGCGGTGCACTCAACAACTCAGATGGTTTGGGTAGAGCGGATAAATGGAGATTTTTAAGCTTTAGGCGAAACGCGTGTTTCTTCTACTAATTTTAATCGTGACCACACAGCGCCCAGAGCGGCAAGCCATAAATAAGCACCGGCAAAAATCAATATACATTTTAAAGCGTCAATAAAATTGAAATCCCGAAATACAGGCAACGGATTTGCAACGGCTAATGCCACAGCAATAAAAATAGCTCCAAATATGCGGTTGATTAATTTATGTTGATGTACGGCACCACAATTCTTACAACTTACATTTTTATAGTTTCTGATAAAGCTTTTTAAAACAGGGAAGAATTTAAATTTTGTACCGCAGTTTTTACAGGAATCCATTGACTTCAATTTGGCTTAAAAGTATTAAAAAATAATTTGATCTTTTTTAAAGTGCAATAACCTTAATTTTAAAACGAAAAATCCCAATCTACTGATCGGGATTTTATTATAAATAATTTATATATCTGTAATAAATTTAATTCAAAACTATTACGGTTTCTATAATTTTGTTTTTAGTATCAATATTGACTTTTTCTATTTTTCCTTTTTCTAAATATTGACTAGCTGTTATTGCTTCTTTACTTTCTTCAAGGTCTACTTTAACATATTTTGTGTCTACTCTAGAAAGTGAACCAGTCAAAGCATCAACACCCCACCCAATTATAGAGATTCCATTAAGTATAGAAACCAAATTAAATTTGCTGTCCATAACGACAACTCTTTCTTTATAATCTTCTAATCTGAAATCTACTCTGTCATCGGCCCTAACTTTAATTTGCACAGGAGTGACTCCTTTTTCAAAGCCATTAACAAAAACTTTAGCTCCCGTTGGGTTTGATTCAAAGAGAACACGTCTTTTTGAACCTGTAAGAATTGAAGCGCAGCTAGTCATTAAAAAAGTGAGTGTTAATAATAGTAATAATTTTCTCATGTTTTGGTTTTAAAATTCAGACCAAAACTAATAAAACATCGCTATTATACAAGTTAAATTCAAAAAATGTTAAAAATAAATTTAAAAGTAGGATTCTAATTTAATGCATTTCAGTCAATTAAACCAGCCCGTTTTAGCAACGCTTCTGGATTTGGTTCTTTTCCGCGGAAGCGTTTATACAAAACCATAGGGTCTTCTGTTCCGCCTTGAGAAAGAACGTTTTCTTTGAACTTTTTGGCGGTTTTTGCATCAAAAATGCCGTTTTCTTTAAAGTAAGCAAAAGCATCTGCATCCAGAACTTCGGCCCATTTATATGAATAGTAACCAGAAGAATAACCGCCTTGAAAAATGTGTGAGAAAGAAGTGCTCATACAGTTTTCTGCAACATCAGGATACAATTTTGTATTTGCGAAAGCAGCTGTTTCATGCGTCTTGACGTTAGTTATGCCAGCGGGATCTGCAGCATGCCAGGACATATCAAGAATACCAAAACTCAGTTGTCGCAGAGTTTGCATACCTTCCTGAAAGTTGGCTGCCTTTTTAATCTTATCGATCAACACTTGCGGAATTACTTCACCTGTTTCATAATGTTTAGCAAAAAGAGCTAACGCTTCCGGCTCGTAACACCAGTTCTCAAGCACCTGACTAGGCAATTCTACAAAATCCCAATACACAGAAGTTCCTGAAATACTTGGGTAAGTCGTATCTGCCAGCATACCGTGTAAAGCATGACCAAACTCATGAAACAACGTTGTTACTTCATTAAAAGTTAGTAGCGAAGGTTTGCTTTTGGTAGGCCCATCGACACGGCTCAGGACAGGTTTTGTAAAGTTGCACACGATAGAGATATGCGGGCGCTCGTTGACGCCATCCTTAATCATCTGACTTTTATAAGAAGTCATCCATGCGCCACCGCGTTTTCCTGCGCGTGGGTGAAAGTCTGCATAGAAAAGCGAAACCAGTTCGCCGGCTTCATTGTAAACGCGATAGGTTTTTACATCAGGATGATATTTCTCAACATCAAAAACCTCTTTAAAGTTGAGTTTGTATAATTTTTCAGCAACGGTAAAAACACCGTCAATTACATTTTCTAATTTAAAATAGGGCTTAAGCTGCTCGTCATCAAGATCAAATAATTTTTGTTTTAACTTTTCTGAATAATAAGCGCTGTCCCATTTCTGTAGTTGGTCAATACCATCTAATTCTTTTGCGAAATTTTCTAGCTGTGAAAATTCGCGTTCTGCGGCCGGTTTTGCTTTTTCAAGCAATTCCTGAAGAAAACGATCTACATTCTCTGGTGTTTTTGCCATACGTTCTTCAAGCACAAAATGAGCGTGCGATTTATAGCCTAAAAGTTGGGCGCGCTCGAAACGAAGTCTTGCGATTTTAAGCACATTTTCCTGATTATCGAGTTTATCACCATGAAAACCTTTAGCACCAAAAGCAATTGAAAGCTCTTTACGCAATTCACGATTCTGAGCGTACTTCATAAAAGGAATGTAGCTGGGATATTCTAATGTGAAGATCCAGCCTTCTTTTTCCTTTTCTTCAGCTGTGTGCGCAGCCATTTCTTTTACACTTTCTGGCAAACCGGCAAGGTCGCTTTCGTTTGTGATATGAAGTTCGTATTTATTAGTTTCGGCGAGCACATTTTCACCATAAGTCAACTTCAGTTTAGATAATTCGGCATCTATTTCGCGTAAGCTGGCTTTTTTATCTTCTGGTAAATTGGCGCCATTACGGGCAAAACCCTTGTATTTTTTTTCGAGCAATGTTTTTTGCTCTGTTGTTAGATCGAGATTTTCACGATTATCATAAACCAATTTTACACGCTTAAAAAGCTGCTCATTAAGTGTAATATCGTTAGAAAAGGCAGATAATTGAGGCGAAACCTCTTGGGCAATTTTTTGAATTTCTTCGTTAGTTTCGGCGCTGTTGATATTGAAGAAAACACTGGTCACACGCTCCAGTTGGTTACCAGAATAATCAAGCGCTTCTATCGTGTTTTCAAAAGTCGCAGGCTCAGGCAGGTTGGTAATGACATCAATCTCTTTGCGGGCTTCTGCGATCGCAGTTTCAATGGCCGGTTTGTAATCTGAAACTTGTATTTGTGAAAAAGGAGCCTCGTTAAAAGGCTGTAGTAAACTATTTTCTGTAGTACTTAAATTCTCTTGCATATTCATTCTTCTTCTTATTTATCAGGATTTACCCGACTATATTTTTTATCTAATATCTGTCGCCCGATTTTGCAATTTCTAACTGCGCTCAAGGCGAAAAAGTATATGTTTTAACCGATTTTTGGCCGTTTTAGGCTACTTTTTAAGCGATTCTGATCCGGCGATAACCTTGTTTTTGAGGCTTTCTTTGTAAGCCAGAATTTTCTCCTGCACATGAACATTTGAAGAACCGATTATTTGAGCGGCCAATATACCGGCATTTAAAGCGCCATCAAGAGCGACGGTAGCCACAGGAACTCCGCCGGGCATTTGCAATATAGAAAGCACAGAATCCCAGCCATCAATCGAGTTGCGAGATTTTACAGGAACACCTATCACAGGAAGTGGAGATAAAGAAGCGATCATACCCGGAAGATGCGCAGCGCCGCCGGCACCTGCAATGATTACCTGTATCCCGCGATCATGCGCATTTTTGCCATAGTCAAATAATTTCTCCGGGGTACGGTGAGCTGAAACGATATCAACTTCTGTTTCAATGCCAAAATCTTTTAAAATATCTATCGCAGCCTCCATAACCGGAAGGTCACTGGTGCTGCCCATTATTATTCCTACTGCCATTAGTTTGTTTTAAAGTCTCTCTTGTAGTTTTATTAATTCTTGAGTGTCTATAAATTTTTTAAAGTTCATTGCTTTAAGTCCTCTTATTAGTTTCTTGTCGCCAGTCCATAAAAAAGATTCTAATGCTAAAGTGAGGGCTATAAACGGTGTGTCATCTTCATCAATCTTATGAGTTATATCGTATGCTATTTGCCAAATATCCGGCTTTATATTTTCAACATCAATAAACTCGATAATTTTAAATAAGGAAAGCTTTAAATACTCAAATTCTGAAGATGAATAGCTTGAAATTTTTAAAATTTTTGATTTATGATTTTCCAGTTCTTCTTTTAAAAAAGAAGGAGCATAAAACTGAATGTGATTAGGACTGCTTAATATAACATTGCTTATATGTCCGGTTGGGGAAAGTAAGGCGCTAAAAATGATATTCGTATCAATAACAACAATCATTTAATAAACTTCTCTTTATTCTTTTTCCACCAATCAGATTTAGATTTTTTAGAAAGATTGTCAATTTGGTGTGAAGTAGCAGTGCTTTTAGAAGTAGTCTCACTAAATCTGATATAATCTAAAATACGTTGCAAGCCTATCAAGCCCACGTTTTCAGGTACTCTAATTATAAATTGATTATTTTCCTTTTCTATTTGCATTCTTAAAAATACTTTATTTTTTGTACTCTGAAGTAATTACTCGTATTGATTTTTTAACTTCTTCTGCGATTTTACGGGCTTCTGCCAGATCGCTGTTTATGATGGTGACATGCCCCATTTTTCGGAAAGGACGCGTCTGCCGTTTTCCATAAATATGCGGGGTTACTCCTTTCAAGGCCATAATCTTTTCAATATTTTCATATCTCACCTGGCCGGTATGTCCTTCTGCACCCACCAGATTTACCATTACTGCACCTACTTTGCTTTCGGTTTCGCCAAGAGGCAGATTAAGTATTGCGCGCAGGTGTTGTTCAAACTGATTGGTATAACTGCCTTCAATGCTATAATGACCGCTGTTGTGCGGGCGTGGAGCAACTTCGTTTACCAGAACTTCATCATTTTTGGTTTGAAACATTTCTACAGCGAGCAAACCCACATGACCAAATGCCTCTGAAACCTGAGTTGCCAATGCTCTTGCTTTTGCAGCAACTGCATCGCTTATACGTGCGGGGCAAATCACATATTCTACCTGATTTGCTTCCGGGTGAAACTCCATTTCTACGACAGGATAGGTTTTTACTTCTCCATCAGGATTGCGAACGACAATAACGGCGAGTTCGTTTTTAAACGGGATCATTTCCTCGACAATGCAAGGCGTATCGGGAAGATCATTAACGTCCTGTTCTTTCCTAATTACGCTCACACCTTTACCGTCATAACCACCTTGCGTGCTTTTCCAGATAAAAGGGAAATCATGCTTGGCAGCTTCAACTGCATTTTGCAATTCAGCTTTTGTATTGTATTTCGCGAAAGCGGCAGTAGGAATATTATGTTTTTTGTAAAATTCTTTCTGTATTCCTTTATCCTGGATCAGTCGCAAAGTCTGCGGGCTGGGATACACTTTTATGCCTTCGGACTCTAGTTTTTCGAGCGCGTCAACATTTACGGTCTCTATCTCAAAAGTGAGCACGTCGCATTTTTTTCCAAAACTGTAAACGGTATCATAATCGAGCAGATCTCCCACTTCAAAATGATTTGCCGCCAGTCTTGCCGGCGCTTGTGGGTTGGGATCTACAACGCGGGTTGCAATGTCAAACTTTCTTGTTTCGTAAAGGAGCATTTTCCCCAGTTGGCCTCCGCCTAAAATTCCCAGGGTAAAATCTGATGAAAAATAATTGGTCATTTAATAACTATTTTCGGCATTTTTTGCCTAAAAATCGCAGGATTAAAGCGATATTTTATGCATGAAAGTGCAACGCAAAAGTAAAGGATTAACAGCTAATTAGCGAACGCCTTTAAATAAAGTTAACAATGCTTATCTTTGCCGCTTTCAGGGTATAACTTATGCCGAAAAGTGATGATAAGACTGCACAATCTTTATTTTGAGAAGTACATTAGTAAGCACAAGATAGATCAGGCAATTGATCTAGTTGCTCAATCTATTAATGCCGAATATAAAGGTAAAAATCCCATTTTTGTGGTGGTTCTTAATGGTGCTTTTCATTTTGCCTCTGACCTCATAAGCCGTTTTGAAGGTGACTGTGAGGTTGAGTTTATAAAAATGAGCTCGTATGACGGTACCGAAAGTACGGGTAATGTGATTGTTGATATTCCGCTTGACTTTGAGATAGAAGATCGTGAAATCATCATTGTAGAAGATATTGTAGACAGCGGCCAGACGATTGAAAAATTAATAGGTATGCTCGCTCAGGGCGGAATTGCAAACTACAAGATCGCAACGCTCTTTTTTAAACCTGAAGCGTACACTAAAGAATATAAAATACATTATCCCGGCCTTAAAATCCCTAATGATTTTATCGTGGGCTACGGGCTGGATTATAACGGCTTGGGGCGTAACCTCAATGAAGTATATAAATTAAAATCGACTCAAATGACCAATCTGGTATTGTTTGGCCCTCCGGGAGCCGGTAAAGGGACACAAGCCAATGTTTTAAAAGAAAAGTATAATCTCGTTCATATCTCTACAGGAGACGTTTTTCGATATAACATAAAAAATGCAACAGCACTTGGTACGCTGGCAAAATCATATATGGATAAGGGTCAACTAGTGCCTGATACCGTTACAATAGACATGCTTGCCGCAGAGGTAGAAAAAAATACTGATGCAAAGGGTTTTATTTTTGATGGTTTCCCAAGAACGTCTGCTCAGGCAAAAGCACTTGATGAGCTTTTAGAAAGCAAAGGCACGGCAGTTTCTGCAATGGTGGCGTTAGAAGTTGATGATGAGGTGCTGGTGCAACGTCTTTTAGAACGTGGTAAAACCTCAGGAAGACCAGATGATTCTAATGAAGAAGTGATACGCAAACGCATTAGAGTATATTATGAAGAAACTGCGATTCTAAAAAGCTTCTACGAGGCAAAAAATAAATATTTTGGTGTAGATGGTGTTGGCAGTATTGAAGAGATTACCCAAAGATTAAGCGCAGTTATCGATCAACTGGTATAGTTGCAAAGAGTAAAATTTATTGAATAGAAAGAGTCATGACAGAAGGCAACTTTGTTGATTATGTAAAAATGCATATTTCCTCAGGGAAAGGTGGTGCGGGCTCTGCCCATTTACGCAGGGAAAAATATGTAGCCTTTGGTGGTCCCGATGGTGGTGATGGTGGTAGAGGAGGTCATGTCATCTTTAAAACAAATCCTAATCTCTGGACGCTTCTTCATCTTAAGTTTAAAAGACACATTAAAGCCGGTCATGGCGAGAACGGCAGCAAGCAACAAAGTACAGGTGCAGACGGAGAAGATGTTTATATTGAAGTTCCGCTTGGTACGGTTTTAAGAGATACTGAAACCCAGGAGATAATAACTGAACTTACCGAAGAAAATCAGGAATATATTATTGCCGAAGGTGGTATGGGAGGTCGAGGTAACTCTCATTTTAAAACATCTACAAATCAAACTCCGCGTTACGCCCAGCCGGGTATTCCCGGGCAGGAAATTGATATTACGATCGAGCTGAAAATATTGGCCGATGTAGGTCTTGTAGGATTTCCTAATGCAGGAAAATCGACTCTTTTATCTGTAATAACGGCTGCAAAGCCTAAAATTGCCGACTATGAGTTCACGACCCTAAAACCCAATTTAGGAATTGTGCAATACAGAGATCTTCAGACTTTTGTAATGGCAGATATTCCCGGGATAATAGAGGGAGCGGCAGAGGGAAAAGGTTTAGGATACCGCTTTTTACGTCATATTGAGCGCAATTCTACCTTGCTTTTTATGATACCTGCAGATGCTGATGATGTGGCAGATCAATATCGCATTTTGCTTCACGAATTAGAAAAGTATAATCCTGAAATGCTTGATAAGGACAGGTTGATCGCTATTACAAAAAGTGATATGCTTGACGCCGAATTAAAAGCAGAATTAAAGGCAGAATTAGATAAGACGCTGCCTATATTTTATATGTTTATCTCATCTGTAGCGCAACAAGGGCTTACAGAGTTAAAAGATAAACTTTGGGAGATGCTGAATAAAAAAGACGAAACTCTTCAAAGTTAATTATAGCACCTTCCATATTATTACTTTAAGTTTTCTTTAAACTGAAAACCTCTTTTTTTCGTTACTTTTAGAAAAAGAGTGATATGAGAAATTTAATATTTATTTGCTTCGCAATAATAGTTGCTTCCTGTGCTTCTACTAATGTTGACTATGATTATGATAAGCAGGCGAACTTCAATAATTTTAAAACCTATAATTATCTGCCAGATATGCAATCTGGTTTAAGTCAGTTAGATTTAAACCGCGTCATGAAAGCCACAGATAGTATTATGCAAAGCCGCGGTTACATTAAAGCAGTCAATCCTGATCTTTTTGTAAACTTTATGAGCGACAGATATGAAGATGCCAGCAGAAACAGTATTGGCATCGGCATAGGTGGCGGTGGCGGCAATGTAGGCGTAGGAGTAGGCGGCGGAATTCCCATAGGAGGTCGCACCACACATCAAACCTTAACCGTAGACCTTGTAGATGCACAAAAAGATGCTTTGATCTGGCAGGCAGTGAGCGACAGTAACATGAATTTAAATACTAATCCGCAAGGCAGACAGGACTATTTCACGAAAGTAATGGAAAAAATATTTAAGAAATTTCCGCCTGAAAATTAGAAATAGAATTTCTGTTACCACAATACTTCAGTGAACTGGCTCGTTTTTTGTTTAGATTTGTTTAAACCTCATCATTTTATGCGCAACCTGTTTTTTCTGTTTCTTTTTCCGTTTGCTTTGTTTTCACAGCAGAGCAAATTTGAGATTGCAGAGAACTATTTTAAAAAAGAACAATTTCAAAAGGCACAACCACTTTTTGAAAGTTATCTAAAAATCCACCCAAAAGACCCAAAAACCCGCGAATATTTGGGCGATATTTCCGCTTATGCGAAAGACTGGGATGGTGCAATAAATTATTATAAGGAGCTTGTTGAAGAAAATAGTAAGAATGCTAACTATCAATTTAAGTATGGTGGTGCTCTGGGTATGAAAGCGCTAAGTATAAGTAAATTAAGGGCACTTACTTATATTGACGACATAAAAGAACATTTTACGAAAGCTGCAGAACTTGATCCTCAACATGTAGAAACACGATGGGCACTTGTAGAACTCTATCTTCAATTGCCGGGAATAGTAGGAGGTAGCGTAAAAAAGGCTGAAAAATATGCAGCAGAACTCCAGGTAATCTCTCCTGTAGACGGTTATCTTTCTAAGGGCTATATCGCCGAATATGAGCATGACGCAGAGAAAGCTGAATATTTTTACAAAAAAGCTATAGAAGTTGGCGGTTCAGCCCATACTTATGAGAAATTGACCAGTCTCTATGAAAGTAACGATGAGCCTGAAAAAGCTATAGATACAGCTGCTGCATCATTCAAGATTCATAAACGCAATCAATTAAATTATCAGATCGGGAAAATTGCTGCTCAGTACAACATGAAGTCGCAATTGGGTATTGATTGTTTAAAGCGCTACATAGAGAATCATACTGTGAAAGATGGTGTTCCCGTAGACTGGGCTTATTTTAGACTTGCACAGATCTACAAAAACATAGGGAATAAAGAACGAGCGCTTCAATATATTGATAAGGCTTTGGCTAAAAATCCCGATTTTGAAGAAGCACTTGAAGAACGATCTGCTATTCAACTTTTGTAAGATTAGATCTTTCTTTTTCGTTTAACGATCTACTAAAGATCACCTTTCTCTTGCGTACTAAAATCTTATATTTACCATCTATAAAAGATAATTATGCGCGTACATTTTATTGCAATAGGCGGCAGTGCTATGCACAATCTTGCTTTGGCACTTAATCAAAAAGGATATATTGTCACGGGTAGTGATGACACTATTTTTGAACCATCTAAAACGCGTTTAAAAAATGCAGGTCTATTGCCAGAAGAATATGGCTGGTTTCCGGAAAAAATAAGCGGCGATTTAGATGCAGTTATTTTAGGGATGCATGCAAAAGCTGACAATCCAGAATTGTTGCAAGCACAGGAGTTAGGTGTAAAGATTTATTCCTATCCTGAGTTTTTATATGAGCAGTCAAAAGATAAAACGCGGGTTGTAATTGGCGGGTCGCACGGTAAGACCACAATAACATCCATGATTCTTCACGTGCTGCATTATCATGGTCACGAAGTAGATTTTATGTTGGGAGCTCAGCTGGAGGGTTTTGATACCATGGTGCATCTCACAGAAGATAATGATTTTATCTTACTCGAGGGTGATGAATACTTGTCATCTCCTATTGACAGGCGTCCTAAATTCCATTTATATCAACCCAATATTGCGCTTATAAGTGGCATTGCCTGGGATCACATTAATGTTTTCCCTACTTATGAAAATTATGTAGAGCAGTTTGAAATTTTTGCAAATTCAATTTCAAGAGGTGGTATCTTAGTTTACAATGCAGAAGATGCAGAGGTTAAGCGTATTGCTGAAGCTGCCACTGCGCCCACCCGTAAACATCCTTATACTACTCCAGAATATACAGTAGAGAATGGAGAAACGCTTTTAGAAACACCGGAAGGACCAATGCCAATATCGGTATTTGGAGCGCACAATCTCAATAATCTCGCCGGTGCCAAATGGATTTGCCAGCATATGGGAGTTGATGAAGACGATTTTTATGAGGCTATATCAAGCTTTCAGGGAGCATCAAAGCGTTTAGAAAAAATAGGTGAAACCGCAGATAATGTGGCATACAAAGATTTTGCACATTCTCCTTCAAAAGTAAAAGCTACTACAGATGCTGTAAAACAACAATATCCTGAGAGAAAGCTTATTGCCTGTCTTGAATTACATACGTATAGTAGCTTAAATTCTGAATTTCTTTCGCTATATAAAGGTTCGCTTAATGCTGCAGAAGAAGCTGTAGTTTTTTATTCGCCAGAAGCTGTGTCTATAAAAAAGCTGAAAAACATATCAAAAGAGGAGATTTTTAAGGCTTTTGACCGGGAAGATCTTCAGGTTTTTACAGATGCCGAAGCTTTTAAAGAATACCTTTTTGGTTTAAAATTAGATAAAACTGCATTGCTACTTATGAGTAGTGGTAATTATGGCGGACTAAACTTTGAAGACATAAACAGAATTCTATAAACTGCTTTACTTCTGTAGATAGGAAGCTATTAGAAATACATTTTATATTTTTATCTAAAGCACATCTATGGCAGAATCTCCAGAGTACTTTTCAATTAAAAATTGGTCATTAGATGATCGTCCACGCGAGAAACTTTTGCAAAAAGGAAGAACGTCGCTAAGCAATGCAGAGCTTATCGCTATTTTAATAGGTAGTGGTAGCCGCAATGAAAGCGCAGTAAGTTTGAGTCAGCGTATTTTATCTTCTGTAGGCAATAATTTAAATGAACTGGGCAAGCTGGAAATTTCTCAATTAATGAAATTTAAAGGTATAGGTGAAGCAAAGGCAGTAACTATTGCCGCTGCTTTAGAAATAGGCAGAAGGCGCCGTAGTGAGGATGCATTAGAGCGCGATAAGATAAGTGGCAGCTCCTCTGTATTTGAGATTCTCCAGCCCATTTTGGGAGAATTACCGCATGAAGAATTTTGGATCATGTATCTCAACAATTCAAATAAGGTGATTCAAAAAAATCAGTTGAGTAAAGGAGGGATAACTGGAACTTTAGTAGATGTTAGATTAGTGCTTAAAAAGGCTTTAGAATTAGGAGCAACCTCATTAATTTTGGCACATAACCACCCTTCAGGCGCCCTTAAACCCAGTCAGGCAGATAAGGCACTTACCAAAAAACTTTCTTTAGCTTCTCAAAGTCTTGATATAAAAGTTTTGGATCATTTAATAGTTACTGAAAATGCATACTTTAGTTTTGCTGATGAAGGTCTCATTTGAGAAATGTAATCGTTAAATAAGACTTTTGCCAAAAAAATAGATTCTGATGCTTTTAGTATATACGCATAAAATAACGCCCAGATTGATTTATTCATTTAAGCACATCTGTACGCGCATTTTAAGAATACCAGTGCGATTTACAACAACTGTAGATGAGTTTATCGTTCATGATAGCCTTAAACTTTCTTACACCACAAAACCGCTGGGTAAAGAACTACATATTAAAAGTCAGGAAGTGTTATTTGAGCAGGGCATTGCAGATATGGAGATCAATGTGCAGAAGTGGGAAAATACGAAGTGCTTCTTTCCTACAGGTCCTAAAAGCATGGTGCCCTATGATATTTTTGCAGCGGCATTTGTATTGCTAAGCAGATATGAGGAATTTCTACCCCATGTAAAAGACAGCGCCGGTAGATTTCCGGCGGCTGAAAGTCTGGGTTATCAACAAGGCTTTCTAGAACAACCTGTTATTGATATGTGGGCTGTTATTTTTAAGGGGCAATTAGCAGATAGATTTCCGGGATATAAATGGGCAGATGACCAGCCTTATAAGATGCAGGCTCTAATTGATGTAGAGCAGGCTTATGATTTTTACCAAATAGGAATAATGCGGGAGTTGGGCGGAATCTTCAGCGACCTTTCTAAGTTACACATTAGTAGGATATGGGGCAGGCTACGGGTAAATCTGGGTTTGCGAAAAGATCCTTATGATACATTTAGCTGGTTGATCAATGTTCAAAAAAAGGCCAGTCACAAATTCATTTATTTCTTTCAGGTAGGTGATTATTCTACGTACACTAAGAACATAAGATACAATAAAGGGAGGTTTAGAGAGCTTATTAAGATGGTAGGCGATTATGCACAGATAGGATTGCTTTTTTCTAAAGAGGCATTAGGTAATCCTAAGCAAATGAAAATAGAAAAAAGGCGAATAGAAGGCATAACCAATAAACCGCTCAATGCTGTGAGATGCACAAATCACATGATTAGTTTGCCAGAGCACTACCGGGAGATGGTTCAGGAAGAAGCAGAAAATGACTACTCAATGGGCTATCCTGATACTTTAGGATTTAGGGCAGGTACCTGCACGCCCTTTTTATTTTATGATATGGATTACGAGAGTCCTACGCCGTTATTAATACATCCCGTATGTGCACAGTCTGGCGTTTTTGAATCACACAATATGCCAGAGCAACAGCTAAACAAAGCGCTTGATTCTTTTTTAAGTATGCAGGAATTAGTAAAAGATGTGAATGGGCATTTTATTTTCAGTTTCAAGAACAAATCATTTACCGGTAAGGGCGACGACGAGGGGCAGTGGAAACAATTTTTTAGACAATTAGTTCATGAGTAAGATATTAAATATAAAGCACGTTTTTTTTGATTTGGATCATACGATTTGGGATTTTGATAAAAATTCTGCAATGGCATTTGATTCAATATTTATTAAGAATAGAATTGATATAGAAACTTCTAAATTTCTTGAAGAATATATTCCAATAAATTTTCAATACTGGAAATATTTTAGAGAGGGACAAATCACAAAAGAACAGCTGAGGTATAGCCGTTTGAAAAAGTCTTTTGATAATCTAAATATAGAAATCGACGATCACTTAATCAATAAATTAGCAGACGATTATATCGCCTTTTTACCCGATAATAACCACCTTTTTGAAGGTACTTTAGCGCTGCTTGAATATCTTAATAACCATTATCATTTACATATAATTACAAATGGTTTTGAAGAAGTGCAATTAAAGAAATTGAAAAATTCAAAAATTGATCATTTTTTTAAGTCGGTTACTACAAGTGAGTCTGTAGGGGTAAAAAAACCAGATCCTAAAATATTTAGATACGCCCTTGAAATAGCTGAAGCGACCCATGCTGAAAGTGTTATGATAGGAGATACGTATGAAGCAGATATTCTAGGGGCTCGCGGCGTTGGCATGCAAACCATCTGCTTTAATTATCACAAAGCAAATTTGCACAGTGATGAGCGAGTTGTAAATACGCTACCAGAAATACTTAATTACCTCTAGCAATAAGTCAAGCCTTTTCTCGTTTTTCAAAATAAAACTCTCCATGCTAAAAAGAATAGGAGTAAAGGCACTTATAATTTTATATGTGCTTTTACAAACAGGTTGCGTGCGCGACATTGACCTCGATCAGGCAGATGAATTTGCCACAGAGCAGGACGTTGACCTCGATCTTATTTACTTCACACTAGATGCTCAAAATTTCACAGATGAAACCGGAGCTATAATAGAGCCCGCTACTACGCAGGAAACACGGGTAGAATTGTTTGATGATGAGTTTTTTCAGGAAAACCTTGAAGAGCTCGGGTTGTATGTGAGAATTGAAAACACCTTTTTTCAAGGCTTTATTACCACACTCAACTTTCTTGATGAAGAAGGCAACATTACGTATAGCGTGCAGATAAATGTCACAGGAAGTACAAATGACCAGCCGGTAACTACTATCTATGATGAGGTAATTACAGGTGAAGATCTTGATTTGATAAGAGCCTCTATTTCTATATCAATTGCTACAGAGATTATTCCCGACGGTAATCCTGTTTCAGGAGAGCTAAACTTTCAGTCTAAGTTGAGATACCATTTGACTTTTTGATATGAAGTATTTTTTAGCACTTATATTTATCTTCATAGTAGTCTGGTCAACAATGGCTCAAAACCAGATACAACTTTATAATGTAGATGGTTTGCCACAAAGTTTGCTTTTAAATCCCGGGACAGATGTTAGTTTTGATATGCACATTGGTGTGCCACTACTCTCTGGATTTCATATACAGGGAGGTTCTACGGGAGTAACATTTTATGATCTTTTTAAAAAGGATAACAATTCTACTTTCAATGACAGAATTAGAGAACAAGTTTTTTCGCTTTCGCGGAAGGATTATTTTACAGTAAATGAAAATCTCGAAATATTAAGTTTGGGTTTACGTCTGCCTAATGGTGATTATCTTTCTGGCGGGTGGTATCAGGAAACTGACGCTATACTTTATTTTCCTAAAGACCCTGCTATATTAGCTTACGAGGGTAATTCAGATTACATCGGTAAACATTTTGATGTTTCAGATGCGGTGACCAAAGGTGAGATCCTGTCTGTTTTTCATTTAGGATACACCAGAAAAGTAAATGAATCACTCATCTTGGGGCTTAGAGGTAAGGTTTATGGTAGTATGTTCAGTTTTGAAAGTATTGATAATACAGGTGAGTTTGTTACAAATCTATCACCCGAAGGAAATAATATTTATACACATGAACTAATCAATACAAATGCCGTATTGCAAACTTCAGGCACAAATGGTTTTGACAATTTGACTCCTTCGCAATTGCTGAAAAATTCGCTAATTAGCGGTAATATGGGTGTGGGCTTAGATTTCGGTTTTACCTATAAATTTGCCGATAATTGGCAGGTAACGGGGAGTTTTGTAGATCTTGGTTTAATTGCGCATACAGCGAAAACAAAAAAGTATTATCTACGCGGTAATTACACATTAGAAGGGATAGGATTTGCTTTTCCCGCAGCAGTAGGCGATGATGCAAATCCTGAATATTTTGACGATCTGGAAGACGATTTTAATAAGAATGTAAAGTACGGGGATTTTTCTGATGATAAATATTTCACATGGAGACCACTAAAGGTATATGGCTCGATTGATTACACATTTAACGGTGACCAGAGTTGCGACTGCTTAAAACCAAACAAAAGAGATAGTTTTACCCGTGCAGGTTTGCAATTTGCAGCAATAAAGAGGCCTTTATCTCCACAAGTAGCTGTGACTGGATTTGTAGACACCGGTCTTTCAGAAATTTTTAGAGGTAAACTTACCTACACTGTAGATAGTTATTCTTTTACTAATGTGGGTTTTTTAGTTTCAGCGCAGCTAAATAAATTTAATTTGTATCTGGCTGCAGATAATGTGCTAGAGTATGTTAATTTAGCAAAGGCAAATAATTTTTCAATGCAATTAGGAATGCAATTTGTCATTCATAAAAGAAGATAATAATGAGAAAAGCAGCGATTTTAATTTTACTTGTAATAGGTTCTTTAAGCACATACGGTCAGGAACTCAACGCATATAAATATGTAATTGTACCCAATAAATTTGGTTTTTTAAATGCAGATGATGAATTTCAGGTCAATAGCCTCACAAAATTCTTATTTAATAAATATGGCTTTGAGGCATTTATAAAAGGAGAGGAGTTGCCAGATGATATAAATACAAGCACTAACAACTGTAATACACTTTATGCAGACGCAACCAGCAGTGGTTTTTTAAGTACAAAAATTGTACTGACTCTGGCAGATTGTATGGGTAAAGTCGTTTACACCTCACCAGAAGGGAAAAGTAAGATAAAAGAATATAAAGAAGCTTATCACGAGGCCATGCGCGACGCTTTTGCAGATATAGCAGAAATGGACTATGAGTATACTGGCAGTGCAATGACAGCTCGAGGCGAAACATCAGCACCAACTGTTAGCGCTACCAGCCCACAAGCAGTTACTGAAGCCGAAACGCCTAAAACAGTAGTTGTTTCTAGTTACGAGAAAGTAGAAAAGCCGGTAAATATTGTTGAAAATCAACCAAAAGAGGTACAAAATCAGCCTGAAGAGACAGTAAAATCGCCTGAGAAAATTGAAATTTCTACAGCAGCTCAAACCCCTGCTAAGAACTATACCAGTACCGATGGAAGCTATAAATTACAACTTACAGAAAAAGGCTTTGATATTTATGAAGGCGAAAACAAAATAGGTAGCGCCTCTAAAACGGCAGCTGGCTCCTATTTTGTAAATACGTCTCAATTTGCGGGTGTTGGTTATATAAATGCCGAAGGAGAATTTGTTGTAGAACGAGAAATTAAAGGTGTTTCAGGTTTAGTAAAAATGATCTTCAGCAGTAACTAATAATTATATTTATCATCCCATCTCGATTTTAGGAACTTGCGAATACCTTCTTCACGGGCATTGTTTCCCGGCTCATAGAACTTCGTATTTTTCACCTCATTGGGTAAATATTCCTGATTTGCAAAGTTACCAGCTCCGTTATGCGCATATTGATAGTCTGCACCATAACCCAGGTCTTTCATAAGTTTTGTAGGAGCGTTACGTAAGTGAAGGGGAACAGGCAGATTTCCTGTTTGCTTAACGAGTTGTTGAGCCTTGTTTATAGCCATATAAGATGCATTGCTTTTAGGAGAGGTGGCCAGATAGGTCACGCATTGACTCAAAATTATTCGAGCTTCCGGGTAACCAATTGTATTCACGCCTGCAAAAGTATTATTTGCTATCACCAATGCTGTGGGGTTTGCATTCCCAATATCTTCTGAAGCTAAAATAATAAGGCGTCTGGCAATAAATTTAAGATCTTCGCCACCTTCTATCATACGTGCTAACCAATAAACCGCTGCATTAGGATCACTGCCACGTATAGATTTTATAAATGCTGAAATGATGTCATAATGTTGTTCTCCGGTTTTATCATATAACACCGTATTTTGTTGTACTTTTTTGAGTACCATTTCATTGGTGATAACTACATCATTAGAAGCTTCAGTAGTTACAATGAGCTCAAAAATATTCAGCAGTTTTCTTGCGTCCCCACCACTTAGTCTTAAAAGCGCTTCCGTTTCTTTTAGTTCAATATTTTTTTTCGCAATAATGCAATCTTCTTTTATAGCTCTTTTAATTAGAGCCTTAAGATCGTCTGCAGAAAATGGTTTAAGAATGTAAACCTGACAGCGAGAAAGCAGGGCGGGGATAACCTCAAAACTTGGGTTCTCTGTAGTTGCACCAATAAGTGTTACCCAACCTTTTTCTACTGCACCTAGCAGTGAGTCCTGCTGGGATTTACTAAATCTATGAATCTCATCTATAAAAAGTATAGGGTTCTTCTGTGTAAATAGTCCGCCAGAAGATTTTGCCTTTTCAATTACCTCGCGTACATCTTTTACGCCGCTATTGATTGCGCTAAGCGTATAGAACGGTCTTTTTGATTCTTCTGCGATAATGGTGGCTAAAGTGGTTTTGCCCACACCAGGAGGTCCCCAAAGGATAATTGAAGGTATAATTCCGGCATTTATGGCAACAGTTAATGAGCCATCTTTGCCTACAAGATGATCCTGACTAAGATAGTCACTAAGTTGTCGAGGTCTTAATCGTTCAGCTAGAGGTGCGTTCATGGTTTAAAATTATCCAATTTTTATAAGGTAATATGACATAGTTGCCAGTTTTCTTTTTTGGTCAAAATGTTGCTATACTAACGTATGAATTTTAAAGATGATATGGGGGATTTTAAATTTACAAACCGGGTGATCCTCTATCCCGTTCTTTTTGTTCTGCTTATGTGGCTGGTGTTTTGGGCAGAGCTAAAGCTTAATTTAGATTTTACTAGTTATGGAGTATTACCTCGAACCCTTTCCGGACTACGTGGTATTTTTTTCGCTCCTTTTATTCATGCAAATTTGAATCATTTGCTAAGTAATAGTTTACCTGTATTGTTACTAATGGCAGGGCTTTTCTATTTCTATCAAAGAGTCGCACTTACAGTAATATGCTTACTGTTTTTGTTAACAGGAATAGGAACCTGGAGTGTAGGAAGAGAAGCTTACCATATAGGAGCTAGTGGAATCGTTTATGGTCTTGCATCCTTTTTATTTTTTAAAGGTATCTGGGCGAGACACTATCGCCTTACGGCTTTTTCGCTTGTGGTGGTTTTCATCTACGGAAGCCTTGTCTGGGGTGTTATGCCTATAGATTCTGAAATGAGTTGGGAAGGACATTTGTCAGGCTTTTTATCCGGATTTGGATTAGCTTTTCTAATTAAAAATAGAATAGCCAAGCCAAAAAAATATGATTGGGAAAAAGAGGATTTTAATCCGGAAACAGATCCTTTTCTAAGACAATTTGATGAACAGGGTAATTTTATAGATCCTGTTTACGAAGATGAATCTGTAGAGGATGAATTAGACGATTAATTAAAACCTTTGTCTTACCACTTCATATAAAAAAGCTCCACAAGCTACAGAAACATTTAATGAACTTATTTTTCCGCTCATTGGTAGTTTAGCTTTGTCATCTACAAGCTTTAATAAACCTTGTGTAACGCCTTTCCCTTCACTTCCCATTATAATTGCGGTAGGTTTAGTAAAATCTACATCATAAATTAATTTGTCCGCTTTTTCGGTAGCTGCAAGCACTTGTACTCCGGATCCTTGTAAATAGAACAAAGCATCCTTAAGGTGATCAACTTTACAAATGGGTAGATTGAAAATAGCCCCCGCTGATGTCTTAACTGTGTCTTCTGTAACCGGCGCTCCACCAGATTTTGGTATAATAATAGCGTCAACTCCCGTGCATTCTGCAGTTCTAATAATAGCTCCAAAGTTACGAACGTCTGTAAGTTGGTCAAGCAAAAGAAATAGTGCTGGTTTTTCTGCTGCTAGAATAGCTTCAGCTGTGGCTTCAAAATTCGCGAATTGAATAGGGGAGATAGTAGCTATTGCTCCCTGATGATTTTGGTCAGATAGCTTATGTAATTTTTCAGGCGGAACATAGGAAACTGAGATGCCTTCTGTTTGTATTAATCCTTCTAGCTGCTTTGATAAGGGATTAGTAAGATCTTTTTGAAGATATATTTTGCCTATTTCCTTACCTGCTTTAATGGCTTCAATAATAGCGCGTGTGCCGTAGATTTTTTGATTCATGCAGCAAATGTATGAAACTTATAAAATGAATGGTGTATAGCTTTAAAAATAAAAAGGCCTGTGAAGAATTTCTTCACAGGCCTGAATATAATTTATTCTACGAACTAATTAGTTCACATCCCAGAATACCGGTGTTTGTTGATCATCACCACCTATTGCAGAAGATGCGTTAATGTAATTATCTACATTTAAGTTTTGCTCATCTACAGGGTACGTAAAGCGCAATGGTACCGGAGTTTCATACTCTTCTGGTATTGCTAATTCAGGAGCATCAAATTTTCTCCATACAGACCAACCTTGGAATGGGTTGTCAAACATTGCGATCCAGAATTGTTTTGCTAATTGCTCTGAAGTGCCATCATAAGTCACGTCAGTCTGCGCAAGATAGTCCTCAGCAACAGTATCAGCAAAACCCCAGTATTCAATAGATGCTGTAACAGCAGCATTATAATGGCTTTCGCCGGTACCACCTACAGAATAAGTTAACTCAGCAGCACTTGCTAAGTTAAATTCAACCTCAGCATAATCAATTAAAATACCTTCTCTTGTAGGATCTAAGAAAGGATCTCCTATATGAGTATAAGAAGAATAGTTGTTACTACCTCCATATACACCACCAACGTATCCATCTTCAAGATTTTCATCAAAGTAAGCTTCTCTTCTTGGATCTTCTAATTCATTCATGTAATCTACAATTGTAGCAGATGCAAGAAAATCTGAACGACCACTTTGAACTAAATCAACCCAAAGTGGATTGGTATTAGGGTCATTACTTTGATAAACAACAGTAGCATTATCATCATTAGATGTGAATACACCAGCCGCAACAGCAGCTTCTACAGTCGCTTGTGATAGAGTAGCATTAACATCAGAAATTCTCATTCCTAATCTAAGACGCAATGAATTTGAAAATTTAATCCAAAGGTCCATATCTCCTCCGTATATAGCATCGGCTGATGTGTAACCAGTTCCTGCAGATAACATTGCATTAACTGAACCTAATCTTGCGATAAGATCCTCGTAGATAGCCATGTCGTCATCATATTCAGGAAGTGGGAATTCATCTGCTTGTATAGCTTGAGAATAAGGCACATCACCAAAGGTATCAACCAAAACGCTCCAAGCATAAACTTCGATCACTTCTAACTGCCCTAATCTAGCATTTATTTCACTTTGCTCAAGCTCTGTGTTTGCTGCTACTATTTTCTTGGCATCCTGAATATCAAAAATTACATCTCGGTATAATTCTGACCATACATTATCAGGGTTTTGTCTAGATGATAGATTATAATTAGGCTCATCTAAGTATGTAGTTGTTGTCCAGTACTGAGAAAGAAACCTGTAAAGTCCATCATTCACATTAGGACTAGCCATGTTGTCTGATAAGCTAACTGTCGCAGCTGTGAATAAAAACTCAGAGGACACTTCAGTTGGATTTTTTGGATCACGGTTGAGGTTTTCATAATCCTCATCACTTTGACATGACCAAAAGAATACAAGTGCTGTAAGAGCTACAATATATTTTTTCATAATTATTTTTATTAAAAGTTAAGTTTAAGGCTAGCACCAATTTCTCTCATTGTTGGGTAAGCACCAGATTGGTAACCTTGAATATTTCCTGAACTTAAACCAGCTTCAGGATCAGAATATGGAATGTTCTTATGGATGATCCACAGGTTTCTTCCTATGATTGAAATAGAACCTCTTGTAAATGGAACAACATCAAGAACTTTTTTACCAAAACTATAAGTAAGACTAGCTTCTCTTAGTTTAACGAATGAAGCATCATAAACGTGCCCTTCGTTAGCATCTCTACCATATCCATAAGGATTCCCATAATAATCTGTTCTAGCTCTTACAGTATTCGCAGAAGTGTTAGAAACTACGTATGTTCCGTCGTCGTTGTATGAAACATCACCCTGAACACCATCTAAGATCACACCACCACCATTAGCAATAGTATTTCTTATTGGGTTGCCAAGATCATTAGTTCCTACACTTTGATCATATAATCCTGTAGCAAAACCATACCATGTGTCAAGAGAAAATACATCTCCTCCTTGTTGTACATCAATAAGGAAGCTAAGACTTAGGTTTTTGTAGTCAAAAGTGTTAGATACACCTCCTGTCCAGTCTGGCTGAATGTTACCAATGATGTAGTTTGCATTAGGAGTAGTCTCATAATAACCAGCATCAGTAATAACACGATTACCATCTGTATCATAAACATAAGCAGTACCTCTTATAGCTCCATATGGCTGACCTGGTGCAGCATTAATACTTACGCCACCCTGAAAGCTACCTAACTGAAGGTTGTTGATACCGTCTGTTAATTCAAGAACTGAACTTTTGTTTTTAGACCAGTTAATGTTCATGTTCCAGCTAAAATCTTCTGTTCTGATCGGGTTAAGACGTAACGAAACTTCCACACCCTTGTTTTCAATTGTACCTGCATTTAAAAGTTTTGATGTAAAACCTGTTGCTGTAGATACGGGTACGGGAGTAATTTGGTTTTCAGTTTTCGAGTTATAATAAGAAACGTCAAAACCTATTCTTCTATCAAGAATATTTCCTTCAAGACCAAATTCATATGATTTCATGCGCTCTGGCTTCAAATCAGGATTAGCTAGCTGTGAGTTGTTACTAGCCCAACCCGCACCGTCAAAAGGAGCAGAAATTGAATAAGTATTAAATACTCTGTAAGGACTTGTGTCGTTACCTACTTCTGCATAGTTAGCTCTTAGTTTAGCAAAGTTTAACCAGTTTGCTTCAATCACATTAGATAAAAGAACACTAGTAGATACCGAAGGATAATAAAAAGTATTGTTTTCCATAGGAAGAGTAGAAGAACGGTCTCTTCTAATAGTACCTTCTACAAAGTAAGTGTTTAAATAACCTACACCTGCTCTGGCATAAACACCGTCAAGCATTCTCTTCATGTCATACTCATCAGGTGGGTTCATAGGGCTTGCACTGTTGCTTAAAGCATAAAAACCAGGTGCATTAAGACCACCGTTTGTGCTGGCAAGAATATAATTTCTTTCGTTTCTACGAAGGTTAACCCCAAGGTTACCATCTAAGTTTAAATCGTCTGTAATATCCTTGTTGAAATTAAGAATAAGATCGTAGTTATATTCAGCAGCTCTGTTATTGAATCTGCTATACTTAGCCACATCTGCGCTTCCTACGTTAATTCTTTCTTCTTGTAATTCTTCGTATGTGTCAAAAGTAAATCTACCCAATACGCTAAAAACGTCGCTTATCTCGTAATTAAGATTTATGTTACCAAAATATCTGTTTCGAGTGTCAGTTTCGTAATTTTCGTATAAAACCCAATATGGGTTATCTGAATAAATAGGAGAAAGATCATTTGGACCATTTGGATTCCATGTGATGTTTTCTCTTGTAGCAAAGTAAGCATCTCTTTGCTCGTATACATCTACGTTAGTTTGAGACCATTGTCTAAACTGTTGCATGATGTTTTGAGCGCTATATCCCGTACCGTAACGTCCTTTACCATCAGTTTTAGTAAATGTTACGTTGGTTTGAGCGCTAAATTTGTCAGTAAAATCGTGAGAACCACTAAATTTAATAGTGTTTCTTTTAATGTTACTATTAGGCAGGTTACCTTCTTGATTAAAATGAGTTGCACTCACACGGAATGAACTTACATCTGTACCTCCGTCTAAAGCAACAGAATTAATTGATGTATATCCTGTTTTCCAGATATCGTTTGGCGTGTGTCGAGCCGCTACCCAAGGAGTAGCTTGTTGATAAGTATCTAGTTGAGGATAAAGAGAGTTCCATTGATAAACCATTCTGTTAGGATCGAATGCAGCACCAAAAGAAGCATCTTCCGTAAATGGAGTTGTTTCATCAAGATTTCCGTCACCATCTATATCAGAAAGATTGAAATACCCATCTTCAGAAGCATAGTAAGCACCATAACCAGCACCATATTGGTCTTGATATGTAGGAAGAGTTTCCTTATTCACATCAGACATCATAAGGCTTGAAGTAACTGCTATGCCAATTCCCTTGTTTTTGCTTCCTTTTTTAGTTTCAATTATAATTGCACCGTTTGCAGCTCTAGCACCATATAATGCGGTTGCAGCCGCACCTTTTAGTACGTTTATTGAAGCAATATCATCTGGGTTTATATCAGATGCTGCGTTACCATAATCGTAACCACCACGACCTGAAGATTGTCCCGTTCTGTTATTGTTTTCATTGCCTACAGGTGTACCGTCAATTACAAAAAGAGCTTGGTTATTACCTGTTAAAGATGAATTTCCACGTATAACAACGTTAGAAGATCCACCTAAGGTACCTGTGTTGGTAATTTTTAAACCAGCAACTTTACCTGATAGTGAATTCACGAAGTTTTGAGTGGGAACATCAGAAACTTCAGAACCATCAACTTGCTGAGTTGCATAACCCAGAGCTTTCTTGTCTCTCTTTATACCTAAAGCTGTAACAACAACCTCTTCCAGAGATTCTCCGGCTTTAAGTTGTACGTCTACGGTTGTAGATGAGCCTACTGTAACCTCTTCATCCCCAAATCCTATATAAGAGAAAGTAAGAACATCGCCTGTACTTGCTTCTATAGAATAGAGTCCGTCAAAATCTGTTTGGGTTCCTGTAGTTGTACCTTTAACTACAATGTTTACCCCTGGAAGTGGTGCCCCGTTATCATCGGTAACCGTTCCAGAAATTGTTTTGGTTTGCGCAAAAGAAATTTGCACAACCAACGCTAAGAATAGCGTGAAAATTCCACTAAACTTTGTTTTCATGTTTTATAATTTATTTGAATTAGCCGCGCCAAAAGTGCTATTTTTCAATTACAAAAAAAAATATAAAAACACTTTTTTAAGTCATTTTAAGAATTTAACAGTTAATAAATCCTTAAATAAAGTGAGAATTAGGTTACGTTTTTGTGAACAAATGTTTTGGTAAGAACACTATTTCAAGGATATATGATCATAATTGATGATGATTTGATAATCTTGAAATCTGGTTGCGTTTTGTGATAAAATTAATTGGAAGTAAATTAAAAATAATGCATAAAACTTAACTGAAAATTTTCGCTCATTTTCAATAAACGGAAGATGTATTTTATAATTTTTGTGAGTTTAGTAATTTGACCAAGGATATAAAATCAGATTCATTTTTAAAGTTGAGATTATTGTCTTTAATTAAATTTTTAATGATTTTCTGTTTCTCATTTGAAAAAGTCTTAGGTATGTCTTTTTTTTTCTCTATGTAAGTTAGCTTAATTGAGGGGCCACTTAAAAAATAATCAATGTAGGTTGTGAATCTGCTTGGTATAGGGTTTACCATAGAATTTGCTGCTGGCTTACCTTCTTTGTATTTCGTGTAAGTATGTGTGAAGACGGAATATGTTCCACCTTCTATTAGTTTAAAATAACCAGTCGCTTCTTTTTTGTCTTTTTTGAAAGTTCTGAGTGTATATATCGCCTTGTCACTTACAAGAGTTAAGTCAAAATCTTTTATTAGGGCTTTGTACTCTTCTTCTGGTAAAAGAGTTTCCTTTATTTCTATTTCATCTGAGTAAGAATTGTATCTGTAGAAGAGACTTTTTAGGAGTTTGCCTTTGTAAAGTAGGTCACCCTTTGTAAAGCTTGCGTTTTCATATGGAGAACCTTGTATTTGGCCTATGTCATATTTAATTTCATCACCAGGATTTTGAATTTGGCTAAGTAGAAAGTCCATTGCAGGAGTTCTTCTTTGAAAATAATTAGCATATGGATCGCTCTCTACCATTCCTATCTGGGGGGCTTGAGCATCAACTTGTGCATATATAAAATTACCGGTGAGTGCACATAAGGTAAATGCGTAAAGCCTAAATTTTCTACAAAGTGTTGACATAGTTAAATGTATTAATTAAGTCTTTTTCTGATTTCAGATCGATTTTTGCCTCTTTGAGGAAGGTTTTGACCTCTTTTTGGAGGTTTTCTGGAAATTGGTCAATAAATTTTTGTCTTCGCTGGTTTACATATAGGATTATAGGTTCACCGGGTCTCGAGAAGTAGTAATCTGTAAAATGAGTAAATCTGCTGGGTATGGGATTTACCATAGAATTGACAGCGGCTTTTCCTTCTGAAAACTTCACTGCTAATCGCCTGTACAAAGTATATTTTTGATTGTCAATAAGTGTAGTGAGATAGGCATTAATCGTTGAACCTTTATCATCAATAAATGTCCTGAATTTTAATAAATGCCCATTGTATACTAAATGTATATTTTTATCGACAAGAAAAATTTTATAAACTTCATCAGGGTCATTAGTTTCTTTAATTTCCATCTGACCGCGCCATGCATTGTAACGGATTAGATGTGTGCCTACGTATTCATCGCTGTAGTAAATCTGTGCAGGAATAAAATTTTCAATAGGATAGGGGGAGCCCACAGTTTCACCATCATAAAGAACTCTAGATTTGCCAGCCTCTCTAATTATCTTACTTAAGTTACCGTCTGAATTTCTTGAGAATAACGGATTACCGCCAGATACGCCTGGATTCAGCCCAGAAATTTGCGCATAATATTCATGTGTAAATAATACCAGGATTAAGGCAAGACTATATTTTAAGATATTTCTTTTCATAATTAAAAACAAAAGGAGGTTACCCATGTGGGATAACCTCCTTATTTAATATAAAAATTGGCTAAAAATGATCATTAATCGGGGCATATGCTTAATGCTATTTCACCTATTTCCGGACTCGGTCCTGCATCTGCGGCTATTTTACCATTAGGTGCAAATATTTGAAATGTTACTTCAGAATCCCAATCTCCAGAATTAAAAGTCATAGAGAAAGTTGAAGTGCCTTCAGGAACTGTGAAATCAAATGAACCAGAAGCGCCGTCATCTAGAGTATAGTCAGTAGTTACACCATCAATTTCTACTGTAATAGAAGCGCCATTCCATCCATCACCATAACTATCTTCAATTGTGACGCTATAATCACCTGCAATAGGTGAAGTAGGTGTGCAGTTAACACCTACGAGATATGAATATGGAGAAGTGAAAAAAGATCCTCCTGAAATAGTACCGCTAGCATCAGTATTAGTAAAAGACCTTCCGTCAGTAAGATTTAAAACCAAACGATATGTAAAGGTATCACCACCGCTATACTCTCCTGGTGAAAGACCTACAGCCGCAGCGGCAGCAGAAAGACTTGTTTCAAAAGTAATTCTGGGTAAACCATTTGGTCCTGTGGTAAAATCTGAAGGTTGAAGTGTAAGTAGTAATTGCTCTTCTACACTTATGTCTACAGGATCATCCTGATTATCTGTAAAAGATACTAAGACATCAACACTAGACATTAAACCTCCATCTTCAACATCTTGTTCTTCTAAAGTAACCGAGAATATGGACTCTGGATCAAAAGCATTGAAGTTGCTGCTATTTAAGCTTACTGTACGTAAGACAGCGCCTCTTGTAACTGTATCAAGAACATTATCTACCACCTTATCATCACTTGAACACGATGAATAAATGCCGGCAGATAATATTGCTATTATTATTGCTATTTTTTTCATTGTTTATCTTTTTTATTAGTTTCCTACTGGAAATCCCGGTGAAGCCGGATTATCATCCCAGAATACTTGTTGAGTTACAGATGCTTTCTGTTGTACAGAAGAGTTAGTGTTTGCAAAATTTGCCGGATATAAGAACGATCTTATAAATGCTCCGGGATTTGGCTCAAGGTTTGGCTCAATATCTGTAGGGTATCCTTCTCTTCTGTAGAAATTGTATGCGTCAATACCGTTCCCTTTAAGAGCTGTAAAGAACTGCTTCGCCATTATATTCCACTTTTCTTCGCTTCCAGCTGCGGTAAAAGATGCTTCAAGAGCATCCATGAATGCCGTAACATCATCTTCAGTTGGTTCGAAAGTAAGATCTGCATCTGGATCAACACTTCCAAATGTCATAACTTTTGAAATAGATTTTTCTGTACCATCAAGGATAAATGGCAATCCTGCAGCAGGACTAGTAAGCATTGCTGCTTCAGCTTGCCAGAAGGCTACCCATGAAGATAAAATAATAGGTGTAATTCCTGACCCACCACCACCGGCTCCTAATGCAATTTCATCAAATGAATCGTCATCAAATTTTCCTGCAACAGGATATACACCCGGAGCAGTTTTTAACAAACCATCTGGTGGTATACCAGAGTTATTACCATGGTTTCTGCCCCAGTAGCCATTAGGAAGAGTGCAGAATGCATAACCACCTGCAACATATTGCGCCGGGGGTGCTTGCAAAGAACAGTCTAGTGTTTCTTCATTGGGGTCTGTGCCATCAGAACCAGGTACCGTTTCGCTTTGACGATAAAAATAATAACGAATTCTAGGATCGTTTGATGTATCCATCATATCCATTAACCATACTGATTGATAATCATTAGCCCCGGTATTCTCATAATTGTCTGCATAGTTAGGGTGTCTGGTGTCTGGCTGAACCTGATTAGATCCCCAGGTAAATTGGAAATCTTCTGCTACTTCATCAATGTAATTTCCTGAAGCAATTATGCTGTTAAAAGCCGGAATGTTTCCTGTAGTAATATCTAATTTAAGCTTTAGCGTATTACATGCTTTTATCCAGTTGTCATAATCATAGTCGTAATAAAAATCATACTGGGGATCTGTCAACGCTTCAGCATTAAAATTTACTATAGCCTTATCTAATAAACTCAAAGCAGCGGCATACACATCTGCACCGCTATCTACAGCAGGGTTTAAGTTTTCTTCCGCATTAAGAGCTTCTGAATAAGGCACATCGCCAAAGTAGTCTACCATTAGAGTAATCGTATAAGCTTCGATAAACTGACCTATTGCAATATGTTTAGTAAGGCCAGCTTCTTCTGCAAGAACATTCATGTCTGCAATGTTCTTTAAAATTCCCTGATAGGCGCGTTGCCAGTTTGTATCAAACCCAGAGGGTGAGTACGCATTCTGATAGTTACGACTACCCATGTTTTCAATTCTTGTTACTTCGGCGCCTGTTTCTCCTAATGACTCGACAAGTCTTGCAAAGTTTATCTGTACCGCATTTAAGTAAAAATCAGGATCAGCCTGAGCGGGTGTCAAATTATTAGGATCGTCACTAAGATTCAATTCGCTTGTTTCGCACGAATTAAAAAATAGTGCTCCTATCAAAGCGATAGAAAAATATGTAAATATTTTTTTCATGATCAATTTGTTTTTTTTTAATTAAAATGTAGCTTTTATACTGAAGCCATATCTCTTAGAGCTTGGTCCGTTCAGGTAGTCAAAACCTCTACCATTACCTACACCCACACCTGCCACATTAGGGTCAAAGTTGGTTCCGTCTGGCATATTAACTGCATCATACCACATGTTATAGCCAGATAAAGTAATGCTAAATGAGCCAAATGGTGTTCTGTCTAATAATCGAGTAGGAACAGAATATCCTAATGATATTTCTTGCAGTCTAATAACAGTTGCATCATAAACTCCTAATTCATCAGGACCAAATACCACATTATTGAAGTAAAATGCCGAGTTGTTAATTTGTACAGTATTAGGTGTGCCGTCAGCCTGTACTCCGGGTAGAATATAACTGTTTAGGCGATCATCTGTATCAGTTGTTAATCCTCGTCCTAATAACGAAGAAACAGTTCTTGTATAAATATCTCCACCTTGTGTATAATTTACTAAGAAATTAAAGCTGAAATTTTTATAGCTAATGCTGTTACCTACGTTTAGCTGCCAGTCTGGATTAGGATCACCTATTTTGTAAGTGCCTGCTTCTACCACATAATCACCGGCACCGTTTACTACATAATTGTCATTTTCATCACGCTGAATACGGCTACCTACGATTATTCCTAAAGGTTCACCAACTACAGCAGCATTACCTAAGTCGCTAAAACCGGCATATACAACAATATCGGTGTCAAGACCAAGATCTGTAACCTCAGATTCATTAGTCGTCCAGTTTGCATTGATGTTCCAGTTAAAATCGTCTTTACTGTCCGCAGTAAAAATGTCAAGACCTAAATCAACTTCAAAACCATGTGCTTTAATTTCTCCCACATTGGTTTTGGTAAGGGTGTATCCAGTTGATGGATCAAGAGGGCGATCTACAATTAAGTCTTTTGTTGTTCTTGTGTAGTATGAAGCATCAAGCGAAAGTCTGTTATTTAATAAGCGAGATTCGACACCAACCTCAATTTCAGTAAGAAGTTCGGGCTGAAGATTGGGGTTTCCTAAGCGATCTGCGCTTGTATTTGTTACTACATCAGTTCCAGAACCGTCTTGAAAAGCTTGAGTGTTCAAACTTAAAGTTGCTGCTACAGGGTATCCAGTTGGGAAGTTAGCAGATGTACCGTAACCACCTCTTAATTTTAAGTAGTTGATACCGCCCTGGCTTTTAAGACCTTCAAATATTCTTGTCGGAATTAAGGAAACACTTGCGCTAGGATAAAATATTGATCTGTTGTCTGAGGCTAAGTTAGAAACCCAGTCATTTCTTCCTGCCAGTGTTAAATAAACCATACGATCATAATCCAAATCTAACTGCCCATACATACCGGCTATGTTACGTTCCTGATATCTCTGGATCTCATCTTGTAATTGAAAGTTGTAATGTCTCAATACACCAAAAACCTGTTGGCCCGAACTCGAAACGCCATTTTGATCAAATACTTCACGTCTTGTTGTTGCCCCGGTATTAAAGCTAAAACCAATTAACTCAGATAATTCATATTGACCCGTAAGGATAATATTATGATCATTGATCGTGTTAGTATTATTCCAGGTTTCATAAATACCACTTTGTGTGGCAACGCTTCCGCCTACACCACCTTTATTTTGAGAGTTAGTATTGTTCTCACTATACACATCAAGACCAAAACGATACGTAAGATTTAGATTATCATTTATATCGTAAGTAAATGATGCATTCCCAAAAACCCGATTTGTTACCTGACTGGTCTGCGCATTTGCCACCGTCCACAATGGGTGCTGAATGTCATTTCCCTGGCGATAGTAAACACTAGAGTGGTCTACGGGACTTTCATAAGGCAGGCTTTGGATATCTACACTTCTGGGTGTATAGAAAAGGTTGGCAAAAATTGATGAACCTTCGCCAAAAACACTGTTACCAGTACTTGCTGCTACAGGTGGAGATTTAAAATCTGTTTTTGCATAGTTCATTGTACCTGAAAAGGAGAATTTGTTAGAAAGAATAGCTTTTCCTCCCATACCTAATGTGTATCGACGCAGGTTGTTACCAGGTGTAAAACCTTCATCATCTAAATGGCCAAAGTTTGCATTATACGATACTTTGCCGTTATCTGAAGATCCTGAGAAGTTTACAGAATTAGTTTTTACTACGCCTGTGCGAAAGAATTTTTCAACACTGTTGTAAGGCTTCCAGTCATAACGCACTCCTTGAAATTCAGGGAATGCAGCTTGAACTGACGAGGTTGATGTTGAGTAAGGATGAGCAACAGTTCCATTTTCATCTATGGCAGCCTGACCGCCCCAACCTGCTACGCCTTCTTCTTCAAATGAAGGGCCCCAGTTACTGAAAAACCACCCAAAGGCCTGGTCAAAACCGTTGCCGTATTTGTTTGTATAGTCGGGAAGAGAGGCTATCTCATTAAAAAAAACGGAACTACTTACAGTAATTTCGCTCTTTTTCATAGCATTTCCAGCTGCACCGTTTTTGGTAGTGATAAGGATAACCCCGTTTCTACCAGCTGTACCATATAGTGTAGCTGCTGCTAAACCTTTAAGAACATTTACACTTGCAATGTTATTAGGGTCAAGATCAAGAAATCTACTTGAGCCATTGTTACCATCTACAAAATCTCCCTGACTGTTAGTGTCACTGGCAAAAGGGACGCCATCAACTATGAATAATGGTTGATTACTGCCGCTAAAGCTACTCAATCCGCGTATTACAATGTTTGTCCCTGATCCAGATAAACCACTTTGGGCGGTAATATTCACACCAGAGGCTTTACCAGAAAGAATACGACCTACGTCGCCTTCAGCACGCTGTTCCAGTTGCTCATTGTCAACTTCAGAAACCGCATATCCTAATGCTTGTTTTTCTTTACGGATTCCCTGTGCAGTTACAACCACTTCTTCCAGAGCTTCTCCTGCAGCCATTGCTACATCTATTCGATCTGCCGGGCCTACAATAATTTGTTGAGGGGCAAAACCCACGTAACTAAATGTCAGGACATCACCAATAGTAGCTTGAATGGAATAATTTCCATTAAAGTCACTTTGTGTACCTGTTGAGGATCCTTCGACGACAATGTTCACTCCCGGGAGAGGTACTCCACTGTCGTCACTTACCGTACCGGTAATTGTTTTTGTTTGTGCATACGAGAGTTGCACTACCAACGCAAGAAAAAGCGTCAGCATTCCACTAAACTTTGTTTTCATGTTCTTGATTTATTTGAATTAGCCACGTCAAAAATCAAGATAAAAAGTTAAATGACCAATAATTTATTCATTATATTTTTAATTATTGTTAATATAACGATATAGTAGTGTTAAAAATTCTTAATTTGATGAATAATTATCAATTTAATCTCTATTTATTAAAAATGGCTGCCCTTTTGGAGCAGCCATATCTAGTTAATTATCTGAAAAATGGATTAATAACCGTCGTTTTGGGTAATATTTGAATTAGCATCTACCTCTGCCTGTGGAATGGGCCAGGCTAATCTGTGATCTCCATAGGGTATTGTACTCGTAAAATTTTGCTGTGTTGAAAATTTCGTAATATCCATTCCTGTTCTCAAGAGGTCATCATATCTCATGCCTTCAAATATGAATTCTTTTCTTCTTTCGAGAAGTAAATCATCTTTGGTTAGGGTTGTATATGATGAAGCATTTCTGTTTGATGTAATCGTATTGATCTGCACTATGGCTGCTGCTGTATTACCCGTTTCAAAAAGTGCTTCGGCGTAGTTTAAAATCACTTCCTCATATCTTAATACGCCTACGTTGTCATAACCCTGGTTATCTGGATACTTTCCTATATTTCTAAGCATATCTCCCTCATAACCTAATATATCTGCTCTTACATCACCATCTTCGTATAGATCAATTACGTTATCAATGACCTGTACATCACCGTAGCTTCCACCACTTGTAGTTCGATATATGTATGCTAATCCATTTATTCCCTGGTTATCTGTACTGTTAAAAGCAAGCTCGAATATGGAGTTAGCTGAGGAGTCTGAGCTAAAAGAGCTAACAAAATTACTGGCTGGGATTATAGAGTAATCTCCAGAATTGATCACTGCTTCAGAAGCACTAATTGCTCTTGACCACATGCTAAAATAAGTAGCTACTCGAGACTCTATAGCCTTGGCAGTATACTTAGACATAAACTCTTTACTACTATCGTAAAAATTCTCGTCCATGAGACTGAATGCCGTGTCTAGGTCTGCAAATATCATAGCCATATCTTCATCAATTGTATTTCTGGCTGGGAAGAGATCTTCTCCTTTAAATTCAGTTACATAGGGTACGCCTAAAGTGCCGCCAGTATGCATCTGCCCATATTGTTTAAGAAGATCAAAATGTACAAGTGCTCTTATAGCGTATGCTTCACCTTTCATATGAGTCAAATAATCAAGATCTCCTGTCAAACCTGTTTCATCCTGGCTTATGATAATATTGGCACTCGCAATTACCCGATAAGCGTCATCCCAGAAAAAACCTGTATTGGCATTGTATGAAAACGAAGCTTCTGTGGTAAATCTTCCTGAGTTACCATTTGAGAAGGCGTTGTCTGTACGCACCTCATTATTTATAATATAGTCCCTGCCATAATAACCTGAACCCGTCATCCCGCTATATGCACCTTTAAGAAGGCCATATACATTAGTCACTGATGTAATTCCGCCTTCAACGGGCTTATTCTGTTCTGTAGAGGGATCAAGATCTTCTGTTGTGCATGCTCCTATGGTCATTGCAAACAGAAGAGCAAAAATTTTATATTTAAAATGTATATTTTTCATTTTCTTAGAATTTAAGATTTATACCAAAAATTAAAGATTTTACAGGAGGTGTTGTAAGCCTTGTAAAACCATCAGCGGCTGTCTCTGGATCATATTTTAGATTGTCATCTTTAACCCATGTAAACATGTTTGTTCCTCTTAAGAATACTCGCGCTGAGGTTAGTCCTATTGTTTCAATTAATTCTCCTTTAAAATTGTAACCAAATGTTATATTCTTAATTCTCATAAAATCCCCGTCATATAAAAATTTAGAATGTCTTTGCCATGGAAAAGTTGTTGCCTGAACTCGGCCAAAACGAGTTACATCGCCGGGCTCCTGCCATCTGTCGAGAATTGCGTCTACCCCTTGATAATAAAGTAAAGAATACAAGTCTATAGCATTCGTATAACGATGCCATTCTTCATATACTTTACTGCCGCCAGAATAATAAGCATTAGCATCTAAAAAGAAGCCGATATAATCTACGTGAAAATTAAGGCCAGCGGTGATTTTTGGTATTGCGCTTCCTCCTTGCCATTCACTTTCAGCATCATTAAAATTATTTGTTGTAGCACTACCTTCGCCTTCTGTATAGTATAACTCATCACCGTTTTCAGGATCAACTCCTGCCCATGTTGGCATATACCAGCCATAAACCGGATGGCCAGTTTCCACACGTTGAGTTTGTGTAGTGATATTTATTTCGTTGCCATTTGCATCGGTCGCAAGTTCAAGAACCTCATTTTTATTTGTAGCCAGATTACCTCCTATGGAAAGATTAAAATCTTCTGATTGAATTATATTAGTATTTAATTCAAATTCAAATCCCTTATTTTCCATACTACCAATATTCCTTGTCTGCTCATCAAAACCTGTTGTTAGAGAAAGAGGAACATCAAGCAAAAGATCTTTTGATTCTCTGCGGTAGTATGCCACACTTCCTGAAATTCTGTTTTGTAAAATGCCAAACTCGATCCCAACATCCAGAGTATGTGAAGTCTCCCAAGACAAATCACTGTTGCCAAATGTTCCCGGGTAAGAAGCTCCCTCCCCCGCATAGTCTGAATCATAATTTAATAATGCCTGATACTGGTTCAAATCAATATTAGCATTACCTGTAACTCCGTAAGAACCTCTTATCTTAAGATTATTAACAAATCCTATGTCTTTTACAAAATCTTCTTTAAAAATATTCCAGGCAACACCTACTGAACCAAAATCACCCCATCGATTGTCCTGCCCAAACCGAGAATTACCTTCGCGTCTGTAGGTACCATCAATTATATATTTACCATTAAAACCGCTATAATGTACCAAGCCTAAGTATGAGGCTACAGACCAATCATTATAATAAGAATTTGCTGAGGTTGGGTTACCTGCAGAATTTAAATTAGTAAGCCCATCATCAGAGAACGCGTCAGCAGTAGCTTGTAAATAATTAAATCTGTTTTTTTGATATTCCTGCAATGCAGTAAAATCGATAGATTGTTCATCATTTATATTCCATGTGTAATTCAATGAATTCTGAAACACATAATTTGCTCTGTTAGTATTAGCTACCTGTCCAGAACCATCGCTTCCGGCTCCGTCTCCCTCAATTCTGTTTCTATAGCGCTTGTAGTTGTAAACCTGAAGATCTATGCTTATTCTACTCGTAGCTGTCAAGCCTGTTATAGGAGTTTCCCAATCTAGAGAGTTGTTTGTAATAATTCTGGTGAGTTTGCTATCATCAATATCGTTTTGAGATATGTAAATAGGATTAGGTAGAGAAATATCTGTATTAAGTTCTCCATCTGCCGTGTAAGGTTGATCAATAGGGGGCATAAAGTATTTTACCGTTCTGGGAGATGAGAAATATGCACTTGTCTCAAGCAAACCGTCCTGATAGGAGTATGAGGCTTGATTTAAGGTGTTAAATCTCAGTTTCTCGGTAAGATTCTTAGTAAAATTTAAAGATCCAGAAATCCTGTCAAAATCAGATCCTATTACTGTTGCTTCCTGTTTAAAATATCCTATAGATGTAAAGAAATTATAAGTGTCGCCACCGCCGCTTGCAGAGAGATTGTATTCATATACCGGAGCATCATCGTTTGTAATATAATCTTCCCAATTGGCCTCTGGGCGCCCTGCCGCGTTCCATGTAACATAGTCTGTGCCGAATGTAGTAGGATTAGCTTCATAGAAATCTCGTGCCCCAGCTTCAGTAAAACCGTTGCTTTCGCCATATGTATTGTAAATAGCTTCATAAAAAAGCATTTCTCTTTCTGCTCCTGTTAATACATCAGGGCCGTGAGTGGCGTCATTTGAAAAACCAAAAGAAGAGCTAAAATTAAAAGTAGTCTTGCCTGCGGTACCGCTTTTAGTTGTAATTACAATTACACCATTAGATCCCCGTGCCCCATACGCGGCTGTTGCAGAGGCATCTTTTAGTACAGTTATACTGGCGATGTTATTGCTATTAATACTAGAAAGGGGTGAAAGAGAGGATCCTGATGCCGCTACAGAAACGTCGCTATTGACCACAGGCACACCATCAATTACATATAATGGTTCATTACCAGCAGTTATTGAGCTAATACCCCTTATCCTGATATCTGAAGCAGATCCCGGGGTACCTGAATTATTATTAAATACCAGACCAGCAACCTTACCTTGCAGCACCTGATCAACACTAGCTACGGGAACTTGCTCTATCTGTTCAGATTCCACTTGAACGGTGGAGCCTGTAAGTTCTGTTTTGCGAGTTGATGAATAGCCCAGAACGACTATTTCTTCAAGCGCCTCGCCAGCAGCCATCTCGACGTCCATGCGATTACCAATGCCTACAGTCACCTCCTGTGGGGCAAAGCCTATGTAACTAAAAGTTAAAATATCGCCTTCTGATGCGGCAATAGAAAAGTTGCCATCAAAATCTGTTTGCGTCCCTTGGGATGAATTTTTAACGACAATATTAACACCCGGCAGGGGCATTCCATTATCGTCTGTCACGGTTCCCGTGATTGTTTTTGTTTGTGCAAATACAGTTTGCACTGCCAATACCAGAAATAGTATTAGCATTTTGGAGAGTAGTTTTTTCATTTATGATTTATTTGAAATTAGCCATCATAAAAATGTGCATTAAAAATCAAATAATCAACGAGTAATTGATTGATGTTTAATATTTTAACAATATAACGTTGTAGTATCCTGTTAAAAAGTGTTAAAATGAAGAAAGAATGCTGACGTGAAGAATTGTGTTTGAAAATTTAAAAGAATTATTTTTTTGTATTCCGTTTGCGAGGTTGATATTTAAAATTCCTGCACCTGTAGAAAGACCAGTACCCAGACCTAAACTGTATATTAGATCTTCCTGCTGTAAATTCTTATTTTCAAAATATGCCACATCAAAGATTGTATGTAAGTACAGTGATGGATTAGGCAGGAAGGCAAATTCTGTACGAAAGGCAGTGTAAAAATTTGCATTAATACTATTTTCTTTAAAACCTCTTATACTATTAATACCGCCAAATCTGAATAATTCATTTGTGAAATAGGTGTCAGAAGAAAGGGATTTGGTAGTGTTTCCCGTATAAATTTTAAATTTTTTGTTTATTGAAAATGTGTATTCACTTAAAGCTTCAATGAGCAGTTGTTCACTTTTCTCGCTATCTGTATTTCTATTACCAATACCGGCATTTAGTTTAAATTGATAAAGAGTAGGCAGAAACTTAATAACAGATGGCTGTAATATTGAAAGACCTCCACTTATGAAAGTTTTTTTATAATCCCCTATATCTGTATTTGAAATTTCCTGATTAGTTAGGTCGTCTGAGGTTTCAAAAAGTGCACCTGCAGTAAATCGCATTTTGTAGTTTAGTTGATAAAACAGGGAAAGTTGCTGTCGTGTGTTAGAGTAGGTAGTATCTTTTCTGAAAAGATTTAAATTAAAATCTGCGCCTATGGGAGATCGAAATAGAAAAGGTAGCTCCAGATTAATATTTAAAGCTTGCTGATCATTCCCGTCACTTTTAAATTGAAGATCCAGGCGTTCACCGTAATTCAAATTATTAATAAGTTGAAGGTTAAGATAACCATCCAGTCGTAATTTTCCAGTTTCTTCATCTGAGCGAAAACCAAGAAGACCATCAAAATTATTTGCTCCGGCCTTATCTAGGTATAAATAAAGAGAAGTGCTGTCTTTAGTAAAAAGTACTTCTGCACTGCGTGCCTGATTTATGAATGGCAGATTATTGAGAAGTTCAGTTTTAGATATTATTTTTTCTTCATAATATACTTCTCCCTTTTTTATATGAGCATAATTCTCTAAATACGAATTTGGAAATTTTTCATATCCTCTTATAACTACGTTATCCAGAGTGCGCTCTTTTTCACGATTTACAACCAGGTCTGCAATTAAGTGATTGTTTTGGCGGGTAATATTCTTTAGCTGAAACGAAGTAAGCGGGTGACCATTTTGTGCCTCTAACTTTGTGAATTGATAAAAAATACTTTCAACGTCTTTTGCAGAAATTGTGAAGGAGTTATCATTATAGGCTAACTCTATCTGTTTGAGATATTTCGTTAAATAAGAATCGGTGAAATTAATATGAATATCGGCATTTTGAGGGCCAAAATCGGCTGTTACATTGTAGATAGTATCATTTTTCGCTTTAAGCTCACCAAATTTAATGTCAAAGTAACCCGCTTGCTTTAATGAATCTTTGTATTGCGTTAGAGCTTTTTGAAGAGCAGAAATTTCGGTAAATTTTTCATTCCTAATTATAGAATCTTTTTGACTTTTCGCGTTTATAATATTGAGCTGCAGATTCTGACCCATAACGGGCAGGGTAGCGGTCAGGCAAAAGAAAGCAATAGCTAAAATCTGAAAAATGGGCTTCAAAAGCAGGTTTTTATGCAATAAATAACGATTTTTTAAGTGAATAAATGTACACTAGAAAAAAGATTGTACAAATCCCTTTGAAAATTAATCAATTAAGGTTTGATTAAGTGGAATTTATTTATACCTTTGCCAGCCCTTAGAACAGGGGTTGTTATATTTAAACTATAATTAGGTAAAAGAAATTATGCCAACAATTTCACAATTAGTACGAAAAGGAAGAGCCAAAATAACCAAGAAGAGTAAATCGGCTGCTTTAGATTCGTGCCCACAACGCCGCGGGGTTTGTACCCGTGTGTACACTACTACACCTAAGAAACCTAACTCAGCTATGCGTAAAGTAGCTCGTGTGAGGTTAACTAATGGTAAGGAAGTGAACGCATACATAGGTGGTGAGGGTCACAATTTACAAGAGCACTCGATAGTATTGGTTAGAGGTGGAAGGGTGAAGGATTTGCCTGGTGTTAGATACCATATCGTTCGTGGAGCTTTGGATACCGCAGGTGTGCAAGGAAGACTACAACGTAGATCTAAATACGGAGCAAAACGCCCTAAAAAGTAATTAAGAAAACTTTTAAAGAGAAGTAATGAGAAAAAGACAGGCCAAAAAAAGACCACTTTTACCAGATCCGCGCTTTAACGATCAGTTAGTAACTCGTTTCGTTAACATGATGATGTGGGACGGTAAGAAGTCGGTGGCTTTTAAAATCTTCTATGATGCAATGGATATTGTGGAGGAGAAAAAGAACAATGATGAGAAAACATCATTAGAGATCTGGAAAGATGCGCTTTCAAACGTTATGCCTCACGTAGAAGTGCGTAGTCGTAGAGTAGGTGGTGCTACATTTCAGATTCCTATGCAAATACGCCCAGATCGCAAGATTTCGACTGCGATGAAGTGGTTAATTAGCTATTCGCGTAAGCGTAATGAGAAATCAATGGCTTCTAAATTAGCTGCTGAGGTTTTAGCTGCTGCTAAAGAAGAAGGTGCTGCTGTTAAGAAGCGCGTTGATACACATAAAATGGCAGAAGCAAATAAAGCATTCTCTCACTTTAGATTCTAGAAAATAAAATGGCACAAAGAGATTTAAAATTTACAAGGAATATAGGGATTGCTGCGCATATTGATGCTGGTAAAACTACCACAACAGAGCGTATACTTTACTATACTGGTGTTAGTCACAAGATAGGTGAAGTACATGATGGTGCAGCTACTATGGACTGGATGGAGCAAGAGCAGGAGCGTGGTATTACAATTACCTCTGCTGCAACGACTTGTTCTTGGAAGTTCCCAATGGAAAATGCCCAGCCTACTCCTGATTCGAAAGATTACCATTTTAATATTATAGATACTCCGGGACACGTTGACTTTACTGTAGAAGTAAACCGTTCTTTAAGAGTTCTTGATGGTTTAGTTTTCTTGTTTAGTGCAGTTGATGGTGTTGAGCCACAATCTGAAACTAACTGGAGACTTGCAGATAATTATCACGTACCTCGTATTGGTTTTGTGAATAAGATGGACCGTTCTGGGTCTAACTTCCTTGCTGTATGCCAGCAGGTAAAAGATATGTTGAAGTCTAATGCTGTGCCTATTGTTTTAAACATTGGGGATGAAGCAGACTTTAAAGGTATTATAGATTTAGTTAAGAACCGTGCTATAGTATGGCATGATGAAACTCAGGGAGCTACTTTCGATGTGATCGATATTCCTGAGGATATGAAAGAGGAGGCAAGAAAATATCGTGCTCTGCTTATCGAAGAGGTGGCAGCTTATGATGAGAACTTGCTAGAGAAATTCATGGAAGATGAAGATTCTATTACAGAAGATGAAGTGCATGCTGCTCTTCGCGCTGCTGTTATGGATATGTCTATCATCCCAATGATTTGCGGTTCTGCTTTTAAAAATAAAGGTGTTCAATTTTTACTTGATGCTGTATGTCGTTATTTACCTTCGCCGGTAGATAAAGAAGGTATTATAGGTATTAATCCTGACACTGAAAAAGAAGAATTACGTAAGCCTGATGTTACTGCTCCTTTTGCTGCATTAGCATTTAAGATTGCTACAGATCCTTTTGTTGGTCGTCTTGCATTCTTCCGTGCTTATTCTGGTCGTCTTGAGGCTGGTTCTTATATCTTGAACAACCGTTCAGGTAAAAAGGAACGTATCTCTCGTATTTATCAGATGCACTCAAACAAGCAAAACGCTATTGATTTTATTGAAGCTGGAGATATAGGTGCAGCTGTAGGTTTTAAGGATATTAAGACAGGTGATACTATGTCTGATGAGAAGCATCCTATTGTTCTTGAGAGCATGGACTTCCCAGACCCTGTAATTGGTATAGCTGTAGAGCCTAAAACAAAAGCTGATGTAGATAAGCTAGGAATGGCTCTGTCTAAATTGGCTGAAGAAGATCCAACCTTCCAGGTTCGTACTGATGAGGCTTCTGGTCAAACTATTATATCTGGTATGGGTGAGCTTCACCTTGATATCATTGTAGACCGTCTTAGACGTGAGTTTAAGGTAGAGGTTAATCAAGGTCAGCCACAGGTTGAGTATAAAGAAGCTATCACGCGCGCTGCAGATCACAGAGAGGTTTATAAAAAACAATCTGGTGGTCGTGGTAAATTTGCTGATATCGTATTTACGCTTGAGCCCGCAGAAGAAGGCAAAATAGGTCTTGAGTTTGTTAACGCTATTAAAGGTGGTAACGTTCCTAAAGAATATATCCCTTCTGTAGAGAAAGGATTTAAGCAAGCTATGATCAATGGTCCTCTTGCAGGATTTGAGGTTGATAGTATGAAAGTAACTCTTAAAGACGGTTCTTTCCACCCTGTGGATTCAGATGCTCTTTCTTTTGAGTTAGCTGCAAAAATGGGCTTTAAAGCTGTTGCAAAACAAGCTGGAGCTGTTATTCTTGAGCCTATTATGAAGCTTGAGGTTATTACTCCTGAAGAAAACATGGGTGATATTGTAGGTGACTTGAACAGACGTCGTGGTCAAATGAACAGTATGGGTGATCGTGCCGGTGCTAAAGTAGTTAAGGCTTCTGTGCCACTTTCTGAAATGTTTGGTTACGTAACTACTTTGCGTACTCTTTCATCAGGTCGTGCAACGTCAACTATGGAGTTTTCACACTATGCAGAAACGCCTGCTAATATTTCAGCAGATGTAATCGCTGCGGCTAAAGGAACTGCTAACGCTTAATTTACTAAGAAATGAGTCAGAAAATCAGAATTAAATTGAAATCTTACGATCACAACTTAGTAGATAAGTCTGCTGAGAAGATCGTAAAAACAGTAAAGAGTACCGGTGCTGTTGTAACCGGGCCAATACCTTTACCTACGCATAAAAAAATATTTACAGTGTTACGTTCTCCACACGTAAATAAGAAATCACGTGAACAGTTTGAGCTTAGCTCTTATAAGCGTTTACTTGATATCTATAGTTCTTCTTCAAAAACTATTGATGCTTTGATGAAGTTAGAACTTCCTAGTGGGGTAGAAGTAGAGATAAAAGTATAGTTATTTTATCTCAATTTTAGACTGCTGTCTGAAGTTACATGTCCTGAGCTGCGCGCAAGGGAAAAACGGTAAAAATACATTCAGGGTTGAAGGTATTTTGACCCTGTTTTTTTTAAGATATTTTCACCGGTAGGTGATTTAAATAAGTAAATAATCATTAATTAATAACTAAATATGTCTGGGTTAATTGGAAAAAAAGTAGGTATGACCAGCATCTTTGACGAGAACGGAAAGAATATTCCTTGTACTGTCATTCAGGCTGGACCCTGCGTTGTTACCCAAGTCAGAACCGAAGAGGTAGACGGGTATAAAGCCCTTCAACTTGGTTTCGATGACGCAAAGACTGCAAATAAATCTGCTGAAGGCCACGCCAAAAAAGCAGGAACAGTTGCAAAGCGTAAAGTTGCCGAGTTTAAGGAATTTGAGGATAATTATAATTTAGGAGACACTATTACTGTGGACGTCTTTAGAGAAGGAGAATTTGTCGATGTGGCAGGTACCTCTAAAGGTAAAGGTTTTCAGGGTGTAGTAAAGCGCCATGGATTTGGTGGTGTAGGTCAGTCTACTCACGGTCAACATAACCGTTTAAGAGCTCCTGGTTCTATTGGTGCGGCATCTTATCCTGCTCGCGTATTCAAAGGAATGCGCATGGCTGGACAAATGGGAGCTGAGAAAGTGAAAGTTCAAAATTTAAGAGTTTTAAAAGTGGTTGCAGATAAAAATCTGCTTGTTGTTAAAGGTTGTGTACCTGGTCACAAGAACTCTTATGTAATTATTGAGAAGTAATGAAACTAGCAGTTGTTGACATAAAAGGTAAAGAAACAGGTAGAGAGGTTGAACTTTCTAATGATGTTTTTGGTATTGAACCTAACAATCATGCCGTTTATTTAGATGTAAAGCAGTATCTGGCTAATAAAAGACAAGGTACTCACAAATCTAAGGAGCGTGCAGAGATTTCTGGAAGTACACGTAAGATTAAAAAGCAAAAAGGTACTGGTACAGCTCGTGCTGGTAGTATAAAGTCTCCTGTTTTCAAAGGAGGGGGTCGCGCTTTTGGTCCACGTCCACGTAACTATTCTTTTAAATTAAATAAAGGATTAAAGCGTTTAGCACGTCGTTCAGCTTTAACTATTAAGGCTAATGATAAGGCAATAACAGTAGTTGAGGATTTCAATTTTGAAACTCCTAAGACGAAAGATTTTATCAATGTTTTACAAGCTTTAGGGCTTGAGAATAAAAAATCTCTGTTTGTGTTGGGTGACACGAATAATAATGTATATTTGTCGTCACGCAATTTAAGGACCTCTGAAGTCGTAAAAAGCTCAGAATTAAGCACTTACAAAATTATGAATGTTCATAATGTTGTGTTTTTAGAAGGGTCTCTAGAAGAAATTGAGCAAACTTTAAATAAGTAAGCGTTATGAGTATTTTAATAAAACCCGTGATTACAGAAAAAGCTACAATGGATAGTGAGGTGAATAACCGCTATACATTTGAAGTGAATCCAGGTTCTAACAAGATTGAAATAAAAAATGCTGTTGAGGCATCTTATGGCGTTTCAGTTATTAAAGTAAGAACTATGAACGTCCGTCCAGATCGTAAAACTCGTTTTACAAAATCGGGAATGATCACTGGTAAAACAAAGTCTTTTAAGAAGGCTATTGTACAGGTGGCGGAAGGTGATACGATTGATTTTTATAGTAATATTTAAGACTAAAAAATGTCAGTAAGAAAATTAAAACCAATCACTCCAGGTCAGCGTTTTAGAGTAGTAAATGGGTTTGACGCCATTACTACTGATAAGCCGGAAAAAAGCCTTTTGGCTCCGAAGAAAAAATCTGGAGGTAGAAACAGTCAAGGTAAAATGACTATGCGCTACAAAGGTGGTGGTCATAAACAACGTTACCGTATTATTGATTTTAAACGTAACAAAACTGGAGTTCCTGCAACTGTTGCGTCTATAGAGTATGATCCTAACAGGACTGCTTTTATTGCTTTGTTGAATTATCAGGATGGTGAGAAGCGTTATATTATCGCTCCTAATGGTCTTCAGGTAGGGCAGAACATTGTCTCTGGTGAAGGTGTCGCTCCTGAAATTGGTAATGCAATGGCTTTATCAGATATTCCTTTGGGAACTATCATTTCTTGTATTGAACTACGTCCTGGTCAAGGAGCTATAATGGCGAGAAGTGCAGGTGCATTTGCTCAGCTTATGGCACGTGATGGTAAATTTGCTACTGTAAAATTACCGTCTGGTGAAACAAGATTAATTCTTGTTAACTGCATGGCTACAATAGGTGCTGTTTCTAACAGCGATCATCAATTACTTGTTTCTGGTAAAGCTGGTAGAAGTAGATGGTTAGGTAGAAGACCTAGAACAAGACCAGTAGTTATGAACCCTGTTGATCACCCGATGGGTGGTGGTGAAGGTCGTTCTTCTGGAGGTCATCCACGTTCTAGAAAAGGTATACCTGCTAAGGGTTACAGAACGCGTAGCAAGACTAAAGCGAGTAATAAATATATTGTAGAACGTAGAAAGAAATAATAAGATATGGCACGTTCATTAAAAAAAGGACCTTACGTTCACTATAAATTAGAGCAAAAAGTAGCTGCTAATGTTGAAGCAAACAAAAAAACTGTTATTAAGACTTGGTCTCGTGCCTCGATGATAACACCAGATTTTGTGGGTCAAACAATCGCAGTGCATAATGGTCGCCAGTTTGTACCAGTTTATGTTACAGAGAACATGGTGGGTCATAAGTTAGGAGAATTTTCACCTACAAGATCTTTTAGGGGTCATGCTGGTGCAAAAAATAAAGGTAAAAAATAATTGAAGCTATGGGAGTTCGTAAAAAAGAAAGAGCAGAGCAGATAAAAGAGGCTAAGAAGAATATAGCCTTTGCTAAACTTAACAACTGCCCTACTTCACCCAGAAAGATGCGACTAGTTGCAGATTTAGTAAGAGGGGAGAAAGTAGAGAAGGCGCTTCAAATATTGAAATTCAGCAATAAAGAAGCTTCACGTCGTGTTGAGAAGCTTGTGCTTTCTGCAATTGCCAACTGGCAAGAGAAGAATGAAGAAGGAAGTGTTGAGGAAGCAGATTTATTTGTAAAAGAGATTCGTGTTGATGGTGGAAGTATGTTAAAGAGACTTCGTCCAGCTCCACAGGGTCGCGCACACAGAATAAGAAAACGCAGCAATCACGTTACAGTTGTGCTTGGTGCTAACGATAACACACAAAGCAAATAATAAATGGGACAGAAGACAAATCCAATCGGAAATCGCCTAGGTATCATAAGAGGATGGGAATCCAACTGGTATGGTGGTAACGACTACGGCGATAAACTTGCCGAAGACGATAAGATTAGAAAGTATATTCACGCTCGTTTATCTAAAGCTAGTGTGTCTAGAGTAATTATTGAGCGTACGCTTAAGCTTGTAACCGTTACTATCACTACTGCAAGACCTGGTATAATTATTGGGAAAGGTGGTCAAGAGGTAGACAAGTTGAAAGAAGAGCTTAAAAAAATTACAGATAAGGAAGTTCAGATCAATATCTTTGAGATTAAGCGACCAGAACTTGATGCATTTTTAGTTGCATCTAGTGTTGCTCGTCAAATCGAGAATCGTATTTCTTACCGAAGAGCAATTAAAATGGCTATAGCGGCTGCTATGCGCATGAATGCTGAAGGTATTAAAATTCAGATTTCTGGAAGATTGAATGGTGCTGAAATGGCACGTTCAGAATCTTACAAAGATGGTCGTATTCCATTATCAACATTTAGAGCCGATATTGACTATGCTTTAGTTGAAGCTCACACTACTTATGGTAGATTGGGTGTTAAAGTATGGATCATGAAAGGTGAGGTCTACGGAAAAAGAGAATTATCTCCTTTAGTAGGTTTAGCCAAAAAACAAGGAAAGGCCGGACGCGGTAGTGGTGGTAATAAATCACGTCGTAGAAAGTAATTTTTTAAAGTAAAGAGAGATGTTACAGCCTAAAAAGACAAAATTCCGTAAGCAGCAAAAGGGACGGATGAAAGGTAATGCCGGAAGAGGGCATGAACTTTCAAATGGTACCTTTGGTATCAAATCATTAGATTCCACTTTTGTTACTTCAAGACAAATTGAAGCCGCTCGTATCGCAGCTACTCGTTTTATGAAACGTGAAGGATCACTATGGATTAGGATCTTTCCAGATAAGCCTATAACCAAAAAGCCTCTTGAGGTACGTATGGGTAAAGGTAAAGGTGCTGTTGAGTATTGGGCAGCAGTAGTAAAGCCGGGTAGAATGTTGTTTGAAATTGGTGGTGTTGCTGAGCCTGTAGCGCGTGAAGCGTTAAGACTTGCAGCTCAAAAGCTTCCAGTAAGAACAAAGTATGTTGTGGCAAGGGATTATCAAGCTGACTAAATTCTAGAAAAATGAAACAATCAGAAGTAAAAGAATTATCTGTAGCAGAATTACAGGAGGAACTTGTGAAAGCCAGAAGAGCATATATGGATCTTAAAATGGCGCATGCTATTTCCCCTTTGGAAAATCCCATTCAGCTTAGAGGTCTTAGAAGAGCGGTAGCGCGTATAGCTACTGAGCTTACAAAACGAGAATTACAATAATGCTGCTTAAGATGGAAAAAAGAAATTTAAGAAAAGAACGTATAGGTGTAGTTACCAGTAACAAAATGCAAAAATCTATTGTTGTTGCAGAGGTTAAAAAGGTAAAGCACCCTATGTATGGAAAATTCGTTTTGAAAACGAAAAAATACGTAGCACACGATGAAACAAATGACTGCAATATAGGAGATACAGTAAAGATCATGGAAACAAGACCTTTAAGTAAATCTAAATGTTGGAGACTGGTAGAAATCATTGAAAGAGCCAAATAATTATGTTACAGCAAGAATCAAGATTAAGAGTAGCAGATAACACGGGGGCAAAAGAAGTTTTGACTATTCGTGTATTAGGCGGAACGAAAAGAAGATATGCTTCTGTTGGCGATAAGATTGTTGTTTCTGTAAAAGATGCAACACCTAATGGTCAGGTAAAAAAAGGAGCGGTTTCAACAGCTGTTGTAGTGCGCACTAAAAAAGAAGTACGTCGTCCTGATGGGTCTTACATCCGTTTTGATGATAATGCTTGTGTGCTTCTTAATGCTCAGGGAGAAATGCGTGGTACACGTGTTTTTGGTCCTGTTGCAAGAGAGCTTCGTGATAAGCAGTTCATGAAGATTGTATCATTGGCACCAGAAGTGCTTTAATACATTATAAAATGACAAAGCTTAAAATAAAAGTAGGTGATAACGTTAAGGTAATTGCTGGTGATCATAAAGGTCAGGAAGGTAAAGTACAACGTGTCCTAATAGAGAAAAATAAAGCTATCGTTGAGGGTGTAAATTTAGTGTCTAAGCATGAAAAGCCTAGTGCATCTAATCCTCAGGGTGGTATAGCAAAGAAAGAAGCGCCAATCCAGATTTCAAATTTATCTCTAGTAGATAAAAACGGTGATACTACACGTGTAGGATACCGTATCGAAGATGGTAAAAAAGTGCGTTATTCTAAAAAATCAAATGAAGTAATATAGTTATGGCTTACACTTCAAGACTTAAGAAAGAGTATAAAGAGCGAGTAATCTCTGCTCTTCAGGAAGAATTTGGATATCAGAATATAATGCAGGTTCCTAAACTAAAAAAGATAGTAATATCTAGAGGTGTAGGTGCTGCGGTAGCTGATAAGAAGCTTATAGATTATTCAGTTGATGAATTAACTATGATCGCTGGTCAAAAGGCAATAGCGACAATATCTAAAAAGGATGTTGCTGCTTTTAAATTGCGTAAAGGTATGCCTATTGGGGCAAAAGTGACTTTACGTGGGGAGCGTATGTATGAATTCCTTGACAGATTGATCACAAGTGCACTTCCACGTGTTAGAGATTTCAACGGTATTAAAGCCTCAGGTTTTGATGGTCGTGGAAACTATAGCTTAGGAATCACAGAGCAAATCATCTTCCCTGAAGTTGATATTGACAAAGTGAGAAAGATAGAAGGAATGAACATTACCTTTGAAACTTCTGCTGAAACAGATAAAGAAGCTAAATCACTTTTAACCGAATTGGGATTACCATTTAAAAAGAATTAGTTATGGCAAAAGAATCAATGAAAGCCCGTGAAAGGAAACGCGAGGAATTGGCTGCTAAATATGCTGATAAACGTAAAGCTTTGAAAGAAGCTGGAGATTATGAGGCCTTGCAGAAATTACCAAAAAACTCGTCACCAGTTCGTCAGCACAATCGCTGTAAATTAACTGGTCGTCCTAGAGGGTATATGCGAACTTTTGGAATTTCACGTGTTACTTTTCGTGAAATGGCAAACCAGGGACTTATTCCCGGTGTGAAGAAAGCTAGCTGGTAATAGACTTATAAATTAAATTGGTTTCAGGTTCATTTGTCATCGTGGCAATGAAAACCAAAACCGCAAATTAATAGAAATGTATACAGATACAATTGCAGATTTTCTAACTAGAATTAGAAATGCAGCTGCGGCAAACCACCGAGTAGTGGAAATTCCCGCTTCTAACTTAAAGAAGGAAATTACCAAAATCTTGTTTGATCAAGGTTATATTCTTAGTTACAAATTTGAGAGCAATACTCCGCAAGGATCGATTAAAATTGCTTTGAAATATGATAAAGAGACTAAAGAGTCTGTAATCAAGGATATTCAAAGAATTAGTAAACCTGGTTTACGTAAGTATTCATCTTCATCTGAGGTGCCTCGTATCCTTAACGGATTAGGTATAGCTATTGTTTCAACTTCTAAGGGAGTTATGACTGGCAAGCAAGCTCAGCAGGAAAATGTAGGTGGTGAAGTACTTTGCTACGTATACTAACCAGCTAAAAAGACGAAAAGATGTCAAGAATAGGTAAAAATCCAATTACGATTCCACAAGGTGTTACAGTTGATGTAACAGATGGTATTGTAACAGTGAAAGGAAAATTAGGAGAACTTAAGCAGGAATTTTCATCGATCGATATTTCTATCGAAGATGGGGTGATTACTTTAGAGCGTTCTTCAGATAAAAAAGAAGACAAATCTAAGCATGGTTTGTATCGCGCTTTGATCAATAATATGATTGAAGGTGTATCTAATGGTTACACAAAAGCACTAGAGCTTGTAGGGGTAGGTTATAGAGCAAGTAATCAAGGTCAAAAGTTAGATCTTGCACTTGGTTTCTCTCATAACATTATTTTAGATATAGCTCCAGAGGTTACTGTTGAAACTGTGACTGAGAAAGGTAAGAATCCTGTAATTAAACTTAGTTCTTATGATAAGCAACTTGTAGGTCAGGTTGCTGCAAAAATCAGAGCTTTCCGTAAGCCAGAACCTTACAAAGGAAAAGGTATTAAGTTTGTAGGAGAACAAATAAGAAGAAAAGCAGGTAAATCTGCATAAGACATAAAGTTATGGCATTTTCAAAGTTAGATAGGAGAAACAAGATCCGTAGAAGGATTCGTAAGTCACTTACTGGTACTTCAGAGCGACCCAGACTTTCTGTATACAGAAGTAATAATGAGATCTATGCTCAGATTATAGATGATACTACTGGAAAAACAATAAGCGCTGCTTCTTCAAGAGATAAAGATATTGCTGCTGAAAAGGGTAATAAAGCAGAGATCGCTAAACTTGTAGGTAAAGCGATTGCAGCTAAAGCTACAGAAGCTGGTATCGAGGCTGTATCATTTGATCGCGGTGGTTACTTATACCACGGAAGAGTAAAACAATTAGCAGAAGGAGCCCGAGAAGGCGGATTAAAATTCTAAGAAGTTATGTATCAAAAATATAAAAACGTAGAGTTAGTAAAACCAAGTGGACTTGATCTTAAAGATCGTTTAGTAGGTGTGCAACGTGTTACTAAAGTGACAAAAGGTGGTAGAGCTTTCGGTTTTTCTGCTATAGTAGTTGTAGGTGATGAGCATGGAGTAGTAGGACATGGTCTTGGGAAGTCTAAAGAAGTTGCTAGTGCAATTGCTAAAGCAGTAGAAGACGCTAAGAAAAACTTAGTAAGAATACCGCTTAGTAAAAGTACTTTGCCACATGAGCAAAAAGGTAAATACGGTGGGGCGAGAGTTCTATTATTGCCGGCAGCTCCTGGTACCGGTGTTATCGCTGGTGGTGCTATTAGATCTGTACTTGAAGCAGTAGGTGTACATGATGTACTTTCTAAAAATCAAGGTTCATCAAACCCACACAACGTGGTTAAAGCGACATTTGATGCATTATTACAATTACGTAGTGCTGATACTGTAGCTAAGCAACGTGGTATTTCTTTAGACAAAGTATTCAAAGGATAATATTAAGACGATGGCAAAGATTAAAGTAACAAAGGTGAAGAGTGCGATAAATCGTTCTCAGAACCAGAAGAGAACCCTTGAAGCATTGGGTCTTAAGAAAATAGGACAGGTTGTAGAGCATGAAAATACTCCAAATATCCTGGGAATGATAAACAAAGTGAATCATTTAGTTTCTGTAGAGGAAGCTTAAACATTTATAAAATGGGTTTAAATAACTTAAAACCGGCAGCAGGCTCGGTAAAAAAGAACGACAGCAGGCGAGGCCGCGGTCAAGCTACTGGTAATGGTGGTACCGCAGGTCGTGGGCACAAAGGTGCGAAGTCACGTTCTGGATATTCTAAAAAAGTAGGTTTTGAAGGTGGTCAAATGCCACTTCAACGTCGTGTTCCTAAATTTGGTTTTAACAACATCAACCGTAAGGAATATGCTGGTATCAATATAGATACTTTACAAGAATATGTAGACGCTGGTCGTATCAGTGAAGAAGTAACTCTTGACGCATTAGTTGAGAATAGACTAGCTGGTAAAAATGATTTAGTTAAAATTTTAGGTCGTGGTGAGCTTAAAGCTAAGTTAAAGGTAACAGCTCATAAATTTACAGCATCAGCACAAAAAGCTATTGAAGCTGCTGGAGGTGAAGCGGTAACTTTATAATCACGATTCGAATGAAGGCTATAGAAACGATAAAAAATATCTGGAAAATAGAGGAACTTAAGAATAGGATCTTACTTACCTTAGGTTTACTATTGGTTTACCGTTTTGGTGCCCAGATAGTTCTACCTGGTATAGATGCTTCTCAACTGGCTAATTTGTCCCAGCAGACAGATAGCGGTCTTTTAGGTTTATTAAATGCGTTTACAGGAGGAGCTTTTTCTAATGCTTCCGTTTTTGCATTAGGAATAATGCCTTATATCTCTGCATCTATTGTGGTGCAGCTTATGGGTATAGCTATTCCTTATTTGCAAAAACTCCAAAAGGAGGGTGAAAGTGGGCGTCGTAAGATCAATCAGATCACACGATGGTTAACTATTGCTATTACTTTGGTTCAGGGACCTGGTTATATTCTTAACTTGTATAATATCCTGCCTGCCGAGGCTTTTGTGCTAGGTAATGATATGACATTTGTAGTGTCATCTGTGATTATTTTGGCAACCGGTTGTGTGTTTGCAATGTGGTTGGGTGAGAAAATTACAGATAAAGGTATTGGGAATGGTATTTCACTATTGATTATGGTGGGTATTATCGCACGTTTACCACTTGCTTTTATTCAGGAGTGGGTTTCACGTGTTACTGAGTCTAACGGTGGTTTAATAATGATTCTTATAGAATTAGTTATTTGGTTTGTTATTATTCTTCTATCAATATTGCTGGTAATGGCTGTACGTCAAATACCTGTGCAATATGCGAGAAGAACTGCTAGCGGGAGTTATGAAAGAAATGTTTTTGGTAGTCGTCAGTATATTCCTTTAAAGCTAAATGCTTCTGGAGTAATGCCTATTATTTTCGCGCAGGCAATTATGTTTATACCTGCCGCAGCGATTGGATTATCAGATTCAGCAATGGCGCAATCAATAGCATCAGAGTTTAAAAATATCTTTGGTTTCTGGTACAATTTTGTATTCGGTTTATTGATTATTATATTCACTTATTTCTACACTGCAATTACGGTTCCTACTAACAAGATGGCAGATGATCTTAAGCGCAGTGGTGGTTTTATAGCTGGTATTAGGCCAGGTACTGAAACTGCGGAATATCTTGATCGTATAATGTCACAGATTACTTTGCCGGGTTCTATATTTCTAGCTCTTATCGCAGTATTTCCTGCAATCGCAGTAAGTATATTAGGTATGCAAACAGGATGGGCCTTATTTTATGGTGGTACATCTTTACTTATTCTTGTAGGTGTTGCTATAGATACAATGCAACAGGTTAATTCATACCTTTTAAATAGACATTATGATGGTCTAATGAAAACAGGTAAAAACAGAAAAGCAGTAGCATAATGGCAAAACAATCAGCAATAGAACAAGATGGAACTATTATTGAAGCGTTGTCTAATGCAATGTTTCGTGTAGAACTAGAAAATGGTCACGTAGTGACTGCGCATATCTCAGGTAAGATGCGTATGCATTATATAAAATTATTACCTGGAGATAAAGTAAAATTAGAAATGAGCCCGTATGATTTAAGTAAGGCTCGAATAACCTATAGATACTAAGACGAGATGAAAGTAAGAGCATCAATAAAAAAGAGAAGTGCCGACTGCAAGATTGTACGTCGCAAAGGCAGATTATATGTAATCAACAAAAAGAATCCTAAGTTCAAACAAAGACAAGGTTAATATTATGGCTAGAATTGCAGGGGTAGATATCCCAAAACAAAAAAGAGGTGTAATAGCTTTAACTTACATCTTTGGAATAGGTAACAGTAGAGCAAAAGAAATTTTAGCTCAGGCTGATGTAGATGAAGATCTTAAGGTTTCTGATTGGGATGATGATCAAATAGGTCGCATACGCGAGGCTGTAGGCTCTTTTAAAATTGAAGGTGAGTTAAGAAGTGAGGTGCAAATGAGCATCAAACGTCTTATGGATATAGGTTGCTATAGAGGTATACGTCACAGAACTGGTTTACCTTTACGTGGTCAACGTACTAAGAATAACTCTAGAACCAGAAAAGGTAAGCGTAAAACTGTTGCTAACAAGAAGAAAGCGACTAAATAATAAGTAAGCAATGGCAAAGCAAAACACTAAAAGTGCAAAAGGTGCTAAGAGCACAAAAAAGCGTAAGGTAATTGTTGAGTCTGTAGGTGAAGCTCATATCGCAGCCTCTTTCAACAACATCCTTGTTTCTTTGACAAATAAAAAAGGTGATGTTATTTCTTGGTCTTCTGCCGGTAAAATGGGCTTTAGAGGATCTAAGAAAAATACTCCTTATGCAGCTCAATTAGCGTCTGAAGATGCTAGTAAAGTAGCTCATGAAGCAGGATTGCGTAAAGTGAAAGTATATGTTAAGGGTCCCGGTAATGGCCGTGAGTCTGCTATACGTTCTATCCATAATAGCGGTATAGAGGTTACAGAAATTATTGATGTAACTCCACTACCACATAATGGATGTCGTCCTCCTAAAAGAAGAAGAGTTTAATATAAATCATATCAATCGGGGAGTATTGGTTCTGCGAAGGACTAGACCTTAATTCCTTAACCACCCCACAAAACAATTATTTAGAATGGCAAGATATACCGGTCCTAAAACTAAAATCGCTAGAAAATTTGGTGAAGCGATTTTCGGAGATGATAAATCTTTTGAAAAAAGAAACTATCCTCCAGGTCAACATGGAAACAACAGACGTCGTGGTAAGAAGTCTGAATATGCTATCCAGTTACAGGAAAAGCAAAAAGCAAAATACACTTATGGTGTATTAGAGCGTCAATTCCGCAATATGTTTGAAAAAGCAACCCGTGCTACAGGAATTACCGGGGTTGTACTTTTACAATTATGTGAATCTCGTTTAGACAACGTAGTATTTAGAATGGGTATCGCTCCTTCTAGAAGAGCTGCACGTCAATTAGTTTCTCACAGACATATTACTGTTAATGGAGAATTAGTAAACATTCCTTCATATAATATTAAGGCTGGTGATGTTGTTGCTGTACGTGAGAAATCAAAATCTCTTGATGTAATCGAGAACTCTTTAGCAAATGCTAATCATGTTTATGAATGGATTACATGGAACAACGATACTAAGCAGGGAACTTTTGTTTCTGTGCCAGAACGTATCCAAATACCAGAAAACATCAATGAGCAATTCATCGTTGAATTGTACTCAAAATAATAATAACAACTCTTAGAAAACATAATATGGCATTACTTAATTTCCAAAAGCCCGATAAAGTCATAATGATTGATTCTACTGACTTTGAAGGTAAGTTTGAATTCAGACCCTTGGAGCCAGGATACGGTTTAACCGTAGGAAATGCATTGCGACGAGTGCTTCTTTCTTCATTAGAAGGTTTTGCTATCACCTCTGTACGCATAGAAGGTGTAGATCACGAGTTTTCAACCATATCTGGAGTTGTAGAAGATGTTACCGAGATAATATTAAATCTAAAGCAGGTACGCTTTAAAAGACAAATAGACGAGATAGATAATGAGACTGTTACTATCTCTGTTTCAGATAAAGATCAATTAGTAGCTGGCGATTTCCAGAAGTTTATTTCAGGTTTTCAGGTTCTTAACCCAGATTTAGTTATCTGCAATATGGATAAGAATGTAAACCTTAATATGGAGATTTCTATAGAGAAAGGTCGTGGATATGTTCCTGCAGAAGAGAACAAGAAACAAAACGCTCCCGTAGGTACAATATTTACAGATTCTATTTACACGCCTATAAAAAACGTGAAATATAGCATCGAAAACTACCGTGTAGAGCAAAAAACCGATTATGAAAAGCTGGTTTTTGAGATCATTACAGACGGTTCTATTCATCCTAAAGATGCATTGACTGAAGCTGCAAAGACCTTAATACACCATTTCATGTTATTTTCTGATGAGCGCATCACGCTTGAAGCTGATGAAATTGCTCAAACTGAAACTTACGATGAAGAGTCTCTTCATATGCGTCAACTTCTAAAAACTAAACTTGTAGATATGGATCTATCGGTAAGAGCTTTAAACTGCTTAAAAGCAGCAGAAGTTGATACTTTAGGTGACTTGGTATCTTATAACAAGAACGACTTGATGAAGTTCCGTAATTTCGGTAAAAAGTCACTTACAGAGCTTGAAGAGCTTGTAAATGTTAAGGGACTTAACTTCGGTATGGATCTTTCAAAATATAAATTAGACAAAGACTAGTGAGGTCTTTTTCGCTCTGGCGAAAAAAATATTGAATCATGAGACACGGAAAGAAGATAAACCACTTAGGAAGAAAGACAGCGCATAGAAGATCTATGCTAGCCAATATGGCTTGTTCTTTAATTGAGCATAAACGCATCAATACTACTGTGGCAAAAGCAAAAGCGCTTAAGCAATTTGTCGAGCCTTTAGTAACAAAATCTAAAGAAGATACTACACATAACCGTCGTATCGTAATGAGCAAACTACGTCAAAAAGATGCGGTTGCAGAACTTTTTAGAGATGTTGCTGTAAAAGTAGGTGACAGACCAGGAGGTTATACGCGTATCATTAAATTGGGTAACCGTCAAGGTGATAACGCAGATATGGCTTTAATTGAACTTGTAGATTATAACGAACTTTACAATGTAGATAAATCTGATAAGAAGAAATCTACTCGTAGAGCGGGTCGTAAAAAATCAAGCGAAGCAGTAACTGAAGCTCCGGCTAAAGAAACTAAAGCAAATGATGAAGAAGAATAAAAATATTTATTCTCTACTATAAATTAAAAGGATAAGCTGTTTTAAGCTTATCCTTTTTTTTATGATTAATTTTGTCAAAACATTTACCTATATCATACTTAAAATCAAGTAATGAAATATAAAACGAAATCTAAAGCTATAGTTCTTCTTGCAGATGGGACCATTTTTTATGGTAAATCTGTGGGAGATAAAGAAGGGACAGCCTTTGGCGAAGTATGTTTTAATACCGGTATGACCGGTTATCAGGAGATATTTACAGACCCCTCATATTATGGCCAGCTTATGGTAACCACTAATGCACACATTGGTAACTACGGCGGGAATAATGATGAGACTGAGTCTGAAACAGCTAAAATATCTGGTTTAATCTGTCGTAATTTTAGCTATTACTATTCTAGAGAGCGTGTTCATGAATCTTTAGAAGCTTTTCTTGATCGTAATAATTTACTGGCGATAACAGATGTAGATACCAGAGCTCTTGTGGCATATATAAGGGATAATGGTGCTATGAATGCGGCAATCTCTACAGATGTTGATAATATTGAAGAATTAAAAAAACAGCTTGCTCAGGTTCCTGATATGAATGGACTTGAACTAGCTTCAAAAGTTTCTACAAAAGAGGCTTATTATTTTGGTGAAGAAACTGCTAAATATAAAGTTGCTGCTTTAGATCTTGGGATTAAAAAGAACATCCTGCGCAACCTTGCAAAACGTGATGTTTACATAAAGGTATTTCCTTATAATACGACCTATGAAGAAATGAAAGCTTGGAATCCTGACGGCTATTTTCTGTCAAATGGTCCCGGCGATCCTCAGCCTTTAAAAGAAGCGATTGAAGTAACCAAACAAATTTTAGAAGATGATGCACCACTTTTTGGTATCTGTTTAGGGCATCAGGTCATTGCACTCGCTAATGGTATAAGTACTTTTAAAATGCATCATGGTCACAGAGGGATAAACCATCCTGTTAAAAACTGGGGTACCGGTAAGGGAGAGGTTACTTCTCAAAATCATGGTTTCTCTGTAAATTATGAAGAGGCTAAAAATAACCCAGATATAGAAGTTACACACCAGCATCTTAATGATAATACGGTAATGGGGCTACGCATGAAGAACAAGAATTGCTTCTCTGTGCAATATCACCCTGAAGCAGGACCAGGACCTAACGATGCTACTTATCTTTTTGATGAGTTTGTAGAACGAATGAATCAAGTTACAGCTTAAAGCGAAAAATCCTCCTAAAAAGAGGATTTTTTGATGTTTTTAACCGATTTTTTACCACTGGGTAAACTTTAGGTTACTATTACGTCAGTAATATTTAAAATTTATTAAAAACCTTGAAAACCAGCGTCGCGTCAGGAAATTTTAATACGTTATTGCGTATCTTGCCGCAGCTAAATTAATTAATCCAATATTTAAGAAATGAGCATTATTATTAATATTCATGCGCGTCAAATTTTAGATTCTCGTGGAAATCCCACTGTAGAAGTAGATGTAATAACCGAAAACGGAGTTCTGGGTCGTGCTGCTGTACCATCAGGAGCATCAACAGGAGAACATGAAGCTGTAGAGCTACGTGACGGTGGTAAGGACTACATGGGTAAAGGAGTTTTTAAAGCTGTAGACAACGTGAATTCTGTTATAGCTCAAGAGTTATTAGGAGTTTCTGTTTTTGAACAGAACTTGATAGATCAAACAATGATCGAGCTAGACGGCACTCCTAATAAATCAAATCTTGGTGCTAATGCGATCTTAGGTGTTTCTCTTGCTTGTGCGAAAGCTGCAGCTAATGAGTTGAACATGCCATTGTATCGATATGTAGGTGGTGTAAGTGCAAACACACTTCCTGTACCAATGATGAATATAATTAATGGTGGTTCTCATAGTGATGCGCCTATCGCGTTTCAGGAATTTATGATCATGCCTGTAAAAGCTGAAAACTTTACACATGCTATGAAAATGGGAACAGAGATCTTTCACAATCTTAAAAAAGTATTGCATGACCGTGGTCTAAGCACTGCTGTAGGCGATGAAGGAGGTTTTGCACCAACGCTTGAGGGTACAGAAGATGCTATAGAAAGTATTCAAAAAGCTGTAGAAAATGCAGGTTATAAATTTGGTGATGAAGTGATGATCGCTCTTGATTGCGCTGCTGCAGAATTCTATGAGAACGGTAAATATGATTATACCAAATTTGAAGGAGACAAAGGTGTAGTGCGCACAAGCGAAGAGCAGGCTCAATATCTTGCAGAACTAGCATCAAAATATCCTATTATTTCTATTGAAGATGGTATGGATGAGAATGACTGGGAAGGATGGAAATCTTTAACTGACAAGATTGGTGATAAAGTACAATTAGTAGGTGATGATCTTTTCGTAACTAACGTAGAGAGATTATCTAGAGGTATTGAAAACGGTATTGCAAATTCAATTCTTATAAAGGTTAACCAGATAGGAACGTTAACTGAAACGATTTCTGCAGTAAATATGGCGCATAATGCCGGTTATACTTCTGTAATGTCTCACCGTTCTGGTGAAACTGAAGATAATACAATTGCAGATCTTGCTGTGGCACTTAATACCGGTCAAATTAAAACGGGTTCTGCTTCTCGTAGTGATCGTATGGCAAAATACAATCAGCTTTTAAGAATCGAAGAAGAGTTGGGATCTACTGCTTACTTTCCGCAAACAAATGCGTTTAAAGTGAAATAAAATAAAAATCGGTATTTAATCGGTAAAAAGCACCCTTTTAGGGTGCTTTTTTAGTTACTGTGTATGTTGATTTGACGTTTAATCATGTGTTAATATCGTTGAAATACACAATTAATAGTGAATAGTTAACTTTATTAAATAAAGGAATGAAATTTAAAAATATTGATAATTAATTAATTTAAACTTTTATTTGATTTTATTTCAATGAAAATGAATTTTTACACTAAAATATTATTATTTGTATAATAAATCTTGTTTAATTTAATGTAGGAATAATAGTGTTTAAATTATTTAAATAAAGTGTTAGTTATTTCTAAATTTTATTAGCTTTATCACATCAGAAAAACAATAGAAGATTTGGTCTTCAGACCCACTAAAAGATACTTAAGATTTTAAGTTGGGTAAGAGGGCGGATGTGAAATTTAATAGAGTAGCATCCGCTCATCTTTACCAAATATTACAAAATTGAAGACTAGGTTTGAAGTTGGGTAAGGGGTATGCTACATCAATTGTGCTTACCCCTTTTTCTTTTTAAGGTTTATTTAACCTGTAGAGCCCGCTCTCACTTTATAAATCCCTGTTAATTTTGTACTTTAGCATTTCTCAAATTAATAGATAATAAGCTAAAATAAGTATACTAATGGCGGATAATGCTACGCTTACCATAGATGGTAAATCCTATGAATTTCCTCTTGTTACAGGTTCAGAAAAAGAAACAGCAATAGATATAGCAAGCCTTAGGGTAGTTACGGGGGGGATTACTACTCTTGACCCGGGTTATAAAAATACAGGAAGTTGCGAGAGCGCAATAACCTTTTTAGACGGTGAAGAAGGAATTTTGCGATATCGGGGTTATGCAATTGAGGAGTTAGCAGAAAAAGCCAGTTTTCTTGAAGTGACCTATCTCCTGATCTTTGGTGAATTGCCAACTTCAGATCAACTTAATAAATTTCATGAAGATATCAAGGAAGAGAGTCATGTAGATGAAGATGTAAAGAAAATTCTTAATGGTTTTCCTAAATCTGCTCATCCTATGGGGGTTCTTGCATCTTTAACTTCTGCCCTTACAGCATTTAATCCGGGAGCGGTGAACGTAGATTCTGAAGAAGAAATGTACGGTGCGATAGTTAAGCTTCTTGGTAAATTTCCTGTTCTGGTAGCATGGACCATGCGCACTAAAATGAGTCGACCACTTGATTATGGTGATGACAACCTTGATTATGTAGAGAATTTGCATAAAATGATGTTCTCTAAGCCTAACAGTGAATACAAGGCAGATCCTTCAATTATTGAAGCACTTGATAAACTTTTAATTCTGCATGCAGATCACGAGCAAAACTGTTCTACTTCTACTGTGCGTATTGTAGGTTCTTCACAGGCCGGATTATTTGCCTCTATTTCTGCTGGTATCTCTGCTCTTTGGGGTCCACTTCATGGTGGCGCTAACCAGGCTGTGATAGAAATGCTTGAAGGTATTAAGGCAGATGGTGGTGATACTAAAAAATATATGGCTAAGGCTAAAGACAAAGAAGATCCATTCCGTCTAATGGGCTTTGGTCATCGTGTTTATAAGAATTTTGATCCACGAGCTAAGATCATTAAAAAAGCTGCAGATGACGTTTTAAGTCAGTTAGGTGTAGAAGATGAAGTGCTTAATATAGCGAAGGGATTAGAAAAAGAAGCTTTAGAAGACGACTATTTCGTAAAACGAAAACTATATCCTAATGTAGATTTTTACTCAGGAATCATATACAGAGCTTTGGGTATTCCTGTTGAGATGTTTACCGTTATGTTTGCAATGGGTCGCGTACCGGGATGGATCGCTCAATGGAGAGAAATGCGTCTTCGTAAAGAGCCAATAGGCCGCCCACGTCAGGTATACATTGGTGAAACACTACGACCTTTCAAAAAAATAGAAGACAGATAAATCTTCAATGACATGTTTATAAAGGTTCCTGATTTACTATTAGGAACCTTTTTGTATTTATATTTGTTTCAAAGCAGCGAAAAAATGATAAGACTTAATATCAAAGACGAGGTTTCTCAACTTAGAGCTGTGATACTTGGTACTGCAAAAAGTTTTGGGGGTACTCCAGACCTTGCAGATGCGTACGACCCTAAATCAGCCTTTCATATACAGCAAGGTACATATCCTAAAGAAGAGGATATGGTTCATGAAATTGAGTCTATAGCAGAGGTTTTTGATAGATACGGCGTGCAGGTTTTTAGACCAAAGCTTATAAAAGATTATAACCAGATATTTGCCAGAGACATTGGTTTTGTAATTGATGATTATTTTATAAAAGCTAATATTCTGCCAGACAGAGAACAGGAAATAGATGCTATTCAGCATATTATTGGTCAAATTGATCCTGCCAAGGTTATTCGTTTTCCAGAAGAAGCTCATATAGAAGGTGGCGATGTTATGCCTTGTGGTGATTATCTTTTTGTGGGGACATACAGAGAGCCAGATTATAGTGATTTTATAATCGCGCGAACGAATATGCTTGCTGTAGAACATTTGCAAAATTTGTTTCCGGAGAAAAAGGTAATTTCATTCAACCTTAGGAAATCAAATACAGATCCTTATGCAAATGCTTTGCATCTGGATTGTTGCTTTCAACCAGTGGGTAATGATAAGGCGATCTTACATAAAAATGGTTTTCTTAACGAAACAGAATATAACTGGCTTGTTGACTTTTTTGGTCAGGAAAATATTTTTGAGATCACTGCAGAAGAGATGTATAATATGAATTCTAATATCTTTTCTATAGCTCCAGATGTGGTTGTTTCAGAGCGGCAGTTCACAAGATTAAACACTTGGCTGCGCAAAAATGGCATTACGGTAGAAGAGGTCTATTATGCCGAAATCGCTAAGCAGGAAGGTCTTTTACGCTGCAGCACATTACCCTTAGTTAGAGATTAATTTTTACACTACAATCTTAACCTTTTACTTACTTTAGCGGCACCTAATAATAACTTTCAATCCTACATGCAACAAATTACAGATACGGTGATAATGGTAAGGCCCGTGGCCTTTAGAATGAACGAGCAAACGGCTGTAAATAATTATTTTCAGGAAGATATCGATCTTAAAAATGCTGAAATTAATAAAAAAGCACAGTATGAATTCGATTCATTTGTGGCTAAATTACGCGGCATTGGGATCAATGTTTTGGTGATTGAAGATGATAAGCAAATGGATACGCCAGATTCCATTTTTCCCAATAACTGGATCAGTACACATGAGAATGGTAACATTGCGATCTATCCCATGTATGCTGAAAATAGAAGAAAAGAGCGCAGAGAAGAGTTTTTTACTAAGATGGAAACTGCTGGTTTTGCCATTAATTCCGTTGTAGATTATACCGCTGCAGAAGAAGAAGATATCTTCCTGGAAGGTACAGGAAGCATTGTGCTAGACAGAGTGAATGAAAAGGCATATTGTGCACTTTCGCCTCGAGCAGATGAAGAGCTTTTTATAGAGTTCTGCGAGGATTTTGGCTATTTTCCGGTGGTTTTTACTGCATTTCAGACGGTTTCTGGGGAGCGACTTCCTATTTATCATACTAATGTGATGATGTGTCTTGCAGAAAAATTCTGCGTGATCTGTCTTTCCAGTATTGATGATAAGAAAGAAAGAAGCGTTGTGATAGATCACTTACGTGATAGCGGCAAAGAGATTATTGCTATTACTGAAAAACAAGTTGCTCAATTTGCAGGTAATATGCTACAGGTGCGTAGTAAAAGCGGGGAGAAATTCCTTATCATGAGCAATTCTGCTTATAAAAGTCTTGATCAAAATCAGATTGAAGCTATAGAGAAATATTGCGAGATCGTAAGCAGTAACATAGAGACGATAGAAACCTGCGGTGGCGGTAGTGCGAGATGTATGATGGCTGAGGTTTTTCTGCCTAAGAAATAGATTCTTTTCGCTTTTGCGAAATATCAATTACCCATAAAACAATCATCAGGACCATTAACAAACTTAGAGGTAAGGAGGTTATGATAAGCAGTTTTTGCATGGCGGTAAGTACATCACTATCTGCTTTTGCGTGACCTAGTAACACAATTCCCACACAAAAAACCGTCAAAATTATACTCCACATTAATCTCTGTTTTTTACTGGGGTCTGGATTGCCTTTATCTGTAAACATACTCAGAACATAGATTGCTGAATCTACCGAAGTTACAAGAAAGCTCACCAGCAAAATGATCACAACCATATTTATAAAACCCTGAGCGGGATAATGCTCCAGAAATACAAATATTGAAGTGAACACATTATCAAACTCACCGGAGTAACTTCCCCAACTGTTTATCATTTCAAAAGCTGATTGCCCAAAAACAGTGAACCAAAAAAATGTTCCCAGCGATGGAATCAATAAGACGCCGATTATTATTTCGCGCAGCGTACGTCCTTGAGATATTCTTGCAATAAATATTCCGGTAAATGGCGCCCATGCCAGCCAGAATGCCCAGTAATAATAAGTCCAATCAGTTAAAAAAGCTTGCCCGGGATCGTATTTTCCTATTGCCAGACTCATCGGGATAAAGTCTATGATGTAACGATAAAATGAGGTAAAAAACTGCTTTGAAACAGCCGGAATATCACATTGCATAAAAACAAAAAGAAGCAAAGCGACTGTGAGATAAATATTCCAAGTAGAAAGCCTTTTTATCCCTTTATCTACACCGCTCAATGCAGAAAATAATGAGAGAAAACCAATCAAAACTACAAGTGCGATAATCGTAGTGTATCCAAAGTCTATTTCAAAAAGATGATTAAGACCTCCTTTTATTTGTGAAGCTCCTAAACCTACTGCGGCAACTAACCCAAAAACCGTCGTTAATATGGTCAAAATGTCAATAAATTGGCATAAAATCGGTGATTTTTCAGCATTAATTTTAGTCGGTAGTAATCTTGCAAAAGTACTGCTGGTGGCAACAGGCAATTCTCTTTTGAAAATTGCGTAGCCTATGGCGAGCGCAAATACAGCATAAAAGGCCCAGGCTGTAAAACCCCATTGGTAAAATGTAAATTCTAGTGCAATTGTTTCTGCTGTAGACTGGGTTGCCAGCGGTGGATGTTGCTGCATAAATACCGGTTCCTGCACAGCTCGTAGTAAAATACCCGCTCCCATCCCTGCGCTGTATAGCATAGAAATCCACGCTAGGCGCGAAAAAACCGGTTTTTTATCTTGTTTTCCTATTTTGTATTTACCCCAAGGCGAACAAGCGATCACAACTAAAAGTAAAACGCAGCCTAACCCCAAATACAAATAGAAAGGGCCAAAGTAAGTTCGCACCCATAGTGATGCTTCTTCAATGGCATTATATGTACTTAGCGTTTCAGCGTAGAGGAAAAATGAAAACACAAGTAAAATACCCAGTGAAATACTGAGCAGGGAATTGCGCTTTAAATAGGAGAGTAGTTTTATGCGAGTTGGTTTTTTGGTTTATAATTGGCGATGTTGCGTATCATGCCTTCAAAAATAAAATAGTGAAAGGGAAGCATCGTGTACCAGTACAATCTTCCAAATAAACCCTTAGGTCTAAAGGTAGCAGTCTGGTGTAAAACATTATTATCATCTATTTCCCATTCAAGCCAGGCTTCTCCGGGAACTTTCATTTCCGCGAAAAGCAACAATCTTTTTTGATCTTTATCAGCTAGAAGAACGCGCCAAAAATCGAGTGAATCACCTTCAAAAATACGATTAGGATGTGTACGCCCTCGACGGAGGCCAACTCCGCCCACCAGTTTATCCATATAACCTCGCATTTTCCATAGAGGATTACCATAATACCAACCTCTTTCGCCGCCAATTGACCATATATTTTCCAAGGCACTTTCAGGATCTTTAAGTGGGATTTGCTGCCTGTCTTTCAAACAACCAAATTCAGGCACTTTTATGTATTTGCTCAGGTCTTTTCTAAATCTTCCGCTTATCATAGAATCTTTCCAGCTGGAGACAACCTGATTTTGCTCTATTTTTTCAAAGGCCAGTTTGATGGCACCCTCATAATGAATGGGTTCTATATTTAGAATTTCCTGAAGTCTCGTGTCTCGAGTGATAACTTCAATGCGCATACTGTCAACCAGATTTAATGCAAGCTTGTAAGAGGTTGAGGTAACAAAATATAACCAATAGGAAGATAGTTTTGGACTCATCACAGGAACATCTATAATGCTTAGTGAAAGCCCTCTTATTTTTGAATAGTTAAGCATCATCTCTTTGTACGTGAGAATATCAGGGCCGCCAATGTCAAAAGAGTCATTATAACATTTCTCGTTTCCCAGAACGCCGGTGAGGTATTGCATAACGTTGCGTATAGCAATAGGCTGGCATCGGGTTTTCACCCATTTTGGAGTGACCATAACGGGAAGCTTTTCGCATAAATCCCTTATAATTTCAAAAGAAGAACTTCCTGAACCTACAATGATAGCAGCACGTAATACAGTAAGATTAAAATTGCCTTTGTAAAGAGTTTCCTCTACATTTTTACGGGAACGCAGATGCTTGCTTAAATTCTTTTCATTTATAATTCCGCTTAAATAAATAACCTGTTTGCAATTAGTGTGTGAAAGGTATTCTTTAAAATTTTTCGCAGAGCGTTCTTCCTTTTCGTCAAAGTCATCTGTTGATGACGTCATTGAGTGAATTAGATAGTAAGCTACATCTATATCTTTTGGCAACAGATCTGGTTGAGGTTCTTTAAGAAAATCAATCTCAACGATGGTGATTTTTTCTTTAAGCTCTTTATCAACTGCTAGTCTTTTCTTATCGCGTACGGTGCAAATAACATCGTGACCCAATTCCAGAAGTTGAGGTAACAATCGCAAACCAATATATCCATTTGCACCTGTAAGTAATATTTTCATTTTATGAGATGTAAACTTATTTGATCAATTCTTAATGTGGTTAGATAAGAAAGGTTGTTACATATCTTCTGGGCCAGATGAGAACTGCTCTGCTTTGTAAGACATAACTTTTTTTACAAATTTATGAGTAGCGCTATCTTTTGATCTGGCTCTTATTTTAATGAAATAATTATCTCTGTAAATGCTGTATTCTTCGGCTTTGCCTTTGTAGAGAGATAATTTGTAATAGGGAATTATTAGCGCGTATGATTCTAAAAGTGACCTAAAACCTACAATTATTCCTTTGGGTCGCATCTCGATATTACAAGTGTTGATGTAGCTGTCGAGAATAAGCAGGTTATTTATTTCTACGCTCGTACTTGTTATGAAAAGTTTAGATGAGCCAATGCCGCCCATTTTTATACGCTCCCGGAGTGTAAAAGGCGGGCCAACTTCTTCATTGATTTGCGTTTTTATTTTGGGATTGTTGTAAGAGACGTTTAACAGCATAATCTTTTTCTTGTTTTAAAGATACGAATTGCTGTGATAAAGATAGAGTTACGAGTCGTTTTTAGCGTTCTCTTAGGGCTTTCAAATTTTCAGCTTTAAGACGTATCTTTGCGCCTTCATAAAAATAGATATGAACCTAGAGCAGATTTTAATACCAGCCGTTAAAAATGCGGTATCCCAAATATTTAATGCAACACTTGAAAATGTTGAACTTCAGCCTACGCGAAAGGATTTTGAAGGTGATATTACAGTTGTGGTTTTCCCAATACTTCGCGTTGTAAAAGGTAATCCCGCTGTTATTGGTGAACAAATAGGGAAATATCTGGCCGAAAATGTGCCTGAAATAGCCGATTTTAACGTCGTAAAGGGGTTTTTAAATCTTGTGGTTTCAGATTCATATTATCTTGATTTTTTTGAAGGAATTAGAAGTGATGCAAACTTTGGCAGAAAACCAGCCGAAGGAAAAGCGGTGATGGTAGAATATTCTTCGCCCAATACAAACAAACCTCTGCATTTAGGGCATGTGCGTAACAATCTCTTAGGGTATTCTGTTGCTGAGATTATCAAAGCTTCCGGAAAGAAAGTTTACAAAACACAGATCATAAACGACCGCGGAATTCATATTTGCAAAAGTATGCTCGCCTGGAAGAAATTTGGTCATGGGGAAACTCCGCAATCTACAGGATTAAAAGGCGATAAGCTTGTTGGGAATTACTACGTGAAGTTTGATAAAGCCTACAAAGAGGAAATCTCTTATTTGGTTGCTCAGGGAAAAACGCAGGAAGAGGCAGAAAAAGAAGCTCCACTTTTAAAGGAAGCTCAGCAAATGTTACTTAAATGGGAAGCAGGCGATCCTGAAGTTGTAGAACTTTGGAAAACTATGAATGGCTGGGTCTATGAAGGTTTTGAGGCAACTTACAAAGCTCTGGGAGTAGATTTTGATAGTTATTATTATGAAAGCAACACCTATTTATTAGGTAAGGATAATATAGAAGAAGGGCTTAAAAACGGAGTTTTTTACAGAAAAGAAGATGGCTCAGTTTGGTGTGATCTCACAGCAGACGGACTTGATGAAAAAATAGTTCTGCGCAGTGACGGTACAGCTGTTTATATGACTCAGGATATTGGTACCGCGATACAACGCGTAAAAGATAATCCTGATGTGGGCGGCATGATCTACACCGTAGGAAACGAGCAGGATTATCATTTTAAAGTGCTTTTTCTTATTCTGAAAAAACTGGGTTACGATTGGGCAAAAAATCTATTCCATTTAAGTTATGGAATGGTCGATCTGCCAAGTGGAAAAATGAAAAGCCGCGAGGGAACTGTGGTTGATGCAGATGATCTTATTGCAGAAATGGCAAATACTGCCGAAGAAATTTCAACCGAACTTGGTAAACTTGACGGCTACAGCGAAGAAGAAAAGAAAGAACTTTATAAGACCATTGGTCTGGGTGCTTTAAAATATTACATTTTAAAAGTTGATCCTAAAAAACGCATTCTTTTTGATCCGGAAGAGTCAGTAGATTTTCAGGGAAATACGGGTCCTTTTATACAGTATACCTACGCGCGTATTCAGTCAATTTTACGCAAAGCAATAGAAAATAAAATACCGGTTGAGGTTGCTCATAAAGATCTTCATCCCAAAGAGAAAGAATTGCTTAAACAGATAGCGTTATATCCTAACATGATTCAGGTGGCGGCAGAAAATCATAGTCCGGCAATTATTGCAAATTACACCTACGATCTTGTAAAAGAGTTTAATTCTTTTTATCAAAATGTATCTATTCTGGGAGCAGATACCGAAGAAGAGATCAGCTTTCGTGTTGCATTATCAGGTAAAGTAGGCGACGTAATTGAGTCTGCTTTTAAGCTTTTGGGAATTACTGTTCCTGAAAGAATGTAAGAACTGCAAAAGCGAGTTACTTACTATTAAAAGTATATTCTAAAACTAGCGTTGGGTGTAATTCCTAAGGAGTTTTTGTTGATCTCGACTGCCTTAGTTTCATCGGTTGCATTTACCTGGTAATAACGCTGCAGGATGTTTTCGTTATCCAGAACATTGAGAACCCCAACGTTGAATTTTGCATTTACACTTTCGCTAATCTTAAAATCATAAGCCGCTGAAACATCTACGCGCACAAAATCATCCAGATTTTCAGCATTTGGTTCGGCGTAGTTTACAACCCTGTTATTTCCGTCTTGAACGGTCTCTTCACCTTCAATCGGTGCAGTGTAAGGATGACCAGATCTATATAAAGCACCAGCTGAAATCTTGAGATTTTTAAGAATATCATAATTGGTTGCCAGCGTGAATGAATGGCGAATGTCTGTATTATTTGGAAAGTTCGTTGGGATAAAGTTTTTAAACGTATAATCGTTCTGCGAAAAAGTATAACTAAGCCAGGTGCTAAATTTATTAGTGGTTTTGTTGATTATAAATTCAAAACCTTTTGCGGTGTAACTCCCTGTGGTTTTTAAGAATTGAAACTGATTCTGAAAACCTTGATTTGATGCCGTAATACCATCTACTTCTTTATAAAAACCGGTCGCATCAAGATACCAGTTATTTTGTTTAAAATCTATACCGAAAGAAATCTGTTTGCTCTGAATAAGCGGAATATCTTCATCATTTGCGAGAATCCATCGTCTGTTTTCTACACCCAGAAAATCATCTTCAAAGTCGATAATTTGCGTCGCAGTCTGATATTTGTACTCTCCAAGCAGTTTTAGGGCAATTTGACCCGATATTTTTTGACGAATGTTTAATCGGGGTTCAACCCTGATTTTATCAAATTCTTCAAAATAAGTAACACGAGCACCACCGCGTATGAATGTCGTCCCGTGGTTGTATTCTAATTCACTATAACCGCTGTGACTGCGCAGCACATCTTTTTTACGCTCATTAAATAACGGATTGCTAACACGGGTTGCGTTGCGTATTCCCGTTTCTGTGAATTGATAACCGTTTAACCATTTAAAATGGGTCATGATCTCGTAAAAAGCATTTAGTTTTATTCCGGTTTCCAGCACTTCATTTTGCTGTGTTAGCAGCTGGTCTGTCTCAATGCGCAGATCGTTTGCGTCAATATTATATTTAGTATAATACGCGTTTAATTTTGTGTGAAAACGAGAATTCCAATCAGCTTGCCAGCTTCCGCCAAAAGCCATATTCTTTTGAGTTAATTGGCTCGATTTGCTCGCCATTTCTCCATTTGTGATCACATGTTCACTGTAGTCAAGTTTGTTATCTATGCCTATAAAATTTGCTCTAAACTTATGTTTTTCATTCGCGTCATAAAGCAATTTTGCAGTATAGTCGTAAAAATAGAATTGTGATTCGCTATTGGCTTGACTAGTATTGTTTTCGCTATTGCGAATTTCAGAGTCTTCGAAACTTCTTCTAAAGTACTCATCATACGTTGGCGTGTTCCAACCATCTGTAACAGATCTTCTGCCCGATAGATGCACAGCTAATTTATCACTTAACGGAATCTCAACAAAAGCATCACCGCTAATTAAATTAATGCCGGCGCCACCTTTTACATGATCCGGAATTTCATCTTTAGTGTACATGCTAATTGTGCTGCTCACACCGCCACCATATTGGCTGCTCGTTCCATTTTTGCTTACTTCTACACGCTGCGTGAGATTAGGATTGTAGGCAGATATAAGTCCGAAGAAATGACCAGAATGGTACATCGTAATATTGTCCCAAAGCATTTGGTTCTCATCATGAGTACCGCCGCGCACGTTTATGTTGGCGATACTTTCATTAACACTTTCCACACCCGGAAGCACCTGAATGGTTTGCAGAATGTCAGGTTCTATTAAACCGGGTAAAATACCGAATTTTTCAGTGTTTAAGACCGTTTTTCCATCAACCGATTTCTGTAAACCCGTGGTTAGGAACTTCGTCACGATCACTTCAGAAAGAGCGTAATCCTGTTGATTCAGTTTGATTATTTTACAAGGTTCATCGGGAGTAAAAAGGTCTAATGCCTTAATTGTCTTTTCACCATAACCCAAATAGGAAATTAAAATTTCCGCGGAAGCGCTAACGTCTTTGAGATTAAAAGCACCAAGACTTGATGTGATGGTGCCCTGTGATTGATTCTTAAGAACAATACTAGCGCCAGTTAAAGGCTCACCGTTTATGGCATCCTGCAGAATTCCACAGATGGTAATCTTCTTATTCAAGCGAGAAACCGTGATGTATCTGTCATTGAGATTCTCGTAAAGAAGCGGTGTATTTGTGTTGAGGTAATTTAGCGCCTCATTTATAGATTCAACAGTAGGAATATCTTCCATCTCTATGCCCTCAATATCTTCAACAGCGTAAGAGAATTTTACATCAAATCTGGTCTCAAGTTCAGAAAGGTATTTTTGTAATGACACCACAGAATTTTGCTGAGCGAAAGCAGGCAAAGCAAAAAGGATCATTGTGAGCAGGATAAATTTACTCACCCTTATAACTGTATAATTCTACTTTGTCGCCGTCTATTTTATAACTCAAACCTAGCGGAATTGTGACTGACTGTAGTGCGATATTTTTATCGTCGTGTGTAAAACTACCCGTAAATAACGCTGAAGTGTCAACTTTTGAAGCATTTATAGTAAGGTCATATTGTCTTTCTATTTCGGCGATTACTTGTTCAAGCGGTACTGCTACAAAACTGCTCTCGTGCATCATCCATGAAGGTTGAGTGCCTAAAAGGCCTTCAATTTTTTCTGCTCTGCCATTTACTACGCGATATTTATTACCACGAGTAAGAATAATCTCTTCATTGTTATAAGTAACAGCAACTCTGCCTTCAAAACATTCTACCTCAAAATAGTTTAGTCTATTTTTTACATTGAATTGCGTACCCAGAACATTTATTTCTCCGGCTGAAGTTCTTACTTCAAAATCACTGCCCTTTGTTACTTTAAAAAATGCTTCTCCCTCAAGAGTAAGTTCTCTTTGTTCCTTCCATTTTTTCTCGTTGTAAGCAATTTTACTTTGTGCATTCAAGACGACTTCAGAATTATCTGGTAGTAAGGTAGTCGTAGTTTCTGCAATTTTAGTTTTTACCGTTGTAGATTGGTTGAAGAAAATAAAATAAGAAGAAACGACCAGGACAATCAAAATTGCGGCCGCCTGATAAAAACCTTTAAAATTTGGCTTTATGACTTTGTTCTTTTCGCGATCAGCAAGACGTTTTTTTAAGTCTGCCAGAGCATCATCTTTATTTACCGCTGGAGCTTCAAGATCTGCGGCATATTCTGCTATAGCAGAATAATCTGTATAATCCTGAGTAGCCTTAAAAGCCTCCAGTTCTTGAGCGGTCATCTCGCCATTAAGCCAGCGGTGTATTTGCTTTTCGTCTTTCATTATTAGTATGCTATCAATAGTAGAACAATTAAAACCCGTTTTACCCTACCTTAAAATTGTCTTTTTTAAAGAGTTGGAATTTTTTCTTTTAAAATCTTTAACGCTCCACTCATTCTTTTTTCTACGGCTTTTACAGAAATGTCTAACATCTCTGCAATTTCGCGGTATTTCTTCCCGTCTATTCTGTTTAGGAGAAAAACCTCACGTTGACCGTCAGTAAGGTCTGCAATTGCATTTTGCAGTTTAGTTTTAAACTCCTTTTCTTCTAAAACAAATTCCGGACTCAGGTTTGTTTTATCTGGTCCCTGATATTCATTTTTATAATTAAGCACAACTTTCTGGTGCTTTACTTTATTGAGAAACAGATTGTTTATTGTAGTAAAAAGGTAGGTTTTTGCCTTAGTAAAGTCGATTTTGCCACAGTTTTCCCAGATTTTTATAAAGGCTTCCTGCGCCAGATCTAGCGCATTATCACTATCGCCGCATTTGTAGTATGCAAAATTCTTAGCGTTTGTAATGTAGCTGGTATAGAAGCCATTAAAAGAGGCTTCATCGCAGAGATTTTGTTGTAGGTCTTTCTTCAAAATGAACGATTAAGGGTGGCTAAAAATACAGCTTTTCTAATAAACTTAAGGCTTAGCGACCGCTAACTTCAATTTGATCTGGGGTGATGAGAGTGAAAAGACACTCTATTTTAATGGTGTTAACAGGCTGTTTTTGAGTAACTAGAGGTGTTTTTTATTGCTTAGGCGAAAAAAAAGTAGAAATCGGGGTAGGGTAATTTAATTCCCAATTGTTTTACTACCGAAAGCGAGCAGTAACCAACTCGCATAAATTGAAAAAATTCAAAATCTAATAGTATGAAAAATTTAAAATCAATTTTAGGAATAACGGTTCTGTCATTATTTCTTTTTGCCTCTTGCCAAAGTGAAGAAGATGTAACGATAGGAGACGACCCAAACCAAAGTACAAACAGCGCCGACTCTGAAACCGCAGATCTTATGGCACGTAATACTGCGCATGATGGTAGTGAAGACGATTTTCTTGACGGTTTAAGCTGCTCATCTGTCGTTCTTCCTGTTGTAGCAGAAGTGAATGGGCAGGAATTAACAATAATTAGTCAGTCAGATTTTGCGCTTATAGCAAACATTTTTGCTCAATTTACAAATGATGAAGATGAGGTGAACTTTCAGTTTCCTATCACAGTTACCATGAGTGATTATACTGAGGTTGTAATTAATAATCAGGCCGAGTATGACACTTTAAAAGATACCTGTACAGAAATAGACAGCAAAGAAGAAGATGCTATAAACTGTCTTGATATAGATTACCCGATCACTGTTTTTACTTACGATGCAAATGCAGAACAGACCGGTAGTGTAGTTCTTGATGGTGAGCAGGAAACGTATGTTTTCTTAAATAATCTTGGTGAGAGTGATTTCTTCAGCGTAAGCTATCCTATAAGCCTTATGGCAGAAGGTAACTCTGCAATCATGATCAACTCTGATGCAGAATTTAAAAACGCTCTAGAATCTTGTGAAGCAGATGACGATATGCAGGCACAAGCAGAAGCAGAAGCTAAAGCTGCCGCAGATGAACTTGAGGCCATATTAACTGATGCAACTTTTAAAGTTGAGACAGGTATTAATAACGGAGTAGAATTTACTGAAGATTTTGTTGAGTTTACTTTAGAGTTTGCTAATGACGGTGAGGTGATCGTGAGAAATACACTTACAAATACAGCTGCAAGTATAGAAGGAAGCTTTCAGGTAGTTTCTGAAACAAATGTAAATCTAGAGCTGTCTTTTGCAGGTAATAGCACTTTTAATATCATAAGTGATCAATTTGAAGTAGTGAGCCAGAATGAAAGTACAATAGAGCTACAAAGTTCTACTAACAGCGCAGTTACTTTAGTGCTTACAAAAATGGAATAACCTGATTTAATGTTCGGGAAGTTGGGAGAAACCGCCTTTACTCTAAATATGGAGTAGGGCGGTTTTTATGTTACAGATATATGAAGACTAAGCAGTAAATAATTCTTTATACTTAGGCTTCAAAACCTTAAATTTGCTGTCATAAAATTGAAGCGAAACCTATGTTTGATAATTTAAGTGATAAGCTGGATAAAGCGATGCATGTGCTTAAGGGGCACGGCCAGATTACAGAAATAAATGTTGCCGAAACTCTTAAGGAAGTAAGACGTGCGCTTGTAGATGCAGATGTTAATTACAAAATAGCAAAAGATTTTACCAGTACAGTTAAAGAAAGAGCACTGGGGCAAGACGTTCTTACAAGCGTAAAGCCAGGGCAGTTAATGGTAAAACTCGTTAAAGATGAGTTGACAAATTTAATGGGTGGTGAAGCAGAAGGAATCAATCTTTCTGGTAATCCTACCGTTATTTTAATGTCAGGACTTCAGGGATCTGGTAAAACCACATTTTCTGGTAAACTCGCCAATTTTTTAAAGACCAAGAAAACGAAGAAACCTCTTCTTGTAGCCTGTGATGTGTATCGTCCTGCGGCAATAGATCAGTTGCATGTTGTAGGTGATCAAATAGGAGTAGAGGTATTTTCAGATAGAGAGAATAATGATCCTGTTTCTATCTCTAATGCGGCTATCGCTTACGCGAAACAAAACGGTCACAATGTTGTGATCATAGATACTGCGGGTAGACTAGCGGTAGATAAGGCGATGATGACAGAGATCGCAAACATACGTGATGCAGTCCAGCCACAGGAAACCTTATTTGTTGTAGATTCTATGACGGGGCAGGATGCTGTGAATACGGCAAAATCATTCAACGATACGCTAAATTTTGATGGTGTTGTTCTTACTAAATTAGATGGTGATACCAGAGGTGGTGCCGCTTTATCTATTAAGACAGTAGTAAATAAGCCCATCAAATTTATTGGTACAGGTGAGAAGATGGAAGCGATAGATGTATTCTATCCTTCTCGTATGGCAGATCGTATTCTTGGGATGGGAGATGTTGTTTCACTTGTAGAGCGTGCACAAGAACAATTTGATGAAGAAGAAGCCCGCAAGCTGCAAAAGAAAATTGCTAAAGATCAATTTGGTTTTGATGATTTTCTAAAGCAGATTCAGCAGGTTAAGAAAATGGGGAATATGAAAGACCTTATAGGTATGATTCCCGGTGCTGGTAAAGCGTTAAAAGGTCTTGATATTGACGATGACGCTTTTAAACACATCGAAGCTATAATTCACTCAATGACTCCGGAAGAACGTACAAAACCTGCAGTCATCAACAGCAGCCGAAAAAAGAGAATAAGCAAAGGTTCTGGTACAACCGTACAGGAAGTGAATCAATTGCTTAAGCAATTTGGCCAAATGAGCAAAATGATGAAAATGATGCAGGGTGGCGGCGGCCAGAAGATGATGCAGATGATGAATAATATGCGATAAAAATCGGGTTTTAGAGGCTAAAAATCAGTTAAATACTACTAAAAATCACTGCTATTTATGACTATTCTTGACGGAAAAAAAGTAAGCAACGACATAAAAAACGAGATTACCGCTGAGGTTAATAAGATGAAAGAGCGAGGCGAGAAAGTGCCTCATCTTGCAGCAATTATCGTGGGTAATGACGGTGCCAGTCTTACATATGTAAATAGTAAAGTGAAAGCCTGTGAACGTGTGGGTTTTGAATCTACTATGGTGCGTATGCCCAGCACCACAAGTGAATATGAGTTACTTTCTAAAATAAAAGAACTCAACGAGAATGACGATATTGATGGTTTTATAGTTCAACTACCTTTACCCCCGCAGATCAATACTCAGGAAGTTTTAATGACCGTAAATCCTGATAAAGATGTAGATGGTTTTCATCCTACAAACTTTGGGAAAATGGCTTTAGATATGAGCACATTTATACCGGCAACTCCTTTTGGTATTCTTGAGCTTTTAGAGCGTTATGAAGTAGAAACACAAGGTAAACATACAGTAGTTATAGGGAGAAGCCATATTGTAGGTCGCCCTATGAGTATTTTAATGGGAAGAAAAGGTTTCCCGGGAAATTCTACAGTTACATTAACTCATAGCCGCACAAAGAATATTACGCAAATCACCTCTCAGGCAGATATTATAATTTCGGCATTAGGTGTGCCCGGCTTTCTAAAAGCCGAAATGGTAAAAGATGATGTTGTAATTATAGATGTAGGTATTACTCGCGTGCCAGATGAAACTCGTGAAAGAGGCTATTATTTAACCGGTGACGTAGATTACGAGAACGTAAGTAAAAAAGCGAGTTACATTACACCTGTACCTGGCGGGGTAGGACCAATGACCATCGCAATGCTTCTTAAAAACACACTGCTTGCTAGAGATCGCCATCGCGCCAGAAAAGCATAATTGATTTTTTACTCAATATAGAGGTGACGAGCTGCCAGGGCAGCACCTATAATACCGGCGTGATTCTTTGTATGTGCAGCAACGATTGGCACATCAACTTTCAATTTATTTCGGTATTCTTCCAGGTTTTTGCTCGCACCACCGCCTATTATGATAAGATCGGGATCGCTTATAGTTGTGACGATCTGTAAAAATTTATTGAAGCGTTTACCCCATTTTTTAAAGCTCATATCCTTACGCAGACGTACTGCTCTTGAAGCATATTGCTCTATGTTCATTCCTTTTTTATAGGGCAGCTGGCCAAGTTCCCAGTTAGGGAGTAACTCGCCATTGTAAAAAACTCCACTGCCTATTCCTGTTCCTACAGTAAAAACCATAACCAGACCTTTTTCATCTTTGCCTACGCCAAATGTCATTTCGGCAAGACCAGCAGCATCTGCATCATTTATGACTGCAACGGGAAGACCTATATGCTGTGAGATCATATCGTCTACCTGAACTCCCACCCAGGCGGGATCGAGATTTCCGTGTTGTAAAGCTTTTCCTCTATGTATAACAGTGGGGAAACCAACTCCTACAGGACCCTTCCAGTCCCATTCTTTCACAATTTCCCCAATGGTTTTAACCATGGCCTTAGGAGTACGAGGGATAGGAGTAGGCAATCTATAGCGTTCACCTATGTAATCTTCAGTTTCTAAATTTACCGGAACACCTTTTATTCCTGTGCCTCCTACATCAATTCCCAAAATTTCCATATACCCTAGTTTTGTGGGGTCAAAAAAAAGGAATATTTATCAATACCCGAAGAATATGACTTAATTTTTCTTCAGAAAGCAAATTTGGTGGAAATTGAATAGGAAAAAATCTGCCTGCAGAGGCTAAAAATTGGTGCAAAAAGGCTAAAAATTAGCTCAAAATGCAAAGTTCTATAGCCGCTCTTCTGTCTCTGCCGGCGGTTGTTTGCCGTATTCTTTTTTATAAATTTTCACAATAAGTAAAAACAGGCTTATTAAGAGTGGGCCAAATATTAGCCCTATAAATCCAAATAGAGGAACACCTACAATCACTCCAAATAAAGTTACCAGAGGATGTACATTAGCGAGACGTTCAAGTACATAAAGTCTAATGATATTGTCTGTAGAACCTACCACAACAAACCCATAAATAGCAATACCAATTGCTTGGCCTACATCACCGCTGGAAAAAAGCAAAATCGTAACGGGAACTATGCCAAGTAGCGTGCCTATAAATGGTATCATAGAGCCAATGGCAGTGATGACAAACCAAAAGAATGGATCTGGAACACCGAATATAAAAAAGCCTACTAATGCAACGATACCCTGTGCCAGCGCCACAAGAGGAATACCTAAAGCATTAGATTTTACCATAGCCGTACTTTCTGTTGCAATGGTTTTAATATTGTCTGAAGCTAGTGGAATATATTCATACAGCGAATTCTGCAATGTCTTTCTGTTGATTAACATGTAGTAAAGCATAAAATACATGATACCTATTGCAATAAATGCTGTGAAAGTTCCCCCGGCTAATGATTGCAGGTGAGTAGAGATCCATTCTGTTACCGCATTAGTATCTATAGAATCGCTTACTTTGTACCCTAATTGTGATTCCCACTGCGAGACATGCTCTTTAATAGCGTCTACAACTTTAGCCGAATTTGATACAGCCTTACCTATTTTGTTAGTTAGCATTAAGACAATCAACCCCACAGGAACTAAAATCGCCAGGAAGGAAAAAACCATGAGTAAAGCAGCGGCAAGACTTTTGTTCCAGCCTCTGTCTACCAGATTATTCATCCATTTTTTAAGGAGAACATGCAGAGTAATTGCTCCTAATACTCCTGAGAGATAAGGAATCATTTCCAGAAAAATCAGAACAAATAAAAATAGAATGAGCAGAAGTATGAACAACTGTCTTACTAAGGTTGGTTTTAGTTGTTGTGGCATGTTATTTAGCGAATAATTGACTCATGTCTTTAAAGCTTTTAAATTCAAGGGCATTGCCACAAGGGTCGTAAAAGAACATTGTTGCTTGCTCGCCCACTTGCCCCTTAAAGCGTATGTAGGGTTCAATTATAAAATTAATTCCCTTTGCAGTTAATTTTTTAGAGAAGTTCTGAAAATCATTCCATTCCAGAACTACGCCATAGTGAGGTACCGGAACTGCTTTGCCGTCAACTGCATTATGATGTACAGCAGCTGATTCTTCTTTTGGCTTATAATGAATAACCAGTTGATGACCAAAAAAATCAAAGTCTACCCATTGATCGCTACAGCGACCTTCAGTAAGTTCAAGGGTGTCACGATAAAATTTTCGGGCTTCGTCAAGTTGGTCTACAGGAATGGCTAGATGAAAAGGTGCAGGCATTTAAATCATGGTTAGGTTACAGGTAAATATAATAATTAGATAAACAGTAATTTAAATGATCTCAGAATTATCAATTATTCCTTAAAGCATCTATCAATTCTTTTTTAGTCATTTTAGATCTGCCTTCAATACCTACTTTCTTTGCTTCCTCGTAAAGATCTTCTTTTGTGCGATCTTCATACTTATTTGCTTTGCCACCTTTTTTACCAGAATCTTCTGTGTTTGCTATGCGTGCTGCTTTCTCTTTGCTGTATCCTTTATCTGTTAAAGCGTCGTATTGCTTTTCATTTTTAATACGTGGGTTGTTTGGCATGGCTGTATACTTTAAATGATACTTTACTAATTTCTCACTTAAATGTACGCAGAAGCTCCTTGCCTGTGATAAAGGTTAACAAGGGTTTAAAAAAGAATTAATAGAAATTAAGATTAAATCTAGCTCTCGCGCCTTCTTCTTTTTTTTGAAATATGCGGGCTACTGTATTTATTTTCGATTGGTTTAGAAGGGGCGGCGTGCTCCTCATACGTCTTACTACTGTCTTTTAGCAGGTCTTGTAAGTGAGAGAGTTCTGCTTTAGTGAAATTGCGATATTGACCAACGGGAACGTCTAGTGAAATATTCATGATGCGCACACGTTTCAGTTTTGTGACGTTGTAACCCAGATATTCGCACATGCGGCGTATCTGCCTGTTTAAGCCTTGGGTAAGAATAATTTTAAATTGCTTCTTTCCTATCTGCTCTACTTCACATTCTCTGGTAATAGTATCAAGAATAGGAACTCCCGCAGACATTTGTGCTATGAACTGCGCAGTAATTGGCTTATCAACATTTACAATATATTCTTTATCGTGATTGTTTCTGGCACGTAAAATTTTATTTACAATATCACCATCGTTGGTAAGAAAGATGAGACCTTCACTTGCTTTGTCAAGACGACCAATAGGGAAAATACGGGAAGGATAATTTATGTAATCTATGATGTTATCTTTTTCTACTCGCGTATCTGTAGTACAAACAATGCCTACAGGTTTATTAAAAGCGATATAGATAAGTGGTTCTTCACGCTCTGTTATAAGCTTGCCGTCTACACGTATTTCATCTGCAGCGCTAACTTTAGTACCCATTTCTGGAATGGCTCCATTAATAGTAATGCGGCCTGCATCTATTAATTTATCTGCGTGACGTCTTGAGCAGTAGCCTACTTCGCTTAAGTATTTATTTATACGTGTTAGATTCTCTTCTGCCATCAAATGGATACTGTGATAGGTTTAATCTTCTTTTAAAAACTTTATAATTTCGTCATTCACAAAATCACTATAGAGCGAATGATTTAATCCTTCGGTTTCAATAAGTTTAGATTTATTCCAATTTTTATGAATATTGCGTGAACCTTCTACTGAGGTTATTTTGTCGTTTTTATCGTGAATGATCAGACCATGAACATCTAGTTTTTGAGCAAAAGCTGAAGCTGAAAATTCTTTGGTCTTAAAGCCAAAATTCTTCTGAAAATATGCATCCAGAATGTTTAAAACCCGCTTATCAAGGCCTAAAATCTGCTGATAATCTGCAATTATCGTCTCTAATTGATCTGGAGGACCAAGAATTACCAATTTTTTTATATCTGCTGATGGATGCAAACTTTGATTATAGATGGCAGTAAGTGCGCCAATGCTGTGACCAATTAAAAATTCAGGATTGTAAATTTCTATCATCTGCTGCAGCGCCTTCTCGTAAATGGGAACGTACAATCTGTCGCCATCACTATAACCATGTGCGGGAGCATCAAAAGCTATTATATTGTAATTTTCTTTATGCAGTTGTTCTACAAGAACCTTCCATCTGTGGGTGTGACTCTCCCAACCGTGAATTAGAAGAATGGTTTTGCCGCTGCCGGCCCATCTGTAGGTTTGTAATTTTAGATTTTCAACTGTGATTGTCCTGTCGCGAGAAGGATCCATAAAATCTTTATGATGATCGCCTACTTTGCCTTGTCTGGGTTTACTAAAGAGCGCAAATGCACGATGAGCTGCCCTGTCTGGAGCTATTATAGACAATGTATTGATGTATTTACCTATAGCCTTGGGAACAAATCGCTTTAAACTTTCACGCATAAAAACCTTTCATTTAACTATTGTCAAAGATAGTGGTTCTTAAGAAGAATATAATTTAATCAGCGCTATTGTTGCTGTCGTGATATTTAAGTAAAGAAATACCTGATAAAAAGAAGATAACGCCTAAAATAGCCAGAGCCCACGGACTGAGTCCTAATTCAAAACTTCCAAAGATTCCCAAAACGCCAAAAACCAGGGAAATAGCGCCACCTATAGTTAGAGTTATTCCTAATACTTTTATCATTATTGGAGATTTAAAATTTCATTGAAATTAGAGGTTCTCACAGAGACAAACCAGAAGATTAACGCCGCATTAAGTGGTATTTGTGATTTCCTTTTATTTTGACTCGATCAATTTTTTTATTTCGCTTATCGCTTCCTGCTCATCGCCCCAGCCTTCAATAATTAGTTGATCTGTATCATAATTTACAAACCATAATTCAATTATTTTCTTAGCACCTTTAAAGTTTGTGGCAAAGCTTTGATAGGTTTCTGTATCAATCGTGCGCTCATCTCGATTAGCAGGAACCGCAATTATCTTATAATCCTGATCGCCTTTGTCTATCAATTTTAATACAGCTATAGGTATAATGTTTATTACGGTTGCAGTGGGAAGACTTTCACTTAAAACAAGAACATCAAGAGCATCACCATCCCCACCTTTTTCTGGGTCACTTAATGTTGAAGGTATAAACCCATAATTGCCGGGATATCCTATAAAATTTATAGAACGGTCTTTACCTTCTTTTTGGTCTGGCAGAAATTGCTTTAGCTCTTTATTGTATTCTATTTTTAAGTTGGTGCCGGCAGGTATTTCTACCACAGCCTGAAGTATGCCGTTTTCATTAAATGTGTCAAGATGGTAAAAATCCTGCCGCATGCATGCAGTCAAGCAAAGACACAAAAGCAGGATTATTTTTTTCATTCTGCGTCGCGATGTACCAGGTTAAAATTAAAAGCGGGAGTACAAACAGAAATATAAACACAGGGTTGATCAAAAGGATTGCTATACTGCACACGTGTATTAGCGTCTATCTTAATTGATTCGCCTGCATTTAAAATAACAGTTTCCTCTTCTATTTTAAACTGTTTTTTACCACTTATAACAAAGGTATACTCAGTAAATTCTGGTTTTTGATAAGGTTCACTCCACCCTGGCGGAGCGATCATGTGTGCAATGCTAATATCGCTGTTGCCATCGCTTGCCAGGCCAAAATGCTCGGCTATTTTTTTACCGTCATCTGTGGGGACAATAAAAGGCGATTTCTGTACTCTGTAATTCTTCATAGAATTGATTCTTACCAGCCAATCATAAAATATTTGATCTTAGCACTATCTGGTATATGTACTTCATCAACTTTAGCAGACATGTCAAATTGTAATTCGCTGGGCAGTTCCTTCTTATCTATTGTAAAGTAGGCGTTGATATCATCTACAAAAACCACGATACTCGTAAGAAGAGTTTCTATTTTAGAAATTTTATAGGCATTTTTAATATCCTTAAAAGTGCTATTGAGAGTAATACCTTCTTCAGTTTTGTAACGAGGATCAAAGATCTGGATTGTTTTTATGGTACTTGTTTTCTCGTCTGTTTTAGGTTTTAAACTGAGCAATTGTGCGTCATTCTCATAGATTTCTATGGCATCTGAACCGATTTTTGCTCCCTGTGGGTTGGTTTTACTAACTACTTTTTGATCTTTAAAGAGGGTTTCCAGTTCATTTACAGTAGATTCCTGAGTTAGCGGTCCTACGCTGGTTGAGGTAATTGCAAAAGGATCATCATTATTACATGATATTAAAAATAAAGAGGCAAAAAATGTAACGATTAATCGCTTGGTCATAGGTAATTTATTTATTGAAATTAATTCTAAATGTTGTTTTGATACTTTGTGCTGAAATCTGGGTTTTCTGGTCTATTTGATCATTTTTCCCAATATCCCCAGAACTCCGCGTATAACGGTAGCGCTTGTGAGAACTTTAATTATAGCGCGTTCTGTAGTGCTAGATGGTGAAGTTGTTTTTCTTGAAGAAGACATTTTAGCTCTTTCGCTTTTAGCCTTTTCTTTTACCTCTTCACTTTCGGCTTTTTCTATTTTCTCATTAAGAATTTCGTAAGCACTATCTCTGTCAATAGATTTATTATACTTTGTAACTAAAGATGAACTATTGTTTATCGCGTTAATTTCATCTTGAGTTAAAATATCCATTCTCGACATAGGTGCTCGCATCATTGTGGCGGCAAGCGGAGTAGGACGGCCTTTCTCATCAAGGGCAGAAACTAAGGCTTCTCCTATACCTAACGAAGTTAAAACCTCTTTGGTGTCGTAATATTCTGAGATAGGATAGTTTTCTGCGGTTAGTTTTATAGCTTTTCTGTCTTTTGCGGTAAAAGCTCTTAAAGCATGCTGCACCTTTAACCCTAACTGGCTAAGAACTCCTTCTGGTACATCTGTAGGATTCTGGGTGACAAAATATAATCCCACGCCCTTTGAGCGTATCAATTTTACTATACTTTCGATCTGGCTGTGAAGCGCTTTAGAAGCTTCTTTAAAAATAAGGTGAGCTTCATCTATAAAAATGACAAGTTCTGGCTGGTTGCTGTCGCCCTGTTCAGGAAAAGTGCTATAGATTTCGGCCAGTAAACTCAATATAAAAGTAGAGAAAAGTTTAGGTCTGTCCTGAATGTCTGTAAGGCGAATTATACTGATCACACCTCTTCCGTTCTCATCAAGGCGTTGTAGATCCTGAACTTCAAATGATTTTTCGCCAAAGAAAATATCAGCATCCTGTTGTTCAAGTTCTACTATTTTACGCAAAATTGAACCTGCAGAAGCTGTAGAGATACGGCCGTATGATTCTTGCATTTCTGCTCTGCCTTCATTGGTAGCATATTGCAAAACCTTTTTAAAGTCTTTTAGGTCTAAAAGAGGGAGTTTATTATCATCACAATATTTAAATAGAATAGAGATAATTCCAGATTGCGCGTCTGTAGCGTCTATTATTCGCGAGAAGAGAACTGGCCCAAACTCGCTAACAGTCGCGCGCAAACGCACTCCGTTTTGTTCTGAAAGGGTAAGAATCTCTACGGGAAAATCTTTAGGCGTATAAGGTAAACCGATTTTTGCATGTCTTTCATCGATTTTTGCATGTCCGGCGCTGGCTTTTGCAATACCACTCAGGTCACCTTTCATATCCATAAGCAGAACCGGCACTCCTTTTTCTGAAAGATTTTCTGCAAGCACCTGCAATGTTTTTGTTTTACCTGTCCCGGTTGCTCCTGCAATTAGACCGTGCCTGTTCAATGTTTTTAACGGTACTTTTACGTGGGCATCTGTAATCGTCTCACCATCTAACATGGCTGCTCCTAAAATTATAGAGTCTCCTTTAAAGGTGTTACCAGTAGTTATGCTTTCTGTGAATGCTTCTATTTTGCTCATGAGCCTTATTTGAGCCAAAAATAATGATTAAATAAGAAAAGCTGCACTTGCAAATTTTATTATTAAAGCGGGGAACTACTTGTATCTAATTTTTATCTCAACTTTATGAAATGCCTTATCTTTGCGGCCTATGACAAAAGAGGCAATTGCAAGTAGAGTAGAGTTAGGAGAATTACTACCGTTAATGGAAGAATTCTATACCATACAGGGGGAAGGATATCACACCGGCACCGCGGCATATTTTATACGCGTGGGCGGTTGTGATGTGGGATGTCACTGGTGCGATGTTAAAGAAAGTTGGGATGCGGCTATACACCCGCCTACAGAAGCGCAGGTAATAGCAGATCATGCTTCCAGATATAGTAATACAGTTGTTGTTACCGGTGGTGAACCTTTAATGTGGGATATGAATCACCTTACAGGTTTGCTAAAAGCGAAAGGGCTCAATGTTCATATAGAAACTTCAGGAGCTTATAAATTGTCTGGTCATTGGGACTGGATATGTCTTTCGCCTAAAAAGAGAATGCTGCCTACAGCAGAGATCTATCCTGTTGCACATGAGCTTAAGGTGATAGTTTACAACAAAGCAGATTTTGCTTTCGCCGAAGAACATGCAGCAAAAGTAGGATCTCATTGCGAGTTGTATCTTCAGCCTGAATGGAGTGTGCGCGAGAAAATGACACCTTTAATAGTAGAATATGTGATGAGCAATCCTAAATGGAAGATTAGCTTACAGACACATAAATATTTAAATATACCGTAAACGAAAAAAGCTTCCTAAATGGAAGCTTTTTTATATTTATACACCGATTTTTCTTGAGATTACATCTGCTCAAAAGGAACCTGAACATAAGTGTTGTCCCATCCTAAAAGCATATCTGTTCCATCAGTTTTAGGTTGAAATGAGATAGAAAATGATTCTAAAGGATTAGATAATTTTCTTGCAGGAGCTTTAATTCTAACTACGTCACGTTCTTGTTTGTAGCCAAAAGCTCCCCAGGTGTTAACGTCTTTATTAAATATGATAGTCCACTCTTTTTCTCCCGGTATAGTAAATAAAGAATAAGTTCCGGCCTTAATGGTTTTGTCGCCTACTGTCATGTCTTTATAAAAAGTGATCTCTGTAGACTCATTTGCTCCGGTACGCCATACTTCATCGTATTTTACGAGTTCGCCAAAGATCTTACGATCTTTTTTCTGTGGTCTGCTGTAAATAACACGTATTAAAGGCGCTTTATCCTGACCTCGGTACATGGCAATATCCATAGGACTTGGGTCAAGGTTTGCAAATTTTGGTTCTTGTGCTACTGCTGTAAATGTGAATAGCAATATTAAAGTGGTGACTACAAAAGATTTCATAATAGTTATATAATTGATTTTTGCAAAATTACAAGCTTTTAAGTACAACTACGTTAAGACAATAATAAAATGGAAGAAGCAAATTCTCATTTATTATTTATAACAGCTTAAGCTTTATTAATGATTTTCAATCATCGCTAAAATTGAAATTATTGTTATAATATGTAAGTTAATAATGTAATTTGCTTTCAGGTTTAGAAGTGCTTGTGCATCTTTGACCTTTCAAATTAAAACAAATGTTATGTGCGGAATAGTATGTGCCTACGAGCTTAAACAAAAAGCAGAAGATTTAAGGCCTCAAATTTTAGAAATGTCTAAAAAGATAAGACACCGCGGTCCAGACTGGAATGGTGTTTATAGTGATGATAAAGCAATTTTAGCCCATGAGCGTCTTTCTATAGTTGATCCTGCCTCAGGAAAACAACCTTTATTAAGTCCTGACGGGAAGTTGATTTTAGCTGCTAACGGGGAGATTTACAATCACAAAGAGTTAAGAAAGCAATTTGCCGGTAAATATGATTTTAAAACTGAATCTGATTGTGAGGTAATACTTGCGCTTTATCAGGAAAAAGGACCTGATTTTTTGGATGAACTTAACGGGATTTTTGCTTTTTCACTTTATGATGCAGAAAAAGATGAGTATCTGGTTGCGCGAGATCATATGGGTATTATCCCACTATATATGGGTTGGGATCAATACGGCACTTTTTATGTAGCTTCAGAATTAAAAGCCCTTGAAGGTACGTGTACAAAAATTGAACTTTTTCCTCCGGGACATTATTTATACAGCAAAGACGGTGAGGTAACCAGATGGTACAAAAGAGATTGGATGGAGTATGATGCGGTAAAAGATAATGAAACAAGTATTCAGAAGTTAAAAGATGCTTTAGAGGCTGCTGTGCATAGACAACTAATGTCTGATGTACCTTACGGTGTATTGCTTTCTGGTGGATTAGATTCTTCAATCACTTCCGCTGTAGCGAAAAAATATGCAGAAAAAAGAATTGAGTCAGACGATACTACGGCAGCGTGGTGGCCGCGATTGCACTCTTTCTCTGTAGGTTTAGAGGGTTCTCCAGATCTGGCTGCTGCACAAAAGGTAGCAGATCATATTGGGACTGTACACCATGAGATCAAGTTTACCATTCAGGAAGGTCTAGATGCAATTAAAGATGTGATTTATAACCTTGAGACTTATGATATAACAACAATTAGAGCATCAACTCCTATGTACTTAATGGCTCGTGTTATTAAGTCTATGGGTGTAAAAATGGTCCTATCAGGAGAAGGAGCAGATGAGATCTTTGGTGGTTATTTATATTTTCACAAAGCGCCAAGTGCTAAAGACTTTCATGAAGAAACTGTACGCAAGCTCGATAAGTTACATATGTACGACTGTTTACGTGCTAATAAAAGTCTTGCGGCTTGGGGTATTGAAGGTCGTGTGCCATTCTTAGATAAAGAATTTATGGATGTTGCCATGAGCATCAACCCTCAGGATAAAATGATAAACGGTGAGCGTATGGAGAAATGGGTGATCCGTAAAGCGTTTGAATCTTATTTGCCAGAAAGTGTAGCGTGGAGACAAAAAGAACAATTCTCTGATGGTGTAGGTTACAGCTGGATTGATACCTTGAAGAAAGTAGTGAATGAAAAAGTAAGTGATGAGCAACTTGCTAACGCTCATTACAGATTTCCTATACAAACCCCACAGAATAAAGAAGAGTTTTATTACCGCTCAATTTTTGAAGGTCACTTCCCAAGTGATGCTGCAGCGCTAAGTGTACCACAGGAACCATCTGTGGCCTGTAGTTCAAGAATTGCTTTAGAGTGGGATGAGGCTTTTAAGAACATGAACGATCCTAGCGGTAGAGCTGTGGCAAATGTTCATTCAGATGCGTACGTAAAAGCTTAATTTTCGTTTTAAACTTACAGGAAAAAGCACTCCAGACCGGGGTGCTTTTTTATTGCGATAATTGGCCATTTTGACCGATTTTCACCTCAAATGACCTGCTATTTTAAATATCCGCAAAAAAGGGCTGTTTTTTCCACAGATTGTTGATAACTTAACAGGTTTGGCGCGGGTTTTGCTCAGGTAAAGGGTTGTCTTTCTTTATATTTGTTTGCTAGCGAAATTGCCACCCGTAAACATCCAGCTAACGATGTTTTTCAGGGTTAATTACGTTTGGTTAACAAGCTGTATAATAAATAGCTAAGACCCTAAATTTAAAAGTGAAATATGAGCGAAGAAGTTAATAAGCAGCAATATTCGGCCGATAGTATTCAGGCGCTTGAGGGAATGGAGCATGTGCGTATGCGCCCTTCAATGTATATTGGTGATGTAGGTGTAAGAGGTTTGCACCATCTTGTTTATGAAGTAGTAGATAACTCCATTGATGAAGCGATGGGTGGCTATTGTGATGAGATTAGCGTTGTTATTAACGAGAATAACTCCATCACAACAAAAGATAATGGTAGAGGTATTCCTGTAGACCTGCACAAAAAAGAAGGAGTATCTGCACTTGAGGTTGTTATGACTAAAATAGGTGCGGGTGGTAAATTTGATAAAGATTCATATAAAGTTTCCGGGGGTTTGCACGGGGTGGGTGTGAGTTGTGTTAATGCACTTTCAGATCATTTAACTGCAACTGTACATCGTGATGGTACTATCTGGGAGCAAGAGTACGAGAAAGGTAAAGCTTTATATCCTGTAAAATCTATAGGTACTACAGATTACACCGGTACAATTGTAACTTTTTTGCCAGATCCTACGATCTTTCAACAAACTATAGAATACAGCTATGATACTTTGGCTAGCCGTATGCGTGAGTTGGCTTATCTTAATAAAGGTATCACAATTACACTCACAGATAAACGCCAAAAAGACGATAAAGGAGAGCCGGTATGTGAAACATTTCATTCTGAAGAAGGACTGAAAGAATTTGTTCGTTTTCTGGATGGAAACCGTCAGCCTATCATAGGGAATGTTATTTCTATGGAAGGAGAAAAGAATGATATTCCCGTAGAAGTTGCGATGATCTATAACGACAGTTATGCTGAAAATCTGCACTCTTACGTAAACAATATAAACACCCATGAGGGTGGAACACATTTGGCTGGTTTCCGTCGTGGACTTACGGGTTCACTAAAGAAATATGCAGATGCCTCTGGAATGCTTGATAAACTCAAGTTTGATATTGCCGGAGATGATTTTCGCGAAGGCTTAACAGCAATTATTTCAGTAAAAGTAGGTGAGCCCCAATTTGAAGGGCAGACTAAAACTAAGCTGGGAAACAGAGAGGTTACAGCTGCGGTATCTCAAGCAGTTTCAGAAATGCTTGAGATTTATCTTGAGGAGAATCCTGATGATGCTAAAATCATTGTGCAAAAGGTAATTCTTGCTGCTCAGGCTAGACATGCGGCTAAGAAAGCGCGTGAGATGGTGCAGCGTAAAACGGTGATGAGTATAGGTGGTTTACCTGGAAAATTATCAGATTGTTCTGAAACTGATCCTGCTGCTTGTGAAGTATTTCTTGTAGAGGGTGATTCTGCAGGCGGAACTGCAAAAATGGGCCGTAATCGTGAGTTTCAGGCTATTTTGCCACTTCGAGGAAAAATCCTTAATGTGGAAAAAGCTATGCAGCACAAGGTTTTTGAAAATGAAGAAATAAAGAACATTTTCACAGCTTTAGGTGTTACCATTGGTACAGAAGAAGATAGTAAAGCACTTAACCTTTCTAAGTTGCGTTACCATAAAATTGTTATTATGTGTGATGCCGATGTAGATGGTAGCCACATTGCAACTTTAATTCTTACTTTTTTCTTTCGCTATATGCGTGAATTAGTAGAGAATGGGCATGTTTACATTGCAACGCCGCCTCTGTATTTATTGAAAAAAGGTAAAAAATTGAGATACGCCTGGAGTGATAAGGAGCGTGATCAATATAATGAGGAAATGGGTGGTAGTGTAGGCGTTCAGCGTTATAAAGGTTTGGGTGAGATGAATGCAGATCAGCTTTGGGATACAACTATGAATCCTGAATTTCGTACGCTTAGACAGGTTACTATAGATAACGGTACAGAGGCAGACAGAATCTTCTCTATGTTAATGGGAGATGAAGTGCCGCCGCGAAGAGAATTCATTGAGAAAAACGCAATTTATGCAAATATAGATGTGTAAATAAAAATTATTTAAATGTTTTGATGCCTAGTCTTTAAAGACTAGGCATTTTTTTTGTCAAATCTTCGACGAAGAGCGTGACTATTTTTTTATTTTAGCCGCACCAAATTTACCCAAAATGAAAAAATATATTTTTATGTTAGGCTTGCTATGCTGTAGCGGTATGGTTAAAGCACAAGTTTATGGAGGTGGTTTTGAAGCAGTTCTGGGAGCTGGTGATAAAGATGCCTCAGTTTTAATGGGGGCTTATCTTGAGCCTGCAATGGAAGGTCTGGTTTATGCTATGAACGGCGGCTGGTATAGCACAGCTAAAACGCATAAACAATTTGGCTTTGATATTACAATTGCTCTAAACGCTTCTTTGATTCCTTCTGATAAGGAAATGTTTGCTATCTCTAGTCTCGAGTTTGAAAATTCTATTACAGGTTCACCAGATGGTACTCCTACTGTTGCGGGAGATATTGATCCTTCTTTTGTTACGGTTAGAATAGAAGAAACTGGTGAGCAGGTGCAATTTACAATGCCCGAAGGTATTAAGAATGATTTGCCTTTAAGCGCGATGCCTTCTCCTACACTGCAGGGGAGTGTGGGATTATTTCTTGATTCTGATGTTATTATAAGATACACACCGCGTGTAGGTAGTGACGATGTTAAAGGAAGAATATTAGGAGCTGGGTTAAAGCATAATTTGATGCAATATTTTGGTCCGTTAGATAAGTTGCCGCTTAATGCATCGCTATTGTGGGCTTTCACAAATATGAAAGTTGATTATGATATTGAAGATGGAAACGTATTTGATGGTAGTGGTCAGCGAGCAGAATTTAACATGAATGCTTATACCGTACAGGCTTTAGCATCTCTTGATTTTCCTGTATTTAGCATTTACGGTGGTGTAGGATATACGGGAGGTAATTCTAATTTAAAAGTTTTAGGAACATACGAGGTTACATATTCTGTAGAAGGTGTGCCTGTGAGAACCACAACTTATGAAGACCCCATCGATCTAAAATATGATCCTTCTGGCATGAGGGCTACTGTGGGAGCGAGACTTAATCTTTCTGCTTTTAAAATATTTGCAGATTATACTCTTCAGGATTACAACAATATCACAGCAGGTGTAGCTCTTAGTTTTAGGTAGTTAGTATTCTGTTTTTGAATTTCTTAGGATGCATTTTTAGTGTGTCTAATTATTAAAGTAATGCCTATATTTAGTACTTATTTATAGGCATTAATTCTATTATCTAATGAACCTCCAGGATAAACTTGCCTCGCACACAGAGAAAAATACGAGAATAGGTACGCATTATTACGCTTCTTATATTAAAATCACAACATCTATATTAATAGCTCTTGCGATAGCTGTAATATTAGGATGGATTCTTGGTATACGTGTTTTAACCAGTGTGGTGCCAGACTATCCTACCATGAAATTTAATACAGCCCTTGGCTTTTTGTTTCTGGGTGGTGGCATCATGCTTTTATCAATGCGGAAAAACTGGACCAAGCATATTGGGCTATTTTTTCTCTTCCTTCTGCTAGTTTTAGGATGTGCATCAATAAGTCAATATATTTTTCAGCAGGATCTGGGTATAGATCAGCTTTTTTTTAAAGACAGTGAATCTATTGCTATAAGCCACCCCACCCCGGGAAGAATGTCTCAGGTGACCGCTTTGTGTTTTATATTAATGTCGGCTTTTGGCTTCAATTACTTTAGATCTTCAAGTCTTAGAACAGTCGCTCAACTAGCTTTTCATAGTGTTACTTTAATTTCGCTTATAGCGACACTGGCTTATATATTTGATATAGAGGCGGCTTCAAAACTCTCATTTTTTACTACAATGGCCATTCATACCGCTTTGGCATTTTTAGCGATATCAATGGTTGCTTCATTGTTCAACCCCACGTATGGTTTAACAGGTTTGTTCACGGGACATCGTATAGGGAATATAATGGCGCGACGTTTATTCTTTAAAATGGCGATAGCTATTATAGTGGTCGCTTACTTACGCATTCTTCTTGCCAGATATAATCTTGTGAGTGTAGAATTTGGTATTACGCTGCATGCCATTTCTTTTATTATAATTGCTCTCTGTCTCATATTGATGGTCGCAAAAGAGATTAATTTGATTGAGGTGAAAAAGAATGCTGCAGAAGGTAGTCTTTCTCGCTTACGCACATTTCTTGATGCAACGCCAGATGCTTTATTTATAGTAGATGAATATCGAAATATTCACTTGTTGAATGAAGAAGCTGTTACGGCTTTTGGTTACTCGCGTGACGAAATAAAAAACAGAAATCTGGACGTTATTTTGCCTCCAAAGCTCGGTTTTTCAAGGTTTTTGACCGATTTTTCTGAAGGAATAAACGATAAGAAAATAGACAAAGATATTTACGCGATCAAAAAAGATGGTACTAAATTTTCTGTCGAGATCAATCTCAATACGTTCGAAACTCAAGATGGAGATTATTTAACGGTGACAATACGTGATGTAACTGTGAGAAAAAAGGCCGAAGCGGAAATGAAAAATCTCTTAAATATCACAATTGATCAAAATAGCCGACTTAAAAACTTTGCTCATATCGTATCACATAATTTGAGGTCGCATTCTTCTAATATGGAGATGTTGCTTACCTTATATTTAGAAGATAAACCTGAAGAAAAAGATAATCAGATCTTTAATTTTTTGAAAACAGGATGTGATAATTTAAAAGAAACAATAGAACATTTAAATGAGGTTGTTGCAATTAATGCTTTGACTAATGAGAATCTCGAGCCTATAAACCTGAAAAGGGTAGTAAGTTCTTCAATTGAAAATGTAATTCAGCTTGCTAAAGAAAAGGGTGTTGCAATAGAAAATAAAGTAAAGTCTGATATTGATATTTTAGGTGTGAGCGCCTATTTAGACAGTATTGTGCTAAATTTTATCACAAACGGAATTAAATACAGTTGTGACAAACGCCAATCAAAAGTTGTGATTTCTGCTCACAGGCGAAAGGATTTCACTGTTCTGGAAATAAAAGATAACGGGTTAGGTATCGATCTCAAAAGGCATGGCTCTAAATTATTCGGTATGTATAAGACATTTCATAGAAATAAAGATTCACGCGGTATTGGTCTTTTTATAACCAAAAACCAAATTGAGGCCATGGGTGGCAAAGTTGAGGTTGAAAGTACTCCTGATGTGGGCTCGATTTTTAAGATTTACTTTAAAAATACAGTAGAGCAATTGGCTTAATGATTTGATTCTTCTTTGAGATATAAATGGTTTTTCCGCTGCCGGCGAAATTTTTTATTCCTTCATTTAACTTTAAAGTTTACTTAGCATAATAGTGTTAAAGAAATTGTATTTTCGCACTAAAGACGCGAAAATCGGTCTGTTAGGGTGATTTTTCGTTTAAATCAATATTAATTTCAATACAACATAATAATGAAAATTACCGTAGTAGGAGCAGGAGCTGTAGGTGCAAGTTGTGCCGAATATATAGCCATGAAAAATTTTGCATCTGATGTAATTCTTTTAGATATAAAAGAAGGATATGCAGAGGGTAAAGCGATGGACTTAATGCAAACCGCTTCTTTAAATGGATTTGACACACGCATAACGGGTACGACCGGAGATTATTCTAAAACAGCAGGTACAGACATTGCTGTAATTACAAGTGGTATACCACGTAAACCGGGTATGACTCGTGAAGAATTAATAGGTATTAATGCAGGTATCGTAAAAGACGTAGCATCAAACCTAATTAAGCATTCTCCAGAAGTTACTATAATTGTAGTAAGTAACCCTATGGATACGATGACATATCTTGTTCATAAAACCACAAATCTGCCTAAAAATAAGATCATAGGTATGGGCGGTGCTTTAGACAGTGCTCGTTTTAAATATAGATTGGCAGAAGCTTTAGAATGCCCAATTTCTGATGTTGATGGTATGGTAATAGGAGGTCATAGCGACACAGGTATGATACCTTTAACAAGATTAGCGACCAGAAATAGTGTACCTGTTTCTGAATTTATTGAGGCTGATCGTCTTGATCAGGTTATGGAAGATACTAAAGTAGGGGGCGCAACGCTTACTAAACTTTTAGGTACTTCTGCATGGTATGCTCCGGGAGCAGCGGTTTCTGGTCTGGTTCAGGCAATTGCATGTGATCAGAAAAAAATGTTCCCATGCTCAACACTTCTTGAGGGAGAATATGGTCTTGATGATATAGCAATAGGTGTTCCTGTTATTTTAGGTCGCAATGGTATTGAGCAAATTGTAGATGTAGAATTATCTGATGCCGAGAAATCTAAACTTCAGGAAAGTGCTGCAGCAGTGAAGAAAACTAATGATCTTCTAGAGCTGTAAAAAGATAATAATATTAATATTCTTTAAATCTTTTAAAGGTCTAATATTTTATAGATTAAGTAATTAAGGCTGCATTTTGCAGTCTTTTTTCTTGTAAAAAATGTTAAAGAAATCAAAAGAATATTTATTGGCATTTCTACACTGAAACCCTATATTTGCACGTTTTATAAAATTGCCGGATGTCTATTCTGGCTCAACTAATAAATATTAAATAATAATGCAGAATAAAGGACTCATTAGAGTATTTGCAATTTTGTTTGGGTTGGTGAGTTTGTATCAACTTTCTTTTACTTATTTCACAAATAAAGTTGAAGACGAAGCAGAGGCTTATGCCACCGCAAAGGTGCCAACAAGTGAAGAAGACTATGTTGATCGCAGAGGTGAAGTACAGCGTCAATATCTTGATTCTATAGGTAATGATCCTATAGCTTTAGGTATTACATATAATGACGCTAAAGAAAAAGAGCTGAATAAAGGTCTTGACCTTAAAGGTGGGATGAATGCGATCTTAGAGATATCTGTTGCAGATATTCTAAAAGGACTTAGCAATAACAGTACAGACCCTGCTTTTAATCAAGCTCTTGCTGAAGCTGCCGAAGCTCAAAAAGATAGTCAGAATCCATTTTTAGAAGACTTTTTTGATGCTTTTGAAAATATTCCTGGTGATAACAAACTAGCTTCTCCAGATATATTTGCAAATACGACCTTAGGAGATAAGATCAACTTTAATATGACAAATGATGAGGTTGAGCCTGTCATTCGTAACGAAGTTGAAGAGTCTATAAAATCTGCTTTTGAGGTACTACGTAATCGTATTGATAAATTTGGTGTTACACAACCTAACATTCAAAGACTTGATAACCGTTCTCGTATTTTAATTGAATTACCGGGAGCTACAGATATCGAGCGTGTAAAATTTCAATTAGAAAGTACTGCACAACTTGAGTTCTATAAAACGCATTATGCGGGTGATGTAGCTGGTTATTTATTTAACGTAAATACAGCTTTAAAAGATATTGTTACTCCTGCTGAAACAGAAGAAACTCAGGCAACAAAAGATTCTACCGAAACTGCAGATGATTCTCTAGAAGAGCTATTAGCTAGTGAAGATGAAGATTCTTTAAGCCAGACTAATGCTAACAATCCTTTATTTGAGGTCTTCCAGTTTAATCCTGCTCTTCAGCAATATGGACAGTCAGCAGTTGTAGGTTATGCAGCAGCTCAGGATACAGCAACTATCAACAGATATCTTTCTCTTCCTGAGATCGTAAGAATGCGCCCACAAGAAATACGTTTTGCTAAATTTAGATGGGGTATTACAGAAGATAAAGAGTCTAACATAGTTCCGCTTTATGCTCTACAATCAGACAGAAGTGGAACTCCTGCAATAGATGGAGATATAGTACAAGATTCAAGACAGCAATATACACAGACTGGTCTTCCTTCAGTAGGGATTGATTTTGATGGTCAGGGACCTGCGCAATGGGCAAAGTTAACGCGCGAAGTTGCACAAGACGGAAATGCAATAGCTATCGTTCTTGATGATGTAGTTTACTCTGCAGCAACAGCGAAACAAGAAATTCCAGGTGGAGCAACAGAAATTTCTGGCAATTTCACTGTAAATAAAGCTCAGGATTTAGCTAATGTTTTAAAAGCTGGTAAACTTCCCGCTTCAGCGAAAATCATATCTTATGACGTAGTTGGGCCTTCTCTTGGTCAGGAAGCTATAAACAGTGGGTTAATGTCATTTATAATAGCGCTAATATTAGTGCTTGTGTGGATGTTCTTATATTATAGCAGAGCCGGTATTTATGCTGATGTTGCTCTTGCGGTAAACATTCTTTTCATATTTGGTATTCTTGCAGGTCTGGGAGCTGTTCTTACTTTGCCCGGTATAGCCGGTATCGTTTTAACCATAGGTATGTCTGTTGATGCAAACGTGCTTATTTTTGAACGAATAAAAGAAGAACTCCGGAAAGGTAAATCTCAGAAAGAGGCTATTAAAGATGGTTTTAACAATGCTTTATCCTCTATTCTTGATGCAAACATCACGACTTTCTTAACAGCACTTATCTTGTTCTTATTTGGTACAGGACCTATTCAGGGTTTTGCAACCACATTAATGATAGGTATTGGTACTTCTCTTTTTACAGCAATTTTTATAACAAGATTATTTATAGATGGTTATGGTAAAAATGGCAAGTCGCTTTCATTTACTACTGCTATCACAAAAAATCTGTTCCTTCATAGCAATGTAGATTTTCTTGCAAAACGCAAGATTGCTTATGCTGTAAGTGGTGCAGTAATACTTATTGGTCTTGGTTCATTATTCTTTGGTAATGGTCTTGATCAGGGAGTTGACTTTGTAGGAGGGCGTAATTATACAGTGCGTTTTGAGAGCCCTGTAAACGCTTCAGAAGTTGAAGGTGTACTTATCGATGCATTTGGTAGCGCTCAGGCGAAAACTTACGGTGAAGCAAACCAATTAAAGGTTACAACTAAGTACAGAATTGATGAAGAATCTTCTGAAGTTGATGACGAGATACAACAGAAATTATATAATACACTTAAATCTTATTTCCCACAGGATCTTACTTACGCTGAATTTGTAAAGGGGTCTAGTGGATCTAAGATAGGTATTTTAGAGTATAATAAAGTAGGACCTACAATAGCAGACGATATTAAAAAAGATTCGCTATGGGCAGTTTTAGGCTCTTTAGTGGTGGTTTTCTTATATATATTGTTGCGTTTTAGAAGATGGCAATTCTCAACCGGAGCGGTTGTTGCAGTTTTCCATGATGTATTAATCGTGCTTGGTATTTTCTCTCTTACGTATAAGTTCTTACCATTTAACATGGAAATTGATCAATCATTTATTGCAGCGATCCTTACAGTAATTGGATACTCTTTAAATGACACGGTAATTGTTTTTGATAGAATACGTGAGTATCTTAAAGAGCATGAGACTTCATCTAAGGGTATAGGTACAATAATAAATATGGCGATTAACAGCACCATAAGCCGTACTTTAAATACCTCTATGACAACATTAATAGTGTTAGTTGCGATTTTCGCTTTTGGCGGAGCTAGTATAATGGGCTTTATGTTTGCACTTATTGTGGGTGTGGTTGTAGGTACTTATTCTTCTATATTTATCGCGACTCCTGTTATGTATGACACAATACAGAAAAAGCAACTAAAATCTGAGAAGAAAAAAGAAGAGGAAGTTGCTTAATACTTTCTCATAATTCTATAAAAAAACTCCCATCATTGGGAGTTTTTTTATGCAGTAAATTTAAGAAATGTTTAGATGAAAGGTTTTGAGTTAAGCTTAGTGCAATTGTTAACTTTATGATAGTTAATTTGTTATCTATAAAATCGCGCGTATGAAAAGGATCTATAGCTTATGTATACCACTTATTCTAATATTGATTGTAATTGTGGGATTTACATATAAAAAAGAGGATAAGGACGAAAAGAAACTAGGGCATATTGTATTACAGGTTTCTAACCTAAAAACATCTCAGGATTTTTATAAAGATGTCTTAAATATGAAAACACATGAGCAGGCTACATATCAGGGTAAAACCAGAGTTTTTCTTGCGTCTGGTGATGATGAGCATCATGAACTTGTGTTGCAGGAAAGAAAAACCGCTAATGACAGTCACGTTAATACCCGCTACTTACAGCAGCTAGCTTTTGAGCTCAATGATCATGCAACATTGGTAGATTTTTACAAACAATTAAAAAATAAGAACATAGCTCTGCAGTTGAAGAATAACCAGATTAGCTGGTCTCTATATTTTTATGATCCTGATAGTGTACAGATTGAATTGTATTGGGATGTGAGAAATGAACCTTTTGGAAAGACAAAGTTTAAAGGCAATCAGAAAGAGCTATCTGAGGACTTACTTCTTAACCCACCCAAATAATTGAAAAGAGAGTTTTTTGCAAATAGCTTTAATTAAAAATTATACTATGCTGCGCCCGTGGTAAGCGCGCGCATTTATAATTCTATGGAGTTCTTCAACATTATAACCTGTAATTTTTCCTGCAGCAACTATTTCTATATCCTCTCCGGCGATTTTTAGCATATTTAGCAAGGTTTTACTGCCCACCTGAGCGGTTTTTGCCCCACCGGAGCTAAGTATTCCTGTAATCTCAGGAATATGAATTAGGTCTTTAACTGCTTTTAAAATGTCAGGAGTGTCATCAATGGCTTTGTGAATTGTCACTTTTAAAGGATAGGCCCATTGGGCTAACATTCGTATGGCTGCGATGTCTAACGTTTTGTCTGGACGGCTTGCGCCAAAAACAACACCGTCTACCTTTACCTTTTTACAGAATTCAATATCTGCCTGCATGATGCTAAAATCGGCATTAGAATAGCAAAAATCGCCTTCTCGTGGTCTAATCATGACCCGTATGGGAATGTTTAAAATAGATTTGATCTCTGCTATCAATTGGTGAGAAGGAGTTAAGCCCTCGAGATCAAGTCTGGAGCACAATTCTATGCGATTAGCTCCATTTGCTGCGGCTCTTGTAGCTTGTTCAAGTGTTTCAACACATGCCTCTTTTATGAATAAAGATTGTGGTGAAGACATTTTTACAGAGTTTAATCTCGTTCCCAGCTTACAGAATCGCCTGGTTGCAAATTCCATTTATCAGAAAGTCCTGCGTTTACCTCAAGTACAAACTGAATGGGAAGGCCTGAAGGGAGACTTTCCTCGTTTAGAGGTTTGGCATTTTTAGCAATACTCCCAATTGTTTTATCTGCTTTTATGTAGATAATATCAAGGGGAATATTTGTGTTTTTCATGTAGAAATAACGTTCCTGTATTTCATCAAAGATAAACAGCATGCCTTCATTTTCAGCCATGCTCTTTCGATACATAAGTCCGGTTTCGGTCTCGTAATCAGTTTCAGCGATTTCTATTTTTAAAGAAGCAGCAACCGTGCTGTCTGGCTTAATAATTTTAAGAGTACCTTCCTTAGTAAAAGCAATCGCATCTTCCTTATATGATGTAGTGTTCTCATTCTTGCAGCTTGTAAATACAAGCCCTGAGAGTATTAAGAGGAGAGCGATTTTGTTTTTCATACTAATAAACCTTTGCTTCTTTTTGTTGCATCCCCCGTATCATTAAGAATATACCTATTATTATAAAGGGAACACTTAAGATTTGCCCTGTGTTGAGGCCTAAAACCCAATCTTCACGACCTTCTACCTGTGCTCTTTTAAAGAACTCTACGATGAAACGTACCGTCCAGAGAAGTGTGAGGAAAAGGCCAAATATGAAACCTTCCTTTTTGCGCAGATCAGTTTTCCAATAAACAAGCATTAGAATTAAGAATACAAAAACATAGCCGAATGATTCCATTAACTGACCCGGAAAACGATAAGGTATTTCGGCAATATATTGCGAAAACTGAGGATCGTCTGTCAAGGCTTGTAGTGCTTTACGCCCATTGGGAATGCTAGTGATGCGCTGCGCCTGATATTCTGAATATTCATCCTGAACAAATTTAATCCCAAGATTGCTGTCTGTAACTTTACCTACCATTTCAGAATTGAAGAAATTTCCAATTCGCACAAAAATAGCGCCTAGTGAGACCGGTAAAATAACGCGATCCAGGAGCCATAAAATACTCTTTTTAAGTATTTTTTTATTGTAAAGATACATGGCGATGATCATTCCTATCGCTGCGCCATGACTGGCTAAACCCTGAAAACCTGTGTACTCGATCTCAGGTACAAAGCGAAATGGCAATACCACAGAAAGAGGATCCTGCCATAAAAGTTCTGTTTGATAAAAGAAAACGTGACCTAATCTTGCACCAATTAAAATCGCAAGAACAGAATATATAAAAAGCGGGTCTAGTTTTTCTATTGATACATTTTCCCGTTCATAGACTTTTTTCATCAGGTACCAGCCTAACATAAAAGCAACGACAAACATTAAACTGTAATAGTGAAGGGTAAAAAATCCTAGATCGAGGCCCGTAGATGGGTTCCAGGTCATTTTTAAAGCGAGCATATTTTGCATTTATCAGTATGTGGTAAAGATATGAAAGCAGCTAAATTCATCAGCTTTATATCTCAATTTTTATCTGCTGTATTAGAAGACTCATTCTTTGCCGGTGGCACGGGGTCATAACCAGAACCGCCCCAAGGGTTACAACTTGCGATGCGCTTAACTGCGAGCCAGCCACCTTTTAAAATACCATGCGCCTTTAATGCTTCTATAGTGTATTGTGAGCAGGTAGGGGAGTATCTACAGGAGGATGGTAAAAACGGTGATATAAATTGTTGATAAAGACGTACTAAGAATATAAATGGTGCCGCTATTAATTGTGAGGCTTGCATTACAGCAGACTGTATGAGGTGCCTTCTCTGCCGTCTTTTAACTGTATGCCCATTTCCTGCAGTTCATCACGAATTACATCGCTCATGGCGAAATCTTTATTTGCACGGGCTTCGTTTCTAAGCTTTATCAAGAGTTCTATAGCACCATTCAGTTTATCTGTGTTTGCCTCATTAGCAACGTTTGTATCTTCAAGACCTAAAACATCAAATACAAATGAATGCACTGTGTGCTCAAGAATTTCAAGATCTTCTTTAGAAATAGTTGCTTTACCGTCTTTTATCTGATGAATATACTTAACGGCTTCAAAAAGCTGAGCGATTAAAATAGGTGTATTAAAATCGTCATTCATCGCGTTATAGCATGCCTGCTTCCAGGTTGTAATGTCAAAGCTGCTCTTACCTGAAGTGGGTAACGTTTTAATAAGATGCACAGCTTCCATAAGACGATTAAACCCTTTTTCACTGGCGAGCAGCGCATCGTTGCTAAAGTCGAGAACACTTCTATAATGTGCCTGCATGATGAAAAATCGGGCTACAGCAGGTAAATATCCTTTGGTTAAAAACTCACTTTCACCGGTAAAAATCTGTCCGGGATTGATATTATTCCCCGTGCTCTTTGACATTTTTTTGCCATTAAGCGTAAGCATATTTGCGTGAAGCCAATAATTCACTGGGTTTTGTCCTGATGAAGCTTCGCTTTGTGCGATCTCACACTCGTGATGTGGAAATTTAAGATCCATACCGCCACCGTGAATATCAAATCTTTCGCCTAAATATTTTGTGCTCATTGCTGTACACTCAAGATGCCAGCCGGGAAAACCGTCTCCCCAAGGCGATGGCCAGCGCATAATATGCTGTGGTTCGGCCTTTTTCCAGAGGGCAAAATCCTGTGGATTTCTTTTTTCGCTTTGAGCGGTGAGTTCACGAGTATTGGCAATCATATCTTCAAGCTGTCTTCCGCTTAGCTTGCCATAATCATGACTTTCATTAAACTTAAGCACGTCAAAATAAACAGAACCATTCTCAACATAGGCAAAGCCATTGTCAAGTATTTGTTTAATGATTTCGATCTGTTCTATAATATGACCCGTAGCTGTAGGTTCTATGCTAGGAGGGAGGCAATTGAATTTTTGCAGGATATTGTGAAAGTCTATCGTGTACTGCTGTACGACTTCCATGGGTTCTATCTGCTCAAGTCTGGCCTTTTTAGCAATCTTGTCTTCGCCCTGATCTGCATCATCTTCCAGATGGCCGGCATCTGTAATATTTCGCACATAGCGCACTTTATACCCTAAATGTTTAAGGTATCTAAAGATCATATCAAAAGACATGAACGTTCTTACGTTACCTAAATGCACATTGCTGTAAACGGTGGGACCGCAGACGTACATACCTACATTACCTTCAAGAAGAGGTTTAAATTGTTCTTTCTCTCCAGAAAGTGAATTGTAAATCGATAAGTTTTGACTTTGGTATAAGGCAGCCGCCATTGATGCTTTTTAGGTTTTGTTAAGGGCTAAAAATACTACAAAAAAATCGGGTTGCTGAGGCTAAAAATCAGCTAAAAGAGTTTAAAAATGGGTTTCAAGCTTGATGTAGTCTAAGAATTCTCTTCTTACAGCGTTCTCTTTAAACTTACCACCAAATTCACTTGTTACCGTGCTACTCTCTATATCGCGTATACCACGACTATTCACACAAAGATGTTTTGCGTCTATAACACAGGCAACATCTTCTGTGCCTAAGGTTTTTTGTAATTCCTGAACAATTTGCATGGTGAGGCGCTCTTGTACCTGAGGACGCTTTGCATAAAAATCTACAATGCGATTCATTTTAGAAAGACCTACAACCGTACCATTAGAGATATAAGCAACATGCGCTCTCCCTACAATAGGCAATAGATGATGCTCACAAGTAGAATAAACAGTAATGTTCTTTTCTACCAGCATCTCGCCGTATTTGTAACTATTTTTAAAAGTAGAAGCTTTAGGTTTCCTGTCAGGATGAAGGCCGCTAAAGATCTCGTTCACAAACATTTTGGCCACTCTATTAGGTGTGCCTTTTAAACTATCGTCTGTAAGGTCAAGACCTAAGGTCTTCATTATGTGCTCAACATCTTCCTTGATTAAAGCTATTTTTTCTATATCGCTTAAAGCGAAAGCATCTGCTCGCATAGGAGTTTCTGCAGAGGTTCCCACGTGATCGTCTCCTAAGGAGTCGGTTTCCGCGATGGGTTGTTTTTCAAAATTCATCTTCATAAATCTATAGTCGTAACTTGCGCTAAAGGCTTGCAAAGATAAGTAATTTGAATATTTAATCACCTATTTGTTAAAATTGTATCTATGCAGCTGTAAGCAGTTTCTATAGTTAATTAGTGACTGTGAAAGTCGAGTTTATGTTTCTGTATGCTGTGCGATTAAAGTCTAAAGCTGAATGTCGCAGCTACTGTAGAATTTACACCGTCTACAAAAGCAGTAGATGTTAGACCTGTATCGTACAATTGTGGATTACTTTCTTGTGTATATCTTGAATAAGCTAAATCTAATCTGGCAGATCCAAATGAATATCCTAGTCCGGCAGAAAAACCTGACAGATTGCTCATAATATCATCATTTTCATAAGGACTTTCCTGATACTTATAACCACCTCTAAAGCTCCATTTTCTTACTTTAATTTCGCCACCCACTTTATAAGTAGAAACCGCTTTAAGATTTGAGTCAATTTCATCATTCAATCCTTGAAAAAAGGTGTCATTTTTTGGTTTAAATGTCACGCTTGAAAAATCTTCGTAAGAATAATCAAAACTTAAGAAACCATTGCTGCCAAAAATATAAGCCAAGCCGGCTGTTCCTTTTCCTGGTGTTTGTAATGTATAGTCATCATAAACATTTGTAACTCTTGGGTCAAGAGTTACATTACCGTTTACTCCTGAAGTTGTAAGGCGTTGTGTAGTTTCTTCTTCTATGTTGTACCAGGTAGGTGAGTCATAAGTTAGACCAACGCGTAAACTGGGTGATAGATGATAAATACCTCCTATTTGAAAAGAAAAACCGTTACCGAGTGTGCTTAAATTATTTTCGAAACGCAGATTTGTTACCTGGCTGTTGGCATTAGCGTTATCTTCAAATAGAATGGTAGATTGTCTGTAGTCTATAAAGTGCGAATTCAAATTGAGACCTACATACAATTTCTCTTTATATTGAGTAGCAATATTAAAACTCGCTTTCCCCGCATAACCGCTAGCTAATGATGTGTATTCCTGATCAAAATTCCCCGAGCCTATAGCTGAGGAATAGCTTGTATTGTCAGGATCGTCTTCCGCGGGATCAACTATATATCCCTGATACCCTAAAAACGCCTGCTGAGCGCCAAAACCTTCATTTTCCCCCAAATAATCGTACAGATCGTCTACGTTTTCACCAGATCTGTATTGTAGTAAATCTAATGGTGTGCCCTGTGCAAATTGTAAAAAGTAAGCATCTATAGAAGTGTTGCCAATTCCGGAAGCTGTATAAACATTGTCAAAATTTGCCGTTCTATCATAATTAAATGCGATCGCCAATTTTCTAAAAGCCGAACTCTCGTCGTTATTGTCTAAAACAAAAACGCCACCGCCCTGATTAAAATTGATATCAGAGTCATCAGTAGGCATACTTCCATTAAAATATTGGGTTGAATTATCATACATGTCTAATGCAGCAGTAATAGAGGCATAGCTATTTGTAAATATTGCTGAAGAAGCAGGATTGTTATTAATAGCAGATAAATCGCCGCCCAGAGCGCCAAAGGCGCCGCTCACACCTTGATATCTTGCGGTACCGCTAATATTTTGTGTGCTGTAACGTACTGCATCATTAATGTTTTGAGCGTAAGAAGTACCTATGGCAAGAAGAGCCATTAAAAGAAAATTGATTTTATTCATGATTTAAAATGAAGATCAAAATTAAGAATCAGAAAAGTTTATCCGCGACCACCGCCTCTTCTACCTGTACTGCCGCCACCGCCGCTACTTCTGGTTGTGCCAGAACTACGAGCAGGAGCACTACTTCTTGACACGTTGCTAGAGCTACGCGCCGGGGTGCTTCTGGAGTATGTGCTATTGTTACTTCTTGAATAACTTGAGTTATTAGAGCGTCTCACAGCAGTATTTGCATTAGTGCTATTTGCTCTGCGGGTGTAGGTGTTGTTACCTGTTGATCTGCGCTGCTGAGCAGTTGAATTGTATATAGAACGGTTAGAATTGTCTGCCCGTCTCACTGTAGCGTTGTTATTACTTCTTGATAATCTTGAAGTATTTACCCCAACGTTGTTACGGCTGTATGTGCGTTCTGTTCTTCTGTAATTTGCTTGTTGGTTGCTTCTGTTGTTAGCGGTCGCAGATCTGTAATCATTTCTACGTGTGTTGCTATAAGTATAACTATTATTGTAATAATTGTTATAGTAATTTCTATAACCATGATAATAAGGATAACCAAAGTATGGGTTGTAACCGTAGCCAAACCCGCCAAAATAAGGGTAACCAAACCCACCATAAAATGGAGATAAACCTACGCCAAAGCCGCCATAAAAGTAAGGGTTGCCATAGCCGTAACCATAACCATAACCACCTGCATAGCCCCAGCCTCCATAACCAAAACCATTGCTGAAGCCCCAGTAATTACCAAATCCAAAATAAGGAGATCTTCCATAAAACGAAGGATAGACATTTACAATTGTTCTGTCATAAGTGTCGCCCCACCCCGCATTAGGATTATAAATCGTATCTCCTTCCTGAAACATTTGTTCATCTTCTAGATAACCAGATGCAGAGCTGTATGAATCAACGTCTGTGAAAATAGTTCCTTCAGAATTGGCCTGATCTAATTGTTCAGCACCTTGATTAAAGTAATCTGAATAATATTCTGATCTCGTGTTTGCGTTATAAGTGTTCTCAGATATTTCTGTTCCAGAAGAGTAAATCCCGTCTTCTGAAGTTGCATATTGAGATGTACCGCAGGAAATTAATCCGGCAGTAGCTAAAAATAAAAAAAGTGATCTTATCAATATATTTTGAGGTACAAGAGCGCGTTGCATATCTATCGGTATTTTATTGTTGTACAATGTAAATTTAGTTAGTTTTGCCGTCAATCCTAAGGGGTTTAACATTGATTAGTCAAAAACTTAACTATTAACGAAGTCACAATAGTTGTGCCAATTATTTATATATGAGCAAGAATTTAACCACGCGCGAAGAGGACTATTCTAAATGGTACAATGAATTAGTTGTTAAAGCAGATCTAGCTGAAAATTCAGGAGTTAGAGGATGTATGGTTATTAAACCATACGGCTATGCAATTTGGGAAAAAATGCAGGCAGAGCTGGATCGTATGTTTAAAGAAACAGGGCATCAAAATGCCTATTTTCCTATTTTTATCCCAAAATCTTATTTTAGTAAAGAGGCGAGTCATGTAGATGGCTTTGCTAAAGAATGTGCGGTAGTTACGCATTATAGATTAAAAAATGACGAAGATGGATCGATTATCGTTGATCCAGATGCAAAACTGGAAGAAGAACTTATTGTACGACCAACGTCTGAAACCATTATCTGGGATACTTACAGAAAATGGGTTCAATCTTATCGTGACTTGCCTTTGCTTATAAATCAGTGGGCAAATGTGGTTCGTTGGGAAATGCGTACGCGGTTATTTTTACGTACTTCTGAATTTTTATGGCAAGAAGGCCATACGGCTCACGAAACTCGTGATGAAGCTGTAGCAGAAGCGAAGCAGATGATGAATATTTATGCTGAATTTGCTGAAAACTTTATGGCGGTTCCTGTTGTAAAAGGTACTAAGACAGAAAGTGAGCGTTTTGCAGGTGCGTTAGAAACATATTGTATTGAAGCTCTTATGCAGGATGGTAAAGCTTTGCAGGCAGGTACATCTCACTTTTTAGGTCAAAATTTCGCGAAAGCTTTTGATGTAAAATTTGCATCTAAAGATGGTGGGCAGGAATATGTTTGGGCGACTTCATGGGGAGTTTCAACCCGATTGATGGGTGCTTTGGTAATGACACACAGTGATGATAAAGGTTTGGTTTTACCACCTAATCTTGCACCTATACAAGTGGTTATAGTGCCTATTTATAAAGGGCAGGAGCAGCTAGAGGCAATTTCGCAGGTAGCTAATGAGCTTCAGAGAGAATTGCGTTTACGAGGTGTTTCTGTGAAATTTGATGATAGAGATACTTATAAGCCGGGATGGAAGTTTAATGAGTACGAACTAAAAGGTGTGCCTTTACGTATAGGTATAGGTCCTAAAGATCTTGAGAAGCGTACGGTTGAGCTGGCCAGAAGAGATACATTGACTAAGGAGTTTGTTTCTAAAGATAATATTGTAGATCGCGTTCAGGAATTATTACGTGAGATGCAGGCGGCTTTATTCAATAAAGCTTTAAAATATAGAAATGAGCACATAACTCAGGTTGATACTTACGATGAGTTCAAAAAAGTTCTTGAAGAGAAGGGTGGCTTTGTGAGCGCTTTCTGGGATGGGACAATTGAAACAGAAGAAAAGATAAAAGCAGAAACTAAAGCAACCATACGTTGTATACCGCTTAATGCTCATGAAGAAGAGGGTGTTTGTATGTACAGCGGAAACAAGGCAAGTAAGCGAGTTTTATTTGCAAAAGCATATTAGTTTTAAAAAAGTTTTAGTAACGCTTGCGGCATTCAAAAATAGTTGTATTTTTGCATCCGCAATTGAGCGAAACTAAACCGGTCCGTTCGTCTAGGGGTTAGGACGCCAGGTTTTCATCCTGGTAACAGGGGTTCGATTCCCCTACGGACTACAAGAGGTTAGTAAATGCACCTTAAGCATTTAAAATTTGACATAATGGCCCGTTCGTCTATCGGCTAGGACGCCAGGTTTTCATCCTGGTAAGAGGGGTTCGATTCCCCTACGGGCTACAATTTAAAAAAACAAAATAATGGCAAATCACAAGTCATCTTTAAAGAGAATCAGAAGCAGCGAGAGCAACAGATTGAGAAACAGATATCAGCATAGAACGACACGTAATGCTATTAAGAAATTGCGTGATTCTGAAAAAGAAGAAGCTGAAACGTTGTATCCATCAGTTGTATCTATGATTGATAAACTAGCTAAGAAAAATATCATTCATAGCAACAAAGCTTCTAATCTTAAATCTCAGCTTGCTAAGCACGTAGCTGCTTTATAAGAGTTTAAGTTTATTATAATATTAAACTCCTGCAGTAGTGGGAGTTTTTTGTTGGTTAATATGTTTATTTGTTTATTGAAAAACTCCTTTGCATCAACAGATGTTTAGGAGTTTTTTAATGCCATAAATTCAATACGATCGCGAAAGTATTGCATAAAAAAGCTCCCTATTTTTGAGTATTATAGGGAGCTTTTTGTATTAAAAAAGGAGGTTTTTAGCCGTTCATAGAGATTAAAAACTCCTCGTTATTCTTTGTTTGCTTTATTCTCTCGCTTACAAATTCCATTGCTTCAATAGGATTCATATCTGCAAGATATTTGCGCATAACCCACATGCGTTGTATTGCATTATCACTAAGCAATAGATCATCGCGACGTGTGCTTGAAGAAGTAAGGTCTATAGCAGGGAAGATTCTGCGGTTAGCGATCTTACGATCAAGCTGAAGCTCCATGTTACCTGTTCCTTTAAATTCTTCAAAAATAACTTCGTCCATTTTAGAGCCGGTTTCGGTAAGGGCAGTTGCAATTATAGAAAGAGATCCTCCTCCTTCAATATTACGGGCAGCACCAAAGAAACGTTTTGGCTTATGAAGTGCGTTAGCATCAACACCACCGCTCAAAATCTTACCTGAGGCTGGTTGTACGGTGTTGTATGCGCGAGCAAGTCTGGTGATCGAGTCAAGAAGTATAACTACATCATGGCCACATTCTACAAGACGCTTTGCTTTTTCTAATACGATATTTGCCACGCGCACATGCTCATGTGCTTCTTTGTCAAAAGTAGAAGCGATAACTTCACCTTTTACATTACGTTGCATATCTGTTACTTCTTCTGGTCGCTCATCTATAAGTAATATCATTTGATATACTTCGGGATGATTAGCAGCAATTGCATTTGCCACATCTTTAAGCAACATCGTTTTACCAGTCTTAGGCTGAGAAACGATCATACCACGTTGTCCTTTTCCTATAGGAGCAAAAAGATCCATTACACGTGTTGATATTGTGCTTTGGCGATCGCCTATATTAAATTTCTCTTTGGGAAAAAGAGGAGTAAGGTGCTCAAAAGAAACTCTGTCTCTAACTACATCTGGATTAAGACCATTTATTTTGCTCACTTTAATAAGTGGAAAATATTTCTCTCCTTCTTTAGGAGGACGTATTACTCCAAGTACGGTATCGCCGGTTTTTAAACCAAATAATCTTATTTGCGATTGTGAAACGTATATATCATCAGGAGATGACAAGTAGTTGTAATCTGAAGATCTTAAAAAGCCATAGCCATCTTGCATAATATCAAGTACGCCTTCACTTTCTATAAGTCCTTCAAACTCGTAATCTGGCTCGCGGTAACGATTACGAGAATCTTTATTCCCGTTATTGCTGTTGCTGCGATTACTGTTAGAATTATTATTGTTGCTTCTCTGGCTTCTATTAGAGTTGTTAGAATTATGAGAAGTATTAGTAGTGTTGCTATTGCTATTGTCCTTGCGAGCGCGAGTCGGCTTATTAGATTTTGAATCGTTAGAAGCCGGCTTGTCATTCTGATTTTTAGCAGAATCACTTTTTTCGCTTTCAGTAGGTTTTGAGGCGGGTTTTGTAGGTTTTTCTACTTTACTGCGCTCCTGGGTAATTTTCTTTTGAGGGCGTGGTGCTCTGGGCTCGCGTTTAGGAGTTGGCTTTTCCTCAGTTTTTGAGGGCGAAGTTTCCTGTACAACCTCTGCAACAGCTTTAGGATTTGCGGCTTGTTGATCGAGTATTTTGTAAACAAGATCAAGTTTTTTTAAGGTCCTGAACTTGGGAACATCAAGGCCTTTTGCTATATCCTGTAGTTCAGGAAGCTTTTTAGCTTTTAATTCTGAAATGTCAAACATTAATTAAAAATAAGATTTCCGTATTGGTTTTGAATGCTAACAAAGATCTTGAGAGAAGATTCTAAGAAATTTTTGGCAAGATAAGTAACCAACTCAGAGGTGGTTACATTTCGTCTTGCAATTATACAACATTATTTTGACAATATTCTACTTGAGTTTAAAAGAAGTTGTTATTTTTGTCAGCCCAAATGGGTTTGTAAAATGATTCAACGCATACAAAGTATTTATATTATTCTTGCAGCTGCAGCCTCTGCCGGTCTCATTTTTGTTTTTCCATTATACGCTAATGCGGAAGAAGGTGTAGTTTTTGCTCAGGATAACCTGGTTTATCTTGGCTTATTTGTAGCAAGCGCAATACTATCTTTAATTACTTTATTTTTATACAAGAACAGGAAGTTGCAGTTTGTGCTGGGACGACTCAATATAATATTAAACTTTATTTTACTAGGTGTATTAATTTACCAATCGCAAATCTTATCCGGAGAAGCTGATGCTTCAGAGAAGGGTATTGGGATGTTTATTCCCGTTATTTCTATCGTTTTTATTGCTTTGGCCAACAGGGCAATCAAGCGGGATGAAGATCTTGTAAAATCTGTAGATCGGTTGCGATAGACCTATAATCTTAGTTCATTAGTGCGTAAGCCCTGCAGTATGCCAACTGCAGGGTTTTTGCGTTTTACCATAAAAATCATCTAGGTACTTCTATCACTTCCAGATTTTCTATTTTTTTACCATCTATGGTAAATCGTAACATAGTACGCACTTTATGAAAACCATGTTTACCTATTGCGCCGGGATTCATATGTATAAGATTAAGTTTTTTATCTGGCATCACTTTTAAAATGTGAGAATGTCCACATATAAAAATTCGAGGAGGATTATTTCTTATTTCGTCGCGAACTGCAGGAGAATATCTTCCGGGATAACCGCCTATATGGGTGATCCATACTTCTACATCTTCACAATAAAATCTGAGATTTAAAGGGAATTCATTTCTTATCTCGTGATTGTCAATATTTCCATATACGGCCTTAAGAGGTTTTATCTTTTTTAGCGCATCTGTTACCGCAAGATCACCTATATCACCGGCGTGCCATACTTCATCTGCTTTTTGAGCATGTTTTAAAATATGATCATCGATATAACTATGCGTATCACTTAGGAGCAATATTTTTTTCATAAAGTAAAGTTGGTCGGGCTGTGTTGACTTGTTATTAGGTACAGAGTAAAAACACCTCAAAGATGTATCTTTGCAAACTTAATTAGAAAAAGTAGGATTGAGATATTTTATTGAAATAGCTTACAACGGCTCTAATTACCATGGGTGGCAGCGCCAGCCTCAAAGTAGTTCTGTGCAGCAAATGCTGGAAAAAGCAATAAGTACAATATTGCGCGCCCCAATTTCTATCACCGGTGCCGGTCGCACAGATACCGGGGTGCATGCTAAACAATTATTTGCTCATGTAGATCTCGATGAAAACTGGGATGCTTCAGATTGTGAGCAGTTCAAATATAAACTCAATCGCTTCTTGCCCGCAGACATTGCTATTTTAAATATATTACCCGTAAAGATGGATGCTCATGCACGCTTTGACGCAGTAAGCAGAAGCTATGAATATATTATAAATGTAGAGAAGAATCCTTTTACTACCGGTCAGGCCTATTATTTTCAGCACAGGCTGAATATAGATGCTATGAACGAGGCGGCTAATTTTTTAGTTGGCAGCAAGGATTTTAAGTGTTTCAGCAAGACAAATACCGACGTTAACAACTATATTTGCGCCGTAACAGAAGCTTATTGGGAGCAACGTGGTAGCCAGCTTATATTTCGCGTAAGCGCCAACCGATTTTTACGAAATATGGTACGTGCAATTGTGGGTACCTTACTTGAAATAGGAAAAGGGAAGCAAGGTGTGGCTCACATGCAGGATGTTCTGGCAAGCAGAGATAGAGGAGTAGCGGGTACTTCTGCACCGGCGCATGGTTTATATCTCGTTTCTGTAAAATACCCTGAAGAAATATTTATTTAAATGGCAGAGAGTAAAGGCAACGCATTCGATTTTGGTCTTTTTAGACGCTTGATGACTTATACCCGTCCCTACAAGCCAAGGGTTTTTCTGGTAGCGATTTCTGCTATATTAATGTCACTTTTTGCTGTTCTAAGACCGATTTATCTTGAACTCGCCATAGACGAAGGTATTAAGCCCAAGAGTCTTGATGTAATGTTGCACTACATCGTATTGATGTTTGTGGTGTTGATGGGTGAGGCTATCTTTCAATTGATATTTATATATTTTGCAAGTTGGTTAGGTCAAAATGTGATACGCGATATGCGCGTTAAATTGTTTGGCCACATGCTGCGCTTCAAAATGCAGTACTATGATAAATCTGCCGTAGGCAGGCTGGTCACTAGAGCTGTAAACGATATTGAAACGATCGCGAGTATCTTTAGCGAAGGCTTATTTATGATTATAAGCGACTTGCTGAAGATGAGCGTAATTATAGGTGTTATGCTTTATAAAAGCTGGGAACTCTCTTTGATCGTTTTCGCCATTCTGCCTTTTATACTTTACGCCACGCGCGTTTTTCAGCGGGCAATGAAACTTGCCTTCGAAGAAGTGCGCACACAGGTCGCAAACCTTAACTCTTTTGTACAAGAACGTGTTACCGGAATGAAGATCGTTCACATTTTCTCTCGTGAGAAAATAGAGCAGGAGAAGTTTGACAAGATCAATAAAAAGCACATGAAAGCATGGAATAAGACCGTCTGGTACAATTCTATATTCTTTCCTGTAGCAGAAATGTCTACTTCTATCACAATAGGTTTATTGGTTTGGTATGGCGGTCTAAAAGCTGCACAAAGTGATGTGATAACTATAGGCCTTATCACGGCTTTTATTCAATTTGCGCAGATGTTATTTACTCCGCTAAGACAGATAGCAGATAAATTTAATACGCTGCAAATGGGTATGGTGGCTGCGAGCAGGGTTTTTGGTATTCTTGACACAGATTCTACTATTGCAGATAACGGTAAAAAGGAGCTGGAATTTATAAAAGGTGAAATACAGTTTGATGATGTGCATTTTAGTTATGTGCCTGATGAAGAAGTATTAAAAGGTATTGATCTTACTGTAAATGCTGGCGAAACAGTTGCAATTGTAGGTTCTACGGGCGCAGGTAAATCAACTATAATTAATTTACTCGGCCGTTTTTACGAGATTGATAGCGGTAAAATAAGTATTGACGGTATTGATATTAAAGATGTCTCGATTGCTTCTTTACGAAATAATATAGCGGTTGTTTTACAAGATGTATTCTTGTTTGCAGATTCTATTTTAAATAACATCACTCTTAGCGATCCTACTATTACAGAGCAGGATGTAGAAGATGCCGCAAAAGCCATTGGCGTAGATAAATTTATACAAACGCTTCCCGGGGGTTATCATTATAATGTGAAAGAACGCGGTGCAATGCTGTCAAGCGGGCAACGCCAGTTGATAGCATTTTTGCGTGCATATGTAAGCAACCCAAGCATACTTGTGCTTGATGAGGCTACATCATCTGTAGATTCATACAGTGAGCATCTTATTCAAAAAGCAATAAATAAGATCACAAAGGGGCGTACTTCTATAGTCATTGCGCATCGCCTTGCTACCATTAAAAAAGCAGATAAGATCATTGTGATGGAAAAAGGTAAAATAGTAGAGTCTGGAACACATAAAGAATTGCTCAAAAAAGAAGGTGGTCACTACCGCAATCTTTATGAAGTTCAATTCATGGCAGAAGAAACTATTTAATTAGTATTAGCTTTCACAAATGACTCAAGTAAACCCAGTTTGTAGGCAATAATTCCGGCTGCAATTGATATAATCGCTATTAAGAAAGCGGCAATGAGCAAATAAAGCAGGGCTTTTAAAATAACTTCTCCCCAATCTATGGCATATAACTTCTTAAATACATATCCTGCATAGAATAGGAGTAAGAGTTGTGTTGTACTTGCTATTACTAAATTTAGCGTGAAAAAAGGAGCAGTAATAAGCGATAGAATTGACGTAATAATACTGTACTGGCTATATAAATACAGAAATATGATAAGATGCTCCAGGTAATTGTATTTCTTGTTGGTTATAAAAACAAGTCTTGACAGTGCCGCTAAAACCGGAATAGTGCAAAACTTTAAGAGAGCAGAATAGTTGGTTGCTATTTGAAGTACCTTTTTAGTGATCTCGACTGTTCTTTTATCACCTGTTTGTCCTGATATTTCAGAGTTGTGGTTAATTTGGAAAAAACTGAATGAAAAAAAGGAATTTAAGAAAAATAGACTATTTAGTTCTCGGGTTATATTTAATAATCGGTTTTCTGATTTTTATTTTTTATTATCAAACACTACTTCCACAAAAGATAATTAATAATTGTGTATTAGCATTTGGTTTTTGTTTTCCGTTTTTACTTTATGGTCTTTATTATAAACGATTCAGAGATTTAAAAGTTATCACAATTTGGTCTTTTATTGCAATACTTCAAATTGGACTTTACTTAACTTATAAGCAAAATTCCGATTTCATTAGTGCGAGAGGAACTTCATATTTAGAATATCTAATTATGTTGCCAATTTTAATAATTACTTTTTCTTTATTAAGATTTTTGTATCGGCTGATTTTTAAAAAAGAATTAATAATTAATGTATATAATATTAGAGATAGAGAAATAGGTGAAGAACGAGAAGTAAGTGATGCTGATTTAGTTTTCTCAATAATTGGATTTGTTATATTGATCTTCGGTATTCACTTTGTCATTAATTTGTTAAACTAAAAAAACTAACCACAACACCGTATCCTATGAAAAGCAATAATCCACTTTTCCAAAGTTAATATTTAAATTTTAATTAGTTCATAATGATGATTTTGAGGTGTTGAATAGTTGATAACTCCGATAGGATTATCCATTATTCAACACCATATAACTTGCTCCGCATCCTATATGTGGTCCATCTTAAATGGCCACCAGCATCTGTATGATTATAAGCTATAATAAGCCCGTTCACTTGCTATAAAATGTGATCCACTTCTTGAATTAAGGGTCACCTACGGTGTTTTGTGATCCGGGCTGTATCTACTTTTGGTTGAGCTTTGTTATCTAGTTTATGTTAAGCCACTACACCTATGACATAGGGTGTTTCTGTTTTAATTACCGCAAGGGTTCGACTCAATAGTTTCCTGGCCACCTTGACGATGATACTCTTTACGTTCTTTCCTTGGTGCTTGCGGTAATACTCCTGCATTACAGGGTCTGTCCTGATTGCCTGCCAGGAGGCCTCTATAAAATAGCTGCGTATCAAACGGTGCGCGCGAGGAGTTATACCGGTAGTACGTAAATTATCACCGCTCTGGTGTATTCCAGGAGCCAATCCCACATAGCCCGAGAGGTGTTTTAAATCCCGAAAACGACGAAGGTTTCCCAGCTCACATAAAATACCACAGGCAACTATACCACCAATGCCGGGTATACTGCGCAAAAGCATATAATCCGTCTTGTAATATACCTTGCAGAACCTGCGTAGGCCCGTTGAAACATCACGAACCTCCTGATCGATGAAACGAAACATACGCATACGGCTATCAAGGGTGGCACGCGCAGGGCTATAGGCAAACTCAAGGTTGTCCAACCAATCCCTAAAAGAATGGCTCCAATGACTGTTATCATATTCCTTGGGCAGGCTTACTCCCATATACAGCAGCTGTGATTTGATCAAACTCTTGATGCGGCGGTAATCCTTCACAAGATCATTGCGACGGCGAAAAAGACTGCGCAGTTGCTCCCGCTGAATATCTGGAACGTGAATACTATCTAAGCGACCGTCCTTAAGCTCTCTGGCTATCAACTGGGCATCTATGCGATCGGTCTTGGTATGACGCGCCTTGCCTGTTCTGTAAATGTCCGCAGGGTTAACCACAAGGGACTTCCAGCCATAACCCTCAAAACTACGGTGCGCATAATACCCGCAACATCCCGCTTCATAGGCCGTGGTAACCTTATAACCTGAATAGTGGCGTGAAACATAATCCCACAACTTATCTGGATCAGGATCCATAGAAAAAGTCTTCCCTACTGAAAGATCTGTAGCACAATGTATCTTCCAGCTACGCTTGTGAATGTCAATACCAATGTATAAATTCGGGCAAGCAGTGTGTTCTAATTCCATATCTTAAATTTTTAGAGAACTTTAAAGATAGTGGACACGCTGCTTTTACATAGATGCTATATCTCATAGCTAATTGGTTACTTAATAGAAGTTAAAACATATTTGGAAAGTCGCCAAATTTTTACAATCTGGCTTGTGTTTAAACCGAAAATAATCGCTAATTTACACGCAACGAGCCATATACACGACCGTTAAACAGATCATCAAGAAAGAAATTATTAAAAAAGAAAACGTAGATACCTGTTACGGTTAAGGAGATCCCAAAATAGCCAACAGCGCTAATATATCTTTTGCGCATCCCTTTTATGTAACCGCCTATAACATCTTCCGGTTTTGTAAAAAGAGCTATAAAGGTTTTAAAAAATGAATTGTCAAGATTTAAAAAACTACTTGAGAATTCTTCAAGAAGATTTCTGGTTGTTAGTCTGTTTTCTATTTGTTTAGCCCCGCAGGAAGAGCAATAAGACATTGCTGGCGGAACGCTAGAACTACAATTGAGACATTTTTTTATGTGAACGACATGGGTATTTCGTATTTCGCCCATGAGATTAAGACAGATCTTTACGTATAAGCTCTATGAGCTCTTCAGAATTTTTAAAGAGTACAAATTCTCCATCTTTTAAATAGCTTATTTGCCCCGTTTCTTCACTTACAACTATTGCAAGAGCATCTGTTTTTTCGGTTACACCTACCGCAGCCCGGTGGCGCAGACCAAAGCGCAGCGGGATATTTCTTTCGTTAGAAACAGGTAGAATTGCTCTGGTCGCTGTGATCTTATTTTCTTCTATAATTACGGCACCGTCATGCAGGGTAGCATTCTTAAAAAAGATACTCTCGAGTATAGGTCTGTTGATCTCAATATTCATAGAATCTCCTGTAGATTTTATAAAGTCGAGATTAGTGGCGCGCTGTATAACTATTAAGGCACCGGTTTTAGTCTGTGCCATATTCTCACAGGCACGTATAATATCTTCAACCTTTGTGGGTGATATAGATTCATCCTGTAGAAATTTGATATGTTTTAAAAAGCCTGTTTTTCGGCCCAGTTTTGTAGAACCTATCATAAGGAGAAACTTTCTTATCTCCTGCTGAAAAACCACGATCAAAGCAAACATACCGGCACCTATAAACTCACCCAGGATGTTACTTAGCATTTCCATCTTTAAGATCTCTGTGATCTTCCAGATTCCCCAGACGATAACGATACCCAGAAAGATGTTTATGGCAACCGTACCTTTTACAAGTTTATAAACATAATAGAGAAGAGTAGCAACCAGCAGGATATCTATGATATCTAAAATTCTGAAATTTTCTAAAATGTCCAAATGATGAGGTTTTTGTAAAAATAAGAGAAAATTTAAAGTGTAGTGATTTCACTTTATGTATTACTCCAAAATTTATCAACTTTAGTTAAAAGTGCCAAATTTAATAATAACTATAAAAATAGTTGTGTAACTAAAAATTTCGTTTTAAGTTTGATATGTATTCATTATGTATTGCATTTATTATGGAAAAACTTACCAATAAAGAAGAAGAGATCATGCATGTGCTGTGGCAGCTGGAAAAAGCATTTGTAAAAGAAGTGCAGGCAGAACTCGCTGAAGAAAACCTGCATTACAATACGGTATCAACAATTATACGCAACCTTGAAGAGAAAGGATATGTGGGGCACAATGCCTTTGGTAAAACACATCAATACTTTCCTGTTATAAGTAGAGAAGTTTATGGCAAGAAATTTTTAAATGAGGCTACCCGCCGATTTTTTGACAGTTCATACAAAGACATGGTTTCCTTTTTCGCAAAAGAAGAAAAGATCACAGCAAAAGAGCTGCGCGAGATATTAGAAATTATAGAATCTAAAAAAGATTGATATGGAAGCTTTGATCTACTTGCTAAAAAGCGCCGCTGTTTTGGCGATTTTCTATAGTATTTACCGGATTTTTCTTGAGAAAGAGACGTTTTTTGGCACAAACAGGCATTTTTTGATCGCCGGTATTTTATGCGCAGCAACCTTCCCTATACTCACATTTACGCAACTTGTATACATTGACCCGCTGCCTGTAGATAGTTTGCAGATAGATCAATCTATGCTCGTAATAGAATCAAATGAAAGTACAGCTGCATCTATCAACTGGTGGCAATGGGGATTTTATATCTATTTTACCGGATTTTTAATAATGACCGCCCGATTTTTAATGCAATTGGGAAGTATGTTCAAATTCCTTTTCGGGAAACCGGGAAAGAAAATAACTGGTTTTAGATTTATAGAAAATGAAGACCTGGACGCACCATTTTCATTTTTTAACTACATTATCTACAATCCGCAAAATCATTCGGCAGATGAACTGGAAATGATCTTAGCGCATGAGAAAACACACGCAAGACAACTACATACTCTTGATATTTTGCTTGCCCAGGTTTTACTAATCGTACAGTGGTTTAACCCGATCGCATGGTTTTATAAAAAGAAAATAGAACAGAATCTTGAGTTTCTTGCAGATAAAGAAGCTTTAAGCGAAATAACAAATCGTAAGACTTATCAACTTACGCTTCTCAAAGTTTCTTTTGCCGGAAATACCCCGGCTTTAGCCAATAATTTTTATCAATCATTTATCAAAAAACGAATAGTTATGTTAAACAAAAATGAGTCTCGTCGCAGCAGTAAACTTAAGATTGCTGTGGTACTTCCGCTTATAGCGCTGTTTTTATGGAGTTTTAATGTGAAACAAGAAGTGAGGATTAAAGAAAGCAAGAGTATATCTGCTAAATCTACAGCAAATCCTGAACTAAATAATGCGCAAATGTCAACTTCAGCTCAGGAAGTGAAAGGAATAATACAGCAGGATACGCTAACTGGCAATTACAGAGTCCTGGATTCTCTTGGCAAAGCCTCAAAAGGCTACAAGATGGTAAAGGATACTCTTGTTAAAATACCGGTTCTAAAAACTTTAAGCATCAAAATAAATGACCCATTTAGGGTTACAATAAACCAAACAATGTCAAAAGACGAGGTTGATGCTGTGGTAGATAAATTAAAGAGCGACTACGATGTGATATTACGTGTAAGTAATTTAAAATATAACAGCGATGATCAAATTTCTGGAATTACATTAAAAATAAAAGATAACCAGACTGGTAATACCGGTAACTTCAATTTAAAGAAAGAATCTACAAAATCTAATGAAGAAGGTGTTGGTATTATTGTAATTGAACGTACAAAAAGTGGCGGACTAAGTTTTGGCTCTGGTAAAACCATGACAGAATATTTAGATAAAACAAGAAATTTATACGGTAGTGGGACGCGTTTTCATGTACAGAGAGATAGTTTACACGCTTTAAATCAGGAACGGCAGGTAGAGGTGGAGAAGCGAAAAATAGAAAAGGAAAAGAGGCGAATAGAAGGTGAAGGCCGCATTGTAAAACGTCAGGAAGATGCAAATCAGCGAATTGTAGAGCGTGAAAGGCGACGTGTAGAGCAATTAACAGAAGAGCAACAGGAAGAGCAAAATCAACGCGCATTAGCATATGAGGAGAGAAAAAATGATCTTATAGACGAGCGTAAAGAACGTCAGGAAGAAATGAAAGCACGCATGGAGGAGATGAAGGAGCGCCAAAAGGAAATGAAAGATATTGTTGTTTCTGAAAATGAACTTGGTACAATAGGGCCTATAAAGCTTAAAGATGATGTTCTTTACATTTTAGATGGTAAAGAAATTGATTTAGAAGAAGCAAATAAAATTGATCCACTCGACATAAAATCGGTAAATGTGTTGAAAGGTGACAAAGCCACAGAAGAATATAAAGACAAAATGGAAGGAAAACGTGGTGTGATTTTAATTACTACGAAAGAAAAATAAGTAAGTCTTCAATAAAAAAAGCCCGATTTAGAGCTACTAAATCGGGCTTTTTTATGTCAAAAAATTAGCGGCCCAATAATGAATATGTGTAAAATCGCCCTTTTTGGGTTAAAAATCGCCTAGGGATCTCAAAAATCGTAGAAAAATACCCTACAATTATTACAGTATTTGAGCTTTAATGCAATTTTTCCTTATGATTGATAACTTGTTTGAAGGGAAAATTTATAAATAAATAATATAACCTATTTTTTTACTTACAACTGTATAGGCAATTTCACAGATAATTAACTAATTGCTTGCCCACATGATTTTTACTTACATACTTTGTATATCAATAAATCAAAAAACAGTATTAATCAATTAAAAAATCATCAATCAAAATCGAATTTCGTTCATCAATCAAATCATCATTCATCAATCAACAACGAACATTTATTTCATTTAATCAATCATTAAACTAATAGTAACCTTTAAAATTTTTCAATCATGATCAATGTAATTATCAAACTAATCGAAACAATTTTTGGCTAACCACCTATTTAATAGATTCTGAAAGCGCGCTCAGAATCTTATTAATTTCAATAACTTTGATAGATTACAAATTGATACGATTACTAAAATTGACCATAGGTGAAGAAAAAACTGTTTAAGGCATTAGCAAAAATCAATAAGCAAGTACTTCCTAGTTTTACTAAGAAGAACCTTGATCTTACAAAAGCCAGTAAATTGCAACTGGCAATTTTTGGTTACAAACTTTGGGTAACTAAAAATGCTCTTGATTAAAATAAAAAAACCTACCCGTTTGCAGATGCAAATTACAGGTAGGCTTCTATTTAAGGAGAAGAAATTTCTTTCTAAACTTCCTTTTATTTTACTTCTTTTACTGGTTTAATCCATAGATTATCCATCTCTTCTAGTGTTTTTTCTTTTGTTTCCGGAACAAATTTCCAAACCAAAATCATAGCTAATATGCTCATAACTCCATAGATCCAATAGGCGAAACCGTGATTGAATTTTTCAAGTAAATAACTGTTTTTGTCCATTAAAGGGAACGTCCATGATACTAAATAATTAGAAATCCATTGCGCTGCTACAGCTACTGCCATTGCTTTACCTCGTATTTTATTAGGAAATATCTCAGCTAACAAAACCCACGCTATAGGCCCCCAGCTCATTGCAAAACTCGCTACATACAGTAACATGCATATTAATGCCACGATACCTACGGTTTGAGAAAAGAATGCGGTACCCAGTGCAAACATTGATAACGCCATACCTAGCGCACCTATTATCATTAAAGGCTTTCTGCCAAATCTGTCTACGGTTAAAATTGCCAGAACTGTAAATAATAAATTCACTGCACCTACAATGATTGTCTGTAGTAAGGCTGTATCTGTACCAGAGCCCATCCCTTTAAAGATCTCAGGAGCATAATATAAAACCACATTTATACCTACAAACTGCTGGAAAACCGATATTAAAATACCTATTACAATTATAGGAACACCGTAAGAGAATAATTTACCCGAATGGTGTACAACTGTACTCTTAATTTCTAAGATGATTTTTTCAGCTTCTGCAAGTCCATTTACTTTAGTTAAAACCTCGAGAGCTTTCTCAGGCTTATTCTTAAGAACAAGTGAACGTGGTGTATCTGGAACAAAAAATAATAAAACAAAAAATAGAGTAGCGGGTATAGTTTCTGAAGCAAACATATATCGCCACCCTACAGTATTTAACCAGCTATCATCACCCTGACTGGCAATGTAATAGTTTACAAAATAGACGATCAACATACCAAATATTATAGCAAACTGATTTAAAGAAACCAGTTTACCCCTAATCTTAGCCGGTGCTATTTCAGATATGTATAAAGGCGAGAGCATAGATGCCAGACCTACTCCTATACCACCTATAATTCTATATACTATAAAAATATAGATATAGGTATGATCTCCTTCACCTATTGGTTTAAAGAACATTTCTGGCATTGCAGATCCTATTGCCGAAAGAAGAAATAAGAATGCTGCCAGAAGAAGACCGTTTCTACGGCCCATACTCTTGCTAATTACACCTCCAGAAAGACCACCAATGATACAGCCTATAAGTGCACTTGACACTACAAAGCCTAATCTGGCATTTGCACTGGTTTCGTCCAGACCAAATGGAAGAACAAAAAAGCTTTCCAACGAGCTAACTGTACCAGAGATTACCGCTGTATCATAACCAAATAAGAGGCCACCAAGGGTGGCCACTAAGGTTAACTTAAGTAAATAGGTAGTATTATTTGATATTGCCATAATCTACTTATTAACTAAATTGATTGATTATATTCTCATAAAGTTCTTGTTGACCGCTTTCAGGTTTTATATCCTGATGACTTTTCGCGTAAGCGTGAAGATCTTCAAGAGTTGATTTTCCTTCTTCAAAAGTTTTACCTGCACCGGTGTCAAAAGTAGCATAACGCTCTTTTTTCATCTGCTTGTAGTTTGATTTCTCAAGCACAGCATCTGCATTAATAAGTGCTCTTGCAAAAACGTCCATACCACCTATATGCGCGTGGAAGATATCGATAAGATCTGTTGAGTTTCTTCTAATTTTTGCATCAAAATTCACGCCGCCGCCTTGTATACCACCAGACTGAAGAATAACCATCATCGCCTGAGTAAGCTCATAAACGTCTACAGGAAACTGATCTGTATCCCAACCGTTTTGATAATCACCGCGGTTAGCATCAATACTACCCAGAAGTCCGTTATCTGCAGCAACTTGTAATTCATGCTCAAAAGTGTGCTGTGCAAGCGTTGCGTGATTAACCTCTATGTTTAATTTAAAATCGTTTAATAGATCATATTTAGTAAGGAAACCTAAAACAGTTGCAGCATCAAAATCATACTGATGTTTAGAAGGTTCCATAGGCTTAGGCTCTATAAAGAAGGTCCCTTTAAATCCTTGTTTGCGTGCGTAATCTTTTGCAGAATGTAAAAAGCGAGCCATGTGATCCTGCTCACGTTTCATGTCTGTATTTAAAAGAGACATATAACCTTCACGGCCACCCCAGAAAACGTAATTCTCACCGCCTAATTTAATTGTAGCATCAAGCGCGCCTTTTACCTGTGCACCTGCATAAGCAAGAACATCAAAGTTTGGGTTAGTTGCAGCACCGTTCATATAACGTGGGTTGCTAAAGCAATTTGCTGTACCCCACAGTAATTTTACTCCGGAAGCTTTTTGCTTTTCAAGAGCATAATCTGTAATGATGTTCAATCTCTTTTCAGACTCTTCAAGAGAGCTGCCTTCTGCGATAAGATCAAAGTCGTGAAAACAGTAATATTCTGCACCTATTTTAGTAATAAATTCAAAGGCAGCATCCATTTTATCTTTGGCTTGCTGAATAGGATCACTATTTGTTAACCAGGGAAAATTTTGTGTAGGAGCACCAAAAGGATCTCCTCCTGTACCTGTGAATGTATGCCAGTAGGCAATGGCAAATTTAAAATGTTCTTTCATGGTCTTGCCTGCAACCACTTTGTCTGCGTCGTAATATTTAAAGGCTAACGGGTTAGTAGATTCTTTCCCTTCAAATTTAATTTTATCAATACCTTTAAAGTATTCCTTGTCACCTAGGGTAGTCATAATTTTTATATTTAAAATCGATTAATATATTCAGTTAGTTCTTGTTTCCATAAGTCATAAGCCTTTTGATAAGGTTCTTTATCTGCTAAAGGCTTGTAAGTAAATTGTACTTCATCTGTTGCAACAGCTTCATCAAAAGATTTAAAATCTCCTGCGGCGTAAGCGGCTGCTCGTGCTGCACCTACAGCACCGGTTGTCTCAACTATTTTTATTTCACTTCCGGTTAATGTGGAGATCGTATTAGAAAATATCTCTGAGCGAAATAAATTATCATTTCCTGCTTTTATAGTAGAAAGGTCAACCCCATCATTCTTTAAAATCTCAAGGCCATACACAAATGAAAAAGCGATACCCTCAAGAGCTGCTCTAAAAATGTGTTGCTTTTTATGGATATTAAAGTTGAGGTTTAATATGCGACCACCATCATTATTGTTATTGAGCATGCGCTCTGCGCCATTACCAAAAGGTAGAATTCTTAATCCTTCTGAACCTATTGGTACCTCTAATGCCATTTTGTTCATTTCGCCGTAAGGCAGGTTATCAGTAAGTTGATTACGCACCCAGCTATATTGAATTCCGGTACCATTAATACAAAGCATTTTACCTATACGAGGCGCATCTGCAGTGTGATTAACATGCGCAAAACTATTGATGCGCGTACTCTCTTTTGTGCTTACTCTGTCTGATATTGCATACACCACACCAGAAGTACCACCTGTAGCAGCAACTTCACCGGGGTTCAACACATTTAAAGCAATGGCATTATTGGGTTGGTCACCCGCTCTGTACATAATAGGAATACCTTTGGGCAATCCTGTTTGTTTAGAAGCTGCGCTATTTACTTCTCCCTGATTAGCAAATGAAGGTAATATCTCTGGTATAAGGTTACTGTCGATCCCGGCATCTTTTAAAAGCCATTCTGCAGACGCATTATCTTTAAAATCCCATGTGATACCTTCAGAAAGTCCAGACGGGGTGGTTACACATTTCCCGGAAAGTTTCATGGCAATGAAATCACCGGGAAGCATGAATTTATAAATTTTCTCGTAGATCTCTGGTTGATTATCTTTTACCCATTTTAATTTTGAAAGAGTGAAGTTGCCTGGCGAATTTAAAAGACGCTCAACACATTTTTCACTTCCACTTTTTTCAAAAAGGATGTTCCCTGTTTCTACCGCGCGGCTGTCACACCATATTATAGATGAGCGTAAAACCTCAAGATCCTTATCTACTAATACAAGACCATGCATTTGGTAAGAGATACCTATACCTTTTATATCGTCTGCAGAGACAGAAGTATCTTTTAAGAGTTTTGCGGTCGCTTTACAAAGATTCTCCCACCACATGTTTGGGTCTTGCTCTCCCCAGCCAATTTTTGGGGAATCTATGGGCATTTCTTTTTCAGGGTATTGAGCAATGCCATGCGTACTTCCGTCTTCTTCATTAATGAGAGCAGCTTTAATTGATGAGCTGCCAATATCGTATCCTATCCAAAACATAAATTACTAAGGTGGCTTAAGGTTAAAAGTTTTTCAAATATAAATAACGAAATCGATTGCATGAAGATAAATCTTATTTTATATTCAACCGGGTTGTGAATAATCATTCACTGCACTTCTTTTTTTACGGAAGTGTTAATTTATATGCGAAAAAATCGCCTCTTGATGTCAAAAAGCTGCTTAATTTATGCAATTTTTAGCATTTACCTATTGCAAAGATTTTATATAATTTTTATTTAAACTATTTTAGATGTCTTGAAAGTTACCGTTCATACTACTATTTGCGGGCTGATGCACTTATTTACACTACATGAGTATTAAAAAAGAGATTACCATCTATGATATTGCTAAAGCGTTAAATTACTCACCCTCTACGATTTCACGAGCTTTAAACAACAATCGTAGTATAAGTAAGAAGACGGTAAAGATCATACAAGATGCAGCTAAAGAGATGGGCTATCGTCCTAATTCATTAGCCGCAAGTCTGCGCAATAATCGCAGTAATACAATAGGTATCATGATCTCTCGCATCAACAGACCGTTTATTTCTTCATTGATTAGTGGGGTAGAAGAACGAGCCAGAAAGGCGGGCTATAATGTGATTATTAGTCAAAGCAACGATAAATACGAGAATGAGATCAATAATGCCAAAGCGCTTTATGATAGCAGAATAAGTGGTCTTGTAGTTTCACTTGCTATGGAAACTACAGATTATGGGCATTTTCAGCAATTTGTAGATCAGGGTATTCCTATTGTATTTGTAGACAGGGTTCCTGAAAATTTCACATCCTACAGAGTTATAATAGACAATTATTCTTCAGGATATATGGCGACCAAGCACCTTATAGAGCAGGGTTGCAAGCGCATAGCACATTTTGCCGGTGCGCAACACCGCAATGTTTATGAGGAGCGGAAGAAAGGTTATATAGAAGCTCTAACCGAATATGGTTTGCCTATAGAAGAAGATCTTATTGTTGAATTTGAAACTTTAAGTTTTGAAGAGGGTAAAAAGGCCACAAAAACACTCCTGAAGATGAAAAATCCGCCAGATGGTATATTTTCTTCAAACGACACCGCAGCGGTTAGTGCAATTATGTATGCTAAAAAACATGGAGTAAGAATACCTCAGGATCTTGCGATCATTGGGTTTAATGATGATCCTATCGCATCTATTGTTGATCCCGGACTATCAACTGTTACTCATCCTGCTACTAAAATGGGCAATATTTCTGCGTCAAGAGTTTTAGAACATTCTACAGAAACCTATGATGAGAGCATATCTGAAGTGACCATTCTCAATACAAAACTGGTAATTAGAGAATCGTCTCAAAGAATTCCCTGTTTAGAAACCAAAAAAGTGGGGCAACCAAAGGCTTAATTCCGGAAACAAGCTAATTAAAATTAAAGAGACAAGCATGGCTGCGAAAAGTGGTAACAAAGGCTTGATCACTTTTTGAATGGAAGTTTTACCTACGCTCACACCTATAAATAATACCGCACCTACGGGTGGAGTACATAAACCAATACAAAGGTTAAGTACCATTATAATCCCAAAATGAACGGGATCAATGCCTAGAGCAGTGACTACGGGAAGAAATATAGGAGTGAAGATTAAAACCGCCGGTGTCATATCCATAAAAATGCCTACAAAAAGCAAAATCAGGTTTATAAGTACTAAAACCATTATTTTATTATCGCTTAAGCTAAGCAAGGCATCTGTTACCGTCTGCGGAATATTCTCATAAGACATGACCCACGACATCGCAATAGACATGGCAATAAGCAGCATTACAATAGCAATTGTTGCAGATGATTCTACGAGTATGGGTTTAATATCTTTTATTTTGATTTCCTTATAGAGAAATGCAAGAATAAAACAATACAGAACGGCTACAGAAGAGGCTTCGGTTGCGGTAAATATTCCGGCTACTATTCCACCAATAATAACGATTAATAGAAATAAACTGGGGACTGCCCCTATAAATGATTTTGCGATGGTTCTAAAATTACTGCGTTGTGCGGTTGGGTACCCTTTCTTTTTCGCCCAGATGTAAGCGACAAGCATAAGCATAAATCCGGTTAATAACCCCGGAATATAGCCGGCTAAAAATAGTGCCCCTATACTTACTCCGCCGCTGGCAAGTGAATAAATTATAAAAATATTACTGGGAGGAATCAACAATCCGGTGGTTGCTGAGGTAACGTTTACGGCCACACCATAGTTTTTGTCGTAGCCCTCGTCTTCCATCTGATCAGACATGAAGCTTCCTATGGCTGCCGCTGCTGCACCTGCAGATCCTGCAATTGCGCCAAAAAGCATTGCAGCTACAATATTTACATGTGCGAGGCCACCAGGAAGCGAGCCCACCAGAGCTTTGGCAAATTCTATAAGCCGTTTAGCTATTCCGCCTTTATTCATAATATGACCCGCCAGAATAAAAAATGGTATCGCTAAAAGCGAAAAACTATCTAATCCTGTAATAACACGTTGTGCCACTGTAGTTAAAGCAGGTATGGTTTTGACGCTTATTAAAATAGTAAGCAAACCTGAAATACCTATGCTCCATGCAACTGGAACCCGTAAGGCTATAAGGATTACAAAGGCGAGAACGAGTATGGTAATTTCCATTAAATTATTTATTGGGAGTGCTTAAATAGTGATAAAGGTCATTTAATCTGTAGTAGATTATACAAGCCCCTGCAATAGGAAAAACGAGGTAGATGTAACCCATAGAAATGTCTAGAGCCGCAGATGCCTGGCCAAGTATAAATGATATATATACGTAGCGGATACCACCCACGATGAAAACAGCGGTAACAAAAATTACTACTAAAGAGGCGATAAATATTTCTAGTTTTCTCTTGTTTTTAGGATTGAGGTATTGAGGTAAAAGATCTATAGCAATATGCAGGTTTCTGCCTGAGGCGTATGCTGCTCCCAAAATTCCTACCCAAATAAGGAAGAAACGCGCCAACTCATCTGTCCATGAACTTTGACTGCCAAAAGCATAGCGAGTCAAAACACCCCAGAGTACAACCAGTGTCATCGAGCCAAGTAGAACTGCCAGCACCCATTCTAGAATTTTATCGAGTTTAGATCGCATTACTTAACTTCTTTAATTTCTTCAACCAGATCATACAATCTGGGATTCTCTGTTTTAAGATCTTCAATCATTTTTTCAGATTTTTCTTTAAACAATTCCTTGTCTGGATATGTAACATGAACGCCAGCTTTTTTTATAGCGTCAAGTGCCTCAATTTCTGATTCGTGCCACAATTTGCGTTCGTAAACAGTAGCATCTGCCACAGCATCAGTCAGCCATTTTCTTTCATCAGCATTTAGATCTTTCCAGATTATTGTGCTTATCACCAGAATATCAGGGATTGCAGTATGCTCATTCAGCGTTAAATATTTACAGACTTCATAATGTTTTGAGGTGTAAAAACTGGGCAAATTATTCTCAGCCCCATCCACAACTCCTTGTTGTAGTCCTGTATATAATTCTCCCCATGAAATAGGAGTAGGAGCACCACCAAAACTTTTAACGAGGTTAATAGCTGTGGGACTTTGCATCACTCTTATTTTTAGCCCTTCAAGATCAGAAGGTTTATCAATTTCAGTGTTTTTCGTGTAGAATGAGCGATTTCCGGCATCAAAATAGGTAAGTCCGCGTAGCCAGTACTCTTCTCCTTCAAGTAACAATTTTTGACCTATCGGTCCATCATAGACTTTAAATCGATGCTCGTTATCCCTAAAAAGATAAGGATAGCCAAAAACCTTTAAATCAGGCGAAAAGTTCTCCATAACCGCGGCTGAAACTTTGGTCATCCCCAAACTGCCTATTTGCAGCAGTTCAAGACATTGTCTTTCAGAGCCTAACTGACTATTAGGATATATTTCAATTTGTAATTTTCCATCTGAATTTTCAGCCACTCGATCTGCCAGATAAACCATTGCTTCATGCACAGGGTGATTAGTGCTTAAGCTGTGTGCTAACTTAATCGTTTTCGTATCGGTAGCTTTTTCACAGGAAAAAAGCAGCAATAATATACATGGAATCAAGAAGAACTTTAATCTCATGCCTTCTTGATCTCTTTTATGATAGCGAGGACCTCTTTTGTTTTTTCAGTAAGAGATGCGTAATCGGCATTGTTGACTATTTCTTTGGTAATTAGCTGAGACCCTAAGCCCACACAGGTTACACCAGCTTTAAACCAATCTGTTAAATTTTCTTTAGTTGCATTTACACCTCCTGTAGGCATAATTTTAGTCCATGGTTGAGGTGCTTTTACAGCTTTTACGAACTCAGGTCCATAAATAGCTCCCGGGAACAATTTTACGATTTCACAACCCAATTCTTCTGCTGTGGCAATTTCAGTTAAGGAGCCACATCCCGGAGCCCAAAGTATTTTTTTGCGGTTACAAACCCTGGCAATGTCTTCCCTGAAAACCGGAGTAACTATAAATTGAGCGCCCATGTTCATATACAAGGATGCAGTAGCGGCATCTGTAACAGACCCTACCCCTAATATCATTTCAGGACATTCCTGAGCGCAATAGGTGCTTAATTTATGAAACACATCTTGGGCAAAAAGCCCTCTGTGCGTAAATTCTAATAGCCGGGCACCGCCATCATAACAGGCCTTCACCACTTTTTTTGCAATTTCAGCATCAGCATGGTAGAAAAGAGGCACAAACCCAATTTCTTCCATCTTTAAAGCAACTTCTATTCTTGTATATTCCATAATTCTGCTAATAACCAGCTATTATTTTATTCAATTTATCTTTTAACTAACCCGCCCAGATCTCCGTCTGTAAGATTTTCTACTTCTTCTACAGAAGCAAGATTTGCGTCACCGTAAATGGTGTGTTTTAAAGCAGATGCAGCCACTGCAAAATCAAGTGCTTTATGATCATCATCAAGCGCGATCAACCCATAGATCAAGCCTGCCATAAAGCTATCTCCCGCGCCTATACGATCTACAATATCAGTTATATCATAAACCGTTGAATGTAATAACTCCTCTTTTTTATTATAAAGAACAGCAGACCATTTATTATGTGTGGCACTAATCATTTCGCGATGCGTGATCGCAACATATTTTAATTTCGGGAACCTGCTTTCAAGTTGTTGTGCGAGTGATTGATGTACATGTGAGTGAATAGGTTTGATACCAAAATATTGAGCGCAGGCATATTCTCCAGCTAAAACAACATCGCATTTGGCTATCATGGGTTCCATAATTTCCTGCGGACTCTTATCATACTTCCACAAATTGGCTCTGTAATTGAAATCTGTAGAAATGGTTAAGCCCATTTTTTCTGCAACTTCAATAGCTTCAGAGCAAACTTCTGCCGCAGAATTTGAAATACCAGCCGTAATCCCAGACCAGTGAAACCACTGCGCATCTGCAAATACTTCTTCCCAATTAATCATTCCTTTTTCAATGGTTGTCATTGCCGAAAACTGCCTGTCATAAACAACGCTGCTTCCGCGTAAGCCGGCGCCTACTTCAATAAAATAAAGACCTAAGCGATCCCCGCCATAAACTATATTTTCTGAAGAAACACCATATTTGTGTATTTCCATCACGGCGCTTTTGGCTAATTTGTTTTCCGGTAAACGTGTTACGAAATCTACAGGCAAACCAAAATTTGCAAGTGAGATGGCAACGTTTAATTCGCTGCCGCCATAAACTGCAGAGAAAGTATCTGCCTGACTTAAACGAAGATTATCAGGAGGTGACAAACGAAGGAGAACCTCACCAAATGTTACAACTTTTTTTAATTTCTTACCGGAAGTGCTAGATGACATTATTTAATTGTTTCGAAATAATATTGGGAAATTTAAGATATTCTTTGGCATTTTTATAACAAATGTCTTCAACAATCTTCCCAAACCATTTCATATCTTTTGGTAGAATTCCTTTTTCTATGTCATTTCCTAAGATATTACACAAAATACGCCTGTAATATTCATGACGCGGGTAAGACACAAAACTACGACTGTCAGTCAGCATTCCTATGCTGCAACTTAAAAGTCCCATGTTAGAAAGTGCGTTTATCTGGTCTGTAATGCCATCTTTTTGATCTAAAAACCACCAGGCTGCGCCAAACTGAACTTTTCCCTTTATATTTTCACCGCTGAAATTACCCGCCATTGTGGCGAAAACCTCATTGTCTACGGGATTTGAATTGTAGAGGATGGTTTTCGGTAAACTGCCGTTGTTATTCAGATTGTTAAGAAATTGAGCCAATTGTTCCGCTTGCTGAAAGTCGCCAATACTGTCTACACCTGCGTTTATTCCTATTTTTTCCAGTAATGCCTTGTTGGTATCGCGTATAGGGCCAAGGTGCAATTGCATTGCCCAGTCTTTTTCGGCATAAAAGCAGCCTAAATAGTATAAAATCGCCGATTTATACTTAAAAATCTCCTTTTTTGACAGGTTTTTCTCCTCGATTCTGTCTTTTAAAATGCTGTTTATTTCTTCCTCTGTAAAAGATTCTCCATAAGCATGTGGTAAACCGTGATCTGAAAGTCGGCAGCCATGTTCATGAAAATAATCAACACGCTTTTTGATGGCGGCCTTAAGCGATTCTACATCTGTGATCTCAATATCTGTAATCTGTGAAAGGGTAGAAAGATAATCTGTAAAGTCAACTTTTTCGATGAAAATCAGGCTGTCTGGTCTAAAAGTGGGGAAAACCTGTACATCAGTGTCAGACTCTGCTATTTTTTTATGATGAGCCAGATCATCCAGTGGATCGTCTGTGGTACACACTACCTTTACGTTCATTTGTTTTATGAGTCCGCGGGCAGAGAATTCAGGCTTTTGCAATAAGCTGTTGCAATGCTCATAAATAGCAGAAGCGTTCTCCGGAGTCAAAATTTCGTCAACATTAAAATACCGTTTTAGTTCCAGTTGATTCCAGTGAAAAAGTGGATTGCGCATGGTATACGGAATGGTATACGACCATTTATCAAACTTTTCTTTATCAGAACTTTTTCCGGTAATGAATTTTTCGGGAACACCCAGACTGCGCATCGCACGCCATTTATAATGATCGCCTTCTATCCAGAGTTTCGTCATATTTTCAAACTTCCGGTCATTTGCGATCTCATCCGGAGGAAGGTGGCAATGGTAATCTATAATAGGTTGTTGTTTGGCAAAATCATGATATAATGCTTTGGCGGTTTCATTTTCCAAAAGAAAATCATCATGAATAAAACTTGTCGTCTCCATCATCTTTAAGTATAAGTGCTTATTGCAATTTAAGGGTTGTTTCGGCCATTTTTGGCGCTCCCAGGTCAAAACTTCTGGGCATGGGGCTTGACCCGCCAATGTAAATTTTAAAATCCCCGTTTTCCAGAACACGCTCCCCGTCTTTATTGACCAGCTCGAGCATTTGCGGCGTGATCTTAAAAGAAACTTCCTGAGCAGCTCCGGGTTCTAACGTAATACGTTTGGTTCCGTACAATTGAAAGTTGGGTACATCTACCGAAGCTTTTACATCGGTAACATACAATTGTACCACTTCATCTCCCTTTGTTTTGCCGGTATTTGTAACAGTAACCTTTACAGTTGGCGTTTCGTCTTTTGAAAATGTGGTTGTAGAGACTTCAGGCTGTGAATAAGAAAATGTCGTGTAGCTCAATCCATAGCCAAACGGGTAAAGCGGCTCTGCATTCATATATTTATAGGTTCTGCCTTTCATGGTGTAATCTTCATAGGCAGGCAATTGATCTAAAGATTTTGGAAATGTAATAGGTAGTCTGCCTGATGGCGAAATATCACCAAAGAGAATATCTGCCACTGCAGTACCGCCTTCTTCACCGGGATACCACACTAAAAGAACGGCATCTGCCAGTTCATCTATTTTGGCTAAATTCATTGGGCTGCCGCCTGTAACCACTGCGATGACAGGTTTATCTCCGGCAGCATTACGTAGTTTTTGCAGGTAATCAATTTGATTCTGCGGAATATTATAATCAAGACGATCACCAAAAGTAGCTGATGACAGTGATTCTCCTTCTTCACCTTCCAGTAGGCTTGAAATTCCTAATACTGCAATTGTAGCATCGCTGTTCCCGGCATTTCCTGAAGCCCAGTCGATAGGATTTACAGCATCGCGATCAAGTAGTGCGCCAATGCGATATTGCAACTGGCTTGCCGGGTCAACTTTTGCGGCAATACCTTCTAGTACAGTTACGAGCTTAGGATTGACACCGTAATAATTACCCAATAAAATATCTGTATTTGCAGCATTTGGGCCGGTTACAAAGTATTTAGATAAATCCTTTTTAAGCGGAAGCGTGCCGTTATTCTTTAATAAGACAATTCCTTTTTGTGCTACTTCTTTAGCAAGAGCTCTGTGCTCATCACTATTAACCACATCGCCAGAAATATTATCATACGGGTTGCTTCCGGCAGGATCAAATAAACCAAGTTTAAATCTTGTGCGCAGTAAAATCGCAAGTTCTTTGTCTATCTTTTCTTCGGTAATAAAGCCTTTTTCTACAGCTTCCGGCAGCGCAGGATAAGTATCACCACAGTTTAGACTAACGCCGCTGTTTACGGCAAGTGCTGCTGCTTCAGCTTTTGTTTGCACAGTACCGTGGCCATTTTCCTGATTGTACAGATCTTGTATAGCTCCGCAATCGCTAAGTACATGCCCTTTAAAATTCCATTTGTCTCTTAATACATCAGAGATCAAATATTTGTTTGCGCAACAAGGTTCGCCATTTGTGCTGTTATACGCGCACATAACAGCCTCTACATGCGCATCTTCTATCAGGGCTTCAAAAGCTGGCAGATAAGTTTCCCACATGTCCTTTTTAGAAGCCACGGCATCAAACTCATGACGCAACTTTTCAGGACCGCTATGTACCGCAAAATGTTTCGCGCAAGCGGCAGTTTTTAAATATTTATCATTGTCGCCCTGTAAGCCTTTTACAAACGAAGTACCTAAAATAGAAGTGAGGTAAGGATCTTCGCCGTAAGTTTCCTGACCGCGTCCCCAACGTGGATCACGGAATATATTAATATTAGGCGTCCAGAATGTGAGTCCGCCGTATTGCTTATGATAACCTTTCGCTTTAGCGGCATTATGCATAGCGCGTGCCTCATCTGAAATTGCTGACGAAACCCTGAACGCAAGATCACTGTCAAAAGTGGCGCCTAAGCCTATTGCCTGAGGAAAAACCGTTGCGATACCACCGCGGCCTACACCGTGTAAAGCCTCATTCCAGTAACTGTAAGGCGGAATTCCCAACCGTTCAATCGCCGGTGTGTTATGCGTCATTTGCATCGCTTTCTCTTCTAAAGAAAGACGCGAGATAAGATCGTTCACCCGCTCATCTATTGAAAGCGAAGTGTCGTAAAACGGAAAGTCGGGTGCTGAGGTATTTGTTGAAAAATTATAGGCTAGATCACCTTTTTCCGATTGTTTTTTTGTGTCGCAGGATAGTAGGAGAAGAAAACTTCCTAACAGACAGAATAGTGTTTTTTTCATATATATTTAGGTTGATACAAGCTGATTTTTGCTAAACGATAATCAAATGTCACATAATTTGACAACAAATGCAATCGATTGCGTTGATATTTTGTTGAGGTTAGCTATATTTGGTTAATTATTGGATAATAAAGGCCGATTTTTGGCATTTTTCACCCGATTTTTCAATCGATTTCGAAATTTAAAAAGTTTAATTTGAAACAAAGACATTTAATATTCTCGGTTTTTGCCTACTTCTTTGTGATTGCGGCTGGTTTTGCTTCTAATGGTTATAATCTGTGGTTGCGATATGCACCTATTGATAATGAAAAAGTAGCGACTCAGTATCGACAACAATTTGAGTCGGTTTATTTTAATGATGGCAATGCAACAATTGCAATCGCACAGGATGAATTGAAACGTGGACTGGCAGGAATGCTGGGTGCAGATTTCGCTTTAAGCGAAAAATTCTCTGCAGATAACACTACTGTAATTGCAACGGTCGGGAGTTTAAATGAAACTCTTGCTGAAGCTGTAAAAAGCCAACTTGAAAACTTGGGAAAAGATGGCTTTATAATAAGGACACTTAAACAAAACGGAAAAAATACGCTTCTCGTTACCGCAAACAACGATCTGGGGATTTTGTACGGGACGTTCAGGTTATTGATGTTTATGCAGGAAAATCGGGATTTATCTGCCATAAACCTCGCTGACGCGCCAAAAATCGACCTGCGCGTTTTAAATCACTGGGATAATCTGGATAGAACGGTAGAGCGCGGTTATGCCGGTTTTTCGATTTGGGACTGGCATAAACTCCCTGAATATATCGATCAGCGTTACATAGATTACGCACGTGCCAATGCCTCAATAGGAATTAACGGAACGGTGCTAACCAACGTAAATGCAAATGCGCTGGTGCTTACGCCGCAGTATCTGAAAAAAGTAAAGGCATTAGCAGATGTTTTTCGCCCGTATGGCATAAAGGTTTATTTAACAGCACGCTTTTCGGCACCCCTTGAAATAGGCGGTTTAAAAACAGCAGATCCACTTGATGCTGATGTGCAAAACTGGTGGAAAGAAAAGACAAAAGAAATTTATGAATATGTGCCGGATTTCGGCGGATTTCTGGTAAAAGCCAATTCAGAAGGCCAACCGGGGCCACAAAATTACAACCGCACACATGTAGATGGCGCAAATATGCTGGCAGATGCGGTTAAGCCTTTCGGCGGAATTGTGATGTGGCGAGCTTTCGTTTATTCAGAACATGATCCTACAGATCGTGCAAAACAGGCGTATAGCGAGTTTGTGCCTTTTGATGGGAAATTTCGTGACAACGTATTAATTCAGGTCAAGAATGGGGCGATAGATTTTCAGCCGCGTGAACCGTTTCATCCTATGTTTGGCGCAATGCCAAAAACTAACCTGATGATGGAATTTCAAATCACTCAGGAATATTTAGGTCAAAGTACAAATCTGGTCTTTTTGCCAAAGCTTTTTGAAGAAGTTCTTGAAGCAGATACCTACAGAAAAGGAAAAGGCTCAACAGTAGCAAAAGTAATTGACGGCTCGCTTGACAATAAGAAAATTACAGGTATGGCCGGTGTGGCTAATATTGGGACAGATATCAACTGGACGGGGCATATTTTTGGCCAATCTAACTGGTACGGCTTTGGAAGACTCGCTTGGGATCCTGAAATGAGCTCAGAAAAAATAGCAGATGAATGGCTGCGCGCAACTTTTTCTAATAAAGAGGAGTTTGTAAAACCTATGGAAGATATGTTGATAAAATCCCGAGAAGCTGTGGTTAATTATATGACTCCGTTAGGACTACATCATATCATGAATACCGGGCATCATTACGGGCCGGGACCTTGGGTGAGTAATCTGTCACGACCAGAATGGAATCCTGTTTATTATCATAAAGCTGATAGCCTGGGAATAGGTTTTGACCGTTCTAAAACCGGAAGCAAAGCCACCGCCCAATATTCCGCAGAAGTCGCTAAACAATTTGATGATCCTAAAACTACGCCTGAAAATCTATTGTTATGGTTTCATCATTTACCATGGGATTATAAACTGAAAAACGGCGAAACCTTATGGAACGGAATTGCAAATAAATACCAGCAGGGAGTAGAAGAGGTAGAGCAGATGAAAAAAACCTGGAGCGAAATGAAACCTTATGTAGATACGCAGCGTTTTGAAGAAGTGAGCATGCTGCTCGATATTCAATTAAAAGAAGCGAAATGGTGGCGTGATGCGTGCTTGTTGTATTTTCAGCAATATTCAGGAATGTCTTTACCAGAAGGAGTTGAAAAACCGGCTCATGATCTGGAATATTACGAGTCTTTAAAATTTCCGTTTTCACCGGGAATACGACCACAATGGGATTAAAAACAACTAACTAAAATTATATAATGACGAAAATAGCTATAGTAACCGGCGGGAATTCTGGACTTGGTTACGCAACTGCTAAAAAATTCTGCGATAACGATTATAAAACCTATGTGATAGGTCGCAGTAAAGAGAAGACTTTAACAGCTTGTCAGGAAATGGGTCCTAATGCGATACCTGTACTTTTTGATCTTACAGATTTGGAAGCAATTCCTGAGATGGTGCACAAAATTGCAGAAGCCGAAGGGCAGATAGATGTGCTTGTAAACAATGCGGGCATCAACATGAAGAAGGAGTTTACCGAAGTTACAAATGATGATTTCACCAAGATCATTCATACAAATATTACCAGTGTTTTTGTGATAAGCCGAGAGGTGGTTAAAATCATGAAAGACAACGGCGGTGGTAGCATTGTGAATATCAGTTCTATGGCTGCGCAATATGGTATACCAAAAGTGATAGCCTATTCTGCCAGCAAAACTGCGATAGAGGGTATGACCCGGTCTATGGCTGTAGATCTTGCGCAATATGACATCCGCGTGAACTGTGTGGCTCCGGGATTTATCAAAACACCTATGACAGCAACCGCTTTAGACAGCGATCCTGATCGTAAAAACAAAGTATTTTCAAGAACACCTATGGGTAAAATGGGTGAGCCGGAAGATATTGCAGATGCGGTTTATTATCTCGCTTCAAGCGAAGCTAAATTTACTACAGGTATTGTAATGCCAGTAGACGGCGGTAACAGTATTGGTTTTTAAAACGAAAATAGTATGATTAAGATGCAGCAAACCATGCGGTGGTTTGGTCCTCAGGATACGATCAAGTTAAAAGATATCAGACAAGCGGGTGTGACCGGTATTGTCACGGCGCTCCACCAGATTCCTGTGGGTGAAGTCTGGACGGTTGAGGACATAAAAGAACGGCAACAAGTTATTAATGATGCAGGGATGGAGTGGACTGTGATAGAAAGTCTGCCGGTGCATGAAGATATAAAACGAGGCCTGGGAGATTATAAAAAGTACATTGAGAATTATAAGATCAGCCTGCAAAATATCGCTGAATGTGGCTTAAAAGTGGTGACCTATAATTTTATGCCCATTCTGGACTGGGTGCGTACGCACCACGCACATCTTAATCCTGATGGTACAAAAGCGCTGCTTTATAATCCTAAAGCATTCATCTACTTTGATGTGTTTTTGCTCAAGCGTCCCAATGCTGAGAATGATTATTCTGATAAGCAGAAGAACGAAGCTCTAGCCTACGGCGAAAAATTATCACAGGAAGAAAAGGAAAAGCTGTTTAGAAATGTGCTTTTAGGATTGCCCGGCAGTACGGTGAATTTTACGGCAGAAGAGATTTTGGATTTGCTCGATAATTACAAGGATATCAATGATGATAAGCTACGCGAAAATCTAATTTATTTCCTTTCTGAAGTTGCTCCTGTAGCTGAAGAATTGGGCGTAAAACTCGCTATTCATCCTGATGATCCGCCGTTTTCGGTTTTAGGTTTGCCACGAGTTGTGTGTACAGAAGAAGATCTTAAAAAAATCTTTGAAGCAGTGCCTGTAAATGCCAACGGACTCTGTTATTGTACAGGTTCATTAGGTGCACAACCTGAAAATAACCTGACACGAGTGATCGATAATTATGGTGATCGTATTCATTTTCTGCATTTACGTAATGTAAAACGGGAAAATGATGGCATTTTTCGGGAATCTGAGCACTTAAATGGCGATAATCCTATGGAGGCTGTGGTAGAAAAACTCATTCTGCTTATGCAGGAAAGAAATATTGGCCTGCCTATGCGACCCGATCACGGATTCCTTTTTAGTATGGAAGGTGATAAGGAGCAGTATCCCGGCTATTCGTTAATTGGTCGTCTTAAAGGACTTGCAGAAATACGCGGACTAGAATTAGGTCTCTCTTACAAACTCTATGCTTAACCCTGATTCCTGTGATTAGTCCTAATATTTTTTTGGTAATGTTGAACTTGTTTCAACATCACATCTTCAGTCTGATGACTAATAAATTATCTGGTGAGATCCTGCAATACCATCAGGGTGACGTTGGATTAAAGAACTTTTAAAGACATCTATAATAATGCATAATCAATCTTAACCATCATGAAAAAAAATATTTTAAAAAGCGTTCTGGTTCTTCTTCTTTTTGGAGGGACAATATATAGCTGTAAAAATGCCACAGATAAAGCTGAAGTAAAAGATGAGTCTGTTGCTGAAAACAAAGGTTTAAAAGATTACTACAAAGATTATTTCCCTGTAGGAGTTGCGGTTTCGCCCCGAGCTTTAAAAGATTCCGCAGAAGCCAACTTGATCAAAACCCAGTTTAAAAGCATGACACCTGAAAATGTGATGAAAATGGGACCTATTCACCCCGAGCAGAATAGGTATAATTGGGGTCCGGCAGATGCGATAGTAGACTTTGCGCAAGAAAATGATATGATTATGCGCGGTCATGCTTTAGTTTGGCATCAACAGTATCCGGACTGGTTCTTTAAAGATGCAGACGGAAATCAAATAAGCAAAGACACGCTTTTTGCACGAATGAAAACACATATCACAGATGTGATGACTCGTTATAAAGGTAAGATCTATGCTTATGATGTGGTTAATGAAGCAGTTTCAGATGATTCTAATTTCGTTTATCGCCAGGAATCGCCGTATTACCAGATTGCCGGTGAGGAGTATCTGGCCAAAGCTTTTGAATATGCGCATGAGGCAGATCCCGATGCAAAATTATTTTACAACGACTACAACGCGGTTCGTCCTGAAAAAGCAGAGCGTATATATACGTTAGTCAAAAAACTGGTTGATGCAGGTGTTCCCATAAATGGAGTAGGTATTCAGGCGCATTGGTCGATTTTTGAACCAAGCGAGCAGGAATTACGTACTGCAATGGATAAATATGCGTCTTTAGGTCTAGACGTACAGATAACAGAATTAGATGTATCTCTTTATAAGTGGGAGAAAGAACGCAGAGAATTGAGAGAAGATGAAAGTGATGAATTTACTCCCGAGTTAGAACAAAAACAGGTAGATCAATACGCTATGTTCTTTAAAGTTTTTAGGGATTACAAAGACACGTTGACCGGTGTGACTTTCTGGAATATTTCAGATAGATATTCTTGGTTAGACACCTATCCTGTGAATGGTAGAAAGAACTATCCGTTACTGTTTGATGAAAATCAGCAGCCTAAAAAAGCCTTTTATGAGGTTGTAGAATTTAAAGAATAAAAAGAAATTTTAATATCCGTAATAAGTCTTGAGTCTATCGTCACCTTGTCCCGAAAGCTTTCGGGATTATTTCAAGGTCTCATCATCATTGATTTAATAGCAGGATGAGATGCTGAAACAAGTTCAGCATGACAAAAGGAGAATTATTACTAACAACTGATAATCAGAAAAGAAATATCGCTATGAAATTCCGTTTACTCAACCTTTTCGTTTTAACCGTTACTTTTCTTACAACATCGGCTTCTTTCGCCCAAAAAGTGAATGAAAATTATGTGACCGAAGAAATTTCGCCGGAGAACTTTCCTTTAATTTCACAAGATAAAGTGGCATCACTCTTAGTTAGCGATTCAGATTTCCCCGGCGTTCTAAGGGTCGCAGGACATTTACAAACGGATATCGAAAAAGTAAGTGGCAAAAAACCAGAGTTAATTATTGGAGAATCTGCTAAAGGAACCGTAGTTATTATTGGGACTTTGGGAAAAAGCACATTGATTGATAAGCTGGCAAAAGATGGCAAAATTGACGAAAGTGCTTTAGATGGAAAATGGGAGAAATTTACTACTCAGGTAGTAGAAAATCCTATGGATGGTGTCGAGAAAGCTTTGGTTATTGCGGGAAGTGATAAACGCGGAACCATTTATGGCATGTACGATCTTTCTGAGCAAATCGGCGTTTCGCCTTGGTATTACTGGGCAGATGTTCCGGTAAAAAAACATAGCGAACTTGATGTGCTGCCAGGAATTCACACTGCAGGAGAGCCTAAAGTAAAGTACAGAGGAATTTTCTTAAATGATGAAGCTCCGGCGCTTTCGGGCTGGGCATTTGAGAAATTTGGCGGATTTAATGCCAAATTTTACGATCATGTTTTTGAATTGATCCTGCGTCTAAAAGGCAATTATTTGTGGCCCGCAATGTGGGGCAGAATGTTCTACGTAGATGATCCTGAAAATCCCAAACTTGCTGATGAATATGGTATTGTAATGGGAACTTCGCATCACGAACCTTTAACCAGAGCTCATGCCGAGTGGGAACATTTTGGTGAGGGAGCATGGGATTTCTCCAAAAACGCTGAGAATCTTAAAGAATTCTGGACAGAAGGCATGCAGCGTAAAGGAGATACAGAAGCCATAGTAACCGTTGGTATGCGCGGAGATGGCGATGAGCCCATGACACAGGGAACAGCTATTGGTTTACTTGAAGATATAGTTAAAAATCAGCGTGAAATAATCGCAGATGTAACGGGGAAACCCGCAGAAGAAACTCCGCAAATGTGGGCGCTGTACAAAGAAGTTCAGGATTATTATGATCAGGGAATGCGTGTGCCAGATGATGTTACGCTTTTACTTTGTGATGACAACTGGGGCAACATACGCAAATTGCCGGAGCTTGATGCCGCACCACGTGAAGGCGGTTACGGTATCTATTATCATTTTGATTATGTAGGTGGACCTCGAAATTATAAATGGATCAATACGAACCAAATTGAAAGAACGTGGGAGCAAATGCATCTCGCATATGAATTTGGAGCTAATGAAGTCTGGATAGTGAATGTGGGCGATCTAAAACCTATGGAATTCCCTATTTCCTTTTTTCTGGATTATGCCTGGGACCCTGAAGCTATAGACACTTCAAACTTGCAGGATTATTATACAAAATGGGCAGCAAAAACGTTTGATGACAATTTTACTGAGGAAATCGCCGATATTTTAAGAAAATACACCAAATATAATGCAAGACGTAAACCTGAACTCATCGATGCTTCAACCTTTAGTTTGACCAATTACAATGAAGCAAATAGAGTTGTTGAAGAATATAATAGCCTTGCGGCGAAAGCCCAAAAAATAAACGACCAACTTCCGGCAGAATTTAAAGATGCTTATTATGAGTTGGTTTTATTTCCGGTTTTGGCAAGTGCAAATTTGAACGAAATGTATGTAGCTGCCGCGAAAAATAAATGGTATGCAGAGCAGGGGAGAGCAGCGACAAACGAATATGCAGATAAGGTGAAAGAACTTTTTGATAAGGATGCTGAACTGGCCGACTATTATCACACCGAGTTAGCTGATGGAAAGTGGAACCATATGATGTCTCAGACGCACATTGGTTATACGTATTGGCAGCAACCCGAAAACAATAATATTCCGGAAACTGAAACCATTGAACTTCCAGAGGAAGCATCTTTGGGTGTTGCTGTAGATGGTTCAGAAAAGTGGTGGCCTAATGCAGAAGGAGAAGCTGTGTTACCGACTTTCTATTCATTTGATGATTCGGTTTATAACCTGACGGTTTTTAATCGCGGGAAAGAATCGCTTAAATACACTATAAAATCGGATGTAAACTGGCTGATTTTACCAGATAAAAATCAGGTAATTTCTACCGAAAAACCGGTAAAAGTAAGTGTAAATTGGAAAAAAGCGCCAAAAGGAAAGAACAGTGCAACAATCACTGTTTCTTCAGGAAAGCAGGAAGTTTCAGTTACGGTCAATATCGTCAACGGTGTTGCTGATGACGCTAAAGGTTTCGCAGAAATGAATGGCTATATTTCGCTTGAAGCGGCCGATTTTTCATCTAAAAAGACCGATAATGACTTCAATTGGGGGGTTATTGATAATCTAGGTAAAACCGGTTCTGGAGTTACGCCAATGCCTGTATTTGTAGGTCCACAGGAAATAACTGATAGTTCGCCAAGATTAGAATATAATGTTCATTTAGAATCTAAAGGTGAAGTAAAAGTTTACGCTTATTTTTCTCCTACAATTAATTATACAACCCGCGACGGACTTAAATATGGGATTGGTTTTGACGATGAAGAGGCGCAGATAGTTAATCTGAATAAAGATAGTTCTGACGCAAACTGGAATCAATCTGTTGCAAACAATATTAAAGTAATTACATCAACACATACACTTTCAGAGGCTGGCAATCATGTATTAAAATATTACATGGTAGACAGTGGTGTTGTTCTTCAGAAAATAGTGATTGAAACAGGAGATCTCAAGCAAACTTACTTAGGTCTGCCAGAAAGTCCTAAAGTAAAATAACAGGATATAAATTATTCCTTTCCGGTTAGTTAATTGGGAACTTACCAAGGTCACATAAAAAACCTGTCAGCTTAATGCTGACAGGTTTTTTACTTAAAAGGTACTTCTAATAATTCGTATAGAAAATCCGATTTTTTACATGCTAAAGGGGATTTTTACCAATTTTGTCCGGATTTTTGGGAAGCACCTTTGAATAATATTCATATATAAAAAGAATAAATTCATTAATCCTTATTCAGTTCTACTCTAAAAGGTGATGCCGGTAATCCTTCTTTATTGTAGAGATTAGGATTGTCAGGATTATCTGCCCAAGCATAGCGTATATATTTTGGGTCTTTAATTTCATCGCTCCACACAACTACATGGTCTCCTTCTATTTTGGCTTTCGCCCAAACAAAATTCTTATCGGCGCCAGCTATGGCAAATTCGTTTAAAGTTTCACCGTCGTCAGTCACAAGTCCGCTCCCAACATGAGAAAATGAAAGAGATACTTTACCATCTTGTATTGTGTAATCTTCATACAAAGGCCCAGAATACACAACATCTTCATTATAGGCTAGTTTTAAAGCTGCCAACGCCATACGATCACCTACATCTTTTTTGTTTAGCGGATGAATATCATTCCATTCTCCTAAATCAATATTTACAGTCATTGCTGTGTTAGGTTCGTTAAGTGCTTTCAGTTGTGCTTCCCGTAGCTCAGCCCAATTGCTTTCAGTGGGCAGATAAGACACATCCATATAATTAGGAAGTTGGGCATAGATAAACGGAATTTCAGGAGCCTTGAAAACCTTTCGCCAGCTTTCAATAAGTGATTCCATATAGGCTTCATAAGTCTCAGGATGGCCTGAATTACTCTCTCCCTGATACCATAAAATTCCTTTGAAGGGATATTGTGTATACGGAGCTACCATCCCATTAAAAAGAGCCGTAGGTTCATTTTGTGGATTTATCCTGCGGGTTTGATTACCCTGAGAGGCGGCTGCATAATCAAAAGGTTTAAAAACTTCACCTACTTTATACTGCCAGTAACCCTTAAGATCTACCGTATCTTTATCTGTAAAAATGTAGTAGGGCTTGTCAGGTACAAATCCGCCTTTACCATAATTGTTAGTTACTCTAATAGCAAATGTGTTTTTTCCTGCTTTGAGTAGATTGGCTGATACATCATACCTTCTTTGTGGGTATTGATAAGTAGTATTCCCTACTTTTTCACCGTTAATGTAAAGCTCATCGGCATCAACAATTCGTCCTAAGAAGACAGTAGCCTCTTTGCCTGCCATATCTTTTGGTAACTCGATCTCTTTACGAAACCAAACCACACCATTCAGGTCTTTGGCACCCTGATCTTCCCAATATCCCGGAATATTGATACGTCGCCAATCTTTAGGTAAAAAATCGACATCATACCATTTCTTATCTCCTATTAACCCTTTATCCTTAGGTTGTGCCGAAGCATCATTAGAAGGATTATTTTGCAACTGGTTATTAACAAAAGCGGTGTCCTGATTTTCTTTGATTATCTTTTCAACATCAGGAAATTTTTTAAAACCTTCCTTCGGTATCCATGCTTCTATGGGCGTTCCGCCTACGCTGGCATTGATAAGCCCAATGGGGATATGGTATTTTTCGTAGACTTTTTTAGCAAAGAAATATGCTACTGCAGAAAAAGGTCGTACTTCATCGCCTACAGCTTTTTGCCATTCACCTCCTTCAAGCTGCGGCTGTGGACCATCAAGTACAGGAGTGGTTGGGATTTTAAAATGTCTGATCTGGGGATTATTAACGGTAGCGATCTCATTAGCATAGGTAACATCATGAATATCCATCTGGTGCACCATGTTAGATTGCCCGGAACAAAGCCAGACATCCCCTATTAAAATGTCTTTTACTTCTATGGTATTAGTTCCTGAAACGGTCATATTATAAGGACCACCGGCTTTCATTTTAGGAAGTTCTACATTCCATTTTCCGTCTGAAGATGCTATGGTCTTATATTTTTTTCCATTAAATGTTATGGTAATCTTTTCATTAGCGTCTGCCCAGCCCCAAACGGGTAGTTTTCTATCTCGTTGCAAAACCATGCCGTCGCTAATCAATTTTGGTAACCTGACTTCAGCAATTGATGTAGCTGTTGTTAGGAGCAGTAAAACTGCCGTTATAAATGCCTGAATACTTCTCATTGAGTCCTGAGTTTATAATTAAAATAATTTAATGTTTTTATGTCTTTTTATAAGATATGATACTAACTGATTCAAAGAAAAAAGGTTCCCCAATTTATGAGGAACCTTTGTATTATTTGTTAATCCCAACGGGATATATCCCCCTTGTTCTTAATTTTAATTGTATCCTGGATTCTGATAATTAGCTATGTCACCTTCCATACCATCAAGTTGACCTTGTGGGATGGGACGTAGATAAAGATAAGGTTGAATATCCCGATTTACTGTCTGGGGAGTGTGATCTCCATAATTACTGCCTCCAATTGTATAAGTGGAAGCTAACTCTTCCCACTTTTGTGTTCGTACAAGGTCAAACCAGCGATAACCTTCTCCATAATATTCGCGAGAGCGTTCAGCAAGAATATACTCTATGTCAATTGTTGCAGGTGTAGCGGCCATCATTTCAGCACTGTTATCTTCTAACTTCTCTTCATTGCCATTGTTATCCCAGCGCCATACTCCTGCACGTGCTCGGATCACGTTTACTAAATCTCTAGCGCTTTCTGCTCCTTGCGCACCTTTTACCTTAGCTTCTGCGGCTATAAAATATAGCTCAGAAAATTTAGCAATATTAAAAGGACGAGTACTAGCAGCATTAGGCTGACCTAAACCATCACCATCATTTGTGCGATATGGCCCCAATTTCCAAAGTCCTGGATATACGATTCTGCTTATTCCGCTAGGTGCGATAACAAAATCTGACCTGCCGGGAAGCACACCTGCACCTATATTGCTATCACTACCACCATTAGGATAATCTATACTGCCTGATGGCTCTTCATCGAGGAATGTAAGAATGGCATCACCCGGATTAACTTCTAAAAGGTTTGCATTATATAAAGGTCCTTCAATTCCTGCTTTATCCCAATTACCTCTGTAAACTGTAGTAAAAGTACCATCGTATCTAGAGTCATTTGTTTTATCTGCAAAAGTATTAGTCACCGCTTCAATTGTAGGGCACATACGCGTCCATGGTCTTCCTAAATGTTGCTCTGCCTCACGTTGTACAGAACTAATAGATTCCCATGAAGAGTTTGATGAGCTGCTTCTTATGTTTGTATAATTCCAAGTCATCATCCAACCGGCGAAGTTATCAGGAGCACCGCCATTACTATAAGTAAGGCTTCCTCCATTGTAAAATTCACTCGTTTCTGTATGATCTGCAAAAAGAAGAATCTCATTATTACGATCATTTTCTGCCAGGTTTACGTCATAATATGTTTCCTGTAGACCAAAGGGACCGGGATTAGCAATTGCTGTAGTAGCAATATCATAAGCTTGTTGATAATACCATTGTGGGTCATGACTGTCTGGGTCTGTTCTGGGAGCTTCTGGATAAGTAGGAATGTTATCAGGATTTTGTAACCACCAGCCATAAGTAAGATACGCTTTAGCAAGATAAAGACGAGCCACTGTTTTAGTCACCCCGCCTACTACTCTAGGTTCATCATTAAGGTCATTAACTGCAGCTAACAGGTCTGGGAAAATAGCTCTCGTATAAACTTCAGGAACAGTATTGCGCTCAGATGATCGTACTGGATTTGTATTAAATTGTAATTCTCCGGCACCCAAATCTAAAGGAACACCACCAAAGGTCTGCACAAGAATAAAGTAATCAAATGCTCTAAAGAAACGGGCTTCTGCAATCAAAGCATCTGAAATTGTACCTACCTCTGTAGCGTTTTCAATAATTCCACTGGCTGTATTAATGTTAGGAAAAGCAGCACCCCACAAGGCATCAGAGCGACTACTTGTAGAGGTTATATCTCCTTGTCCAGACATATCCATTACCTGGAAATTCTGGTCGGCACTTTGAGCATAAGTTACCTCATCTGTACCAGTCTCTGTGGTATTATAGTAATACGCCTGGCCATAAATATATCGTAAGTGAGCATATAGAGAAGTTAAACCACCATATACACCTTGTTCAGTTTTAAAATAACTGGGCTCGTAAATACTTCTGGGTTGTTCATCTAAAATATCAGAGCAACTCATTAATGACATGGTCATGATGACTGTGCCAAGTATGATATTAAAATAATTTCTTTTCATCGCTGTTTTTTAAAATGTTAAGTTAATTCCAAGAAGGAAGTTGCGGGTTGAAGGTGTATTAGTACCTATGGTTAGCAACCTTCTGTTGTAACTAGTAGTAACTGCAGCATTCTCATCTCCATAAGAGTTAGGTTCAGGATCCATTCCTGATTCTCTGTTATAAGGTGAGAAAAGCACAAATGCATTTTGAACTGTAGTATAAAGTCTAAATCTGTCTACACCCAGTTTTTCAAGAAATTCATCCTCAAAATTGTAACCGAGCGTAATAGTTCTAATCTTTAGGAATGAACCATCAAAATAACCTAGAGTTGAGCCATATTTAGGATTGTCTCCGCTTTTTATTCCTGCAGGATTAGGATAATCTGCACTCGTATTTTGAGGTGTCCAGTAATCTACATCTACATTTCCTCTACGGCCGCTCAGCATATTTAAATAACCTGAAGAACCGTATAAAGTGCTTATCAGGATTCCTCCGCTTTGAAATGCTCCTACTGCAGTTAGATCAAAATTCTTATAAGCTAATCTGGTATTAAAACCTCCCTGAAAATCTGGATTAGTGTCTTGTATTTGTCTATCGTCTGGACCTATTGCTCTTACAGGAGTGCCATCATCATTGTATTCTCCTGTGTACTTCACTTTAATAGAACCTAACACAGTACCTTGATCAGTAGCGCCATAAGGACCAGGTTCAAGAATATCCTGATAAGGATCACCTTCCTGCCATAATCCTATTTTTTCATAATCATAGATCACATTAACAGGGTGGCCTACAAACCAACCATTTGCTTCATCCCGTTCTTGTCCTGAAGAGAGAGAAACCAGTTCATTGCGGTTTGCATATAGGTTAAATCCTGCTTCCCAGGTAAACCCATCTGGATTGTCTATAATGACACCATTAAGAGAAACTTCTACACCTTTATTCTGGGTCTCACCAATATTTGCTGTATAACTCCCAACACCTGCGGTACTAGGAAGACTTACTCCAAGTAAGATATCATTAGTATTGGTTTTATAATATTCTACAGTACCTGAAAGGCGATTATTAAAAAAGCCGAAATCAATACCAAAGTTCCATGTAGTTGAGTATTCCCAGCCCAATTCAGAGTTAGGCAGTTCAGTCACATAATAGCCTGTTTGATAATTTTCATCACCAAAGTTATAGGGTCTCGTACCCAGGCGACCTAAAGTTGCATAAGGAGCAATTGCCTGGTTAGATGTTTCACCATATCCTGCACGTAGTTTTAATTGATTAAGCCATTCAACCGGCTCCATAAAAGATTCGTTCTTAATGTTCCACCCTACAGAAGCAGCAGGATAGGTATTCCATTTATAACCTTCAGCAAGACGAGAAGATCCATCTGTACGCAAGGTTGCCGTGAAAAGATATCTGTCATCATAAGAATAAATGGCTCTTCCCATAACAGACATTAAGCCGTATTTTTGATACACCTGTGTATCAGGATTAATAGATATCTCACCATTAGCCTGTCCTAAATTGTAATACTGAAAAGCATCTGATGGGATATCACGTGCAACAATAGAAGATCTGTTATAATTTGTTTCTTCTGCAGAGAATAAGCCTACAACATTAAGGCTGTGTTTCTCTGCGAAAGTACGATCGTAAGTAATTAAATTCTCAATTAACCATCGTGTTTGTTGTGAATTACCAATTGAAGCTACAGATTGTGTATCTGGCTGAGCACTAAAAACGCCTTCACCTGTATATTCACCATCATTAGACACATTAAAATTAAGACCAAGATTGGTGCGAAATTTTAATCCCTCTACACCTGGTATAGCGATCTCAGCATACATACTGTTGTATGAACCGAATGATTTTGTGTGATCAACCCAACGGTCACCAAGACTCTTTACAGATTCTCTTGTATATACCCATTGATCGTCTAAAGGCATTCTAATAACCCTTTTTAAAGTTCCGTCTTCATTATAAGGGTCTGCAAGAGGCGAACTGCTAAGAACTCCATACAATCCTAAATTATTCCCATTGCTAATTGAATAGTTATTGTTAGTGCTAAAACCAATACGAATATTCTCTCCTATTTGCTGGTCCAAAGCGCCTCTTAATGATATACGTTGATAGTCTTGATCTGGTATAACAGCCTCTTCCTTATAATAAGCTAGCCCAAAGTTATAGTTGCCTGTTTCACCGCCTCCTGAAACACCCATATCATGGTTCATAATTAAACCAGGAGCGTAAAACATACCTTGCCAATCTGTATTTACATCGCGAGATTCATCAGTACCATCATTAGGGTATAGACCTGCTGCATCTCGAAGGGCAGCGAGTTGTGAACCATTCATCATAGGGTATTCAGAAAATGTGGTAGCAAGTCCTGAAAAACTGTTATATGTAAATTGTGCAGTTTGACCTTTTTGTCCTCTATTAGTAGTAATTAAAACAACGCCATTAGCTCCCCGTGATCCATAAATAGCGGTAGCAGAAGCATCTTTTAAAATATCTATACTTTTTATGTCATTAGGACTAATATCACTTATAGATCCAGAAAAAGGAATACCATCCAGAACAATAAGCGGGTCATTACTTGCTGTAAGAGAGCGTACACCCCGTATACGTATTTGTCTTGTAGAACCCGGTTTTGATGAAGATCGTGAAAGTTCTACCCCGGGTAAACGTCCTTGCAAAGCTTCAGACACGTTAGCAGAAGGCACTTCACGTATCTCATCACCTTTTATAGATGCTACAGATCCTGTAACAGATTCTTTACGCTGTGTACCATAACCTACTACAACGATTTCGGCTAGAGACTCAGCATCAGCGGCCATAGTCACATTAAATGTAGACTGACTATTTACCGGTATTTCCTGAGTTGCAAAACCTACAAAACTAAATTGTAATACACCATCTGAAGGCACATTTGATAAGGTAAAATTACCATCAAAATCGGTTGCTGTACCATTGCTTGTTCCCTTGAGTAACACAGTTACTCCGGGCAGGGGTCCCATTTCATCAGAAACGGTACCATTAACAGTTCCATTTTGAGAATAGGCCGGAAAGGCTAAAGCACAAAACAGAACAAAAAAGAAAAGCTTTTTAAGCTTTAAATGTTGTTCATTGAGTAAATGATTGATCATTTTGTTAATTTTTTTGATTTAAAGATGCCTGGCAGGCGAATTCTTAAAAAGAACAGCCATTTTTTTTTGATGTCATAAAAATACACAAATTATAATATGATGCAATCGATTGCGTAAAAAAAATGCTAATTTATTGTGAATTTAACTTTTAACGGTGTCACTTTATTATGTTAAAATGCTATAAATCAGATAATTAAATATTAAATTAATTTTAAGAAAACGATTGATTTTTTTTTGAATAACTTAGCGATGCGCAAATGAGTGTTCATATGCGCTTTTCTATATATTTGATTCTTAATTTAATAAACAAACACCAAATGATTAAATCTTACATGAAGTTAAATGCGGTAGCACTGCTCACCATTACACTTGCAACCACTACCGACTGCAAGAATAATGAGTCTTCTAAGGCGTCTGCAGAAACAGAAAATAGTGCTGTAAATGATACAATTGCTAGTGGCAATTTAAATGATGAGCCTTTAGTTACTAATATTTATACGGCAGATCCTTCAGCACACGTTTTTAACGGTAAGTTATATGTATATCCTTCTCACGATTATGAATCTGGTATACCTGAAGATGACCTTGGGAGTCACTTTGATATGAAAGATTATCATATTCTTTCTATGGATAGTGTAGGAGGTAAGGTTACAGATAATGGTGTTGGTCTAGACATTAAAGATATCTCCTGGGCGGGTCGCCAGTTATGGGCACCAGATGCTGCAGAGAAAGATGGTACATACTATTTATACTTTCCTGTAAAAGATAAAGAAGATATCTTTAGAATGGGTGTCGCTACAAGCGAAAATCCAGCAGGTCCTTTCACAGCCGAAAAAGAGCCTATTAAAGGTAGTTTTAGCATAGATCCGGCGGTTTTTGAAGATACAGATGGTGAATATTACATGTATTTTGGCGGAATTTGGGGTGGCCAATTACAACGATGGACTTCTGGAAAATATGTTAATGAAGATAAATATCCTGCAGATGACCAACCGGCATTAAGCCCAAAAATTGCAAAATTGAGTGACAATATGCTTGAGTTTGCTGAAGCTCCTAAAGATATTCAGATTCTTGATAAAGAGGGTGACCCGCTTACTACAGGTGCAAACGACAAGCGTTTTTTTGAGGCTGCATGGATGCACAAATACAACGGTACATACTACTTTTCTTATTCTACAGGTGACACGCATAATATAGTTTATGCTACAGGTGATAATCCTTATGGTCCTTTTACATATCAGGGAGTTTTATTAAAGCCGGTTTTAGGCTGGACAAATCATCACTCTGTTGTAGAATTTAACGGTAAGTGGTATTTGTTCTATCATGATAGTTCGTTATCTGGTGGTAAAACCCATTTACGTAGCGTGAAGGTAACAGAACTTCATTATAATGACGACGGCACAATTCAAACTGTTGATGCTATGGTAGAAGCAGAATAATTAAGAATATCTATAAAAAGAAAAACCTCTGCACTAGCAGAGGTTTTTCTTTTTATAGTACCCAAACTTATTCTGTTACTGTTGCTGCCTCGTCTTTAAAAACCACATCATTGCCTGTATATTCAAACCAATCAAAGTATGCTTTAGAAGGACTTTGTTTACCATTAGAGGTGGTGTACATACCAATAGTTACGCCTACAAAACCACCTGCCACTTTGGTGCTCAGGTATTTTCCATCAACGTCTTCAGCTAAGGAGTTCCAATTATTATTGTTGCCGTAATAGAAATTGTAATGATCTGTATGAAATTCTATTTTTAGTTCGAGCTCGCTCTCTGTTGCCTCTATTTCTTTTTCGGCTAAAACCTCAAAGCTATCCTCGTTGCTTTTTCGCAGTTCTACAACGGGTACGTTATCTTTTATACTTTTACACAAATAATAGAAGTGAGTCTCATTTTGAAAAGCCACAATACCGGCACTTTCATTATCAGATTCTGGTTTAAAATCTAGGCTTACAGCGACAGAACCTTCTAAATGTTGCTGTCTGTGACCTATAAAACTAGGATTGCTTTTGCCTGAAATAGTTTCGGGTCTTGTTTCTAAAGCAATACTTCCTGCGCGATCTGTAAAGTTGTACCACATATCATTTACAGTTCGTATAAATAGCCAGTTAAAACCGAGTGAATCAGCTTCAAAATCCTCTTTAAATGTGAAATTTCCACTTAAGGGAAATGCGTTTTTATCAATTGTCACTCCGTCAGGAACGGGATATTTGTATTTTACAGATTCACCTTTAAGATCAAAAACCGGCCAGTCGTCTACCCATTTTACCGGGGCAAGAAAAGTTTCTCTACCTGTGTTATAATAATCATCACCGTAAGCGCGGCATGCCAAAAAAATACCGTACCAATCACCGTTAGGTGCCTGAGTAATATCTGCATGTCCTGCTGAAGTGATAGGGTTTGGCCTTGTTGGGTCTAGATCACGCTGCGTTAAAATAGGATTATTCTCATAAGGAATGAACTTGTCATTTATATCTTTAGTACGGTAAACAACTTCAGAGTGATCAATGGCCGTGCCGCCTTCTGCCGTCATGAGGTAATAATAACCATTAAGCTTATAAATGCGCGGACCTTCCGCCCAGATAGGTTTTTTCGAAATATCGACGCCGCCATTTACCAGAATTCTATTCTCGCCTATAACTTTTAGGTTTTCTTTGTCAAATTCAAGAAGTCTAATTGTTCTGTGACCCTGATATAAAGGTTTGTTATCTGGAGCGTCACTATTATAAACGATATATGCCTTGTCCTCATCAAAGAAAAGACCTGGGTCAATACCTGAAACTTCCGGAAGCCAAACCGGGTTAGACCAGTCACCGGCTGGATCTTTAGTTGTAACTACAAAATTACCTTTGCCATCTACTAAAGTACAGGTTACATAAAATGTACCATTGTCATAACTAATATCTGGGGCAAAAATGGCTCTTGAAACACCAAAACCTTCTAATTGTAATTGCTCTGGTCTGTCTAATACGTTTCCTATTTGTTTCCAGTTTATAAGATCTGTACTGTGAAAAATGGGGATTCCCGGGTAAAAGGCAAATGACGAATTTACCATGTAATAATTACCCTTACCATCATCTGTTATACTGGGATCTGGATACCAGCCGGCAAGAATGGGGTTGTTAAAATATTCTTGTTCTGGTTGCTCTGCTGAAGCGGTTTCAGTTCTTTCTTTCTTCCCGCAGCTGGTTAGAATAAAAGCGGTTAAACAAATGCTTACCCAAATTTTAAAAGGCATGTTTATTAGAATTGGTTAATCAGGAAGAAATATAGCCAATAAAACCATGTTTTACGCAATCGATTTAAACTATTCAAATAATCTCATATTTATAGATGAAGAAAAGGTAAAAAGAACCGATTTTTACTAGTTAGGAGCGATTTTATAGGTGTTTTACCCAGTTTGTAGGTTTTAATCAAGGGTTATGGAATTTGTTTCAGCCTTTATTCTAAGTGTTTATTCTTCAGGAAATTTCATTTCTTGAAATTTAAAAATACAAACAGCTAAAACTATAGTTAGGGAGTATATTAGAATCCATATTGTTTGTGTGGAGAATCTTGTAACAAAACCATTATCTACTAAAAAAAAGTCATCCAAACAGAGAATAAAGAATATAATGATAATATGGTCTTCTTTTGCCACACTAAATAATCAGACTTCAAATTCCGTTTAATAAACCAAAATACTGCCATAGCGGGAATTGACAGCAATGAGCCCATTATGATCATAGCGAATATCACTTCATAAGAATTTAAAATACTGTCAGGACTAGCTTTGTTTGTTATTATGCTTAACATCAAAACTAATAAAAGTGGAGAAATGATGATTGTAAATAACCAAACTAGAATAGTGTATTTCATTGTCTTGCTTAAATAGTCTGAGGTTTACCTAAAATATTTATAAAAAAGAACCGATTTTTAGTAGTTTAGGAGTGATTTTATAGGTGTTTCACCCAGTTTTTCTCTTCCTTTTAGAAAATCTAATTCCATTAAAAAATTGAATTCAATGACTTCTGCCCCGCAACTTTGTATAAGTTGTTGTGCAGCGGCAGCTGTACCGCCGGTTGCCAGAACATCATCATGCAGAATAACTTTTTGACCTGGTTTGATCGCATTTTCCTGTATCTCAATAGCGTCTTCACCATATTCAAGTGCGTATGATTGTTTAATAACCCTGCCGGGGAGTTTACCCGGTTTTCGCATAAGTGTAAAACCCACCTGTAGATGTTGAGCAAGTAAAATACCTAATAGGAAACCGCGGGATTCTATGCCTACAACCTGATCTATTTTTGTGGAGTCTAAGTCTTTAGCAAGTTGCAGCACAGTTTCTCTGGTGGCTTCAGGATTTCGCAAAAGCGGACTTATATCTTTAAAAATTATTCCCGGTTTAGGAAAATCTGGGATATCGTGTATAAATTCTTTCAGGTTCATGGGAGAAATATATCATTTTCTGCTGAAGTTCTCTAGCGTATCTTTGAAACTTCTATGATCTAATTCATTCTCTATGGAAATTTTACTTGCCCAGATTTTTGGTTCATTATTTGGTTTTTTAGCTATTATTTTTGGTGCATTTGGCGCCCACGCGCTAAAAAAGAAGTTTACCGCAGATCAACTCAATTCATTTGAAACCGGGGTAAAATACCAGATGTATCATGCAGTAATTCTGGTCGTACTTGGTCTTGTGTTGGGCAGTGCAAGCGCTCTGGAGACGTATGCGATTTATTGCTTTATTATAGGAACCTTTTTATTCTCTTTTAGCATCTATGGTTTGTGCATTAGCGCAGCCGCCGGCAAAAAATGGAAATTTCTAGGTCCTGTAACTCCGTTAGGAGGCTTATTTCTGGCCGCAGGCTGGTTTATGCTATTGCTCAATTTTATCTAGAAAGCAAAAATGCCTGTGATTAGTTATTGCTACTAATTCACAGGCATTTATAAGGTTCTTAATTTAAATATTTTTACTTGCCCTCAAATTCAATTCCTGTCACAGCAGATGTTGACTGGGTTTGATTGGGAGAATTTTTAGGCACATACGTGAAATACACTTCGTGGAAATCACCATCTGTAACCGGATCTACTTGAATGGGTAATTGAGCTGTTTTTTGAGAAGCTTTAGAAGCCGGAAGCGTTCCCTTACCTACTAGTTTACCATCTGGTGCATCAAGATGGATCTCATAATCAAAACCTGCGTCTAACGTGTCCTGCCAGCCAATTGTAAGATTTGCTGTTTTTACATCTGTAAGATCAAGATGAGGTATTGCAAACCAGCCCATTTTCTCAGGATTAATAAGCATGTCTTTACCGCCCATAGACATGATCTTAAAACCGTCTGTCTTCATGTCTTCAGAAATAGAAATATTGTTGCCGGGTAGCAGAAGCTGAGATGTCCCCGTTAGGGATTTGCTTCCGGAAGCACCGTGATCTGTATAACTTGCGGTCACTACCAGTGTATTGCCTGCAGGTTTTTCTTGTGGAATTATCTTCCCGGAAGCTGGCAGGGATTTGTTTTTTTCGCCTTGAGTTAAAGACAAAATATAAGCTGTGATCTGTCTTGTATCTTCTGATGTTAAAGTAGGATGCGCTGGCATCATAACCTCACCCCAAACGCCCGCACCACCGGCAATGATTTTCTTGCCCAGATAATCATAGACATTCTTATCGTCTTTATATTTTTGTGAAACGGCTGTATAAGAAGGTCCTACAGATTTCTCATTGATCTTGTGGCAGCTGCGGCAATCCATAGTTTGCGTTAAGGTTTTACCCATGATAGAAGCAGCAACTTCCTGATGACCCATAGCCAAAGAAGCTTTATCTAAACCTTCAGCATAATCTATAGCGACATAAACGTTTGTACTGTCTATCTGGCTTGCATCTTCACTATCGCTAACATTTACCTGATATTGAATAGGTACACCAGGCATAAAGAATGATTTGTTTCCTTTTGTGATCGCGATATCTACTTTAGGTCTTTCATTACCTGCATAAATATTAATGACATCACTGCTCGCCGATGCATTTTTGTTATCTGTGACTTTTACAGAAATTTTATATTCACCCGGTTCTGAGTAAGTATATTCCAGCTCTGGCTCTGTGGTCTCTTTAGTCTCGTTATTACCAAGATCCCACAAATAAGTAACCTCGTCTTTCTCACGGTCTCTGGCATTAACTGCTACTTTTACTTTTAGCGGTACAGCGCCAGAAGTTTTATCAATCTCTAGACCTTCTACTAACGGTGGTCTGTTACCGCCATTGTAATCTATACGCGCCAGACCCGAGTCATCATTATTTGTAAACCAGCCGCTACCGTACTCAAGCAGGTAGATCTTACCATCAGGACCTACTTCCATATCTATTAGAGAATTTACTTTTATTAAGGGAGCGAAAGGTTCCATTTTTTCAAAGTCACCGTTTGGTTTCATAGTCACGGCTTTCATCCAGCCACGTATCCAGTCGTAGATTATTAATTTACCATTGTAGTATTCTGGTAAAGCTGATTTTTTAGGATACATATCTGTATAATATACAGGTCCCGCTATCGCGTTTCTACCGCCCTGACCTACGTCAGGAAAATCTTCTGAAGCTGTATACGGATACCAAATATAAGCCGGTTGCGCAGGTGGTAATTCTTCTAAACCGGTATTATTTTTAGAATCATTTACAGGCTTTTCAGGATTAAAGGGTTCACCACTTTTGCCTGTAGCATAATCATAATCTCGATATGCATAGTTGTTACCTATAAATAATGGCCAGCCAAAGTTACCTGGTTTTCTTGCCTGGTTCACCTCGTCATAACCGCGAGGACCACGAGTTTGCAAGCTGTCATTATTTGCATCTGGACCTACATCACCCCAATAAAGATTTCCGTTTTTTGCATCTACAGAAATGCGATAAGGATTGCGATGTCCCATTGTATAAATTTCAGGGCGTGTTTTATCAGTTCCTTCAGGGAATAAATTACCGCTGGGAATATCATAAGACCCGTCTTCATTTATTTTTATACGTAAAATTTTACCTCTCAGGTCATTTGTATTTCCTGCAGAGCGGCGTGCATCAAACTGGCGATGGTCTGGCAAATCGTTAAGCGGTGCAAAACCACTGTTTACATATTCTGCGTTCTTTTCGTCGAAAGGCGTAGAATTATCTCCTGTAGACAGGTAGAGCAAATTATCGGGTCCAAAGGCGATAGAACCTCCCGTATGACAGCAAATTTCGCGTTGCGTATCAATCTCTAGAATTGTTTGCTCGGTATCGGTTTTAAAAGTATCATCTTCAAATTTAAAACGCGATAGACGGTTTATAGATCTATCTCCCGTTGGGCTGTAATAGGCGTACACCCAGTGGTTATTTTCAAAATCAGGAGCTTTTTGTAATCCCATTACACCTTCTTCTGCATTTACGCCGGGTGTGTGCAGCGTTTTACAGTAAACATCGAGAAAACCTACTTGTGTTACCTTTTTGGTTTCCTGCTTGTACAGCATAATTTCACCCCTTCTTTGTGCTACCAGAATATCAAGATCTGGAAGAATGGTCATCTCGGTAGGTTCAAAAAAGTCGCCCTGTACAAGCTGCGTTTTAGTAAATCGATCTGCATCTGGCATTGTGTCTGCACTGGCTAAATCTGGATTTTGTTTTTTATCACTCTCACATGCTAGAATAGAAAACAGCAGAAGTGATGCCAGGAGTATTACTGGTTTTTTCATTAAGAAATTTGGTTTAAGCGAAGAAAAATTAAGTATTAGGTTGTGTATGATGAAAGTACAATTAATTATTACTATAGAACGAAAAAATCGGGTGAAAAATCCCGATTTTGATATTAAAACAACCGATTTTTTATCAGTTTGCTTCTGTAGTTAATGATGTGACATCGTTACTGTAGCATTTTTTACTCTTATAAAGCTGGTAATGCCAACTCGTGAATCGCATTTTGATTGGTGTCGATTTCAAACAGTTTTGAATAATCCATGACATTAGGCACATTATCGAGCTCACATAAAAATGCGATTGCAGCGCAAAGCCCGTTAAATTGTGTTTCTTTAGAAGTAGGATCTTTAGGTTTTCTTCCTCTATGATGCAAAGGGACAGAATAACCACAGCCTTGTAAAAAAACAGCTTCAATTTTAAGAAGCTCTAATGGGGAATAACCATTTATTTTGCGACCAAAGGTTTCATTTACTTTCCCTACATAATTAAGAACCACAGAGCCGTGTTGATCTGTAAGATGTTTCCAGGCTTCTGTATTATCACAAATATTACCCACTGCGCAGCTTTTGCTGCACTCAGGGTGAAGTTCGCCATTATGAAAAGCAGTATATAATTTGCGTATAGCTTGTTCTAAACGTGGAGAAGTAATCATAGCGTATTCTTTTTCTTGAGATTAAAGTTACAAAAAAGGAGCTAATTCCTGATTTAAAAGATATTGACTAATTGAAATATTGTTACGGAAACATATCGCAGCGACAAGCATACCATTGCTTTACAAAACCGTCTAGTTTATCGAGGTATTCATTAATCTCAACTTTGCCGGTGATTTTATGATCACCGTCAATTAAAAGAGGTGCTTCTGCTAATTTATCCTGAATAACTTCTGAAGGAATCAAAAGCGCATTAACACGTTGTTGTAAGCTAATATTGTCTGAAGTATTTAAGCGTAGTTGTAACATTTTGTTCTCGTTTTACAAGTCTTAAGTTGCTAAGCAATGCTAGAAAATTTGTCGTAAAAATAGTCTGGCATTACGATAGAAAGCTAAACCTTCGTTTAAAAATCACCCTTAAAATCGCCGATTTTTTACCTTTTTTGAACGATTTTTCGCTTTAAGCGAAATGTTATTTAGCTTCAGTATGCTATTTATGTCTAAAAAATGTGAGGAAGCAAGTTCTCTGCACGACTCAACTAGATCTTCTTTACAGCCTCAAGAGCAGAGGAAGCCTTCATTTGTTCAGGTAGATCATCGAGATTATTAAAATCACCCCGAAGTACTTTTAGAGCATATTTTTCACGATCAATTTCTGGGCGGGTACGTACCTTAAACGCCCTGAAAACCGGAACCGGCGGGCACCATCCTTGTAAAGCATGTTGTAAGAAAAAAAGTAAAACGACTCCCGGCAGAATGAACCAGTAAATATTGAGATAAACACCCAGCGCGAGACCGGTTAAAGCGAGTATAGACATATTTGTTTCAAGCACTCTTTCTATATCCCATTCTTTATCTAATTTACTTATTCTGTCTGATATTGCTGTAGATGAACTTTTAGAAAATCTGCGTATGTTCTCTAATGTTTGTTCATCAATTTTGCTGTTCTTTTTAATGGTTGTATTTCTGCGCACGCGCTCGCCAGCCGGTTTATCGGTTTTTGAAAAATGTTGCTATTTCATAGCCTGTTTAAGTTAATTAGTTAAGGGCGATCTTTACTTTCTACACCGGGTATTGATACAGTCTTACCGGGAAATTTATTTTTAAGCACATCTACACCTTCCTGCGGTTTTGCCTTTGGTATTAATTCTTTTCTTTCTTCCCGCTTTTCTTTGCTGTCTATACCCATTTTTTTATCGCGTTTTTCTACCAGTTCTGGTTTGGCCTCACCGTCTCGATTAAATGACCAGGCGAGCTTAGGATCACCATATGGAAAGCTTGAGCCATTCTCTGCGTTTGCACTTCCTGTGCTCCAGACGTGCCAGGTCTTGCCATAGCTGTTCATTTTACTCTCCATAAGTTCTTCTTCTGCTACATCTGGCAATCCCGGAGCAACCAGTTGGCCGGAAAGTATTTCATAATTATGCGGATGCCAGTATTTTTTTTCTGCTTGCGGTAAAGAATCAAATAATCGTTCTGAGATTATATATTCTATACCGGTAAGTTTTGCATCTTCGGTATTACCGTCAAAAAGGGCGCACTGCGCAAAATCTTCATTAATTTGTGTACAGTAATGATGCGCTTCCATTTGATGTGTAGGATCATCTTTCATAGGATGAAAACCTACCAGATATATATCCATAGGTTTAAAAGGGTCTTTACCTTGCAGGGTTTCGGCTCCAGCTTCAAGAACTTGTGTCTTTGTAGTTTTTTCCTTTCCGGGTGGTTCTGTACTAGATTCAGTTTTATCACCACAGGAGCTTATTAATGGTACTGTAATCAGGATTAATGAAAATAATTTATAAATCTTTTCCATTTTTTTAAGTTTAATCATGGCAGTGCAGAGGCACAACTCCATAGTTAATATTCCTATCTACTATTCAATCTATAAGCAATTTACAACAGGCCTTTTAGTGAAATTAATGCAATACATAAAATTTGTTATCCGGAAAATTTCAAAGATTAATGATGCTGATACAGGATATGGACGGCTCAAAACACCTAAAAATGCAAGCGTTTTTGTATGTGTTTTAGCTGATTTTTGTGGTTAGAAGAGCGATTTTTAAGAGTATGGGGGTTTTTTAGTCGACAGTTTTTTCAACTAGTTTTAAGTTTCCGTTTTCAGCTTTCCAATGTTCGTAATATTCTTTATCCTCTTCATTGTGACCTATTATAAATCGCTCTGTTATTTTGGGGACGCCGTTTTTTAATTTAAAAATATCACGCCCGTGCCGACAGCAGCCGTCTCTCCAGGCGCTATTAATTTCTTTTTTTTGATGGTCAAATTCAGGTGAAGTTATAGCTGCGTATTCTGTGTTTTTTTCAAAGATATTTTTAGCCGGATTATATATCCAGAAGAGAAAAGGAACATTAGGCCCGGCCGGCAGAAATTCAATCAGCCTAAAATCAATTTTTCCGTCAAAATTCATGTCTTCAATAGCGAAGAGCTGGTCGTTAGGAAAAGTTGTGCTGAAGTAGTTTTTACCGGGTGTTATTTCTTGTAATAAACTTCCGTTTTTGATAATCTCGATTTTTGTTATTTCGCACTCTTGCTCTTCACAAACTTTCGTAAGACAAAATTCAAATCCTGCTTCATTGAATTTCAAAATTTCTTGGGAAAAAAGTTTGACTGAGAACAGGAAGATTATGAAGAGAAAATATTTTTTCATGAAAAAGTTAGCAGGTTTAGTATGAGGAGAGGAGGTAAGTACTGGTTTTTAGCTGTTTTTACCCGATTTTTAATGGTAAACTGCTGTTTTTTATTTTGGTTTTCTTTCTTCGGGTTTTCTGGTAATGACAAAATATATTACATAGAACCAACTAAAGATTCCATGCAAAAAGGCTAAAAGGACAGATTTATTTCTTTCCCAGGAAAGCACAACAGCTAAAACACTGCCTAAGCCTATTCCGCTTGTGATCGCTGTGTTTTTAATTCCACCGCTTCCGGTTTGCTGGCTGTAACATTCTAAAGAAACTGCAAATAACAAAACTAGGGTAAATTTAATTTTACTCATATTTTTTGATTTTTCGTTTTATAACAGAGGGGAGACTGTGGTTTTTGAAATTTCAAAATAGTTATTTTTCCCTTATTAGTATGAGGGATTTCCGCAAAAGGATGGAAAAAGCCAAAAATTGTAGGCAAAAAAGCATGGCATCAGATTACTCGCTAGTTGTTATATAGATCTGGTGTTACAGCAATCTCAAGGGCAAATTCTCCTTCCTTATCGTAGTATTTGTAATTCATGGTAATGTTATTTTCTCTGTATGGTTTTAATTCAGGACTATTTTTTACGTTATCAATTAAACCAGTTCTAACGTATTTATTAACCGTATCCAGATTTACTTCAGATTTTAAAGTATTTACCAGCGTATAATAATAGATGAAATTTTCTTTGCCTTTTGACGAAGCGCTGTCTAACCGCGTATATTGATCAATTTGCAAAGGGGTTTGCTTATTGACTTCTACAGCAGCTTTTTTTAATTCAGACTCTACGTCATTTTTAAAGAATAAATTCTGCAGGGTAAAATAGGAAATGACGGCTGCAATCATTGCAACAATTGCTTGGGTGAGCTTAGCCTTTTTAGAAGATTGATCTTTCATAGAATTCTTAGGCGTTTTGTGATAATGCGGTTAATGTTTGCATGGCTTTTTTGGCATCTTTTTTATCTACAAAAATGTGGTCGTGGTAGTAGCCGGCGATCACATTACAGCTTATTTCATTTTTTGCCAATGCTCCTGAAAATGCTGCCGTAAGACCCACCGCATCAAGCGATGAGTGAATTGTAAGTGTGATCCATGAAGCGATAAATGTATAATTCAATTTTAAGGTATCAGCTTTATTTTTTTCGATCACGATCGTCGTTCCTTCCTCTTCTTTAAATTCACAGATCGTGTCATTTCTGCCAATTTTATCAAGATTTTTTACAGTAACAAAAACATAATCACCCTCGTTTAACACAGGAGTCATGCCTTTTAGCAAGTTAGTTAAATCTGTTTCTCCGCTCACTTTTTATATTTTATTAATGAAATTAATGAGGCTAGCGCCCAAACACCTTCAAGTATTATAAACGGAAGATAATTCATTAATACAGACGCTAAACAAGCTAAAGATGCGCCGGCTAAATTTAAAAGTATGAATGCTAAACTGCTCTTATCTAATTTTCCGTTTATATTTAAAATGTAAGCTGAGAGTATTAATAAGACACCAATAAAACCTATCCAGTCTACTTTTTCCATTGTGCATTGTTATACGTTACAGATGAGTATATGCTCACTTGATCATCGAAAATAAGTTTTTAAATACAAATAGCGATTTACTAATTACAATCATATACAGAGCTGCATTACATTTACAGTATATGATTAAAAAAGATAAGAATACAGGCAAAGTAACTTTAGCTTCTGCATTTAAAACGATTGTCTGGCCACGAAGAAAGCTGCTTTTTCTGGGACTATTCCTTATAATTATCAGTAGGTTGGCGGGTTTTGTGTTGCCCCTCAAGTCTAAAGAATTACTTGATGAAATTGTGCCAAATAAAGACATTAGCGGACTTTATAATCTCTTGTGGATGGTGGGTCTGGCACTGCTCGTACAGGCAATTACGTCGTTTTTACTTACTAAACTTCTAAGTGTGCAGGCGCAATATCTTATTAGCGAACTGCGCACACAGGTACAGAAAAAAGTTTTGTCGCTGCCCATTAGTTTTTTTGACAATACAAAATCTGGCGCTTTAGTTTCTCGCATAATGAATGATGTAGAAGGTGTGCGAAATCTTATTGGTACCGGTCTTGTTCAGCTCGTAGGCGGAACGCTCACCGCGGTAATATCTTTGGTTTTATTGATACGCATAAATGCATGGATGACACTTTTTGTTTTTGTTCCTGTTGGTATTTTTGGGTTTGTAGCGCTTAAGGCTTTTAAGTTTATACGACCTATTTTTCGCGACCGCGGAAAAATAAATGCTGAGGTTACCGGAAGATTGACTGAAACACTTGCCGGAGTGCGCGTAATAAAAGGTTTTAATGCAGAACAGCAAGAGAATAAAATCTTTGAAGAAGGCGTTGAGCGCTTATTTCAAAATGTCAAAAAAAGCCTTACAGCGACCGCTTTTATGACCAGTTCTGCCACTTTTTTGCTGGGTCTGGCCTCTGTAGGAATAATGGGAATAGGGGGTTATTATATGATTCATAGTACCATGACAACAGGAGACTTTTTGCTTTTTACATTACTGCTGGGTTTTATGATTGCTCCTATCGTGCAAATGAGCAATATTGGGAGCCAGTTAACTGAAGCTCTTGCAGGTCTGGATCGCACAGAAGAACTTATGAATATGACCACCGAAGAAGAAATGCAAAACCGTACAGTAACTCTTGATGATGTGCGTGGGCACATTAAGTTACAGGATGTGACATTTGCATATACTAAAGGGAAGAATGTGCTACATAATATTAGCCTTGATGTAAGCGCAGGGCAGGTTATTGCTCTTGTGGGGAGTTCTGGCTCTGGTAAATCTACCATTGCCGGGCTTTGTGCCAGTTTTATAACACCCATAGAAGGAACCGTTTTTATTGATGGTGTAGACCTTTCTACCGTTCAATTAAATAGTTATCGTAAGCATCTGGGAGTTGTATTGCAGGATGAATTTTTATTTGAAGGAACGATCAGGCAGAATATACTTTTTCCCAGGCCAGACGCTACAGAAGCTGAACTTCTGGCTGCTGTGAACGCGGGTTATGTAAATGAATTCACAGATCGCTTTGAAGATGGATTAGATACATTAATAGGGGAGCGGGGAGTAAAATTATCTGGAGGGCAACGCCAGCGCATCTCTATTGCCAGAGCTATTCTTGCAGATCCTAAGATCATAATTCTTGACGAAGCCACATCTAATCTGGATACTGAAAGTGAAGGATTGATACAGAAATCTTTACAAGAATTAATTAAAGATCGTACTACTATTATTATTGCACACAGATTAAGTACGATCAAAAAAGCAGATAAAATTCTGGTAATAGAAAACGGCAAAATTGCAGAAATAGGTTCTCATGAATCTTTAATCGCTCAAGGCGGAAGATACCACGATTTATATACGTACCAGGCGAAGATATAAGTCTTAGTTTTGCAGAAAAATCAGGTCTAAAACCAAAAAAACCACATCTTTTAGATGTGGTTTTTAATTTATGGTGACCTCGACAGGATTATCAGACATTTATAAGCTATTAAAAAACAGTTATCTAAAAAGTGATTGGTACAAATTTGGGAAGCAAATTAGTGTTGAAGGGTTATTTTCTTGATAACGTTCTGAACATCCTGATCTTTTAGAACATCAATAATCAAGGCTTTAAACAGATCATCCCTTTCTGTTTTTTTAGTATCAACAGTATAATCATCATCATTTTCAGCAATACGCATTGGGTAACGTCCGCATTCAATCTCCAGTTCGGGACCTTCTCCACTTAAAATCCACCGCAAAGAATATTTGGGGTAAATACTTATAAAGTTTTGTAATACCTCAATCCCGGGTAAACTGCCTTTTTTCTTCAACACATTTAAATACCCAGATGTCTTACCTATCTCACGTTCAAGCTGGTTCTTGCTAATACCTTCCCGCTTAGGAATGCTCATTAAACGGTCTACAATAGTTTCTTCCAAAGTGTTAAATATTATCTGTAACACAAAATATATTTTGTAATACAAAACATTCTTTGTAGTATTGTTACAGAATTAGTACAGATTTAGTACAGCTAAAATACAGAATAGTACCAACACCCGCAATAATACATTTATACGATGATCACAGAAGAAGATAGAGAAGCACTTGCTGTAGCTATAGGAAATACTTCTCCGCTAAGCGGATTTAAAGAGTATCTCGATAGTAAGGGATTGCGCAATAGCTGGGGTAGACCATATAGTATACAGGCTTTAGGTCATTACTGGCAAGGCAGACAGGAAAGTCTTGAGATTGAGAAACATCTTTTTGACTATGCAGAGCAGTGTAAGATTGATCGCAAAGCCCACGAAGAACGCAAAGCAAAATTTAAAAATTCAGCAGCATAATGCCTTTTTGCCCCCAATTTAAGTATACGCGGTGGTTCCATAACCTCTCCCTTCAATTCACGGATGTCGCCGCGGTACTTTTTAAAAATAAAATACCCAAGGCGGCCACCCTGGGTATACACACAATAATTAATCCTTAATTCCTAATTATTATGCCAACCAAAAGTACATTATCAAAACCATTTCAGCAAGATCTCACAACTTGCGACCATCAAAATGAAAACACCATTGAGTTCTTTGGTATTCGCAAGAACATGACAACCATGTTTTTTCAGAATGGAAAAGCTAAAGAATGGTCACAGCTACCTAAAAATCTATTTGTCATTATGGCTAACGCCTATCAGCAGGATCAGGGAGCAAAAACGTACTTCTCTACCTGGAATATTCCTTACAAACGTCAGGTAGAACTGTTCACTTACTTTGGATGGGGAACTTTAGATCACAAGCCTGATATAATAAACGGTGTACTGCAACCCTGTGAGAACTTTCGCCATAGCGAAAACTGCCCTTCTGTAAAATTTGATACCAAGCACTTCACGATTAACAGGCAACAGCTTACAGAACGTGATCTAAAGATCATAGATATTTCTGCAAAAGGAACGCTCAATACAGAGGCCGCTAGAATGCTCAATATAACCGTGAGTACCTACAATTCCCATAAAGCCAAGCTATTTAAAAAGACTGGGACAGACGGTGTAGTGAGTCTGCTAATGGCAGCATTTAAAGAAAAACTAATCGCCAGTTAGATGAATACAGAACTAAAAATAAAAGAACTGAAAAGCAAGATCAACAGGCTTAACGGGCACATAGAGCAGGTCGCGAATGATAACATATTTACCCAAAATGATCGCGATATCCTGCTGCCCAGATACAGACAAATTTTAATGGAATTTAAACAAGAATTGTATGACTACGAAAACCCCATTGATAGCACCGGAGACACAGATCTTAAACGAGCAAAAGAGATCACGGTTATTGACGCGATTGAAGTCACTGGTACAACCTGATGAAGTTGCAGTATTCTATCCAGATCCAGATGAATTGGCAAAAGAGGTCATTAAAACAAACAAAGAGATCGAGCAAAGCTTTTGCGATACTCCCCTTACGGTGGGAGATTTTAAAACAGTAACACAACCCGCCCACAAAATGCCCATAATGGTTTGTAGTGGAATTAATTTGAGTAACAACGGGCGGGTTTTAAAATAGTTGGATGGTTGATTGGTAGAAGGGGTGCGGTCACTCAGCGCACCCTTTCTTTTTAAAACATTTTATTATGAGCAAAATATATCACTGCAATAATGGCCTCTGCGCCAGTATAGATTTAGACACAGACAATTGGTTAACCATTGGGAGCAAAAACGGCAAAAGCCTAAAGATCAAAAACAATCTTAAAGGAAAGAAGCAGCGCAAAAAATCACAGCAGGATCTGCATTTCTGCTCTATAGAATGCCTCACCAATTTTTTTAATGCAAAAACTATATAGTAATGGAGCCACTCAAAATAGGAAAATACAATAGATACGTTTGGGAAGATGAACACCTCAATTTCTTAAGAAAAAACTTTGAGAAAATGAGCAATCAAGAACTTGCTGATACATTAGGAATACGTCTCAATTCCTGCAGAACTAAACTTTATGAGCTTGGCTATAAAAGAATGGAACTTCAATACTGGACATCTGCACAGGTTAATTATCTCAAAGGCAATTACAAAACTAAAGGAGATACTGAATTAGCTGAGATTTTTAATTCTAAATGGAAAAAACCAAAAGGATGGACAAAAAAACACATCGAAAAGAAACGCCGCTATTTAAAGCTTAAAAGATCTCGTGAAGAACGCCGTCAAATTAAAACTCGCAATTCACAATTAGGGTATTTCAAAATAGGATCTAAAAAAGCTTGGGAAACCAGAGGAATTACCCCTGTAGGTGAAATTAAGATTTGGGAATATTCTAAAGATCGCTTTTGTGCAGTCATTAAAACTGTAAATGGTTTTGTGCATTACAACAGGTGGTTATATGAGCAAAATTTTAAACCTCTTTCTTCTGATGACTTAGTAGTTACTAGATCTGGTGAAATTAAAGCTAAAGGCCCTGCCGATTTACTACTTATTGATAGAGCAGAAAATGCCAGAAGAAATAGTCTTTTAAGATATCCGGAAGAACTCCGCAATACAGTAAAACTCATAAGAAAATTAAATCAAGAACTTCAAAATAGTTAAATCATGGCAAATGATCTTAAAGAACTCAATGATATTTTATTTGATACACTCAGAGGTATCAAAGATAATTCTGTAGATGTGAAACAAGCCAATGCAGTTATTGGTGTTAGTAACGCTTTAGTTAATAACGCGAAGGTTCAGCTCCAGGCTATGAAATTAAGTGGCGGAAAAACTCCACCAAAATTCCTAAGTATTGAAGCAGGCCCACAGACTACGAATTTTAAAAATAAACATGAAGCTATGACAGCATACGCTCAAAACATTGGTGAGCGAAATGTGGCTGATGCTATTTCAAAGCATGGGAAGAAGGATTTTGAAAAAGGCCTGAAAGAATGGCTCGAAGAAACCAATCAAAAATATTAATAAAACTTCCCAGAACCACACAGAATGCCCTACATCTCAGAAGATAAAAAACAGGAAATACTTAACAAGGCTCAACTTGATAATACCCTTAATGCATATCATCAGCATGGCAAAAAGAAGGGAAGCCAGATAAAATATACCTGTCCCATTTGTAAAAAAGCAGACAAGCTTGAGTTTTCCCCGGCAAAGAATATCGTAAAATGCTTTTCATGTGATATTGGCGCGGGGCAGCCTATAGATTATGTGATGAAGTTTCACAATCTTACTTATCCAGAAGCTTTAGAATCTCTCGCTCAAATAGAAAATATCTCCCTGCAGGAAGAAAAACCGGTGAAAAACACTAAAAAAGCGGTTAGATCTAAGCGGGTTAAAGAAGAAAGCGCCTTTCCGTTTTGTGCCAATAAACTTGATGGCAGCGGATTAACCACTGATGATATCACGGCCTCTGTTTACGTAGATCAAAATACAAATGCCCTGGTACCTACTTTTCGCAGCGGGAGTGTAGATGATAAATGGAATGTGATCCCAGGTGATGATATCATTATAGATTACTACGATCTGGAGGGTAAGAAGATGTACTACTACCGCAAAGACAAAAGCGGAAACCCTACAGGAACCAAGCTCACATTTCGCCGTGTGCGATATCAAAATCCTGAGCTGCATAAAGACAGGTATGGCAAACCTACTAAATACAAATCTCCCTATGGCAGCGATTCTAAGATCTATATTCCTAAAGGTGTACGGGCAAAATATCAACGGGGTTCGCACATTGATACTTTATACATACAAGAGGGTGAGCTTAAAGCAGAAAAGGCCACAAAGCACGGTCTATTGTCTGTGGGTATTATGGGCATACATAACATTGCCAGTAACAATAAGCTCCCTCGTGAATTTGAACTGATCATCAAGAAATGCCAGGTAGAGAATGTGGTTTTTGTACTTGATGCAGACTGGGACCAGCTTAGTAGTAAGATTGATAGCAACAACGCTGCAGATATGCGGCCTAAATCATTCTTTAGGGCAGTGCTCAACTTTCAAAAACATTTCTACGCGTTTACAAATAATGATATTCACCTTAAGATATTCTTCGGTTATATAAAAGACAATCCGGAGAAAGATAAAGGTATTGACGATCTGCTAACTAACTCCCTGCGTGGTAAGGAAGATGAATTAAAACCCCTTGCAGAAAAAGCACTGGTAGATCCTGCCGGAGATGCCAAATGGATTAAATTTCATGACATCACAACAGTCAGTGATTATAAATTACTATCATACTGGCACCTAGAAAGCAAAGACGGCTTTATAAATCATTACCGCAAAGATCTGGAGCATTTACCGGAGTTTAAAATAGGAAATGTAAAATGGCGCTTTGTAAAGGGTGAGATCGAGCTGGCACAGCCGCTGCTTGATCATGAGCAATATTGGAATGAAGATAAAAGTAAAAAAGGCAACACATTATCTTTTAATTACAAACGCTGCTACACCTTTCTGCAGAATAGAGGTTTTCACCGCTACCATATAGGTGAGGGTAAATACATCTGGATTCACATAGAAGATAACATTGTCTCTACCGTAGATAACTACCAGATCAAAGATTTCGTGATCAATTTTACCAAGCAAATATCGCGTGAGGATGTAGAAAATTTGCTCTACGCCGGCGGAAATCGCTACTTAGGTCCAGACAGTATGGGTAACCTAGAGTTTACCAGGTTAAACCTGCACCGCCCGGGTAAAGGTATACAGTATCTATACTTTAAGAATTGCTATTGGAAAGTTACTGCGGAAGGTATTGAGCAAACCGACATCAGTGATATTCAAGGCCACGTCTGGAAAGACAAATTGCGGGATTTTGAACCAAAGATAACAGAGCCATTACTTAAAGAATTGCACCAGATCACACTTAAAGATGCACAGAAAGATCCTGATCTCAAACCATACATTGGGGAGTATACGATTGATTTTAGTAAAGCTGGTGAAAAGTGCCACATGTTACAGTTTTTATTAAACACCTCTCGCTTTTCCCGAAAGCCGTTATCAGAATACATGCTTGATGAAGCATTTAATACCTCTCGTCACTTTCTAAGTAAGATTACAGCCATTGGGTATATGTTGCACCGGTACCGCAATGCAAACATTATGCGCGCGGTGATAGGCATGGATGTTAAAATGAGTGAGGTTGGTAGTTCGCACGGCCGTAGTGGTAAATCCCTTGTTGGTCTTATTATGGAAAATCTGGTACCCACGGTTACTATTCCAGGTAAGAAACGAGACCTGTTAGAAGATCGTTTTGTTTTTGAGGAGGTAGACGAGCGTACAGAGAATGTATTTATAGATGACGTGCGCATCAATTTTGACATTGAGATGCTTTTCCCCTACATCACCGGTAAGTTCACGGTAGAGAAAAAAGGATTGGGAAAAACCACGTTGCCTCCAGATACCACACAAAAATTTTACATTACTACAAACCACTCCTTAAAAGGTGAGGGTGGTAGCTTTAGAGATCGCCAGATACTTTTAGGCTTTAGCGACTGGTACAATGATAAACACAAGCCTATAGATGATTTTAAGGTCATGTTTTTTGACGAATGGGAAAATGAGCAGTATAACCTCTTTTACAATTTCGCAGCCTTTTGCCTGCATACCTATTTTAAATATGGCATTATAGAAGCTCCTACAGAAGAACTACACCGCCGTCGCATACGTCAGGAATTGGGTGAATCTTTCCTTGATTGGGCAAATGAATATTTCTCTAATCCTAATAACCTCAATCAACGCCTGAGCAAGCACGAGATGTACAGTATGGATAAGAACGACCCCAACATTAAGATACATGGTGAAGGGTTTAAAGATCGCTTCCCACGCTCTGCAGCATATACAAACATCACCAGCTTTAAAAAGAAGATAAAGGGTTACTGTGATTTTAAGAACTACAACTACAATCCCTCAACAGAAGGTGGTGACATTAAGACCGGTGGTAAAGAATATATAGAGGTTTTTGTAAGTGAAGATGAATACAATAAAATATTTGAAGCCTATCACCAGAACCGCAAGACAGAAGATGGTGAAGATGGGATTGTTTAACTCTAAAATTAAAAAAATGAATTACGCCGAAGCTGAAGATTTATCCAGAAAAGAGAAGCGCCTGACTAGGAAAGCATGGCCTTCTGGTGTATTTATCAGATTATTTGGGGCTGGTTTTAGTAAGGAATTGGAAATGATTACTGAGTCAGTTCCGGGAAGTACTTGGGAAGCTTTTTTAGTTATAAAGACTGCTACAGGTTTCTATAAACCCTTCTTCCCCACTGAGGAAGACCTAAATGCATTTGATTGGAAAGACTATGACGATTTATTGAATGATGAAACAGTTGGTTTTTCTTACGAAGGGATAAGGTCTATTGGAGGCAGCTTGATAAGAGGACAACTTTATGTGAAAAGAACACCAAAGGAAAGTACTGATGAATATTATTTGCTTCCACAACCTATCGAAAATAAAGCCTTTGGTCTATCCAGAGAGTATCAGGTAGACCCTGAAACTTTGGTATATGTGAATGTAAAAAATCATGCTACTCTTGAAATGTTAATCCGTTAATCTCTAAAACCTAAATTATGATTAAGATATACAAATTTGATTACGACATGATGGAAGCTTCAGTAAAATTTGAAGTAGACACAGAAAAATTTACCCCGCAATTAGCAAACGATACGCTCACCTTTTTTCTGTGGGATTATGATAAAAACGGAGACCCTGTTGACGAAGCAGTGCGAAAATATGCGCTGCGAGCAATAATAGAATCAACATTACATGATCACAATACGGAAGGTGTTATTGCTGATTTTAATGACGGTGAAGGCTTCTATCCAATAGACGGTTCCTGCGGCATAAAATTGCTACATGTTGAAGGCTATACGTTTGATGAAAACAAACTTGAAGTTAAAGTCCTAGAAAAGTAACGAACAAATCGCAAATCTTATGGAAACTCAGGTAGCAAATATCACAATACGGCCGGCAACAATGCGTGACGTAGTTAACAGCCGCAACAGCGGACTTAAAATGGGGTTGATGTATTTCACCACCAGTGTAATTAAACCAGGCACATTGTGTGGCCCACAATACACGACTGAGTGTACAGACAAAAAGGAATTTAAAAAATGGTTTAGAGATCGCCGCATCTGGGTTCCAGTAAGTGCATTAGATAATAACATGACCTTTAAAACAGAAACTAACTTTCAAAAAGCAGGATAGATGCAAAGCAATATTCAAATACAACACAGAACACCAATTAAATATTATGGAGGTAAAACGAGAATGTTGCCACATATTCTACCGCTAATACCCGCTCACAGAATTTATGTAGAAGGTTTTGCTGGGGGTGCCGCTTTATTTTGGGCTAAGGAGCCTAGTAAGATTGAAGTACTTAATGATATCAACAGAAACGTTGCTACTTTCTACAAAGTGATGAAAACAAATTTTGTAGAACTTTTAAAGTTGGTAGAAACAACTTTACACTGTGAAGGAACATTTAAGCATTGCAAAAAAGTATATCATAGTCCTTCAGGATATTCTGAAGTAGAACGGGCCTGGGCATTTTTTGTTTGTACAAATATGAGTTATGGGGCAGAAGCTGCCGGCAGCTTTCAATGGGTTAAAAACAAAAATGATAATTGGCCTCCTGCAGTTTCAATAGCTAATAGAAGAATTCAGTTTCAGGAATATATAAAGAGACTGGAAACGGTTTGCGTTCATTGCATGGAAGCAGAAAAACTTATACCAAAAAGAGATAGTCCAGACGTATTTTTTTATTTGGATCCCCCTTATGCTGGCGCACGACAAGGCCATTATTCAGGATATACTCAAGAGATGTTTGATGAACTATTAGAAATCTTAAGTAGAATAGAAGGAAAATTTCTTCTCTCTTCATACTCCAATGAATCACTCAATAAATACGTAAACATTAATGCGTGGCATCAAAAGGAATTTGATAAGCGGCTTGGAGTAGCTGGAGGAGATCGTCGTAAAACTGAAGTTTTAACCTGGAATTATGAATTATGAAAGGAAATCCATACACAAAACAGATAACTCCTGCAGGCATCAAGATCTATCTGGGCAATGAGCATGTAAAAACTATACCAGACCGTTATAAAGGCGTTTTTAAAAAGCGAAACATTCTCAATTACACCCGTAAGCGCCTTACTCAGGAAGAATGTTTTAAACTGGAGGTAGATCTGTTTGAAAAATCGCTGCGTAAAGAGCAAAAATCGGTCTACGAACTCATAAAACGCAGTCAGCCACGCGGAGTGCGAAAGATAGAGCTGCGTTCTGGCCAGGATTACTTTGTACTTAGCTATAAGAATAAGATAGACATTAAATGTCCGCAGCACATCTACGATCTGGGCATAAACCGGCTACCGGCCTTAAAGCGAAATTATTAAAACTGAGATCATGAAAGATCGATTTAAACCAGAAGTATATCACCAGGCATTTAAAAGCGGATTCATAAGCGGTTTTATTCTCACCCTTGCAGGTTTGGTTTTTATCGCATTAGTAACCTTTATAATTATAGCCATATCATGAGTCAGAGAAGCAACACCATTATGAACATCGTTTATTTTTTAAAGCCACTGGAGGCTGCGATAATAGTTCGCATTTTGAGCGATTACAAAGAAGAAATAAAGGCTGCAGAAAAACGCGGAGATCTGCGTATGGATGATCTCATCGCTACCAATGCTATAGACAGGTTTGCAGAACAAACCAATAGGCAATTTAATGATAAGCATCTGGCAGATATGAAGCATGATATGAAAATATTAGAAGCATTGAATTATGAAAAGTGATGCATTCTTTGCGCTGGTAAAAAATATGCGCACCTGGCAAAAGCGATACTTCAGAAATCGGGATAATGAAGCTTTAAAACGCTCAAAAGAACTCGAAAAACAGGTAGACGCATTAATAGATGCTACCAGAAACCCCTCTCTATTTGATTGATGTTACAGCATCGTTTTAATGTGATGCAATGAATGGGTATATGAATAGTGCGGATTAAATGCAGAAATCTTTGAATTAAACACAGAACTAATAATTAATATTAAAAATGAAAACAGGACTTCTTAAAAAATGCAGACGAAAAATAAAGTTCTTTGAAAGGAATGGCAAGTATTATGTAGATACTGGAAATTATATTGACCCAACTGGGAAAACAAAAGAAAGCGCATTAGAATATTACAGATTTTGGATATTAGAAACTGCCAAAAGCATTTTTAAATTTAAACCTAAACGCCAATTTTTTAAATATTAATTATGGCATTAAAAGCATTGAACCTTGATTACAGCACAAAACCAAGCATTATTTATATACAGTGTTATGTTTGTCGTCTACCCGAAGTGCGGCTGGTTGCACACAGATATACGCGTAATTGCTCGCCAAAATTAACGCTGGCGAGGGTATATGACACATAACTAGGAAATATTAGCACCTTATCCAATTGTAAACGTTTGTATGTAATATTTCCCATTCAGCACTAGCGGCTAATCTGAAATTTCATTAAATTCATAATATGAAATTGATAACTAAAGAAAATCTACTTAAGAACATCGTTAAAGACTGGAAGTTTCAATATGGAGATTCTTCACCGGAGATCACACAAAAGTTGCAAAGTATCGAAGATCCTACAGAAGAAGAGGTCACGGCGATCATAGGCAACAACTCCTGGATGTCTAACATCTGTGATGAATGTGGTAGAGAGGTGCCGGTTTCTGTGAAATTAGGCGAAGAAGTAGATGAAACTGAATTGTATGCAAACGCTGCAAATATTTGCACAATTTGCCTGCAGAAGGCGTTAGACTTAACAAACAATCACTCTTAACTTGTTACTATAAACAACAAAACCGCCCTTAGAGAGCGGTTTTTAACATATTTAAAGTTCCCAAACTATTAAACACGTTGGTTAAATTTATAAAGAATATTCAACATTTTACAGTTATTATCTCATTTAATCGTGTAGAATAGCGTTTTGATAAATGTTCCTGTCTCATTTTCCAGGTGTGGTTAAGATCCTGACCACCAAATTTTACCTTATCAAAACAGTTCAGATTTAATCGGTCTATAGTTTTCATCAAGATCTGATGTCTGTGATCTTCCTTATAAAATAATGTGAGTTGCTTTTCAGTGTCTGGGGTGAGATCCATTAATATGATACCGGCTTTTTTATACTGATAGCCCTTTTTGAAGATTCTACTTAATCCTCGTAAGGCAGCTTTCGATATTACTATAGTGGAGTTAGTAGAATAGGGGAGTTGCACGGTAATTCCATTGCTATATTGAGGTAGATCCTCCCTGTGGCCATTGGTGTGAATAAAAATGTATGCGACCTTACAACAACTATTTTGGTTGCGAAGCTTGCTGGAAACTTTTGCAGCATAGGTTGAAACACGTTCTTTCATATCCTCATAATCATCAAGCATTTTATCAAAGGAGCGGGTTACCGCAATATTCTTTTTAATTGCAATTTCATCGAGTTCAAGTGTAGGTACGCCGCTAAGATCCCGATGAAGTCTATGGCCTACAATGGTCATTTCTTTCAGGACATATTGAGCTGGTAATTGAGTGAATTGCCAGGCATTATTCACTTTTATATTCTTTAGTTTGGTGGCATACCTTCTCCCAATTCCCCAGACATCTCCTATTTCTGTCCATCGTAAAGCTTTCTCAATTTTTTCTGGTGTGTTAATGACGTAGGTTCCGTTTGTGCGGTCTTTAAATTTCTTCGCGATTTTATTAGCCACTTTGGCGAGTGCTTTTGTAGGAGCTATACCCACACTTATTGGGATGCCTGTATTTTTGTAAACCGTAGTGATCATCTGAGTGCCGTACGCGTGAAAATCATAAAGATCAAAGCCCTCTAATTTTAAGAATATCTCATCTATAGAATAAACCTCCAGCTCCGGGCTAAATTGAGACAGAATGTTCATTACCCTTGAACTCATATCGCCATACAGCGCATAGTTAGAAGAGAACACCTTTACATTATTCTCCCTGATCAATTTCTCTAATTGAAATGCTGGTTGGCCCATAGGTATTCCTAGAGCTTTTGCCTCATTACTTCTGGCAATAACACAACCATCATTATTTGAAAGAACAACCACTGGCTGATTATTCAGTTCAGGATTGAAAACTCGTTCACATGAAGCGTAGAAATTGTTGCAATCTATCAAAGCAAACATGACTAAAGGTTTTTAATAACATTCGTAACAATTCCCCATATCAAAAAATCATTATCAGAAGTCACCCTGATGGGTTTATACTTTGAATTTTCAGCAACCAGCCAGATGATATCTTTCTCGATCTGAATACGCTTTACGGTGAATTCACCGTCTACGAAGCAAACGGCTATTTTTCCATTTTTGGGTTCAAGACTTTTATCTATGATAAGCAGATCTCCATCATCAAGACCAGCGTTAGTCATAGAATCGCCTTTAACCCTACCAAAAAAAGTAGCATCCTTATTTCTAATGAATTCGCGATTAAGATCTATTCCTTCATCAAGGTGATCATCTGCCGGTGAGGGGAAGCCACAAGACATACCTGTTGAAGTCAGTGGTAATTGTAATTCTAATAATTCCTGCTGTAGGCTTAGTATTATCATAATTGGAAAAAATCCTTTAATTGGGAAACTTTCCAAAATTAAATAACGCTGGCATTATGACATAATAATTTAACTTTGGTTTATAAACAACCCATTATGTGTTACGCAAAGAGTCTTACCAAAAGCCAGAATGAGATTGAAGAAGAGTTTAATCAGAATAATCAGATTCAATTCGCCACCTGGTTAGAATATGAGCCATACTTTCACCGTAGTGCATTTACTAAGCAGAACATATACATCATTCCACAGGACGATAATACATTTATATATCCGGCCGCCTGGGGATTGATACCAGGTTATGCGCAGGAAGATCCGGAAAGCTTCAGGAAGAAATATTCTACGGCTAATGCACGTAAGGAGAATGTATTTGAATCGCCGGTATATCGTAACAGCATTAGAAGCAAACGCTGCCTGATACTTGCAGATGGCTTTTTTGAACCGCATACGGTAGGTAAAGAATCACAGCCCTATTATTTTCATTTGGAAGATAGAAAGCTATTTTGCTTTGCCGGCGTCTATAATGAACTGGGATCTGATTTCTACACATCTGCACTCATCACCGTTCCGGCCAATGAGCTTTTCGCCAAAGTGCACAATAAAAAACCTGCGAAATCTTCAACGCATCGTATGCCACTGGTCCTTAATGAAGATTTATATTGGGAATGGCTTAATCCAGATACTCCTGAAGACAAAATAAAAGAGCTTATGAATGTAGGCTTCACCAGGGATGATTTTACTACCTATCCGGTGAGCAATGTGATCAATAAAAATCGTGGTTACAATGAACCAGATATATTAGAACCTGTACCACCACTAGATATCTTCCTTGATGTTTAATATTTAAGCTCATTATAACTGCCTGACGCACCTATTACACACTTCCCGCACAGATTTACTATCCAATTTGTGAACGGGGGTGTGTGAGCTCTGTACACTGCCTATATCCTTTTCATCAAATATCTTTTATTTTCCCCCGCACCCCCAATTAATTAGGATAAAAACAAATAGTGCAAACATGCAAAACCTGCATTATATATATTCTTTACTCTTTTTAAAAAGAGATAGATATAGAATAAGAAAACTGTGCTTTTGTGGCATTGCTTCTTAAGTCTTGCTAATACTGAAAACTTCCCGCACGATTTCCGCACGATTTCCGCACGATTGCACATTTATATTTCAAAATTAAGGTTGTCCACATACCATTTTCATGCGCGTGTTATAATTACACCGTGCTTACTACTCGAAATAAAGATCTCATAGTCAACGCCTGCAAGGTTTATTTGCAACCCGTAGGTCCAGGCGCGGTATGGCAGGATATTTACTCAACTCCCAGCTCAATACGCTGGAGTTCGCGGTCACGCATTACAAAAGCAGGAAACGAATGGCAGAATAAACTTGAGTTCTCCTATCCAGGAATTGGAAGAGATGAATTTAAGGATATCAACCAATTGGTCAATTCAAATTATGCGCTACAGGTTGGTCTTAATAACCAGGATGTTTATGAGATCGCAGACGCGCTGCTTCCTGCCAGATGTGACGCCTATTTTAGAGATGGTAAGGCTACAATAAGTTTTGAAAGTACAGGAATTACGCCTCCAGACTATTTATTTAATCTGGGGATTATTGCTGTATTGCCACAATTAAATCCCGTAACAATAGCAGTAAACTAATGAGTGAATTTCCATTAAATATATCACCTAAAGAAGACCATCCATCCCAAATCGAAAAAATAAAGGGTCTCGATCAAAAGTATTATTTGAGTGCGGCGGATATTAATAAGATTTTTAGGGCTTTAACTGAAAACCAGTTAACATTTAATGATTATATGAAATCTGGAAGTTTTCCTGGTAATGCAGATGATCTAAAAGCAATTTTTGATTCAGCTGTGTTTGATTCTGTAAAAGTTGAAGATAGTTTACAAATTGCTATTAATAAATATGCAGCAGCAGATCCTAAGCCGGCAGATGGGACAATATTTCGAGTTTCAGAAATCACAGATCCTGATAATGCCGGTGAATATAGTTACCAAAGTGGTGAAGCCAATAATTATAGATTTGAAAAACCTTATTTTAAAAAATCAATTATAGGAGTTGGATTAAACGAATTTGGATGGGTTTCAGGGGATCAAGTCTTTGAATCTATAAAAGACAAAGTGAATGCTTTACAGGCTTTAGATTTAATAAATATCGCTTCAAAATATGAAGCAGATGAATCTATAGATATTAACGGTGTAAATAATTATGAGGAAGCGTCTACAAAAGGTTATGGGCAATACATCGCGATCAACGAATACTTTAGCGTTAATAAAATTGAAGCTGCTATTTACTTTTCAGCGTCAACTTTTAATTTAGAGGCCAGAGTATACATTTCTGATTCTAATACTGGCGATACTTCAAACATGACCTTGATTGAGACCTTTATTTTCGATCAGGATAATGCACCTATAGATGGAACGGTTCTTACTTTAGAGCTTTCACAATCTTTAAATGTAGAAGCTGGTAATTACGTATACGTTCTTGTTTTTTCAGACAACGCCACCCCCGCAATAAGGCGTAAAAATTCTACAGATAGATTTTTATTCTTTAAAAGCGCTAATCAAACAGATTTCCCTTTAGTATTCACTTTCTCTGAAAATGATGGCTATGGCACAACAGGTTTGAAGCTTTATAATATTAACGAAATTACCAAGCTTGTTACTTTAAAAGCAGATGTAGCTAAGAAAATAGATAGTTCTCAGGCTCAGAAAATAATCAAAGATTCATCTACATACATAATAAACGATTCTTTTGATTTAACAGGCACAAATAGTTGGAATCAACCCGCGCAAAAAGCATTGGGGCAATGTGCGAGTTTTCCAGAACAGCATAGTTTTAATCGCGTTGAAGCTGCAATTTACTTTACGACCTCGACTTTTAATTTAGAGGCCAGAGTTTATACGGCTCCTGTAAAGACAGGTAATACCGTAAATATGACATTGGTAGAGACCTTTAATTACGATCAGGACAGTGCGCCCATAGATGGTACTATTCTAACTTTAGATTTATCTGAACCATTAACACTTCAGGCTAATAACTATTTATACGTTCTTGTCTTTTCAGATAATGCATCTCCTACAATAAGGCGTAAAAATTCTACAGATAGATTTTTGTTTGTAAACAATATAGATTTGGCAGAATTTCCCACGTCTTATTCTTTAGCTGTAGAAGATAGTTACGGTACAACGGGGTTGCGACTTTATAACATCAATAACTTTACTAAAACTCAGCAAGATGTTGAAGGCATTGGCAATCGAGTAGATGTTTTAGAGAATGAAACCGGAAATGATATTGAAAGAGAAATTTTCTTCTCTAACACTCTTGATCTCATTGCCGGTGAAGATTATACGATATATAAATCTTCCATAATTCGTAACAGGTCTGAAGTAGTCAAAACATTAATTTCTTTGCGAGAGAACAATATAAACTCGCCATATTCAATTTCACGCTACAAAACAGGCGTTGAGGATTTAAATTTCACGGCTAAAGATCTGAGCAGTTCTGCTGCTCTGCACTTAAGATCTGTTATTGATCTTGATAAAAATCAAATAATACCTATTAGTGTATCTGCTTATGATAAGAAAGCAAAATCAGGAGAAATAATCACCTGGCTGGCAATTGGCAACAGTCTTACTAACAGGGGTGTTGCAAAATACACAAGAGAATATAACAACGCGCTTGTTACAGGAATTGCAATTAGTAATATAGGCACTGCTACTAATAGCGGTGTTGCTGGTGAGGGACGCGAAGGGTGGACTTTTTTGAACTTTGTAGGGCAATCCAACAAACACCCTTTTACAAACTCAGTAATTTACTCTCCTTTTTTAAAGTTAGCAACCAGTACAGACAAATCAAATCATCCGGAGTGGTGTTTTCAAAGAACCGATAGTGCTTCTGAATTAAGTCTAGCGGAAACTACTGATACTGGTCAGGACTTTTACATATTTGATCTGTCGAATTACCTATCTTCAAATTCATTTGATGCGCCTACTCATATAAGTCTTGCTTTAGGCACTAACGATATCACTAAATACGGTGCAAATCAGGCTAACTCATTACTTGGTTTTGAAATCATGTTAAGCCAAATCAAAACTGCCTTACCAAATGTAGAAGTAGGAGTTGTGACCGGCACCGCTAAAGGTGACAACACACCAGACGCGTACAGGCAAAATCAGTTTGATTTTATTAACGCTATGCACAAAAAAGTAGCAGATCTGGCGCTTACCAAAATCAAAATACTTCCTGTTTATGCTTTTCAAAATGGCTCATTTATTTTTCCTTATGCTTCAACAGACACTTTTCTAAATGAATCTGGAAATTTAACTCAGAACGCTATTTATGGAGGTGTGGGAAATGCGAATATTCATTTTGATCCGATAGGATATAAGCCGTATGCACAGCTTATGTTAGGCTGGATATTGTGCAATCCGCTGCCGGATTCTAGTTACAATATTTTTGACCCGTCTTATATAGCACCCTTGACTGAAAGCATCATAACCCGCAACGATGTAATTCAAATTTTTCGAGATCCTGATAACCCTAGCACAAGCGAAGAGCCTGTAGAGACCGATTATTTTCATGCAATAGATCGGGTCACAAAGAAAATAGGCTATTACTATTTTGGCGAAAATGGTTATGAATACATAGGCGGATTTACAAAAACGACTTAAGATGAAAAAGTATTTTTCCTTATTATTTTTACTGGTAGCTATTGCGTGTACAGCTCAAAACGGCAATGTTGAGACGGGCAATGTAAAACTTACAGATAGTTTACCTGTAGGTAGTAACACCGATGAGTTGGTAGTTATACGCCCAGACTTCACCTTTGGGAGAGTGCCGCGCCCTCAGATCGCTAATGAAGCAGATCCTACGGTTAGTGATTTGGTAAAAAATATCACGCAAACAGACATTGATAACTGGAATGCGCCCTCTGGTGTGGTTGAAGATTTCGTTAGAAATTACGCAGATAGTGTAGGATTAAGCGCGAAGGAATATGCGCAATCCCTAAGTTATCAAAGTGGTGCAACTCCCTTAACTACGGTAATCAATTCTAACGCTACAGACACTACAGCCGCTACGCCTTTGGCAGTATATAATTACTCAAATAACAATTTCCTGAAGTTATCAGGTGGCGGGCAGGTAAACGGTAATATAGTTGTAGGTTCTATCTTCAATAATCAAATATTAATACAGCCCAGCGGCTTACTTTTTGACCGAACAGATGCTTTAGTTGTTCCGGCAAATAACAATGAGAGCGATTTGTTTATAGGCCAAAGCGCAAAGAAATTCAAATCTATCCAACTCAATTCAGTTGCTGCACCAAAGATCAACGGTAACGAAATAGCGGTCTATGATGCTACCAAGCAACAGGCAGAATTAATGGTAGATGATAACACGCGATTACCGCTAAGTCATTATGAAACCCCTGCAGGCGCTCAAGATAAAGTTGATGCGTTAGAAAGTCAGATAGCAGCAGATTATACACCTAACGGTGGTAACACTACAGACACTGCCGCCAGCCTAAGAGCGGCAATAAATGATATTGATTTTTCTGGTGGGGGAATTACTGAAACAAGAGTTAAAGAAATAGCAGATAGTACTTCCATTGCAGACAGGTTATATACAGATAGCGAGATTTCATCCCTTGACTTTGAAACCCAAACAGGCGCACAAAACAAGGCAGATGCTGCAAAAGCATTAGCGTTTCAAAATGACACAATTATATTAAATGAATCTAGAGCCTACGCAGAGTCGCTAATTGGGTTAGACGCAGGTGCAAACATAGAAGCTTTTGGAGCAACAGGCGATGACACAAGTAATGATCAAGTTGCTTGGAATGCAGCCGTAGAAGCGGCAAAAGTCGGCAACCGGACAGTAATTATACCACCCAGAAAATATATACTTGACAGCGTTGTCATATACTCAGATGTGAATTACATCGGGCTTTCTGAGCATGAAAGCATTTTGCAAGCGGCAGATACAGATTTAGATGGGTTTGTAAAACTAGACGCAGGTCCTGTGCAAAGGCTACAAATAACAAGCCTAACAATACAGGGGATAGGTGCTACAAACCCAAATCAAAAAGGTATTGATTTTTCCGCTAAAGAATTGCCGGAAGCTCCTTATCATGGCGGGTTGTGGTATACAACACTAACACATATAACTGTTAAAGGTTTTGATGGTGATCCTATGTACCTGCAAGCACAGCAGGGGCCTAATGGTGGGGATCTTGTAAATCAGTTCCTTACTTTCAATCATTGCCGTTTTTTTAGATCAGAAAATAACGCGTCTACAGTTAGGATCACCGGTAAAGTAGGCCAGGTAGATTTTAATAATTGCATAGCAGAGGGTCAGGTGTCTTCGTGGAATGCTGACACAGAAACGACAAGCAGAAATATTTACATAGGGCGTGAATTTATAGGCGGCTCACCTATCAATGACACTACACCTTATTCTATTTATTTTAACCTGGTAACACTGCAAAATGCAGATCTAGGTATAGAGATAGACAGAGCGCAGGACATACACATAAGCGGTTATTTTGAAAATCTACACAAGGGAATTAAAATCGTCAATTCCGCTAGTAATGTTACCGTTGATAAATCAAGATTTGCAAATGCGGCAAGCAATGGCAGCGGCACAGGTTATGGCGTTTATGTCAATGCTTCTTCTGCTAGTATAACAAATAATAAATTCATAGGTACGCACGATTATATAATATGGGGCGATTCCCACGTGGGTATTACGCAATACAATAACACAGGCAGTGGCACACTTACTACACAAGGCATCACCAGACAATTAGCGGTGGCCGGTGACGGCTCGCTTGACATTGTAAGTCTCAACAGCTTTTTGGTTAATACAGGGACTACAGCTTTGTCTACAATCACAAGTAAGCATATAACAGGTGATGAGATTACAATCACCGCATTAGGCGCAGGAACACTAACTATAAATAACGCCGGTAATATTGATATACCCGGTGGTAGTCTGGTGCTTTCACCTAACGAAACAGCCACATTCAGAAAATATGATTTCAATAGCGACTGGCTGCTAATTAATACAACACATTAGATTTAGATATGGAAAGAATAAAAGAAAATCCACTAAGCACGATCATAGGGCTACTTTTTATAATTGTGGGCTTTAGCCTCCTGATAATCTATTTGTTTTTTGAGACCAGGAAAGAGATATCATTCTTTTGGGTTCCCGGGTGCTGGGCCGCAGGTTTGATGCTGCTTTTCGCAAAAGATAAACTACTGGATATTATCACACTTGGCCTGAGTAGGTTGGTTGATGATACGGTAAAGAAAGTTAAGAGTTAGATAGATGATCCCTACCTGTTTTCAAATATTCTTTAATCCTATTTATCTGTATATAAAACGGGTATGGGATCTAGCTTCAGACAATCATTATGTTGTATTGACAACTTCTGCTGTAATAAGTTTTTTAGTTGAGATCATAAGTGAGATCTGGGAAATAGAATTATTTGGAATACCAAATGCGGTATTATTGATTTTATTGATCACAATCCTAGTAGATGCATTTTACGGTGTAAAAAAGTCAAAAAAAGAATCAAAAGTTGCTTTAGCAGAATCACTAAAATACGAGCCGGGAACGCCAGAATTTAAGAAACTAATGAAGATTTATGAGTTAAAGAAATTCAATCCTCAAAAGTTACAATTCACCGCTTTTAAGGCTTTAACGTTGGTAGCATATTTATACTGTGTAAACCAGTTGACGGCAGATACTACTAATGGATCATTTTGGGGAGTCGCATTAGGAATTACTTCTTCTGTTGTTATAAACATACCAGTATTTCTTTTTTGGTATAGAGATTTTAAAAGCATTGGCAATAACACTGAATATATCTACGAAAAAAAGGCTCCTATTTTCACTTACGCAGAGGCGGTAATAGAGCTAAAATTCAAGGAATTTTTAACTAAAGAAAAGGAATGATGGAAAACTTCAATCTAGCATTTGAGCAATTAATAGGTATAGAGGGCGGATATGTAAATGATCCGGCAGACAGAGGTGGTGAGACTAAATATGGGATTTCAAAAAGAGCTTTTCCAAATGAGAACATTAAAGAATTATCTCTAGACAGGGCGAAAAGCATTTATTACACCTATTACTGGAATTCAAGATATATGGATCTTGATAAGTTTGATTATTCAATTGCTTTAGAATTATTTGATACCGCTGTAAATATGGGTGTGAGAACCGCATCCAGAATGCTACAGGAAGCACTTAATCTGCTTAATAGAAACCAGAGAAACTTTAAGGATTTACATATTGATGGCAGAATTGGCCCTGCCACACTTTCAGCTTACAGTAAAGTTGATAAGGATATTTTGCTAAAAGTTTTAAATGGTCTCCAGTTCACGAAATACAGAGATATTGTATTTGCGAATCCTGCTCAGGAGAAATTCTTCAACGGTTGGATGAAAAGAGTATAAACCATGAAATTACTAATCAGAAATATTTTATACCTGTTGCTAGTCTTGGCCTGGCTTATGACGGGGTCCTGTGTAGGCAGTAAAAAGACATTTGATCGTAATGCCGTCAAAAACTCTTCTGAAAAGATTTCAGAGAAAAATGATAGCGTTAGAGATACCAGAGTTAATCAGGCTATCAATGACAATTTCACCATTCCTTTAGGTACCGCAGATGAATTGGTAAATGCGCGCATACGTGAAGCATTGGCAAATTTTAAAGCAGGTAAACAATCTGGGAGCAATAGCACAAGTGTATATTTTGATGAAGATGCTTTGGCTTTTAAGATTGCCAATATGATCGGAGAAACTAAAGATACGAATACTGAAGTCAATAGTAATAAAACCACAGAGCGCACAGATGAAGAGCGGGTTATAGAAGCATCAAAAAAGATATTCAAAGTCATACCCTGGTGGGTGTATGCTATTGCTATTTGGTTTCTTCTTCCTAGAATTTTACAGACTGTTGCTATTTTTGTTCCCCAGGTGGGGGTGTTCCTCAGTAAAAAAACACAATCTTGAACCAGGACACGCTACAAAATATCATAGATGAGCTGCCAGATACTTTTGTAAATATGGTGATGCAGGAAACTGATGTGGCCCGGTTACAGAAGAAGCTGGAACAACATCATTGTTATAACAGAAGGGCAGTAATCAAAGCACGTATAGAAAATCTGCATCCCTTGTTATAAAACTTCGATCAATTATGTTTACGGGAAACCGTAATTTATATTTATTGTGAATAGGTATTTTGTGTAAAAATCATCACATGAAACATAAATTACCCGTTAAAATGAAAGAAGCACAAGCCTTACAAATTCTATTAAGCCATTTTGAGCCTAAGGAATACGAAGAAGCGCTAGATCAAATGTTTGAGGCCAGCGTACGCGACGAACATCTTTGCAACCCTGAAACCTTACCAGGTATTATGATCAGGAAGCAGCTTTTAGGCGAATTTTTTAAAGTGCTTGCGCATTAAGATCTACTTACACACGCTTACATCCCAAATCGACAAAATTGAAACCATCCTCTCCAGGGTGGTTTTTTCATGTCAAAAATCACGTGTTACAAAATATATTTTGTGATTTCTGTCTCTATAGTTATATTAGTAACGTGAACAGGCAAATCATACCCTTCCCATTACCTATCTACCTGGCAACGTTTTTCGGGAATAAGCTTGGCACTGAACAATGTGAACTGCGTGATGGATCTTTTGAAAATCCTTTCTTCGTTAATTTACATTCAGATTTTGGCGCCTTCGTTTTACGTAAACTATCTCCAGCACGCGCACCGGCAAAAAAAGATACTGCAGTTAATTTTTACATCAGTGTATCAATACGCGCCGGTAATAATCAACCAGATATTCTACAAGGCAATCGCCATTTTCTAAAACTTGACAAACAGGCTATGCGAGAGATTGAAGAAAAATTCAGAACGGTATTCAGGACTCAGTTAAGCATTTTTGTGAGCGGTGCAGAAAGTGAACGTGAATCTGAGAATTCAAGAATACGTACACGAGCTATTCGCACTTTTTGTCATAATAATCACGTGATCTATACCGATAAGAATCTTACCGCATGGAAAAAGATGTGCCAACGCAATAAGAAAAGCGCAAAGCCTTTGATATATGGGCTTTTGTAAAAATATGCCCATCTTTTGTCCATTTATTTCTTAAAACACAAAAAATCGTTAAACTCCCATAGAACCCTATAATATCGCTCTAAAAGCCTTAAAAATCGGGTTGTCCACTTAATATATTCAGTAGTTCTCTATAATTGTATCAAACCTCTTAAAAATCGAGGATGCTATTTTCAAGAACTGCTAAAGAAATTCGTTCCGGCCTTTGGGCATTATCACCATTCTCTGCGATGGCCAGTTTACAATTGGCTCACAAAATTCTAGCTGGCGAAACTCAAAATGAAAAACCTAACAAAATAGACGCTGCTGTACGTTACCTCATAGACGAGAGCGGTACCCCATTTCTACCCAGAACAGCAGAAGAGATTCCGCCTGATTCAATAGGTGTGATTGAGATAGTAGGGGAGATGATCAAGTACGGCAACCCCTTTTGTTATGGCGCAGATGAATATGTGCGCTTTGCACAGCAGTTTGAAGACGATCCAAACATCATAGGACAGATCTGGATAATGGACACCCCAGGTGGCGGACTGGGATCTGTAGGTCCGTTTAGGGATTTCGCCAGGAATAAAAAGAAACCCGTGCTCGCTCGTGTAGATATGTGTGCCAGTGCCGGCCTTTGGATTGCTTCGCCTACAGATCACATACAAGTACAGAATGATATAAGTAGTATGATGGGTTCGCTGGGTGTAATGGCCACGTTGCGCAGTTATGAAAAATACTATGAAGATCTGGGTATAAAAGATCATGTGATCAATGCAGATCCTTCTTCCTATAAAAACAAAGAGTTTAAGGAAGCCTTAAAAGGCAACTACGAACTCATACGCAAATATCTGCTTAATCCAGCAGCTGAGAAATTTCAACAGCATGTACAGGCAGATCGCAGAGGCAAAATCAATACAGGAGTAGAAGGCATATTGGAAGGGCGCATGTTCTACGGTGAAGAATCTATAGAGTATGGTTTTGCAGACAGCATGGGCACGATGACCGATGCTATAGAGAAAGTTAAAGAACTGGCCGCGGTGTCAGCCTTTATGAATAACAACTATTAAATAATTATTAATCAAAAACCAAACAGTAATGAAGTATTGGGATCAAGTGAAGGCATTCGTGCTGGTAACACTCGGAATTGCTTCTTTTTCGGAAGGTGAATTAAAACTAACTGAAGAAGATCAAGAAAAATTGAACGCGGCGGCCAAAAAACCAGATTTCGCCGAAAAATTTATGGCAAAGTATAATGACTCGTTAGAAGCAAAAGAAGCTTCAACAGCCATTGATGCTTTTATGAGAGAGCAAGGTATTGAAGCTGCAGCAACTTCAGAAGAAGATGAAGAAGAAGATACAGATGCTACTGAACTTCCGAAAGCAGACGCCTCACTTTCTGCGAAGTTGAATGCTCTTACTAAAGAGTTTGATAAGATCAAAGCAGACAATGAACAAAAGAAAGGTCTAATTGCTAAGCTGGAAAAATTGCCTGACAGCGAGGAGGCCCCGGAAACAATTACCGCTAACCTTAGTAAAATGAAGATCTCACACAGCAAGACGCATTTATTTGCGAGCAACAATCAGTTCGATGCTTTCGCAGACCGCCCATGGAACCAGGCAACAAAACAAGCTTTAGCCGGTTTGCCTATCACAGCGGCAACAGACTGGACACAAACGGCAAACATTGATAAGCTGAATGCTGATATTCAGGATTATTTCCGTAAAGATCCACAGATGATTCATACTACCATGCTTGACGGCCTGGAGATGAAAAAGTATGTTGAATTGATCAGCGGTGTAAGTGATGAATACCTGCATACGTCTATCGTTACCGGTGAGATCACACAGTCCCTTAAAAAGAAATTCTTACCTAAAAACAAAGTAAAGTTTGAAGTTGAAAAAGGTAAGGTAAGAGATATCCAGATCGATATGCTTTTTGAAGGTTACGAACTGAAAAAGCTTGAAAAATCTTACCTCAAGAATATTGCTGCATTAGGTATCACAGATTCTAACCCGCATAAAATGCGCTTTGTGATGTACGTGGTGACTGAGATCATGAAACGTGCACGTAAAGAGGATAAGATCGTTATGGGCCGCGGTGTATACTTTGCAGATCCTAATCGTAATACTCCGGCAAGTTTTATGAATAACTTTTCAGGGTTCCTGAAGAAATATAAAGATGCCCGTGGTGTCAAGTATCGCGCATTTAAAATGGGCAAACCCACACCAGAAAACATTCACGACTATGTGAAAACCATGTGTGAGAGATTGCCTTATGACGTGCGCATCTTACCAGATATGCAATATGTATTATCACCTACCTGGAAGCGTCGCTATAACGAAGCACGTAAATTGAAGTACGGCGGGAATACAGATTACAATGGTGATACAGACAATGTAGATGACTTCTCAAATATCGAGCTTGTAACTTATGACCAGATGGAAGGTGAAGACTTCATGTATATCACCACAAAAGACAATGAATACGCACTTACTGATAAGCCTGGTGAAGATGGTTTTATTCAGTTTGTGAAATCAGGTGACAATCCACGAAACATCAAAGCATTTGGTGATTATAAGCTAGGGACTTTTGTAGCTGTATTTGGTAGAAAGCAAGATGATCTTCCTGCGAACAGCTATGAGAACCAATTGGTTTTCTCAAATGATGTAGAAGTATTAGTAGATAGCTACATACCTGTAGCTGCAAATGATGCCACACCGTCACTTGCATTACACAACAGCATTGTTGTTGGTGCGAATAACACCGAAGCTACAAACATAACCGGTTTTGATGATGTGACTCCTGGTGAGCGTATATACGTTCTTGGTAATGCAGACGCCAACAGATCTACCATAAAAAATGGCACAAACATCATTCTTGAAGGGGGAGCTGATTTCACTTTAAGCAATGGAGATCTTATGGTCTTACAAGGCCTAGAAGGTGGTAAAGCCATCGAGATAAGCCGCAAGACTGTAGGTGATGATCCAGAACCGGAAGTAACCATTTTAGCTCCAGATGCTACAACTGCAGATGCTGCAGATGGTACTTCATTTGTAACTTCTGAAAACACTCAGGCAACCGCATTGACTAATATAGAAAATGCAGTAAGCGGTGAGCGATACACCATAACCGGTGGCGGTGGTACTACCAACGCAACTACGATAGCGAACTCTGGAAACTTTTTCTTAACAGCTGCTGTAACTCTTACTGATGGTACATACATCACTGTAGAATACACAGGAAGCAAGTTTGTAGAAACTGCTCGAGGATAGTATAAAAGTCCCCGCTCCGGCGGGGATATTGTTTAACCTTAAAAAATTAAAACTATGTCTTACGTAAGAATAGATGTAAATAAACCTTTAGGTGGCGGCTCTCCTCAATCAAAAAGCTCAAACATTGTTGTTGTAGATCTTGATGAAGTAGCGTACTGGCCTAATCGTGATAGTAAAGGAATCAAGATGGTGGGAGAGATCATCATGAAGCCCGGTAAATATGTGACTATCCTTCAGGCAACAGCCAGTTCGATAAGTCTACCTATAACAAGTGAAGGGGAAGAAGATGCCGTAAGTTTCACAGGATTACCAGAATTTTATCATCCTGGTTCATCACTTGACTTTGATGAATTTGTGGCCAATATGACCAATAAGAACCTTGCTTTAGGTTTTAGAGTTGGTGCGTGTGATGGCGAAGAACCTTATTATAAATTTTATGGTACGCCATGTGCGCCATTGAGCTTATTGATAGAAGGGCAGAATAACAATGAGGCGACTCGTAATATGGTACGCTTTCAGCAGTTTCAAAGAAGCCGCACATTACCAGGAAGATATTTTGGTACTGTGACTCTAGCTACTGTAAATCTTGTACCGGCAGATGTTACTGAAGTTAATGTAATTAATGGCACTGGACGTTACCAGCTACAGGATAATAGCGCAGCAACAGTGATCACTTCATTAACCAATGCTAATGATAAATCTGTTTATACCCTGATAGGTAGTGGCGGTGATAACCCTGCAAGTGTAGCTGCAAGCAATGACTTTATACTTGCAGGTGCTGTGGCATGGCAGGGACTCGAAGGTAATACACTAACGGTGCGTGCATACCAGCAAGGCGCCGGAGATTTTATTTTTATAGAAGAAAGCCGATCAGAATAACTTCTGCCTTCTGAATTAGCTACAAAGCGCCTGATGTGATGTCAGGCGCTTTTTTTATTCCTCATCCCCAGCCCTTCTCCCAACGTAGAAGGGAGTAAAGCAAGCTTTTTTTTATATATCTTTGAGATTATGAATAAATCAGATGTACATACTGAAATCGATAAGATTGTTGCTCAAATCAATAAAAATTTTATTGATGATGAAATGCAATTCAATCTATATTTAAGCCAGGTTGCACATGATTTAATAAAAGGAGACATAATAGATGGTCGATTTGGAATTTTCAATATTAAAGTTGAAAATGATTTCCCTTCAGATGATCTTATGTTTTGTACGCCTACAATAAATGAAACTCCTTAACTGTTAAATCGTGCGGACGACACGAATGTGCACAACCAAAGTGTGCGTCTTAAAAAAGTCTATAAACATAGTATTATCAAGGCTTAACGCAATATCTTAACACCCTGCGCACGAATGCACGATTTTTTGCACGGTTTTAGAGGTATGTTGTTCTCATCATAATTATTCTGCAAAACATTGTGCTTCAAATTTTCCATTAATGTCAAAATATACTTTAGAATAAAATCCATGATATCCTGTAAGCTTGGGATTATCATCATCAACTTCTAAAGAAACAAAACATCCTTTGTCATTCTTCTCTACTTCTAGAGAAATCCCAAAACTCTTATACAGCGCAATAAATTTTTCCAGATCATTCATAGTATTAATATTTGATTTCCGCTAAGTTAAAAATAAAAATCCTCACCCCTAACCCCTCTCCGTTGGGAGAGGGGAACTTATTCGCCTGCACTGAGCTGGGCGCACTGTCCACATAGTATTTGTCGTGACACGGTAGTTTGCAGTATCAAAATTATCGATATGAAAACACCCACAGTTAACGACGTCATTGATTATTTAAAACACGACCGCACTTTATTTGTGGGCAAGAATTTATATAATAAGTTCCCCACAAAATCTCTGGCTATACAGGCAGGATTTAACCGCATGATAGATACAGAAGATAATGTTAAGCGACTGTGCTATGAATTGTGCAAGTTGGCCGGAGTTTCTGAACGTAAATACACGGTGTATATGAATCAGCCGGTAGTAGACAAACCGGTAGAGCAAACTGATGATTCTATTGATGAGCCGGTTGTGTTAACTACAGAAGAAAAATTACTTCAGCTCAATCCAGCGGCAGATAAAGAAGTCTTGCTCAAAACAGCAGCTGAGATTGAAGAATACAAGAATGCCGCTTTGCCGGAAGTTCCGGAATTTTCAAAAGGTCTGGCAGGTAACCGGGAGATGAAAGCTTTCTTAAAAGAAAAAGGAGTAGAGCACGAAGCCACAAAGAATGATGATCTGGAGCAAGAGATCGAAAAATGGCAGGAAAAGGCAGGTTTTGATGCTAAAATGGCCGGTTTACAAAAGATGCTTGATGATCGCCAGAATCTAATTGCAGAGAAAACAGCAGCGATGCCAACAGCGGCAAAAGAAAAGATAAAGCTGTGGCAGCAATTTCCATTTTTAAGAGAGAAAGATTGCCCAGATATCTATAAGATTTTGGTTAATGACATGATCACTGCGTATCACACATACATGGAAACACAGCCCAAACTACATGAAGCGCTAACAGATGAAGATCGCAAAGCAATTGCAGACACCGTAAAAGATAATTTTATGGAGAACAAGCAGATCTGGGCAGAACTGGAGTACTACCAAAAAAATAGGAAAGTATTAGGAGAGCATCCCATTTTTGAACAGCAAAAAGCTGAAGAAGAAATCGCGGAACTTGATACTCCTGCACTGACAAAGAAGATCTCCAGTCTGGAGAATAATGTAAGAAGGAATACGGCTAAAGCTAATGATGAGAAACGGGACGCAGGCGACCGTGATAAAAGTAAAACATTAGCTGAATTTCAGCAGGGATTGCTTGATTTTGCTAAAGATGAACTAGGTAAAAGGAAATGATGAAATTCATACTATTTGTAGCTATAATTATTCTAGGAACCTTAGTTCTCGACATTCTTATAAAGCTGGTTTTACTTCTATATATAGGAGAATGCAAAGGATATGGAGTTCCAAAAATGAAAAACCCGCCAGCACCACCTAAAAAGGAAAATCTGAATTGTTATTCAGCTCAATGTAAGTATAACTGTCCGGGACTGTGCCGGGAGAAATAAAGTAATGAAAATAGAAGATCCAAATATCAAAGTGAAAATTAAACACAGTGTGAGCAATAAAGCTTGGAATATTGTTGGAACTGGTTTAGGATGTAAATATAAGGTAGCTAGAATACCGTATTATGAGATTGAAGGACATAGTGTTCAGTCTGAAATAGAAAAGTCAGAAGCTTTAAGGCACGCTAAGTTTATAGAATATTGTTTCAATAATTCTAAGATGATATTGGATAAAATTGAAGTGCAATGAGTACGCAAAAACTCCCACCTAAACATGCCGATTTAATTACTGCTGAAGATCTGGAAGTGATCACAGAAATGGCTGCGCAGAATAAAGCCTGTAAAGACATGGTAAAACTGCTGCATATAGATGCACGCAGCTTTATGAAAGCTTTTCGCAATAAAGAAAGTGAAATCTACCAGGCATATAAAAGAGGTCAGTTGCAGCTAGAAGTAACAGAAGACGATGCACTTATAGATCGCATTGCAGATGGTAATATGACAGCGGTACAGATTTCAGAAAACAGGAGAAAGGAAGCCAATTTTAAAAATGCAGTTTTTGACATTTTCGGAATATGAGGAAGCTGGAAGATGAATTTAGTGAGGTAACGCTTGGCACATTACAAAAGTGGGTGGCAACCCGCGAGACCCAGAATATGCCTGCTGAGCTTATCATCTATATGGAAATGATAGAACGCTGTTATCAGTGGCATCAGTCTATGGCACTTGAACCTGAGATCATAGATAATCTGCTTACCCACTATGATGATAAATTTAATGGCAACCGCAACCGCGCAAAGCAGATTTATGCAGATGCTATCAATCATTTTTACCTTGATAATGACATCACCCAGGAAGCCTGGGCAAATGTATATGCAGATCGATTAGACAAAGCAGCTATACTGATCATACGCACCGCAGAAAGCGCTCAGGATATCGCTAAAGCAAAAGACCTTTGGAAAGAAGCCGCAACATTGCGCGGCGCTTATGCTGAGAAAAAGGAACAACTACCAAAAGAAGTATACGAGCAGCGCTACTATCTATACACCAATAAGATCACAGATCTAGGTTTACCAGAACAATCGAGACCAGAAATCAAGGCAATAATAAGAGGATTACCACTACCTGCAGAAGAAATGCTGCGCCTGGAGCAGGAAGCAGATCTATTGCCTAAAACAATTCTAGATTGGAATGAGCCGGAGAAAGAAGATAAATAAGGCCTACGATCGCCTAAAAATACTTTTTGGAAGTTGGTTGTCGCAAATGGTAGCGATGATCGCACCACAGCATCTTGTTCTTATTCTGGGACGTGGTACCGGTAAAACAACAGATTTTATTGCCAGACGTACTATAGACATTTGCTACGATATGCCAGGTGCATATATCGCCGTATCTAGTGACACCTATATGAATGCCGTTAAAAACGTGATGCCTTCACTAATAGAAGGATGGGAACGTAACGGATGGATTGAGGGAATTCACTTCGTTGTGGGAGTACGGCCGCCTAAGAATTTTTATCCTAAAGGTTATGGTCCGCCATATAAACCACCCATCTCCTGGAAGCATACGATCACCGCTTTTACAGGAACACACTTTAAATTAATATCTCAGGACAGACCATCAACCGGCGCAGGTGATTCCTACCAGCACATTATTGCTGATGAGATTAAGTACCAGGCGGAAGCTAAGTTTAACAAACTGAGTCCGGCGCTGCGCGGTGAATTTGTGCGTTTTGGTCATTCGCCTTATTACGGCGGCACCACAATGACAACAGACATGCCTAATCCTAATCACGGTGAGCATGATTGGTTTATGCGTCATGAAAAAGGCATGAATAAACAGCAGATCAAGGCGATTTTGTATGCTGCAGATGAGCTGAACAAAAGCAGGATTGCACGTATGCGTGCTGAAGAGAAAAACGATCAGGATGCTATAGAAAAAGCAGATCGCGATATTAAAACGTGGGATGCAGAATGGAGAGCTGCGCGGAAGGATAGTACCTTCTTTTACCGTGCCAGCAGCTTTGTTAATATTTCGATTTTGCGAGTTGAATATTTCAAAACAATTTTGAAAAAAATGAATGTGCGGGAGTTTTTGACTTCCATACTTTCAATTGCTCCTACGCTTGAAAAAGGGCAGATGTTTTATCCCAATCTGGGAGCAAAGAACTTCTATAGTGATGGTTATAAGTACAGCAATATTGATAAGTCAAATGATGCACGTGATATAGAAGTTAATAGCCTGGACCTGAAATACTGTAATCCTAATCAACCCCTTAAAGCGGGATTAGATACAGGTAAAATGTGTAGTCTGGTAATTGGCCAGACAGAAAGTTTGAAAATAGAGCGGATTCTAAAGTTTATACATACTGTACCTCCAGACTTTTTGATAGATCTTGGAGAATTATTCCGTGAGTTTTTTAAACATCATAAAATGAAAGTTCTTAAAGTGTATCATGATCCTGCTAATAACCAGTGGCAGAGTGTTGGTGAAGATCACGCAAGCAAGTTTAAGAAAGCAATAGAGTATGATAAAGAAGGCAATAGAACCGACTGGGACTGCCAATTGATGAACCGTGAACGCGGTACAATTTTACATCAGACAGAATATGAACTTATGCTGCAGATGTTAGTTCAAAATAATACGGCAGGCCTCCCTATGCTTTTAATAGATCAAAACGAGTGTGCCCCCCTTAAATCATCCTTACAGCGTGCAGAACTGGTTTTAAAAATAAACCGGAAAGGTGAGAAATCGCTGCATAAGGATAAGTCTTCAGAAAGTTTGCCAAATGATATGCTGCCATTCTATTCTACGAATCCTTCAGATGCATTAAAGTACTACGTAACTACTCCAGAAAACCTGAATCTTATTGCAGGAGAATCTGTGAGTTTTGGGGGAGATCCTTCTATTCATTAACACCATTTGTTTACTTAACAAATTTAAATGGGGAGATATTGGGCTTGTTCTGCACGATTTTAGCGGTATTTAACCTGCTTTTCATTTGTAAGAAATTGAAATTCAAAGAGAAAACCTCAATCATCTACAAAATTAAAAGTGATCAGTCACGAAAGATACCGCCACGCCATCTCCTCTTTATGTCGTTACACATCTCTCCATTTTCGAGAAATATGACTGCGGTGTCCACATAGCTTTTGTATGCTACCGCTATCATTGTACTATGTCAAGGCAATCTAATAGCACAATTACTACCTACGAGCAGGCAATTGAGGTCATGAAAGACCTAACCAAGCAAGGCAAGGCATTTAGTATACGCTTCATAAAAGAGAACGGAGAGATATCTTACATCGATAAGGCGCAGCTGGGCAGGATGAAATCAAGCGGCTCTCTGCAGTACCTGGTGCCAATATTAAATGTGGAGAATAAAGAACGCCGCAAGGCTCATATCACACGCCTTCTGGCTATCAATCAAACTTTAATCATTTTACAAAGATGAACGGATTAACCCGCATAAACGCTAAAGACTATCTATCCGTTAATGAGACAGGAGCTTATTACTTTGAGGTTACTGGTCGTGGTGCAACTAAAGAGAATCAATTAAACGCAGAAACACCAGCAGAGTGGGGTGATCTTGCGATGGCTGCAGGTGACTATGAGTTCATACCCTTTGGTAATAATGACGATGTACCTAATCAGATAGTAGATGCGGTATATCCCAATCATATTGCCCCACGCATACAGAACCGTAAGATTGAGTTACTAATCGAGCAAGGGCCATACTTATACCAGGAAGAGGCAGACGGTACTAACTTCACGCGTAAGCCGGTCATTGATGCGGCAATCAAGCAATGGCTGGAAGAGCAGAACTACCAGGAGCAGCTTCACTGTACAGCTGGTGAGTATTTCCATGTGAATGCAATTGCCAACTTTATGTTCCGCAATCGTGCGGGTCGTATAGGATCTCGCTCCGGTATCGCTAAAACCGAACCTATCTCTGCCACTAACTGGCGTCTGGCATACAAGAAAACCCCAAATAAAAAATATCTCGTTAAACCTACTCACATTATCGTAGGTGACTTTAAGAACAAAAAGCAGGACACGTGGGATGTTTACCCAATTTATGATCCTTTAGAGCCTACTAAATACCCTATCTCTATTCACTACACAGTACGTAGATCTTTTGGTGTGCCGTATTACTCAGCACCTGAAATTCTTGGCGCTATCCCCTGGATAAAAAACTCTACTGCTATACCTAAAATCCTTACGGCACTTACTGAAAATAGCCTGAACATAAAATGGCATATACAGTCTCCAGCAGCTTATTGGGAAGAGAAACGTAAAATCCTAAAGGGAAACCTGAAGGATGGCGAAAAATACAGCGAAAAGATGCTTGATGATCTGCGAGATGAGATTCTAAAGAAATTAACTCAGGTATTATCTGGAGTGGATAATGTGGGTAAATTTTGGCATAATCCATACGTAGTAACTCTTATAGGTGGTACTGCACATGAGCAAGGCTGGAGGATAGAGCCTATCGAGCAAAAGATACTTGATTATGTGCGTGCTCAACTTGAGATAGCTCAACAGGGTGACCGTTCTGTACTTGCTGCTTTTGGTCTACACAGTGCCCTTGCAAATGTGGGTGCAGATGGTAAAAGCGATAGTGGTGCAGAGCAGCTGTACGCACTTACTAATCATCAGCGCACCTCAGTAATGTTGGCTGAATATTACGTTACAAAAGCCCTTAACGATGCGATTAAAGCCAATTTTAATACAGATATCAAAATAGGTTTCTGGCACATAAACGTTGCCCCGCTTCAGGAACAAACACCGGGCAGCAGAGCTAAAAATCAAAATCCTACAATATGACACCTATAATTTTTAATAAGGCCGATAAAGGATATGAAGAGCTTAAGGCACTTCTGGGATATTTTGATGCTCAATTCAATTTTGAGGCACTGATACCAGATATTGAGCAGCAAACGCCGCTTTTAATTAATTACATAGGTAAAGAGGCGTATCTCACTGCATTATACCACTACGACGCTGATAAAGCTCCTGAAGGTTTTACGCCTATTGCAGATAAAGATGATTTGCAAAATGCAATTGTAAAGCAAATGCAGACGTACATTATTACTATGGCTGCGCTCAATTATATGCAGTCTGGTGATCTTGAGCATACCAATTCAGGAAGAAAGCAAAACCGTACAGACAATCAGGTGACGCCGTGGGAGTGGCAACTTGACCGTGACAATGCTGCACACCTTAAACGGGCTTACCGCGCGCTAGATATGTTGATTGCTTATCTGGATGAGCTAAATCACGAATCCTGGACAGATTCTGACGCATATAAAAAATCACGGAGTCTCTTCATTTATAAAACCCAAATACTTGATGATATCTACCCAATAAATAACAGCGGACAATTATATTATCGCATGGTCCCGTTAATGGCAGATCATGAGATCGAGAGTATATACCCACTAATTGGTTCAACCAAATACACTGAATTAAAAGGTATCATAGAAGGAAATACTGAAGCTGATATCTCACTTGAAAACAAGGTGCTTTTAAATCATATTCGTAAAGCCATTACGTATCTCACCATGGCAGATGCTTATGATATGCTGCCTGTAGAGATGTTCCCAGATAAGGTTGAGTATAATATGAAACCTAAAGACTTTACCGCCGTTTGGGAAGAAAAGGTGCAGCGTCTACGCGATAAAGCGCAACTGCATTTGCGCAATGTAGAGCAGCAGTATGCCATCATCAATATGACTACCGCTACTGTTGCCAGAGATCCACTTAGCGGACTAAATGAAGAGAATAACCACGTATCACTATAATTTAATATCATGCCGTATTACTCATTTAATAATATTAAAAAAGGAGCTGAAATTCTACAATCTTTAGAAGAACAAATGCTTAAAAGTAATGGTGCATTTCTATATACAAAGAAAGCTAGAACTAAATAATTATCAAATTACTATGAAAATTCACCTACAACTGTACACTGGTCAATTAATCAACTTTTTCATCTCCTGGTTCACCATCAAAGGATGGAAGAAAGCTATTGCCGAAAAGAAAGCCAAAAAAGAGGCTGAGTTCTTTGGTGATGCACTTTTAAACCTGCAGGATCATGTTAATGAAAAGCGTCAAAAAACGCGCGAAACAGTTGTAAAATCGGCTCAAAAGAAGCTAAAAACGCGCTCTATATTAGGTTTTCATGGTGGGAGATCTGTCACTAAAACAAAGCTTAAAAATCACCAACTCGCAACCGCTGTTGAGGGTGAGAATAAACAAATTCTTAATGATTCTGGTCTAAAGGTCAATAAAAAGAAAATGGTCATAGAGAATGCATAGCATCGAGATACCATACAACAAGATAAAGCTTGACTTTCCGGGCAACATTGCAGAGTGTACGACTTCAGAGTATATTGATTTTGCAAGGCTCAATTATGACTATTCCCTGGGCGAGATTAATTTTCAGGAACTTAAAGTACAGCTGCTTTATAAACTGCTCAACTTAAAACGCAAGGCAGATATGAGCAAAAAATCTAATGCGGTTGTGGCAGAGAACATTTTCCGCATTGGCGAACTATTAAACTCCTTCTATAAAACCACACGACAGGATGGTAAGACCTTTAAAGAGGTAGATCTTAGCTGTATCACTAATAAAATTCGTTTTTTTAATCATGGTGATGAACTTGTTTATGGCCCCACGGCTGCTCTGGCTAATACCGTATTTGCTCAATATCTGGCTGCAAATGACAGTTTTCACGATTACACAGCTACCAGGCAAGAAGAATACCTCGATCTGTTGGTAGCTCAATTATACTGGCCTAAAGGCAAAAAGTACGATCCTGAAGCTATAGAGAGCAGAGCAGAATTAATGAGCAATGTTGATACCGGTATAAAATATGGAACATATTTGTTTTATGCTGCCTGCCAGAAGTGGATGGCAACACAAAATGCGCTGCCTATAGGCGGGGGTAAAACGGTAGATCTTACAGTATTGTTCTCTCAAAAAACAGGAGAAACAACCGCTACACCCGGTATTGGTATGCTGGGCACCTTGTATGATCTGGCAGAGACGGGTGTATTTGGAGACATACACGCCACCGGAAAACAAAACACCTACGACATTCTGGTCTATCTGGTAAACAAACACCACGAGGCCGAAAAACTTAAACGCGATGCTAAGAATAAAAGACCTTAAAGAGTTTCTGGCACTTGCCCAGTCACAAATACCAGCCATAAAAGACACGCTTATGGTGGCCAGTGAGACCCGCTATGCGCGAAAAGCCCGCGACATTAGGCATGAGGGTGACGATGTGTTTTTAATTGCACTGCTGCCCGGGGCTAGACCTTTAAGCAATGATGAGGATAATGTGCGCTTTGGCAATAATCTCTCATTTATGTGTATTAGAAAGCTTGATGGCAATGCCGGTGACGATGCATATACAGAGGCTTTTGAGATCTCCCAAGATGCCACACTGGCACTTTTTAAGTTTATACACGACCAGACTAGCAATTTTGAGGGACATTGTGTTTTTAAACACTTTGTGATGTCTAGCCTGCAAATACTCCCCGTAGAGAATTTTCACCAGACAAATGGATGGGATCTAAGCATTAGTCTTAAGACTAATTTTAAGTGATAAATTACGGATACCTGTAAAGCTTATTGATATTAATTGATTGGTACAGAATTTGTTTAGTATAAGTTAAGAATTTGTTTAACTACAAAATTTAATCTAATATTGTAATCAGGTTCAATTACTCTAAACCTCGGGAAAAGGCAGATGGAAACAACAATCAACAGTAATATCGTTACTAATAACGAAAAAGTTTTTGCTAAAAGCTCTGAGATATTCGTAGACTTTACAGAGGAGGAAAAACTGAATAATTTTTTGGATAAAGTCTTAAATATTAAGAAAGAATTCAAGGAACTATTTGGCATGCTAGATAATTATGTTGAAGATGCTATAAAGGAACTTACCGGTGATATTGATCGCAAAGGATTAAAATTGCGTAATGTTTATCTTAAAAAAATTAAACAGTCAATTAATAGTTTACTTTCTACAATAGCAGACGCAGACACACAAACTAAAGCCAGTTTTTTAACCGAAAAAGCCTGCTTACAAGTATACGTAGAAGAAGTTGGAGAATTGATTAAGGACATAGAAATGAGATCTTCTAACAACAAGCAATTAGATGAATTGCTTGCAGACTGTCCTGACTTTTGATAATATATCAGACTACAGATTATATTTACCATAAAGAAAAAATCACCAAGAAAGTAAAGCATTATAAGTGCTTAGATTCTCAAATTGAACAATTCTTTAAAGATCATCCCAATCACGATGAAATATGTGCTGCTTCGCAACCAATACGTCAGGGGACTAATATATCTATATTCAAAAAAAGACTTCCAAACAGTACAATGAATAAGGGTACACGTGGTGGATATCGCATTATATTTTTGAGTAATAAAAAATCTGGTAATATAATTCTCCTCTCTGTATACCCCAAAATTGGGCCTAAAAAGAAAACAGATCTAGAAATTGGTGAGTTGGAGAAACTCATAAAAAATTCTTTTCAGGAAATTGCAAATAAAACCTTAGTAGAATATTAATAACTACTGTTAAGGTTTCCCGTAATCATTCTTCATAATAATTTATTATTTTGTAGCCTCACTACAAATCAAACAGTTATGAAAAGTTATGATATCTCTATTTATAATGGTACAATGGAAAAAATTAAGAATGCAAAATATAAAAATGATGGTGTTTATGAAGAAGAAATGAATACTCGATTAGAAAGGGTTAAGGCATCGATAATCTGTAAACCATTATTAGAAGATAACAATATTAGAGACATTTTAGATTACCTTGATGTTCTTACTGCTACAAAAGCTGATCAACTAGAATTATTAAACAGTGGGGAAGTAGATAGATTGAATAATGAATTAATGAGAGTATGGAAACGATATTCATTTCTCGAAGAAGAAGAGAAAAAATTAAATGAAGGGGGATAATTACGATTACAATTATTACATCTATTTTCCTATTTTATAGCCTCACTACAAATCAATTTTATGCTTGACTTCGAGAAATGTCCTAATTGTGATGCAGCAATAAAAAAAACTACATTTTCCTCAAATGAATTATTATCTGCAAATGACACCGCAATAATTAATGAATATAATTCCGAAAAGAAAACTGGATATTGTAATAAATGTTCTCTTAAGCCATTTAAAGAATCTGTAAACAAGTTGAAATCTGAAATTACACAGTTGAAAACTGATTTAAGAACTTTAATTAAATATATACCAATTCTCACGATACAAAATTTACCAGGCTGGAATTATAAAATTTTAGACATGGTTACTGGGCAATCAACTACGGGTACAGGAGCAATCACTGAGTTCACATCTAGTTTCACCGACTTTTTTGGAGTACAATCAAACCGCCATAATAGTAAAATAAAAGCTGGTGAAGAGTTATGTCAAGCCCAATTAAGAACATTTGCCTATGAGATGGGAGGAAATGCAGTAATAGGTGCAGACATAGATTATTCTGATTCTGGAGATGGTAAGGGTATGTTGATTGTATGTATGTCAGGAACTGCAATACTCGCTGAAGAAAGTTGTTTCTCTGCTTCTCAACAAAAAGGATTAGCTCTTTTGAAATCCAAACGAGAAAGATTAAATTATTTACGGAAATTCAAGTTATATGTAGTTGCCTAGATTTATTTTCTCATCCAAACATACTATTGCTTTGTACCCTACATGGCTTTACTTTTACTGTGTTTTAATATTCAAACATTTTGTATATCTTTGAGATGTCCAATAATTACGTTAATGAATACTTCAAAAAACATTTTATTAAAATCCCGCCACTGGCTCACCGGTAATCAATCCGGTGGTACTATCTTCATTGATGTGTTATTGGACAGCCTTGGCGGGTATTTAAAAAAATTATTATGTCCAATAACACATCAACACAGTCAACGAAAAACAACGAACATGTTGTTGAAGCATTAAAAGAGCTTATCCGCTTAGATGATGGCGGTATTAAATTCTGGCGCGAGTATCACAAAACTTTATTTGATACCTTTTTGCGCTCAGACCTTGCAAATGATCATGAGGTGCGCACCAATTTTATGACCGCCCATGAAGAGAATATGCAATTCTTCTCAAAACTTAAAGAACTCAATAACGAGGTATTTACACCACAATCTTAATAACTGTTGCAATGAAAAAATTTAAAAAAATACTTATCGTTTGGGACAACGACACCGTTGTGGCATTAGATAACGCTACACTAAAAGATGTTTGGGAATACGTAAACCGTGGAGAGGCTTATGAAGAAGAAGAACCATTACCATCAATTGTAATTGGTGACGGTGACATTATTTGTTACCAGGATTATCAATTTGGTCTGTGTTACGACTCAGAGCAACTGCCTGAGGAAGTACTGCTGCGTGAGTTGAGCCTTAATTTTGATTTACTTGAAAATCGTAAAATTATCGTAGAACCAGCGCACGCGTAAAAACTAATTTTCACCACAAACCTAGCCTCGCAAACCGCGGGGCTTTTTTTGTTTAGGTGTGGCTATGCTACTGACTGCACTGAGTAGCTCCTACAGGGCGTATCGAAGTGTCCACATACCTTTTTACCGCTACCGTTATCATTGTAATATGAGCGCGGTAGACACTTTAAAAAATAATAATCCAGAAAATTTCATTGCCCGTAAATACATAGACCAGGTTCTAGAAGAAGGGGCACAGAACATCTTTGCAGAGCAAGATAGAATAAGGTCTGGCCGCGTGGCTTCACGCAATAATAACTTAGAGCAGATTTTAGACCAGCGACATTACACAATAGCTACAGGTACATTGTCTATTACCCATAACATAGCGCAGCGATTTGTTGACATGAATAAAAAAGCCAAGATTAAAATTCATGATAAAATTATTTGGTCAGAATACAGCTTGATGATTAGAAAACTGCGCTATGGTTTTACAGAACAGGTAAAGCAAATACTTACTCAGGATCAAAAAATAGACATCAATGGCTAGTAAACAAATTTCAGATGAAAAGCTAAATATTGATGTGGTAATCAATGGTGATCCCGCCCGTCAGGAACTTTTAAAACTTGAGCAGGCGCAAAAGAAGTTGAAGGAAAATGGGGATGCTCTTACCAAAACCAAAATGGATTTGATTAAAGCTGGTAAAAAAGAGAGTGAGGGTTATAAAAATATTGTTAAAGAAATCACAGCTAATAATAAGGCTATTGAAGCGAATAGGGCAGCACAAAAAGCTCAGAGAAATGCTATTGATTTAACAAAACTGACAATGAGAGAGCTTGCAAAAGAATCTCGATCATTAAAAGCTTTATTATCAAGTGCTGTCCCAGACAGTACAGAATGGAATGTATACAAGAGACAATTACAGGATGTAGAAGGACAGCAGAGAAAACTAAGAAGTGATATAAGAGGCACTACGAAAGCAATGGGAGATAGTGCTAAAAATTGGTTGGCAACTGCTTTTGGTGTAGGTGTATTTATTGAAGCCGGAAGGGAAGCTTTACATTTTGCTAAACAATGGATTTCAGATGCCAGACAAATGGCAGTCGAAGCGAAAGGGGTTGAATTTGCTTATAAAAGATTAGGTAAACAAGGTGAAGACGCATTTTTACGTATAAAAACCGCAACAAGAGGCTTAATGGCAGACCTTGATGTTAAACGCTCTATAGTAGAGTTTGATAATTTTGGTTTATCTCTTGATAGAATAAATAGTTTGATGGAGTTTGCCTCTGTAAGAGCAGCTCAAACAGGGAAAAGCTTTGATTACATGTTAAACTCCCTGGTAGAAGGACTATCAAAAAAATCAGCTCTGCGTATAGATAACCTGGGTATTTCTGCGGCAGCACTTAATCAGGAACTGGAAAAGACACCAGATTTTGTAGAAGCAGTGGCAAATATTGCAGAGCGAGATATTGCAAAAGCAGGTAATATACTTGATGAAGCTGCTAGTTCATCAGCACAATGGGATGCTACTCTGGCAAACCTGCAGCTGAGATTTGGTAAATTATTTAATGATTCTGGTTTTATTCAAAATTTACAGCATGCAGGTGCAAAATTGTTTGAAATGATTACACCTACAAAATCTGTTACAGAGCAACTGGAAGATCAAACACAAAAGGTTTTAAACCTGAATAATCGCCTTACTCCACTTGTTGACGAATACGATAATTTAAAAAATAAATCAGAGCTTACAACCGATGAGCAAACCCGCTTAAGTGAAATTATACAGGAAATTGCTAAAATTACGCCCTCAGCAATCACCGCCTTTGATGAATATGGTAATGCGCTTGATGTATCTTCAGAAAAAGCCCGTGACTTTATTAAAACCCAACAGGCATTATTGCAATTTAGAAATCAGGATGCGCTTAAAGAGCAAACCGCTCAACTTGAAGAATATCGCAAAGCTGCGGAGCGTGCGCAAACTGCATTGTCTAAACGTGATACTCAGGGTGATGTAGTTGTAACTAAAAGCACAAGCGTGGGTACTGGAGGAGCTTCTACCGTTACCCGAAAAGCGACAGATGAAGAGATCGCTGCATTACAGAATCAACTTGCTAAATACCAACAAATGATATCTGGAGCAGAGGCTAGTATTGAAGAATTGTCTGGTGACTATCTTAATAAATATTTAGAACGCCAGAAAAAACAAACACAAACCGCTTTGGAAGAAGCTCAAAAACGGGCTGATGCTTTAGGGGTAGAATACAGTCCTGAAGCTACCGCCGGCCAGATTGAAGCTGCTATAAAACAATGGGAAAGTTTATCAGGTGAGCGACAAAAAGAAGCAGAGCGCAGAATAGAAGAAGCTAAACGCACCGAACAGCAACGCCTTGAAGCTATTAAGAATCTGGAAGATCAATACTTAAAGGAGAAAGAAGATCGCCTGGCTGTATCTAATGAAGCTCAGGCAAAATTAAACCAGAAACGTGCATTAAAAGAAGCTGAAGATTTAAAAGCTGGGCAAGAATTACTTGATCAAATAAGGGCAGAGCATAAAATAAAAATAGACGAAGCCAAAGATAAGGATGAAGAAATCGAATTACAACGCATAAAAGATTTTGAAGACCGCAAACGCGAATTGGAAAATGAGATTGCGTTATCAAAAGCAGAGACAGATCAGGAAAAAGAAATGCTTCAATTAGAACAAAAAAATGAGGCAGAACAATTAAAACTAGAACAGGATCTTGAGCGGCTTCAACTTAATGAAGAACAGAAAACTGAACTTTTAAAATTACTTACAGATGCTCAAAATGCCGCTATTTTTGAGATAGAAGAAAAGTGGCGCGGGAAAAAGCAAAAATCTGAAGAAGATTTAGTTAAAGAAAGAAAGCGATTATTAAATGAATCTTTAGATGCTGCAATTAATGCTGCCGGACAAGAAACCAAATTAGGACAAGCGTTACTAGCTGTCAAACAAATATTAGCTTTAAAAGAATCTGCTATAGAATTTGCAAAGTTCAATCAAAAAATGGCTTTGCAACAGGCTGAAACTACTGGTCATATTGCGACAGGCTTTGCGGCCACAGCTGCAATTGGTTTCCCTCAGAATGTACCTTTAATCATTGGTTTTGTAGCTCAGGTGGCTGGATTAATAAGTACAATTAAAAATGTAGCAAGTAAGGGTAAAAAGAATAAAACTCTTCAAGGCTTTGAAGATGGTTTATATCCCGTTACTCGTACAGACGGTAAGCAGTTTAAAGCAAGATATGGTGGTGGTACCAAAACTCAGGTCGTAAAACAGCCTACATATTTTAGCGATTATTTAACCGGTGAAGCGGGTCCTGAGTTAATTGTAGATAGTAACACATTTAAACGATTAGACCCGGCCATTATTAATCACATACTCTCAGTGCGTAATGGGATGCGAGGTTTTGAAACTGGCTATACATCAAATGCGGCTACTCAGTCAGTACCAACTTTAGATCCTATTGCTCAGCAAGAACAGAATAGGCTGCTTTCAGAACAGAACCAGTTATATATGGCTTTGCTTCAAAAAATGGATACTCCTTTTAAAGCGTATTCCGCATTTGGATATGAAGAAATAGAAAAAATAAATCTACTTATCGCAGAAGCAGAGAAATCAAAACAAAATGGAACGTTAGCATGATAACATTAAAAAGACATCCTAAAGAAGGGCGCGTATTACTCAACAATAATCCTTGTGTAGTTATCGCTCAGGTAGATCCTGATCCTCAGGTTTATTATCGTGTGGTTATTACTGTTAATGAAGATGAGCAATTTGAAGAGAGCTGGAGTAAAATAAGTGACCGTCTTGAGATTGATCTGCGCCATTTTTATACCAATAGATTTCCTGCTCAATCTTATGATCTAAGTACTTCTACGATTACAAAAGTAAATGAGCCGCTTATCCAGATTAATCTCACCATTAATGAATATGCTCTGGCAGATGATTCTCTTATTAGCACTCAGGATGTACCTCAATTCTTTATGCTGGAGACTTTCATGCCAGATGTTTTTGATGATAGTGCGAAATTAAAATTGCTGGGTAGCACGATAAAAGACAGATGGGTGCATCAATTTTCAGTGATCAGGGTTATGTTTTATTTCAACAATTCTATAGCTTCTAAAATAAGATACACCCTTGTTAATGATCAACATGAGAATCTAATTGTAAAAGAAATCAATGAGATATCACCTGGCATTTATATGTTGCAGTTAAAGCTTGATATTGTAAATCTTACCAAGGTTAATTACCTGCAGATAGGTGATGAGACTAAGAATTATGAGCAGATTGTGCTGCGGCTTAAAGACATTAGCTACTATTCAGCTACACCTATTCTTTATAAGAACATACATGGTGCATTTGTTAGCGCAGATCTATTTGGTGAGACAAGTATAGAATATCCTCACGAGCGGGAATCTTACCAGCTTAATGATGATAGTTATGCTACTTACCAGGTAACTACTTCTACAGCTATACAGATAAACACGGGTCATTTATATCAATCACAAATTCAACTCTTAAAGAACATCAATGAGTCGCGAGAGGTGTTTTTAAAACTCGATAACACTTATCAAAAAGCGCGTATAGCGACCAGAAAATCGCCAGGAGCGGTTAAAAATCAGTTCTTGTATGATGGTACAATAGATTTTATTATTGATCCCATTACAGGAGATAACGATTCTAAATTTGATGTGATATGAGTTTAAGGATTCTGGTAAATGATATTGATATTCCTTATAAAAAGGAAACACTTAAGATGAAATTTGAGAGTAACGCATTTAATGATAAATTTAAGGCCGTTCACAATCAATACCCGTTTCAGCTAATTAAAACTCCGGCGGTTTTAAAAGAATTAGAAGTAGATCGTTTACAGTCTACTACAAAAAAGGTAATCATAGATTGCCTGGTTGCCAAAGGTAAAAGCGTATATAGCGGTAAACTCATCTTACTGGAGGTTTTTACTAATACAATAAAAGCAGATCTCATTTACCACAGTGCACTTATTGATCTTGTAGATCAAAATATACGCTCATTTATGCCGGTAATTTCTTTGTTGGGAGGTGATCTTAGTGAACCCTATTCTGAAGAAACGTCACTTATTTTTGATCAGGATCTTATCGCAGATGAAACGGCAACTGATATTTATAAGACATTCCCTGAACGTGATTATTGCTTTCCGCCCATTAACTTTCCTGAAAAATTTAGAGAGAATGATAATTTCAATCCACGGTTTACACGCATCAATAATACAGAATCCTTGATTTCTCCACGTGTATTGATAAATTTTTATGATGATACAGATGGGCAGAATATAGAGGTTACTAATATTAATATGCTTTATCCCTGTGTATTTCTTTTGGCTCCCTTAAAACATGCTGTTGCCAGTATAGGCTACAAGCTAACGGGGTCTTTTGTTGAAGATGGTATGATAAAAGCATCCTTTTTCTATAGTAAAGAACATCAAATGACCAGATACACAGGTTTTGCACAAAAAACAGAATTAAATTTTGATGGTGTAGAGCCAGAATATAGTGAGGAATATGAGTGTAATGTCAAGGTAGTTACTATGGTGGTAAATACCATTGGTAAATACAAGGTTTCCGGCAGGATGTTACCGCAATCTGAATCAAGAAATGAAATGCCTTACATATTTCAGGATGGTTTAGACCTTTACAAATTAAATTACAGGGATAATAGATTTTTTCAACAACACATAATAAAATATTCAATAAATCCCGATGATCATTATGATGCTTCTTCCGGCTATATAGAAGGTGATTATGAGTTTGAAGTAAAAGATGAATCTAAGGTAGGCGAGATTTTAACCTTTACTCTAGTTCCGGTCATAGAAGATCAATTCCCGCTTATAGCTGAGTTAACTGTAGATTATGAAGTAGATTCAAAAACATTCTATCAGTTTCATCCCACTATTGAATTGGCTCGTTTTATTCCAGACTGGACCGTGGGAAAAATGCTTACCGCATTAATGCAATGGCGCAATGTAGATATTGATGTAGACGATAACCGTATGGAGGTGATCATAAATTACAATAATGAATTATTGCTTAATGATGATTATGTTGATCTGTCAGGCTACGATTTTAAAATAGGGTCTCCACAATTATCAAGCACTAAATTCTTTAAGCTCAAGGCGAAAAACAGCGATGAATCATTCATTCAATATGGGGCCAATGGTATAGATAATGTAACTGTACAAACAGAATACACTGAAGAGGTAGAGAATGAATTTAAGTTCATTCCTTCAAACGGATTACAGGCTGTTATGAACAATGATATAGAAGCGCGTGATGGTGTAGGAATAGGTGTTTACAATGCGATAAATATTCCTATTGTAGCATCCGGTTATTTTGATCGTACGCTTACTATTGATGGCGATAAAGGGATATTTCAGGAAGACTGGAAAACCTGGTTACGGTTTAGGCTAAATGCTAAATCAATTTCTGTTGAAGGCGCCTTGCCGGCAGATGTAATAAACTTGATTATTAAAAAGAAAAAGGTTTACATCAATCACCAGATGTATATGCTGCGTGCTATAGAAGAGTCTGAAAATGGAGTGATCAATCCTGTGAAGATCGATCTGGAGAGCGTGAGCTTTTAAATATACTACTCATTTTATTCATTTGTTCTCTTGCCAGATCCTGCACATCATGTGAGTAGATCATAGTGGTTTTTATACTTGAATGACCTAATATTTTTTGAAGTATCTCAACATTTCCGCCTTTAGCTAAATATTGACTTGCAAAAGTATGCCGACTAACATGCCAGGTTAGTCTCTTTTTAATGCCCACTACTTTCGCAATACCTTTAAGCTCCTGATTCATGTATTCTGGTGTGTATACATTTTCAAACAAGAAAGGGAACTCTAAAATCTCCATAAGAAAATCTGTGATGGGTACCTTTTGTTTGATATCAGATTTTTGATTGTAGTTCAGGATGTAATCACCTATAATATCTTCTTTGCTCAGGCGCATAAAATCACCCAGACGTATACCCGTTAAGCAGCAGAATATAAATTTAGTCGTTATGATCTTGTGTGTTTCGTTGGTAAAGTGAGCCAGACGATAGCTGTCAAGTCGGTCAAGTTCTTCCTGTGTAAGACTGGTGCGGTGCCCGGAGAAACTTTTCACTTTTATATCACTAGGATCAAAGTCAAATCTAATGCCTGATTTTTTTGCCAGGTTCAAATACTTTTTAATATTCTTGAAGGTGGTGCTAATCGTATTGTTCTGATTTTTTTCCTTGGTTTTAAGATGCCCTCTGAATTTTTTTAACCAGTCATTATTAATATTAGCGAAACTTAAAGTAGGGGAGTACTTCTTTATTTTCTCAAGACAACTTTTTTGTTGTCGATAGGTCCCAGCTGCCAGTACTTCTTTTTCAATAGCCAGAGCTTCCTCATAAAAAACTATAAAATCAAGTCTTGATGTAGGATTATTTAATTCATGCAGCAAAAGATCTATGGTAAGATGTGTCTTTTGTAACCTATATTCTACTTGAATACGGTTAATGTCCGCTAGCTTTTGTTCAATCAGTAAATTGAGATCCTGATGCTGTGGGTGCTTTTTCTTGAGACGTTCCTGTCGTTCATCCCATAATTTAGGTTCAACATAAATTTCAAGAGGTATTTTTTTAACAGGACAGTCTTTTTGATAGAGGCGCATGTATAATGCAGCCGTACCATCTTTTCTAATGTAATCTTTCTTAATGCGAACCCCTGCGCTTATTTGTGTCCCAATCATATTCTGTGGGACAATTTGTGGGAAGAGTTCTCTGTAATTGGGAAAATGTACCATATCTGACTTTTTTGGTGAAGCCCAATAAAATCAAGGCATAAACGGCTATCCTTTAAAAGATAGCCGTGGCCTTTAATATGGTTTATAGTGGAATTTGTGACCTCGACAGGATTCAAACCTGTAACCTTCTGAGCCGTAATCAGATGCGCTATTCAGTTGCGCCACGAGGCCTTTTTAATCAGCAAAAGCAAATAATTTCTTACCCTTTTTGCGGGTGCAAATATAATTATATTTTAAGTATGCACAAGTGCTTTTTAAAAATAAATGAAATCACATTTTGCAGAGTGCGTGTAAGATCAAACGATCTCTGCACTTAATCCCGCTTCAAGCAGTTTTGAGCACTTAGGAACCAATTCTTCATAGCTACCTGTTTTTACTGTGCATTTGCCTTTATAATGAACAATTAGAGAGCATTGTTCAGCCTGGTTAGGTGTATGTTCACAAGCTGCGATTAATGTCTCTATTACATAATCAAATGTGTTTACATCATCATTATATAGAACGATCTCACTATTAAGAAGTTCCTGTACGAGGACATCTTCCTTTTCCTGAATTTTCTCTTTGATACTCATTGGTTTATAAATTACTAACAATTAGTTTTTTACAAATTTACAAGCTACCCAATTATTTTTTTCAAAATTCATGATAAAATTAAGTCCGTGTTTGTTGCTTTCACTCGTTATAGCCGGAATATCTTTTGTATAAAAGCCACTAAGCAGTAAAATACCTTCTGGAGAAAGACAACTCGCATACACAGAAATGTCTGCTAGTAAGATATTCCTGTTGATGTTAGCAATGATAACGTCATACTGTTTATCATCAAGCAGTTTTACGTCACCTTCATAGACACTTATGTTCTTAATATTATTACGTTCAACATTTTCTAGTGAATTCTCATAACACCAGTTGTCAATATCAATGGCCTCAACAGGATCTGCACCGCGCATTGCGGCTAATATGGCAAGAATACCAGTGCCACATCCCATGTCTAAAGTCTTTTTACTCGTAAGATCAAGTTTTAAAATATGTTTGATCATAAGATGTGTGGTCTCATGATGACCGGTTCCAAAAGACATTTTTGGTTCTATGACTATGTCATATTCTGTATCGGGAACCGGGTGAAAAGGAGCTCTTACGGTGCATTTACCATCAACTTCTATGGGTTCAAAATTCTTTTCCCATTCTTCATTCCAGTTAACCGGCTCGATTTCAGTTTTAGAAAAGCTAATTTCAAATGTATCGTCAGCAAGTAGTTCAAAATCGCTTAAAAGGTCTCCTTTTATCTCTGCCGATTGTATGTAAGCCTTTACTCCCAGATCTGTTTCTTCAAAACTTTCAAAACCTATTTCAGCCAATTGAGCAATTAAGATCTCTACTCCGGGAATGAGCGGTTCTATCTTAAAGTCATATTCTGTGTATGCTACCGCCATTAGTTAAAAAGCGTTTACAATGGCCATAAAATCGTCAGCTTTTAATGAAGCGCCGCCTATTAAACCACCATCTACATCTGGCTTAGAAAAGATTTCTTTCGCATTAGCTGGTTTTACACTACCACCATAAAGTATAGTAACATCATTAGCTAAAGATTTGCTGTATTCATCTTCAACAGTTTTTCTGATAAAAGCATGCATTTCCTGAGCTTGCTCTGGTGATGCGGTTTCTCCTGTTCCTATTGCCCAGACTGGTTCATAAGCAAGAATAATGTCTTTCCATGAATCTGCTTCTAAGTGAAAAAGAGCATTTGCGATCTGCTTGTTCACTACTTCAAAATGCTCACCGTAATTGCGGTCTTTTAACTCTTCACCAAAGCAATAAATGATACGCATACCATTTTTAAGGGCTGTGTTTACTTTTTCGGTTAAAAGAATTTCATCTTCATTACAGTATGCACGGCGTTCACTGTGACCCAGGATCACTGTTTTTACACCTACGCTTTTTAGCATTTGTGCCGAAATCTCACCGGTAAACGCTCCAGAATCTGACTGATGCATATTTTGAGCTGCAACATGAATATCTTTATCGCGTAAACTTTCAAAAGCGTTGAATAATGAAACGAATGATGGTGCGATTATAACTTCAGCATCAGAGGTTTTTGGTATGGCTTTAAGCCCGGTGATTAAATCCTGAGTTTCTGAAAGGTCGTTGTTCATTTTCCAGTTACCGGCTACTATTTGTTTTCTCATCGTATTAATTTTGTTAGATTTTGATCAGTTGTAGTTATTGCTCTGTTTAGTTTTATTTTTCCGTTTTTATCGATAAGCATATATCTGGGAATCCAGTCTAAATTTACAGACTTGCCCAGTTCTCCTTTCCATCCCGCTTTCACGAAATAATGTTCTCCTTTCAGGTTAAAACGCTCTATTCCTTCGTTCCATGATGTGACATCTTTATCAAGCGACAGAAAAACATATACTAACTGCGGATTATTTCCCTGTAATTCTTTAAGATGCGGAAAACCCTGTATGCAGTCTTTGCACCATGAGGCCCAGAAATCTATTAAAATCTCCTTTCCTTGATTCTCTTCCAGAATCGATGCAAGATCTACCGCATCACCATCTAGTGAGATCATATCTTCACTAAGCGCTTCTTCAGAAAATCGCTCGTTTTGAGCAAAAATCGGGCTGCTAAGGCTAAAAATTAAGAAGATTAAAATATATTTCATAAAAAAATGAGAATAAGCTATAAAATTAGGTTTAGAATTTTTAATGTACAAATAGAAGTTTACTTAAAACGTATTTTTGGGTCTAACCAGCCGTAAATCACATCAACGAGGATGTTAATGACGATAAACATAGAAGCTATAACAAGTACCGAACCCATTATTATAGGCAGATCTAAGGTATTTAACGCATCTACAATTTCCTTTCCTAAACCATTCCAGCCAAATATGTATTCTACAAACACCGCTCCTGCAAGCATAGATGCAAACCAGCCAGAAACCGCGGTAACTACCGGGTTTAAAGCATTTTTTAAAGCATGGCGGGTAATTACCTGATAATTATTGAGACCCTTTGCGCGTGCTGTACGTATATATTCCTGATTATAAACTTCTAACAGTGAGTTGCGCATTAATTGTATGACAACAGCCAGCGGTCTTATGCCTAAAACAACTGCAGGCAGCAGTAGATTCTTCCATTGTATTGTGATGCCTTCCCCATAATCATCCATCTCATATAAGCTGCCTGTCATATTAAGATTTGTGTATTTGTGTAGTACGAAACCAAAAAGCCACGCAAACAAGATTGCACTAAAAAAGCTAGGTACACTCATTCCCAATGTGCTTACGACCTGAATAAATTTATCAATCCAGGTATCTCTAAAATTGGCCGAAATAATACCCAAAACAATGCCTATAAAAATGGCAATGCAAATGGCGCTAACGGCCAGAACGAAAGTGTTGGGCAGAGTTTCTGCGATAACTTCGGTTACCGGTTTGCCAGATTTTTGAAAAGATTCTCTTAAGTACGGTTCCTTTATAACAACATCAGTTTTTGCGACATTAAAAAGATGCGTGTAATTGTATTTTTCCGTTTTTAAAGACGTGTAATTGTCTGCGTTTTCTGAATGAAAAGAAACAGGAGACAGATCATTTAGATAATATAAATACTGGGTAAAAATAGGCTGATCAAAACCATACTTTTTTTTAATAATCGCTAACTGTTCCGGATCTTCATTTTGGTCAAGCATCATTCTGGCAGGATCACCGGGCAGCACCGTAAATAATAAAAATATCACGGTAACAACGCCAAAAATGGTTAGTAGCGCATAAAAGATTTTATTGAGGAAGTAGTTTGCCAAATTATAGTCGCTGAATATCTGCAAGAGCTAAAGCTTTATACTCGTGCGTATCACCCAGTAATTCTTTAGCATACTCTTCTATGGTCGTTGTAAAACCCGCTTCCTTGCGTCTTTTATTTACGTTTTCAGGATCTTGCACCGGCCAAATAAAAATGCCGTTAGCAGCAGTTATTTGTGCTTGTGTACCGTAGATCTGCTCTTTACCCTGATTCATAAGATAACGGTCTTCCATAGTGGCGGCAAGCGTGAATGGTAGTTGGCCATCTTGCGCCGCTTTTTTTATCATAGGCAGGTAATAGTCGATCTGATCCGGATTGTGTTTTATGACCTCATATGCGACCAGATTTGTAGGTTCGCCCACCAGATCCTTCCCGGGATAGCCTAAATTATCCAAAATATTCTTTACGATCTTTAAATTGCTTGTATCTAGCATTTCCTGCTTTTTATACAGGTCACCGGTATAATCTTCAGGATCTAGACCAAGTTTAATACCTAATGCTTCTCTTTCTTCAACTGGAGTTTGTAGTAATGGGCGGTAATAGGTGTCATATTTAGAAATGCTATCCAGTTTTTGCTTAAGCGAAAGATCAAGCTGTGGCTTTGCTGTATCCAGATTATCGAGAACGATCCTATCTGCGTCATTCCAGTGCTTTTTTTGCAATATGGTCCCGGAATTTAAAACCAATATCCCCGGATTGCTGCGTACTATGGTTTTAAGCGCAGTCTCATCTGTAAAATAAAAATCGAAGTTTAATTTTTGCTTTTCCTTTAAGTTCTCCACATTTTTAGCTCCCGAAGCAGTAAGGCCAATAACCTCGTAACCTTTTTTCAGGGCTTCATCTGTAAGTTCTTTAATATTTGGCCACCCGTTCCATTCTGTTTTGTCAATACTATACGCTACAATTACAACCAGATTTGGCGTGTTTAAAAACCGCTCTGTATGATCAATATCTCCCTTTTCTATGGTAAAATCGTGCACAGGAGGTAAATATCCGGCTTGTATTTCATCTGTTTCTACACTTATAAATTTTCCATTCACATCAGGATAGCTGCCAGAAGTCGTGATTATTTTTTCTTCACCATCAACTTCAAACTTCCAGTTATAATCAAAAATTGCTTTAGGCGCATCATCAGGAACCTGCATTGCATCTGTAATGTTGGTTCCTATTTTATAAGGTCTAAAGTCAAACGTAGGTAAATGCATAAGAACATGATAACCAAAAGCAAGACAGCCAATAAATGAGATGAAAATTATAAGCGCACGGCCAAAATTTGTAAAGAAAGGTTTAATATACTTGCTATTAGAGAACAGCAATAAAATAAGAATGAGAAGTACTACATCTTTTGTAAATGACTGCCACGGTGTAAGTGGTAAAGCATCGCCAAAACAACCGCAGTCTGTAACTTTATTAAAATATGCAGAATAGAAGGTAAGAAAGGTAAAAAACAGGATCATGAGCAATAGTAACCATAGCGTTATACGCTTCATATAACCTATGATCAATGCGATACCCAATACTAATTCTAAAATCACCAGAATGATCGCAATACCTAAAGCAAACGGACTCAAAAACTCAAGATTGAGAACGCCGGGGCTAAAATATTCCTGCAATTTATATGAGAATCCTACAGGGTCATTCAACTTTATAAAGCCGGAAATAATAAAAAGAATCCCGACAAATATCCTGGTTAGGCCTATAAGAAATTTCATAAGGTAATTTACTGTTATTGATCTATGCTTCTACTTTAGCTTCATTCATCAAGATAAGTGCAAAAACCGAATAATTTATCATATCCTGATAATTGGCATCTATACCTTCAGAAACTAATGTTTTTCCTTTATTGTCTTCTATTTGCTTCACACGTAAAAGCTTTTGCAGAATAAGGTCTGTTAAAGAACTTACACGCATCTCGCGCCAAGCCTCCCCGTAATCGTGATTCTTATTTTCCATCAACTCTTTTGTGAGCGCAATTTTTTCATCATAGACCTTTAAAGCCTTTTCTACATTTAAGTCGGGCTGATCTACAACTCCTAATTCAAGCTGAATAAGCGCCATTATTGAGTAATTAATAATGCCTATAAACTCACCGGCTTCTCCTTCATTTACTTTTCTAACCTCATTTTGCTGCAGGCTTCTTATGCGCTGTGCCTTTATAAAGATCTGGTCTGTAAGAGATGGCAACCTTAGTATGCGCCATGCACTGCCGTAATCTTTCATCTTTTTTTCAAAAAGCTCGCGGCACATGAGTACTACCGCATCATATTGTTTTGAGGTATGGTTCATTAATAGATAAGAATTTGCGTAAATTTCGCTTAAAATAATCAATATAAAAAACCACCACACTATTTAATGGCAAGCATTAATTGCAAAGGCAAACTCATAGATTTAAACATACCCAGAGTTATGGGTATTCTTAACCTCACGCCAGACTCGTTTTACGATGGCGGGAGTTATAAGAATGAGAAAGATGTACTTCTTAAAACAGAGAAAATGCTTACTGATGGCGCTACATTTATTGACATAGGCGCATACAGTTCACGACCTGGTGCAGATGATATTGCTGTTGAGGTTGAGTTGGCTAGAATCGTGCCTATAATAGAATTACTTGTAAAAGAGTTTCCTGAAATTCTTATTTCTGTAGATACCTTTCGTGCTAAAATTGCTAAGGAAACGATAGAAGCAGGAGCCGCACTTGTTAATGATATTTCTGCCGGTTTCCTTGACGAAAATATGATCTCGACTGTAGCGATATTTAAAGTGCCCTATATTCTTATGCATATGCGAGGTACACCTCAAACGATGAAAGAGCTGAATACTTATGACAACCTTGTAAAAGAGGTTTTATTCTATTTTAGCGAAAGGATTAAAACCGCCAGAGAAGCAGGGATTGATGATATAATTCTGGATCCCGGTTTTGGTTTTGCTAAAAACATAAAGCAAAATTTTAAAATGCTAGATAAGTTTGAACTATTTGGTATAGCAGAACTTCCCGTACTTGCCGGTTTATCACGAAAATCACTTATTTACAAAACCTTGCACATAGAAATAGAGGAAGCACTTAACGGTACCACTGTTCTCAATACAATTGCTTTGCAAAAAGGAGCATCTATTTTAAGAGTGCATGATGTAAAACCTGCCGTAGAAGCGGTTAAACTGTACAATGCCTTAAAAGGCGTACCAGCAGAATCTTAGCATACTGGTCTAAGTTTATTACCTTCGCGCGATAAATTTTAGAATATGAGTGTATTTTACGTGTTGCTGGGTTTGGTTTTGCTTGTCGTAGGTGGCGAATTCCTGGTGCGCTCTTCTGTAGGACTTTCATTTAAGCTCAATCTTTCTAAAATGGTAATTGGGCTCACTGTGGTTTCATTTGCTACTTCGACACCAGAATTATTAGTGAGTTTACAAGCAGCGCTTGATGGTTTTTCAGATATATCTTTAGGAAATGTAATAGGTAGTAATATTGCTAATATTGGTCTGGTTTTAGGCTTAACGGCAATAATATCGACGCTGGGTATTGATCATGATTTTTTTAGATTTAATTGGCCTGTGATGGTTTTGTTTTCGCTTGCGCTTTATCTTATTCTAAAAAACGATCACGTAATTAGCAGGAGTGAGGGATTGGGTCTTTTAGGCGCACTTTGTGTTTATCTGTATTTTTTAATTCAGCGAGCGAGAAAAGCGAGACCCACAGAAGAAGGTCAAAATGATGAGATAGACGATGGGCTTTCTAAAACTTCCTATTTTAAAATTGTTGTCTGGCTCATAATAGGAGCAGTAGCTTTATATTTTGGTTCAGAATTTCTGGTAAAAGGGGCGAAGGAGTTGGCTTCGGCTTTGGGAGTAAGTGATTATGCGATCTCGGTAACCGTTATTGCAATTGGCACAAGTGTTCCTGAGCTTGCCGCTTCAGTTATTGCAGCTTTAAAGAAGGAAAAAGCTATTTCGCTAGGAAATTTAATAGGTTCTAATATCTTCAATATTGCCTCGGTTTTAGGCTTAACAGCAGTGATCACACCTATAAATGTAATTGATCCCAGTATTCTTTCTACGAATATATTCTGGTTGATAGGTTTCGCTTTAATCTTGTTACCACTTGGTTTTTTACCCATAAAAATGGAATTGAGCAGGTGGAAGGGCTTTTTACTTTTTGCAGCGTATTGTGTATTTATCGGGCTGATTTTCGCTTAAAAATAACCGATTTTTAGCTGCTGCAGGAGGATATTCTTTGGTTCAAAATATAAAGAAGGGAATTAATAAATAGAAATTATTCCCCCGATTTTCAATAAAAAAACCCGCTTTTTAGATCTAAAAAGCGGGTTTTATATTTAGAAGAAACTTCTGTTATAATTTAGCTTCAGCTTCTTTTACTGTTTTAACAATACGACCGGCAATCTTGTATGGATCTCCGTTTGACGCTGGGCGACGATCTTCTAACCATCCTTTCCATCCTCTTTCTTTTGCTAGTAGAGGAATACGAATAGAAGCACCTCGGTCTGAAACTCCATAAGAGAAATCATGTATTGATGCAGTCTCGTGAAGTCCTGTTAAACGTTGATCGTTAAACTCACCGTAAACAGCAATGTGTTCTTTTACTACAGGGCGGAAAGCTTCACAAATAGTATCGTAAACATCTTTAGAACCTGCAGTACGTAAAGTTGTATTTGAGAAATTAGCGTGCATACCAGAACCGTTCCAGTCACCTTTAATAGGTTTAGGGTGAAATTCTATATAATACCCGTAATCTTCAGTAAGACGTTGTAGTAAGTATCTTGCTACCCAGATTTCATCTCCGGCTTTTTTAGCTCCTTTTGCAAAAAGTTGAAATTCCCACTGGCCACTTGCTACTTCCTGGTTTATACCTTCAAAAGTAAGACCTGCTTCTAAGCAAAGATCTGCATGCTCTTCTACAAACTGTCTGCCGTGTGTGTTTTTACCGCCTACAGAGCAGTAGTACATGCCTTGTGGTCCTGGATAACCTCCCACAGGGAAACCTAAAGGTAACTGTGTACTTTTATCCATTATAAAATATTCTTGCTCAAAACCGAACCAGAAATCATTGTCATCATCATCAATAGTTGCTCTTGCATTTGATGGGTGAGGTGTACCATCTGCACTTAAAACTTCGGTCATAACCAGATAACCATCTTTACGAGCAGGATCTGGATATATAGCAACAGGCTTTAATAAACAATCTGAAGAACCTCCTTCAGCTTGTCTGGTTGAAGAACCATCAAAGGACCACATTGGGCAATCTTCAAGTTTGCCGCTAAAGTCTTCTTCAATCTTGGTTTTACTTCTCAAATTGGCAGTTGGCTCATAACCATCTAACCAAATGTATTCTAATTTTGCTTTGCCCATATCAGCTGATTTTTAAATTTTTCGATTATTGAACAGTAAATATACTATTTCTTTGAAACCTGCTATACGAGTTGAGGGGGTGTGTTGATGATTTTATAACTTTTTTTTTAATAAAAGGGGTATAAATAGGGGGTGTGTTAAGGAATCTTATAATTTTGCAGGACCTTTTTTTTAAATTGATAAAAATTAATAAAGATGTTAACACTCAGATTTGCTGCTTTAAGTGAAGTTTTGGCCCGTAAACCCATTGAAATCACTGAGAAAGGGAAACGATCAGAACTTTTTGCAATGCGCGTTTACAACAAAGCGGCAATGCGGCAAACACTTCCTGCAGATGCGCTGCAGGCGGTTGAAGATGCTATACAAAATGGATCTAAAATAGACCGCAAAATGGCAGATGGTATAGCTTCTGCAATGAAACAGTGGGCTTTAGAAAAAGGAGCAACACATTATACACATTGGTTTCAGCCACTTACCGGGGCTACGGCAGAGAAGCATGATGCTTTTTTTGATATTCTGCATGACGGTTCGCCCATAGAGAAATTTGAAGGCAGCAGACTTGTACAGCAAGAACCTGATGCTTCTTCTTTTCCTCATGGCGGTATACGTAATACGTTTGAAGCGCGCGGTTATACCGCCTGGGATCCCACATCACCAGCTTTCATTTTAGGGACGACCTTATGCATACCAACCGTTTTTGTGTCTTATACCGGTGAAGCACTCGATAATAAAACCCCATTGCTTAGAGCGTTAAATGCTCTTGATGAAGCAGCGACGAATGTTGTAAAATACTTTGATAAGTCTGTGGTGAAAGTAAACGCAACCCTGGGGTGGGAGCAGGAATACTTTCTTATAGATTCCGCTTTAGCGGCATCAAGACCAGATATTACACAAACTGGGCGCACCTTGTTAGGACACACTTCTGCAAAAGGGCAGCAGCTTGATGATCATTATTTTGGTTCTATACCGGCCAGAGTGCTCAATTTTATGCGTGATCTGGAGCAGGAATGTATGTATCTGGGTATTCCCGTTAAAACAAGACATAATGAAGTTGCACCTAATCAATATGAGCTTGCGCCAATTTTTGAAGAAGTAAATCTTGCAGTAGATCATAATTCGTTGATCATGGATCTCATGGATAAGATCGCCGAGAAGCATAATTTTAAGGTCTTGTTTCATGAGAAACCCTTCGAAGGCATAAACGGCAGCGGGAAGCACAATAACTGGTCGTTGAGTACAAATACCGGTGTAAACCTGTTGAGTCCCGGTACTACGCCCATGAAGAACCTTCAGTTTCTTACATTTTTCGTGAATACGATAAAAGCGGTTCATGATTATGAAGAACTGGTGCGATCTTCTGTAGCTTCAGTCTCTAATGATTATCGTCTGGGCGCAAATGAGGCACCACCGGCAATAATTTCGGTCTTTATAGGAAAGCAACTTACAGAAGTGCTTAACGAACTTGAAAAAGTTACTGCGGGTAAGCTTTCGCCCGAAGAAAAAACAGAACTAAAACTTAACGTAGTTGGTAAAATACCTGAAATTTTACAGGATAATACAGACAGAAACCGTACTTCACCTTTCGCCTTTACAGGGAATAAATTTGAATTGAGAGCTGTGGGTTCTACAGCAAACTGTGCTCGCCCCATGACGGTGCTTAATACAATTGTGGCTAAACAATTAAAAGAATTCAAGAAGGAAGTAGACGCGCTTATTGATAATAAAGGGATGAAAAAAGACGATGCTATTTTTAATATTCTGCGAGAATATATAAAGGCATCAAAAAAGATACGTTTTGAGGGTGATGGTTATGGTGATGCGTGGGAAAAGGAAGCAGTTAAGCGAAAATTGAGCAATATTAAAACCACTCCTGATGCTTTAAAAATTCAGTTAGACAAGAAAACCATCAGTCTTTATGAAGAGATGGGGGTTATGAATGCGATCGAACTGAAAGCGCGACATGAAATAGAAATTGAAGAATACATCAAGCGTTTACAGATAGAAAGCAGGGTTTTAGGTGATATTGCGAGAAACCACATTATACCTACTGCAATACGTTATCAAAATCTGCTTATTGAGAATGTACAGGGTTTAAAAGCGATCTATGAGAAGGACTTTAAAAAATATGCGGCAGAGCAGATCAAATTACTTGAATTAATTTCTGAACATATTGTAGCGATCAATTCTGGTATTACAGATATGATAAACGCCAGAAAAGTAGCTAACAAACTAGAATTACAAGAACGGGCTGCTGCATACAATCTTAAGGTAAAACCTTATTTTGAAGGGATACGATACCATTGTGATAAACTGGAACTTCTGGTTGAGGATAAACTTTGGCCGCTTACTAAATATAGAGAATTACTTTTTAACTAATACTTTTTAAAACAGGGCAGATAGAGAAAGAGTGAGCAGCATTCGCTTAATATTTTCTTACTTTTGCCGCATATTCAAGAGTAATGAGTCAGGAAATTTCAAAAAGGTACGCACAGCGCGGTGTTTCAGCAGGTAAAGAAGACGTTCATAATGCAATTAAAAATGTTGATAAAGGCCTTTTTCCGCAGGCTTTTTGTAAAATAATACCCGATTTTCTTACGGGAGACCAGGATCATTGTCTTGTTATGCATGCTGATGGAGCAGGAACAAAATCTTCTTTGGCATATATGTATTGGAAGGAAACCGGAGATCTTTCTGTATGGAAAGGGATTGCTCAGGATGCTTTGATAATGAATATTGACGACCTCTTATGTGTAGGTGCGACAGACAATATTTTGCTTTCTTCAACTATAGGGCGTAACAAAAACAGAATACCGGGAGAGGTAATTTCTGCTATTATAAATGGAACCGAAGAGCTGATAGAAGAATTGGCTCAATTTGGTGTAATAATAAAAAGTACCGGTGGTGAAACGGCAGATGTGGGTGATCTTGTGCGCACACTTATTGTAGACTCTACTGTGACTGCACGTTTAAAGCGTGAAGACGTTATAGACAATGCTAATATTGCTGAAGGTGATGTTATCGTAGGTCTTGCTTCATTTGGTCAGGCTACTTACGAGAAAGAATATAATGGCGGAATGGGAAGCAACGGTCTTACTTCTGCTCGTCATGACGTTTTTGATAAATACCTCGCCAAGGAGTATCCTGAAAGTTTTGATGCAGAAGTGCCTGAAGATCTTGTATATGCAGGAACTAAAAAATTAACTGATGCTGTAGATAATAGTCCGCTGGATGCGGGCAAGCTGGTTCTTTCGCCCACGCGTACGTATGCCCCTGTTATAAAGAAAATTCTTAGCACACTCGACAAGGCTAAAATACATGGTATGGTGCACTGCAGTGGCGGGGCACAAACAAAAATTCTGCATTTTGTTAATAACTTACATATCATAAAAGACAATCTTTTTGCATTACCACCGCTATTTAAATTAATACAGGAAGAGAGCGGGACAGACTGGAAGGAAATGTACCAGGTTTTTAACATGGGCCACAGAATGGAATTGTATGTAGATCCTTCTCTAGCTGAAAGTATTATAGAAATAGCTAAATCATTTAATATCGATGCACAGATAGTAGGCAGAGTGGAAACTGCCAACACAAAAAAGCTTACTATTAAAAGTGAGTTTGGTATATTTGAGTATTGAAAGACAGATAATTCCAATATTTTAGGTTGCCTTGAAAATAAAAAAACACCTCCTTCTAGCCTTATTCTTTATTCTATCAATAAAGACATTTGCTCAACACTCCATGTTTCCTCTGCCTATTAATGAAGAGATCATTAATACAATGATCGAGCAGAACAAAATATATCAAAGACAGCTGCGCTGGACGAAATCTAATCGCGTAGGTCTCGATCTTAGTGAAGTAGCATTTGTAAACTGGAACTCGGGGGGTAGTAATTCGGTTTCCGGTTTAGCAGAAGTCGTTATAAGACGAGATTATCTTGATGCTAATACAAAGTGGAAAAACAGCTTTACAGGAAGGTATGGTATAAACAGTCAGGAAGGTCGAGAAGTACGTAAAACTGACGACATGCTTGAGTTTAAGTCTAACTTTGGTTACAGACCAGATACCATATCAAACTGGTATTATTCTGCACAATTCAGCTTCCAGACACAATTTACAAACGGTTATAAATACCCCAATACAGACGATCCTATTTCACAATTCATGGCGCCCGGTTATGTATTTTTAGGTGTAGGTGCAGAATACGGGAAACGCATAGACAATCTTTCGGTTTATACTTCGCCGCTTACTTATAAGTCAACTTTTGTACTCGACCAGGAACTGGCAAATAACGGTTCTTTTGGTGTTGAGCCAGCGGTTCTGGATGAAGATGGTAATGTGATAAAAGAAGGTCAAAATGTGCGTAGTGAACTTGGTATTCTGTTGAGCAGTATTTACAAAGCTCAGGTGATGGATAATATTAACCTCACAAATTCTATAAATCTCTACACAGATTATCTAAATAGTTTTGGCAACATTGATGTGGACTGGGAAGTAAATTTCAATTTTAAAGTAAACACCTTTGTTGTAGCAAAATTGGGTTCACATCTTAAATACGATAATGATGTGAAGATCACAGAGACAAATGCCGAAGGCGATCAGGTAGATGTTGGTCCCCGTACGCAATGGAAACAGCAGTTAGGCATAGGTGTGATCGTAGACTTTTAACTTTCTCCCAGATTTAAATTCTAAAATATTTTTTCGGTTCTAAAATTCTAAGGCTTTAGTTCTGAAAACCCTGTTGCAGTATTTTTCGTAAATATTGTACCCTAAAATCATTTGTTATTATTTTAAGCCAATGATGAAAATTACTTCGTATCCCAGAAACAGAAATTCGCTCATTTACCTTACTTCTTTTTTAGTTCTGGTAAATCTTGTAGCAATAGCTATGGGCAATTTGCAAATAAGCCGGTTAGTGAGATTATGCTCAATAGCATTTTTTCTAACGTATTATTTGCTGGCTAACGGGCAAAAAAATAAGTGGATCACCATAGCGCTATCTGTTTTACTTCTTAAAGATATATTCTTTCAGTTTTATGAATTTTCCTGGGGCTACAAATTCTATTTAGGTTTGGGCTCACTTGCTTATTTCTACATACTTAAAGATCGCCTGCCCAGGGTTAGCAATATGAGCTTTAAACCTGTTATTATTGGGATTACGGCTTTACTTGTTCTGGCTAATACCTATACACTTTACATGCTCATGGGCATGTTGAGCCACACATTTAATGATAATTTTGAGATTGCTTTGTTCTATTTATATGGGGCTTTACTTATAATAATCGCTGTGGCTGCGGTTATAAATAACAATAAGTATAACAGCAATCGCTCTCTTGTTTATCTGTTTCTAACGCTGGCTTTTATCTTTTCAGATATTGCGGCACTATTTGCATATTACTTTGGTCAGGAAGAGCTTTACTATATTGATCGCCTGTTTTTTATTGCAGCCGGTGGTCTTCTACTCAACTATGGTCTCAATACACAAGATGCCCGGGAAGAATTCTATCAATATGAGATGATAGATAAAAAGCTATAATTTTTGTTTGAGATGACCGGAGTAGTTTTCTTGTAGTAAAAGAAGCTTCGGTTTTATGTAGCGCTCACAAAAAGGAGCGTTTTTATTCTTCTTGTAATAATCCTGAATGCTTTCTCTGCTGGGTTCAAAATAATTAAAAGGTAAAATCTGAGTGATAATAGGCTCCTCGCTGGCCAGTTGAATAGTAGCAAGAATTTTTTCGCATTTAGCAGCGTCATCTTCATTAAAATAATAAACGGCAGACCTGTATTTGGTTCTAAAACTATGATCAGATTGCGATTTGTGTGTGCTTAAATGAATCTGAATTATCGCTTTAAGCGAAACGATTTTTGGGTCAAAATGAACGATTATTGCTTCAGAAAGGCGATTTTCTGCAGCGACAGACGCGATATATCCCTGCTCAACATGGGCAACACCATTAATTTGCTGAAAAACGGCTTCAGTACACCAATGACAACCGCCGCCTAAACCTATTTTTTGTTGCATGAATTTTAGATTTCCAGATCTGATTTTTGGTCGTAAAAACCGATATTTCCTTATAATAAGCCACTTTTTTAACTTTCGCTTAAGCTAAAATAGAAAGTGTATCACTCAACAAAGCATTAATAAAATCGTTTAAAATTGTGTAAATTCGCAGACTATTACAGAATACATGCTAGGAAAATTAAATATTGTAAAACAGCGTTTTGATGAGGTAAGTGACCTCATTATACAGCCTGATGTTATAAGCGATCAAAAGCGTTATATAGAACTTAATAAGGAATATAAAGACTTGCGTGCTCTCATGAACGAGCGTGAGATTTATGTAGAACATACAGAGCGTATCACAGAGGCCGAAGAGATAATTGCAGACGGTAGCGATGCAGAGATGGTAGAAATGGCAAAGATGCAGCTTGAAGAAGCAAAAAGCGCTTTACCTGCTCTTGAAGAAAAGATAAGGATGATGCTCGTACCTAAAGATCCTGAAGATTCTAAAAATGCCGTGATGGAGATACGTGCGGGAACCGGTGGTGACGAGGCCAGTATTTTTGCCGGTGACCTGTATAGAATGTATACTAAATATTGCGAGAGCAAAGGCTGGAAAACATCTACAGTAGATTTTAATGAAGGTACGAGTGGTGGTTTTAAAGAGATACAATTTGAGATCACAGGTGATGATGTGTACGGTACTTTAAAATATGAAGCAGGTGTACACCGCGTGCAGCGCGTACCGCAAACAGAAACACAAGGCCGTGTGCATACAAGTGCCGCTACAGTAATGGTTTTTCCTGAGGCTGAAGAATTTGATGTTGAGATAGACCCTAAAGATGTGCGTATAGATTATTTCTGTTCGTCAGGTCCTGGTGGGCAATCTGTAAACACGACTTACTCTGCCGTGCGTTTAACGCATATGCCTACAGGTCTTGTGGCGCAATGTCAGGATCAAAAATCACAGCACAAGAACAAAGAGAAAGCCTTTAGAGTACTGCGTTCACGTTTATACGATATGGAGCTTGCCAAGAAGCAGGAAGAAGATGCTTTAAAGCGTGGTTCTATGGTTACCAGCGGTGACAGAAGTGCAAAAATACGTACATATAACTATCCGCAGGGAAGGGTTACAGATCACCGTATCAACCTTACTTTGTATGACTTGTCTAATATTATAGATGGAGATATTCAGAAAATAGTTGACGAACTGCAACTTGTAAATAATACCGAGAAACTTAAAGAAACAGGCGAAACCTTCTAAAACCTAAACCTTGACCACAGCGCAACTAGTAGAACAGATCAAAGCAAAAAAATCATTTTTATGTATTGGTCTCGATGTTGATCTGGATAAAATACCCAAGCAGCTTTTAGAAGAAGAAGACCCGATTTTTGCCTTTAATAAGGCGATTATTGATGCTACTCACAAGGTAGCCGTGGCTTATAAACCCAATACAGCTTTTTATGAGGCTTATGGGTTAAAAGGCTGGTCTGCGCTTAAAAAAACAATAGATTATCTCAATAAAAATTATCCCGAGATATTTACAATAGCAGATGCAAAAAGAGGCGACATAGGCAACACATCTACAATGTATGCTAAAGCCTTTTTTGAAGATCTGGGTTTTGATTCTATTACGGTCGCGCCTTATATGGGGAGAGATTCTGTAGAGCCATTTTTAGCTTTTCAAGAAAAGCATACAATTATGCTCGCGCTTACGTCTAATCCCGGTGCATTCGATTTTCAGACCAAAGATCTAAAAAACGACGCAGAAGTATATAAAACCGTTCTAAAAACATCAAAAACCTGGAAAAACAGTGAGAATTTGATGTATGTAGTAGGTGCTACAAAAGCGGAGTATCTGGCAGATATTAGAAATATAGTACCTGATTCTTTTCTCTTAGTTCCCGGTGTGGGAGCTCAAGGCGGAAACTTGCATGATGTGTGTAAATATGGTATGAACCAGAACGTAGGTCTGCTTATAAACTCATCACGTGGTATTATCTACGCATCCGCGAAAGCGGATTTTGCTGAGGCTGCTGCTGCTAAGGCTGCTGCATTACAGGAAGAGATGGCTGCTATATTAGCAGCTAGTCATTAAGAGGGTGCTGTTTAGTTTTTAAGCCTTTTACTTCGTAACAGCACATGAAATCTAATCTGAAATGTATTTTCAGAAATTACTTCTAATTTAACTACTTACCTTAAGCAATTACCTCCATAGTATTTTGGTCTCCTGCAGCATCTAAAAGCAATATTTGTTTATATAACTGCTCTGCTTCAAAGGTGAAATAATCACTTTCTGATGGTGCAGTATACTGCAAATTGTAGGCATTTTCTAAAGCGCTTTTATACTCTTGTTCTAATTGGCGCACGTTCAATTTTGTTGGCATGGTCTTCATGTTTTGAATTCTATTACCAAAATATTGAATAATAAATGAATGCATAAATTGCAGTTTTATTTCTATAGAAATACGATGAAGTGTTTAAATTTATCGACGTAATACGGTTTTTAGCTTTAAAATGCGATTTTTAGTATTTTTAACCGATTTTTTAAGAATACTTCCAGTTCATTTTTTAATCAAGATCCTAAAACACAAAAACCGGCTCATGGCCGGTTTTTGCATATGAATAAACATTTTTATTTAAGATCCGTAACCCGGGTTTTGGGCTATGTCAGTATTAGTGTCCATTTCATTTTGTGGTATAGGTAAAACCAAAGATGGATCATCATAGTTAAGGGAACCTACCATACCCTGAGTTCTTTTGATATCCTGTAATAGGAATCCTTCAAAAGCTAATTCTAACTGACGCTCTAGTAAAATGTCGTCTACAGTAAGAGATCCTAAAAGCGGTGATGCATTAGAGCGCATTCTTATCATATTAACATCTGCCAGCGGAGCATTACCCACAAGGGTACCCAATCTTAAATTGCCTTCTGCACGTATTAGATACATTTCAGCTAAACGAATTATGGGGATATTAGCAAATTGATTGGTGTATTTCGCCGTAAGGTCAGATCCTCTGTCTCCTATTACAAAGAAGCTTGCCCGTTGATCATTTGCAGGATCATCAAATAGAGCCATATATTCTGGATTGATGGCAATATCACCACCACGACCACCATTATCCTGAGAGGCATAAAATGTGTTCAATGAATTACTTCCCGTTTGATTAGTTACCTGAAAATCAAAAACGTCTTCAGAAGAATCTGCATCATTGTTAAATGCCTGCGCAAAACTATTTGTTAGCTCATTGTCGCTGTTCTTAATAACATCATTTGCAGCATCACGAGCATCTGCAAAGCGATCCATTTGTAAGTAGACTCTGGCGCGCAAAGCCTGGGCTGCATATTTATCTGCAAAAACATCGTTATATTCGGGAAGCATGTTATAGGCATCATCGAGGTCACTTAATACCTGAGTATAAATTTCTTCTACTGTAGCTCGTGAAGCGGGTAGTGGTTGTGAGTAATCTTCATAACCTATTAAACGCAGTGGTACTCCGGGTTGAGAATTTGTTTCGCCTCCTTCATATGGCAACGCCCATAGTCGCACCAGATCAAAGTAATTTAATGCACGTAAAAATTTCGCCTCTCCTTCAATACGGTCACGCGTGTCTTCACCGCTCTCAATAACATCAAGATTATCTACGATTAGATTTGCCTGGTTTATGCTTTCATAAGCATTGGCCCATGTATCTCCTACAAAAGAATTATCTATTAAAACACTCTTTTGTATATATTGTCTTGGCTGAATATATGTACCGTCCCAGGTAACCTGATCATCTGTGCCTAAGAGATCATTAGTGATCTGTAAATAACCACCATAACTTGCGCTCTGGCCAGATTCATCATATATTCCTAACCGCAGAGCGTCAAGATTTTGCTCATTAGCAAGTGCTAATGAACCATCTATATCCTGCTGCGGTTCAATTTCCAGGTCATTATCACAGCTTACCGCGGTAAGGCTTATAAAAATGACATAAAAAAGTATGTTTATATTTTTCATAGTTGTCTTTTTAGAAGTTTACATTTAGTCCTACAGAAAGTGTTTTAGCGGGAGGAGAAGAGTAGAATTCCTGCCCTACGCCACCGGCATCACTTCTGGCTTCAGGATCAAAACCACCATAGTTTGTAATAGTTGCTAGATTTACCCCTGTGATGTAAACTCGTATGTTAGTAAAACCATATCGATCAATCACTTCCTGAGGCAATGAATACCCAAGAGTTATATTTCTAAGTCTAATGAAATCACTTTCGTCAAGATAGCGTGTAGATTGTGCTGTACCATTAGCACCAAATAAACGTGCCTGAGGAACATCTGTCACATCACCGGGATTCTGCCATCTGTCTGTGTATTGATCTAAGGTCTGGTTATCAAAATAGTCTGCACTGGCAGATTGAAAACGACCACCACCATTATAAATAGAAGCACCAAATTCTCCCTGAAAAGTGAACGAGAAATCAAAGTCCTTAAAATTGATATTGTTCGTTATACCACCGTACCAATCTGGAAAAGGACTGGCTGCAACTATTCGTCTCGCATCATTGGGATTAGTCGTGGTTTCCTTGCTTAAGCTTCCGTCTTCATTTGGTGTGTTCGTGTAATACAAAGCATCACCATTAGCAGGATCTACACCGGCATATTCAATAATGTAAAATGAATTTACACTTTCGCCTACTCTGTTAATATTCTGCCCGCTTACAATATCATTATTGTCATTTGGCAGAGACTTAATTTCGTTTTTATTGTAGGCGAAATTTAAACTTGTAGACCAGGTGAAATCATCGCGTTGAAAGTTTTTGGTGTTCAGTACAAATTCAAAACCTGTATTATCCAGAGCGCCTATATTGCTACTTAATGTTGCCGCACCAGAACTGGGTATCAAGGGAACATTAAATAACAGACCGTCTGTTTTTTTCTTGTAATAGTCAATTTCACCAGAAATTCTGTTATTAAAAAAGCCGTATTCTATCCCAATATCAGTTTGATCTGTAGTTTCCCATGTAAGATCAGGGTTGCCCGGCTGCGTTAATGAAATACCCGGACGTTGATTGAATGATATAGCTCCAAATAAATAACGCGAAGGGAAATTACCTATATCAGCATTTCCGGTTTGTCCCCAGCTACCTCTAATTTTTAGATAATTAAGAACCGAAGAATCACTCAGAAAATCTTCTTCAGACAGCACCCATCCGGCAGATAATGCTGAGAATGTTCCATACCTGTTGTTTGCACCAAATTTTGAAGAACCATCTCTTCTCACACTCGCTTTAAACAGGTACTTGTTTGCATAATCATATGTTGCTCTGGCGAAATAAGAGAAAAATGAATATCCGGTTTTTGAACCTTCACCAGCTACCACTTCGGCACCGCCACTAACGGTTTGAAAATCATCTGAAGGAAACTGATTAGAAGTTACACTCTCGTATCTTCTTGTAGTTTCATTAAGTTCTACACCGGCAGTTAAGCCCAAAGTGTGTGAGTCTCCAAATTGCTTATCGTAGCTCAAATAGTTTGAAAGAATATAATTCTCTGCATTTACGCTGCTTGCAAAAACTTCACCATTTGTTGACTGAAAAGGTGCGTTTCTACCTGTAAATCTGTCTTCTGTCTGGTAATACATATCATAGGCAAAATTTGCGTTTGCTTTAAAACCGGGCAAGATTTCCAGATCACCAAAAACACGACCATTTAATCTTCTTATCAACGTGTTGTAAAATGCATTTGCATCCTGTAATAAAAAGTTGGGATAAATGGTATTAGGATTAGGAGAACCATCTTCAAGATATGCTGGCGAAATAGGCGGAAGTGCAATTGCCTGTAAAGGTGTTACAAAAGCATTGTCATTTGCAATACGATCAATTTCAGTTCTGGAATAACTCAAACTCATTCCCGTATTGAATACTTTACCAAATTTGTGAGTAACATTAGTACGCACATTAAAACGCTGTAGATTATTCCCTTTAATAATACCTTTAGTATCATTAACAGCACCAGAGAAAAAGTAGGTCGTATTTGCAGTACCACCAGAAACTGAAAAATCTCCATCTGAAACAGACCCATTTTGAAATGCCTGATCTTGCCAGTTTACATCATATTCTCTGTTTCTCCAGTCTGTATCGTTGGCCAGGTAATCAAATGTACCTTCAATATAATCTAACGCGGCAGCGTCACTTCCAAATTCTGTATCGGCAACATTTAAAGCCGCTTCTGTAAATAGCTCTATATATTGGTCTGCATTTAAGAAGTCTCTTTTGTTGGTTGGTTTACTAAAACCATGAGAAACGTTTACAGAGAATTTAGCATTACCTTCTTTACCCGTTTTTGTGGTTATAATTACAACACCATTTGCACCTCTTGAACCATAGATAGCAGCAGATGATGCATCTTTTAATATTTCTATAGATTCAATTTCGTTAGGACTTAAAGTAAGCAATGGGTTAGTGGGCGAGCCATTATTAGATTCGTCTGCGTTATACAAAGGGATCCCGTCAAGTACATATAAGGGTTGCGTTCCTGCAGAAATACTTGATGCCCCGCGTACACGTATATTAAGACCACCTTCAACTTTTCCGTTAGTTTGAGTGATTTGCACACCCGCGGCTTTACCTACCAGTGCACTCTGAAAATTTGAGACTGGCACTTCATCAATATCTTCAGCGGTTAGCTTCACAATATTATCAGTAAGTGTACGCTTGCTTTGCGTTCCATAACCTACAACAACAACTTCGTCAAGTACGGCTGTATCTTCACCAAGAGTGATATTGAGAACATCAGATGAACCCACTGTGCTTACCGCTGTGGTAAAACCTAAAAATGAAAATTCTAATACATCGCCGGTAGCGGCAGTTATACTAAAATTTCCGTCAAAATCTGTTTGTGTTCCTGTATTAGTACCCTGTATAGAGATATTAACGCCGGGAAGGGGCATGCCTTGTTCATCATTAACCGTACCCGTGATCTCTCTTTGCTGAGCAAAGGAAATACCAGATAGGAAGAGAAAAAAGCTAAAAATTAGAAGTAGTTTTTTACGCTCCATAAATTAGTAGAATTAATTATTTAAGATTATTAATATGATTAGCGATTTGTGAGATCGGCAAAAGACCCACAAAGAAAATTTATCATAAATAGCAACTATATTAATAGAGTGTTAATTGGGTAGGCTGGAGCGGAAGGGTAGAAAGTAAGGAGATTGTAAAAATTCTCTTTTTATTAATTATTGTGAAGAATATTGTGGATATGAAAATTTACAGCATAAATTAATGCTGGAAATTGAAAGTCATAAAGCTAAAACGTTGTAGGTTAAAATTTTAAGTAAGAGACGGTAGAGAGCTGTTTGGAAACTTAATTATACTTCGTAATTATCAAGTCTTATTTGCTCAGTCTCTTCTGCGCTTTTAAATACATCCCAGTTCTTGCCCTGAGTTCTTCGTGCGCCCAGAATATTAGCATATTGCCCAGCTTTTATGGGATCGTTGTATTTAGCGAAGCCATAAGCAAGACCGCCGGCAAATGAGTCACCGCAGCCGGTTGTGTCAACCACTTTTGCTACAGGAACAGATGCAATCCATTCTTTTGCAGTTTTACCGCCGTTCTTATGATAGAGTATACAGCCTCGTGAATCCATTGTTACATAAAAAAAGGAAACTCCCTTATCGAGCACATGTTCAGCAAGATCATCAAGATGACTCGTATGATTTTCGTCATAGATAGAAGGTATATCACCTTCATATTCATTATTGAACCACATACACTGAGATTCTTCAAGATTCATTTTAAGCACATCTATATAGGGAAGCCATTCATCTCTGTCTATCCAGAATTTTCTATGTCTGTGGCCTTTAACATCCATAGAGGTAGTAGCACCATGAGCGTCAAAGATAATTTTACCTTTGCTGTTCTCATGAATATAACGCAATGTGCTTAGGGAAATCTCAAAATCTGTAATGGGTACAAAAACAAAAGCATCTGCATCAAGATGATCTGCTATATGCTTTGGCATTATTGGGTTCATGCATGCCAGTTGCTTTTCTTCGCGGTTATTCTGATCTTTAAAATCAAGAAAAATTACCGTGCCTCGATCTTCTTCTGCATTTACTCCTTTAAGATCAATGTTATCATAACCTGCAAATTCATTATGAATAAATTCTTCATCCTTTTTATGAATATTAGAAACGGGAACTACAGATCCATTTGTATCAAGCAACTTAGATAGTGCAATAACGGGGTGAGTCACACAACCATATCTGGTGATTATATCATTTTCATAAGTTGATATGGTATCTCTGGGTATAGGTCCCGCTACTACTATTTTAAGTTGGTCTGGCATAATATTGTTTTAATCTTGAAGTGCAAATACCTTACGCAGTAGGTCTGTACTGCGTGCTGCTACAGAGGTACGTATATCTTTTTCTTCTACGGCTATCATGGTATACACTCCCTGTAAAGCCTGTTGCGTCACATAATCTGTCAGGTCAGGATTTACCTTGTTTGTTAGTGGTATCTGGTTATATCTGTTGATCAGGTTTTCCCAGATCTTATCTGCACCCACTTTATTAAAAGATTGCTGTATCACCGGGTTAAATTTTGCATAAAGCTCATCTTTTGTGCGTGTTTCCAGGTAACTGGTAGCAGAGCGATCATCGCCTAATAATATATTACGGGCATCTGTAAAAGTGATGCCTTTAACTGCATTTACAAAAATAGGAGTAGCTTCACCCACCGCATCTTCTGCAGCTCTGTTGAGTATTTTTAGACCTTCATCAGCAAGACTGCTAAGACCAATGCTGCGCAATGTTTTATCAACTTTTTGTAATTCTTCAGGTAAGAGAATCTTTACCAACTCGTTTTTATAAAAGCCATCGGTTTTTGTGAGTTTTGTCACCTGCTCTTCAATTCCTTTATCAAGAGCTTGTCTTAAACCAGCTGCAATAGTGTTATTATCAATTCCCGTTTGTGAGGGCAGATTATCAACTACAGATTGTAATTCTGCACAACTGCTTAACACGAGTATAGCCATCACGGCAAAGATTTTCTTCATTTAATAATTTTTAGGGGTTTAAAGTAAATATATGAAAATTAGAAGGCAGGAACTACCATCCTATTTCACAGAAAACTAATTTATTTATAAGTTACAAAAACAATCATCTTCAATATTCATAATGAAAAACTAAAAAATCGACTGTAGCGTTCAAAAATCGGCTTTCTAAGAGAAAATAACGGTTTTATTGCCATACACGAGCACTTTATGTTCAATATGCGCTTTTATCGCGCGGGCAAGAACTATTTTTTCCAGATCGCGACCTTTCAAAATAAAATCATTTACAGCGTGTATGTGCGAAACCCTCACGATCTCCTGCTCTATAATTGGCCCTTCGTCCAGATCTGCCGTGGCATAATGACTAGTGGCGCCTATAATTTTGACTCCGCGTTTAAAGGCTGCATGATAAGGTTTTGCTCCTATAAAAGCCGGTAAAAATGAATGGTGAATGTTTATAATTTTATGCGGAAACTCTTTCACAAAATCATCAGAAATTATCTGCATATAACGAGCGAGAATGATAAGATCTACATCATGCTCTTTTAATATCTGTATTTGCTCAGCTTCGGCTTCAGCCTTATTTTCTTTGGTAACAGGAATGTGTTTAAACGGAATATCAAAACGTTTTGCCACCACTTCAAGATCTGGATGATTGCTAATAATAAGCGGAATTTCCACCTTGAGTTCGCCAGAAGCATGTCGTCCCAATAAGTCATACAAACAGTGGTCATATTTACTTACAAAAATCGCCACTTTGGGCACATATTCCGCATCAAAAAGTTGATAGGTGAGTTTAAATCCTGCTTCAAAAGTCTCTTTAAAATCACTTTCAAAACCTATTGTATCAAAAGCTTCATATTCAAATTCGCACTCCAGACGCATAAAAAACACGCCTTGTTGCCTGTCTACATGTTGATCAAGATAAACGATATTTCCACCAGCCTCAAGTATAAAATGAGTAATAGAAGTCACTATCCCTTTGCGGTCAGGACAGTTTATTAAAAGCGTAATTTTCTGCATTATCGTACTTTCATCAGGTTATCAAGCTAAGCTACTAATTTTGGTTTCAATTAATAATTGAAAAATCGCAAATTATCAATGTTTTTGCACCTATAACCGTAAATTAGCAACGAGAATTACCTTAAAAATTACGAATGAAACAAATTGCTCCTTATACACCAAAAAATAAAATACGCATAGTAACGGCAGCCTCTCTTTTTGACGGGCATGACGCGGCTATAAATATAATGCGCCGCATCATTCAGGCTACGGGAGTAGAGGTGATTCACCTGGGTCATGACCGCAGTGTAGATGAGGTTGTGAATACCGCGATACAGGAAGATGCGCACGCTATTGCGATGACCTCTTATCAGGGTGGGCATAATGAGTATTTTAAATATATGCGTGATCTGCTGGTAGAAAGAGGAGCAGAGCACATTAAGATTTTTGGCGGCGGCGGCGGCGTTATACTTCCGGAAGAAATAGAAGAACTTCAGCAATATGGTATCACGCGAATTTATTCTCCAGATGATGGTCGTGAGATGGGCTTGCAGGGAATGATAAATGATCTGGTTGAGCAGTCTGATAGCCCCCTCTCAGTCTCCCCCAAAGGGGGAGAAGTTTCAGAGCAGCTTCAGAACAAAAATGTAAATACAATAGCGAGACTAATAAGTCTTGCAGAGAATAATCACGAGCAATTTCTTAAAGTCTTCCCCCCATTGAGGGGATCGAGTGGGGCTATTCCGGTTTTGGGAATTACAGGAACAGGTGGTTCTGGGAAGTCATCTTTGGTTGACGAACTCGTACGCCGTTTTTTAGCTGATTTTCCTGAGAAAAATATAGGTATTGTTTCTGTAGATCCTTCTAAGAGAAAAACAGGCGGTGCTCTTTTAGGTGACCGTATTCGCATGAATGCAATCAATTCGCCACGGGTTTATATGCGGTCACTGGCTACGCGCCAAAGCAATCTGGCGTTGTCTAAACATGTGCAGGAAGCGGTTGAGGTCTTGAAAGCTGCCCAGTATGATTTGATAATTCTTGAAACCAGCGGAATAGGGCAGAGCGATACCGAAATTCTTGATCACAGCGATGTTTCTCTTTATGTAATGACTCCGGAATTTGGTGCGGCTACCCAACTCGAAAAGATTGATATGCTGGATTTTGCAGATCTTGTCGCTATCAATAAGTTTGATAAACGCGGCGCGCTTGATGCTTTGCGCGATGTGAAGAAACAATATATGCGTAACAACAATCTGTGGGATACGCATCAGGATGATCTGCCGGTTTTTGGTACGATCGCTTCGCAATTCAACGACCCGGGAATGAACAAGCTTTACAAAGCGATAATGAACGAGATTGTCGCTAAAACTGAAGCTGATCTAAAAAGTGACTTTACACTTTCAGATGAGATGTCTGAAAAGGTATTTGTGATTCCCCCGGCACGTACGCGATACCTTTCTGAGATCGCAGAAAACAACCGAAACTATGATAAAATCGCCTTAGAACAGGCAGAAATCGCACAGAAATTATACGGTATTTATAAGACTATTGAGACTTCTACCGGTGCTGTACTTAGCTTGACGAAGTATGGTATTGATGAAGATAGTCTTCGACAGGCTCAGACTGACAAAAATCTTCAATTAACAGAATTACTTAAAAAGGAATTTGACCGTGTAAAAATGGACCTCGATCCTTACAATTGGGCGGTGATTACTGGTTGGGAAGAGAAAGTCAATAAATATAAAAGTCCGGTTTACAGTTTTAAAGTTCGTGATAAAGAGATTAAAATAGAAACGCATTCTGAGTCGCTTTCGCATACGCAAATACCAAAAGTTGCTTTGCCAAAATACAAAGCCTGGGGCGATATTTTACGCTGGGTTTTGCAAGAAAATGTGCCTGGCGAATTTCCATACACAGCGGGATTGTATCCTTTTAAACGTACGGGTGAAGATCCTACACGCATGTTTGCAGGTGAGGGCGGACCAGAACGTACCAATCGCCGTTTTCATTATGTAAGTCTCGGTTTGCCTGCAAAACGGCTTTCTACCGCTTTTGATAGTGTTACGCTTTATGGTAATGATCCCGATCATCGTCCTGATATTTATGGAAAAATAGGTAACGCCGGGGTTTCTATTTGCTGCCTTGATGATGCTAAAAAGCTGTATTCAGGGTTTGATTTGAGCAGCCCGATGACTTCGGTGAGTATGACAATTAACGGGCCGGCGCCTATGCTGCTCGGGTTTTTTATGAATGCTGCCATCGATCAGAATTGTGAGAAATATATAAAAGAAAATGGCTTAGAAGATCAGGTAGAAGCAAAGCTAAAAGAGCTCTACGACGATAAGAATCTGGAAAGACCGTCCTACATTAATTCCCCCTCCGTGGGAGGGGGCCAGGGGGAGAAAGCTTTACCCGAAGGCAACAACGGTCTTGGACTCATGCTTTTGGGCATTACCGGTGACCAAATTCTTCCGGCAGATGTTTATGCTAAAATTAAAGCCGAAACTTTAAACCAGGTGCGCGGTACCGTTCAGGCAGATATTTTAAAAGAAGATCAAGCGCAAAATACATGTATTTTTTCAACCGAATTTGCCCTGCGTTTAATGGGTGATGTGCAGCAATATTTTATAGAAAAACAAGTGCGCAATTTCTATTCGGTTTCTATTTCGGGATATCACATTGCCGAAGCCGGAGCAAATCCTATAACACAACTCGCATTTACACTGTCAAACGGTTTCACGTATGTAGAATATTACTTAAGTCGCGGGATGGACATCAATAAATTTGGTCCCAACCTTTCATTCTTTTTCAGTAATGGTATCGATCCTGAATATGCGGTGATTGGCCGTGTAGCCCGTAAAATCTGGGCAAAAGCACTCAAAAATAAGTATGGTGCCAACCCACGCGCGCAAATGTTGAAATATCATATACAGACTTCCGGGCGCTCATTGCATGCACAGGAAATAGATTTTAATGATATACGCACCAGTTTACAGGCGTTGTACGCGATCTATGACAATTGCAACTCGCTACACACAAATGCATACGACGAGGCGATCACAACACCTACAGAGGAAAGTGTACGCCGCGCCATGGCGATACAGTTGATCATAAATAAGGAATTAGGTTTAACCAAAAATGAAAACCCAATACAGGGCGCTTTTATTATAGAAGAATTGACAGATCTTGTGGAAGAAGCCGTTTTGCTTGAATTTGACCGAATCACAGAACGAGGCGGCGTGCTGGGCGCTATGGAAACCATGTACCAGCGCAGTAAAATACAGGAAGAAAGTTTGTATTATGAGACTTTAAAACATAATGGGGAATTCCCTATTATTGGTGTAAATACATTTTTGAGTAGTAAAGGATCGCCTACGGTAAAACCTATGGAAGTGATTCGCGCTACCGAAGCCGAAAAGCAGGCTCAGATACAAACGCTTACCAATTTACACAAAGCGTATGCAGATCGTGAAGAAGATGTTATCGCCGCAGTACAACAAGCCGCGATTCAAAACGAGAATATGTTTGAAAAATTAATGGAAGCCACAAAAGTTTGCTCTCTGGGGCAAATTACCAATGCGCTCTTTAAAGTCGGTGGGCAGTATAGACGGAATATGTAAGCAGAGAACCCTCTTTTGCCTGGCAAAAGAGGTGTGAATCGCTTATCCTGAGCGCAGGCGAAGGATTTAATTAGGATTAAGTTTAAATGGAATATTTTTTCTCCTTATTGGAGTTGGAAGGTAGCTCGTCATCCTGAATTTATTTCAGGATCGCACAAGGGAAATATGGAATAAAAATATTCTTTTAAGAAACTGAATTTTCTATGAATTCTGAATAAGTAATGATCTTCGTATTTCTTATTTCATTGATAACAAGAAGATCATTGTCCCCTGTTATAAGGAAATCTGCGGTACCATCTACTGAAAGGTTAAGTAAGAAATTGTCTTTTTTGTCCCGGCATAAATCAAGGTCTGAGGAAACTTCTATTAATTCTGCATATTCATCAAATAGTTCCAGCAATGCTTTAATATCCTTTTGGGAAAAGAATTTTTTAAATTTTGGTCGTTTTACAACATCGATGAATTCCTCTAGAAGTTCGTTTGAAAATATAAGGGTTATCTCACCAGTCTTTACGAGTTTGTCTATTGCTTTAAAATTATTTGATATAAGAAAGCTAATCCACAAATTGGTATCAAGAATGACACGTTTACTTTTCAAATCTTTTTTTTCTCACGGCCTCTACTTCTTTTGTAATATCTTCTATGGATATTTTTTCTTTAGAATTAGAACGTAGCTTTTTAAGTAGAGTAGAAAAGTCTGTTTTTTTATCCTGATTTATTTTAATAAGATTGAGATCTGCTAAATCTTGCAAGAGATTTTTGGCTTTGGGATTTAGTATGTCGATTTTAATGGATTCCATCTTGTTTTTTATAAAGATAGTAAATTTTCGATTTGAAAATAAAGTGATTCTGATTTACTCATTATATATTCAATACTTCGCTTATGTGAAATATCTAGAAAAGATAATTAAGAGTACATTAATTACTCAGAGCGCAGTTGAAGGGTTTAATTGAATATGTGTGATTTTATACTTTAATTTATAGACGACAACACATCAATAACTACACAAGTTAATGGAAAATTTTGACCGTAAAAAACACTGGGAAAATATCTATCAAACTAAAGAACTAAAAAACGTAAGCTGGTTTCAACCTACACCAGAAACTACGCTGCAATTCTTTAAAGAATTTAATGTACCCACCACTGCTAAGATCATAGACATAGGTGGCGGTGATAGCCTGTTAGTTGACCATTTGCTTAACCTGGGCTACAAAGATATTTCTGTGCTTGACATTTCTGAAGCTGCGATCTTAAGGGCTAAAGAAAGGCTAGGAGATAAAGCGGAAAATGTAAAGTGGATTGTTGCAGATGCGGCAACCTTTAAACCCATAGAAAAATACGATTTTTGGCACGATAGGGCGGCTTTTCACTTCTTAACAGACGAAAATGAGATTACTAATTATCTGGAAACAGGACAGCAAAATATAACGCCAACAGGTTTGTTACTTATTGGGACGTTTTCAGAAGATGGCCCTACAAAATGCAGCGGTATTGAGATTAAACAGTATTCTCAAAGTACTATGACTAACCGCCTGATACCATTTTTTGAAAAAATTAAGTGTGTAACTGTAGACCACCGTACACCGTCTAACAGTATTCAGAATTTTGTGTTTTGTATTTTTAGAAAATTACAAATTCAAAATAGTTAGTTTTTGCTGAAGAAATCTCATTGCGTTTACTATAACCGAAGTGGTGCATTTAAATTACCGATTTTTTGGTATTTTGACCTGATTTTTGCAATTCAATAGTAGTTTCTGAAATCGTATCTCAACCTCCATTTATGAGATACATTGATAGCCATAGTTGCTTTAGTTCAAATTACTTACTGTTTTATATAAAAGATTTAAATGGTGTATTGACATATCTATTAGTGGTTCAAACATAAAGGCATTGATGTGAATGTTTTCTGGAGTCATCAAATTAACTTTATCTAATGTGATTCTAGCTTCACTTTCAGGATAACTGATGCAATACTCTCTGTATAAAAATTGAGTTTGATTTTTCTTAATGGTAGATAAATCAATACGTGGAAGTTTGCCAATTAAATATTTCTCAGCTTGTAACCTAATTGCTATTGAGAGACAAATTTTATTTTCAAGAGCTATTTCATCTATTTCTTCATCTGATATAGAATCTGCGGTTTGAATGATAAAATCAATCAAATACTCATCTCCAAAATTTATAGTCTTATCTTCGAGTTTGACCAATCTATCTTTAAATATATTAAAGATTTGATGCACTTTTATATTGGCTGTTTCTTCTTTCCTATGGAGGCAGCTTGTAAGGGTTAGATAGTCATCATTGCTCTTAGACTCGCTATATTCAATTAGATTCCTTACAAATGCAATTAAACTAATAAAGAACTTGGGATTTTGGTAATTTCTAATAAGGTAGCTAAAGACATCATTTATATATTGACCTTTATGGAAAGTTATTTCGTTTTGAAGATTTTTGGTAGTCATGTAGATAACATCCCTATCTAAATGCAATCTTGATGAGACAGTTCGATAAAAGTCAAAATTATGAGTAAGTACAATTGTTTTAAAATGATTTTGTTCGTGAATTTCTTTGATATACTCAATTATAGCGAACTTATTTTTGTAGTCAAATGAATCTGCCACATCATCAAAAATCAATAGATTCTTATTTGTTTTTAATTTTCTGGCTTCAATCTCAAATAAAAAATGAAGTATAAAATAAGCTCTTTGCTCACCTTTACTCAATATCGTAAGTAAATTTTCCCGATTTTGTTTTATAGCTTCTTCACCTCTGTCAGCATAATCGAAATTCAAATTAGCAGTTTCTTTCTTTAATATAATATCTTCTTGGTTTACAATATTGACTTCAAAAGGAACGTGGAATCTAGAGTTAAAAGTTAGTATGATTTTAGTCCATAATTCAAACTCTTTTTTTGATGCACTAATAATTTCTTGTAATCTGTTCTTTTTTTCTTCATACTGATTTACTAATTCTTCTGCGTCTTCTTTAATTTCAGAAAAGTAATTAATCCAAACTTCTTGTTTAAAATTTTCGTAGTCTTTCAATTTGACTAGAATCAAATTATTTTTTTCTATAACTTTTTTAAAGGATCTTAACTCTGCATTAGAGCCAATGGCTTTATCAACTTTTTCAAATGATTTTTTTAGCTTTTCATCGTTTAAAATGTTCTGGATTTCTGCTTCAACTATTGTTTTTAAATTTTCAGCATTTTCGACTTCAGTTCCGTCCTGTAAGACGAACTTATGACCTGCTTCAAAGAAAGAATTGTCTTCAATCGATTTTATAATAATATTTGCCTGATAGGTGCCAAATGTATTGGTTTCAGATTCCTTAAAAAATTTGGACTTAGATATAATATTGTTATAATCTCTAACATATTTATCTAAAATTGCTTGATTGCTATCAAGAAATTTCTTGACATTTCCTTTTTTATCAAAAATATCATTATACCGAAAATCAAATTTTTCAAATTCAGTTTTTATATGATTATTTTGATGAGTAAGGACCTCAAAAAAATCTGAATTTTTATCTTCTGAAAATGTATTTATAAATTTAATTTCACAATCGGTACTTTGTGAAATAATTTTTAATTTTTTAATAAATTCAAGCTTTAACTCATTTAATTTTTGATATATCTTATCATATTCATCTTTTAGCTCTTTGCTAGCAAGAAAACTACTGATCTTACTTGATGCGTCAAAACTATCATCTTCTGCATTTATTACTAGTATATCATCTGGATTAATTTCGGAATCCTCATTTAAAATTTGATATTTAGAAACTCTTGATTTATATATTCTATCGCAAGGTTTGTTCTTAGGATCATCCTTTGAAATTAACTCAAAAGTTTTTGCAAAAGAAGTTTTCATTGTTCCATTTGGAGCATAAACTAAGTGAGTATTACTCTTTTCAAAATCGATTTGATGATGTAATTTTCCTATACCAAAGCAATTCTCAAACTGAATATTAAGTTGTTTCATTCGAATATTTTAATAGAGATTACCGTTAATTAGCTTACAATAAAACTTACTTTCCTTTTATAAATCTATAAATTAAAAATACTTCCACCTAAAATAACCAATAACCACAAGGCTTCTTTACGGTAACCCGTAAAATGCTTGAAAATCAATTAAAAAAGGGGGTAAATCCGGTAATAAATCGGGTTTTTGAGGGAGAAAAACGGTTAGTTTTTAAGCAATATCAGGAGGATCCCGTTAATAATCGTGACAGCATTTGTCAATAATTAAGGAGTTTTTTAGCCCATTTGAGCCATTTTTTTAGCTACATGATCCATCACTTCTTTAAACTCTTTTGACGGACTAAACTCTATAAATTTGATAGGCTCTTTTACAATGGCAGTATGCCCGCCAGGTAAATAATACACATCACCTTCTGTAAGCGTTTCTTCAACACCATCGTCGTATTTAATTAGCATCTTTCCGCTTATTATATAACCCCAATGCGGGCAATGACAACTATCATTTGTAAGTCCGTTGAGCAGCGGTGTGAAATCTGTTCCTTCGGGAAGTTCAGTAAAGCAAACGGTCATTCCGCCAAAATTATCCTGCGCACGCATAATCGTGTCAGGCCCTTCCATGCCTGTGGGAATGTCATTTTTGTTGAGTTTCATATTTCCTGGGTTTAAGTCTGTTTTACATTCAGGAGAATAATCATTACAAGGGGGAGAAATCTAACAATTACTGTAGTAAGTGGTTCATTATCAGCATCAAAAATACATAAAATGAGTGTTTAAACTGCTCATTATGACTTAAAAAGAGAAATTACCCTGAACATTAAATAACTTTGACCAGATTACTTTTATGCTTTAAAAAGCAATCAAAAAGCGGGAAAATTAGGTAAGAAATCAGGTTTTTAAGGTAGAAAATCGGCTTACTGGGATGCAATTTTTATTAACTGCTAATTTTTCGATTAGCAATTTGTGTAGGCGTTTGCCCAAAATGTTTTTTAAAAGCAAATGAGAAATGAGACAAATCTTCAAAACCCAGTTCTAGATATATTTCAGAAGGTTTTTTGTTCTTTTTTTCGATAAGAAAATGAGCTTCTTCTAATCGTTTTTGCATGAGCCAGCGATTAGGAGTTACATTGAACTTTTCTTTAAAATCACGTTTAAAAGCTGAGAGGCTTCGCCCTGTGATATATGCAAAGCGCTGTATGCTTACATTAAATTTATAGTGCTGGTGCATAAAGGCTTCCAGATTTATTTTTTTCGGTATGGCGTAATTAAAGAATATTCCGGTTAATTCTGGTTGTGATCGTAATAGAATAAGGAGTAATTCTTCCCGTTTAACGTCTGCAAAAGATTCTTCTATTTTTCCGCCTTTGTTGTAATACGGCATGAGTGAGGTAATAAAATTAGGAATCAACGCATTCTCATTAAGAGTCAAAAATGCTTCTGCTGCGTTAAATTTCGTGGAAACGATATCATGCTTTTTCTGAAATTTCCTGAGAAACAACTCATCAAAAATGATAACTACTTTTTCAAATTGGTCATTTTCCCTTTCCTTGTTGTATCGCGCTAAATGGTTTTTGCGCACCAGACAATATTCTCCAGATTTTAACGTCTGTGATTTGTTGCCGTCATAACCGTGTATCTTTCCTTTTGCGATGTAGAGAAAGAAATGTTCAGGAATGAATTGCTCCGGCGAAATTTCGGGACCTATGTAGCAGGATTTTATGTCTGTCGCTCTCATTTTATATTCCCGAATTTAATCATACTTTCTATTGTGGCAATAACAGCTTCTTCATTATTGCTTATAGGCTGCCATCCCAAAATGTTCTTAGCTTTTGCGTTGCTTGTATTGCGATTTGCTTTTAACATAGAAGCGATATTTTTTGCTTTAGGGCTAAATAAAGCAGCGATATGCACAGCCCAGTTGGGCAATTTTCTTGTTGAAATATTTTTTGAAACTTCGGGCATTCTATTTTTTAGAAATGAGGCGATCTCTGGTAAAGTCATTGTGCCTCCTGCTAAAGCTAAAAAGCGTTGTCCTTTTGCTTGAGGATTTGTCATAGCCCTAATGTGCAGATCTGCAACATCACGCACATCTATAATATTAAGCGCTAAATTGGGGACAGCTTTCATCGAGCCGTTAATGAGGTTTCTTAAAAGTTCAAAACCGCTTGAAATATCAGGCCCTAAAGACGGACCAAAAATCGCCACGGGATTGATCACACTTAACTCCATATTGCCACCTTCACTATTAATAAAATCCCATGCTGCACGCTCGGCCAGGACTTTAGATTTGTTATAAGATGAAAGTCCTTTTTGATTGGGGTTTGTCCACTCGTTTTCGGTAATTTCAGTAGAAGGATCTTTTTGACTATAACCCACGGCACCAAAATTTGAGGTCATTACCACGCGCTTTACACCTGCATTGCGCGCTGCTTTTAATACGCGTAAGGTACCATCTACCGCGGGGCGTATCATTTCATTTTCATTTTTAGGTAGCGACAAAAATATAGGCGAGGCAATGTGCAAAACGTAGTCGCAGCCTTTTACAGCATTATCCCAATTATCATCTTTTGTAAGATCTGCTTCAATAAAAGTAATATCATGGAAAGAAGTAATACCGCCAATTTTGAGCATTTTAATTACCTCGTCTTTTCTGTTTAATGACCGAAGTGTGGTTTTAACCTTGTAGCCCTTTTGTAATAATTGAAGAATGCTATGAACACCTACAAAGCCGGTGCCTCCTGTTACCAAAACTGTTTCTTTATTTTCCATTGTCTAAAAAATTTAAGACGCAAAGTTCTGCGTTAAATTTTTAGACCACTTTGTTTAAAAGTCCAAAATGGCTTTGTTGGGAAGTTCAGAAGGGGTTTATCGTGCGCGATCCATAATTAGCTAGAATATGATTACAATACTTTTTCTGCCAGATATTTCTGGACTTCGTAAACGTCAATACTTTTATTGAATTTTTTGCTCACAGAAGGCGTATTCTCACTTGAGATCCAGATTTTTAATTCGGCATCCAGATCAAAGGTTCCGGCTGTTTCAAGCGAAAATCTCGAAATATTCTTATAGGGTAAAGACTTATATTCTACCTTACTTCCCGTCAATCCCTGCACGTCTATCAGGATGAGTCTTTTGTTTGTAAACATGAAGGTATCGCGCAGCAATTCAAAACCGCCTTCTATTATCTCGTTATCTACCAGAAGTCTGGCGTATTTTTCCTGCAAGCGCTCAGGCGAAATTTTGTCTGCGTTTCCTAATAATTTGTTGAGTAGTCCCATGCCGAATTTTTGAAGTGTTTGGATAAATTAAATATAGAAAATACGATTGAATTTATTCATTCTCATCATCCATATCATCAAAAGGCAAATCTTCATCAGGATCTGTGTCATTGTAGTTTATGCCCGGCGGATTGAACAATCCCCAGCGATCTATGGTGTAATTCCAAGGGTCAAACGTAGATACCCATTCTGCAAATAAAACTCTAAAGGTTTCTATCTCATCGCGTAGTAGGTCAAGATATTCGGTTTCTTTAAAACCATATATCTCAAGACTGATCATATGTGTATTTAGATCTCGTGCGGCTTTGCGAATGAGTGTGGCGTTTTCCATCCTCAGGTCATAGAGATCACAACCCCAGGCGCCGGCTATTTTTGTTGGGATGCGAGAGGCATCCTCACGAATTAAAAAAGCGTGATTACGCAAAATTTCACCATCCATTTCATTGCTGTTCGCAGGTTCATACTGCGCTGCAATTTCTGCAATGCGGTGAGCAAGCTTCAGCATCTCTGTAGCTTTGATGAACAAAGGTGACTCTTTGTATTTCTCTCTGTTGTTAAAAGCTTCTTCATTAAACATAGCAGTGTCTTTTTCGCGAAAGCGAGAATATAATGATCAATTTGATAAGTATAGAGAAAACTGCCAAAAAAATTATCTCTTGCGCTTGTTGCGGGTTTTTTAATTCTTTCCCGAAAATCACATAGAAATAACCGATTTTAAGCCATTTTAAACCGATTTTAATTGCCCTAGTCGTCTCATTATGTTATTCATGTTGTAATGCCGGGCAGAGTCAAGTTTGCGCAATTCATCCCAGCTTATTGGCGTTGCTACTCCGCATTCATCATTAGGTCGCAATGAATAAGGGCACACAGATGTTTGTGCGTATGCGTTACGCAGATAATCGAGAAATATTTTGCCTTCCCGGTTTTTCTTTAACGTTTGCGTTGTAAAAAGTTCTGGAAACTGCGATTCTATTTTTTCTGCTGTGGCCTTTGTTTCCTGCCTTACCTCATCAAAACTTTTATTGCGGCGTATCTTGTACCAAACGTGTAAACCATGCTGTCCTGAAGTCATGAGATTTGGGTTTTCGCCCTGAGCTCTTAAATAATCACCTACTTTTTGTGCAGCTTCCCTAACGTTCTCAAAACTGTCATCTGGCGGGTCTAGATCAAAAACGATCTTGTCTGGCTTGTCTAGTTTATCATTCTGACTTAGCCAAATGTGAAAACCTATTGTTCCCTGATTTACGAGATAAATGAGGCTTTTTTTAGTATTGCAGTAAATCTCTGTATTGCTGCCTTCTTTAGTTGGTACTTCTACGGTCTTGATATAATCAGGAAAATAGTCGGCTGTATTTTTTTGATAAAAACCTTGTTTCTCAATCCCTTCGGGAAAACGATGCAGTGTTAATGGTCTGTCGCGCAAGTAGGGGAGCATCTTGGGCGCTACTTTCTCATAGTAGGTAACCATATCTATCTTTTTAATATTAGCTTTAGGAAAAATAATTTTATCGGGGTGCGAAATATTAACTCCTGCTATCGTCATTAGAATATTTGGTTTTTAAAGATTAATAATTGATTTATGCCTCTTCCTGGGCGATTTCTTCCATGCTGCGACCGGTTTTTGAACTTTTTGTCTGGGTATTTACAGGGTTGCGACGCGCATCTGCTTCATCATCATCTATTTTTATGAGCAGCCAATTGCCTTTCATATTGCCGCTTTTCATTTTGATGAGTGCGTAACCACCTTTTAATTTGCTGCCGTCTAAGTAGAATTCTAAAGTTCCCATTTTGTATGAATCTAAAAGGGAAATAGGCTTGTCTTCTACGTCTTTTTTAAGGTTTTTATAGGTGCCGGCATCCCAGATCATAACTGTGCCGCCACCGTATTGTCCCTCTGGGATCACGCCTTCAAAATTACCATACTCCAGCGGGTGGTCTTCTACAGGTATGGCCATGCGCTTAATATTAGGATCTGTACTGGGGCCTTTAGGTACGGCCCACGATTTTAAAGTACCGTCTATCTCTAATCTAAAATCATAATGCAGATTTGTAGCATCATGTTTTTGTATAACAAATGTGGGATTATCAGGATTACCTTGATCTTTCCCTGCCTGTGGCTCTTTTGTTTTACTAAAGTCTCTTTTGCTGTTATAATCGCTGGTTGTCATTGCTTTACGTTTATTATTTCAATAGAGTACTGAACTTTGAGATCCGAACATATCTAAATTTGACATGTTTATTACCTCAAAATATTTAAACATAAGTTACTACAACCCCAGCGCCTAAGCTGTTAAGGCTACGGTAATGTTATCTAAAAAGTGCGTGAAAAATAAAGCCGGTTTTGGCTATAATTAAGCTAAAGAGACATCATCCAGCGGTGCTGCAGACGACGGAATTTTTTAAGTTCTATTCGAAGTAATTTTACAAAATCCTTACCATTACTTTCTGCGCGCTCAAGGCGTTCACAGGTTTTGTAAAGACGGTTTGTAAGATTGTGCACAGAAGCAGCATATTTAAGACGATCATCCTGAAAAACCTGATTTTCGGCTTTGATGATTTCAGGCGCCAGTGAATCTGAATGTCGTATTATATCGCCCGTGTCATAAACAGAGGGATGTTCTGTACCATTTTCCTGTAATGCGGTGAAATCGTAGATCATATAATTAGAAATGCTTCTGGAAAGATGAATGATCTCCAGCGCTTTATTATAAAGTCTAATATTTCCAGGTTGTGTGTTCATAGCAATTTACACTTCAAAATTAACTGATATATTTTATCTCTGTCTTTAATAATTTAAGTTTTATTACGATTTTGCTTTAATTTGTAACGAAATTTAAATATTAAACTTAGAATGCAAATCGATCCTACTAATTGGAAAATCCTTCAAATATTACAGAAGAATGCCCGTACAAGTAATGTAGAAATCAGCAGGCAAATAGGTATTAGTTCGCCAGCCGTAGCAGAACGTATACGCAAGATGGAAGATGCCGGTGTTCTTATAGGGTATAAGGCAGAAATATCTCATTTTCATTCTGGTCATCAGCTAAAGGCTATTATTACTTTGCGCGCTTTTATGGGAAGGTTAAAACCATTTCTGGAAAAGGTAAAAGATTTTGGCGAAGTGCTCAATTGCTACCGTATTACAGGCAACGAAAATATTATTATGGAAGTTGTATTATTTGATCAGTTTCACCTTGAAGAATTTATTGATAAATTAATAACCTATGGTGAGACTAAAACGCATATTGTGCTTTCTACCGTGATAGAAAATGCGCCCATAAGAACGCGGCGTGACAGGAAAGTCTAAATGTAAAGTGTATACAAATACCAGCAGCTAAAGGCGATAAGTAATAAAATACTAAACAAGCTTAATACGCGTATAAGTTTTTTAGGCCGCAGATCTTCTGGAACTGCTGAACTGTTTATTACAAGATAGTTCGCTATTGCGAAAAAAGGTGCAGTAAGAAAAGATAATATCGTCGCGATTTGTACGAGTTGTCCCATTTCACTGCTCAAAAAAAGCAGGATACTACATGTGCCTGCAATTAAAATAATCACCCAAAGCAGGTAGCTGTATTTTAAATTTTTGCCCGTTAGAAGTTCTGTGGTTTTAGCCATAGATCGGGGGGAAGCATCAAGTGTGGTTAATGTGGTGCTAAACATGGTTGTGAATGCCGCTATGCCTATGACTATAAAAGCACCTTCTCCTAAATGTGCAGTGTACATATCTATGAGCTGTTTCGCGAAAGCGCTGCCAGAAGTGCTGAATGTGGTTCCTGTATTAAACATAACCAAAGCTCCCAGACTTATAAAACAAATACCCACCAGAACTGTACCGGCGTAACCAATATTAAAATCAAATATCGCCGACTTGACATTCATGCCGCCCTCTTTTGATTTCTCAAGTGACCACAGCGAGTGCCATATAGAAATATCGAGCGGTGCGGGCATCCAGCCCATAAAAGCAATTAGAAATGCGATTCCCAAACTATCCTTTGGTATAACCTGAGAAACATCAATATGATTAGAGGTGTCAAAAAATGCAATGCTCACCGCGGCAAGCGTACTAATTGTAAGCGTGATAATGATAACTTTCATTAGATTGTCAAGAATCTTGTAATTGCCCAGTATTAGAATACCGGCACAGATAAAAGTTATAATAACACTCCAAATCTTAATATCAAGATCGATCCCAAAAATGTACGTAGCAATACCTGCTGTGACAATGGTTACCGCTGTCTGTATGGTAAACATGGTAAGCAGATTGAGTATAAAGTAAAAAACGAGAACACCTTTGCCTAATCTTCTGTAGCCTTCTAACAAACTTTCTCCCGTAGCTGCAGCATATCGCGGCCCAAATTGAAAAAAAGGATATTTAATAATGTGAATGAGTAATAGTGCCCAGATAAGACCCATACCATAATCTGCACCTGCACGCGTAGATTGCACCAGGTGAGAAACGCCAATTGCTGCGCCTGCAAAAAGCAGCCCGGGACCCAGCTTTTTTAGACTTTTTATGCCCATTATCGCTATTGATTTTTCTCGATAAGATCTGCAAGTAACCTGCGTGCCCTTAGTAGTTTAACCTTTACATTATTAATAGGTTCATCAAGGCTTTCTGCCATCTCCCTGTAACTCATTTCCTGAAAGTAGCGCAAATTGATGACTTCCTGATAATGTGGCTTAAGAATTTTAATGTACTGTAAAAGTTGGGCGAGATTCTGTTTTGTGATAAGCGCGTCTTCTGGTGTAGGATTCTCATCGATAAGCTTTTTGAGTTTCTCTTCTTTATTTTTTGTATTTGCCTTTAATAAAGAATTTTCCTTACGCAGCAGATCGATATGTAAGTTTTTTGAAATTGTAATGAGCCACGTATTAAACTTATACTTTGAATTATACGTGTCAAGGCTACTAAAGGCTTTAGAAAATGTCTGGACTGTGATTTCTTCGGCCTCATATTCATCTTGTGTACGCTTGAGCTGAAAATTATAAACCTGACCCCAGAATGTAGCTAGCAGGTAATTGTAGGCACTTTGCTTACCATTTTTGGCTTCGGTTATATTTTTATCCAGTATGGTAGGATCTACTTCCAACGTTTGGGTTTTGCCAATAGGTTTGTGATGAATATACTTAATTGGAAAAGTAAAAGAAAAATTTCAATTAAAGGAAACCAGATCAATAAATCCCGTTCATTTAATTTTCCGCTTGCACTTCCTATTACGCTCCACGCTATCGCATAGCGCACCACTATAAACATAGCGGTAAGTTGCCAGTTATAACCTAAAGCAAGTAAAATAAAAGCAGTTATTAAAAACAGGATCTGGCTCAGGTAAAAGAAACCCAGTTGAAGTTTATGCTTGGTCTTGTAATGTTGAGCAACAGAAGTATGTCTTCTTTTCTGAATAAACCAACTCTTCCAGGTGAGTTTTGGGTTAGAATAAGTAAACGCTTCCGGCGAAAGACAAATTGCTGTGTTGGTAGCAGTCGCGGCACTGTTTATAAAAAGATCATCATCACCAGATGCAACTTTAATATGTTCCATAAAACCTCTGTTATTATAGAAGGTTTTTGCCGTGTAGGCGAGGTTCCTGCCCACCCCCATATACGGATTTCTGTTTATCGCATAACCAAAATACTGAACAGCAGTAAGAACTGTCTCAAACCTGATTATTTTATTAAGCCATGATCTTTTAATGCGGTGGTAAGCGCCATAACCCAGAACGATAGTTTTTTCATTGTCAAATTGATTGACCATGTTCTCAATCCATTTTGTTGAGGTAGGAGCACAGTCGGCATCTGTAAATAATAAGTGCTCGTATTTGGCACGTTTTATTCCTAAAGTAAGCGCATATTTTTTGCTTCCCCAGAAATGCTCATTTCCGGCAACGTCAACTACGCAAATTTTCTCAGATTGAAGCGCGAGAGCTTCCATTGTCTCAAGAGAATCATCACTTGAATTATCATTTATAAGAATGATTTCAAATTCGGAATAATCCTGAGATAAAAGCAGAGGTATATTGGTCTTTAAATTTTCAGCTTCATTTTTAGCACAAACTATAACCGAAACAGGAACGGATGGTTTTGTAGTAGAGGTTTTAGTCTTTAGAAAGCTAAATTTTGATACATATAAGTAGTACCCACAATTAACAAGGCTAATCACTACAAATCCATAAAAAAGGAAAGCGTAAAGTTCTGTCAATCGCTAAACTATAAAGAAAATAAAAGGCTAAAACTTATTTGGTAGTGTCACAATCACCCACCTCAGATGGCATTTTACCGCACATGCTGCAAGGCTCACCACCTTTGTTTAGAAAAGGACTCTGGCTGGCACAAGTACCGGCAAATTTACCGTCTTTTTTAGCCCAGATTTTGATAGCAATTCCTGCAACAGATAAAGCCAATAATACTAATGTAATTAATAAGAGTTTCATAACATTATTTTACGGCGCAAAGATACAAATAAACATAGGTTATCCCCAATAATATTTTGACCTATTAGATCTTAAATCCTCGTGTTACTGCTGACTTTTAAAGATTTAACTAAAGATTATTAGCAAAAAATGGGTCGCAATTGAGATTATAGATAATTTTATTTTAACCAAAAAAATAAAGAATCATGAACAGTAATAGATTAATGCCTGTATTTATTATGCTTTTTGCACTTCTTACGGTAAGTGCATGTAAGGATGATAAGAAAGCCGACACAAATACTGCGCCTCAAAGCACACCTGAAACGGCGATGAGTGAAGATCTTGAAAGTGATCAAATGAAAGCTGATAAAGCACGTGAAGAAGCTGAAGCAAATAGTATCGCTGCTAAAGCAATGGCCTCATCAGATCTTAGTACCTTAACAGGCGCTCTTAAATCTGCAGATCTTGACTCGATGTTGACCTCTATGGGGAGTTACACCGTTTTTGCTCCTTCTAACAACGCATTCACAAAGTTGCCAGAAGGTACTGTTGACACGCTTTTAAAACCTGAGAATAAAGAGCAATTGCGATCTATTTTGCAATATCACGTAGTACCCGGTACGATTACTACAGACAGACTTGTAATGGCGATTAAAGGTAATAGTGGTAAATACGCCATAAAAACTGCCACCGGTGAAGAATTAATTGCTATGATGGACGGTGACCAGATCGTGATAAAAGATGGTCGTGGTAAAAAGGCGCATGTATTAAAAGGTAATATAGAAGCTTCTAACGGGGTTGTTTATGTTATAGATGATGTCTTGATGGCGCATAAATAAGAAAAAATTTGATCTAAAAACCAGAAAACCCGCTGCAAAAGCGGGTTTTTTGATTAAAAAAGTGGTTTTTTAGACCAAAAATCGACCTGTTATTTAATGATATTTACTTCGGGTTGAAGTTTTATGTTGAATTTTTGCGCTACTTCCCGCTGAATTCTCATAGCAAGATCCCATATTTCTTGTCCGCTGGCGGTACCATAGTTTACAAGGACAAGGGCCTGCTTATCATGAACGCCGGCATCGCCAAAACGTTTTCCTTTAAAGCCAGCCTGCTCGATCAACCAGCCTGCAGGAATCTTTACTTTCTCATTTCCTAAAGGATAATAAGGAAGCGTCTCATATTTATCTCTAATTGCAGTAAATATTTCTTGCGAAACAATAGGGTTTTTAAAAAAGCTTCCGCTATTGCCTATTTGTGCAGGATCAGGAAGTTTTGCCTTACGTATGGCGATGACAGCATCAGAAACATCTTTAATAGATGGCTGTAGAATATTTTGATTTACCAAAGTCTCTTTAATTGCCCCGTAAGCCGTATTCACCTCGTAACGGGCTTTTTTCAGCTTAAAAGTAACCGAAGTAATTACGTATTTATCTTTGGCTTCATTTTTAAAGATAGAATCTCGATAACCAAAATTACAATCGGTAAGACTAAGAGATTTTTTCGCTAAAGTGGCTCTGTCTATAACCTCACAGCTTTCAAAAACATCTTTAAGCTCTACACCATAAGCGCCTATGTTTTGTATGGGAGCAGTGCCTGTATTTCCCGGTATAAGAGAGAGATTTTCTACTCCGCCGTAATTATTTTTCACAGAAAAAAGAACGAAATCATGCCAATTCTCACCCGCACAAACTTTGACGAAAATATAATCACCTTCTTCTTTAACAGTTTGTATACCTTTTAGATTAATGTGAATTACCAGATCGTCAATATCTCGCTGAAGCAACATATTGCTACCGCCACCAAGTATAAATTTTGATTGGGTAGAATGTGACAAGGCTTCTTTTAATTCGTCTTCAGTTTTTACCGAAACAAATAAAGCGGCCTTCGTGTCAATTGCAAAAGTATTATAAGGCTTCAGCGAAATATTTTCCTGAATTTGCATTAGTCTTTATAAATTAAAAGAGCTTCTTTTAGTAAAGCGATAGCTTCTACAAGGTCTTCTTTCTTCAAAACATAAGCAATACGCACTTGATTTAAACCTACGCCCGGTGTAGAATAAAAGCCGGCTGCCGGAGCAACCATAACGGTTTTTCCATTTACATTAAAATCTTCTAACAACCAGCGTGCAAAATCGTCTGCATTTTTAATAGGCAACTCGACGATACAATAAAAAGCACCTTTAGGTAGCGCTACTTTTACACCAGGTATTTCTTTTAATCCTGCAACTAAAGTATCTCTGCGATCAACATATTCTTCTATTACTTCGTCAAAATAAGATTGCGGAGTGTCTAATGCTGCTTCACTGGCTATTTGCGCTAAAGTAGGCGGACTAAGGCGTGCCTGTGCAAATTTCATAGCTGTCGCCATAAAAGCTTTGTTTCGGCTTACCAGACAACCTATGCGAGCACCACACATAGAATAACGCTTTGATACAGAATCTATCATTATCGTATGCTCGTCAATATCTCTCTGTTCAAGAACAGAATGATGCTGGGCACCGTCATAGGCAAACTCGCGGTAAACTTCATCTGCGATAAGAAAAATATCGTGTTTTTTAACCAGACGCGCCAATTGATCTATCTCTTCCTGGCTATATAGATAACCTGTAGGATTACCCGGATTACAAATAACGATGGCCTTTGTCTTAGGAGTGATCAATTTTTCAAAATCTGCGATAGGAGGTAAGGCAAATCCTGTGTCAATGGTCGAGATCACCGGCACAACCTGAACACCAGAAGCGGTTGCAAAACCATTATAATTAGCATAAAAAGGCTCTGGGATAATAATTTCATCACCGGGATCTGTGATGCTGCCCATGGCAAACATCAAAGCTTCAGAGCCACCGGTTGATATAATAATATCATTTTCGGTAACCTCAATGCCCTGTTTTGTATAGTAGGCGGCTAGTTTTTTGCGATAGCTTAAAAATCCGGCAGAGTGACTGTAAGAAAGCACTTCTATATCGGTATTTTTAAGTGCATCAAGAGCGCCGGCAGGTGTTTTAATATCGGGCTGGCCTATGTTAAGTTGGTGTATCGCGATGCCTCGTGCTTCTGCAGCTTCGGCATAGGGAACTAATTTGCGTATAGGTGATTGGGGCATGATCAAGCCCTTATGTGATAACTGCGGCATTTAAGTACGTTTTTAAGGGCACAAAGTTGCAAAATTATATCGACACCACATCAAAACAAATTAGGTTAATATAGTATACAATTTAAGGGAATTTTGTACATTACTAACAAATGCTATAAGGTGTATGGCAAGCTCTTACATATTGCAATCTTACTTTTTGTTTCCCTTAGTTTTAATTGTTTTGCTCAGGGTACATTTCATTTGCCTAATGGTGTAAACAGTATTAAAATTCCTGTTGAGGTTACAAATAATCTCATAATTATTCCGGTTACAGTTAACGGTACAGAACTCTCTTTTCTTCTAGACTCAGGGGTAAAGTCTAATGTGCTGTTTAGTATAGATGATCAACAGGATCTTAAGCTTAATGATGCGGTTACTATTTACCTTACGGGAGCTGGTTCTGGCGAACCCACAAAAGGCATCAAATCACAACATAATATTATAAATGTAGGTGAAGCAAGCGCTATTGACCAGAATATTTACTTCATAACAGATGCTTCTTACAACTTTAGTTCACGTTTAGGTCACGCTGTAAATGGCATTATAGGTTATAGTATTTTCAAAGATTTTGTTGTAGAAGTTGATTACAAGCGCAAATTTATTGTTCTGCATAAACCGGAAACCTATAAATATAGAAGATGCAAGACCTGTTTCACTGCGCCTTTAACACTGGTGGCAGGTAAACCCTACATTGATCTTGATGTCGCTATAGCGAAAGAAGAAGAGCTGTCATTAAAACTTCTCGTTGATTCAGGTTCTGGGGACGCTTTGTGGTTATTTGAAGAAAGTCATGGGCAAATTAAACCCAGTGAAAAATATTTTGAAGACATTCTGGGTCTGGGACTCAATGGCGATGTTTTAGGCAAGCGTACTAAAATAGCATCTATAAAACTAGGCAAAATGGAACTTAACGATGTGACAGCCGCTTTTCCAAATATAGAATCTCTTAAAAACATGCGTTTGCACGAAAACAGAAATGGCAGTTTAGGTGCTGAGGTTTTAAGGCGTTTTACCGTGATTTTTGACTATCCCAACCAGAAAATTACCTTGCGCAAGAATAATATGTTTAATCTTCCCTTTAGATATAATAGAAGTGGTTTGATCGTGCAACACAGCGATTATGAACTGGTTAAAGAAGTGGCTAATAACATCAGCAATAGGTATGGCTTATACGATGAACCGTCATCAGAGGGTACCACTGTTTTTAAAGCTACTAATACAATACAATTTAAACTAAAGCCCAGCTACGAGATCGCTGCAATAAGATCTGGATCACCAGCAGAGGAAGCCGGTTTACGGGAAGGAGATAAACTTTTAAAAGTAAATGGAAGAGATGTAAGCAATTTAAAACTTGATGACATCACGCAATACTTTTTTAAAGATGATGGGGCGATGTTAAGGCTAAAAGTAGAACGAAGCGGTATTGTATTCAACTGTAAATTTGCTTTAAGAAAAATGCTCTGATTTACATATATTAAAACAAAAACGACTGCCATCTGGCAGCCGTTTTTTATATGTTTTTAACCGATTTATCCATTAATAGGACCGCTTTTTTCTTTTTCCATAGCTCCTTTTTCAGGTAATAAAGTACCTTTTATTTTAAGACTATAAGGTTCTGGTGAAGCGTTAGAGTACACCGTAATTGTTTTACGTATAGGTCCCGCAGCACGATTAGTATCATACTTAACCTCTATAACGCCACTTTCACCTGGTGCGATAGGTCCTTCTGGTTTTTTAGGAACTGTACAGCCACAAGTTGAATATACACGTGAGATGATTAATGGCTCATTTCCTGTGTTTGTAAATTTAAAACTGCGCACGCCGTCACCGCCGTGGGCAACTTCACCATAATCAATAACGTCAGTTTCAAACGTAATTTCTGCTTTTTTCTCCTGGGCTTTAACGGCAAAACCTAATAAGCCAACGAATAATAAAATTGCAAATTTTTTCATGATCTCATTTTTTAAATGAAGGATAAAAGTACTTCTATTTAACAGTTTGACCAAAAAATTAACCTTTAAAGCTAATGATCAGGTCATTGACAGCTGCCTGTACAGGCTAAAATAATAAAAACTATCAACTATATATTTATCCTTACCTTTTTTTAAAAATCCTTAGTATATAAGTACTTTTGCCCTTTAAGACAAAAATTAGACCAAAGCATGGCTTTAGCTTCAAAATATAACGCACAGGCAGTAGAGAAGAAGTGGTACGACTACTGGATGGAACATGATTTTTTTCATTCAGAACCCAATGAGAAAGAACCTTACACAATTGTAATACCGCCGCCTAATGTAACCGGGGTATTGCATATGGGGCATATGCTCAACAATACAATTCAGGATGTGTTGATACGCAGGGCCAGATTACAAGGCTATAATGCATGCTGGGTTCCTGGTACAGATCACGCTTCAATTGCAACAGAGGCTAAAGTAGTAGCTAAATTGAAGGCTGAGGGAATCAACAAAAATGATATTACGAGAGATGAGTTTCTTGTTCATGCTTGGGATTGGACGCATCAGTATGGCGGTACAATACTAGAGCAGCTTAAAAAATTGGGAGCCTCATGTGACTGGAAGCGCACAAAGTTTACAATGGATGATGAAATGTCTGAAAGTGTGATAAAAAGCTTTGTAGATCTTTTTAATAAAGGATTGATTTATCGCGGTCATCGCATGGTAAATTGGGATCCTGAAGCAAAAACCACACTATCTGATGAAGAAGTGATTCATGAAGAGCGACAGGGTTTTCTTTATTATCTAAACTACAAGATAAAAGGAAGTGATGATGTTCTAACCATAGCTACTACACGACCAGAAACAATATTTGGGGATACTGCAATATGTATTAATCCTCATGATGAACGTTTTCAGCATTTAAAAGGTAAAAAGGCGATTGTACCTATTGTAAACAGAGTTATACCTATAATTGAAGATGAATATGTTGATATAGAGTTTGGTACCGGTTGTCTTAAGGTTACACCGGCGCATGACGAGAATGATAAAATGCTGGGAGATAAGCATAATCTTGAAGTGATCGATATTTTTAATGATGACGCGAGTCTTAATGAATTCGGTCTTCATTATAAGGGGAAAGATCGCTTTGTAGTACGCAAAGAAATTACAAAAGAGCTTGAAGCAAATGGCGCTCTTATAAAAACTGAATCTCACGTTAATAAAGTGGGTACGTCAGAACGTACAAAAGCGGTTATTGAGCCTAAGCTTTCAGATCAGTGGTTCCTTAAAATGGAAGATCTGGTAAAGCCTGCAATCAAAGCCGTACTTGAGACAGAAGAGATTAAGTTGTTTCCTAAGAAATTTGATAATACATATCGCCACTGGATGGAAAACATCCGCGATTGGAATATTTCCCGTCAGTTGTGGTGGGGTCAACAAATACCAGCATACTACTTTGGTAATGGTCAGGATGATTTTGTAGTGGCAGAAAGTAAGGAAGAGGCTTTAGCTTTCGCGAAAGCTAAATCTGGCAATCCGCAGCTAACTATTGAAGATCTAAAGCAGGATGAGGATGCTCTTGATACCTGGTTCTCATCATGGCTGTGGCCTATGAGCGTTTTTGATGGTGTACGTAATCCTGATAATGAAGATTTTAAATATTACTATCCTACAAATGATCTGGTTACCGGTCCTGATATTTTATTTTTCTGGGTAGCCCGTATGATTATTTCGGGATATGAATATACAGGTAAAAAGCCTTTTTCTAATGTCTATTTAACAGGTCTAGTGCGTGATAAACAGCGCCGCAAGATGTCAAAATCTTTAGGAAATTCACCTGATGCATTAAAATTGATAGAAGATTATGGTGCAGACGGTGTGCGCGTAGGACTTTTGCTAAGTGCTCCTGCAGGTAATGATCTTATGTTTGATGAGGATCTGTGTCAACAGGGTAAATCTTTTGTAAACAAAATCTGGAATGCGTTTCGTTTAATTAAAGGCTGGGAGGTAGATGCAACAATAGATCAACCTGAAGCAAGTAAGGTGGGGTTGCAATGGTATGAAGAGCGCTTTAAACAAACCACGGCAGAGATAGAAGATCATTTTTCTAAATATCGTATAAGTGATGCGCTTATGGCTACTTATAAATTGGTTTGGGATGATTTCTGTAGCTGGTTACTGGAAATAGTTAAACCTGGTTTTGGCGAGCCTATAGATAAGGTAACTTTTGATGCGGTAATACATGCATTAGAAAATAACCTTCGCATTTTACACCCTTTTATTCCTTTTGCGAGTGAAGAGATCTGGCAGAATATTACAGAGCGCTCTCCAGAAGATGCGCTTATTGTAAATAACTGGCCAAAAACGGGGGCAATAGATGAAAAATTAATTCAGGATTTTGATCTGGCGACACAGGTAATTTCAGGAGTACGTGCAATACGAAAAGAGAAAAATATCTCATTTAAAGAAGAGCTAGAGTTGTTTGTAAGAAACACAGAGAATTTCAGCACTACCTTTAATACTATAATTACTAAGCTGGGCAATTTGTCTAAACTAGAGGAGACAACAGCTACAATGGAAGGAGCTTTGTCTTACCGAGTAAAAGCAAATGAGTACTTTATACCAATGACAGGTCTCATAGATATTGATGCAGAGATCGAGAAGATAAAAGATGAGTTGGCTTACACGCAGGGATTTTTAAAATCTGTAGATAAAAAGCTATCTAATGAGCGCTTTGTAAATAATGCGCCTGATAATGTAGTTGCCAGTGAAAAGCAGAAACAAGCTGACGCGAAAGCTAAAATAGAAGCTTTAGAGAACAGACTGGCAGCTTTAAACTAGATTTTTAAGAATAGTAGAAATTAATTAGGTATTAGGTAAGAATATATTTATTCACAAGATCAATATATTCTTCCTTTGCCTTTTCTGGAGAAACACCACGTAGTTGAATCATAGCATTATACTTAAATGCTCCTTTTAGGTCGTTTTCTTCCAGGTTCTCAAAAGGAACTATGTGATTTTCCTGAGTTGCTTTTTTGTAGTATGCATACAGCAATAGCATAATATCAGGAGCCAGACGCTTATCTGTAGACCGCGCTTTTATAGCAGCCTCTTTAAAGGCGGCATTTAGATTCTCTTTTTCCTTTTTCACCTCCTTATTTATTTGCTATAACGCTTACTGCACCTTTAACCTTCTCATTCAGCTTTACAGCTATTTTGGCATCGAGAGGTAGAAAAACATCAACTCTGGAACCAAATTTTATAAATCCGCTATCGTTTCCCTGTTTAGCAATTTCCCCTTCTTTAGCATAATTAACGATACGCTTTGCAAGAGCACCGGCTATTTGTCTGTAAAGCACATTGCCAAAAGTTTTTGTCTCAACAACCACAGTAGTGCGTTCATTTTCTTCTGAAGCCTTAGGATGCCACGCTACGAGATATTTACCCGGATGATACTTGCTGTAAACAACTTTCCCGCCTACAGGATAACGAGTGACATGTACATTTATTGGGGACATAAAAATGGAAACCTGAAGCCTTTTCTCGTTAAAGAATTCCTTTTCAAAAACTTCTTCTATTACTACCACTTTGCCATCAACAGGTGAAAGAACCTGCTGTTCATTTTCTGAAGCTAGTCGACCTGGATTTCTGAAAAATTGTAGAATAAGAAAAAGAAATACGATTAAGCCTGCAAAGATCACATACTTTATCCAGGGTGTGGCAATATAAGTATGTGCTGAAAGTAGTGCTATCAGAAAAATGACAATAGCAATTACGATTATTTTAAATCCTTCTTTATGAAACATATTCAAAAATGATTAATACCAGATATATAAAGGGGCTTGCAAAAAGTATGCTGTCAAGTCTGTCATAAAGACCGCCATGCCCAGGCATAAGTGTGCCACTGTCTTTAACACCTGCTTCCCGTTTAAGTTTAGATTCTATAAGATCCCCCAGAGTTCCTAACGTGCTCATTACTAAAGCTAATGAAAGCCAAATATTGAAATTAAGACTGTGGGTAAATTTATGAATAAAATAACTGGCTACACACGCAAAAATCAATCCGCCAAAAAAACCTTCTATTGTTTTCTTGGGTGAGATACTGGGGAATAATTTATGGCGGCCAAAACTTTTACCCACTATATAAGCAAAAGTGTCATTGGTCCAGATGAGAACGAATAAGCCGGCAACGGTGTATGGTGAGAATTCGTCTCCATGTGAGGGGAGAAGCGTTAAGAAAACAAAGCCTGATATTACATAAAACAGTGTAATATATAATTTATAAGGTTTAGACAGCCTTCTAATCTTTGTACTGAATAAATTCTTAATTAAGTAGCCACCTGTGAAAACTGTAACTCCTAAAAGGATTAGCGTTGCGGGTTTGTAGGCTTTATAATAACTAAAGAAAAGAATGAAGCCAATTAAAAGTAAGTAAGGATACCAGAACTGAAAGCTAATTAAACGTAAAAATTCACGAAGACTAATTAGACCAAAACAGAGGAATAGAAGAATGTACCATCTCTCTGAAGAAAAAATAGAAAATAACAAAATAGTTATATAAAGTAAGCCAGAAAGGGCCCTTACAACAAGTTCCCGCATACTACAAATCTTCTAGTAGTAATAAATATAAATTTTTTGCACTGCTACCGTAAGACATAAAGTCTTTAGAGCCTTCTTTAGGTTCAAAATTTTTGATAGTTGTAATATTTGTGGGTATATGCCCTGTATTTTTTTTCTTAATACCTCGCAGACCTTCACCAATATTATTTACTATTTGACTCGCAGTTGCAAAAATCACAAAATTTTGTGGTAATTCTTTAAGTTTCTTCTCTTTGATCTGGTTAGATGAAATAAGCAGGCTGCCATCATCTGCAATTAAGTTTTCACACGTAGAAAAGAAAAATGCTGAATCAGGATCTCTGCCAAAATTTAGGTTGTAACCTTTAAATTTATCTGTGAGCTTATCGTCCATGCAATACACATCCTTCTCGTACCAATCGTTCTCCAGAAGAATATTATCAAAGCTCTCGTGTAATTCATCCATGTCAAGGCAGTAAAGAAATTTACCACCATTCAAGATGAAATGCTTAGTAAAGCGCTCGTCTGCCGGAGCCTTTACATCTGGCATGTATTTACCTCTGTCATCCTTACGAATTCCGGAAGTTTCCGGTTCAGGCTTATTTTTTTGCGTAAAAAGCTTTTTAAATAGACTCATAAATGAGTGCTTAGGCAATATTTTAAGGGTTCTTTCAAATATAAAAAATCTTAACTCAACAAAATGTCAAGTTAAGACTTAATATTAACATCTTAATGTGAAAAACTAGCTTTCAGAAACCGGAGCAGGTTCTATAAGCTTGGTTTTATCATAAGGTCTTTTGCCAAAAATTTGCTCAAGATTATCTTTAAATATAACTTCCTTATCAAGAAGAAGTTCTGCTAATTGTTGCAGTTTGTCCTTATTCTCTTCCAGGATACGTATAGCACGTTGATATTGCTCTTCAATAATCTTTGAGATCTCTTTATCTATGATCTCAGCTGTTTTTTCGCTGTAAGGCTTACTAAAATTGTATTCAGACTGACCTGAAGAATCGTAATATGTAAGATTACCTACTGCGTCATTTAGACCGTAAACAGTTACCATCATACGCGCTTGCTTAGTCACTTTCTCAAGATCACTTAAGGCACCTGTTGATATTTTATCAAATGTTACTTTCTCTGCGGCTCTACCACCCATAGCAGCACACATTTCGTCAAGCATTTGTTCCGGGCGCACAATAAGTCTTTCTTCAGGAAGATACCATGCCGCACCTAATGAACGGCCGCGAGGTACAATAGTCACTTTTACAAGTGGTGCAGCGTGCTCAAGCATCCAGCTTACAGTGGCATGACCTGCCTCGTGATAAGCGATTGCTTTTTTCTCATCTGGAGTAATGATCTTATTTTTCTTCTCAAGACCACCTACAATACGGTCTACAGCGTCCAGAAAATCTTGTCGGCCTACGGCAGTTTTTTCTTGTCTGGCAGCAATTAACGCAGCCTCGTTACAGACATTAGCAATATCTGCTCCTGAAAATCCGGGAGTCTGTTTAGCCATAAATTCTGTATCAAGTTCATCAGCAACCTTTTTAAGGGGTCTTAAGTGAACTTCAAAAATTTCTTTACGCTCTCTTACATCAGGAAGATCTACGTAGATCTGTCTGTCAAAACGTCCCGCACGCATAAGAGCTTTATCAAGTACATCTGCACGGTTTGTGGCTGCAAGAACAATAACATTTGTGTTAGTGCCAAAACCGTCCATCTCGGTTAAGAGTTGGTTCAGTGTATTCTCACGCTCGTCATTTGAGCCGCTAAAATTAGCTTTACCACGTGCTCTACCTATTGCGTCAATCTCATCAATGAATATAATAGCAGGCGATTTTTCTTTTGCCTGTTTAAATAAGTCACGCACTCGAGATGCACCTACACCTACAAACATCTCAACAAAGTCTGACCCTGATAGCGAGAAGAAAGGTACTTTAGCTTCACCGGCAACAGCTTTTGCAAGTAAAGTTTTACCAGTTCCCGGAGGTCCTACGAGTAGTGCTCCTTTTGGTATCTTACCTCCCAGATTTGTGTATTTTCCAGGATTTTTAAGAAAGTCTACAATTTCCTGAACTTCCTCTTTTGCACCTTCTAATCCAGCAACATCTTTAAACGTTGTTTTAACGTCTATTTTCTCATCAAAAAGTTTAGCTTTTGATTTACCAATATTAAAAATCTGTCCACCTGCACCGCCTCCGGCACCAGAAGACATGCGACGCATGATAAATATCCAGATACCTATAATAACGGCTATGGGTAATAACGTAAGAAGCAATTCGCCCATATAATTACTTTCACTTTCAAAAGAAAGTGGAATTTTTATATTGCTTTCCTGCTCTATCTCATGTACACGATTTTGAAAGATCTGCAGGTCACCAAACTGGAACTCATAATCGGCCCCGCCTGCACCCGGTAAAAAGCCTTTACTTTCCGCTTTAGCGTGTATATCTTTCTTTTTGGCTTCGTCTGTTAAATAGACGCGAGCCATTATCTTGTTTACGATTTCTACTTTCTTAACATCCCCAGCAGCTGCGTAAGTCTCAAATTTATCTGGGGTCGTTTTTGCCGGTTCACCAAAGCCGCTTCCGCTGCCTAAGTAATTAATACCCAGGAATACCAATATTAGCGCGGTGTAAATCCACCAAGCATTAAATTTTGGTTTTTTAGGGGTGGGCTTGTTCTTTTTATCTGCCATTTACAGTTTAGTTATAATTTGTGTGTATAGAAGTTAATTTGGCATCTCCCCAAAGACTTTCTATATCGTAATATTCTCTAATATGTTTTTGAAATACATGAACTACAATATGAACGTAATCCATCAATACCCATTCGGCATTTTGAAGTCCTTCAACGTGCCATGGTTTATCTTTTAATTTTTTACTTACTACTTTTTGAACCGAATTGACTATCGCTGCAACCTGCGTGTTAGATGTACCATTGCAGATTATGAAGTAGTCACAAACCATATTTTCTATTTCTCTTAGATCTAAAATATCAATATCCTGTCCCTTTACTTCCTCGATTCCCTCTAAAATAGTTGTTATGAGCTGGTCTGTCCCCTCTTCTTTTTTTGACATTAAATTTTTTTTATTTACGCAAAGTTATTACAATTTTGTTTTATAAGGATTTTCAGATTGAAGATTTAATCTATTCATTCTCTATATGCACATTGTCAAACTTAATGCCACAGGTTCTACTAACACTTATTTAAGGGAATTCTGTCGTGATCTAAATGTTACAGAAGATATACTGGCCTATGCCGTAGAGCAAACTGCGGGTAAGGGTCAAATGGGTACAGGGTGGGAGGCAGAACCCGGCAAAAACCTTACTTTCAGCGTGTTTAGAAAGGTTAAGGTGATACCTGTAAATCAACAATTTTACATCACAATGGCAACCTCTCTGGCAATATATGAGTTGCTCGAGCAACTGGGGATTGAGAAAGTGAGTGTAAAATGGCCTAACGACATATTGGCAGGAAAAGAAAAGATATGCGGCGTTCTAATAGAAAGTGTTATCAAGAACGGCAGACTGGACGCTGTGATAATAGGAGTAGGGCTTAATGTAAATCAAACCGTCTTTCAATATGCACCGCGTGCTACCTCATTAAAATTGCAAACCGCGTTAGAATATGATCTGGAAAATTTACTAGATAAACTCATCAAACAGTTCTATAAGTATGTTGATCTGCTTATGGAAGGAAAATTTGATGAGTTAAAATCCAGTTATGAAGAAAAACTATTTAGAAAAGGTGTTCCTTCCGCATTTAAAGATGGTGATAACCTACCCTTTAATGGTATTATTAATGGCGTTTCAGATCAAGGCAGGCTTGTAGTGCTTCTAGAAGATGACACTCAGGCAGAATACGATCTTAAACAAATAGAACTTCTATATTAGATATTCTGCAGGTTTGTAGCCAGTGTCTCTATAAATTTTTTGATAGGTGATTTGATCATCATGCTGATCATTGGGTTAAATTCTCCTTCAAATAACAATTGTACTTCACTTGATCCTGCTGTAAGTTCTTTAATTTCAGAAATAAGTGTGAATGGTAATTTGTCGCTAGCAGCACCCAGAACAACTTTATTAAAAGGTACTTTGTCTTTTAATTCCAGAACAATTTCCGGCATTCCTTTTAGAGCAAAAAGAAAACGAGTATCGCTTAAAATTTCAAATTTCTGAATATTATCAGGCATTAGACGTTCGTAGTTTTCCACTTTTATAAGAAAATTATAAATCTCTTCTGGTGTTTTTTCTACAACGGTAACCGGGCTTTCTAGATTCATTCTTGTTATATGTTAGGCTTGCGCCAAATTTCAAATTATTTTGATTTTTTTTTATTTATTTGACAATTCCCGTCCATTTATCTGGACTCAGTCGCCACTCCTGCAAGGTAAGTTTTTCCTTTTCAGAAATATAACGGGTATCAAGTGCTTGCTCTAATAAATGATTATAATCACTTAGCGTATGCAATTGTACATCATGCTTTTTAAAATTATCATCGGCTATATCAAAGCCATAAGTAAAAATTGCGAGCATACCTTTAACGTGGGCGCCAGCTTCTTTAAGAGCTTCTACAGCCATTAAACTGCTATTGCCGGTACTTATTAGATCTTCTACAACCACTACATTTTGCCCAGATTCAAGTTGACCTTCTATCTGGTTTTGTCTGCCGTGTTTTTTAGCTTCCGGTCTTACATATACAAAAGGGAGATTAAGATAATCTGCCACTAGCATGCCTATTCCTATCGCTCCCGTAGCAACACCTGCGATCACATCTGGCTTGCCGTACAGGGTTTCTATTTGTCTGGCCATATTCTCACGTATGTAATTACGTATCTGTGGATATGACAAGGTTATGCGGTTATCGCAGTAAATAGGAGACCTCCAACCGCTGGCCCATGTAAAAGGGTTTTGTGGTTGTAATTTAATTGCATTAATTTGCAGCAATAACTCAGCAGTTTTTTTAGCTGTTTCCTTTTTTAAGACCATGGTGCAAATGTATAAAGTTTTTGTAAATGATGTGCCCATTATTCTTTCGACAGAAAAGTACATCGGTAAAAACTACACCTCTATACCTATAAAACGGGCTAAGCTGAAAAACATCATCAGGCAGGTGAGTTCTGGCCAGCTTACACATATCAATCTGTATCATCCCAAAGAGAAAAAGCTTCTTAAAACACTTAAGAAGAAACTTCCGCTTGTTATAGCCGGTGGCGGCATGGTTCATAACGATAAAGGTGAGATCCTTTTCATTTACAGAAATGGTAAGTGGGATCTGCCTAAGGGTAAACTTGAGAAAAACGAGACCATAGAAGAGTGTGCCATTCGCGAGGTGTGGGAAGAAACCGGCGCAGAAGGTCTTCAAATAGAAAGCTATCTTACAACTACATACCACATTTTTAAGCGTAACAATAAGTTTAAGCTCAAGGAAACTATCTGGTATAACATGACCACAGATTACAAAGGTGTTCTTGAACCTGAACCTAGTGAAGGCATCAAAAAAGTGAAGTGGAAGAATTTTGAAAAGGCTCAAAAAGCACTTACTAAGTCTTACGAAAACATAAAACTCCTTTTCCCTAAAGAATATTTAATTACTAATCCTAAAGACAGGGTAGCGTAGGTGCGCTTTCTCATAATTAGGAGAGTGCTTATGCAACAAGTCTAATTGTGCGTACCAGCTTTCGCGAAAGCTTTCATCGGCGGCTTTTTTGTCTTCAAATTTCTTTTTAAGGTCTGCATTATTATTTAAAAGTTCTAGCGCTTTATCTTCCCAGACGTAAGGTGAGAAGCCTTCTTTTTGCTGAAGAATAGTGTCAAAATAATTCCAGTTAAAGAAAGAATCTGCAGCTGCTGGTTCAAGAGTTTCTATTAAATAGCGCAGCCCCAATTGTGCGGTATTGACAATAAAATCTCCTTTTCTAAAAGTTATATTCTCAACCGTTTCCTCAACATTGGTGTCGTAATGTTGATAATGCCCCTCGTATGGAGAAGTTCTTGTTTTAAAATCGGCAATGTGATATACAGAAACCGCCATAGTAGTATCTTTTTGAATGCGCTCAAGCTTAATGTCATTTTCGCGTAAGCGGTCTATCACATTGTGCCAACCCTGCGGAATGATATAACTTTTTGGAACCGTCACAGAAGCTGTGGCTTTAAAATTGTCATAGTAGCTGATTTTTCGCTCAAATGGCCGATTTCTGTTATATTTTAACCGATTTTTCCCGGTGATTTCGCTAGTCATTGTTTCGCCTTCAAAGCCTTTAAAGGTAAATTTGGTGACCTTGCTGCTGTCAACTGCAAAAGCGATATTGTACGATTTTCCCGTTTCTGCACCCGATTTTAGTATCGTATTGGCGGCTTTTCGCATTTCGGTTATTTTATCGCCATCTTTCTCTACAATCTCGATCATATTGCGCATAAGTTCGTAAGTGCCTTCTACGCGAGGTTTGTAAGGTTTAAGCATATGTGTTTCTACCATCATCCCTACGGTGTTCCACAAGGTCGTATACCCTGTAGAATACCGCGGGAAATCCATAAACTGAGAAAATCCGGTTTCAGGCACTTGATTAAAAACATTCACATACGGCGTGATGTCCCACTTCTCTGCAGCCAGTCTTTGTTCTAGTTGCGGTTGCAGATCGTTATGTACATAATCTCCCAGTTCGCCACCCAACTTATCATGCTGGGTAAAAAGATGTGTCAACGTATATTGATAATCGGCACCGTTGCTCACATGATTATCTATAAATACATCAGGATTGATCATGTGATAGATATCTGCAAATGTTCTGGCATTGCGCGTGTCTGCTTTAATAAAATCTCGATTGAGATCATAATTGCGCGCGTTACCGCGAAAACCATATTCTTCCGGGCCATTTTGATTTGTACGGCTGGTACTGTTTCTGTTAAGAGCACCGCCTATGTTATAAAGTGCGATCGTGCCTATCCATACATTTTTAGGTGTTTCTATTTTACCTGAAGCTAAATCGCGCATAAGCAACATGGTCGCGTCTATGCCGTCAGGCTCACCGGGATGAATACCATTATTTATAAGCAAACGAGTGACTTGCATATCGTCTGCAAATTCTGAATCAAATGTGCGATCTGGATTAAAAGTAACTAAGGTCAAGGGGTAACCGCTGTCTGTAGAACCAATTTCATACGTTTTTATAGAGATGTAAGCTTCATCAAGATCGTGGTAGAATTTTATAACCTCATCATAAGTCGCCGTTTGTTTGCCTTCGCTCTTTTCAAAACGAGTGGTCAGGTCATAATCGACTGGATTGTTTTTTTCGGCACAGGAAATAAAAAATACGCTTAAAGCGAAAAGAAATATGTTTTTCATGAGAGGTTTTAGATTGTGCGATAAAAATAGGGAATATTTAGAAGTGTGGAGTAGGAGGGAAGAAGAGAGAGAATTTGGAAGAGAGAAGTCCGAAGTCCGAAGAAAGAAGTTTGAAGAAAGAAGTTAGACGGATGTTTTTAATATGTGTAAAGGGAATATAAGTGGCACTTCGACAAGCTCAGTGTGACTGTTAGACTTCTATTTTGTGCTAAATTATTAGCTGTGATTAGACTTATTCAAAAAATGGTCTGTATTGCATCACTCTAAAGTCGAAGGTTGTGAATTCTGGATCTTCATCTTTAATTTTTTTATAAAGAGCCATGCTGCCTATCGCCCGGTTTGCAGCGCCAGAAGGTGCGGTAAGTGAAACTGTGGTAATTATGCGTGACGGATTTTTTGCCTCCGGAAGTTGAAATTGATGTACGCGAGGCACTCCTTTATTTACCGCTTTAAGCGAAATGTTATGTTTTTTCGCCAGACGGCGAAAGAAATATTCCGGGCCGTTTTTACTGTTGCCACCAGTGAATAACAATGTGTCGATCTGGGGATATTCTTGCAGGTATTTGATAAGCGGGCGCAACTCTACTTCCTGCATCCCCAGATCTGAAGCATCTATTTTATCCCGCCTGGCTGAATTGACCACATCACAAATACCTATTTTACGATCAATCAAAAAATCATAGCGTTGCTGTACCGCTGCGTCAGAATTATCATAAAGCAAGTTAAGATCAAACATTTTATCGAGAATGGGCCACAGCATACCATTACGGCTTCCGTAGCAAAAATCTACGTCATCAATGAGTAGTTCTCTGCTGGTAAAGCGCGGTGGTGGGAGGGTGCCTACTATAAGTTTGGTCGCATTCTCAAGATTAAAAGGTTTATAGGGATGTTTATGGTGAAACATACTTTAAATGCTGAATTTTAGTATTTGAAGGCGCAAGTTCGTCAATGAAAATGAAAATTTGAGCCAATTTTGACCTCAAAAAGCCCGATTTTTAGCCTAATTCTTCCACTTTATATTGCAGCCTATGCTTGGTTTTTGATGCGTGCTTTGTTTCCGGCTATTGAGGAGATTATCAAGTGCTTCGCGTAAATCTCTGCCATTCACGGGAATGCCATTGCCCGGGCGGGAATCATCTAACTGGCCTCTGTAAACCAGTTCTAGTTCTGCATCAAAAAGATAAAAATCTGGTGTGCATGCAGCATCGTAAGCTTTTGCCACTTCCTGACTTTCATCATATAAATAGGGAAAAGTAAAGTTGTTTTTTAATGCATTCTCACGCATTAAAAGTGGGTGGTCTAAAGGGTAATTCTCAATGTCATTACTGCTAATTGCCACAAAACCAAAACCAAGAACGCGGTAATCATTTGCGACACGCACTATCTCATCATTAACGTGTTTTACAAAAGGGCAATGGTTGCAGATGAACATAACTACCGTGCCACGTTCTCCCATAACATCATGTATCGATACATTGTTTTTAGTAACTGTATCAAATAATTTAAAGTATGGGGCTTTAGTACCCAAAGGCAGCATATTAGAAGGAGTATTTGCCATTGTATTTATTTCTATTCTATGAGTCTTAGTAAAACAGCTAAAGTTACAAATACTAAAGTTGTTTTAAAGTTTTGTAGCTGCTCGTTAAGCTTTGTATTTTTATTAAAAACCAATCAACATGAAAAATACATATTCGTCATTATCAGTCGCGATAGAAGATTTACAGCGCAAAGGATACGATACAGATTTTAATCTGGTAGATGAAGGCATAGAATCTAAGCATCTTAAGAAAACATGGGACGCAGGCCAGATAGAAGTAGAGAATGCCTTTCGTTTTGAAGGTTTCACAAATCCGGGAGATAATTCGGTTTTATATGTTATCAATACGCATGATGATATAAAAGGCTTGCTTGTTGATGCTTACGGTGCATATAGCGGCCAGATTTCTAAAGAAATGATAGAAAAACTGCGTATAGAGCATTATTAAATACAGCAATAAATCGGCTTAAAATAGCCAAAATCGGTTTAAAACAATAAAAAATCGGCTTCTTTTCAGGAGCCGATTTTCGCATTTAAAACACTGTTGTATTAACCCATCATTCTTCGCCCAATCTTATTGGGCTTAGGTCTTTACTTTCTTCTTCAGAATACATTCTTGATTTGATCACAAATCTCACTCCCAGCGGAATTTCTAAGGAGAAACTCGCACCACGACCACTTGTGACATCTACGGTGAGTTGTGTATGCTTCCAGTATTCAAATTGGTCGTTAGACATATAAAAATCACAACCATGAATGGTGCCTAAGAAAATATCATTTTCATTAAGCATGAGTTCTCCTTTTGGGAAACACATAGGCGATGAACCATCGCAGCAACCACCACTCTGGTGAAACATGAGCTCGCCATGTTGCTCCCGTAATTTATCAATCACTTCTTTAGCTGCATCTGTTGCCTTTACGCGTTGCGTCATAATTTTATTTTTAGAAAAAGCCCATTGCTTTTTTGTCGTAAGAAATAAGCATGTTCTTAGTGTGACGGTAGTGATTAAGCATCATTTTGTGATTTTCACGACCTATACCAGATTTTTTATATCCGCCAAAGGGTGCATGAGCAGGATAATTGTGATAATTATTAACCCAAACGCGTCCCGCTTTAATCGCTCTGGAAATTTGGTAAGCCTGATGTGTATCTCGCGTCCACACGCCGGCACCAAGACCGTATAAAGTATCATTTGCAATTTCTATAGCATCTGCTTCATCTTTAAAGGAAGTCACGCAAACCACAGGGCCAAAGATTTCTTCCTGAAATACACGCATTTTATTATTTCCTTTTAAGATCGTGGGCTGAATATAATAACCGCCTTCCAGACCTTCATTATAAGCTGCCTCGCCACCTGTCAACACCTCACAACCTTCTTCTTTACCTATGCTTATGTAGTTAAGGATCTTTTCATATTGATCGTTAGAAGCCTGCGCTCCCATCATGGTATCTGCATCAAGCGGATGACCAAGTTTTATGGCTTTAGTGCGTTCAACCACACGCTCCATAAACTTGTCAAAAATACTTTCCTGCACTAAGAGTCGGGAAGGACAAGTACAAACCTCTCCTTGATTTAGGGCAAACATAACTGCGCCTTCCAGACATTTATCAAAGAAATCATCATCTGCATCCATCACGCTTTCAAAAAAGACATTGGGAGATTTACCGCCTAGTTCAAGCGTTACTGGTGTAATGTTTTTAGATGCATACTGCATGATCAATTGCCCGGTTGTTGTTTCGCCTGTAAAGGCAATCTTATCAATTCTTGGGCTAGAGGCTAGTGGCTTACCAGCTTCCGCACCAAAACCATTAACTACATTAAGCACACCGGGAGGTAAAATATCCTGAATCATTTCCATAAGAATCATAATTCCCACAGGTGTTTGCTCTGCTGGTTTAAGAACCACGCAATTACCTGCAGCAAGTGCCGGCGCCATCTTCCAGGTAGCCATTAAAAGCGGGAAATTCCATGGTATTATCTGTCCTACAACACCTAAAGGTTCAGTAACATTTAGGCAAACAGTGTTAGAATCTAATTCACTTACAGATCCTTCTTCAGCACGTATTACTCCCGCAAAATATCTAAAGTGATCTACAGCAAGCGGCAAATCTGCAGCACGAGTTTCTCGTATGGCTTTACCATTATCCCAGGTTTCTGCTCTGGCCAGCGTTTCCAGATTATTTTCCATCACATCAGCGATCTTCAATAACAGATTACTGCGATACGCAGCTGCAGAATTGTTCCAGGCAGGAGCGGCCTCCCATGCAGCATCGAGAGCTAAGTCTATATCTTCTTTAGTAGATCTGGCAATTTTAGTGAAGCTTTTTCCATCTACGGGTGAAAGGTTGTCAAAGTATTGACCATTTACAGGGGCTGTCCATTTACCACCAATGAAGTTTTCATATTTGTCTTTAAATTTTGGTTTTTCAACCACATTTTTAGACGTTGTTTCTACGTTATCCATTTCTATATTTATTAAATTAGTAAAGAGTTTATTTACAGTTGGTTGTTCCAGAGAAATTCACGTGTAGCCAAATATATACAACGATTGCGTAAAAAGTCTGACCCATTCTATCATAAGGTTGAACGATACTGCCATATTTTAATAATATGTTAAATATTAGTAGCCTAATTTGTATATTTATTAAATAAATTGATGTGTTTTTAAGTAATTAATAGTTTAAACCTGAAGCTTATGCAGTTACCCGAGCATTTTTTTAAAAAAAGAAAGCTTCAAAATTTAGTTGAGAATCAAACCTCGTACACATTAAATAATGCTGCTCTTCACGTATTTGAAACTCATGAACAGGCAGAGCGCGTTTTTTTGCAATTTGACCAGCCCGTAATGGCCAGTATGCTGCGCGGAAAGAAGATCATGCATTTAAGAGATTTACAATCATTTGATTTTTTACCAGGTGAATCACTTATTCTACCTGCAGATGAGGTAATGTGCATCGATTTCCCCGAAGCAAAAGAGAAAGATCCTACCCGATGTCTGGCATTAGCCATTTCTGATGAAAAAATAATGAAAGTGGTACAGACGATGAACGAGAATATGCCTAAGCTTGATAATGGTGAGTGGGGCTTTCTCAATTACAATTTTCACTTTACAAATGACGCCGGCATTTATCAAATATTACAGCGTCTTCTTTTTCTATTTACAGAGAATCATCCTTCTAAGGATCTCTTTGTAGATAATATGCTTCAGGAACTCATCGTACGTGTGTTACAGACAAACTCAAGAAAAATCTATACCGAAAAAGCAATGACTCTAAGCAGCGATAACAGGCTTGCTTTTATTATTAAATACATACGCGACAATCTTTACAAATCACTTTCAATAGACGAGTTGAGCAAGAAGGCGTGTATGAGTGAATCTCATTTTTACCGAGTATTTAAAAACGAATTGGGGATTTCACCTGTTGATTTTATAAATAATGAGCGCATAAAACTTGCTGTGAGTCTTCTTCACAATCCAGACAGAAAAATAAAAGATGTGTATCTGGAATGTGGTTTTGAGAGTAGATCTTATTTCAACAGAGTTTTTAAACGCATTAAAAAAGTTTCACCCAGCGTTTATCAAAATCTATCTAAAAATACGGCGTGTACTTACAACTAAATAATCTTCTCTTATGCCAGCTGCGACAATAGACGAGGTTATTCTCAATTTAGGTGATATAATCAATGAAGAAACTATTGGTAATTCCTGCCTTGCATTTTTCCCTATACTGTATAAAACCGTTACAGAGCGTATCAAAACTGGTATTGCTAATAACGAATTTGACGATACGACCCGTATGGAAAAACTGGATGTCATTTTTGCGGGGCGCTATTTAGAAGCTTATACGCAATTTACTACAGATAAAATACCAACGTCAAGTTGGTTAGTAAGCTTTAAAGCGAAAAAACCACTGGTTATGCAATGTTTATTACTGGGGATAAATGCGCATATAAATCTAGATCTGGGTATTGCTGCTGCAGAAACAGTAGGAGATAAGGGGCAGTTAGCAGATTTTGAAGCAGATTTTGACAAGATCAATGCGATTCTGGCAGATATGGTAGGTGGCGTAAAAGAAAAAATAAGCAAGATATCACCGCTGTTTAGGCTTATAGATTATTTCGGAAAAGGCAAAGAAGATAAACTTGTAAGCTTTAGTATAGAAGTGGCACGAGACGGGGCTTGGTTATTTGCTAATGAATACCACCAGGCTGTAAATAAAATAGGGGTGCTTAAAAGAAGAGATGAAGCCATAAGTAAACTTGCTGAAAATCTTATTGCACCTAAAAGTAAGCTTCTCAGGTTTCTAATAAAGCTCGTTTATTTCTTTGAGCTAAAAGATGTAAAAGCGATTTCTAAGATCTTAAGCCAGGCATAAAATCGCCCATTTAGGGTAAAAAATCGGTTGTTTTTAGGTTATAAATGGTTGCAATCGCTTAATATTTAAAATAGCAGATTTGTTTACATTTAGCTTCTAAAATCTTATCATGCGTATTTATCTGTTGCTTTTTATTCTTCTGTTTTCTATTATTTCGTGCAAACGCGATAAAACATATCCGCCGCTGGCAGAAAATAGCGCAATGCTGCGTAATGATTCATTAAAACCTTTTTATCATGGTGTAGCTTCTGGCGATCCTGAAGAAGATCGGGTTATAATCTGGACACGTGTAACTCCCGAAACTCAGGTTCCTGAAATTGAAGGCACATGGGAGGTCGCTAGAGACAGTACTTTTCAATCAATAGTGAATAACGGGGATTTTTCAACTTCGCCTAAGCAGGATTACACGGTAAAAATTGATGTAACTAAGCTGGAAGAAGGAGCTACATATTTCTATCGTTTTAATGCTTTAGGTGCAACCTCACAGATTGGCAGAACTCGTACTGCTGCTCAAAATAGTTCTACATTAAAATTAGGAGTAGTGAGTTGCAGTAATTATGAGTGGGGTTATTTTAACGCGTATAAACACCTTGCAAAAGAAAAAGATATACAGGCAGTTTTGCATTTAGGTGATTACATTTATGAATATGGTACAGGCACTTATGGCGACACAACTATAGGTCGTATCAACATTCCCAAGCATGAGATAATTACGCTTACAGATTATCGCGATCGCTATGCGCAGTATCATCTTGATAAGGATTTACAAGCTGTACACGCCAGTCATCCATTTATAAATATCTGGGATGACCATGAGATATCAAATAATTCTTATACCACCGGGGCTCAAAACCACCAGGCAGATGAGGGTGATTATGAGACTAGAAAGAATATTGCTAAACAGGTTTTTTATGAGTGGCTGCCCATTCGCGAAAGCGCAAAACACTTTAGAGATTTCGATTTTGGTAATATGGCAGAGTTAGTAATGCTTGATGAGCGATTAGAAGGGCGTACCGCGCCGGCAGACAGTTTAACAGATCCCGTTTTAAACGAAAAAAGCCACAAGTTGCTAGGTGATATTCAGTTTGAATGGTTGGCCAATAAATTAATGACCTCTCAGGCCAAATGGAAAATCATTGGCAATCAGGTCATTTATTCTTATTTAGACTGGGGTTTCCCCGGCTTTCATATAAATCTTGATTCGTGGGATGGTTATCCTAATGAGCAAAAGCAACTGGCCAGCTTAATTAAACAGGATAGTATTCAAAATATCATATTTGTTACCGGTGACACGCATTCTTCATGGGCTTTTGAGGCGACAAACAATCCGTTTGAGGATTATGAGGCTGAGACTGGAAAAGGGGCATTTGCAGTAGAATTTGGCGTGACCAGTATAAATTCTGCTAATAGTAATGAAAGCACAGCAACAGATAGTGTAATTGTGCACGAGAAAGAAATCGTTAATACGGCTCTAAATCCACATCTTAAATATGCCAACTTAAGAGACCACGGCTATCTTATATTAACCCTGACAGATTCTACCGCTACGGCAGATTATAAATTTGTAAGTACAGTTAAAAAACCTGAGAGTACAGTGCGCACAGATACAACATTTGTTGTGCAGCTGGGAAGCCCTCATTTAAAGGGCGAGTAGTTTTTAACTATGGGACTGAATGATTTGTTTAAGATCTGCTCTTGATAGAACCCCGCTCTGTCTCCACAATTGTTTTCCGTCTTTAAAAAGCATTAGAGTGGGCACGCCACGCACTTGGAATTTCTGCGCAAGCACCTGATTTTTATCTACATCGATCTTGATGATCTTTACCGCGTCTCCCAGCTCCTTTTTTACATCGCTAAGTATGGGGGCAAGCGTTTGACAAGGGCCACACCATGTTGCGAAAAAATCGATTAACACGGGAGTTTCAGAATCTGTTATTGAGCCAAAATTAGTTTTCATAGGTACAAAATTAATTGATTAAAAATAATCAGGAAACAGTTTAACGACATCTTAATAATTGCTAAAATGCTATTAATTGAGGCGTTAAATGGCGTTAAGTTATCAGGTTAAGGAAGAAGTTTCAAATAACTTGCTGTAAAATTTTTGAATATGAAAGAGAGTAAAGAGAATGTACTAGTTGCTGGTGCAAACGGTACTACCGGTAGAAAAATAATTGATCTGCTTAGTCAATCACAATATTTTAACCCTGTAGCAATGGTTAGAAAAGCAGAGCAGCAACAATATTTTGAAGACAGAGATGTGGAAACTGTATTAGGAGATCTGGAAAACGATCTTTCTCATGTAGTGAATGGTATAGATAAAGTGGTTTTCGCCGCAGGCTCAGGAGGAAATACTCCTGCCGAAAAAACTACCCAAGTAGATCAGGAAGGTGCTAAAAAATTAATTGATGTTGCAAAAAAAGCGAATGTCAAAAAGTTTGTAATGTTGAGTGCTATACATGCAGATAAGCCAGAATCTAACGAGAATTTGCAGCATTACCTTGAGGCGAAAAAAAATGCAGATGCCTATTTAAAATCCAGCGGACTTAATTATGCTATAGTGCGACCCGGAACTTTAACCAATGATGCCGGAACTGGTAAAATAGAACTTGACATCAGATTAGACCATATAGGCGAAATAAGCCGTGACGATGTGGCAAAAACAATTGTTACAGCCTTAAATGATGAGGTTGCACAAAATGCGACTTTCGAGATTCTAGAAGGAGATACACACATAGAAGAAGCTGTGAAAAAAGTGGCATAAAAGGCTCAAAAATCCGGTTTTTATACCGGATTTTTTTTATTTCAATATAAACTCTTCTATCTCTTATTGAGTATTTCTCAATTGCTAGAAGAAGCCAAAACAGCAGCGTTAGAGCGTTTTTTTCGCAAAGCAATTATAGACAGTGCAACAAGCACACCGCCAAAGGCCATAGCGGCGCCTACTAGTTCTGGCGAAGCATAGCCCAATCCCGCTGCAATAGGTAATCCCCCTAAGAAGGCACCGGTAGCGTTACCAATATTAAATCCTGCCTGATTAACAGACGATGCGAGCATTTCAGACCCTCTTGATGCTTTTATCATAAGCATCTGTATAGGTGAAGCAGTAGAAAAGGCAATACCGCCGGTAAGAAAGGCCATAAGAATTGTTGCCCATTTTACAGGAGCTAAAACTGAAACTAACACCAAAGCAAAGGCCATTATGGCCAATAGAATAGCAGTAGCTTTTAAAGGAGAAACTTTATCTGCGAGTTTACCGCCTGCAAAGTTACCCACCGTCATACCAATACCGGCAAGCATAAGTATAAAGGTTACATTATTATTACTAAACCCACTTACTTCTGTTAGTAGTGGCGTGATGTAACTATACCACGCAAAGAAACCACCCGTACCTATGGCAGTAATACCAAGGATGAGCCAAGGCTCCAGATGTGTAAAGACCTTTAGATCATCAATTACTTTTGCAGGCTTGTTTTTTGCCAGGTTGGGCATCCATATAAAGATCGCTGTTATAGCAAGTAAGCCGATGACAGCAACCATGACAAATGTATAGCGCCACGAGATATTATGACCTACGTAAGTACCAATGGGAATCCCAATGATGTTTGCGAATGTTAGTCCGCTAAGCATGACAGCTACTGCACTGGCGGCTTTATTTTTTTCTACCAGTCTGCTTGCAACCACAGCGCCTACACCAAAAAAGGCACCATGTGGCAATCCCGAAAATAGTCTGGTAATTAGCATCACCTCGTAGCTGGGCGCAAAAATTGACATAGCATTAAAGCAGGTAAAAGCAGTCATTAATGCTAATAACAACTTCTTCGGCGGAAAGTTACCGGCAAGCATTACAAGAATGGGTGCGCCAATTACAACGCCTAAAGCATAAGCAGAGATAAAATGGCCAGCCTGTGGAATCGTAATATTTAGATCCTGAGCAACGTCGGGAAGAATTCCCATCATGACAAATTCAGTCATTCCTATACCAAAACCTCCTACTGCAAGTGAAATAAGTCCTTTATGTATCGACACAATTATTGTTTTAGTTTTTAGAAAGCCGCAAAAATACAGCATTTAAATGGGTACAGATAAAATATATTTAATGATAAGATAATCAATACGATAAATGTTGTTTTCTTTTAACCTATATCTTGACATTTTAAACTATAAACGTGGAATTAATGTTTAGCTATGGAAAGGAAACTACTCAAAACTGTTGATAAAGAGCAAGAAGTACATGAGGATGATACTTCTCATGCGTTTTATGAAATTAAGGCGGTACACAAAAAAGGCAGAAAGATAAAGATCATAAATAATTGTGCGCCTGGGCAACCGCTGGAATTAAGAATAAAGCAACTGCTGCCTTTTTACAAGAATAAGGTTCATATTTACGAGAAGACCGCAGGCAAAATAGGCCACATTAAAATTGAAAATTTTGAGCTTGCTAAAGATATTTATATGGGTAAATACGAATGCCGCTTTTCGCACTGGTTTGACGACGGTGAGTTTTTTGAAGCTTACATAAAATTGTATAGTCTTTCTGAGAATTTAGGTGAATAAAAACCAGAGTTCAATGATAATTAAAACTTTAAGCTTCTTTATTACGTATATAAGAGGTGATGAGAGAAGTTCTTATAAATATAGAGTACAGTTTTAAGGAGAAAATGAAAATATTAAAAGATCAAAATATTTTCAATCACCATTCTTATATTAATACGGTTAATAAAGATACTCCCCTAAGTGTGCGTATGGCTTATTCAATTGCTGTTTTAGATGGTTACTGTAAGTTGTTGAAGTATTTTATTGCAAAGAAAGAGAAGCGCGACTTTGTCTATAGTGAAGAGCTTGAGAATTATTACAAGAAGGAGGAAGGTATATTTTACAGAATACCACATTTAGATCTTTACAAGCAAAAAACAGAACATGAATTTGTGATATTGATTTATGACGAAATTTTAAAACTGGAGAATAGTTTAAAGGTAGAACTGTAGATACGACACCAGATAAAATAAAAAAAATGCTGAAGATAATTTCTTCAGCATTTTTTTCTTGTACCCGGAATGGGACTTGAACCCACACGCCCTTAAGGACACATGGCCCTCAACCATGCCTGTCTACCAATTCCAGCACCCGGGTAGGTAGTAAAAAAAAAGTCGAGCATAAAATGCTCAACTTTTTTATAACATTCTATGTTTTAAAGTGATCTGGCTGGGGCTCGAACCCAGGACCCTCTCCTTAAAAGGGAGATGCTCTACCAACTGAGCTACCAGATCTTTTCCCTGAATGCGGGTGCAAATATACAGCCATTTAATTGATAATTCAAAAGGTTTTTTGATAAATTTGAATACTTTTTTTTACAAGAATTTATTTCACTGAAAATCAATAAATAAAGCGCATGACAATTTTTTTAATGGGGTATATGGGAAGTGGTAAATCGACCCTTGGTAAAATGCTGGCTGAAAAAATAAACTATAATTTCCTCGATTTTGACAGTTATATTGAAGGAAAAGAAAAAATGACCGTCGCAGAGATTTTTAAAAATAAAGGTGAAATATATTTTAGAAAGATAGAATCAATCCATCTTAAGAATGTTTTATCTGGTTTTGATGACACGATTATAAGCTTAGGAGGAGGTACACCCTGCTACGGCACAAATATGGAACTTATAAAAAATGCACAAGGTGTTAGTGTGTATATCAATGTGCCGGTAGAAGAACTTACCGGCAGACTTTGGGAAGCTCGCTTGCATAGGCCGCTGTTAGCGCACCAGGATACTAAAGAAAAGCTGGAAGAATATATAAGAAAACACCTTTTTGAACGCGGTTTTTACTATAATCAGGCCGATTTTAAGCTATTTGCGGCAGGTAAATCTGAAGCAGAGCTTGTAGATGAGCTCGAGGCGAAATTATTCTAAAACAGCGCTGTCTTTATCTGGTTTAAAACGCACTTTTACTCTTTCATGTAAAGATGTGCTTAGCGAGATACCTTTAAAATCTGCTTTTACCGGGTATTTTTTATGATTTCTGTTTACCAGAACCGCGGTTTTAAACTGTTTAAGTGGTACTTCAAGAAAATACTTAACACCATAGATCAATGATGTGCCGCTATTTAAAACATCGTCTATAAGCACGACAGATTTGTTGCTGTATGCACTTGATTCCAGAGAAGTCTTTACCGTGCCCAGCGGATTGTCTTTATTCATCGTGACCTCACAAAGCGTACATTTAATTTCAGAGATATGTTCTAATATTTCTTTTAAGCGCTGCGCAAAAACATAACCGTTCTTAGAGATGCCGGCAAGAATCACTTCGGTCTCCTCTACATTGCACTCGTATATTTGATAAGCGATACGTCTTATTTTATTTTGAATATCGGCATGAGTAAGAATTGTCTGTACGGCCATTATGTAGTGTTTAAAGCTGGGTGTTCAATTTTTCAAATATAAAAAAGAGTTCGCTACCCGCTCTCGGTTTTATTGAGTTATAACAAGGTTCTAATTTCCTGATATTAAACAACGGCGTAAATAATTCTCTGTATTCATTAAGGCTTCCGCCAAAAGGTGGCCCTTTTTCGGTAAGGGGAAAATCAAATAAAACTCCCGCAATTTTACCGCCGGAATTTAACAGAGAGTGCATTTTTTTCGCGTAAGCGGTTCGCATCTCAGGAGGAAGGGCACAGAAGAATGTTTGTTCAAGAATTAGATCGTATTTATCTGTATGTTCAAAAAAATCAGATTGTATTAATCGCTCCTTAGGAAATTCTGGAATCTGATTTTTAATGTGTTTGAGCGGCTTTTTGGCAAGATCTACCACATTTATATTGCTAAACCCATGTTCATATAAGTAGATAGGTTCATAACCATTACCCGCACCAGGAATTAGTATTTTGATCGATTTGTCCTGAAGCTGATCTATATATTCAGCTAAAGGTCTTGAAGGGTAGCCTATATCCCAGCCTGTATTTCCCTGAGCATATCTGTTTTCCCAATAAAATTGATCTAGTTTAGTCATTTTCAAAAAAGTCATCAGTATCCTGAAAATCATCAAGGTCACGTCTGTCTTTTTTAGTAGGACGCCCGGTACCTTTCTTGCGGTAATAATCTTTAGAATATTTTAAAAGGTCAAGTTTCTCAAGATTTTCTTTAGGTGTAATATCATCGCAATACAGGCCTACAAGCTTTGCGCCCACACGACTGGGGGGAAGGTCAAGAACTTTTACTTTATAGTTTACCTGGTCTTTGCGTATCTCAATTTCATCTGTAGGATAGACATCCCGGGATGGCTTAACAGCGTCTCCATTTATTTTTACATGACCTTTTTTAGTGGCATTTGTGGCAATAGATCTTGTTTTGAAATATCTGATACACCATAAATATTTATCCACACGCATAATCTCTTTCTTTTAAGCTCGTTTTTGATGTAACAAAAATAGCGTAAAATTGTATCTTGCGCGACCTAAATGAATAATGATGAATATGATAAATAAAACGATATGCCTTGCTCTTCTTGTTCTTGGTTTTATCTCTTGCAGTAAAGACGATAACAGTGTAGAGCCTGAAGTAATAAGAGATCGTGCTGAGGAACAGATAACTAGCGATGCAGAAATTTCAACTTATCTTGAGACTCATTTTTATAATTACGAAGAGTTTGCAACTCCTACAGATGATTTTGACTATCAAATAGTTTTTGATACCATTAGTGGTGATAATGCAGATAAAACGCCTTTAATTGATCAGGTTATTACCAAAACCCTGAATAGGTATGATGTGACTTATAAATTATATGTACTTGTAGCTCGTGAAGGCGCAGGTGATCAGCCTACTTTTGCAGATTCTACTTATGTTACTTATAGAGGTGATGTTTTAAAAGGGAATTTGTTTGATGCCAGTGTTAACCCTTTATGGATTGATCTTTCGGCGTCTATAGAAGGTTTCTCAAAATCACTTAATAGTTTTAAAGGTGCAACAGGCTACACCTCAAATGGTGATGGTACGGTAACATTTAATAATGACTATGGTATTGGCGCAGCTTTTATACCTACAGGTCTTGCTTATTACAATTCTAGCACCTCAACAATAGGGCAATACAAAAACCTAATCTTTAGATTTAATCTGTACGGAATGAATCAAACAGATCACGATGGTGACGGTATCCCTTCTTATATGGAAGATCTGGATGAAAATATGTATTTAGTAGATGTAGCAGATGATACAGATGGTGATACTACGCCTAATTATTATGATGCCGATGATGATGGCGATGGTACAGCTACTAAAGACGAGATCATAGTTAATGAGGATGGTTCTTTAACATTTCCAGATACAGATAATGATGGTACGCCAGATTATCTGGATGCAGATAATAGCTAATAGAATAAATAGCTTGATAGTAAGCTAGCAATAAAAAAGTCCCGTTTTGCGGGACTTTTTTATTTTATATAGGTTGTGTTGTATTTACAAGTTAAGTGATAAACTCAATATAAATTGATCTGGTCTTGTGTCTATACGCTCATAGGTTAAACCGTTTGAGTCTAAAAATTCGGCTTCATTATCGCTAAAACCTCTTTCATATCTTAGATCAAGCCCCAGCTTTCCTAAAGCAACGCCTACACCAAAATTTAATCCCACAGTAAAGTCATCTTCTACATCTCCTAAAGTTACACCATCAAAATCTGTATCAAGTATATATTGCAAAGAAGGGCCACCAAATACGCTTAAAGGCCCAATAACTTCAAGACCTACAAGTAATGGGGCATCTAACTTCTGCATTTTAAAATCATCGCTGTCATAAGAGCTACTAATGCTTGTATAGACAAGTTCTGGACGGAAGTATAATTTCTCCCCTACACGGCCAAATACACCCACATGGTAGCCTACATTTCTGTCAGGATGCTCAAGGGCGTTTCCTGCAGAATCTGTTACATCTCCATTACCGTTGTAATTAAGTCCGCCTTTTATACCAAAACCTGGGTCTGACTGCGCGTAGCCAAAAGTGGTTGCTACAAATAGAATACTTAAAAGTGCTTTTTTCATTTCATCAAGTTTTATGATTCTAAAAAGAAGATGTCCTATTAGAATCGGTTAAAATCAATTGGTCACAAGACCTCAAATTTTTAATCTGTTCACTAATAGGACAACTTAATAGGTAAAAACCCTACTTTTTATTTCCTTGATAGCACCTTTTTAACGGCTTTCTGTATAGATTTATTATTTAGACCATATTTTTCCATAAGGTCAGCAGGGTCTCCGCTTTCGCCAAAAGTATCTTTAGTAGCTATAAATTCAAGCGGAGCAGGATAGTTCATTGCAAGTTCACCGGCAACGCTTTCACCCAAACCACCTAAATAATTATGCTCTTCACAAGTAACCACACAACCGGTCTTTTTAACTGATTTTAAAATAGCTTCAGTATCCAGTGGCTTAATTGTGTGAATGTTTATCACCTCAGCGCTTATTCCTTCTTTTTCTAATTCTTCAGCGGCTTCTAATGCTTGCCAAACCAAATGTCCCGTTGCGATAATGGTAACATCTGTACCTTCATTAAGAAGTATAGCTTTCCCTATCTCAAATTTTTGATCTTCGGGAGTGAAGTTAGGAACTTTTGGTCTCCCAAAACGCAGGTAAACCGGTCCTTCATAGTCGGCAATAGCAATTGTTGCAGCTTTGGTTTGGTTAAAGTCACATGTGTTTATTACAGTCATTCCCGGTAACATTTTCATAAGACCAAGATCTTCTAGAATCTGGTGTGTAGCACCATCTTCACCCAGTGTTAAACCTGCGTGAGATGCACATATTTTTACATTCTTACCAGAATAAGCCACACTCTGGCGTATTTGATCATAAACACGACCTGTGGCAAAGTTTGCAAAAGTGGTTGCGTAAGGCACTTTTCCACCTATGGTCATACCTGCAGCCATACCAATCATGTTAGCTTCTGCAATCCCTGTTTGAAAAAAGCGTTCGGGGTGATTTTTTTCGAAATCATTTAATTTTAATGAACCAGTAAGATCGGCACATAATGCTACTACATTTTCATGGGTTTTACCCAGCTCATCCATCCCTGCACCAAATCCTGATCTTGTATCTATATTTCCTGTACTCGTGTATTTTTTCATATCTTCAATTTGTTCTTTTCAAATTTCTTACAGTTAAGGGTAAGAAATTTGGTTTAATAATCTCCTAAGGTTTCAGGGTTTTGAGCTAATGCATTTTCTAATTGCTCATCGCTTGGCGCTTTACCGTGCCATGCATGTGTATGCATCATGAAGTCTACGCCATTACCCATTTCTGTGTGTAAAAGAATACATACAGGTTTTCCTTTTCCGGTGCGGCTTTTAGCCTCATTTAGACCATTTGTGATTGCATCAATATCGTTTCCTTTATCAACTTCAAGAACATCCCAGCCAAAAGCTTCAAACTTAGCTTTAATGCTACCCATAGGTAAAACGTGTTCTGTGCTACCGTCAATTTGTTGACCGTTGAGATCTATAGTTGAAATAAGATTATCTACTTTGTTACCGGCAGCATATAAAATAGCTTCCCAGTTTTGACCTTCCTGTAATTCACCATCACCGTGAAGACTATAAACCAGGTGCTTGTCACCGTTTAATTTTTTTGTTTGTGCTGCTCCTAAAGCTACACTCATACCTTGTCCTAAAGAGCCAGAAGCTACTCGTATACCTGGCAAACCTTCATGAGTGGTTGGGTGACCCTGAAGTCTTGAATCTATTTGTCTAAAAGTACTAAGTTCTTCTACAGGAAAATATCCTACTCTCGCTAGAACGCTATAAAATACAGGTGATATATGACCATTAGAAAGAAAGAAAAGGTCTTCGCCTATTCCATCCATATCAAATCCTTCTTTTCTTTCCATAATCTCATTATATAAGACTACAAAAAATTCTGTACACCCTAGTGAACCGCCTGGGTGACCAGATTGACAGGCGTGTACCTGACGTAAAATATCCCTGCGTACCTGGCTTACCAGATCCTCTAATTGTTGTTTGTTCGGCATTATATTTAGATTAAGATTATTACGCCAAAAATACCCTTTTTAATAGGCGTATACAATCAAAAGTCATTCATTTATTAGGGTTTGTATAAAAAAATCGGCCCTTTTATACCTAAAATCGTTAATAGATTGAAAATATTAGCAACAGCATTAATATGAAGATGCTTTCTGTTAAATAGTTTTATCTTTGCCGTCCTAAAACAGCATATGCAATTTGACCTTTTACACGCCGACAGCAGTACAAAAGCGAGGGTGGGAACAATAACTACAGATCACGGTAAAATAGAAACTCCCATTTTTATGCCGGTGGGTACAGTGGGTTCAGTAAAAGGAATGCATCAAAGGGAACTTAGAGAAGATATAGATCCAGATATTATTCTTGGCAACACCTATCATCTTTATTTACGCCCGCAAACCCGGGTGCTTGAGAAGGCCGGTGGTCTGCATAAGTTTATGAACTGGGATAGAAATATACTTACAGATAGCGGGGGTTATCAGGTTTATTCTCTTTCTGCCAATAGAAAGATCAAGGAAGAAGGTGTAAAATTTAAATCACATATAGACGGTTCTTTTCATTTTTTCACTCCAGAAAATGTGATGGAAGTACAACGATCTATAGGCGCAGATATCATTATGGCTTTTGATGAATGTACCCCATATCCCTGCGATTATAGATATGCACAACGATCTATGCATATGACGCACAGATGGCTTGACAGGTGTATTAATCATCTGGAAAAAGTTCCTGTAAAATATGGTTATGATCAGGCATTTTTCCCAATTGTGCAGGGTAGTACTTATAAAGATCTACGTATACAATCTGCTGAATATATCGCAAATGCTGGTGCTGTAGGCAATGCCATTGGCGGTCTCTCTGTAGGTGAACCAGCAGAAGAAATGTACGCGATGACAGAGATCGTTACAAATATCTTACCTCAAGACAAGCCGCGCTATCTTATGGGTGTGGGCACACCGATAAATATTTTAGAAAATATAGCGTTGGGTATAGATATGTTTGACTGTGTTATGCCTACGCGAAATGGTAGAAACGGTACTTTATTTACTTCTCAGGGTATTATAAATATTAAAAATAAGAAGTGGGAAGATGATTTCTCTCCTCTTGATGAGAACGGTACTACTTGGGTAGATAAGGAATACAGCAAAGCATATGTGCGCCATCTTTTTAAAGCAAATGAAATGCTGGCCCGGCAGATAGGTACAATTCATAACCTCGGTTTTTATATGTGGTTGGTACGCGAAGCCAGAAAACAGATCTTAAATGGCGATTTTTACTCCTGGAAGGAGAAAATGGTCAAACAAATGGATAACAGGCTTTAAATGAAAATTCTTGACTGGTATATTTTAAAACGATATCTGGGCACATTTGTGACCATGTTACTTCTATTTATACCTATTGGAATTACAGTGAATCTTGCAGAAAAGATCGATAAGATCCTGGCAAATGAAGTTCCGTTTTTAGAAGTTGCGGTCTATTATCTCAATTTTACGGTATACTTTGCTAACCTGCTTTTTCCCTTATTTTTATTTCTTTCGGTAATCTGGTTTACTTCAAAACTGGCAAATAATACAGAGGTTATTGCTTTTTTAAGTAGCGGGGTTTCCTTTTATAGATTTTTAAGACCTTACTTGATAGGAGCGACGATTGTATGCGTGGGTGCTTATATTTTAGGTACATATCTGGCTCCGGCGGCAAGTCAGGGTTTTAATGAGTTCACCTATCAATACCTTAAGAACGGAAAAGAAGATCGTGAAACGCAGAATGTATATAGGCAGATCAACGATAACGACTATATCTATGTGAGTAGTTTTAACCCTTCTACAAATATGGGGAGAGACTTTACACTTGAGCATTTTGAAGATAATACGCTTCAATATAAGCTTGAGGCTCGCAGCATAGTTTTTAATCCTGAAGACAGCACTTATACACTTAACGCTTACAAAAAAAGAACGGTAGGTGTAGATGCAGATATTCTTGAATCTGAGCGAAAACTGGATACGGTTTTCACTTTTGACATGGAAGATCTTACTCCGGTAAAATACATTGCCGAAACATTGACAACACCTGCGCTAAGAAGATTTATAGATAAAGAAAAAGCTCGTGGATCGTCATATATAAACAGCTATGAAGTCGTGCTTTTTAAGCGCTACAGCCTGCCGGTAAGCGCTTACATTCTTACTATTATAGCGGTAGCCGTTTCTGCGATGAAGAGGAGAGGAGGTATGGGTATAAACCTGGCATTTGGTATTTCGCTCGCTTTCGTTTTTATCTTTTTTGATAAGGTATTTGGTACAATTTCAGAGCAATCAGATTTTTCTCCCGTCGTGGCCGTGTGGCTGCCTAATTTCATTTTTGGGATACTTGCTATCTACCTTTTAAATAATGCAAAACGATAAGCTTAAGAGTTACCTGCATTTTCAGGGTATAGTTTTTATATGGGGTTTTACTGCCGTTTTGGGCGCTTTAATAACCGTGGGAGCAGTTTCACTGGTGTGGTATCGCATGTTGATTGCAAGCGCCGTAGTTTTTGGTTATATAAAATGGAAGAAAATTTCGCTTAAAGCGAAAACATCTACGTTGCTAAAAATGATGGGAGTAGGCGTATTGATCGCAATGCACTGGCTCACTTTCTTTGGTGCGATCAAAATATCTAACGTTTCTATAACGCTCGCGATGATGAGTACAGGAGCATTTTTTACTTCTATACTCGAGCCTATCTTTTATAAACGAAAATTAATCTGGTACGAGCTGCTTTTTGGTGTGCTGGTTATTTGCGGTTTATACCTGATTTTTGAGGTAGAAACCCGATTTTCTGAAGGTATTTTTGTGGCTTTATTTTCAGCTTTTCTGGCTGCGTTATTCACTCTGGCAAACGGAAAACTCGTTAAGGAAAATCCGCCGTCAAAAATATCATTCTACGAGTTGCTGGCAGGAGCAGGATTTATAAGTATTTATCTGCTTATGACTTCAGGATTTACCAGTTCGTTTTTTGTATTACCTGTAATGGACTGGGTATATATTTTAATATTAGCAAGTATTTGTACCGCTTATGCTTTTATAGCTTCAGTCAAAGTAATGCGGCATCTTAGCCCATATACGATAATGCTTACTACAAATCTTGAACCTGTTTATGGCATTATACTGGCGTACTTGATTTTAGGTGATGCAGAACAGATGAATGAGGGTTTTTATTACGGTGCCCTCTTAATACTTTTTACTGTAATTTTAAATGGTATTCTAAAAAATTCACGCAAATTAAAAAGGAAAAAGGCATTGCAGTGACGCCTTTAAAACCTGTATATTTGTCAACTCACTAAAAATTTCCCCTAAATGGAATATTTAGATTTTGAACAACCTATAAAAGAGCTTGAAGAACAGCTCGACAAATGCACAATTATTGGTCAGGAAAGCGATGTAGATGTTACAAACACCTGCAAGCAAATAGAAAAGAAACTTGCAGAGACTAAAAAGGACATCTACAAGAATCTTACAGCTTGGCAGCGTGTACAACTATCTCGTCACCCTAGCAGACCCTACACTTTAGATTATATCAACGCGATATGTGGTGATACTTTCTTAGAGCTGCATGGTGATCGCAATGTTAAAGATGATAAAGCGATGATAGGCGGTCTGGGTAAGATAGGCGATCAAAGCTATATGTTCATAGGCCAACAAAAGGGTTATAATACAAAGACACGCCAGTACCGTAATTTTGGTATGGCAAATCCAGAAGGATACCGTAAGGCTTTACGTCTTATGAAGAGCGCTGAAAAGTTTGGCTTACCTGTTGTGACTTTTGTAGATACGCCAGGGGCTTATCCTGGTCTTGAAGCAGAAGAAAGAGGGCAGGGTGAGGCAATTGCTCGCAATATACTTGAGATGACACGACTTAAAGTGCCAATCATAGTTGTTATAATAGGTGAAGGTGCCAGTGGTGGTGCTTTAGGTATAGGTGTAGGAGATAAGGTATTGATGCTGGAGAACACCTGGTATTCTGTAATATCACCAGAATCATGTTCATCTATCTTATGGCGCAGCTGGGAGTTTAAAGAGCAAGCTGCAGAAGCGCTAAAACTTACTGCTACAGATATGAAAAAGCAGAAGCTAATAGATCATATCGTAAAAGAGCCTTTAGGTGGTGCTCACAGTGACCGAGAAAAAACTTTTGAGATCGTCAAAAAAGAAATAGCCGCCGCATATTCAGAATTCAAAAACTTATCACCAGCAGATTTGGTTGAAAAAAGAATGGAAAAATATTCTGAAATGGGAGTCTTTAAAGGCTAATCATATTAAACATCACTTGTAACAAAATCCCGAGGTTTTTACTCCTCGGTTTTTTTTGCGTTATAAACATTTTTAAGTAGTTATTCACAGGCATTTGTTAACTTGTAGTGAATAACGCGGGGGCTTTAAATTGACCTAAGCCTTAACATTTTTTTTACATTCGCCTTTATGGAAAAAGTTCAACCTCAAACCTCATACAATTATTCACAAGGCTCGGTAATACCGCTTGAGAAGGGTAAAATACCTCCGCAAGCTATTGATTTAGAGCAGGTTGTTATCGGGGCGATGATGATTGATAAGAAGGGGGTAGATGAGATTATAGATATCTTGAGCCCTGATGTTTTTTACAAAGATGCGCATAAACATATCTACGACGCGATACGCACCTTGTTTGAAAACGGTGAGCCCATTGACTTATTAACTGTTTCTGAGCAATTACGCCAAATGACGAAATTAGAGCAGGCTGGGGGCGATTATTACCTCATTCAGCTTACTCAAAAAGTATCTTCTTCTGCCCATATTGAGTATCATGCTCGTATTATTTTGCAGAAGTATATTCAGCGTAGTTTGATCAAGATTTCAAACGAGATCATAGAAGAGGCCTACGATGAAACAACAGATGTTTTTGATCTTCTTGATCATGCCGAAAGCAAGTTATACGAGGTAACTCAGGGCAATATAAAACGAAGCAGTGAGACTGCTCAAAGTCTGGTAATTCAGGCAAAGAAAAAGATTGAAGAAATTTCTAATAAAGAAGGTCTTTCTGGTATTCCTTCCGGTTTTGATCGTTTAGATAAACTTACCTCAGGTTGGCAGCCTAGTGATTTAATTATTGTGGCAGCTCGTCCCGGTATGGGTAAAACGGCTTTAACGCTGTCGATGGCTCGAAATATTGCCGTGACCCAAGGTATTCCTGTTGCTTTCTTCTCACTTGAGATGGCATCGGTACAGTTAATTACCCGTCTTATTTCATCAGAAACCGGACTTTCATCTGAAAAATTACGTACCGGTAAGCTTGAGAAGCACGAGTGGGAACAGTTGAATGTTAAAGTGAAAGGACTTGAGAAAGCTCCTCTTTTTATAGATGATACGCCGTCGCTTTCAATATTTGATCTTAGAGCAAAAGCACGCCGTCTGGCCTCGCAGCACGGTATTAGACTTATTGTGATAGATTATTTGCAGTTGATGACCGCTGGTGGAAGCCAGAAAAACGGAAACAGGGAACAAGAAATATCTATGATCTCGCGTAACTTAAAAGCTTTAGCGAAAGAACTGGATGTACCTGTAATTGCACTTTCACAGTTATCTCGAGCGGTAGAAACGCGTGGCGGAAGTAAAAGACCCTTACTTTCTGACCTTAGGGAATCTGGTGCTATTGAGCAGGATGCAGATATTGTATCATTTATCTACAGGCCAGAATATTACAAGATAGACGAGTGGGATGATGAGGAGCGCAGCCCAACTGAAGGGCAGGCAGAATTTATTGTTGCAAAACACCGTAACGGTGGTCTTGAGAATATTAGACTTAAGTTTATTGGTCATCTGGGTAAATTTGATAACCTGGATGATTTTAGCACACCTTACGAGTTTGAGTCTCGCATGAATGAAGCTGCAAATGATAATACATTTAAACCCGATCAATTCCCCAGTCCAGACCAGGCATTTGGAAGCTCAATGAACGATGGTGGTTTTAAAAGAGGTGATGACGATGAAGTTCCTTTTTAAAAATATATACTAGGCATAGTGTTTGTTTCGTTGTAAATTCACTTATGCTTATGACAATTTTTTCAATTTTTAACCGAAAAATGCCCCTTCCAGGCCGATTTTTATCTGGAAGATGGATGTGTTTTTTCGCACTTCTGTGCAGTCTGCAGTCTTTTGCTTCTTATGTGCTCATCCCAATGGATGCAGATGGGCAAAAGGAACACCTAAAAGCTTATGGTATTACATACTGGACGCTGGCTAATCAGCAGAAAGTAAAATGGCTACTCAATTATCGCGGTGGCTCTTTTTTATTGCCAGATACAGAAGCAATACGCCGGGAATGTACCATACGCGGAGTCTCATATGAAGTGCTAAGCGATGCAAAAACAGAAGCTATTCTTACGGAAATTAGTAGTCCGTCGCAAAACATGGATGCAGTAATTCTGGAAAAAGCTCCTAAAATCGCGGTCTACACTCCAGACAGTTCTGTACCCTGGGATGATGCTGTAACAATGGTATTAGAATATGCAGAGATTCCCTATACAACCATCTACGATAAAGAAGTACTTGAAGATCAATTGGTTTTATATGATTGGCTGCATTTGCATCATGAAGATTTTACAGGGCAATATGGCAAATTTTATGGTAGTTACAGAGCAACAGCCTGGTATATAGAAGAAAAGCAAGCAGCAGAAAAACTCGCACACGAGTTGGGTTATGATAAAGTATCGCAAGAAAAGCTTGCTGTCTCTTTAAAAATAAGAGATTACGTCATAGGCGGGGGTTTTATGTTTGCTATGTGTAGCGCGACAGATAGTTTTGATATTGCACTTGCGGCAGAGGGGGTAGATATTTGTGAAGCTATGTTTGATGGTGATGCTTCAGATCCTGATTATCAATCTAAGATAGATTATGATAAGACTTTTGCTTTTACAGATTTTCACCTTGAGCGCGATCCTAACCGCTATGAGTTCTCCAGTATAGATATGACCACAAAAAGGCGTATACCACCTACTACAGATTATTTTACATTAAAAGATTTTTCGGCAAAATGGGATCCTATTCCTACGATGTTATGTCAAAATCATACTGCGCTTGTAAAAGGTTTTATGGGGCAAACCACTTCTTATGATCCTGAAGAGATCAAAGCTACGGTTTTAGTGCTGGGAGAGAACAGGACCAATGGAGAGGCGAGATACATACACGGTATTAAAGGCAAAGGGTTCTTTACTTTTTATGGCGGTCACGATCCTGAAGATTACCAGCATCGTGTGGGCGATCCTAAAACTGAGCTCGCCTTGCACCCCACAAGTCCTGGTTACAGGCTTATCTTAAATAATGTATTGTTTCCTGCTGCGCGAAAGAAAAAACAGAAAACCTGATGTTCCGATTTTTGATTTTACTTTTAATTGTTTCAACTTTCGTGAAAAATGATGTTGAGCGGGTGAGCTGGAGCGATCACAAAAAGATTACCTGGGAAGATTTTAAAGGTACACCTGAGGCTAAAAGTGTGTTTGTGGCAAGCTTAAATTCTGGTATTAGCCATAGTTATTCTTTAGATAAAAACGGTTATCTGATAAAAGAAGAATCTGAGGTTAAGGCCTATTTCTATCCCACGCTGTCTTGGTATAAGCCAGAACTTGCAACGCCCAGCGTTCTAAGGCATGAGCAGGTACACTTTGATATTTCAGAACTGTATGCGCGCAAACTTAGAATGCGCGTGGCAAATTTTGAGTTTACATCTAATTCTCAAAAAGAGATCAAAGATATTTACAGGGAAATTGAGAAAGGCCGGCAAGAGATGCAACAGGCATTTGATAAAGAAACAATTCATTCTGTTTACGGCGCTGCAGAAGATTTCTGGGAAAAGAAAATTGCCGAGTTATTAAAAGAATATGATAACTGGAAGTAAATCGCAAATAACGAAGAGGACACTTGTACGATAAAGAGAAATTAATAGAACTGGCTCATTATAAAATGCCTTTTGGTAAGTACAAAGATTCTTATCTGGTCGAGATTCCTGAGTATTATTATACCTGGTTTAAACAAAAGGGATTTCCGCCCGGTAAGCTGGGCCTACTCATGCAGGAGATGTATGAAATAAAAATCAACGGTTTAGAAGGATTGATTTATAAGATTAAAAATGAGTTTAAAGCACCGGCTCCTAAACGCAGATTAGGGAAATAAACCTTTGATAGACTAAAAAGGTTCGCTAATTAATCCCTAACTTTGCCTCCCGTAAACTTGCTCTAGTAAATCACAGGGCACAATCTATTCTACAGTCAGATGGCAGACACAAAGTACATCTTCGTTACGGGAGGAGTTTCATCATCATTAGGAAAAGGTATCATTGCCGCTTCACTTGCAAAGCTTTTGCAGGCAAGAGGTTACAGGGTTACTATTCAAAAGCTTGATCCTTATATTAATGTTGATCCGGGTACACTTAACCCATACGAGCATGGCGAATGTTATGTTACAGATGATGGCGCAGAAACAGATCTAGACCTTGGTCATTATGAGCGTTTCTTAAATGTTTCTACCTCACAGGCAAACAATGTGACCACAGGGAGAATATACCAAAGCGTAATAGAAAAAGAACGTCGCGGCGAATTTTTAGGAAAGACGGTACAGGTCGTTCCGCATATTACAAACGAGATCAAAGAGCGTATACAGATCTTAGGAAAAAGCGGCGATTATGATATTATAATTACCGAAATAGGAGGTACTGTGGGCGATATTGAGTCTTTACCTTATATTGAGGCAGTGCGACAGTTGAAGTGGGAATTAGGTGATGATAATGCATTAGTAATTCACTTAACATTAATTCCTTACCTGTCTGCAGCCGGCGAATTAAAAACAAAACCTACTCAACATAGTGTAAAAACACTTATGGAAAGCGGTATAAAAGCAGATATCCTTGTGTGTCGTACAGAGCACGAGATCACAGATGATATTCGTGAGAAACTAGCGCTTTTTTGCAATGTGAAAAAAGAAGCCGTGATACAATCTATAGATGCATCTACTATATATGATGTGCCTAATTTGATGCTTGAAGAAGGGCTTGATACCATTACACTTCAGAAATTAAATTTATCTGAAGATGGCGAGCCAGAATTAACCCGATGGAATGAGTTTTTGCAAAAACATAAAAACCCAAAGGCTGAGGTAAGTATAGGTCTAATAGGTAAATATGTAGAACTTCAGGATTCTTATAAGTCAATCTTAGAGGCTTTTATTCATGCCGGTGCAGATAATGAGGTTAGAGTACGAGTAGAACCTATACATAGTGAATTTATTACGCAAAAGGTGATAGATGAGAAAATCTCTAAAATGGATGGGCTTTTAGTAGCTCCTGGTTTTGGAGAGCGCGGTATAGAAGGTAAAATAAAAGCAGTGCGTTATGCACGCGAAAATAATATTCCATTTCTGGGAATTTGCCTGGGTATGCAAATGGCTGTAATAGAATTTGCGCGTAATGTGATCAATCTCGATAAGGCGAACTCTACAGAGATGCATGCAGAAACTCCGCATCCGGTTATCAGCCTGATGGAAGAGCAAAAATCTATCACACATATGGGCGGGACCATGCGTTTAGGCTCATGGGATTGTGACCTGGTTGAAGGTAGTATTGTAAACGAAGTTTATGAGAAATCTACTATAAGTGAAAGACACAGACACAGATATGAGTTTAACGATGACTATCGTGCACAACTGGAAAATGCGGGAATGAGAGTTACCGGTACAAACCCTAAAACTGGTCTTGTAGAAATTATTGAAATTCCAGATCATACTTGGTTTGTGGGAGTGCAATATCACCCTGAATATAAGAGTACAGTAGCAAACCCACATCCATTATTTGTGGCGTTTGTACAGGCAGCTGTAAATTACAGTCAGGCAAAAAGTACCGCCAATGTGGCACAAAATTAAAAGTGGGATTGTTATTGTTAATGGTATCCCAAAGTTTTTTTGATTTCTTCATATAAAAGCAATGACCTTGGCACAAGCACACGAGGTATGAATCAGAAAATATTTTAAGAAATTCGAGGCAAGCCTCAATAAGAGTTAAATCCTTAAGGGATTATACAAGCTAAGAAACAGTAAATTTTAAATCAGCTAAAAAGCTGTAAGTTATTATGGAAGAAAAGAAGTTTGACGTTCAATCAATTATTGGTTTCCTTTTAATAGGTGCAATATTGATTTTTATGCTTTATACAAATCAACCTACCCAGGAAGAGTTAGATGCCGAAAAGGCAAAGCAGGAGCAGGTAGATGCCGAAGAATCAACACCCACAAAAACTACAAACACTGCTATTGCAGAAGCGCAACCTGTACAGGATTCTGTAGCGCAATCAAGATTACGTGAGAGTTTAGGCCAGTTTGCATATTCTGCTACTTTACCATCTGCTACAGATGAAACTACGACGATAAGCAATGAAGTTTTAGAAATCACGGTTAGCAATAAGGGTGGTTATATTACCAAGGCTCACCTTAAGAATTTTAAGACATACGATTCTGTACCTGTAAACCTGATCAAGAACGGGAATAACAAATTTAATCTCACTTTTAGTACAGCAGATAATCGCAACATAAACACAGCAGATCTTTATTTTGAGCCATCGATATCAAAAAATGGAGATAACGAAGTGCTTTCTATGAAGTTGAAGATCTCTGCAGATAAATATCTAGAATATAGATATGAATTGAAGCCCGATGATTACATGATGGATTTTGGTATAAAAACCGTCGGACTTCAAAATGTTGTAAATACTTCTCAGCCTATTCATTTAGACTGGCAATTAAAAGGGTATCGCAATGCAAAAAGTATTATGTATGAAAATCGCTATTCAAGACTTACTTATGAGTATGGCGATGATAAACATTCTAAATTAGGTCAAACGGGTGATGATACTGAGGTAGAAGAACATGTAGATTGGTTAAACTTTAGACAACATTTCTTTAGTTCAATTTTATTGACAGATACTCCTTTTGAAGAAGTAAAATTCTCGTCTACAAATCTTGTTGAAGACGAAGAGATCGACACCGTTTTCACTAAACAATATGGTGCAAATATTTTGCTTAAACCGGCAAACGGTGAGCTTAATTATGCCATGAATATGTACTATGGTCCTTCAGATTATCAAATTTTAAATAATTATGAAGGTCGTGGTCTTGATGAAGCAATGCCTTTGGGTTGGGGAATATTTGGTGTGATCAACAAATACTTGATTATACCTTTCTTTAATTTATTGATAGGCTTCCTGCCTGCCGGTCTTGCTATTATTTTATTGACAGTTTGTATCAAACTTTTACTATCTCCTGTACAGTACAAGCAATATCTTTCTCAGGCAAAAATGAAAGTTTTAAAGCCTGAGATCAATGAGATCAATGAGAAGTACAAAGACAATGCAATGAAAAAACAACAGGAGACTATGAAGGTCTACAGCAAGGCAGGCGCAAGCCCGTTGAGCGGTTGTATACCATCATTGTTACAAATACCTGTTTTCTATGCCTTGTTCACGTTCTTCCCATCAGCTTTCGCCCTAAGGCAGAAAAGCTTTTTATGGGCAGATGACCTTTCAAGTTATGATACTATTGCACAATTACCATTTAAAATTCCATTTTATGGAGATCACGTGAGTCTTTTCCCAATATTGGCGTCTATTGCTATATTCATTTACATGACGATGACCACAGGTCAATCTATGGCGCAGACACAACAACCGGGAATGCCTAATATGAAATTCCTTATGTACTTGTCGCCACTTATGATGTTGATTTTCTTCAACAATTATGCGAGTGGTTTGAGTTTGTATTACTTTATATCTAACCTGATTACCATAGGTATCATGCTCGTTATTAAGAATTACATTATAGACGATGCTAAGATTCATGCTAAAATTCAGAAGAACAAAGAGAAGCCTAAAAAACAGAACCGTTTTCAGCGTAAGATGGCTGAAATGATGGAGCAGGCTGAAAAACAATCAGGCAAACGCTAGATTTAGATCATAGATTTTTGAAAAGCTCTGACCTAATTAGTCAGAGCTTTTTTATTTATTAGAGCTTTGCAAATAAGCATTTTACAGGTAGGTTTATAATTTTCGTAATTTTACGTTCTAATTATCGACCTAAAAGATCAAAAAACGGGTAAAAAGATATGAAAACCGTAGTTGTAGGACTTAGTGGTGGTGTAGATAGCAGTGTTTCTGCGTATTTGCTCAAAGAAGCGGGATACAATGTGATAGGCCTTTTTATGAAGAATTGGCACGATGATTCTGTGACGATCTCAGATGAATGTCCCTGGCTTGATGACAGCAATGATGCTATGCTTGTAGCAGAAAAGCTGAATATTCCTTTTCAAACCATAGATTTAAGCGAGCAATACAAAGAGCGCATTGTAGATTATATGTTTCGTGAATACGAAATGGGGCGTACTCCTAATCCTGATGTTCTTTGTAACCGCGAGATAAAATTTGATGTTTTTATGAAAATAGCCCTGAGTCTGGGAGCAGATTATGTGGCCACAGGTCACTATTGCCAGAAGGGTGAAACTACCAGCGACGGGAAATCTGTTTACCAACTGCTTGCCGGTGCAGATGGAAACAAAGATCAGTCTTATTTTTTATGTCAATTATCGCAGGAACAATTGGCAAAAACCTTATTTCCTATTGGCAACCTGCAAAAGAGCGAAGTGCGTAAAATAGCTAAAGAGCAGGATCTAATTACAGCAGATAAAAAAGATTCACAAGGCTTGTGCTTTATAGGCAAAGTAAGATTGCCCGAGTTTCTACAACAAAAATTAATGCCCAAAGAAGGCGCCATTGTCGAGATATCTGCAGAAAGATCTAATGCGATTATTGAGTCTCTGCATGAAAATGATGCAGATGCAGATGTTATGACAGATGCCGCTGTATTAGCAAGAAAACCGAAGTACAGCATTGCAGACGGAAAAATCGTAGGTAAGCATCAGGGCGCTCATTATTTTACAAAAGGCCAGCGCAAGGGTCTGGCGGTAGGAGGTACAGCAGAGCCACTTTTTGTAATTGATACAGATGTTGAAGAAAATGTGATTTACACGGGGCAGGGTAAATCTCATCCCGGTCTTTATAGAAGTGCTTTGTTTGTCAACGAAAATGAAATTCACTGGATTAGAGAAGATCTCGAAATACAAATTGGTGAAACCCTTGATGTTTCGGCCAGGATACGGTACAGACAACCTCTGGAGAATGCTACTTTGCACAGAACAGAATCTGGTATGTACGTAATGTTTGAAAATGCGCAATCTGCAATTTCTGAAGGTCAATTTGTAGCCTGGTATAACGGTGATGAGTGTTTAGGTTCTGGGGTTATCTCATAATTACTTAGAAAGGTAACTGCGATTTCTTTGATAATTTAGCCGATTTTCATCCTTTTTTACCGATTTTTAGAGCCACAAAATCACTTTTCAGTTGTTTGCAAATAATAAGATCACCAATCTTTTTGGAATAAAATATCCACTTATCCAGGCAGGAATGGTGTGGACTAGTGGCTGGCGCCTTACCAGTGCAGTTTCTAATGCCGGTGGTTTGGGTTTAATAGGCGCGGGTTCTATGTATCCTGAAATACTGCGTGAGCATATCAATAAATGCAAGGCTGCTACAGATAAACCTTTTGGTGTAAACGTACCGCTACTTTATCCTGATATTGACAAATTGATGGATGTGATCGTAGCTGAAGATGTAAAAATTGTTTTTACTAGCGCTGGTAATCCTAAAATCTGGACCAGTTTATTGCAGGAAAAAGGGATAAAAGTTGTTCATGTAGTGAGCAGTTCAAAATTTGCCCTTAAATCTCAGGAAGCCGGTGTAGACGCTATAGTAGCTGAAGGCTTTGAAGCCGGCGGTCACAACGGGAGGGAAGAAACTACGACTTTCACCCTAATACCTATGGTGAAAGAAAAGATCACCATTCCCCTTATAGCTGCCGGTGGTATTGCTAATGGTCGCGGGATGCTTGCAGCCATGATTCTGGGTGCAGATGCTGTGCAAATAGGCAGTCGTTTTGTTGCAACACCAGAAGCCAGTAATCATACTCTTTTTAAACAAAAAGTGATTGAGGCGCAGGAGGGGGAGACCACGCTAACGCTTAAAGAACTTGCTCCCGTGCGATTACTTAAGAATAAGTTTTATGAGGATGTAGCGGCGCTTTACAAGACTAATCCTACTCCGCAGCAATTAAAAGATCTGTTGGGTCGTGCTCGTGCGAAAAAAGGCATGTTTGAAGGTGATCTTGATGAGGGTGAACTAGAAATAGGTCAAATATCTGGATTGATACATGAAATAAAACCTGCCGCAGAGATTGTGGACGAAATTATCTCAGATTTCGCTCTGGCGAAACATGAGATGCAAAATCTTTAATTACTTGGATTTTCTCCTGCTTTTGGTTATAAAATAAGCAAGCATTCCCGGTAATGGCAATAACGCGATTGCAACTGTCCATAACATTCGGGTTCCTTTATTATCAGTGTTTCGCCAGACTGAAATCAAGGTTAGAAAGCCTAAAATATAGGTCAATATGACCACAACGGGCATTACACCTATGTTCAAATTAAAGCTGATTACAGAAAATCTCACTAAGTTCTTGTCTTTCCTATTTTATTAGCTACTTGCTGAGCTTCTAATTTAAGTTGATCACTTTTTAAAGGGTCAGAATCTTTATACTTCTCTGCTTTTGCTTTAAGCTCTTCATACTTTTTAAGCAGTTTTTTAACGTCTGAATCTGGTGCAGAATTTTCCATCTTTTTATTTTAAAGGTAATATTCTAAAAACAATAGCAACAACTACTTAATATTTTTTTAGCATTACAAAGCTTCCAGCAGGACAATATTAAAATCTGTACTCAAAATTACTTTACCATCTTTTACTGTAACTGTTTTACCAGAGTAAGCATCTTTCAATTTTGTGCCATCGTCAAAAATTGAACTCACCTTGATAACTTTTTCGCCAAGAGGCAAATCTAGACCTACAACAACTTTATCATCAATAGTATCATCTGAATAAATTCGTGAAAAAGTATAAGGGTTTTTGCTAAGCATTCTATGTTTTCCTGCTCCCACAGCCGGATGATCATGCCTAAATTTTCCCAGCTTTTGCCAGTGTGTTAAAATTTTGCTTTTACTTTTATTGGTTATACTATCCCACTCCATAAATGAGCGTAAGGTAGCATCGCCCTGAGTATTTGCTATTGTAAGATTACGGGCTATTTCATCACCATAATAGATCTGGCTTAAACCCGGTGCGAGCAATAATTTAGTGCCGGTCTCAAATGGTTTTTGACGCTTTTTATCAAAAGGATCTCCATCGTCATGCGATGTTACATAATTAAGAACGCTTTTCCCTTTTAGTTGCTTGTGCAGAATAGAATCATACTGCTTAAACATAGCTTCATACGAGCCTTTTGCATCCTGCTTAAATTGAAAGTTGATCAAATTATCAAAACCATGTGCAAAATAATCTACCTTCTTATCGCCAAAGTTGAACGTGCGCCCAGAATTAATATAGTAATTGTAAACCTCGCCTAACATATAAAATGCATTGTCGTCTAATTTTTGATCAGGATTGGCAGTTTTCCAGTCATTAAAGGCGATATCTGCCTGTTCTCTTAAAGCCGTCCAGGCATCTTCATCAGCGTGTTTTACAGTGTCTACTCTAAAGGCATCAATGCCTAATTCACGTATATAGTCTGTAAGCCATTTTATAATGTAGTTTCTGGGCGTTTTAGCCATTTGGTTTTTAGAAAAGAAGTCATCAAGCTCGGCCATTTCCTGATCGTATCTTTTTTCGTTTTTCCACTTTTCAATTAAAAAAGCGGGAAGTTCAACCTCTTCCTCACTTGCAGTTTTAATATCTGGCAGGTTGTCTACGAGTGTGCAATTAACCGTAGAATCATAATCGGCAAAAGTGCATGTAGGTGATTGTATGGCCCAGTCATCACCCCAGAAAGGATCTTTAGGAGTAACAGGACCGGTGTGGTTCATAACCACATCCATCATGATGCGTATGCCGTGACTGTGCGCATTTTTTACTAAATTTTCCAGATCTGCCATTGTTCCAAAATTAGGATCAAGAGCCGTCCAGTCTTTTGCCCAGTAACCATGATAGCCATAAGTAGCGCCGGTACCTTCATCAACCGCGCCATGAATTTGCTCTACTACCGGTGTGAACCAGATTACATTTATACCCAGATCATCAAAATAACCTGCGTCAATTTTAGCATTTATTCCTTTTATATCTCCGCCTTCAAAACCTCTTAAAACTCCCGTTTCACGAGTGCGTTCAAAATTTACGTCATTGGCAGTATCGGCATTATAAAATCTGTCTGTCAATAAGAAATAAACATTTGCGCCTCCCCACACAAAAGCAGTTGGTTTTGAAGAAGTCTCTTCTTTAAGATCTGTCTGGGTTTGTTTACATGATGAAAAAAGAGTCATAACCAAAAGAGATAATAGTAAGTATTTATTCATTTCTTATTTTTTGAAAGGTAGAAAGTGTAATTGAAAAATATGTGTCAAAATAGGGATAAACTTTTAAATGGATGATTACGCATAACTCATTTTTGAATACAAGATGATAAACCTACTTTTGTCTCTTAATACAAATGTAACTGATGAAAATTAGAGCCTGGATTTCTGCCATGCGTTTGCGCACTTTGCCACTTTCTATTGCCGGTATTATAACCGGTACTGCAATGGCCTATAAAGTTGGTAATTTTGATATGAGCATATTTACCCTGGCTATCCTCACAACACTTGGTTTTCAGATACTTTCTAACTTTGCTAATGACTACGGCGATGGTGTAAAAGGCACAGATAATGAAGAGCGTATAGGACCAAAACGTGCTATGCAAAGCGGTATTTTGTCTGAAAAAGAATTAAAAAACGGAATAATCTTTACTGCTATTCTCACGATTTTAATCAGTCTGGCACTTATTTACAATGCCTTTGGCGCCGAGAATTTTGTGCTGTCTATTGTGTTTTTTCTTTTAGGTTGTAGTGCGATTCTCGCAGCTGTGCGTTATACAGTGGGAAAAAGTGCTTATGGTTACAAAGGCATGGGCGATATTTTTGTCTTTATCTTTTTTGGGCTGGTAGCGGTTGTAGGTTCTTATTTTCTATATAGTCATGAGCTTTCTTTCATTCATTTTTTACCCGCTACAGCTGTAGGTTTACTAAGTACAGCGGTTCTTAATCTCAATAATATGAGAGATCGCGTACCAGATAGTCGGGTAGGGAAAAATACACTTGCAGTTGTTTTAGGTGAGCGTGGGTCAAAAATGTATCATACTTTACTTATTCTTCTTCCTCTTCTTGCGACGCTAATTTATTTATATGTGACTAGTTTTTGGCAATGGGCTGCAATTGCGTGCATTATGTTTATTCCATTAATACTTCATTTAGTGCGAGTTTTAAAAAATGATTCACCTGCTTTGCTTGATCCCGAATTAAAAAAGGTAGCACTCTCTACATTTGCCTTTTCTATCTTATTTGCGCTAGGATTGAATTTTTAGTGTGTTTCAACCGATTTTTATATCATTTAATCTGATTTTTGCCATTTTTCGAAAATTTTTGATCGCCCTTTTTTAACCGTGGTATATTTACAGTGTAATCATTGATCATGATTGCTAATTTCATAAAGTTTATAGATTGGTTGGTTAAACCCGGGCTGGTTACCCGGGTTTTTTTTTAACGAAAGCTTAGTATCTTCAGATTTCTGCTAAAACCTGCTTTTCGTAATTTTCAAAGGAAAAATTGAAAATACCAACTATGAAAATTACCTACTACGGCCAAAACTGTTTTGGCATTGAAACCAGTAAAGCAAAAATTTTAACAGATCCTTTTATCACAGGCAACGATCTTGCAAAAGATAAGATCGATATCAATAAATTAGAAGCAGATTACATTTTTCTTACACACGCGCATCAGGACCATACGCTGGATGCTGAAGCAATCGCAAAAAATACAGGTGCAACAATCGTAAGTAACTTTGAGATCTCAAATTTTTATGGCGATAAGGGTTTTGATGTTCACCCGATGAATCATGGCGGTAGCTGGAATTTTGATTTTGGTAAGGTAAAATATGTAAATGCAATTCACACAAGTTCATTTCCTGATGGCAGTTACGGCGGGCAACCGGGCGGTTTTGTTTTTTCTGTAGACGATAAAGTAATTTATATGGCGGGAGACACAGCGCTCACTATGGATATGAAATTGATCCCAATGGAATTTGATGTAGATCTTTCAATTATGCCAATAGGCGACAATTTTACAATGGGCGTGAAAGATGCTATAAAAGCATGTGATTTTGTAGAATGCAACAAAGTTATTGGTTGTCACTACGATACTTTTGGTTACATAGAGATAGATCACGATAAAGCTGTAAAACAGTTTGAACTTGCAGGTAAAGAACTTACTTTGCTAGAAATAGGCGGCTCATTAAATTTTTAATTCTACCAGAGGGTTAAATTTATTGAGGTTGTTTTAAATAGAAATTTTCCAATTTTAGACTCGGGAAACATGCCGGGTTTAATTATACATTTTTAGGTTGACAGCATCATATAAAAAATACATTTTAGATTTTAAACGCCCCAGTGGAACTTCACGGGGCGTTCTTACTTCAAAAGAAACCTGGTTTATCAAAATTCAGGAATTAGGCAAAACCGGAATAGGAGAGTGCGGCATACTGCGCGGTTTAAGTTTTGATGATCGCCCGGATTATGAAGAGAATCTAAAATGGGCTTGTGATAATATCGCTCAGGGCGAAAGAAAACTGTATGACAAATTATACGATTTTCCCAGTATACAATTTGGTTTAGAAATGGCCTTCCGCTCTTTGCGAAGTGAGACACCGTTTGATTTATTTCCTTCAGAATTTACACGGGGAGAGACAGGAATTTCAATTAACGGGCTCATATGGATGGGTGATGCTTCTTACATGGAAGAGCAAATCGCAGAAAAACTGGAAGCAGGATACGATTGCATAAAACTTAAAATAGGAGCTATCGATTTTGAAAGTGAAATAGCACTTATTGAGAGTATACGTAAAAAATATTCTAAGGAGGAAATAACGTTGCGTGTTGATGCAAATGGTGCATTTACATCAGAAAATGCTCTAGACAAGTTAAAAGTTCTCGGGCAGTATGATTTACATTCTATAGAACAGCCCATAAAACAGGGCCAGCCAGAAGCTATGCGTTCTCTTTGTGAGAAGACACCTTTGCCCATAGCTCTAGATGAAGAATTAATAGGTGTAGATAGATTTAATGCTAAAAAAGACCTTCTTGATGCGATTAAACCGCAGTATATAATATTAAAACCAAGCTTGATAGGTGGTTTCCGCGGAAGCGATGCATGGATACAACTTGCAGAAGAAAAAGGTATAGGCTGGTGGCTCACCTCTGCATTAGAAAGCAATATAGGTCTCAACGCGATTGCACAGTATACTTTTACTAAAAATACCACTATACCGCAAGGCTTAGGGACTGGCGGCTTATATACAAATAATGTATATTCACCATTGCAAATAACACAAGGGCAACTTAAATATAATCCACAGGAGAAGTGGTCCTTTCAATTTTAAATTATGTTTATAGAGCAGGCTTATAAGGGTGACAATACCCCATGGAAGGTGTTGTTGACTTCTGGTATCACTATGGCTATTTTTATTGCAAATCTTATCATGTTTTTATTTTCGACTAAAGAAGATATGGATGCGGCATATGAGCTTATGAAGCAGATACCTACTCATCTTAGTTTTATAATTAACCTGGGAGTTTTTATACCCATACTTGTTTTACTCTTAGTTCTGGTAAAATTTATGCATGAGCGCAGTCTTTTATCACTTACAACATCGCGGAAAAAGGTCGATTTTAAGCGGATTTTATTCTCTTTTTCACTGATTTTTATTTTCACGATTTTCAGTTTTGCTTTAGGTTACTACTTAACTCCAGAGAATTATGTCTATCAACTTGATGTGCCTAATTTTATAATTCTTGTTGTATTGAGTTTGATATTATTCCCGTTTCAAATTGGGCTTGAAGAATATCTTTTTAGAGGATTTCTCATGCAACAAATAGGTGTAGCGGCTAAGAATAAATGGGTGCCGTTAATAGTTACCAGTGTTTTGTTTGGGATCTTTCATTCGGCAAATCCCGAAGTAGCAGCGATGGGAGCGATAACTATGGTATTCTACATTGGCACCGGTTTACTTCTGGGTATTATGACTTTGATGGATGAAGGGATGGAGCTGGCTTTAGGTTTTCATTTCGGAAATAATTTCCTCGCAGCGACCTTGGTAACTTCACAATATTCTGCGCTGCAAACAGATTCTCTGTTCATGTCTACCAGTGAAACAGCCACTTCTTCAGAAATCATTCTGCCTGTTCTCATTGTCTATCCCATCTTCTTAATTATATTAGCATATAAATATAAATGGACCGGCTGGCGGGAGAAATTATTTGGAAGAGTAGAACCTCCTCAGAAAATTATAGATGAGCATTTGGTAGCCGATTAAAAAAATCGCAAAATGTCAAAAAAATATGTACATCCCGAGTTTCAATTAAATGGCAGACAATTAAAACCTGCTGCGCTAATTGAGGCTGCAATTGTATATATAAAAGAAGGGGAACCTTATGAGGAAGAAGCCGCACAATTTATTTTAGAGTGGCTTAATGACAAAGATTATGTCATGGTCAATACCTCTGGTTCTACGGGAGAACCCAAGACCATTAAGCTTTATAAAAAACACATGATCAACAGTGCCCGGGCAACCGGAAAGCACTTTAACGTTGAGACTTTTTCTACAGCTTTACTTTGTTTGCCTACGCGTTATATCGCCGGTAAAATGATGCTTGTGCGTGCGATGGTGCTGGGCTGGCGTCTTGATATGGTTCCGCCTAAAGCAAACCCTTTAGATTCTGTATTTAAGCGCTATGACTTTTGTGCAATGACGCCTTTTCAGCTGGATAACTCCCTTGCCAGATTACATTTAATAAGTAAGTTAATTGTAGGTGGTGGCCCTTTTTCAGAATCTTTAAAAGCGATGGTAAAAGATTCTGAAACCAAAGTTTATGAGACTTATGGTATGACCGAAACCATCACGCATATCGCAGCCAGACGTGTAAATTCTAAAAAGAACAAAGAAATATCGCCGTTTAAGACCTTAAATAAAGTAACCGTAAGTCAGGATGAGCGAGGATGTTTAGTTATAAAAGCACCTAAAGTAAGTACAGATCCTGTGGTTACAAATGATGTGGTAGAGCTTATATCATACAAAAAGTTTATCTGGTTAGGCAGAGTAGATAATGTGATAAATAGCGGCGGAATTAAATTATTTCCCGAACAAATAGAAAATAAGCTGGCATCTGTAATTGAAGTGCCTTTTTTTATTGCTTCAGAAAAAGATGAAAAGCTGGGTGAGAAACTAATTCTGGTATTAGAAACCGAAGATACAGATGCTGCCCAGATTGATTTTTCAGCTCTTGATAAGTACGAAGTTCCTAAAGCAATCTACTGCACAGCTGCGTTTACGCGTACGCGAAATGGTAAACTACAGCGCTGGTCTACCGTAAAAGCGATAAAATCGGCAGAAAATGTATAAAAATCGCTGTTTTTTAAGAAAAATTAGATTGCCCGTAAGTATTTGAAAATGTATATTTAAAGCTCAAACCAACTTGAGCATGAAATCACTTTATCTTTTCATCTTTCTTACTATAACGTTACCGCTCTCTGCGCAGCAAAAAGTTGTTACCGGTCTGGTTACAGATAGTAACAATATGCCGCTAGAAGGAGTGAATGTTCTGGTTAAAGGTTCAACGCACGGTAACGCTACAGATAAGCAGGGAATATTCAGCTTTAAAGCGGAAACTGATGAAACGCTTTTGTTCTCAATGGTAGGCTATGAAACAGAAGAGGTAACAGTTTCAGATAAAAATATTTTCACTATAAAGCTAAAAACTGAAGAAGAGCCGTCTGGATCTGTTTTAATGATGGGTTGCGGTAGTTCTGCTTCTAAAGTTGTTTTGGGAGAACCTGAAGCAACCGATTTCACTCAAGAATTTGAAAATGTAAAAGATAATCCTATCGCTCATTTTTCAATCGATGTAGACGATACGGCTAATACGACTATAAGCAAGATTCTAAAAAAAGATAATTCTATTCCTGTAGATGCTGTAAAAATAGAGCAAATGCTCAATTCTTTCAGCTATGAATATGAAGAGCCTTCTGGTGATACTCCACTTTCAATAAACACAGAGGTTATAGAAACCCCCTGGAATACCGGTACAAAACTGGTAAAAATCGGTCTGCACGAGAAAAAATCGGCTCAACATCTTTTAAAAGATGCAAAAGTTGAATTGCTTTTTAATGCCAAAACGGTTAAAGCATACAGAAGAGTAGGATATGAGAATAAATCTGAAAAACAAGATGATGCAGTTGTAGTTGCAGATGATGCTGTAACTGTTCTTTATGAATTAATCCCTATCGATCAGGAAACAGATAATCTGACGTCTTTAAATAAAAGTAATGAATTGCTTACCCTAAGCGTTAGCTATATCAATAATACTAAAGAAAAGCCGGCAGTATTAAAAAGACAGGTGCTTAGCGCAAATGACGAGATCACAAAAGCCTCTGGAGATTTAAAGTTTATGTCTGCGATTGCTATGTTTGGTTTGCATTTGCAAAAATCACCTTTGGTTAAAACCACAACGCTGGCAGATGTTCTACAACTTGCAGCTACAGGTAAAAAGTATGATCCTAACGGGGACAGAGCAAAATTTATTATGCTGGTTAAAGCGAGCGAAGTTTATTAATTTTGTTTTTCTTTGCATAAAATTAGTACACAATGCGCATTCTTTTAATTGTATTTATTTGTCTTTTAGGTATTCAGGCTCAGGCTCAATATGGCGGTGGCCGTTATAACAGAGGTATGTCTTCACAACCTCGCACGCAAATGCCTGCACCAGAACCTAAGACACCATCAGAAATTGTAGAAGAACATATTAACGATTATCAGGAAGTTTTTGATCTTGATAATTTTGAAAAAGAAGTTTTAAAAAATGCGCTTATAGATCACATTACAAAATTACAGGATCTACAAGGCGACCGCACATTAAAAGCTGAGGACATAAGAGAAAAATACGACCGACTGCAAAATGAATTCAAACAAAGTTTGAGTTCGCTAATGACCCCAGATGAAATTAATAAACTGATTGCTATGGACTTCAGTAAGAAAGCAGAGCGCAAGCGGCGTAAATCAAAAGATAATTAGTAAAAAGGTGCCATGGGCGCCTTTTTTATTGGTTATTATTGGCTAATTTAACTTCAGCAAAAGCCAATAAATAATAGTATTTCATGCGACAGGTTATTACCCTTCTTTTCATTGTTTTCTTTTCAAATATAAATGCACAAATACTTCCAGAACGCGATCGCGCCCAGCTTGTAGATAAGATTCTTGCAGAACGATTTGACAAATTATTACCAGATCTTATGTATCGTAATGATATTGATATGTGGGTAATAATATCGCGAGAATATAATGAAGATCCTGTTTTGCGCACTATGTTACCGGCAACCTGGCTCAATGCGCGCAGACGTACCATGCTGGTTTTTTATTACGACCAAATTAAAAATAAGCTGGAAAAACTCGCCGTCGCACGTTACAATGTAGGTGATAATATTACATCAGCCTGGGATAAGGACAAAGAACCAGATCAATGGAAAGCCCTAACCGATATTATCACAAAACGCAATCCTAATAAAATAGCACTTAACTATTCAAATGATTTTGGTATTGCAGATGGCATAGTAAAAACAGATTATGACGCTTTTATGAAAGATCTGCCAGATGACTATAAAAATCGGGTAGTTTCGGCAGAAAACCTCGCTATAGGCTGGATAGAAACCAGAACACCTATGGAGATGCAATTATTTCAGGAACTGGTTAACATCACCCATAATATCGTAAAAGAGGCATTTAGCGCACAGGTTATAAACCCGGGAGTAACAACGACAGATGATGTGGTGTGGTTTTTTAGACAAAAAGTTACAGAAATGGGGCTCGACACCTGGTTTCATCCTACGGTTGATATTCAGCGAGCAGACGAGCAATTAGACAGTCATATCACTTCATTTACGGCTGGCGATAAGCAAAAGATAATAATGCCGGGAGATTTGCTGCATTGTGATTTTGGGATAACTTATTTGCGTCTCAACACAGATTGCCAGGAGCATGCTTATGTTTTAAGAGATGGCGAGACTCAGGCACCACAATTTTTAAAAGATGCTTTCGCGAAAGGAAATAAAGTTCAGGATATTTTTACGGCAAATTTTGAGACCGGAAAAACAGGAAACGACATACTCTTAAAATCGCTTGACCAGGCTAAATCTGAAGGATTACAACCAGCTATTTATACGCATCCGCTAGGCTTATATGGGCATTCTGCAGGTGCCACTTTTGGTATGTGGGACAGTCAGGAAGGTGTGCCGGGATCAGGAGATTATCCTTTACATGAGAATACAGCTTACGCGATAGAACTTAATGCTACTGTGAACATACCAGAGTGGAATAAAGATATACGTATTATGCTTGAAGAAGATGGTTTCTGGGGACCCAAAGGCTTTAAATATATAAACGGCCGTCAGGAAGATCTTATTTTGATAGGAAATTAAAACCCACTGAGCGGAGTTAATCTAGCCGTTGATCTTGCTCACGTTTTTCTTTAATAGCATCAACATAATACTGTGAGGTAATATCAATTTGGGCAATGCCAATTTGGTTTAAAAATTCATGCAAAATCTTAAATCTAGATTTTATGTCTTTCTCAGTCTCTGTTTGAGTTTCTACTTCAATAAAAGTGTTTTCTAGTTCTGGTAATTTCACAATTGAAACTTCAAGTTTTATGTCTTGATAGGTAAGGTTATAAATGAGACATTCTTTAGTATAGCGCATCGATATTGAATATCCCAGCTTTTGAAAAATGGCTATTCCGGTATTAAAATCGGCAATTTCTGTCTCAAATTCGGGTTTTGATTTACTTTTTTCGTCAAATGGAGAATCTTTGAATGTGAGAAAAAAGCGGCTTTCACCAGAATCCCTGTTTGTTTTATTTCGCAAACGCAGCTCTTTGTCTACAGTTGTAAGTGTATTCTCTTTGTCAAGATAAACATCATCATAAACCAAATTTAAAGCTGTTTCATTACATAGATTTTCTATCTGCGTTATGGTTGCAGATCTATTCCTGACGATGGCTTTAAGTTCAACTTCAAACATGATTTTACTCGAAATTTAGTTGCCATGAAACACCAAATTTGTCCTGAACCCAACAAAACTTTTGGCTAAAGCCATAATTATCTAAGGGCATCAAAAATTTACCTTCTAAATTAAAAGCTTCAGATAGGCGCTCTATTTCTTCTTGAGAATCACAGTTAACAAAAAGCGAGATGGCAGGCGTGAAAGTAAAATCATGTTTTATAGGGCTGTCTATGCACATGTATTCTTGCCCTTTAATGTGAAAAACTGCCTTTATTACAGAGCCTTCTTTCCCGGCTTCACCGGCTTTGTACCTTTCGATACTTAAAATAGCCGCATCGTCAAAAAGTGAAATATAGAAGTTCATCGCAGTTTCGGCTTGTTCAAAAAATGTAAAAAATGTGCGGATTTTTTGCTTCATAACGCGATAATTGATGGTTTATGACCGATTTTAAAGTTACATGAATTTGCAATAAAACACATTTTGTGAGCTTCTTCATGCAATTTAAGAGCTTGCTCAGTCATTGTTTCATTTTGTACCGTAACCTGAGGATATAAAATGACTTCTTTAAATTTACCACTTCCGTTATCAAGTTCTTCCATAATCCCTTCAGCATGGTCAAAATATGCTGTTACAACTACGTGATGTGAGGCACATAAGTGTAAATACCAAAGCATGTGGCAGGATGAAATGGAAGAAAGCAAAAGTTCTTCCGGATTATATTTTTCAGGGTCTCCTAAAAAAGCAGGATCAGATGAACCCGAAATAGTATGCGATTTGTTTTTGCACGAAATAATGTGATTTCTGCTATATTGATTATATTTTGAAGTACCGTTACCAGTATTTCCAGTCCATTGTGTAGTGATATTATAATGATGGGTTTTCAATTACACGACAGGTATAGTACTCAATTGTTCGTCTAGATCACGTTTTGATTCTGTAGATAATATGAGCGTGTCTATTTTTAGTTTTTTGTCTTCTGAAATCAAAGTGACATCACCGGCAAACTTTTTTATTTGAGTAACTTTAGCAAGTTCAAGCTTTTTAGAGTAAGGCCAGTTCTTATATATAAAACCATTTTCAATAGTGATATATTGATAGTTTATTTCATAAAAATAGAGGCCAAAGTAGAGAAGACCAAGTACAAATAAAGCGTAATCTGACCATTTGAGTTCTTCATTAAAAAACAGCTTTGCGATGCTCAAAATCGTCCAGGCACAGCCTAAAATCAGATTAGTTCTCAGTCTTTTTTTAGAATATTTTATTTTCATAAAAAACAGGATTATATTATTTCAGGCTTTTCCGTTCTTCAAAAACCTCACCTTCAATAACCCCGGAAGTTTCGTTATCAAAGCTGCCTCTAATGTAAGTTAAAATATCTGCAATTTCCTGATCTGAGAGTTGAGAATAAGAAGGCATTTCCTGATTATATGTTTTACCATTAACCTCTATGGGATGTGAAATCCCGGTAAGCACGGTACGTATAAGTTTACCTTTATCACCGGTTACCCAATTTGTGCCAGATAGGGGCGGGATTAAATCTTCAGATCCCTGACCCTTGGGACCATGGCAGCTTAAACAATTCTTAGCATATAACTTTTCTCCAGCTACAAACTCGTCTTCCAGATCTGGATTCCAGTTTTCGCTATCAAGCTGTATAGGTTCCTTATCTTCATGGTAAACAATAATTTTAGGATCGAGTTCTTCATCTGGTGACATGGCACTTATTCTGTATATCTTGTCGGGACCATCAGGTAAGCTATCATACATCCAGGGTTGAAATCGAGGATGCCAGTCTCTGTTGCTGGTAGCAAAATAAATATCGCCATTAGGAGCCACAGACACATCTCTTATTCTTCCAAATTTCTTCTGGAGATAAATGTGTTCATCATTAATATGTTGACCATTTGCGCTAAGCTTAAGCACCCGCAATGCTCTGCCTTTTAAGTTAGCTACAAGTAAACTGTTTTTCCACTCTGGTATTTTATCACTATTGTAAAAAGCCAGGCCAGCAGCTGCTATTGTTGGCGTCCAGGCTTTTAAGGGCTCTGTGATATGGTGACCTTTGCAATATTCTTTTTCACTTTCGGTATCACAAAAACCCTGTACATCTGGCCAGCCATAATTGTTGTTAGCAACAATCAAGTTGATCTCATCGTCGTTATTAGGACCATGTTCAGAACTGTATAAAATGGTTTTATCGCTAAATGCTAGGCCCTGCGGATTACGGTGGCCTCTGGTATAAATGTAGCTCCCTTTCACAGGATTATCATGAGGTATCGAGCCATCGATATTTAATCGTAAGATCTTTCCTGTAATCACACTGTCACTCTGTGCATGACGGGTATCGCCCACTTCTCCCAGAGAGAAAATGAGTTTGCCGTCTGGCGAAATTATAAGACGAGAACCATTATGGTACGTGTTTCCAGATATATTGTCTATGAGAATTGTGGGTTCTTTTAAAGTATCAGAGTCATATGTGTAGCGTACTAATCTTGATTTAATGTTGACAGTATCACGGGTAAATGTGTAATGAAGAAAAATATACGGGTCAACAGGATGCACGGTCATTCCTAATAAGCCGTATGACTTTTTGTAGATTACATCAGGAACTTTGAACATTTTTTTAGTACTTCCCGCCTTGAGATCTTTTAGGTAAACCGATCCATTTTGTTCTGTAAACCAAATTTTATCTGGCAGGGAAGCATCGATATCCCAAGGCACTTCAAGACCTGTTTCTACGGGCGTAATACTTAAATTTTGATCAGTAGTTTGTAGATAAGCTATTGCTATTTCTGTGCGGTCTTTTTCATTTTTACATGAATAGGACATGATTACCAAGCCAATTATAAATAGCCAATAGTCTTTAATTTTCATTTAAAACCCATTTAATACCTCCTAAAATATGATTTAAAAATTGAGGATTGCTGTAATATTCCTTTTTATGTCCCAGAGCCGTGTAAAATTGTCTGCCACCATCATAATTATGATACCAGGCAAGGGGAGCATAGTCGCCAAAAACCTTGTCAGGATATTCATCTTTTTTATCGTCTGTAACGGTAGTTAAGTCGGCAGCGAGCAGGACGTGAATATCCGGGTTTAAATTATCAAGATAGTAGCATTCATCTTCCCAATGCCAAATTTTTGGAAGAAAATTAGTAGACATGTGCGTACTGTCAATGACAGCGATATCAAATTCTTGAAGTTTAGGATGTCTTACAAAACGGCCTCCTAACATGGCGGCAAACCAATCCCAATTTCTTTCTGAACCGGAAGCAACATGAATGCCTGCAAAACCGCCTCCATCGTTGATGTAATTTTTAAAAGCGTCTCTTTGAGATTGCGTATAAAAGGCCTCGTTATTTGTGTTAGAGAATATTATACAGTCAATATTTTTCAAATTTTGGGTAGTGAAAAATTCAGGATCATCTGTTGTTTGAATGGTGAAGTTATTTTGTGAAGCCAGTTTTTCTAATGCTTTCACACTTGCTTCAATATTGTCATGAACATAACCTTCACCATTATGGGTATAAACAAGCAAGTTTTGAGCAGATGAAATTGCGCAAAAAGCTAGAATTAAACAAAAAGTTAGGTTGACTCTCATATCTTTTAATTAGGCATTCTTCCAGGTTTCACGTACGAAGGCAAGATCTTTTTTCATTTTTGTAAATACTTCTTCTTTGTCTATAGTTAAAGTAGAATTACCATGCTCTGCTCCGCCTAATCCATACTCAAAATGCATTATTACAGGTACATTTATTCCGTATGATTTCAGAATGCTAAAGTATCTTTTAAAATCTACCATACCTTCACCCATCGGGGTGTTTATCATTTCAGTTTTTCCATTTTTCGTTTCCCATTTATAGTCTTTGACCACAATAGTTTTTATATAATCTTTTATAAGTTTTAAACCCAATTCCCACGAGTTTGCACCTTCTAAAGTGGCATGCCTGATATCGTATTGCGATCCGCACCATTGTGGTGAAATACCTTCTAGAATCTGATAAAGATCCCAGACTGCTGCACCTATATATTTCCCGGAGTGATTTTGATAACCTCCATGTAAACCTAGACTTTTGTTTAACGCTGCCAAGTCTTTAAATTGAGCATGATATTTTTTTATAGTTTCAGGAATAGATACATCTTCAGGATATTTTAACCATCCCATGCGATAATATTCAAAGCCCAGATCACTTGCTGTATTTAAAAGTATTTTACTATCCTCGTCTTTGGCGTCTGTAACATCTGTAGTCATTATTTGAGGAGCAAATCCCGCTTTTTGCATCGCCTGTGCAGCTTTAGGAAGATCTGTTTTCACCTGATGTGGAAGAACATGCCCATTGTGACGTACAGTTAGGTCTATACCATCAAAACCCATTTCTGCGGCAGCCTCGCTCATATTATTATAATCAAGAAACTGTAGATGTTTTGAAAAAATACTAACCGAAATAGGCTCAAAATTGGTATTTTTTGTCAAAAAATCGGTCCTATAATTAAAATTTAAAAATGGTAAGGCCACCATTCCCAGAGAACTTTTCTTTATAAAATCCCGTCGTTGATTAGTAGAGTGTACTTTAGCCATGCCTGTAGTTTTATATTGTTTTAAAAATGTTTTATTAGGTGAAATGCGCCTATGAAGTTACTTAATGTTTTATTTCTGTAGGATATTTTTTTGTTGTACGATGAATTTTGAGGCTAAAAAGGCTGTTTTTTTAACTGCTTTTAAATCTGCTTGTTTTGCATGCATTTGAGAGATGACGGGCTTTCAGAAATATCTCACATTTATATTATCGCTAATTCAATTCGATAATTTTATGATATTTATATTTTTTAACGTATTCTGTTGTATAGTCGTTAACAAATTGTTAAGTTTATAAGCCTCATTTCATGTTGAAATATGATATAATTTTTACCTCTTGAAAAATTTAGATACATATTTTCTTTTGAAGGGTCTCAAGGCAGGAGAAATCCAGTCTTTGGAGAAATTGTATAAAATTTACTACGCCAAACTTTTTTTCTTCGCTAAGAAATTTGATTCTGCTACTCTTGGTCCTGATGATTTTGTGCAACAAACCTTTCTCAAGCTCTGGGAAAAACGCAGTCAACTTAAAGATGATGTTCTTCTTGATAGGCAAATTTTTGTAATCTGTAAAAATCTGATATTAAATCACCTTAAGAGAGAAGCCAAGACTGTAGGTGAGATTGAAGAAAAATTATTTCCTCAGGAAAACGAAGCTGAAGATTTTGAAGAGAACACTAGAAGAATGCAAAAGGTTTATCAAATTATAGATAAACTTCCTCCCAAACGAAAAAAAATATTTTTACTTCATAAAATAGAAAACCTAACCTACGAGGAAATCTCTCAAAGCCTTGGTATTTCTAAGAAAACGATTGCGAACCACCTTTATCTTGCCCATCTTTTTATTCAGAAAGAATTATTTATGTAAATTTTTTAATAAATGATTAGGGATTTTGTATTACTCAATTGTTATAGTAGTGTAATAGTTTAATTTTTTGAGTGTTTATCTAAGAATATGCTATCCTCTGTGTGATTGCGTAAAAGACTACAAATAATTTAATAATTAAATATGAGCGTATGAAATAAACGTCACCTTCTTATAAAGCTAGATAATTCATATCTAGCAAAAAAAAGAGTTCCCACCGTCAAATAGAGAACTCTTTAATAAATCTCAAAAGCATTACGGCATATTTATGTCGCGTGACTTTTCATGTTTTAAAACTAAAATAAATATAGTATGAATCAACTATTTTTAACACTAATTTTAAGTTTGACTTTTCTTACTAACCCACTTGTTACTTTTTCTTTTTTATCAAATGCATCAATTTTAAAGAAGGATAGTTCAATAAATTTATCTTCGGCAAAAACAGTAACTAACTCTAAAACACTCGTCATTGACAACCAAATTTCTGTTAGTGGGACAGTTACAGATGCTAATGGAAGTCCTATGCCAACAGTTAATATATTAGAAAAAGGAACCCAAAATGGGGTTTTGAGTGACTTTGATGGTAATTTCAATATTACTGTTTCATCAACACAGGCTGTTTTAGTTTTCTCTTATGTGGGTATGAAAAGTATTGAACGTGTTGTGGGAGATAATACAAAAATGAATGTTCAATTAGAAGAAGATGCACAAGGGCTAGATGAAGTTGTTGTAATTGGATATGGAACTGCCAAAAAGAGTGATTTAACGGGAGCGGTTTCTTCTGTTTCTGCTGAGCAGGTAGAGAAAGTCCCTGTAACTACTGTTGATCAGGCGCTACAAGGCCGTGCCGCTGGTGTTCAGGTAACTACAAATGATGGTTCTCCAGGTGCAGGAATTTCAGTTAAGATTAGAGGTACCGGTACATTTGGAGATAATTCACCTCTTTATGTGGTTGATGGTTATCCTATATCAGGTAATCTTTCGAGTTTGAACCCTTCTGATATTCAGTCTATGGAAATATTGAAAGATGCTTCTGCAACTGCAATTTATGGAAATAGGGCTTCTAATGGTGTTGTAATAATAACAACCAAGAGAGGTAAAAAGAATGTATTTGAGATTTCATTTGACGGTTTGTTATCAGTTCAGGCAAAACCAGAAATGTATGATGTTATGACAGCAGAACAATTTGTGACCGCTGCTCAACAAGTCGCTACAACTGATGATTACCCTATTTTACCGGAATGGAACAATGACCCTGCAAGTTTTAGAAATATTGATTGGCAAAATGCATTTTATAGGGCGGGATTAAGACAGAATTATAATGTTGCCCTTAGAGGTGGGGGAGAACTTGTTCAGACCTCATTTTCCTTAGGATATTATAAACATGAAGGGATTGTGAAATTCTCAAATTATGAACGATATAATTCCAGTCTAAATGTAGATTTTACTCCATATAGCTGGCTTAAAGCTACAGCAAGTGTAAAATATACGCATAGTAACAGCAAATTAGGATCTGGTTCATCTATCACTCAGTTGGGAAATTTAACGAGACTAATTCCCACTATGACTGGAAATCCACTTACAGATATGATCAAGGATGCAGATGGTAATTATGGGTATTATATACCGGGAGCACAAGCAACAACGGGTATGACTAATTTATATGCTGATGTTGAAGAAATTGATCAAGATAATCCACGAGATAATTTTTTAAGTACAACCTCTGTAGAGGTAACTATACTTCCCGGATTAAAAGCGAAAACTAATTTTGGAATAAATACTTTTAGTGGCTTTAGTTCCTATTTTACACCCAGCAATACTAGAGAAGAACCTAATCCCCAAGCTTATTATTCCCAACGAAATAATAGTAGTTACGAATGGCTTTGGGAAAATACGGTATCATATGTTCAGACTTTTGGCGATCATAGTTTAGACATTGTAGGAGGTATTTCATCTCAGGAAAATACTTATCGTATATCTGGCGCTGATGGTAATGGATTAGTAAGTAATGAATTAAGAGATATTTCTTCTTTGACAACAGTTGCACCTTACGGATATCAACAGGCTTGGTCTCTGGCTTCTCAATTTGGCAGACTGACTTATAAATTCTTAGATAAATATATTTTAACAGGAACAGTGCGTAGAGATGGTTCATCTAGATTTGGGCCTGGTAAAAAATGGGGTGTGTTTCCTTCACTTTCGGCAGCATGGAAATTAAAGCAGGAATCATTTTTATCGGATGTTGAGGCAATCAACGATCTTAAAATAAGAGCAAGTTGGGGTAAATCTGGAAATCAAAATATTGGTCTTTTTCAATATTTAGGATTGTATGGTTCAGGACCGTCCCCAACTGACAATAGAGGTTATGCCTTTGGTGATCCCAAAAATTACTATCCCGGTTTAGTTTTAAATGGATTGGCCAATCCAGACCTTACCTGGGAAAAAACTACCCAGACTGATATTGGTATTGATGCAGCATTTTTAAATAATAAAATCACCTTTACGGCAGATTACTATGTAAGAGAATCAAGCGACTTTTTATTAGATGTGAATGTGCCTGCGCAAACAGGTTTCAGTACAGCCACGAGAAATGTGGGAAGTATAAGGAATAAAGGCTTGGAGTTATCACTTCAGTATCGTTCAGCTGAGCATGAATTTCAATGGAGTTTAGGCGCAAATCTTACCACAGTGAATAATGAAATTTTATCTTTTACAGATGGACTTACATCAATAGGGAATTTTACAAGTCTTGATTTTAGAAATTATGGAGGGAATGTATGGACCACGTTTAGTCAATCTCGAGTTGGCGGAGAAGTAGGTGCGTTTTATGGTTTTAGATCTGCGGGAATTTTTCAAACTCAGGCTGAAATAGATGCCCTTAATCAAGCAACTTCAGATCAGTATGGAAACGGTTCATTTTATCAGGTTTCTGATACTTCTCCCGGTGACCGCAAATTTGTAGACCTAAATGGTGATAGTAGAATTACAGATGATGATAGGGAAATTATAGGAAGCCCTATTCCTGATTTTTTTGGTGGAATCAATTTTGATGGATCTTATAAGCAGTTTGATTTCAGCTTATTTATTTATACTTCAGTAGGAAATGATATTCTGAATTATGCTAAGCGAAACTTACAAAACTTTGATGCAGCTGCTGGAGTAGGTCTTCAAAATATGGGCAGTGAATTTTACTTAAACCACTGGACTTCCGAAAATCAATCTACAACTTATACCAGACTGGTCTCTTATGATAAAAACGGTAACAATAGAGTTTCTGACGTCTATGTTGAAGATGGGAGTTTCGTCCGTTTAAAAAATATCCAAGTAGGCTATACATTTCCTCAGGCTTTCACAGATAAGGTGTATATGAAAAAATTGAGAGTGTATTTAAGTGCTCAAAATTTATTTACAATTACCAATTACTCTGGTCTGGATCCTGAAATTGGAGATGTAAGTGGTTCTGATGGATTGAGTGCAAATGGTGTAGACGTTGGAAGCTATCCCACTAGTAAATTCTTCACTTTAGGTGTGAATCTGGGTTTCTAAAAAATCATTTTTTAATATAAAATTGAGATTATGAAAATTAATAAAACGATATGCATACTTGCTTTAGTTTGTGTCTGCCTAATTCCCTCTAGTTGTTCTGAAGAGTTTCTAACACAGCAGGATACTAGGGACTCTACTAGTGAATCCTTATTTAAAAAGACAGAAGATGCAGTGCAGCTTGTGAATGCGATATACAACACTATGCATAATAATAACTTCGTTATTAAGGCACTTTGGTATCAAGCAAATTTTTTAACTCAGGATTATAAAAACTGGGGATCAGATACTTTTTTTGCTACCTATGAAATTCCTACAAATTTTGGTGCGCTCAATACTTTTTGGGTACGTTCTTATGAAGGGATTACACGTGCAAATTCAGCTCTTGAAACTATTGAAATAATGAGAGCAGATGGGATTCTAGATGAAGACCTGGCTAATAGACTTAAAGGAGAATCTCTCTTTTTAAGAGGTTTGTTCTATTACTATTTAGCAACAGAATTTGGCGGTGTTCCACTTGAACTTGCGCTAACCACAGATGATGGTCGTCATCCACGTAATACTCAGGATGAAGTATTTCAATCTGTAGTATCAGATTTAGAAAATGCAGCTGCACTTTTACCTTGGCGAGAAGATTTAGAGTTGACCGATATAGGAAGGGCAACTAAGGGTGCAGCACTGGCGTATTTGGGTGATGCACAGATGTGGTTAAAAAAATATGATGATGCAGTTACTTCTTATAATAAGCTAGAAGGACATTACCAGCTTGAGGATGACTTTTTGAGAATTCATGCTTTTGATAACCAAAACGGAATGGAGGATATCTTTTCTATACAATATATCACAGCTGCCAATATGCGTAATGGTTCAAGTGATACGCAATGGTTAGTAGAATTTTGTCTTCCTGAAGAAATTTCTAAAACAGGGTATGCTTATGTTGATAAGAAGTATTACGACTCTTTTGAAGCTGGGGATGAAAGAAAATTCGCAACGGTAATAGGCCCTGGTGATGAACATCCTGATCCTGTAATAGATATTTCTATGTATAAAAATGTTAAAGATACTTATGGAGGTATAAATACTTTGGGAACGGAAGCAAATCCTTGGAAAGGGGCTGACGGACAACGGTCAGGTTATTATGCTGTTAAAAGTTGGAGAGATCCTAATGTAACCGGTAGATTCGGAGATTACTCTTATAGTTCATTAAACTTAATTTTGATGCGATACGGGCAGGTTCTACTGAGTAAAGCAGAGGCCCTTTATAGAAGTGGGAATGAAGCAGAGGCTAGGAATATAATAAATAATCAGATTCGTTTAAGAGCAAATTTAGAGCCCGTACCTGAATCTGAGGACTTCATTACAATGTTGACAAATGAGTATCGCTACGAGCTGGGAGGAGAATTTTCTTTTTTCTTTTATCTGAGAAGAGCTGGGGAAGCAGAAAAATTTGTTCTAGACAAATATAATATTGTAATACCACCAGGTCATACTCTTATGCCTATACCTGTTGAACAAATTGCAACAAATCAGACTCTTGTTCAAAATCCTGGTTATTAGAAGACTTGATTGACTGTTGTCAATTCTTATTTCCGGTAGACTATTAGCTACCGGAATGAGAATTGATTCTTAAGTATAACACCTTCCGTTTTTAATATTAATAGTTATGAAGATATTGTCTTCCTTGATTCTTATATCCATAATAATACTCACTACAAATTATAATTTGTTATTTAAAATACCTGAGGCAGAAATTACTAATGGTATTATTAAGGCAAAAATATACTTACCAGATGCTGAAGAGGGCTATTATAGAGGATCTAGATTTGACTGGTCTGGAGTTATTCCTGATTTAAAATATAAAGGACATTCATATTATGGAAAATGGTTTGACAAGTATAGCCCTACAAATCATGATGCTATTATGGGACCCGTAAATGATTTTGCCCCCTTAGGATATGAAACCGCCAAAGTTGGAGAAAGCTTTGTTAAGATAGGAATAGGAGTATTAGTAAAACCTGAAGAACCGCGATATTCTATTGTTACACCTTACAAGATTATAAATCATGGAGATTGGAAAATAAATAAAAAATCCTATCAGATTGAATTTATTCAGAAAATAGAGGATAAGGATTATTCATATGAATATAAAAAACTAGTGAATTTGCCAAAAGGAAAATCCCAATTAGTTTTAGAACATTCTTTAAAAAATACTGGAAATAAAACTATTAAAACCTCTGTCTATAATCATAATTTTTTAATGATAGATGAACAACCTGTAGATTCAAATTACGTAATCAAATTTCCTTTTGAACTAAGTGGTAAAATGAAAGGGACTGATACTATTGCATTTATTGATAATAATCAAATTAAATATAAGAGACAGTTATTTAAGAAAGAGAATGCTTATTTCACAGATTTATATGGTTTTGGAGATACTTCCAGAGACTATAAAATAATTGTAGAAAATAGAGCTAGTAAAGCTGGAGTCAACATTTCTGGAAACAGAGCACTTTCAAGATTAGTATTTTGGTCTGCATCTACTACAGTTTGCCCCGAACCATATATAAATATTAATGTGGAGCCAGGAAGAACCTTTAAGTGGAAAATTGTATATAACTATTATACAGTTGATTAATTAGCGAACATGGTTTTGTAATCAAAACTCGATATCTTATTTGCGAATTAATTGAAAATTTTAATAAAATAATTAGGAAATGTTTATTACTCAATTGTTATAGTAATACAAACCATTAGATAAAAAATTGAAAAATTACGAATATCATATTGTTGAAAAGCTAAAAAAATCTTGGGACGCTCCTTATCCTGCTATTTCCGGAGAACAAGTAGAACTCTCATGGAAATCTGTTGAAAAGCAAATTAAGAAGCGACCTATAAAGTTATTATACAATTACAGTTTAGCTGCTGCTATTGCAATGTTATTGTTTGCAACATATTATTTTGCAGAGGTTTATAATCCCATCATTGTTGTAAATAATTATGCTATGATGGACAAAGAAGTTAATCTGCCGGATGGAAGCCTTGTACTTTTAAAAAAGGGATCAGAGATCAGGTATAAAGAAAATTTTGATGAAGCTAGAGGAGTAGAATTAGAGGGAGAGGCTTTCTTTAATGTAGTGCAGGATAGTCTAAAAGAATTTCGGGTTAAGACTTCGCATACTTTAACAAGAGCTATAGGGACTTCTTTTTTGGTAAATGAGAAGCTTAATATGCAAGAAACAGAAGTCTCACTTTATTCGGGTAAGATATTAGTTCATATAAATGGAATTACAAATAAAAAATGGTCGATTAAACCTGGAGAAAGTTTTGTCTATAACCAAGCCGGAGAAGCCTATATAACAAAATTTAATACATTATTGTCGTTTGAAAGTGGCAATCTCTTTATAGACCTTAACGCCAAAAAACTTGAAAATCTGTTTGATTTCTTATCAGAACGGTTTGATTATGAATTCACTAAAAATGATTTCACTAAGGATAAACTTGTAACCTTAAGGATCAACAAATCAGATTCTCTTACAGATATACTAAAGATTCTATCTATAATTAATCACACAAACTATGAAATAAATCACAAAACCAGACAAGTAAACGTATTTAAGAATTAAATACTAAGAAATTAAAAAACAAAAGAGTTCCCATCGTCAAACAAAGAACTCTTTTTACAAACACAAAAAGCATTAACGACGTTGCCGTCGCAAGGCTTTTTACATTCCAAAATTAAATAAATCAACCATGAGGCAACTACTTTTAACACTTTTTTTTGGTTTAACGTTCTTTGGTAATCCTCAAGAGATATCACTTTCGTTAATAAATCCCACACTAAAACAAGTGATTATGGGAATAGAATCACAAACAGAATACAAATTTGCTTACGGGAATGAAATTGCTGTTGGCATTTCATTTACAGGTAATTATAATTTTAAAAAACAGAGTCTTGATAAGGTACTTAAGGAACTTACAGATAGAACAGTCTATACATTTATCTTAGTTGGAAATAATATTGCTATTACTAAAGATGCTGATCCTTCTACTGATCAGATGCCGCAAGCAGCAACTTTACAGGAAACCACAATTACTGGTAAGGTCACTGATCAACTTGGAAATCCTCTTCCTAGCGTTACAATTCAGGAAAAGGGTACTAATAATGGGGCATTGACAGATTTCGATGGTAATTTCTCAATCGATGTAGCCTCGTCAGAATCAGTGCTTGTTTTTACTTATATAGGCATGAGAAGGGTAGAACAGACTGTAGGTTCAACCACTTCTATGAGCATACAGATGGAAGAAGATGAGCAATCGCTTGATGAAGTTGTGGTCACATCTTTAGGAATAAAACGAGAAAAAAGAGCTTTAACATATGCGGTTTCAGAGGTTGGTGGTGAAAATTTAACAAAAGCTCGGGAAATAAATATAGGGAATGCGCTATCCGGAAGAATTGCAGGTGTCACAGCATCAGGTACAACCGGAGGGCCAGGATCCTCTAGTAGGGTAATTATACGAGGAAACGGTTCTCTAAACGGTAATAATCAACCACTTTATGTCGTAAATGGAATGCCTATTACTAATGAAAATACTTCATCGCCAGGTACATATGGAGGAATTGACCGGGGTAATGGTCTCTCAAGCATAAATCCGGATGATATAGAAAGTATTTCTGTTTTAAAAGGTGGTACTGCCGCCGCATTATATGGAGCTAGAGCAGCGAATGGTGTCATATTAATAACAACGAAGTCAGGAACTGCTCAGGAAGGTATAGGTGTAGAATACCGGACAAATTACACCATAGATGAGCCAAGAGATCTTTTAGATTGGCAATATCAATATGGCTCAGGATCAAATGGAAATCCTCCTATGACTCAAGCCGAAGCTATAGCCTTTGGAAGAACATCATGGGGGGCAAGATTAGACGGATCTTCTGTGGTTCAGCCTGATGGACAGTCTCGACCATATTCTGCTGTTAAGGATAATATTAAAAACTTTTATCAAAATGGATATACTTTTTCAAATACCGTTGCTCTGAGTGGGGGGAATGAATCTATAAGATTTCGTTTTGCAGCATCAAATACAGAAAATGAAGGAATAGTACCTAATAACACATTAAACCGTAAGACATTTAATTTAAGCGTGGATGCAACTCTGGCTAAAAAAATAATTTTTCAGGGGAATGCACAATATTCTTTAGAAGATGTTAGAAATAGAACGCGTCCAGGTGATTTCGATAGAAACCCCAATGCAGGTGCACAACTAATAGCTACAAATATAGATGTACGTACTCTTGCTCCAGGTTATGCTGAGAATGGAAACGAATTTCAATGGAGTGATTATATATATGTAACGAATCCCTATTTCGTTATAAATAAAGTACACAACGGAGATAAGAGAAGAAGGTTTATAGGCTCTTTTAATACAACTTATAATTTCACTGATTATTTATATGCACGTGTTAGGTTTGGCTTAGATCAAAGTGATGTTGATGGGTATTACATTAATCCTACTGGATTAGCTTACAATAATTCAGGAAGTATGACTTCAGATCAAAGTCTTCGTACAGAAACAAATCTTGAAGGAATTATAGGATTTAATAAAGACGTGGGGCGCTTTTCAATAAATGCATTGGTAGGTGGAAACCAAATGCGAAATATTTTTGATGGTATCAATTTAGCAAGTGGAGATTTCAATATTCCTTTCCAGTACTTTATAGGAAATGGAACCAATCAAACGTTTAACGAGAATTATGGGAAATATGGAATAAATTCTTTATTTGCCTCTGCAGATTTAGATTACAATAACTTCTTATACCTAACTTTAACGGGCAGAAATGATTGGTTTTCAACACTAGATGTAGAAAATAATAGTCTTTTTTACCCTTCGGTTGGTTTAAGTTTTCTGGCTTCAGAAATTTGGGAGTCTAAACCAGTGTGGTTAGATTATGCTAAGGTTAGAACATCATGGGCCCAAGTTGGTGGTGGTGCTCCTAGTCCATATGCCATTCAACAAAGCTATACAGCAGAAAGTACTCCCCATCTGGGACAGACCTTAACAGAAGTTTCTAGTGGTACTATTCCTACAGCGTTAACACCTTATACCTCTACTACTTACGAGGCTGGACTGGAATTTCGATTTTTTAGTAGTCGTTTAGGACTTGATTTTACTTTTTACGATAGAACAACAACAGATGATATTGTTAATGCTTCAATTGCGCCCGCGAGCGGTTACTCAAGTGTAGCGCTAAATGTTGGTGAAATGAAGAATAAAGGTGTCGAGATAATGCTAACAGGTAGACCGTTACAGCCTTCATCGCCTTTAAAATGGAACGTTACAACAAACCTCGCATATAATAAAAACGAAGTCATACATATTTCAGATGATTTAGACAGATTGCAGCTGCCAGGGGCAACAACGCGGACTTTAAATGGAGGTATATACCATTTTGAAGGTCAGCCATTCGGCATGATTGCAGGGAACAGAAGATTAAGAGATGCTAATGGAGCGGTCGTTTACAATAGTGTAAGTGGTTTACCTGTTGCAGGTCCTTTAGTAGCTCTGGGAAAAGGAGTGCCACCATTATCTATTGGTCTAAGCAATGATTTTAGTTATAAAAATTTTACAATGTCTTTTTTATTAGACAGTAGATGGGGGGCAAGTATCTATTCTGCAACAAATGCCTATGGCACTGACTTTGGTTTACATCAAAATACGATAGCTAATAATGTAAGAGAGAATGGAGTATCTCTTTCAGGCGTAGATCAAGATGGAAATGCCTTTAGTGAAACAATACCTGCCCAAACATATTACAGAGGAATAGCTTATAGTATAACTGAAGATTTTGTTGAAAAAGCCGACTTTATAAAACTAAGATCTTTAAGTATAGGTTATAATTTCCCTAATAATTTACTCGAAAGAACACCTATTAAAGCGGCAAGTCTGTCTATAGTAGGGCGTAATTTATTTATTCTGTATAAAACTTCAGATAATATTGATCCAGAATCAAATTATAGTAGCGGTAATGCTCAAGGATTGGAAAATTTCGGGTTGCCTACTTCTAGAAGTTATGGTCTTGATCTTAACGTTCGTTTTTAATAAAAATAAAATAAATCATTATGAGATATGTAAAATTTAAATGTATAGGATTTGCTTTAAGCGCTTTATGTGTGGTGGCCCTGTCTTTAACTTCATGTGATTCTGGATTTGAAGAAATGAATACAGATCCAAACGCTTATACTGTACCAGATTTTTCAACATTGTTCACTACAAGTTTGATTCGTACTGTGGGAACAGGAACAACAGATCGCAATAGAACAAATATGAAATATCTTTCTGGTGCTATGCAATTTCATGCAACTCTTCAAACTTTTTGGTATGGAGAAAAAGGTATTGTGAATGCCCAAACAGGAAATTTTTTCGAGACGGTATATACCTCTCATCTTCGGGAGCTTGAAGAAGTTATTTCAGGGACTACAGATAATCCAGATTTGATTAACCAAAATGCGATGGCTAGGATATGGAAAGTTTTTGCATTGCATAGAGTTACAGATGCCTATGGTGATGTGCCTTATAAAGAGGCAACGCTTGGAAGTACAGATGGTATTTATAAGCCTGTTTATGATAAACAGTCAGAAATTTACCCTTGGATGCTTCAAGATTTAGATAATGCTATCAACCAATTAGATCCTTCGATGAGTTCGTTTGGAGCTGCAGATGTTATTTATGGCGGGGATGTTCAAAAATGGAGGACTTTTGGTTATTCCCTAATGTTACGGCTTGCAATGCGCTTAACAAAAGTTGATCAGGGTATGGCACAAGAATGGGCGCAGAAGGCCGTTAGTGGTGGCGTTATGCAAAGCAATGAAGATATTGCAAAACTAGAACATACTCCAACAGGTCCCAATACATGGAATTGGGATGCACGTGAATTAAAGAGAGAAAGTTTGCCTGAGGGTAATCAGGGAGCAGGTTTAGTAAAAATGGGTAAAACTTTTATTGACTTATTACAAGAAAATGAGGATCCCAGATTACCATTTTACGCTACATTATGGGAAGGAAATATCAATTCTCAGCAAAGTCAGGTAATAACAGAAACTACTAAACCAGAACTTCAAAAAGGTCTTCCAAATGGTTATGATCCTGCTACAATAAGTGATGCAATACCGGCATGGAGTAATTCTCTACTTACAGAATATTCTGAACCTAATACAGCAACAATAGCAAATTTTTCTGCTCCTTCGATTATATTAAGTTATTCTGAAATAGAATTTCTATTATCAGATATGGCCTTGAGAGGCTGGGGAGCAGGAACAGCAGAAGAACATTATGAAAATGCTATAAGAGCAAATATGGAAAGTTCAAATCTATTTCCAAATAGTAATCTATCCCCTATGGAGATTACAGAATCCGAAATTTCAGATTACTTAAACGCTCATATTCTTACAGGAACTCAACAGGAAATGACCGATCAGATCTATACTCAGTTTTACTTAGCTGATTATATGTATTTAGATTTTTTTGAAGCCTGGAGTACTTGGCGACGAACAGGTGTTCCGGAGTTAGCACCTATAAATTATCCATTAAACACAACAGGAGGCGAACCTATAAGGAGATTAATGTATTCCTATGATGAGAAAGCTCTTAATTCAGAAAATGTAGAGGCAGCAATAAGTGCTCAAGGACCTGATACTTATACCACTCGTGTATGGTGGGATGTTGAGTAGAAGAGTGTTATAATTTGATTTTAAGTTCTTAAATCATATAGGATATGAAAAATAATCGAAGAAATTTCATTAAAAAGGGGGCGTCCTTGGCTGCTGTAATGTCGATAGGTGCTGCAACGGCATGTAATAATTCTCCTAAAACTGAAGAAACTAAACCTAATCACTTTGCCAAGGAGGCTATCAAATGGCCAATTGATCCAGGGACTAATACACCTCAACTGTGTGTAGGAGCCTCACGCAATGGAGATAAAGCAATGATGAGAAAGATTAAACAAATAGGTGCTGATAATGTCTTAATGGGAGGACCACCAATTCCCTGGACAAAAGAAAGTTTACGTGAGATCATGGATGCTTATGAAGCTGAAGGTTTAAAAGTGATTAATATGATGATAGGTGGACATCCTAATACTATTTACGGTCGGGAAGGCAAAGATGAGGAAATTGACAATATTAAAAAATCATTGGTTGCAGCGGGAGAAGCGGGACTTCCTGTTGTAGAATATAATTTCTACGCTCACCGTCTAATGGAAGGCTATTATTTAAAAGAAGGAAGGGGAGGAGCCGGGATGACTGCTTTTGACTATGAACCTGTAAAAGACTTACCAGCAGATCCTGCAATAGGAGAGCACAAAACTGAAGATCTTTGGAATAATCTTTCTTATTTCCTAAAAGCTGTCATTCCTGTCGCAGAAAAGGCCGGAGTGCGTATGGCATTACATCCTAATGATCCGCCAATTCCAGTGAGCCATGGTTCTGATCAAATAATGGCCACACTCTCAGACTGGAAAAGATTAATTGAGATAGTAGATAGTCCTTCTAATGGAATCACTTTTGACTGTGGTGTAACGAGAGAAATGGGAGAAGATCCTCTTGATGTATTACAGTATTTTGGCTCAAGAGATCGTATAAATCATGTGCACTGGCGTAATGTAATTGTTGAAAAACCTTATGTTAAATATGCAGAAGTATTTTTAGATGAAGGCCAGGTGAATATGTTTGCTGTAATGCAGGGACTTATTGATTTGGACTATAGTCATGGACTTTATCCTGAACACCCTCGTGCTTTAGATTATGATAAAGAACATGAAGGAGGTATAAGTAACCAATATCCGGGAGGTGGAGGATACACGGGACAAACCTACAATCTCGCTTTCGCGAAAGCAACAAAATTAGCTGTATTATCCATTCCATCTTAATGAACAATTAAAAAGTATAGATATGAAAAATAATCGTAGAGGTTTTATTAAAAAAGGGGCCTCATTGGCTGCTGTAATGACGCTTGGGGGCGCACCCATTTCCTATAGTAAGAATTACAATTCTTTAAGAACTGTTGAAAAAGAGGTTAAGCCATTTGTAAGAGATGCTGGGATGAAATTTGCTCTTGCAATGGGTCCCGATTCTCCACGAGTGCCATATGCCAAGCAAATGGATGTAATGCATGCTGTTTCGGGAGTTATTAGAAATAAAAATCTCAAACCATGGGAACCTCAAGCAATAATTGCAACTAAAGAAGCATGGGAAAGTCAGGGAATGAAATGGACTGTTGTAGAAGGTCCTCCCGCATTAGGTGAACAAACTAAACTAGCTTTAAGCGGGAGAGATGAGGAGATAGAAAACTTTATCACTTTCATGAAAAATTTAAAGAAGCATGGTGGTGTTGATACTATTTGTTACAACTGGATGCCTGTTATTAGTTGGGCACGAACAGATAAGAATACACTTGCCAGAGGTGGAGCAATAGTATCTTCTTTTGATTATAATGATATAAAAAATGAACCTCTTACTGAATATGGTGAAATCTCTAAAGAAGCTCTATGGAAGAATTTAGAGTATTTTCTAAAGGCTGTTGTTCCCGAGGCAGAGAAGATTGGAATGAATCTTTCACTACATCCTGATGATCCCCAAGTACACAGTATCCGTGGTATTTCTCGCATAATGAATTCGGTAGAAAATTTTGACAAAATGCTTGACTTATATCCAAGTAAGTATAGCGGATTGACAATGTGCCAAGGAAATTTTTCCTTAATGGGTAAAGAAATCCCATCATTGATTAGAAGATGGGGTAAAAGAGGTGCTATTAATTTTGTGCACTTTAGAAATATTAGAGAACAAAGCGGGCAATTACCTAGTGTAAAATTTACTGAGACTTTTCATGATGAAGGAGATATTGATATGTATGAAGCAATGAAAGCTTATTATGATATCGGTTTTCAGGGTACGATACGTCCAGACCATGTTGCCACTTTAGAAGGAGAGACTAATGAAAGACAGGGATATATGACTTTAGGAACTTTATATGCAATGGGCTATATAAGAGGACTTGCAGAATCAGTAAGTAAAGAGCGATCAGCTAAAAAAATGATTAGTGAAGGGTAAATATCAAATAGAGGCTTTGACTTAAACAAAAACAAATGAAAGACAATCGTAGAAATTTTATTAAAAAAGGTGCTTCTATTGCTGCAGGAATATCGATAGGCGGGGCTATGGGTGCAAATGCAGGTAACGCAAATATTATTTCTCCAATGAGAAATGGTATTATAAAAGATGACCTTACCAAAGATGCAGGTATGCAACTTTGTTTGGCCTATTTTGCAGGTAAAGAGCCTCTTAAAATTCAGATGGCCAAACAAATGGAAGTACATGGTGCTGTAGGAGGTATCAATCCTAGAATGGTAGGAATGGAGGGGGCAATGAATTACGATTTAAAGGTAATTAAAGCCGTAAAAGAAGCATGGGACGAAGAAGGGCTTAAACTTACTGTCATTGAAGGCCCCCCATCATTATATACAAAGACAAAACTGGGCCTGGACGGGAGAGATGAAGAAATTGAAAATTTTATAACTCTCATGAAAAATTTGACGCAGGTAGGGATCAATACTATTTGCTATAATTGGATGCCATTAATTAGCTGGGCTCGAAGCGATAAAGCCATGAAGGATCGAGGAGGTGCATTAGTAATGGGTTTTGATATAAATAAAATAGAAGGAGAACCTATTACGGAATATGGAGAAATAACCCATGAAGATATGTGGGATAATCTAGAATACTTCCTGAAAGCAGTGATGCCTGAAGCTGAGCAACTTGGCATGAATTTATCTATGCATGGAGATGATCCTCCAATAGATTCAATTAGAAATATACCACGCATTATGACATCTGTAGCTAATTTTAAAAGATTAATAGATATCTATCCAAGTCCTCATAACGGAATTACCTGGGGTGGCACATTCGGAGAAATGGGAGGAGAAGGCGAGCAAGAAGATTTGGAAGCAGCTCTTAAATACTTCACGGATAAGAAGGTCATTTCTTTCGTTCATTTTAGAAATGTACGTGGTTACAAAGAACACTTTAATGAAACTTTCATAGACGATGGGCAGATGGATATGGCAAAATTGATGCAAATTTTATATGACTCAGGTTTTAAAGGGCCTATACGTCCAGATCACGTTCCTACAATGGGAGATGATACAACTGGATTTCCTGGATATACTACCTTAGGAACATTATTCGCAATAGGCTATATGCGTGGTCTAATTGACATGGCTCGGGGTACCACATTAACAAAACCAGCATAATTATAATTATTTTTTAAGTAAAACTAAATCATATTAAAATGAATAATAAAAGAGTTCTATACCTTATTTGCCTACTCATATTTTTTACGACACAAGCTCAACAGGTAGCTTCATCTCCTGAATATATAAAAGCTTTGACTTCTGAATGGCAAGGAGAACGTTTTGCAGATGGTAGACCAAAGGTTTCAGATGCGATTTTAGAGCGGTTAAAGAAAGTGGCTGTTGAAGAAGCATGGGGATTCCTTAGAGGAAAAGGTTTTCATAATCAATATGATGGTGATTGGGAAATTGTTCATTCAGATGAGGTGATGACCGGTCGTGTTGTGACCGCTCAATACATGCCCTCACGACCAGATCTTAATCAACAGGTTAAACTTCAGGGAGCTGCAGAAAAAAAAGATACTATAGGAGGTAGCAATTCGTGGCCTATTGAGATCTTAAAACCTGGAGATATATATGTTGCAGATGGTTATGGAAGAGTGGTAGATGGTACTCTAATAGGATCAAACCTAGGAAATGCTATTTATGCAAACTCTCAGAATGGTGTCATATTCGATGCTGGAGTTAGAGATCTTAGAGGACTTGAACAAATTGATGGCTTTAATGGATGGTTTAGAGGAGCTGATCCATCCTATTTACAGGAGGAAATGTTAACCTCTATAAATGCACCCATTCGCATTGGTCGTGCTACAGTGCTTCCGGGGGATGTAGTACTTGCTACAAAATATGGAATCGTTTTTATTCCAGCATATTTAGTTGATCAGTTGGTGATTTCTTCAGAATATGTAAGTCTTCGTGATGAATTTGGTTTTCAACGTCTAAAGGAGAAAAAGTATACTGCAGGCCAAATAGATACCCGATGGACAGATGCAATAAAAGATGACTTCTCATCTTGGCTCAAAAATTATCCTGATGCGAAACTTCCTATGAGTCGTAAAGAATTGAATGATTATTTAAAAGAGAGGAAATTCTAAAAAAGGATATTTCTCAAGAGTTTAATCGTTTAAAATATTTTGTATGCCAAAACAAATATGGTTAATATCAATTTTCTTTCTAGCATTCATTTCTTCTAGTGCCCAACGTATAGGATCTTCTCCTGAATTTGTCAAAAAGTTGACTTCACAATGGAAAGGAGAACGATTTGAAGATGGAAGACCTTACGTTTCTGATCTCGTTCTTGAAAGGCTGCAAAATTGTACTTTGGAACAGATTTGGGGGTATTTAGGACGAAAAGGTTACCACAACCAAGTTGAAAAAGGGTGGATAATTCTTAAACCAGGTAAGACCATGGTAGGAAGAGTTGTAACCGCTCAATTTATGCCTACGCGCCCTGATCTGGATAGTATTGTCAGGGCACAAGGGAAAATCGAAGATCGTTCTCAGCACGGCGGAATTAATATTTGGCCTATTGACATTTTATCAAAAGGTGATATATATGTCGCAGATGGTTTTGGAAAAGTTAAAGATGGGACGTTAATTGGTTCTAGCCTGGGAAACGCGATTTATGGTAAAACCGGCAAAGGAGTTATTTTCAATGGTTCTGTTAGAGATATGCAAGAACTTAAAAATACTGATGGTTTTAATGCCTGGGTTAAAGGTCAGGATCCATCTTACATTAAGAACATGACCCCAACTTCTATTAATGCACCTATAAGAATAGGAGAAGTTACTGTTTTTCCAGGCGATATCGTTTTCGCAAATGATTATGGTGTGGTGTTTATACCGGCACATATGGTTGAAGGATTAGTTACAGCTTCTGAATTAACTGCGCTAAGAGATGAGTTTGAAAGAAAATTATTGCAAGAAGGAAAGTATTCTTCTGGAGAAATACACGGGGATTGGAAAGATGCTATTAAAACTCAATTTAAGGCCTGGTTTGCTGATTACCCTAAGAAAACCACAGTGACATCTCAGCAACTTGAAGCGTATTTAGCAAAACCTAGATAGCAAAATCTAATTAATAATTCTATTATTTAACAATCCTGACATTCGTCTATAGTTCGCTAATAATTTAAGCATATGAAAAGTATTTTAAAACAAATTGCCGAGAACAATAAAAAGCTCGAAAAAGCTGAAATAAAGGCAGTACAGAAAGAAATAGAAAATCCCAATACCACAAGAAACAGACGTAGTTTTTTAAAAAAAACAGCTGTAGGAGGAATAGCTTTGGGAGGATTAATGTCACTCTCTTTTGAAGATACTATTGCTCATACAACCTCTAAAGTAAAAAAATCATCTAATCCTTCAGATTTAAAAATTACCGATATGCGTTATGCCCTTACTGATGTGATGGGTGGTACGGCGATAATTAAAATAGATACAAATCAAGGAATATACGGTTTAGGAGAAGTGCGGGATGCTTCTGATGTTCGCTATGCTCTAATGCTAAAAAGCCGCATTTTGGGTAAAAACCCGTGCAATGTAGAAATGCTATTTAAGAGTATAAAACAATTTGGAGGTCCAGCTCGCCAAGGGGGCGGGGTTTGTGCTGTTGAAATGGCATTATGGGATCTATGTGGTAAAGCTTATGATGTTCCGGCTTGGCAATTATTAGGAGGGCGTTATAGGGATAAAGTAAGATTATATGCTGATACTCCAGAAGCCGGGTCTCCAGAAGAACAAAAAAAATTGATCGATTATCGTATTAACGATCAGGGATATACTTGGTTAAAAATGGATGTTTCTATAGGTGAATTAAGAGGAAAACCTGATACTCTTGTGAATGCTAAGTTTTGGTCTAATTCTAATGGATCTTTAAATCAATGGGGGGATCAAAGTAATTTTACTTCTTACGGAAATACAATGCATCCATTTACGCAAGTCCAAATAACTGAAAAAGGATTGGAGGAATTATCTCAAATAGTTGATAACGTTCGCAATATGATAGGATATGAGATACCGCTTTCAACAGATCACTATGGCCATTTTGATTTAAATAATGGTATTCGTCTAGGTAAAACCTTAGAAAAATATAGACTGGCCTGGCTAGAAGATGTAGTTCCCTGGCAATATACAGAACAGTGGAAAACAATTACTGATGCTATAGAAACACCAACCCTTACTGGGGAAGATATTTATTTGTTAAAAGATTTCAAACCGCTAATTGATGCTAATGCTATAGATCTAATTCATCCAGATCTTGCGACATCAGGTGGTCTTCTTGAAACAAAACGTATTGGAGATTATGCCGAAGAGCATGGTATTGCAATGGCTATGCATCAGGCAGGTACACCTGTTTCATTTATGGCGAATGTGCACTGCGCTGCGGCTACTCAAAATTTCTTAGCACTAGAGCATCATTCTGTAGATGTGCCGTATTGGGAAAGTTTAGTGAAAACGACAGACGGCCGTAAATTAATAGAAAAGGGCTTTGCAACCGTACCATTAAGTGCTCCTGGTTTAGGTATTGAATTAAATGAAGATGTATTAAAAGAACATCTTGACAAAAGGGATACAAGCTATTTTGCTCCCACAAAACAATGGAATGAAAGGAGAGCTCATGACAGAACTTTCAGTTAATAAAAATTTTAGCTTATCAATTTTCTAGACTATGAGGAATAAACATGTAGCCTTCATATTGGTAGTTATATTATTTACAAGTTGTATGAATACATCTTCAGAAGATGAAACATCAGCTAGCCTACTACCGGGTAAAGACTGGCCACGATATGGAGGTAATAAAGGCAGTAACAGATATTCTCCTTTGGATCAAATCAATATAGAGAATGTTCAAAATCTTGAAGTTGCCTGGATGTATAATGCGGGTGAAATTACTGAAGGTGATGACAATCAAAGAGCTAAACCCATTCAGTGTCAGCCAATTGTTATAGATGGAATAATGTACGGAACAACAGCGGCTCTTGAAGTTTTTGCCGTGGATGCAGGTACGGGAAAGGAATTATGGAAGTTCTCACCCGGGAGACAGGAGCGGCAAAGATTTAATACAAGCCGGGGAGTTGTTTATTGGCAGAAAGATAATGATAAACGCATTCTATTTACAGTGGGAGCCTATCTTTATGCTCTTAATGCACAAAACGGAGAATTAATTAAAGATTTTGGTGAAGATGGAAAAACAGATCTTCATCAAGGGCTCTCAGATAATCTTACTAGAGATATTCAAAACCTGTCTGTAACTGCAAGTACCCCGGGTGTTATCTATAAGGATAATATCATAATGGGTTCAAGTGTTTCAGAATCTGGCGATGCAGCACCGGGTCATATTAGAGCATTTGATGTTGTTACTGGCAAGTTAAACTGGGTCTTTCATACTATTCCACAGCCGGGAGAATTTGGTTATGATACCTGGCCTAAGGACGCTTATAAAGAAATAGGCGGTGTAAATAATTGGAGTGGTTTAAGCCTTGATGAGGACAGAGGTGTGGTATATTTGGGTACAGGTTCACCTGGCTCAGATTTTTATGGAGGAAACAGAGAAGGGAAAAATTTATTCGCTACTTGTATTCTTGCTCTTGATGCCGCCACTGGGAAATTGAAATGGTATTATCAAACTATACATCATGACCTTTGGGATAGAGATCATCCTGTTCCGCCTAATCTTACAACTATAAAGCACAATGGTAAAAAAGTTGATGTAGTGGTGCAAGCAACTAAAGACGGTCTCGTTTATGTACTAGACCGTGATACAGGAGAGTCCATTTTTCCTGTTGAAGAAAGAGCTGTTCCAACAAATGGTTTACCAGGAGAAAAACCTTGGCCCACTCAAAAATATCCTGTTAAGCCTTTACCACTCTCACATCAGGTAATGACAGAAGAAGATATTACAGATATATCTCCAGAGTCACACGCATATGTAAAAGATATCTACTTAAAATATCGCTCAGATAATAAATTTACCCCACCTAGTGTTGAAGGTACCTTACTTTTTGGGTATAGCGGGGGGGCAGAATGGGGTGGTAATGCTATAGATTCTGATGGAATTTTATATCAAAATACAAATGATGACCCGTGGATTCTTCAAATGACTGATACGGTTAGCAGGAATAAAGAACTGGCTTCACTATCACATGGCAATGCAGTTTATGAGATTAATTGCGCTGCTTGTCACGGTGCAGATAGAAAAGGAAGTGGCACACAATTCCCAGATCTAACTAGAATACAAGCCAATTTTAATAAAGCTCAAGTGGCACAGATTATTAAAACAGGAAGTGGAAGAATGCCTTCTTTTCAACATTTACCACAGGATGATCGTGAGGCTATTGTAGATTATTTATTTAATCCTTGGGCGATTAGACCCAAAGTAGTAACAGAACATACTGAGGTAGGAACTAGTACTCCAAAGGAGGTGAATAATGATTTTGGATTTAAGCCTTCGTATGTTAATAAAGTATGGCGAAAACTTAGCGATCAAGATGGTTATCCCGGGATAAAACCACCATGGGGAACCTTAAACGCAATTGATTTAAATACAGGGGATTATTTATGGCGAGTTCCTTTAGGTGAATATCCGGAACTTACAAAAAAAGGTATTCCTATCACGGGTACTGAAAGTTATGGAGGACCTATTGCTACAGCCGGAGGACTTGTTTTCATAGCTGGCACAAAAGATGAACGCATGCGTGCTTTCGATAAGAAAACAGGAAAAGTAGTATGGCAATATCAACTTCCTGCAGGGGGTTTTGCCACTCCTATAACTTACGAAGTAAATGGAAAACAATATATTGTCATAGCCGCAGGGGGAGGAAGAGGGCAAAAGCCCGGAGGTAATTATGTTGCATTTGCATTAAAAGATCAAGAGAATAATTAAATTAACCAATGATGAAAACTACATATATTTTTTATTCACTTCTTATATGCCTTGTGATAACTGGCTGTGAAGAAACTGAGAAGAAAGCAAAAGAAACTCCGCGAGTATCAACAGCCACTTCAACATCATCCGTAAAAAGTCAGCAGAATCTTACTGAAGCAGTTGAGACGCTAAATGCTGCGATTATTGATCCCACTCAGGAATCACTTGACGCAATCGTTGCAGATGAGTTGAGCTACGGCCATTCCAGTGGGAAAGTGCAGAACAAAAAAGAATTTATAGATGATCTGCTGCATGGGTCTTATGATTTCACTTCTATAGATATTTCTAACCAAAGTATAACCATGGCTGGGAATACGGCTATAGTACGTCAGGTTTTTGATTCTGAAGCGCTTAATTCTGGAGATCCTGTTCATATTCATATAGGTAATATGCTAATCTTTCAAAAGCAGGATGGTAGATGGAAATTACTCGGCCGTCAGGCATTTAAAATCTGATTTTTTAGGCATAAAATCGCTCTGGGAGAACGAAAATCCGCTAATATTTAAACGATAATTATTTTGAAAAACGTAAATAAGTATTCCATTTTTATAGGCTTAGCCATTATTTTACTCATTATTTATTTGGGTATGGCTTTAACGGGAAACATAGATTCCGGCGGACCTCTGTTAATAGCCTTCTTCGTATTCCTCGCTCTCGGGTTTAATGGTTATGAAGCGCTAAAAGGTTTCGTTTATACAACCATGATCTTTGCGGCTGTAACAATGGCCATGTATTATCCTGCTTATTTTATTCAAGTGGGGGATTTCAAGTTGACAAATTTAATTACTCCGCTTATTCAGATCATTATGTTTGGTATGGGTACTTCTATGAGCGGAAAGGATTTTATGGCGGTTTTTAAAACTCCAAAAGGGGTTCTAATTGGCGTAGTAGCGCAATTTGCAATCATGCCTATAATGGGTCTTGCTCTGGCAGAAATCAGTGATTTTCCACCAGAAATCGCTGCAGGTATCGTTTTAATAGGTTGTTCTCCCAGCGGACTAGCTTCTAACGTTATGGCCTATTTAGCGAAAGCAAATCTTGCACTTTCACTAACAATTACTTCAATCGCAACATTGCTGGCACCTTTTCTTACTCCGGTTTTAATGAAATTTCTTGCGGGTGAATTTATAGAGATTGATGTGCTGGCGATGATGTGGAGTATCGCAAAAATGATCATAATCCCAATAGGAGCAGGTCTTCTTTTTAATAAGCTTTTTCATGGCAAAACCAAATGGATGGATAAAGCCATGCCCATCGTTTCTATGGTAGGTATTGCTTTGATCATTGTTGTAATTACCGCTGCGGGTAGAGATAGTCTTTTAGATATAGGAGCTTTGTTGATTCTTATTGTCTTGGCACATAACTTATTTGGTTACACTTTGGGATATTGGTTTGCCAGACTTTTTAAAATGCCTGAACGCGATGCGCGTACAGTCGCTATTGAGGTGGGGATGCAAAACGGCGGACTAGCTTCTGCGATTGCCAATTCTGTAGGGAAGATCGCCACAATGGGCTTGGCTCCGGCAGTTTTTGGTCCGTTGATGAATATTACCGGTTCTATCCTAGCTTCATACTGGCACAAAAAACCACCTAAAGGTTATGTAGAGCCAATAGCTGAAGAAGAAGTTGTTCGTTCACATTAAACCCTATTTAGATCTGAAAATTATATGAACGACAATATGTTTAAATTCAAAGTTAATTGATTGATTTAGTGTTGTTTTTACTTGAAAGCCTTCTCGATAAATTTGAGAAGGCTTTTTAATAAGACTGTATTTAATTTTTGTAATTTAGTGTCATACTCGGGGTGCAGATTTTCTGCTGAGATTACACCCGTTTAACCTGATCTGGATAATGCCAGCGTAGGAAAGTAAAATCTTTTAAAAGCGTGTTCAGCGCTTTTTTCTCCTATCTGTTTATTTTGAAAGTCGGGTCGTTTTAAAATAAAAAACACCTGAAATGAACGAATTACAAAAACAAAAATTTGACCTGGTCACTAAAAATCTGCAGAAGTGGCAGGGCAGGGATGAGTGGTTTTTTAACCGCGAGCATACAGACACGTATGAATTGTATTATGAAGGTCCATATAAACGTGCAGAAGTCTGGCAAAAAAAAATACTCGCTTCCCTAATTAAAAAGGATGAACGTGTACAAACCCTACTGGAATTTGGCTGCGGTACCACACGTTTCACCCGCTGGTGGCATGAGATTGGTATAGAGGCCAGCGGCGGCGATATTTCGCCATTTATGCTGGGGCAGGGCGCACACCTTTTCGATGGTGACCTGGTTTTGGCAGATTCTCACCACATGCCGTTTAAAGACCACACCTTTGATGTACTGGCATTTATTGCCACGTTTGAATATTACAAAGATCCGGTCGCTGTAATTCGGGAAGCTGTGCGCGTGGGGAAATACGGGATCATTTTTGGTATGATGAACAGAAATACCACTAAGCTCATAAGACGAAGAGTGCAGCAGGCTTTTGGTAAGAATCCGTTTTATGTGACTGCAAATTTCTACACTCCGCACACACTTACAAAAGTGATTGACGAAGCATTAAAAGGCGGCGATTATACCATTACCTGGAAGACGACTGGTTTGCCAAAATGGTTTCCCGTACAGCAATGGAATATGACTTACGGTGATTTCTTCGGTTTGCATGTGCAATTAAATGATGTAGAATGAGCGCGTTTGAAAATAATTTCGGAAAGATTTCAGCAACTAGTTTCAAGGATATTCTGCTGCCCAAATGTGGCTATAAGCGGGATGAGGTAATCACCGGGCCAAAATTTGGTGTGGATACCGCAATTATTGATCTGGGTGACGGGAAAGCTATGGCCGTTTCAAGCGATCCTTTGTCATTGATTCCATCTCTTGGGTTGAAGGAATCAGCCTGGTTATCTGTGCATCTGCTTGCAAATGATATGGCGACAACCGGTTTTGCTCCTCAATTTGCGCAGTTTGTGCTCAATCTTCCGGTGAGTTTAAGCGCTGCTGATTTTCAGGAATACTGGAACTACATACACACTTTTTGTGAAGAGATAGGTGTCGCGATTACTGGCGGGCATACCGGGCAAATAGAAGGACAGAATTCTACCATTTCTGGTGGAGGGACGATGTTTTTAACCGCACCTAAAAACGAGATTTTAACGAGTAATAATGCCGAAGCAGGAGATGTTATCGTTGTCACGAAAGAAAGCGCGTTAAGTTCGACCTCAATTCTGGCAAAGAGCTTTCCGGAAACGGTAATTCAGGAATTGGGTACAGCAATTTATAAACAGGCGGAAGCTAATTTTTACCAGACTTCTTCTTTAAAAGAAGCTTTGCTCGCCACCAAAATTCTAAAACCGAATAACGAACTCAAAGCCATGCACGATGTAACCGAAGGTGGAGTGATAGGAGCGATAAGCGAAGTGGCACAGGCTTCCGGGTGCGGATTTATTATTGATAACCAAAAAATCCCGGTGGGTGAATCCCAGAAGCAAATCTGCGATCTTTTTAAAATAGATCATCGCTATTGCATTGGTGCGGGGTCAATGATCATGATCGTCAACAAAGGAGTTGAGCAAAAGTTAATCAACCATCTGGATGAAAATGGAATAAAAGCTACAGCTTTAGGCGAAATTACACCGAAATCCGCGGGTTTTAAGATCGCTGAAAATGGAATCGAAAAAGAAATCTATTTCGACGGAACTGATCCATACTGGGAAGCATTTTTTACAGCCTATAAAAAGGAATTAAAATGAAATCTATTTTAGAATACAATCATAAAAGTATCGTCATCCTGAATTGTCACACTGAGCTTGCCGAAGTGAGTATAAGGGTCACATTCTGAGATTTTGGTTTTCGTAGATGTATGAGATGCCTAGACAAGTTCGGCATGACGGAGAAGAAATTCACAAATAATTTGACAATCAGAAAATGAAAAAAGCAGCTCAGAAATTAAAAGGAATTTATCTGGTCGTAGACCCTGCAATGACCGAAGAACTTCTTTTGTCAAAATTAGAAGCAGCCTTAGAAGGCGGAGTTTCGCTCGTGCAGATCTGGAATAACTGGCAAAAAAACGCCAATTTAGACTCAAAAATCGGTTTAATTGACAAAATATCGACAATTACTGCAAAATATCAGGTTCCGCTATTGATCAATGAAGAATGGAAACTGGTGAAAAAAACCTCGCTTGGCGGAGTGCATTTTGATGCCATTCCACCCGATTTTGATGCCATTCAGGCCGATATTGCTGAACAAGCAATTTTTGGAATCACATGTTCTAACAATCTCGAAATAATAAAATGGGCCGAAGAAAATGCTTGTGATTATATTTCTTTTTGTGCGATGTACCCATCGGCTTCAGTGTCCAGTTGTGAGATCGTGAGTTTCGATACAATTAAAAAAGCGCGGAAAATTACCTCAAAACCTATTTTCCTTTCCGGAGGGATCAATCCGGAAAAAATTACAAATTTTAAAGATTTAAATATTCAAGGCGTGGCTGTTATTTCGGGAATTATGAGTTCAGATTCACCTGAAAATGAAACCCGGGAATACACCAAAGCCTTAAAAAATTTACAATTATGAAAAAGTCATTTTTAAATAAACTGTGTTGCCCAATTGATAAGCAAGACTTGAATGTGCGCATTTTTATGCAGGATGAAAATGAGGAAATTAGGGAAGGATTATTAACCTGCCCAAAATGCAAAAGGTATTATCCTATAATTTATGGTATACCAATTATGACACCAGATGAATTTCGTGAAAAATCACTTGAAGAACCGCTGCTTGAAAAATGGGGAGTTCTGGATGAAGTTAAAAAACTAGCCGAGAAACCTATTCTGCTGGAAAGCAAATAAGGGTTAAGCTTTAAATGAAATGGTGAAAGTCGTTCCCTCATTGGGAGCGCTTTCCACATTTATATTCCCACCCAGACTTCTTATGTGGTTATAAACAAGGTACAGGCCAATGCCTTTGCTGTCAATATGATTGTGGAATTTTTGGTGTAAACCAAATATTTTATCTTTCACTTTTTGCATGTCAAAGCCAAGACCATTGTCGCTGTATATAAGTAAATTACAGCCATTTCCTTTTTTTGAAATTATCGTAATTATAGGTTTAACATCTGGTTTGGCATATTTTATAGAATTAGTGATGAGATTCAGAAAGATACTTTCAAGATAATTTTTGTTGAAGGAAACTTCTTCAACTTCAGAAAAATCTACTATAAATTGTGCTTTTGAATTTCTAATAAGAGAACCTATTGATTGCCGCGTGGTGCTGAGCGTGGCTTCCAGACATAGATTTGTAACAGATGCATTTTGATGATCTCGCTCAATAAGTGTGTCTACATATTCATTTAAGGTATCTTTTAAACTTTCTGCAGATAGGCGTAATAATTCTAAAAGGTTAAGAGTTTCTTCATCTTTTATGTTATTAGTATCAAGCAATTCAAAGACAGCCAGTAAATTACTAACAGGTGACCGCAGATCATGCGAATTTGTATAGGTAAATTGCTTAAGGTCGCTATTTATCTTAGTGAGATCTGTCAGTAGCAGGTTGCGTTCCTGATCTAGCTTTTTAAGATGTGTTATATTTTTCGCAATAGCGTAAACCAGTTTTTTATCAGGAATAGCCACAGATGTCCACGAGAGCCAGACAATCTCACCTTCTTTTGTAGCATAGCGATTCTCAAAATTTAGAAGCGGAATATTATTCAGCAGGCTTTCTCTAAACTTGGCAGTAGTTTCTTTGTCCTCCTGATAGATAAAATCAGAAATAGGTCTTGACATCAACTCCTTTTCAGAATAGCCTAAAAGTGATTGAAAAGCGGGATTCACTTTTCTAAAAAAGCCATCGTAGCCTGCGATACATAAAAAGTCATGCGAAAGTTCAAAAAAAGGCTCTAATGGTAATCCTTTGCCAGGTTTTGCCTTTGACTTATTCCATAAACGCATGTGGTTTTAATTAGGGGATTTCGCAAACAAGTTAATTTAATTTTTTATTAAACATGAGATATTTTACATGTTAAAATTACACTTGTATAATTCCTAAGTTGAACTGTTTTTCAATAGGCGCATGGTTTGCAGCTTCGATGCCCGTAGAGATCCATTTTCTTGTGTCTAAAGGGTCTATGATCGCGTCTGTCCATAATCGTGCAGCGGCGTAATATGGTGAAACCTGCTCATCATATTTTGCTTTTATTCTATCAAAAAGCTCTTTTTCAACTTCAGGCGTTATTTCTTTTCCTTGCTTTTTTAACGAAGCAGTTTCTATTTGCAATAAAACTTTGGCAGCACTGTTACCACTCATTACAGCAAGCTCTGCCGATGGCCATGCAACAATTAACCGTGGGTCATAAGCTTTGCCGCACATGGCATAATTACCGGCTCCGTAAGAATTTCCAATAACAATCGTAAACTTGGGCACAACCGAATTGCTCACCGCATTTACCATTTTTGCACCGTCTTTTATAATGCCGCCATGCTCACTTTTGCTGCCCACCATAAAACCGGTAACATCTTGTAAAAATACCAGCGGAATCTTCTTCTGATTGCAATTAGCTATAAATCGCGTTGCCTTATCTGCGCTGTCGCTGTAGATCACTCCGCCAAATTGCATCTCGCCTTTTTTCGTTTTAACGATCTTGCGTTGATTGGCCACAATACCCACAGCCCAGCCGTCTATACGTGCATAACCCGTGATGATCGTCTGGCCATAACCGGCTTTATATTCTTCAAATTCAGAGTTATCTGTGAGACGGGTAATGATTTCCATCATATCATATTGATCGCTACGCTTTCGCGGAAGTAAACCGTATATTTCTGCCGGATTTTGAGCTGGTTTTACCGGATTTTTACGGTTGTAGCCCGCTTTTTCAAAATCACCTATTTTATCCATGATATTCTTGATGCGTGTCAATGCATCCTTGTCGTCAGTCGCTTTATAATCAGTAACACCGCTAATTTCGCAATGCGTGGTTGCGCCACCCAGCGTTTCATTATCAATGCTTTCGCCTATTGCCGCTTTAACCAGGTAGCTGCCTGCAAGAAAAATGCTTCCGGTTTTATCTACAATCATCGCCTCATCGCTCATAATAGGCAGGTAAGCACCGCCCGCAACACAGCTGCCCATAATCGCGCTAATCTGGGTAATGCCCATACTGCTCATCACAGCATTATTGCGAAAAATGCGGCCAAAATGTTCTTTATCTGGGAAGATCTCGTCCTGCAGGGGCAGATAAACCCCGGCACTGTCTACCAGATAAATGATAGGCAATCTGTTTTCTATACTAATTTCCTGAGCGCGCAGGTTCTTTTTGGCAGTAATGGGAAACCACGCCCCGGCTTTTACGGTAGCATCGTTAGCTACTACGATACATTGCTTCCCTGATACTTTACCAATCTTCACCACCACGCCACCGCTGGGGCAACCGCCATGTTCAGCATACATGCCTTCACCTGTAAAACCTCCTATTTCGACTGATTTTTCGGGATTATCAAGCAAAAAATCGATGCGTTCGCGAGCGGTCAATTTGCCTTTTTCATGCTGTTTGGCAATGCGTTTTTCACCACCGCCAAGTTTAACTTTCGCAAAGCGTTGCTTCATATCTGAAACAAGCATTTTATTGTGATCTTCGTTTTTATTGAAGTTGATATCCATGATATGTATTTGGGCGTTACCTCAGGACTTATAAAAGCCCTGAGGTCAGGCTTTCAGCGCTACACGGTAGCTTGCTTCAATCCTTAACGCAAAATTTTTAGTCCAGACGAAAATACGAATTCGCTGTCGTTCTCTGTAGGTATAATTATAAGAAATAGCGATATTTGTAACTCATGGGCGGCAAACATGCGAACTAAATAAAATGCTACAAGTCGCAAATCAGATTTTTTATACCCTCTGAGGCGCCATAAAAGAATGAATAATGATGAATAAAAATACAGTGCTGGGCTGGGCTACTTTTATAATGATTGTTGTAGGTTTAGGCTTAATTGCCTTAGGCGCAATACGCTATAAAGATGTAGCAGGTTACGGTTTTGCCGCGGTTGGGATAGGTTTTTTTGCCATCGCATGGGTTTTTAATGCGCTTAAAGGCAGGGTATGATTAACTAACAATTAAAAAGAGAGAATATGGATGCTGAGACTATTAAACGACTTGTAAAACATCTGGAAGGTGGTGAGGCTTTCTCACCGATTAAAACTTTTCTTGACGAAATAACTTTTGACAAATTGGGCGAGCGGCCACATGGTTTGCCGTATTCCTTTTATGAGATTTTTTATCACATGCGTTATGCGCAGCATGATATTCTGCAATTCTGCGTGGCAGATGATTATCAGGAATCAAAATGGCCAGACGATTACTGGCCAGAAGAGCAGGCACCTAAAACTGAAAATGAGTGGAAAAACCTAAAGAACAGTTTCTTTAGAGACCGGGATGATCTGGTTAAATTCATTTCAGATTCTCCTGATAAGTTGATGCAACCGGTTAAAAATGGTGAAGATCAAACTTTGCTGCGGGAACTAATGCTTGTTGTTGAGCACAGCGCTTATCACACGGGGCAACTGGTAATTATTCTGAGACTTTTGGGTTTACATAAATCTTGATTTAAACCTTGGTTTTATTTTGTAATGCCTTATAATCATCCTGTTTTTGTCACCAAATTTTAGGACATTTGCAGTTGTGATTTAATGAGGTGAAAGCCTCATGTCTAATCATTTCTTCAACTTATAAAAATTTAAAAGCAAAATGGCTGACGATAAAAAAGTAATTTTTTCAATGTCTGGGGTTTCTAAAACCTATCCCGGAGCAAATACACCAGTTTTAAAGAATATATATTTAAGCTTCTTTTACGGAGCCAAAATTGGTATCCTAGGTTTAAACGGTTCTGGTAAATCTACTTTACTAAAGATCATTGCAGGAGTAGAGAAAAACTACCAGGGCGATGTTACTTCAGATAAAGAATTTACTGTGGGGTATCTTGAGCAAGAGCCTAAACTTGACGATGAGAAAACTGTTCTTGAGATCGTAAAAGAAGGCGCTGCAGAAACGGTTGCTATTCTTGATGAATACAATAGCATCAATGATCAGTTTGGTCTTGAAGAAGTATATTCTGATCCTGATAAGATGGAAAAACTGATGAATCGTCAGGCTGTTCTACAGGATGAGATCGATGCACGTGATGCCTGGGAACTTGACAATAAACTGGAAGTCGCGATGGATGCTTTACGTACGCCGCCGGCAGATCAAAAAATAGGAGTTCTTTCTGGTGGGGAAAGAAGACGTGTTGCACTTTGCCGACTTTTACTTCAGGAACCTGATGTTTTGCTTCTTGATGAGCCTACTAACCACCTTGATGCAGAAAGTGTACACTGGCTAGAGCATCATTTGGCACAATATAAAGGCACAGTAATTGCGGTAACACATGACCGTTATTTTCTTGATAATGTTGCAGGCTGGATTCTAGAATTAGATAGGGGAGAAGGAATACCCTGGCAGGGAAATTACTCTTCTTGGTTAGAACAAAAGTCTAAGCGTATGGCGCAGGAACAGAAACAAGCAAGCAAGCGTCAAAAAACACTTGAACGTGAGTTAGAATGGGTGCGTATGGCGCCTAAAGGTCGACAGGCTAAACAAAAAGCGCGTTTAAGTAATTACGATAAACTCTTAAGTCAGGATCAAAAACAAACTGATGAAAAGCTGGAGATATACATACCTAACGGGCCACGTTTAGGGACAAACGTAATCGAGGCTAAAGGTGTGAGTAAGGCTTTTGGCGATAAGCTGCTTTATGAAGATCTAAATTTTAATCTTCCGCAGGCGGGAATTGTTGGGATTATTGGTCCTAACGGTGCTGGTAAAACCACAATTTTTAAGATGATAATGGGCGAAATTGAGCCTGATAAAGGGACTTTTGAAGTTGGTGAGACTGCGCAAATCGCATATGTAGATCAATCACATTCTAATATTGATCCTGAAAAAAGTATCTGGCAAAACTTTAGTGATGGGCAGGAACTTATTATGATGGGAGGTAAGCAGGTAAACAGCCGTGCGTACTTAAGCCGATTCAATTTTAGCGGAAGCGAACAAAATAAAAAAGTATCTATGCTTTCTGGTGGCGAACGTAACCGACTTCACCTTGCAATGACCTTAAAAGAAGAAGGCAACGTGCTGTTGCTGGATGAGCCTACAAACGACCTTGATGTAAACACACTTCGAGCACTTGAGGAAGGACTGGAGAATTTCGCAGGTTGTGCAGTTGTTATTTCTCACGACCGTTGGTTTTTAGACAGAATTTGTACACATATTCTCGCTTTTGAGGGTGACAGTCAGGTTTATTTCTTTGAAGGTGGATTTTCAGATTATGAAGAAAATAAGAAGAAACGCCTTGGTGGAGATCTCATGCCAAAACGTATTAAATATAAGAAGTTGGTGAGGTAGTTTTATATAATCAGACTGATTTATAAGTATATAATGCAATTATTCTAATTGAATTATTAGGGTACCGTAAAATTATTTATATTTGTTATATTATTAAAAGGGTTAAAAGCAATAAGAAACCCGCCTCATCCACAAAGCGGGTCAATTGAACCAGAGACAACGGTAATCCGGCAACCTGATTAAATAAATGCGTAATTACTTTTTTCTAATCGCAATCAATACGCAGATTGCTGATATGATTAAGAAAATAAGTAACAATGTTAAATACACTGCTTCCATTTTTGACTCAAATTTGTTACGGAAGCAATTTTATAGAACCGAGATATTAGGACTATCTCGGTTTTTTTCGGATGCTTCCTTACCGAAATTAATAGGATGTAAATATAATTCCAATCTTTTACTTCTTCAAAAACCTTAATTATTTTTAGAGAGTATTAGCTATTGGTTATCAACGTTATAAAAGTAATGTTTTATAACGGTATGGTATAATAAAGTTATTAGGGTTTTATCAACGAAAAAAAACCTGCACAATCGTTATGATCGTGCAGGTTTTTTTATTGTGATTTAGGACTAACTAAATCTATTGAGTTCACAAAAAATTAGTTACCGCTGTCAACCTGAACGGCTTTCAGGTTCTCATATATTTATTTAAAGTATGATGCGGTGCTGAAACAAGTTCAGCATGACGGTCTTTGTCTAAAATAAAAACCTGCAAGGTGTAGCCGAAGGCCTCCTTGTAGGTTTTATTATTTAGAATTAGTAATCTTTTTTATTTTTTACTTTTAGCTTATTGTTTTACAAACTGAATGTCTGCAATAAGCTTAATTGTATCACTTACAACAACATTTCCGGCTTCAGTTACGGCGCTCCATGTAAGTCCAAAATCTGTGCGGTTTAATGATCCTTGCAATTCAAAACCAGCTTTTGTTTGTCCGTAAGGATCTACTGCGATTCCGTTGAAATCTGTATCAAGCGTAACTTCTTTAGTCACACCTTTAATTGTAAGATCACCTGTAAGATTAGAACCGTCAAAAGATTTGGAAACGAATTTAAGTTGTGGGTGAGTTGCAACATCAAAAAACTCATCTGATTTTAAGTGCGTGTCCCGCTGTTCATTTTTTGTATTTATAGAATCAATTTCTGCTACAAAACTAAATTCAGCGCCTTTAAAACTGTCAGTTTCCGTTTCTACATAACCATCAAATTTTTCAAAATGACCGGTTACGTTAGAGATCATCATGTGTTTTACTTTAAAATTGATCTCTGAGTGTGTCGCGTCTATTAACCACTTTGTTTTTGTTGCCATTGTTTTTGGTTTTATTGTTTAAAAATCCTTTTTAATTTGTTGTGCAAAGGAAGGAACAATGCAAATAAGTGGCATTGATGTATGGTAAGAAATAAGTTTTCTTATATCTAAAGAGTAGGTTTAAAATTGTTAGCAGCCAGTTCTTTACGCACTCGGCTTAGACTCTCAGGAGTGATTCCTAGATAGGAAGCGATCATCCACTGGGGAACACGCATCACAAGATCAGGATAAAGTTTGATGAAATTGAGATAACGCTTTTCCGCGGAAGCGCCAATCAATAGATTTATCCTTTTCTGCAGATGGCGGATGTGATTATGCAGCAGTTTATTATTGTTTTCTCGAAAAGTTGCACTTAACTCAATAGCATTCTTTAAGAAATTTTCGTCAACAACTACCGCGGTCGTATTTTCTACAGCGTCTAAATAAAACTCTGAAGGCTCATCAAATAAAATACTACTTCTGTCACTGATAAACCAATTCTCAGGCGCAAATTGAATGATATGCTCCTTACCAGCTTCATCTACAGTATAAGATCGCAGAAGACCTTCTTCAACAAAAAAAGAATATTTACAGATTTCACCGGGACTAGATAAAATCTCTCCCTTTTTTATTGTCTTAACTTGTAAAGAGGAAGCTAGTTGATCATAATGAGCTTCAGGTAAACCACCGGTTTCTTTTAAATATGTTCTGAAGTTAACAGACACTTGGCTATGTGTTTTTATTTCTTACGAATTTAAACATTATTCGATGCTATGGGAAGATAAGGCGTATGAAAAAAGATTCTGTTTTTTATGGTTACAAATCATCAAAAAACCTCCTGAAATGAGGGGAAAATCTATTTAAAATCATCAAAAACCTGCCTTTAATGCTCACAAAGTTTTCTAATGCCACATCCTTGAACTCATACAAGAAGTTAATTGATTCCTCAGATTAAAGATGCGATGTTGAATTAAGTTCAACATGAAGAAAACTCCATTAGCTAATTACGCTTTTAAAAACCTCCCTAACTGGCACAAAATCGGCTTAAAAAACGGAAAAATCGGTCTGTTTTTATTGGAAAAATGGTCAATTATTAATTTTCCTCAAGCAACTTTAATGTTTTATCATCCTGTTTTCCAGCGTAATATTTATCTAAAACCTCTTGAAAACATGTGTTTTTTTCTTGAATTGCGGTAAAAAGTGTCATGCACGATTTTAATTTTAGATCATCCGGACTTCCGAAAATTGCATGGGCTGTTAATCCTTTTAATTCTAAAAGTGCATTAGTAATTTCTACAAGACGCGGACCTAAAATTGCGTGATCAAAAAAAGCTTTTGCTTCTTCTTTGCTTTTGATAGCATATTGTTTTGAGGTGGCACTTTGACCTAAGCCTTTAAATTGCGGAAAGATAAACCACATCCAATGACTTTGTTTTCTGCCGTTTTTTATTTCATTAAGAGCTGTTTCATAAGAATGATCTTGCGCTTTTATAAATCGCTCTAAATCGTATGAATCTTTCATGAGTTGCTTTATTTAATTCTTCTAATGGATTTCAATTCTATGTAATTTAAGAATTTGATTATTGATTAACGTCATGCTAGACTTGTTTCAGCATCACATACATTTAGAAAAATCAGTAATTAACAATGGTACCTTGAAACAGTTCAAGGTGACGAACTTTAACGGGTTATGAATTCTGAATAAATAAAAAGCCGCTCAAAATTAGAGCGGCTCATTGTAATTTTTATTTCGCAAAGAGAAGTGAAGTTCCTTAACTATTTCACTTCTTTAAGTAATTCTTTTACTGCAGCTTGTAGTTGCGTGTCTTCACCATTAAGGAAAGCTTTATAAGGTAACGGAACCATGATATCTGGTTCCAGCTCCAGGTTTTCTGTAGGTCTTCCTTCGGCACCAATTGTCGCAACCATAGGAATTCCAAAAACAATAGAAGGATCTATCTGGCGCTCCCACCAGACGGCAGTTCCTGTTCCTGCAACCGGCATTCCTACCAATTTACCTACTTTGTTTTGCTTATACACATAAGGGAAAATAAAGGCATCACTGTAATTACCTTCGCTCATCAGTACGATACTGGGTTTGCTCCAGCGCGTCATAGGTTCGCCACCTTTTACCAGATTACCCTGAGGTGCAAACTGCAAATATTGATCACCGCTTAAAAAGGTGTTGAGGTCATCATGTAACCAACCGCCACCGTTGAAACGAGTATCTACCACTAGCGCTTTTTTATTCAGGTTCTTACCCAAAGCATTTTCAAAAACATCTCTAAAGCTGCTGTCGTTCATACCCTGGATATGCACATAACCCAGCTGACCGTTACTTAAAGAGTCAACTTTATGCTCCATCATGTTTACCCAGCGCTTGTACATGAGTCTGCTTTCTTCTCCCATAGAAATAGGTTTTATGGTTTCAGAAAAAGTAGAACTGCCATTTTTTACCGTAAGTAAGACATTTTTATCTTCCAGATTGTTGAGGTATTTATTCCAGTTTTCGTCGGATTTTATGGCTTCTCCGTTGATTTCTGTGATAATATCGCCACTTTTTATCTTGTTCTTAGCGTTATCTGTTGGTCCGCCGGCAATTACTTCTGTGACTTTTATGCCTTCGCCCTGATAATCTTCATCAAATAATAAACCTAAGGAAGCCGTGTGATCCCCATTTTCGCTACTAGCGCCGTAACGACCTCCTGTATGAGAAGCGTTTAGCTCGCCAAGCAATTCACTTAACAATTCCTGAAAGTCATAATTGTTATTGATGTGCGGAAGAAATTGAGCATATTCATCGTGATACATTTTCCAGTCAATACCATGAATGGTGGGATCGTAGAATTTTTTAGTCACCTGTCTCCAGATATGATTAAACATATACGTGCGTTCTGCAGAAGGGTTGAGCACCATATCTCCTGAAATAGCAATATTTGTAACCTCGCCTTTTTCTGCATCTACTTTTACCAGCTTACCATTATTGCTTAGGAAAAGCGTTTTGTCATCATCGCTAATTTCGATTCCGCTTGGGCTGCCTCCTAATTTGGCCAGAATTTTAGTTTCACGTGTTCTGGGTTCTGTTACCCAAAGATCATATCCTTTTTCAAAAGAAGAAAGATAATAGACTTTGCTCGCGTCTTTATTCAGCACATAATCGCTGATGCTGGAGCTGTTAATAGTCAACTTTTCTTTGCGAATATCAAGATTGTCAAAGTCAAGTTTAAGCGGTTTTACTTCTTCTTTATCTTTTTTCTTTTTGTCTTTCTTATCCTTTTCTGCTTCCTCTTTTTCTTCCTGCTCCTTTTTTTCTTTTTGTTCGCGATCGTTTAAAAGTTCGAACTCTTCTTTGCTCAGTTCGTACTTATCAAAAGCTTCCTGGTCAAAAAATACAGCGTAGATATCATCTTCAGAGCTACCTTGATTAGCAAGAGATTTTCTTCCTTCCCGGCTGCTTTCATACGTCATCATTTTACCTTCCATAGCCCATTTTGCATTGCTTTCGCCAAAACCACTATTTACAGGATAAAAAATGTCGCCGGTTCCATCAGCTTTAATCAAGGCCGTGTTATTGTTGAAGAAATATCCTTTTTGATCATCTACCATAAGCCAGCGGCTGTCTGGGCTCCACTTGTATTTCCAGTCGCCGTCACTGTATGAATAGTTGTGACCTTCAGGCAGTATCGTTGTTTTTTTACCGCTGTCAACATCAAGAACTTTAAGAATATTGCGTTCTTCTATAAAAGCTATTTTCTTCCCGTCTGGCGAATATTGAGGTTGAAATTCTTCAGCATCTGTAGCGATAACAGGTTTTGTGTCTACCACTGTAGAAGCAAAGAAATAATCTTCTTCGGGGCGCTGAATACTAACTTTATAAACATTCCAACTTCCGTCTCTTTCGCCTGAAAAAAGCAAGGTTTTACCATCCTGAGACCAGCTTACCATACGTTCCTGCTCTGGCGTATTTGTTATTCTTTTTGTTCTTGAATCATCAACTCCGGTTACAAAGACTTCACCGCGATTTACAAAAGCGATCTCTTTGTTATTGGGGCTCACAGCAAATTCGGTTACCGTGTTGATATCCATATTTTTTACAGGCTCAAAACCGGCATCATCCATAACTGCGATATCTAGTTTTTGAGGCTGGCTACTTTCAGTCATGGTATATATGTCACCTTTCCATGTAAATGAAAGTGTACCATTATCTGCAATGCTAAGATGACGCACCGGGAAATCTTTAAAAGTGGTCAGTTGTGTTTCATTACTACCGCTAACAGACATTTTATAGATGTTTTGCGTGCCGTCTTTTTCGTTCAAATAAAAAACTGAAGTACCGTCTGTACTAAAAACAGGTTCTCTGTTTTCACCTTTAAAAGTTGAAAGTTGGTTATAGGTATCATCAGCGACATAATACGTCCAGATGTCACGTGTCACTGCAGAAGTATGATGTTTTCTCCAGGGATCTTCATATCCTTTTCTGTCTTGAAAAACTATTGTAGAACCATCTTTACTATAATGCGCATCTTCTGCACCTGCAGCAGAAACCAGAACAGGGCGCCCGCCTTCTACGGGAATTGTATATAAATTTTGCCAGTAGCGCGTTCCTGGGAAACGTACACTTTTCGCAGGAGCGTCACGCCCGCTGCCAAAAAGAACATTCTTATTATCTATTGTAAAATCGTAAGGGTAATCACTAGCGCTATTGAAAGATAATCTTACGGGAGCACCTCCCTGTGCCGGCATGGTGTATACATCAAAATTACCATAGCGATCGCTAGCAAAAGCTAAGGTCTTACCATCGTGGCTCCATACCGGGCGCATGTCATAAGCATCGCCTGTGGTAATTGCAGTCGCGTTGCCACCGCCGCTGTTTACTTTATACAAATTACCCATATAGCCAAAGACTATGGTTTTACCATCTGGTGAAATGCTTGGGTAACGCAGCCACCTGGCATTTTCCTGAGCAAATAATGAACCCGTTAAAAGGCAAAGCATTATTGCTATAACATGTTTTTTCATGAAAAAATTTGAATGAATTAAAAAATAGATTGGTTTAATAATGGTATTAAAAATACAATCTCTTAACATGAGAAGCTGTTAAAGACAACAATAATCTGCCTTGGCGAGGTTATGAAACTTAAAATCGATACAGATTTATGAGTTTAAGATTTTTAGGTCTTTTCTTTTATTAAATTCAAAAAATGACAATTCAGTTTTTATGGAATTCTCACCTATAGAAAGTTTGAATTTTAAATGAATTTCTTAATTAGAATACTTTAGCAGATTTTAGGAGTATAAAACGATATTCAATTGTTTATTTTGTGCTCTAATAATTAATGCTAAACACGTGAATTTAGATACGATTAAAGTCATCGCTTTTGATGCAGACGATACGCTGTGGGTAAACGAAACGATATTTAGAAATGCAGAAAAAGCTTTCGCGAAAAAATTGAGCTATCTTAATTATAGCGAGGATGAAATCATACAGATCTTATTAGATACCGAAATTAAAAATCTGGGTACATATGGTTACGGTATTAAAGGTTTTATACTTTCACTAATAGAAGCCGCGCAAGAAATTACACAGCAAAATGTAGATAGCGATTTGTTACAATTTGTGCTAGACCTGGGCAAAGAAATGCTCGCAGAACCGGTTGAACTTATACCGGGAATAGAGGATGTATTAAAACACTTATCAAAAAAATATAAGATCGTAGTCGCGACAAAAGGTGATCTTCTTGATCAGGAACGTAAGTTGATAAAATCTGGCCTTATAGATTACTTTCATCATATTGAGATCGTGTCTGATAAAAAGGAGAAGCAGTATAAAAAGCTAGTTAGGCATCTTGATATTGAGCCTCATGAATTCTTAATGATAGGAAACTCTGTAAAGTCTGATGTTATACCAGTTCTGGGAATGGGCGGGTATGCTTTTCACATCCCGTTTCATACAACATGGTCGCATGAAGAAGTAGAAGATGATATCAATCACCCTAAATTTAAAGCTCTAAGTGAAGCCAAAGAATTAATAGATTTACTCTAATTCTTTGACCCACAAGATTACTTTGATTAAAAGCGCTTAACGCGGTTATATACAAGTTTTAATTTCTTGTCTATTGTCTTTTTGTGGTTTTGCATAAGATTATATGCTAAAACGCCACTAATTACTCCTGCCCAGGTTTGTGGCATAAGATCAAAAGCGATACATAAAATTCCTACAGTAGAAACAATGTAAGTAAGCGGGGATATATTTAAATTTTTCATAATCATTGATTTAGATATGCCAATATAATTCATTTTAAATCATAAAATGATAAAATAAATTAAAATGAGATAATTGATCCTTTTAGCTGATTTTTACTTGATTATGACCGATTTTTTGGTTCGCTTATTTTCGTTTAGGCAAAAATTCACGGATAACGTAGATCACTGCAGCAACTCCCAATCCTACAAAAAGACCTTTTGAGAAACTAGGTGAGAAGAAGTAAATAATGGCTGCAATCAATGATAAAATGGCAAATAGCAGAATTGTTTTGTGATACTGAGGTTTCATGAATTTAGTTTTGCCAAATATACCCAAACCAAAATTACCTTCAGATTTTCAGATTTAATAGAATTATGAAATTATTTCGATTTTATGGTTTCTTCTGGGGTTTGTTAGACTGTTAAACAATATTAGCTTTCGCGAAAGCTAAAACTGATAAATAAAATTGGTTTTAAAGATAAATTTATATGTTATCTACCTGAATATCAATTTATACGTGCATAATATTAGATTTTATAAAAACCAGAAATAAGTTTTATACCTTTGTTAAGATGTTACGTTAAATGTTAGCTAATTTTTTTGGCAAGCAAGATTATATATACACTTTTAACAGTGTTAATGCGTTAAGCAGGTAAGGCGTAAAAGTCCACACTAATCAAATTATTTATTTATGGAAAATGAGAATAAAAATTCTGGTATTAAGATAATAACGGGGATACTTGCTGTGCTCCTTATTGTTGCCGGAGCCTTTGCCATTAAATTGTACAACAAAGAGAAAAATACAAAGGCAGAACTAACAAAAGAAAAACAAATCGTATTAGATGATCTTAAACAGATGGTTAGTAAGTACGATGCAGTAATTGAAGAAAACAACCTAAAAGACACAGACCTTAATCAAGCGAGAGACAGAATACAAACATTGATTGACAGCGTACAAACAATGGAAGCAGATATTTCTGTTCTGCGTCGTTACAGAGATGAGGTTTATAAACTGAAGAAAGAACGTGAATATCTTTTTGCTCAGAATGACTCTTTAAAAGGTATGAATAAAATGCTCGCTATGCGCGTAGACAGTACAACATACGAGCTTGAAGTAGAGCAAATGCGCCGTGATTCTATAAGCTCTATTAAAGATCGCCTTGCAGAGAAAGTTGCTTTGGGCTCTAGTCTTACAGCAAGCAAATTAACTGGTACAGGAGTTATAGTACGCAATTCTGGTAAACTGGTAGAGAACGACCGGGCGAGACGTGTAGACAGAATACGCGCATGCTACACGGTACCACAAAACCGAATTGCAGAGCCTGGTGATAAAGAATTGTATGTGCAGGTGCTAGACCCGCAAAACAATATTTTAGGTGAAAATAAAACAGTGGCAATTGATAGCGTTACAAACGTAACATACAGCGCGCTGTCTAAATTTTATTACGAAAATACTGCTCTTGATATCTGCGAGAATATTGCAGCAAAAGGAGATGGTTTTGAAAAAGGAGTTTACAAGATCAATGTATTTGACGGTGGTCAGGTTATAGCTCAAACAACTTTAGTACTCGACTAAAAATATTAAGACTTATTTTATGTAGGTTGAATTTCCGCTATTATACTTTGGTATGATAGCGGATTTTTTGTTTGTTATCTTACTAAAAATCGGTTAAAAAGAGGTCAAAATCGCTCAATTCTGGCCAAAAAATAACCTCATTTTAATTTAAAATGAGGTTATTTTTTTATGATATTGGAATATTATTTACCGCCGTTTGCGCGTAGATCTGCTAAACAAAACTCATCAAATTGAGGCAGCGAACTAAGACCGGTCATGCTAAAAACATCATTTACAGTTTGATAATACATAAGGCAATTATCGTTAGTGCAGTGACTGTTATTTTCATTATCCTCATGATCCTGTTGCATTTCTGAACCTACGTTCACAAGGCCAAACAAATGCCCGAATTCATGCATTATCGTAGCGCTTTCTATTAACGACTGGTTTGAACCATTTACAGAGCTACTGTAATCGCGAATCGTCTTTTCAAAAATCACACAAGAAGTATTGCGGTAAGCCGTACCTAAAACAACACTGTTACCTTCATCTTTTTCTGAATTATTATCTGCAAAAAATACCCACACTGCAAGTTCATCACCTGCATTATATTCTGTACGGTTATCATTTTCTATGGTGACAACTTCATCTGTACTTAGTGTACCTTGAGTAGTAGCAGGCACAACAGTTTCTTTAATGCTAATGCCGTCTGGTTTGTGTATTCTGTCTTCAAAGAATTGTACGAGATTATTTATAGTTGTCTGCGTTGGGCGAAAACCCTCAACATATCCTATTTCAAGCTGGAGACTTGTAAAATCATCTGCAGAAAGAAAATCGTGTGCAGACTCACCAAGAGCTTGTTTATTTTCGGCAGTTGAGTTACTGCCACCTTCAACAACATCAGAATCACTATCGCTTGAACAGGAAGTAATTAAAAGTGCAATAAAACATACAATTACAAATTTGGGGGTACTCAGTTTTTTTAACATAAGGTGTATTTTGGCTAAAAGTATGTAAATCCTGCCATCTAGCTTAAAATTGAAATATGCTTTAACGTTGGTTTTAACAGAAAAACACACTGATTAGAGCCAGTTTTTAAAGCTTCAAAGTTAATTTTTAGTAGCTTCTTTTCGTAAAGTAAGCTTTGCTAAATAATCAAAATGCTCACCTTCTGCTATAATTTCACAATTAAATCCTGCTTTTTTAGCCGCTTTATTCAATGTTTCTGAATCAAGATACAACCAGTTAAATGTTGCAGATTGTTCTCCTTTATAACTTAAACTAAAAGTTACCTCACCATAATAATCGCGAGCCGCATCTCGCCAGTAACTACCGTCTTCTTCTTCAAACATATATGAAATGTCTGATGAGTCTAAAAAAATCTGCCCATCATCCTGAAGTAAGGTTTTTAAATGTTCCAGATAAAGAGGGAATTTTTTAATGCTTTCAAAAATTCCGCTGCCGTTCATAAGAAGTAAAATCGTGTCAAATTTATCGGCATTTTGAGCAGTAAAATCGAGCAAATTGGTATTAAAAACGCGCGATATTCCGCGCTTTTTACAAATTTCTGTAGCTCCTTGTGATGTATCAATCGCTGTAACGGCCAGCCCTTTCTCTTTAAGATAAAGTGCATGACTGCCGGCACCGCAACCTACATCAAGCGTGCTGCCTGTAGCGAGGTTTAATGCTGTTTGCTCAAGCTGTGGCATTTCTTGAAAATCGCGGAATAAATAAGGAACAGGAATCTCATCATCTTCTGCAATAGAAGAGTGTACGATTATGTCTTCGCTATAGTTATTTTCGTAAAAATCAATTATGGCTTTGCCAAAAATATCTGTGTTTGGGGTTTGCATTCTATTTATAAGTGTGCTTGTTATTGTGGGAGTTCATAAAGGTCTTTATAATACTCATCAAGAGAAGCCTTCCAGGTAAATCGTTTCGCTTTAGCGTTCTTTTGTATCTCTTTCCATTTACTTTTCTGGTTATTAAAAATGTCAAGAATAGTATCAAAACCTGCTACCATATTGGCTATTTTATCATCATAAGTTTCTCCATCAAAAGAGAAACCGGTAACCATATTTTCTACAGTATCTTTTAAACCGCCGGTATTATGTACAAAACAAGGATTGCCGTTACGCATGGCAAGCATCTGGCTTATACCGCATGGTTCAAAAAGGCTGGGCATAAAATAGAGATCAGTTTCTAAGTAAAGAGAATCTATAACATCTTCAGACTGTGCGTTTATAAAAATGAAATTTCGGTATTCATAACTAATTTTTCGCAAAAGCTCTTCATATTCCGGGGCACCGGTTCCAAGCAACATATAAATTCCATTTACAGATTCCAGCTTTTTTAAAATTTCAATCAGCGCTTCAGGCGATCTTTTGAAAAAGTAAAATTTCTGCTCTGTTAAACGCGCAACGCTTGAACAAATAAACCGGGGTTTGTTTTCGAAATAAGGCATTAACTGTTCACCGGTGTGAGCAAGGAAATCTGATTTGTATTTCTTTGATTCCTGCTGAAGCCATTTAAATATCGCCAAAATGATATTAGGAAATAATCTTCCTTTTTCTGCGCTTCTTATATTGGCATAATTAGCACCATTAAGAATACCAAACAATCTGCCTTCATTGTTTGCCGCCTGCAAATCTTTTTCCAGCCCTTCACCACCTATAAATTCTGGCGGTTTGCTGGGTTGCTGTATGTCATCTTTGTACGATTGGGAAACGGTATGCACAGCGTCTGCAAGGCGTATACCCACAGCCATAAGATTAATGCAATCAGGATATCTGTCATCCTTAAGCTTCTCATAATCATAATTCATGTGTGGAAACCAACTCTTTACTGAAGAATAATTACCATCAAGAGGGCGTATTCCCTGAATGGCCAGATTATGAATGCTATAAACGTATCTTATATTTTTTAAGATCAATAGATTAGGATCGTATTCCTTTATAAATAGAAGAGCACTGGTGTGCCAGTCATGCAAATGCACAATATCTAATTGGCCAAAAACTCCCTGAAGCATCGCTTGTGAAACGGCTTTACAGAAAACGAAAAATTTAATGGCATCTGTGTAAAACGGCTCCAGCCGGTCATTGTGATAAATGTGCGCAATATCGCCACTTTGTATTTCGGGATGGTGAATTACATAATGCGTTATATTTTCAAACTCTTTTTTAGGTTGTACCTCATAGATCTCTGCGCGGTAATCCTCATCTCTCAATTTAAAGAAAAGATTAGCCACAAATTTTGCATTTTTATGTAGTCTGGAATAAGCCGGAACAACTACATGAACGCGGTCACCTCTTTCTGAAATTTGCCTGGGTACATCTCTCACCACATCGCCCATACCGCCGGCTTTACATTCTGGAATAGCATCATTTTCTGAAGCAACAAAAAGGAAATTAAGCATGTAGCAAAAAATTAATGTTTTAGGTTATTTAAGATAATAATTTGAGGGAGGTTTTTGTATGTATTTAAATCAATATTTTGTTAAGTAAAGGCTAAACTTCACTGGTTTTATAATATGACGCATCGATTTTTGTCAATTTTAGGCGATTTTTAATATAATTCTGCCGATTTTCTAATGAGAAAAATATCAGCAAAATTATCTCTAGCACGAAGTAAATATAAGTTTGTTATTAAAACTATTACGGCAAAAATCTAAGATAGTTCTGCTTAATTTTAGAATCATTTAGGCTAACCAAGAGACAGATTTGGGTATCCATTCTAATAGTTTATTTCTGTAATAAAAATGTTGAGATCGAGATGCCCCGCTAGAAATGTTTTAGCCTAAAGGCGAAAAAGCAGCCGGTTACTTAACAAAGAGGTAATGGTAAATAAAATTATAGATTGTAAACTAGCCTAAAATTTTACCAATGTTAAAACAATTTTTCTTTCTTATAATTCTGTTATTTCCGCTAGTCACTAAAGCTCAGGAAAAATCTACGCAGATCGCGTTTGTTGCAGATATTCATTTGCTGGATATCTATGCAGATTATGCAAATTTTGATGGTGTTCCTGTTCCCGGCACAAACAAAAAAGCTAAAATAAGAACGATGAATGCGCAATTGCATTCAACCAGGCTTTTTAATGAGAACTATTTTGCCTTGCGCGCAGTGCTTGATGACATTGCTAAACGGGGTATAAAACTGGTGGCATTGCCCGGTGATTATACTGATGATGGCCAGCCTTTAAATCTTAAAGGGCTTTCAAAAATTTTAAAAGAATATCAGGAAAAGTACAGTATTTCATTTTTCATTACCACAGGAAATCATGATCCTGTTCAGCCTTTTAATATCGCGGGAGGTAAAAACGATTTTTTAGGTGCAAATGGCAAAAATCAGCCAATTTATAGCAAAATCGGGCTGTACACGCCAAAATCGGGTGAAAATGATGTAATAATAGAAAGTGCACTTGAGCATGCAGGCTATGAAACAATTCTAAAAACATTGAGCCATTTTGGTTTTAATCCGCAGGCATCTTATCTGTATTGGGAAACTCCATTTTCTAAATATAATTATGAGAACTATTCCTTTAAAAAAGCCAGGAAAGCGGGGAGACTAAAAAACCGGATGTACCAGTTAAATGATACGCTTAAAATCCCCGATGCTTCTTATCTGGTAGAACCTGTTGATGGTGTCTGGCTTCTCGCAATTGATGGTAATACGTACATTCCTCAACAAAATGGAGGTTTAAGCGGCGCCGGAAAAGGGTATAATAACGCGATTGATTATAAAAAGCATCTGTTTAGCTGGATTAAAAATGTGGCGCTTAAAGCGAAAAAATACAACAAACAACTAATAGCCTTTAGTCATTACCCAGCAATTGATTTTAATGAAGATGCTTCTTCAGAATTAAAAGATTTGTTAGGCGAAAACAAATGGCAATTAGAGCGAGTTCCTGAAGAGCGTATTGCCAAAACCCTTGCGCATGCCGGAGTGAAAATTCATTTTGCCGGCCACATGCACATTAATGATACGGGGAAAAGAGACTACGGTGAAGGCTTTTTTTTAGTCAATATCCAGACGCCTTCTTTGGCCGCCTATATTCCCGGTTACAAACTTTTAACTTTAGTTGAAGGCACTGCAGAAGTTGAGACTGTTACAATTGATGAAGTCCCAAATTTTAAGCAGTTGTTTCCACTTTATGAGCAAGAATATAAATATTTAGAAAGCGTGGGGAAACCTGTTTGGAACCATGAAATTCTAGATTCCAAAAATTACCATGATTTCGCCGAAAGGCATCTTGAGAGTTTGATCAAACTGCGCTTTATACCAAATGACTGGCCTGAAGATTTTTATGTATTTCTGTCTAATCTTAACGGAAAAGATCTCCTTTTCTTAGCAAATTATAAAGATGATTTAAGTCCGGAACAATTTCTAAAAGATAAGAAAGCAATTTCAGGCGTTAAAGGGGAAACTTCAGGTGATTTAAATGCATACGCGAAATGGAATGCAGACCAAATGATAACCGATTTTTACAAGGTGAGAAATGCAGACAAACTCGCTTTTCGGGATATTCCTTCGCAACGCTTAACGCAATATGCTCAAATAATTGATGCATTTTTAAAGAATACTACTTATCAAAAAACATCTAATAAAAATGCTCAAAAACTCTATTTGTTTATGAGCATTTTCAACAAATTCTTAAATGGTTTACCTGCAGATCATTTAAAAATCGACCTAAAAACGGGTAAAATCGACGATTTAGACTAATTATCGGGTTATTTCTAGAGCTTTTAAAATACGATCAAAAATTGCTGTGTTCTCAAAGATTCCTGTAAAATTATGAGCTTGCGGGCCATAAGAAAATACAGGAACCATACTCGCGGTATGATCATTAGATAAAAAACCACCTTCTACTGTGCCATCTTTAAGGTTGCCTTGCATGATACCAAATCCTGATGTCTCATGGTCTGCTGTAATTACCACCAGCGTGTTTTTGTTTTTATCTGCAGTCTTCAAAACTTCGGCAATAGCCTTATCAAAATCAAGCATTTCATTGATAATTCCACCTGTATTATTTGCGTGGCCGTTAGAGTCAATCTTAGCACCTTCAATCATTAAAAAGTAGGGTTTATCCTGATCTTCTAATGCATGAAGCACTTTTTTTATATCCTTTGTAAACTCATTTTCTGATCTTGATTTGTCTGGAGAAAGGTACACCGCTGTGCGCTGATCAAAATTTTCAAATTGAGTAATTTCTTTCTGCACAAAAGCTCCTTTAATCTTCTCAAAATCGTCAGTTCCTTCAGAAATAAAGAAGTCTATTGTACTGTTGTTGAGATCCTGTAAAATTTCATCCCTGTTATCGCGCTCTATTTGATGTGCAAAAAAAGAAGAAGGCGTAGCTCCTGTAATTTTATCTGTCGTGATAATGCCATTTATGAATCCGTTTGCTGAGAGGATTTCAGTAAGATCTTTTAGATTTTTGCCATTGGGAGCGGTTCCTATAGCGCGGTTATTGGTTTTTGTTCCAGTAGCTATTGCTGTGGCGCCGGCAGCAGAATCTGTGACCAGATCATCAAAAGAGGAAGTTTTTATCAGGCCATTTTCCTGAAGTTGGGTAAGCGTTAATTCACCTCTGTTAGCAATTAGCGCAGCAGAAATTTGGCTTAAGCCATTACCATCGCCTATCATTAAAATAACATTTTTAGGCTTGCTGTTTGTGTCATAATCAAATTGAGGTTTGTAAACAGAAATTGGATCATCTAAAGTGAAAGTTCTGTTATCCAGATCTTTTAAGAACGCTGAGGCGAGAGCGGGATCGTCTGTGTTTATAAAATCGACTCCCTGGTTTGCAAACCTGCTCCATGCAGTTTTTGTATCGGGCGCTCCCCAAAACCGAAAGGGCTTCCCTGTGCTATGCGCTTTTTTAATTACAGTTTTGACTTTTTCCAGATCTGTCTCAGTTAATCTTCCTAAACCATTCCAATGTGAATAAGAGCCAAAACTTTTACTGATCATAGCGACTTTTTCCAGATCGATCTTGTCTAAATCATCTAAACTTTGATGGTCAAATTGAATAAATTCAGGGTACTTTATGTAATCCTCAGGTGCCGGTCTGTTTCCTGAAATTACTATGCGAAGCTTTTTATTTGCAGTTAACTCCGGATTTTCTTGTACAGCTTCGATAATGCTTTGCAGGGTAGAATAAGCTTCAGATTTAATATCAACTAGTAATTGTAGTTCACGAAGTTCATTGTTTTTTATGAGCTGTGAAATGGGGTCTAAATAGAGGTTTTTCAGCGTCTGGTTATCGTTAATTTCTTGTTCTGCGTGTGTGACATATAGTTTTTCATCTTTTAAAAATACATCTGCCTCTATAGAGTTTGCACCGTGTATATAGGCTTCCCAAAACGGAAACTCTTTCTCGTAATCGTTATGAGCATGCAGTTTGTATTTATTCTGGGCAATGCCAGCCATTGATACTAACAGCAAAAGCATTCCTAATATTTGTATGCTTAGTTTTTTATTCATCATTCTTCAGATGTTTCGATTTTAAATTAAAAAGAAAAAAGGAGTGAATTTAGAAATCACTCCTTTAATTTATTTAGTTTCTGTTCTTAGTTTAATAACCTTGATTTTGACTAATCTCTGCGGTTACATCTATAGTTTCCTGAGGTATCGCATACACTCTCAAATAAGGCTGGGTCACAGCTTTTGCAGTATAAGCGCTGTCGTAGGTGCCAAAACGAATCATTTCTTTACGACGGTTCATTTCCCAATACATTTCAAAACCTATTTCATTATACAGTGTTTCTTCATCGATAGATGCGATAGGTTTCCCGGGAGCATTATCAAACAAAGCTTCACGTGTTCTGCTTGTGCGTAAAAGGTTGATATCTGTTAAAGCACTACCAGTTTGTCCTTTTCTAAAATAGGCTTCTGCTCTCATGCAGTAAATGCCTCCTAATCTGTATAAAGGTATGTCAACTGCGCTGCTTCCGTTTCCGTATTCGGGATCAAATTCCCATTTAAAATTACGCACACCTCGGTTTATTTGATCCTGAGAGAAAACCGCTTGTTGTGGATTATCTAAATCCAATTCTGGAGTAAAGTCCATAGGAACGGTTGTGTTTTTTTCCATATACAGCTTGCTAATGGCGATTCTGCCATCTGTGGACATTTCAAATCCACCTTTACCGTCAAGGGTTGGGCCGTATTGTTGACCGGCTAATAAACCTCTGTTAAAGTGAAACCAAGGCAAGCCGGTGTCTGGTCTTACATCTTCTGCAGGTACGCTGCCAGTAGTGCCATCATTCATAAACCAGGTCCCGTCTGAATAATCATAGTAGCGGTGAAAACGAGGATCATCATGATTACCATCCCAGGTGTAATAAAACTCAGGTTCTACGCTAGAAGCGTTTGTACCTCTGTTATCTGGTGTAGGCTTTTGAGCACGCCCCATAGGCATATATGCAAAGTCATTATCACTTCTGCGTATATTATCATTTTGCTGTGTGACTGCAAATATACTTTCTGAACCTTCAGCATTATCAATGGCAAAATTGTCAAAATAATTACTCTCCAGGCTAAAATTTCCATCAATCAACAAAGAAGTATAATGAATGACTTTATCCATATCATCGCCACTGTTGTCGACAGCTGTTTCTGTAAAATCAAAACTTGAAGAAGCATTGTAGCGATCTTTAAATACAGCTCTGTTTAAATACATATCTGCCAGTAGGGCATAAGCTGCTTGTCTGGTAAAACGACCATTAAAGGTGCGTTGCTGCCCAAGATCTGCAAGTTGAGGGATTATTGATTCAACTTCTGTAATTAAATTATCGATCTCTGTATCTGCCTGCAGAATCTCTAACGAAGCATCTTCAGAAAATGGATCTCTATATGGTGCCTGATTAAATAAGTCTAGAGTTGTGTAAACATAGAAAGCTAATAATCCTCTGGCTTCTGCCAAAAATAACTCATGATTTTCATAATCTGGACTGGCTTGTAAAGATTCTATAGCCGTTAGAGATTTAGTAATTCCGCTGTTTAGGGCATTCCATGTTGAAGCCACTGCAGCGTTGTTAGTACCCCAGGTAAATTCAGTTAAAGCGCGCCATTTACCACCATCTCCCCAGTCACTACCGCGCGTAGGGAGCATGCACTCATCTGTAGGATATTCCTGCAGGCCAAATACATTGCCATGATCTGTAAACGTTCCTTCTGCAAGTTGCCCGTAAGCTGCAGCCATAGCACTTTCTGGATTAGAGCTTTGCCCCCCAATCACTTCGTCTATAACTTCCTCTTCCAGATCTGTACAACTAAAGAGTGTAATGCTAAAAAGAGAGACGAATAATATTTTAGATTTTATATTAGAAATTTTCATTTATTATAATTTAAGAGTTGCACCAATCATATATGATCTTGAACACGGATAGGTGGTATAATCTATACCTATAGATTGATTTCCTCCTGATGAACGCGGACTGTTAATCAAAGGATCATATCCTGAATAGTTGGTGATAGTAAATAAATTTTGAGCACTTAGGTAAAGATTTACCCCTTGCAGCCAGTTTAAATTTTCCACATTAAAACTGTATCCTAATCTGGCATTGTTTAAACGAAGAAAATCTGATTTCTCCATATATAATGTAGAAAGCTGCGGAGTATTTTGTGTGTTAGCGCCCGCTTCATAAAACTCTGCTAAGACATTTCGGTCTGAAGCTAAATTGTTGATGTTTAATGCGAGGTTGGTATTGTTGACCAAATAACCACCGGTCTGGCCAATAAAGGCCAATCCCAGATCCCATCGCTTATAAGTGAGATTTGTGTTGATGCCAAAAGTGAAATTAGGTAAAGCACCTTCAAATATTTGGCGGTCATTACTGTTAATCACTCCATCGTCATTAAAGTCTTCAAAAATGTCAATACCATCTGCGTCAAAACCTAAATGCTTCAACATGTAAAAGGCACCGGCTTCATATCCACTCTTGTAAATGTTTGCGGCTACGCCAGATAATCCCGGGCCTGCAATGCTTCCGGAATACAATTCTGAAACCGGTAGATCTTTGATCTCATTGTTGAGAGTAGCACCGTTAACATCTAATGTTAATGAAAAATCACCAGTATTTACCAGTTGAGAACCAAGAGCAAATTCAAATCCTTTATTCACGATTTCACCGTCTATGTTTTTCCAGATAGTGGTGGTAGGGCTTAATGGTTCTGAAGGAATATTTAAAATGGCATCAGTTGTGGTTTTATTATAATAATCTAATGAACCGTATAATTTATTATCCCATAAACTAAAGTCTAACCCCAGATCAAATTGAGTTACAACTTCCCATTTTAAATCTGGGTTTGCAGTTCTGTTTACGACAATACCATTTATCAAATTAAAGTCGTCATATAAATAATAACCACCGGGAGCAGATTGAGAATAACTAGCCTGAGTGATCTTATTCTGCACTTCCTGATTACCTGTTTGCCCCCAGCTTGCTCTTAATTTTAACTGACTTATTTCTTCAATATTTTGAAGGAAATTTTCTTTATCTAAAGACCAGCCCAATGCAAATGATGGGAAGTAGCCGTATTTATTGTTTTCGCCAAAGCGAGTCGATCCATCTGCGCGTATTGAAGCAGTGACTAAGTATGTATCTGCAAGATTGTAATTAACCCTCCCAAAGTAAGACTGTAATTCATTCTCCTGAGCGTACCCACTAACTACTGATTGTTCTCCCGAATATCCCGGATTGTATTCCGGAGCTACACCGCTGCCCATATCAGCAATGTTTGATATTGAAAAATTAGTGCCAGAGAAGTTGAATTTTTGATAAGAAAAACCACCTAGCACTTCAAATTTGCTTTGATCGAACCCGAATTTATAGGTTAAATAATGTTCCATCAAAGAGCTTTGAGAATCTAGATTATTCTGCACATAAGCCCCGTCAGGAGTACGGTCTGTGACATTAGGATAAATGGTAGAATTTCTTTCAGAACTAGAGCGATCTATCCCTAAATTGAATTTGTACTCTAACCCGTCAATAATTCTTAAAGTAGCTTCAATATTACCTAGTACACGTAGTGTTTCTGTTTTATCATCATAAATATGCAGTAAATACAATGGGTTGTAATGTGCATTCATGTTGAAATTAGTGTACTCACCATTCTCATCAAAAACAGAACGAGTGGGGTTTGCCATTAAGGCATGAATAATAAGCTGCCCATCAGACCCGGCATCTGCGCCGTTAGGAACACCATTTTCATTGATCTGGCTGGCGGTTAAATTCATTTTCACCCTTAATCGCTTATTGTCAAAAAAGGACTCTTCGGCATTTAAACGGGCTGTAGTTCTTTCAAACCCGCTTGTTTCTACAATACCTTCCTGATTCATATAAGATAAAGAAGCATAGTAGTTCCCACTTTCGGTCTTTTTCGCAAAAGAAAAATTATGATTGTGCGTGATCGCATCGCGGTACAATTCATCCTGCCAGTCAGTATTGCCACCATGATCGTAAGAAGGATCTGTTATGGCATCGCGATATTCGCTTGCAGATAAAACATCAATTTTGTTGATGACCTGCGCTACACTTAAATAGGAATCTACTGTAATAGTGGCGTCACCCTTTTTACCTTGTTTAGTAGTAATAATAACAACCCCGTTAGAACCACGTGCTCCATAAATAGCGGCGGCAGAGGCATCTTTAAGAACAGTAATAGACTCAATATCTGATGTGTTTAAGAAATTTAAAGGGTTTTTTGCTGTAGAATTTCCTAAGCCAAAATCTGGGCTTCCTGCACTCACGTTCTCATTACTTAGCGGAACTCCATCAACCACAAATAGTGGAGTACTACCACTACGAATAGACCCGATACCACGAATGGAAACATCTACTCCTGCGCCTGGTTCACCACTGGATTGAACAACACGAACACCGGCAACCTTACCCTGAAGCAGATTGTCTAGAGAAACATTTACGCCTTTTTTAAAGTCATCTGCAGATAACTGACTTACCGCACCGGTAAGGTCTTTTTTAGTCTGGGTACCATATCCTACAACTACTACTTCATCTAATTGAGAAGTGGCTGTTTCTAATTGAATATTTAATGTAGTTTGTCCTGATAAAGCGACCTCGTAGTTTTGAAAACCTACAAAAGAAACTTCCAGAACATCGCCTGTATTTGCTTCTATAGAGAAATTCCCGTCAAAATCTGTTGTTACTCCTGCATTACTCCCTATTACCCTAACAGTAGCTCCAGGCAGCGGAACTCCTTTGTCATCTGTTATTGTACCGGTAATGGTTTGTTGTAGGGAATTGAGGGTTGCGTTATTATAAATTTCAGACTCGGTAAAGGTTGTCGCCTGGCCCAGTTGTGAAAAGAATAAAACCGAAAGACCAAAAAGGATTTCTTTCGATTTTAAATGTGTAATTTTAAAATACATGTATTTAAGTAATTGGTTAACATTGCTTAATTATAATGCCGTAGTTGTTGGTAGCAGCTACGGTTTTTTTTCGCGAAAGCCTATTGCGTGACTCAAGCTTTTTCTGGAGATTTTTACTTGTTTTTGGCTGGTTTTATGTCATTTTAAGGGGTTTTTATTAATTATTTTTCGGGTTTTTAGAGTACCTCTAAATAAATGAATCTGTATTTCTTTCTCTTTTTTTAGAATTTATCATAGGGTTAATTAAAATCTGTTTTCTTCATTTTTCATAACCTTTATAAAAGCTTCAACTAATTTTTGGTTAACATAAACCCGCTTACGAAAAGGTTGTAAATAGTTATAATAAGTAGTTCGTGTTTACATACCTTATTCTTCATTTTACTCTTAGTTAACACAGTCACTCTACTTTTACAGTTGTCTATAAACCTTCTTATGAAAAGATATTTTCTTATTGTTTTAGTTCTTGTCACATACTGTTCTCCTTTCTTATCCTATGGTCAGGAAGAAAAGGATGAGGTATCACAAATCAGAAGAATAAACCAGTTGCAGGTTATTGGGTCACACAACAGTTACAAAAAAGCGATAGCGCCACAACTTTTTAAGTTTTTAGAAAAAAAGGACACAACTGGTGGCATTTACAGTTTGCAGTACGAGCATATTCCTATTATTGATCAATTAAATATGGGTTTGCGCAATCTTGAACTCGATGCATATGCTGACGAGAAAGGAGGGCGCTTTGCAAAACCGAAAGGTTTAGAATGGGTTAGAGAACAACCTGTGTATGACCCAGAGGGCAAAATGAATCTCTCTGGTTTTAAAATGCTGCACGTTCTTGATATTGACTTTAGAAGTGATTATTATCTTTTAGCAGAGTGTTTAGCTGATCTTAGAAAATGGTCTGATGCTCATTCAAATCATGAGACAATTTTTATAACCTTAGAACCTAAGGATGGAGATAGTAATGGTTTTGGAACAACGCCTGAGCCTTTTACAAATGAAATTTTTACAGCACTTGATTCAACCTTATTGCGAAACTTAGGGCGTGATCATATTATAATTCCGGAAGATGTGAAAGGTGATTATTCTACTTTAGAAGAAGCTGTACTCCACAATAACTGGCCAACTTTAAAACAGGGGCAAGGCAAATTTCTTTTTATTTTAGATGCCAAAGGTGAAAAGAGGTATATCTATTCTGAAGGACATCCCTCATTAAACGGAAGAGTGATGTTTATCAATGCAGAAGCAGGCAGTCCCGAAGCTGCCGCTATGATTATAAATGATCCTGAAAATAAAAATATTCCTGAATTAGTAAATAAAGGATATATCATAAGAACCCGCGCTGATGCCAATACTACGGAAGCAAGAAATAATGATTATTCAAATTTTAAAGCTGCTAAAAGTTCAGGGGCACAAATCATTACCACAGACTATTATTTACCCAGTAAACTATTTAAATCTTCATATCATATCAGTTTTGATGACGGTGGTTTTGTAAGAGAGAATCCTTTAAATGGGAAATGATATGGAAATTGCAGACCTTAAGCTAGGAAATTCACAGAAAAATAAAACCCATAATCTTCATTACGGGTTTTTAAATCTAATTTAAATCATCCTTTTATTCAAGCAATAAGTGCAGGGTGACCATTTAATTTTCTGGCTAAATAATGTGCTGTCTTACTTTGTTTGTTCTTTGCCACTTCTTCGGGCGTACCTGTTGCTACCACTTTTCCTCCTTCTTCTCCAGCTCCCGGTCCTATATCAATAACCCAATCACTACCGGCGATTATTTGCATATCATGTTCTACAACAATTACCGTATTTCCTGCATCAACTAATCTTTCCAATTGAAGCTGTAATTTCTCTACATCTGTAGGATGCAATCCTGTTGTAGGTTCATCTAAAATATATAACGTATTCCCTCGATTAGTACGCTGTAATTCTTTAGCAAGCTTTATACGCTGAGCTTCCCCACCAGAAAGTTCTGTGGCGGGCTGTCCCAGACGTAAATATCCTAAACCTACTTCTTTTAAAATTTCAAGTGTTCTAAGTACTCTGTCATCTCTTTCAAAAAAGTCAGTGGCTTGATTAACGGTCATATTTAGAACCTGAGCTATATTTTTATCCTGATAAGTTATTTCTAAGGTTTTATCATTGTAACGTGTACCACTGCATACAGGACAGGGGGCGTATACACTAGGAAGAAATAATAGCTCAACCATAACAAAGCCTTCTCCTTCACAGTTAGGACAACGTCCTTTACCTACATTAAATGAAAATCGGCCGGCATTATACTTGCGTTTTTTAGCCAATTCTGTAGAAGCAAATAATTTTCTTACTATATCAAACAAGCCTGTATATGTTGCCAAGTTAGAACGCGGTGTTCTACCAATAGGTTTCTGATTGACCACGACCATTCGTTTTATGTTTTCGCCGCCAGCAGTAATTTTACCGCCTATTGTTTCTACAACGTCCTGTTGCAAGTCATCATCTTCTTCGTCTTCTGCTGAATGTACTTTACCTAATTGCGCCGACATTAAATCTACCAAAACCTGACTTACCAAACTGCTTTTACCTGAACCTGAAATGCCAGTCACACTGGTTAATACACCTAAAGGAAAAGACACATCAAGATTTGTTAAATTATTTCGGGTAACTTCACTTAATTGCAACCATCCTAAAGGTTCCCGGTGCGCTGGCAATGTAAATGGGCGATCATCAAATAAATGTTCTCTGGTTTTAGATCTTGAAATATTCTTTAAGCCTTCTGGTATGCCACTATATAAGATCTCACCACCACCTTCACCTGCATCCGGACCAACATCTACCAGCCAATCTGCATTGCGAATTACGTCTAATTCATGCTCAACAATAAAAAGCGAATTCCCGCTGGCTTTTAATCTATCTAATGTTTTTAACAGAGCTTCTGTATCAGCTGGATGCAAGCCTGCAGAAGGCTCGTCTAAAACATACACTACACCAAAAAGATTACTACGCACCTGAGTGGCTAATCTTAAACGCTGATGCTCGCCAGGAGATAGGGTAGGTGTAGTACGCTCTAACGATAAGTAACCAAGTCCTAATTCTAACAAAATATCAACACGAGACACAAAATCTTCAGCAATGCGTTGTGCCACTAGAGCTTTCTCCTTATGATCGTTTTCTAATTTAATTAGCCCAGGTGCTGAGCCATCACTATATGGAAAGAAGATTGATCGTAATGTTTTTAGTGGCAGCCTGGAAATATCGGCAATATCATAACCCGCAAAAGTAACTGAAAGTGATTCGCGCTTTAACCGTTTGCCATGACAGACAGGACATTCACTGCTAAGCATGTATTGTGACACACGTTTTTTCATTAACGCACTCTGCGAATTTGCAAATGTGTGTAACACATATTTTTTAGCACCTGTGAACGTACCTTTATAACTGGGTTCAATTTTATTTTTGATAGCACTTTTTACTTCTTTTCGGTTAAAGTCCCGGTATACTGGTACCTGTGGTTGTTCATCAGTAAATAAGATCCAGTCACGGTCTTTTTGTGGAAGATCTTTCCATGGAATGTCAACATCATAACCCAAAGTTACCAGAATGTCACGAAGATTTTTTCCCTGCCAGGCTTTTGGCCATGCATCAATGGCTCGCTCCCTAATGGTTAAAGTATCATCAGGGACCATGCTTTTTTCTGTTACCTGGTATACCCTGCCAAGTCCGTGACATTCTGGACAGGCTCCATCTGCTGTATTGGTTGAAAATGAATCAGCATACAAAAGAGGTTGATTGGCTGGATAATCGCCCGCACGGGAATATAACATGCGTAACAAATTAGACAATGTAGTGACCGAACCTACAGAAGAGCGGTTAGTACCAGTACCGCGTTGCTGCTGTAAGGCCACAGCGGGTGGTAAACCTTCAATTTCATCTACTTCTGGTATTGGCATTTGATGGAAAAGGCGCCTAGCATAGGGCGAAACTGATTCTAGATATCGTCGCTGAGCTTCAGCGTATAAAGTGCCAAAAGCAAGTGAAGACTTTCCTGATCCTGATATCCCCGTAAATACAACCAATGCATCACGCGGAATTTCTAATGAGATATTTTTAAGATTGTTTTGTCGTGCTCCCTTTATAGTTACTAACCCTTTTTCTGTCTTCTCTTTGCTAAGCGTTTGTTTCATGACAGCGGATTGGTCAAAAAACATACCACTAATCAGCTAAGCGTATTTTTTTATTTTAGGAATTGAAGAATATTTATGTTTTTTCCTTATGAACTTACTTCATAATGGCACCATACAAGTTTTAAAAGGACAAACTTAAACTGAGTAAGTAGAAAGCAGCTAATTTCTCAATGACCTGATTCAGAAAAAGCGGTTATATTTTCTAAAAATTCAGTGAGGTTCTCATCTTTTACATTTAATTTTTTTCTAATCCTATATCGTGCTGTTTCAACTCCGCGCACAGATATGTTTAAAAGAGGAGCGATTTCTTTATTGGTTAAATTCATTTTAACAAAGGCACATAGGCGTAATTCCCTTTTTGTTATTGTTGTGTCAATTTCTTTTAATTGATGGAAAAAATTCTGATGTACTTTTTCAAAATGGATATCAAATACATTTAGATATTCTTCCCCCATACGGTGCTGGTTCAGGTTAAACAACACTTCCTGCAAGCGTTTACGAGCTGCTTGAGTTTTTAAAGAGTTTTTAAAATCTTTTAAGGCATTGTAGGTATCCGTAAAAATTTCTTTCTTTTTTACCAGGAGCATGGTATAGTTTGCAAGTTCTTTGCTTTTAGTAAGATTATCTTCTTCCAGCTCTTGCTTGTGTTTTTTTATGCGCGCTTTATCCTGCTCGAGTTTTAACTGCTCAATTTCCAGTTGGAGTAATTTCTTTGATTTTTTAGCAGCCTGTTTTTCTTTTTGTCGCTCCCGCTCAATTTTTTGACTAATTAAGTAAACAGTGATTGCTGTAAGGCCTGTAAAAAGTATAAGATAAAAAATAAATGCTACGTTAGTTTGATACCATGGAGGTGGTATGGTAAAATTAAAAGAAGTTTCATCTGCGGCCTGACCTATTAAATTGCGTGCGCGAACTTTAAATGTATAGGTGCCGGGATGTGGATGTGTGTATTCTTTAAAAGCATTACTATCCCAGTTAGACCATTCATTATCTACCCCTTCTAGTTTATATTGAAATTCTTTTTCTGATGAAGGTGTTAATTGAGGCGCGGCAAACTCAAAACGTAATATATCTATCGGGTCATTTAAATCTGCTTTTTGATGAAGCGGAAGTGGCTTAGACTTTTGATTCTGCTTTTTTGTATAAGTAATACTTGTAAGTATTGTTGCAGGATTTAAATTTTGGGAGCTCTCTTTTGTATCATAAAGAAATAAACCATTTATAGAACCTATAAGGACTTGAGACTTACTGAGTGGCCAAATACTCTCCATACCCCGGTTTAAGCTTCCTTTGAGATTTAGAAATAAATTTTTATGAAGTTCTTTGTTTTCAGAGTCATTATCAAAATAACCAACTTCATCATCTTCCACAAACCATACTCGTGAATCATTTTGTATAATTTTACGAGTATTAAATTTTGGATCGAGAATATCATTTAATGGTTTATATGGAATAAATTTCGTAGAAGTTGAATCAAATGTATAGATTCCGGTATTTGTTGTAAAAATTATAGTATCATTCCAGTTTGTGACATTTACATTAAAGGGGGATTGCAGACCATTTTTATCTGTAAAATGTTCTAATGCAAAAACACGACTTAAATTATCGTTTAATTTGAGTCGGTATACTCCTTTATAACCATGACAAACCCAAAAAGTATTATTGGCGTCAACTTGTAAAATATCTCTTCCAGATTCATTAAACCCTTTTATCTTTTCATTTAAAATCCAGCTTCCGTTAGTGAAAGTTAATGGGTATAAGCCATAATAACTGGCAGCAATAAATGTGTTAGACTTGCCCTGCACTGGTATAACTTTCCATATACCATTTGCACCACCTATTCTTACAGGTTTGTTTTTGTCAAGGTAAAACAGTCCTTTATCATGGCTAATTAGAATTTTGCCCTTTTGTTTAGTAATAGACCACGACTGACCTTCAAGATTCTGTACTTTTTCAAAATTTAAAGTATTAATATCGTAATTAGAAATGTCAAATTTTGAATAGAAAACTCCAGTATTTGTGGCAAGATAAAGCGTGTCTTTATCCAAATAAATATCTGATATGGATGAAGAATCAAAAAGATGGGATACAGGTGAATTAAACTCAACATAGTCTAAACCATTATTCATTAAAACCCAGAGACTATTTTCATCCTGAGAAGATTGAACATCTAATATGGTTGAGTTAAACAACTTCAAAAAGGATGAGGGTTTTCTAATAAGTTCACCATTTTGCCGTAGTATCATTAATTTAGAGCTAAGTGTGCCAAGCAAATAATCATTCTTATACATTTTTGCACTAATTATTTGTTCCTGTTCTTCAGGATTAAATAGATTTTTCAATTCTGTTAATGTGCCTTTATTTCTATCAGCTTTCAGGATCACTCCAGATTTAGTGACAATGAGCAATTCATTTTCTTGGTTGGTTGGTAAAAAAGCGACTACAGAGCCTTCATTTTCGGGAAATTGAAAAGATTTTTTAAGACTCATGGATTGAGGATCAAATTCCATAATTCCAAAATTCATATCCTGAACATAGTAATGATCTCCCACTACTCCAGATTGAATAAAGCGATTGTTAGCTTGAATGTGGGTAGCTGTACTACCAGTAACAACAATAAGCTCTGTAAAGGATCTATAAATTAAATATCCTCGAAAGTCATGAACTTGCCATAGATTTTCAATTTTCTCATTGTCTAATTTGAGCTGTTCATTTTGAGAATTAAAAAAGTAATTACCTAAAGAATCCCGATCAATAGTTCCAATTTGATTGAAACCTCCAGCATGTACAACATTGTCTGTTGTTGTAATAAGACTGCGTACTGTAGAATGATTTGGTAAAGTTACCTTCTGCCATCTTTCACCATCAAACACGAGGACCCCGTCATTATTACCAAAGTAGAGTATGCCATTTTTATCTTCGCTCATTGTCCAAAACTGACCATCCGCATGAAAATCATTGCGACTATAATGTGTGATTTTAGGAATTATACCACTTGTATTGCGTGGTATTTCCTGTGCAGAACATATATAAAAAGACCAAAAGGTCATTCCAAAAAGTATTTTTAAAATAAGTTTTATTAGCATTTTATATAAAAAAGATGTGTGTTAAAAATTCAGAAGATAAGTGCGAGCAAAAATATCATTAATTAAATATAAAAATATTTTTTATTCATCTGAAAATCAAATTAAAATGAAAATTGACGTATAAATGACGTATATATTTAACATTGTGGCGTAACTCAAGTGTATCGATTTAGAGATAAGTCGAATTATGATATTTTAATTTAGTCGCTAGGTAAATTAACATGAAAACGTTTTCGAAAGGCATTTAATTGCGAATGTCATAATGGTTTGTACGTCGTAGTGTTAAAGAAAATATCCACAATCTAATAAATCTTAATATCTAATGAGAATTAAAAATTACTTTTTAGTAATGCTGTTGTTGAGTGTCAGCTTAAGCTGGGCACAATCAAAAGAAATTACAGGAACAGTACTAGATGGTTCAAATATGCCATTACCAGGTGCTAATGTTTTAATTAAAGGAACTTCAACCGGAACCCAAACCGATTTTGACGGAAACTTTAATTTATCTGCAGCTCCGGAAGATGTTTTAGTAGTCTCTTTTGTTGGTTTTGAAAGCCAGACCATTCCTGTAGGTACTACTACCAATTTTCAAATTACACTTAAAGAAGATGCCGCTGCTTTAGAAGAGGTTGTAGTGGTAGGGTATGGTACACAGAAAAAAAGTGTCGTAACCGGAGCTATATCAAGTGTAAAAGCTACTGAATTAGAAAACCTCCCGGTAACGCGTGTGGAGCAGTCATTGCAAGGACGAACATCAGGTCTTACTATTGCTGCAAACTCTGGGCAGCCTGGTTCATCCTCTACCATAAGGGTAAGGGGGGTAACAAGTTTTGGCAATAATGAACCACTATGGGTAGTTGATGGAGTGATAGTAGATGCAGGAGGTATAGGTTATCTTAATCAATCTGACATAGAGTCTATTGAAGTTTTAAAAGATGCTGCATCTCAAGCGATATATGGAGCTCGTGCAGCTGCTGGTGTCATTTTAGTAACCACAAAAAAAGGTAGCAAAAGCAAGTTAACTGTGAATTATACAGGGTACACAGGTTTATCAGGCCCGGCTCGAAAACTTGATTTGCTGAATGGCACCGAATATGCCACATTATTTAATGAAAAATATGCTAACGATTTTACTGGTTCTCCATCAGATCTTACGCTTCCGTTTCCGGATGCTGCAGGTATAGGAGCCGGTACAGACTGGCAGGATGTCATATTTAATAATAGTGCACAACGCACAAATCATGAAGTGAGTTTAAGTGGGGGCAATGATGTATCTACTTTCTACCTCTCATTTGGTTATTTAGATCAAGAAGGTATAGTTACCAAAGATATTTCTCATTATACAAGAAAGAATATCAGACTTAATTCTACCCATAAGATAAATGATTTCATCACATTAGGGGAGACAGTAGGATATTCTAATGAAAAGAGCACTGGTTTGGGTAATACAAACAGTGAGTTTGGTGGCCCGTTGAGTTCTGCTATAAATTTAGATCCTCTCACTCCTGTAGTGGTTACAGATGCAACTGTAGCAAACGCATCACCTTATTCAACTAATCAGGGTATAATGAGAGATGAAAATGGTAATCCTTATGGTATTTCAAATCTGGTTCTTCAGGAAATGACAAATCCTCTTGCTTATATTCAAACTCGTTTAGGTAATTATAGCTGGGCAGATAATTTTGTAGGGAATGTCTATGTTAATCTGGAATTAATTCCAGGCTTAAACTTCAAGAGTACACTAGGTGGAAAACTTGCTTATTATGGTAATGAAAGTTTCACGCCGGTTTCTTATTTAAACAGTTCAACAGTTACCTCTCAGAACAACATCTCAAGAGGTACAAACAGAGGATTTGGATGGAATATAGAGAACACTCTTTCATACGTTAAAGAAATAGGAGATCATAATTTCAGTTTATTATTAGGTCAGGGAACGTATACAGAGAATGATAGTAAAGGTGAAACAGTCACTTACAATAATATTCCTGTTACAAATCGTGATGATGCGGCATTTTTTGATGTACCAGACGATCAGATTATAGCTAGTGCTTATATAGGTACAGAGCACCGAGTAACTTCACTATTTTCTCGACTTACTTATGATTATAAAGAGAAGTACTTATTTACAGGAATTATTAGAAGAGACGGCTCTACTCGTTTTGGTAGCAATAATAAATACGGTTGGTTTCCATCATTTTCTTTAGGATGGGTGCCTACTAAAGAAGGCTTCTTTGAGGATAGTGATATATTAAACCAACTTAAAATTCGTGGTGGTTATGGTATTGTAGGAAGTGATGCAATAGGTGACTTTAGATATTTATCTACGATAGGTTCAGGTAGAAATTACACATTTGGCAATGTTGCATCTGTAGTAATAGGTAACAGCCCCAATGCTCCGGCAAACCCAGATCTCAAATGGGAGGAAACAAGACAATCAAACATTGGTTTTGATGCACGTTTAATAAATAATATTACACTAACTGTTGATTTGTATAAGAAAAAAACTGTGGGGATACTGCAAGATTTAAGGCTTCCAGGTTATATAGGAGCAACAGGAAACCCGGCAGCAAATGTGGCAGATATGATCAACAAAGGTTTTGATGTAGAATTAGGATACAACAAATCAATAGGAAATTTTAATATTTCTGCTAATGCAAACTTCTCTTATTTGGAAAATGAGGTGACCTACTTGGGTGAAGGTATAGATTTTCTTTCAGGAGGTGCTACAATACAATCTGGTAATTATCCTATAACACGTACTGCGGTGGGCCAGTCTTTCAATACGTTTTACGGATTTAAAACTAACGGTATTTTTCAAAATCAGGCAGAGATTGAAAATTATGTAAATTCTCAGGGACAGGTTATTCAGCCTAATGCTGTGCCAGGCGATTTTAAATGGGTAGACAGTGATGACGATGGTGTAATTACAGAGGCAGATCGAAAATTTTTGGGAAGTTCTATTCCTAAATATACATTTGGATTCACCATAAATCTGGATTATAAAAACTTTGATCTTTTAATCTTCTCTCAGGGAGCTGCAGGAAATAAAATATTTCAGGGCTTAAGAAGACTTGACATCACAAATGCAAATTATCAAACTGCGGCATTAGGAAGATGGACCGGCGAGGGCTCCTCAAATTCGTACCCAAGGCTATCTAATAGCGACAATAATAATAACTTCTCTAATCCATCTGATTTTTACCTGGAGAAAGGTGATTATTTAAGACTTAAAACAGTTCAGCTGGGATATACTTTACCGGCAGAAGCCATACAACGTGTAGGCTTATCCAGATTGAGAATTTATGTTACCGGCGAAAATTTAGTGACTTTCACTAAATACACAGGTTTTGATCCGGAAATAGGTGGGGGCGTTTTTGGAATAGACCGAGGATATTATCCCCAGGCAATCACTGGTTTACTAGGAGTTAATTTACAATTTTAAAAAAAGAGTTATGAAACTTAAATCAATAGCATATCCTTTAATAGGTTTGGTTATAAGCGGTCTTTCGCTGTCCTGCTCTAGAGAATATATAGAATTAAAACCACAAGGTACATTTCTGGAAGACAACTATTATGAAGATGCAGATCAGGCTTATTCTGGTCTTGTAGCTACTTATGATATAATGGGCAAACAAGCTAAGACTTTCGAAAATATGATCACGATGATGAATGCGGGGTCTGATGATTTTAATGCTGGTGGTGGTAGCCCTTCTGATGGAGCGGGGATACAATCTTTTAATAATTATACCATAGATCCTTCAACCATCCCACCAAGTTTTTGGAATGATTATTTTCAAGGGGTTTTCAGGGCAAATATTCTGCTTCAAAAACTTCCGGATGTGCCAATGGATGAAAATCTAAAAGCAAGATTTACAGCAGAGGCAAAAGCTTTAAGAGGTTATTATTACTTTGAATTAGTTAGGCTTTTTGGTAATGTTCCATTATTTACAGAACCGGTATTAACCAGTGAAATTTATAATGTAGAACAAGCCACTCCAGAAGCTGTATATGCACAAATAGAAATTGACTTACAGGAAGCAATGCCAGCTTTACCAAATATGATTGAAAATCTTGATACAGATGGAGGGCGTTTTACAAAAGGCAGTGTACAGGCACTTTTAGGTAAAGTTTATTTATATGAAGGCAAGAATGATGCGGCTGCAGCGCAATTAGCTGAGGTTAATGGCACCCCCGGAGGAACCAGTAAATATGGCTATAAATTAGTGAGCAATTATGCCGACTTATTTGGAAGTTCAGTAGGTTTTAATTCAGAAGGAATAATCGAGGTAGCAAGTACCAGCGATGCTAATGTAGATTACGGCAACTGGGGCGGTGGTCAGAATGAAGGGAATACGGTTAATCAAATGGTAGGACCCCGAGGTTTTTCTCTTACAGCTAATTCTAAAGCACCTAATTATGCAGGTGGCTGGAGTTTTAATACAGTAACTCAGCAATTGTACGATGTTTTGAAAGGTGACCCTCGTTTCGATGTTACTATAGCAGATCTCAAGGCTTTACAAACAGCGGGTGAAGTGAATTATACACCAGCAAATCAGGATACGGGATATTTTCTTAAAAAATTTATGCCCTTAAAAACAGATGTGTCAGACGGAGGGGGAGTTCCTGAACTTAATTACAGACAAAATGTATATATCATGCGCCTGTCTGATTCTTATTTAATGGAGGCAGAAGCTTTGGGCGCAAATGGCGCTCGAGCGCAAGCTTTATTAGATGCAGTACGAGCAAGAGTAGGCTTGTCTCCGGTTCCTGTTACGATGGATGCAATAATGCTCGAGCGCAGAAAAGAACTTGCAGGAGAAGGTCACAGATGGTTTGATCTTGTAAGAACCGGAAGAGCAGCAAACGCCCTTTCAGGTCAAGGTTTTACAGCGGGTAAAAACGAAGTGCTGCCAATACCTCTTAATGAGTTAGAAAACACCCTTATCGTTCAAAATCCTAATTATTAATCTAAAAACCATAACAACATGATTAAAATAATCAACATAAAATATTTTTATTTTATTATGGTACTGGTGGCAGCAGGTTCAATAACTAGTTGCCAGCCAGATGAGATTGGCTCTGGTAATGGTCTTGCAGATCCTGAAGTTGATGCAACATTTACCGTTACTCCCGTAGAAGGACAGCCCAACAATTTTACGTTTCAGGCTGCCACAGAAAATGTTATTAGCTCAATGTGGAATACCGGTGATGGTTTTTACACAGGAGACACGACAGAGGAATTGTTTTTACCTGATGCAGGCACTTATACCATTTATCATACCGCTATAGGAAGAGGAGGAGAAACTAATACTGTTTCTCAGGAAGTTGTAGTTGCTCAGTCAGATCCCGTTGCAGGAAATTTGGTGAAAGGAGGTAAATTTCAAAATGATGAAGATAGAAACCAGTGGACCGTCCTAAATATAAGTGACTCCGGAACTATCTGGACATTTAATGACGGCAGCGCTACAGTTACCGGTGGCGGTTATAATCAACAGGCAATATATCAGGCGATTGAAGTTCAGGCAAATAAGGAATATACTATCGATATGAAAGTTTGGGGCAGTGGTGCGCTAAATACGTGGTTTGAAGTATATGCATCAACAACACCACCAGTTCAAAATCAAGATTATTCTGCTGACGGTAGAAGAATGGGACTCAGTACATGGGATGGCTGTGCAAATGGTGCCTTTGAAGGAAAATTATCTATAGTGGGCTGTGTAGGCTCAGGTAATAAGGTAACCTTTGATCAGTCTGGAACAATATACCTTTTAATGAAGTCTGGAGGAGAAAGCCTTGGTTCTACTGGAATATCTATTACTAATGTAGAAATGAGAGGAAGTAATTAGATTAAGAATATGAGCCTGTGTTATATAGATACAGGCTCTTTTTTTATACTGCATGAGTAGCTGTACTCTGTTTTTGAGATTTTCAATTATGTTTTCAATGAAATGAATAAATACCAAAAAAGATAGGTAAATGAATATATCTATGAAAAAATATTTTTTCATCTTCCTGTTGGGAAGTACCACGCTTTTTCAAACTAGCTGTTCTTCATCTTCATCAGAAGAAGAAAGTGCTACTGTTCCAGAAACTCCGGAAACCCCTACACCACCCACATCTACAACAAATGATATGGATTTTTGGCTTACAAAAGCAGATCGTAGTGCAGAGCTGCAAAAACAAGCTACAGTCTTAGGGTTTGATACTACACCTAATGCATTTGTCAATATCGAGGTTGATGACAACCAGACTTTTCAGGCTATTGATGGCTTTGGTTTTACCTTAACTGGCGGGAGCGCTCAGGTGATTAATGAACTTGAAACTTCAAAAAAGGCAGAACTTCTTGATGAATTATTTGGTGATTCTGCTACATCTATTGGTATAAGTTATCTTAGAATAAGTGTGGGAGCTTCAGATTTAAATGAGACTTCTTTTACTTACGATGATTTGCCTGAGGGCGAAACAGATCTTGATCTTTCTCAATTTAGTTTTGATCAGGATAGCGCAGTTATTTCGCTTTTAAAAGAAATTATTGCGATCAATCCGCAAATTAAAATAATGGCTACCCCGTGGACTGCCCCAGTCTGGATGAAGGATAATAACAGTTTTGTTGGTGGCAGTTTACAACCTCAATATTATGAAGTTTATGCAAATTATTGGGTAAAATATCTTGAGAAAATGCAAGCTGAAGGAATTAGCATAGATGCCTTAACACCCCAAAATGAACCGCTTCATGGTGGTAACAATCCCAGCATGGTAATGACAGCTACACAGCAAACAGATTTCATTAAAAATAATCTTGGTCCTGCTTTACAGGCGGCAAATCTTGATACTAAAATTATTACTTATGATCACAACTGTGATAACCCGCAATATCCTATTGAAGTGTTAAGTGATGCTGCTGCAAATGCTTTTGTAGATGGTTCTGCTTTTCATTTATATGCCGGAGATATTCAGGCATTGAGCACAGTACACAATGCATTTCCAGATAAAAATGTGTATTTCACAGAGCAATATAACTCATCTAATGATGATTTTGCCGGAACTTTAAAATGGCATTTAAAAAATGTGGTTATTGGCTCTATGCGCAACTGGAGTAAAAATGCTTTAGAATGGAATCTTGCAAATGATGAATCTTTTGGGCCGCATACAGACGGTGGCTGCACAGTTTGTAAAGGAGCAATTACTGTTAATTCTGGTAGTACTGTCACTCATAATGTAGGTTATTATATAATAGCTCATGCTTCAAAATTTGTTCCTGAAGGTTCCCTGCGTATAAGTAGTGAGATAAAAGGAGATCTTCAAAACGTTGCTTTTTTAACACCTGATGGAAAAAAAGTTTTACTAGTTGAAAATGATGGCAGCACAAATACCCAATTTAATATTAAGTATAATAATAAATGGGTGGTAACTTCTCTGGATGCTGGTGCTGTGGGCACGTACATCTGGGAGTAAAACTCAACATTAATAATCTATCATGAAACTTAAATTTTTAGCTCCGTTATTATATCTTTTATCAATTACCTGCTTTGCACAAAGTTTTTTAAAAACTGACGGAGTAAAAATTGTAAATGAGAATACTGAAAACATACTCCTACGCGGTATTGGTCTTGGCGGTTATATGCTGCAGGAAGGTTATATGCTTAAAGTACCATTTTCGGGGCAGCAATATGTTATTAAAGAGCATATTGAAGAGCTTTTAGGCAAAGAAAAAACACAGGAATTTTACACGGCCTGGTTAAAAAACACTGTTCAGAAGACAGATGTTGATTCACTTAAAAGCTGGGGTTTTAATTCTGTACGGCTTCCCATGCATTATAATTTGTACACGCTGCCAGTAGAAAAAGAGCCTGTAAAAGGAGATAATACATGGCTGGAGGCAGGTTTTACAATGACAGATTCATTGGTGAAATGGTGTAAATCAAATAATATGTATTTAATTCTGGATATGCATGCCACTCCGGGTGGGCAAGGTCATGATGTAAATATATCAGACCGCGATCCTTCAAAACCATCGCTTTGGGAAAGTGCCGAAAATCAGCAAAAACTGGTCGATTTATGGGTAAAATTGGCCGAAAAATACAAAGATGAGCCAGTTATTGGTGCTTATGATATTATCAACGAGCCTAACTGGAGTTTTGAAGAAGGAAAAAATAAAAACGGAACTCAGGATTCTGAAAATAAACCGCTGCGTGAATTAATGGTCAGGATTACTGAAGCTATTCGCACCGTTGACAAAAAGCACATTATCATTATAGAAGGTAATGGTTGGGGAAATAATTACAACGGAGTTCTGCCGCCATGGGATGAGAATATGGTAATGAGTTTTCATAAATACTGGAATTATAATGATACCGCAAGTATTCAGAATTTTCTTGATTTTAGAGAAAAATATCAAATTCCTATCTGGCTGGGAGAATCTGGCGAAAACTCAAATGTCTGGTTTGCAGATGCTATAAAGCTGATGGAACAAAATAATATTGGCTGGTGCTGGTGGCCGTTAAAAAAATTAGGCTCTAATAATCCGTTGGAAGTAAAAGTAAATCCAAGGTATCAAAAAGTTTTAGATTACTGGAACAGCAAAGCCGAAAAACCAACTTCTACTGAAGCATATAAAGCTTTTATGCAACTGGCCGAAAACACGAAAATTGAAAACTGTATCGTTCATAGAGATGTCATAGATGCCATGATACGCCAGCCGCATTCAGATAAAACAATTCCTTATAAAGAAATTGTCGTAAAGGATAGCGCGAGTATTAAAGCAACAGATTATGATCTGGGTAAAAACGGAATTGCTTATAAAGATTCTGTTGTGGGAAACTATTATATATCGAAAGGTGGTGATCGCGAAAGCTGGAATAATGGTCATGCATATCGCAACGATGGTGTAGATATTTATAAAAGCGAAAATACTCAGGATGCTGAAGCGGTTTATGTGGGTGATCTGGATAAAGGAGAATTTTTGCAGTACACTTTCAAAGTAGTACAAAGTGGTAACTATAAATTCAGCATTAAAGTAAGAGGAAACAATGCAAAGGGAAAAGCTTCTGTTGAAATAAATACTAAACACATACAAGATCTCAATATTCCAAATTCTTCAGATGACTGGGAATGGATATCAACTGATTTAATTCCTCTAAAAATCGGTACAAATACCCTCAAAATCGGTATAAAAATCGGCGATTTTGACCTGGAAACAATAAAAATTTTAAAGTAATACTAACCACCAATTTAATTTAACGTTGAAAACTCCCTCACTACTATTATTTCTAATAGCTGTTATGGCCGTGAGCTGTAATTCAGTTGAAAAACAGCAAACAGAAACGGCTCAACTTTGGCTAACCTCACAAGATGGAAAGCACTTGTTGCAAAAACAGGAAATTGCGATAAATCCTGATAATGCTGATAAGGCAGATGAAACAATAGTTATAAACGACTCAATAACGTACCAAACCATGGATGGTTTTGGCTATACACTCACAGGCGGTAGCGCTATGCTTATGCATTACATGAGTGATACGGCAAGAGCAGATTTGCTGCAGGAACTTTTTGGGAGAAAGGAAGAAAATCTGGGCGTGAGTTATATACGTTTAAGCATAGGCGCTTCAGATATGGATGCGGCTCCTTTTTCTTACGATGATTTAGCTCAAGGCGAAACAGATATTGACTTAGCACATTTTAATCTGAGTCAGGATACACTTCATCTAATCCCGGTTTTAAAGGAAATATTAAAAATTTCACCAAAAATTAAAATTTTAGGTTCGCCCTGGTCTCCACCAGTTTGGATGAAAGATAATGGAGATACCCGTGGCGGAAGTCTTTTAGAAAAATACTATCCCGTTTATGCAAACTACTTTGTAAAGTATATCAAAGCAATGGGTGATAACGGAATTCCTATTGATGCGATTACCATTCAAAATGAGCCGTTGCATCCGGGAAACAATCCCAGTTTATTAATGAAAGCACCAGAGCAGGGTGAGTTTATTAAAAACCATTTAGGCCCGGCTTTCGTAGACAACAATATTAAAACTAAGATCATTATATATGATCATAATGCAGACAGGCCAGATTATCCTATTTCTATTTTAAATGATCCTGAAGCTGCAAAATATATTGATGGTTCTGCTTTTCACTTATATGGAGGGAATGTAAATGCAATAAGCACAGTACATTATACCCACCCAGAAAAGAATCTTTATTTTACTGAGCAATGGGTAGGAGCGCCGGGCGATTTTGCGAAAGAAATGGAGTGGCACACAGAGAATTTAATTATAGGCGCTACCAGAAACTGGTGTAAAACTGTTCTAGAATGGAATCTCGCTGCAGATGAAAATCAGGAGCCGCATACAGATCGTGGTGGCTGTGACCGTTGTCTGGGAGCAATCACTATTAACGGCAATACAGTTACACGTGAGCCTGCATATTACATTATAGGACAGGCTTCAAAATTTGTTTCGCCGGGGTCAAAACGCATTGAATCAAATCTGTCAAAGGATTTGCCTAATGTAGCTTTTAACACACCGGAAGGGGAAACCGTTCTCATTTTACAAAACAAAGCAGATAAGGCTAAAACAGTTAAAGTAATAGTTAGAGAGAAGAAGGTTTTAGTGAAATTAGCTGCAAAAGACATTGCTACATTGGTGCTATAACAGTATTTTTTTAGAAATAGTTCAAGAAAATAGAAGATGAAAATACAATTGAAATACATTTCCTGTGCAATAATTGCCCTCGGGACAATGAATATATATGGTCAGGCTTCTTCTGAAAAAATGGATTTTCAGGGGAAAAATATTCAAATTTATACTACAGCTGAAAATACAGATCTTCGTCTTTCTGCAAATGGAAAAGCTACTTTTAAAGAATCTTCTCAACCTCTGGAAACCGAGATTACAGTTTTTGTAAACCCGGCTAAAACCTTTCAAACCTTAATGGGAATAGGAGGCGCTATTACTGATGCCAGTGCCGAGGTTTTTGCTGAACTATCTAAAGAGGAACAACAAAAATTGCTTGACGCCTATTATGATGATAAAAAGGGTATAGGTTATACACTAGCGCGTACAAATATTCACAGCTGTGATTTTAGCAGTGCGAGTTATACATATATTGAAGAAGGAGATACTGATCTAAGTACTTTTTCTATAGAACATGATCGAAAGTTCAGGATTCCGCTTATAAAGAAAGCTATAGAAACTGCAGGTGGAAAATTGCCACTGTATGTTAGCCCGTGGAGTCCGCCATCATTTATGAAAAGCAATCATTCTATGTTGCACGGCGGGAAATTATTGCCAGAGTATGCGCAGACCTGGGCAACTTATTATGCTAAATTTATAAAAGCCTATGAACAAGAAGGAATGCCTGTTTGGGGATTGACTATTCAAAACGAACCTATGGCCACGCAAACCTGGGAATCTTGTGTTTATACAGCTGAAGATGAGCGTGATTTCCTTAAAAATTTCTTAGGCCCAACTTTAGAAAAAGAGGGTTTGGGAGATAAAAAAATTGTGGTCTGGGATCATAATAGAGACTTAATGGTTAATCGTGCAAATACGATTTTTAGTGATCCGGAAGCTTCTAAATATGCATGGGGAATGGGTTTTCACTGGTACGAAACCTGGACGGGCGCTCAGCCGCTCTTTGACAATGTTAACCGCGTGCACGAAGCTTTTCCTGATAAAAATTTAATGTTTACTGAAGGTTGTGTAGAAAAATTTGACGCAGCTAAATATCAATACTGGCCTAATGGAGAACGTTATGGCGAACAAATGATTCACGATTTTAATAACGGAACTGTTGCCTGGACAGACTGGAATATTTTGTTAGACGAAAACGGTGGTCCCAATCACGTAGGCAATTTTTGTTTTGCCCCCATACATGCAGATACCAGAACCGGAAAATTGATTTTTACTCCTTCTTATTACTACATTGGTCAATTTTCAAAATTTATTCGCCCCAATGCAAAACGTCTGAGTACCGCTGTAAGCCGAAGTGTTTTATTAAGTACTTCCTTTAAAAATGAAAATGGTAAAATAGCAACTGTGGTTATGAATAAAACCGATGATAGTATAGTTTATAATCTAATTATAGGTGGTTCTAAAGCCTCTATGGAGATTCCGGCTCACGCTATCCAGACCTTGATTTATTAAATATTCCTGAGAAGGAATGTGGAAATTTTCTTGGGTTAAACTGTAAAGTCATGCCTATTTTTTCAACAGTAGCGTTATTTGTTAAAATAAGGCTGTCATTATTTATACCCTATTATCTCTTCTATATCAGTAGTAGACAATACGATCGATCTGCTATGTCTATAATAGTAAAGTAGAGGCTAATATCAGCATGCTTTGTGAAGATTTTCACTGCATTAAAACTACTTGATAAAGCTATCTGCATTGTACGGTCAGAATATCAATGCTTGACACTGAACAATAGGCATTTTATTAGCAGGACACTTTACACTTTTTAAAACAGGTATGTTTAAGTCTGTTTGTAGATGGTTAGTGATAAATGAGTATCTATATTAAAGTCTGGTCATTTCTTGCTTTCTTTTGATTGTTTTCGCTCCTTCCGCTCTTCATATTCTTAGCATTGTAAAGCAGAGCCTTTTTACTCTTATAAATGTAAATGCCACGCCAAAACCAACTAATTTTTGTGCTCCTGACAGGAGGATTATCAGCAGTCCAGTATATGTACAAATCAATAGCAAACTAGTATCTATTATTCATTTGATATTATTTCGGTAGCTTCAAATCTCCACGGCTTTAAAAACATGGTTTTTAAAATTGTATCCAATGGAAAATCAGATAAAAAACAGTATAAATTTAATGACGTCAGTATTTCCGAGGTACAAATCTTAAAGCATTTAAAAAAAGCCGGGCGTATATCTGAATCTGCTGAAGAATTTATATCCTAATTTCAGTTCTAGGAAGCTGGAATTTATAGAAATGTTAAATGAGAATGTCATCTTAAATCTCTTAGTGTGATACGGCAGACGAATTTTAATAGGAAACTGGAAAGTTGGCAGGCATACTATTAATAATAGTTTTTAATCCTAATTATTAATAAAGTAAGATAAACTAAAGTAATGAAATGATCTGGAGATTAGATTTTGATCATTAATGAAGATATTATGGTTAGTCAATCCTACGTCATCCCTAATACATTTGTCATTCCTAAAATAACTTTCATACAACCCAAAATAAGATGAAAACAATTAATTTAAATACCGAAAATATATCCTTGAAAATTCTTGCTGTTTCAGGTTTGCTGTTTGCAATAATTCTTGTACTCTCTTTCACGACAGAAGACAAAGAAGAAGTAGCCATCACAGAAGTACAAGCTATGCCAGTAGAGGTTGCGGTTCCTGTTTATAAAAAAATAACAGAATGGGATGAATATACAGGCCGTTTTGAAGCAAGCAGCAGAGTTGAAGTACGAGCTCGTGTAAGTGGTTTTTTAGAAAGCGTAAATTTTGTGGACGGTCAAATGGTCAAGAAAGGAGAGGTCCTCTTTACTATTGATGATAGATCCTATAGAATTGCATTAGATCAGGCAAATGCAGATTATGGTCAGGCAAAGGCGTCTTTAAAAACGGCGCAGGATAATTACGAACGGGTTGAGTCACTTCGTGAATCCGGAGCAATGTCTATTGAAGAATACGATCGTAGAAAACAGGCATTAGAATTTGCTAAGGCAAGTATACTATTATCCCAGGCAAGAGTTGATGATGCAAAACTGAACTTGGAATTTACAAAGGTTACTGCACCAATTTCAGGATTGGTAAGTAGACATAAGGTAAATGAGGGGAATTTGATTGATGGCGGTACTTCTAACTCTACTATACTTACAACTATAGTGGCCACTAGTCCCATTGACTTTTACTTTACGGGCAGTGAATCTGATTATTTAAGATATGCGAGACTAGCTAGAAATGGTGAGCGTGGATCTATGCGCACGGGAGGGATACCAGTGTTTATCAAGTTACAGGATGAAGCTGATTTTGTACATGAAGCGAAGGTAGATTTTGTAGATAATGAACTAGACAACAATACGGGTACTATTGAAAGTCGCGCAACGCTGGAAAATAAAGATCATCTTTTAGAGCCTGGTATGTTCGGTAAAGCAAGACTTAAAGGAAGTGCAGAACATGAAGCCTTAATGATTCCGGATGATATAATAGGCACTAACCAATCCATTCGTTTTGTTTACGTATTGGGAAATGACAATGTAGTAACCACTAAGAATGTGACGTTAGGCCCTTTGCATAGCAATGGTTTGAGGATCATTCGTGATGGAATAACAAAGGATGATAAATTGATCATCAATAATATTCAAAAAATTGGACCTGGAATGTCTGTTACTCCAATTGAAACTTCTCTAGATAAAGACAAAGGGGGAGAATATGCAGTGGTAAAAGCAGAGAAATAAGTCTCCCCAAAATAATCCTAATATTTAAAGCAGTCATTAATTGCTCTTATCATTCATTTTATTAGATGAATTATAGAGCAACAGGGCTGCTATATTTCAATTGTAAAGAAACTATGAAATTTAGTCACGTTTTTATAAAACGGCCCATTTTTGCGGCTGTATTAAGTGTAATCATTCTTATTGTAGGTGGTTTGGCTTATGTATCCTTACCGGTATCTCAGTTTCCGGATGTTGCACCTCCAACGGTAGAGGTTGTAGCCTTATATCCGGGAGCAAATGCAAAGACACTTTCAGAAACTGTCGCAGCACCCCTTGAGAAAGAGATTAACGGGGTGGAAGGGATGTTGTATATGACGTCCCAATCATCGGCAGATGGAAGGGTAATCGTTCAAATAGCTTTTGAACTGGGAACAGATCTTGACAGGGCTCAGGTACAAGTTCAAAATAGAGTTGCAATTGCAGAACCGCGTTTGCCGGAGTCGGCTCGCAGACTTGGAATTACTACCAAAAAAATATCCCCAGACATCTTATTGGTGGTAAATATGTATTCACCAAATAAGACCTATGACCAAACTTATATGGGTAATTACGCCACCCTTCAATTAAAAGATCAACTGGCGCGTATTAAGGGGATTGGGGATATACAAATTTTTGGAGCTGCCGAATATGCTATGCGCATTTGGCTTGATCCCGATAAAATTGCGAATTTGGATATGACAGCTGGAGAGGTCGTCGCTGCGCTTCGGGCTCAAAATGTGCAAATCGCAAGTGGAACATTAAATACACTGCCATCTGGAAGCCAATCAGCCTTCGAAATAAATATTCAAACACAAGGAAAATTAGTTACAACCCAGCAGTTTGAGAATGTCATTATAAAGTCTGATGAAGGTGGCAGAATTGTTCAGGTAAAAGATGTTGGTCGTGTAGAACTAGGCGCTCAGAATTATGCCACTAAGGGATATTTGGGGAAAGATCCCGCGATAGCTATGCCCATTTTTCAACAGCCCGGAGGAAATGCTTTAGAAACTTCGGCTGAAATAAAAGCCACCATGGAAGAACTTTCTAAAAGCTTTCCAGAAGACCTCGAATATAAAATTGCGTACAATCCTACAGAATTCATTCAAAAATCTGTGGACGAAGTATATCACACCATATTCGAAGCTATTCTGTTAGTGGTGTTTGTTATTTTATTGTTTCTCCAGTCCTGGAGAGCAGCCATTATCCCGATTTTAGCCATACCTGTATCGCTAATAGGAACTTTTGCCGTTATGCAGGCGATAGGTTTTTCCCTTAATAACCTTACGCTTTTTGGTCTTGTACTGGCAATTGGTATTGTGGTAGATGATGCTATTGTGGTGGTAGAAAATATGGAGCGTTATTTAGCTAAAGGACTTTCACCCAAAGAAGCAGCCGTTAGAACAATGGATGAAGTAGGAGGCGCTCTAGTTGCAATTGGTTTAGTATTAGTTGCAGTATTTATTCCGACAGCTTTTTTAGATGGTATTTCAGGCCAGTTTTACAAACAATTCGGAATGACCATTGCCGTAGCTACAACTATTTCAGTATTCGTATCCTTAACCTTAAGCCCTGCAATGGCAGCTTTGTTAATGCGTCACGAGGTAAAGGATCCAAATAAAAAAACACCCTTATTACTGAAACCTTTTTCATATGTAGGAAATGGTTTTAATAATTTCATTGAAAAACTCTCTGGTAATTATGGGAAGAGCATTCAGAAACTAGTTAGAACATCAATACTAGTTTTAGTTGTTTATGGAGGACTGGTTCTTATTACAGGTTTTGAATTTGGAAGAGTGCCAAAAGGATTTATTCCTGCAATGGATCAGCAATATTTTATAACTCTGGTACAATTACCTCCGGGATCATCTTTGTCCAGAACAGATAAAGTAATCAAAGAAGTATTAGATATAGGATTAGACATCGATGGAGTTGAAAATGCTGTTGCTTTTACGGGGTTTGATGCAGCTTCAAATACAAATGCTTCTAATACCGCAGCTGTATTTTTAACTCTTGAAGATTTTGACATACGTAAAGAGAAAGGCTTAAGATATGAAGATTTATTAGGTACAATCAGTACAAAACTAGCTCAAATAGATGATGCGATAGTTCTTGTAATTCCACCTCCATCTGTACGTGGAATCGGTAATGCGGGTGGTTTTAAAATGATGGTACAAGACAGAGCCAATTTAGGAACAGATGAACTGGTAAAAGCTACTTATGCCTTAGCCGCAGCTGCAAATGCAGACCCTATTCTGAGTAGTGTTTTTACATTTTTTAATGATCAAACTCCCCAATTGTATTTAGATATTGACCGTGTCAAAGCTGAAAAATTAGGGGTGAACGTAGGAGATGTTTTTCAGTCTCTTGAAATTTATATGGGTTCTGCCTTTGTGAATGAATTTAATTATTTAGGAAGAACCTATCAGGTTACAGCCCAGGCAGATGCACCTAACCGATTAACGCCCGATGACATATCTAGGATCAAAGTACGCAACAATGAAGCCGAAATGGTTCCGATTGGAACATTCACACGTCAGGAGGATATTTCAGGGGCATCACGTATTCCAAGATTTAATTTGTACCCGGCAGCGGCACTAAATGGTAATATTGCTCCGGGGCATAGCTCTGGAGAGGCTTTAGATAGAATGGAAGAACTTGCTGATGAAATTCTGCCTGAAGGTATTTCTTATGAATGGACAGAATTGGCTTATCAGGAAAAGCAAACAGGAAGTACAGCAGGTGTTGCTTTTCTCCTTGCCGTTGTATTTGTATTCCTTTTATTAGCTGCCCAATTTGAAAGCCTCATACTTCCTCTGGCTGTTATTTTTATTGTGCCTATGGTTTTGTTATCAGCAATTATAGGTATTGACCTGGCAGGATTAGACAACAATATAATGGTACAAATCGGTTTAATTGTGCTGGTAGGATTGGCTAGTAAGAATGCGATTCTTATTGTGGAGTTTGCCAAGCAATTAGAAGATCAAGGCAAAGATTTAAAGACGGCTGTTATTGAAGCGTCACAGCTTCGTTTACGTCCTATTTTAATGACGGCAATGGCATTTATATTAGGTGTTATACCACTTGTAATTGCCACTGGCGCTGGTGCAGAACTGCGCGTCTCACTAGGAATAGCAGTATTTAGCGGAATGCTGGGCGTCACAATTTTTGGAATTTTTCTTACACCTGTATTTTACTATCTGGGAAGAAAATGGACAACCAAATCACCAAAACAGATAAAATAAAAGAAGTTCAGCAATTGAAATGTTGAAATAAATTCAAATTTAAACTATGAAAAATCTGATTTTAATAACATTATTTTCGTTTTTCCTGTTATCGTGCGGGATGACAAAACGAGATTTTAATGTCAAACCAAAAACGGAAATACAAGATGATTTTTTACTGGAGGAACTTTCTGACGCAAAAGTCACAACTTCAAAAATAATTGAGAATTGGTGGTCAAAATTTAATGACCCTGTTTTGGATACATTAATATCAAAAGCCAGAAAAAATAATTTAGACATCAATTCAGCCGTGGCAAATTTATATGCCTCTCGCGCTTTTTTAAAAGGAACAAAATTTGGCAGATTGCCTACCGTAACTGCAAACGGAGATTATACAAGAACCCGTCTAGGAGAAAATGTTTTCGTGTCTGGCAGTAATCCTACATACAGCAGCTATAATAGCAGTTTTGATGCGTTTTGGGAGGCAGACCTGTTTGGCCATGTTTCTAACCGTATCAAAGGTGCTTACGCAAACAATCAGTTGGCACTGGCAGATATGCAAGGTATATATGTAAGTATTTTTGCAGAAGTCGCCAATAATTACATGGAATTACGCGGAACACAATATCTTTTAGATATAGCCAATCGTAATTTGAAGGGACAACAGAATACATATGATCTCACTGTTCAATTATCTGAAGCAGGCACAAGCAATAGTCTTGATGTTTCCAGAGCGACGGCACAGTTAGAAAACACCAGATCAACTATTCCTCCTTTAAAAGCGAGACTGGAAGCTTTAAAAAACAGTTTAAGCGTGTTGATAGGAGAAGTGCCGGGTCAACTGGATCTAAAAATTATTGATAAGCAACCGTTGCCTAGTCTGCCTCCTTCAGTTGCTTTGGGGGATATCAATGAGTTATTACGTCGTAGACCAGATATTAGAAGGGCAGAAGCTACATTACAAGTACATATAGCAAAATATAATCTATCTGTCGCAGAGCTTTATCCTAAAATTCAATTTGGTGGATCTATTGGTTTTTCGGCGGTGGACTTTGCTAATTTTGGAAGTAAGGAATCTTTTACATGGAGCATAATGCCCAATATAAGTTGGGCGGCGTTTAATCTGGGAAGAGTAAAACAACAAATAAGACAGAATGATGCTTTGACATTAGCAGCACTCAATCAATATGAAAAAACCGTATTGCAGGGATTGGAAGAAATAAAGACCGCCCTCGCTAACTATTCAAATGAATTGCAAAGAAGAGAAATATTAAAAATTTCGTCGGAGGCGAGTGCAAAAGCTGCACAATTTGCCAGACAGCGTTATAATGCAGGTTTAGACAGTTTTATTGATTATTTAAGTGCCAACAACACTTTGCTTCAATCTGAAAATTCTTTGGCTGAAAGTGAAATTTCTTCTGCAACTTCATTAATTGCAATCTATAAGGCATTAGGTGGAGGATGGGGATTTATTTCAGAGAATGAATTGAATACTAAGTTTGAGCAGATGAAACTCGAAGAAGCTATTTCCAAATAATTCTAAATTGAAATTGATTAAGAAAATTTGTTTTCTATAGGTTAATTTGATTAGGTTTTAATACTAGTGCAAATAACATTTCATTTTTTAAATACAGATTTTTGTATATAGCAACTTTACTAATAAATCAAAATATAACATTTCGGTCATTTTTTAATACTTTTATACGATGACCCATACTGAAATTCCAGTTTTTGAAACAAGCAATGATCTGAGTGAAGCTATGGGATTTCCTCACAGAAGCCATATTCCCAATTTTGACGTTTATTCATTAGAGGGATTAGAGCCATCTGCAAGGCGTTGTATGCCGCCATATAGACAGGGTTTTTATCAAATAGGATTGTTAAGCTATGTAGGGGAAAGTAGATTAAGCCTTAATACAGACTGGCTGACACTTGAAGAATACCCCCTATGGTTTGTGGTGCCTGGACAGGTTTTTTCTTGGGTTAGGGATGAAAAGATGGCTGGATTTAATATCATGTTTAGAAAGGAATTTTTAATGAATGTTGTTGATAATGTTATTGAGGATTTTCCTTTTTTAAAAATGTCTGAAAGGAGTTTGCTAATGCTTACCAAAGAAGAACATGAATCGCTTTATTTTGATACACAGAGAATGCAGTCTGTATTCAAAAACCCGCATCCCTATCAGGAAAAGATGCTAGAAGGGATGTTGGTTTCTTTTTTATATTTCTGTAAGGCGGTGTACGAGCGATATAAATCGACAGAAAACCATATGTCTAGAGCACAGCTAATTACTCAGGAATTTGAAATTCTTGTGGATAAAATGTATGTAGATACAAAAAATGTAAGTGATTATGCAGAAAAACTCAATATTACCCCTAATTATCTAACTACTACCGTAAAAAAACTAACCGGGAAAAGTGCTAAGGATATTATTCAGGAGAGACTTCTTGTGGAAAGTAAAAGCCTGTTAAAGTTTTCAGGGCTGGATATTGGTGAGATTGCTTATAGGCTTAATTTTCAGGAGCCCACACATTTTACTCGGTTTTTTAAAAAATGGAGCGGAACTACACCAAACAAATTCCGTCAAATGGATTAAGATGAAGAAATTGGTACATATATTGTTATTAAAAATTGAAACTTCACTATTTGTGTCATTTATAAAAAGAAAGTGGTTCTTTTCTGAAGTTGACTTTAGTTAAATTTACGTATTAATTTAGGATTCTCATGAAGGTTAATAGATTAGCAGTTGTAACAGAAGCAGGTAATGGTTTAGGAAAAACTTTTGCTAACATTTTATTGAATTACGATTATAACGTAATTCTTGCAGCCAGTAAAAAAAGTTATGATGTACTTTCTCAGGAGGCGGGTGTTCTTCAGGATTACAAATTAGTTAAGACAGATTTCACCTCTGCCGAAGGTCTCACGGAACTAAAATCTTTGATTCATTCCAAATTTGGAAAATTGGATCTCTTAGTCAATAATGCGGAAATTGCTAATGGCTTTGGACAAAAAATTGACCAAATAAATATTGATGATGTAAGGCAAGTGTATGAAACAAATCTATTTGCAGTAATTAGGATTATACAGCTGTTAAAACCTTTGCTTGAAAAAAGTGACGAGCCAAGTATTATTAATATTACAAGTGCATTAGGGGATATTGATAAAATGCGGGATGAAGATTTCTGTTACGCTAACTACTGTATGACTGCGTATGCAACTTCAAAAGCGGCTTTAAACATGTTTACACATTTGCAATGCAAAGAATTTAAGCCATCCAAAATTACTATTAATAGTTTTGATCCCATTGCTTTAAAAAATTGCACTCACAATTCTGTATCTATTTGTGATGGCATTAAAGACGAATTTATTAGTCTTATTAAAAAGAAAACTGTATAAATAAAATATTGAGAATTTTTATTGTCTTTAATTTTGCACGAAATTGTAAAATCACTCAACACTTGATTTAAGCCACTAAAATATTGAATACGATAATGAGTGGATCAGGCTTTCTATTGAATTGTAGTTAAACTCCGTGTTTAAAATATTTTCCTATTAGTTTGCCTAATAAAATTTATTACAAGCTATCAAAAGTTCTGAAAAGCTCAATTGGAGCGGAAAAACCTATTTTGTCTTTATTAAAGAAAATTAAAAAAGCCCATAAACATGCAGTTTATGGGCTTTTAAAGGATTTTGGACAATCCTTGGCGGAGAAAGAGGAACTATCTAAAACTTGATTTTTCTAGTGTTTTCCGGTGCTCAAAGCATCGAATTTTTTTACCTCCACCGAATTAGCCTCTTTTTAACAAAAAATTAAGGTTTTAACTGATTCCTATCCATTTGGAGTTTAAATAAATGTAAATTCCAGTAAATTTTATATCCCGTAATCTGGATATTAGTAGAATTAAGAGATAAGTAACGTAAATAGGCATGTTTTTCGAAAGTTTACTGAAGATGATCCATAATAAGCTTTTTTAAAATTAATACTACAGCGGTTGCTTTATAGTACAACGCTCTCTTCCAAAATACTCACTAATCTATATCATAATAGTGGAAAATTTAGGAATGTGGAGTAATGTAATTTAAGAATAGTATTTTCATCCGGTATTCTTTTGAATCTGATTCAAATACTTCATTTCAATAACTCCGCAGTTAGTTCAGTGGTTCGCGCGATTATGCAAATCAGAAGTTTTTACGATCAAGTAAAATATATGATGGAGAATTTTATTTAGGAATGAGCTTATTTAATGTAAATGAGGAAATCCTCAAAAATATTATTCTCCTTTTCTATAGTTTTGGTAAATACTTAAATCTGATCATCATTGCCTACAAATAAAAATTTTCAAAAACGAATAACAATCCTAGACGAGTGTTTTTCCCGTAATAACGGTTTGTATACTCTTGAAAAGCTAAGTGATGTTTTAATGGAAAAAATGGGACATTCTGTTTCTAGAAAAACCATTCAAAACGATATCAAATACATAAAAGAACATATAGAGGAAAACCAGAGTTTAGAAAATAATATTGATGACTTAAAAGTATTTGTAACTGGACTTTATGATGGAAAGAAAACAGCCTTTAGATACGTTACTCCAGATTATTCATTGGGTAATCAATTATTGAGTAAATCAGACCAAGAGCAGCTTGAAGAAACACTTGCTATACTTTCTAGATATAGAAATAGAGCTGACTTTGATTGGCTTGATGAACTTTTTCCTAGAATAGAAACCTGTTTTAATTTAGTGCACGAGGATTATGATAGCCTTATAAGCTATCAGAGTAATAGAGACTATACTGGTCAGCCGCTAGTTGGAAGATTATATAATCAGTTACTTCGGAAAAAGGTACTCTGCATTGAATACAAGTCATTTAAAGAAGCAGAGAGTCGCATAAGAACAATTCATCCATATCATCTAAAACAGTATAACAATAGATGGTTCCTTTTCGGTTATCAACAAGAAGACACTTACACAGGTATCACAAATTTAGCTTTAGATAGGATCTTATCTTTTACTGAAACTACCGAAACCATTAAGCCGGACAACGTGAATTGGGGCGATTATTTTGATGAAATCATTGGAGTCTCAAAAAGTGATGATGCCGCTGTACTTATTAAGTTACGTTTTCGAGAAAGCAGAATAAAATACATTGATACGAAACCAATACACGGTGCAACCCAAAAAAAGGATCATTCAGATCCCGATGGTTTAACAAGAACCATCACAGTAATCCCAAATAATGAATTATATCAAACACTGCTATCATTTGGTAAAGATGTTGAAGTTATAGCACCTGATTTTATTAAGGAGAAGCTAGAACATCACGCTCAAGAAATGCTAAAATATTACACAAAGTAGGTGTGCAAATAGTTTGCGTATCTGATTCTTTATTTTGGATCATTCAATTCGATATAACATCCTTAAAAAAATAATAAATGAATTTTTTCTCTTCGTTATTAAATAAGCATAATCTTCAAAAGCACGACGGTAGGTCATTATGGAAGTATTTTATAAACGAAGAAGAGTTTATTGATTTAAGGAAACGCTTACAGTTTGCGAGACCATTAAATATAGATTCAAGAGATGTCACACTTTATTACGCTTTATGGTGGAAAAAGAACTATGATGGAGGAATACCAAGTAAACAGGAGGTTTTTGATTCTTTAGGAGGTAATTCACAATATAATTTTACTGAACAAACATTTTACAAAATAGCTATCGAAGGAGCCGAAGTTCTTGGTATTAAATGGATTAAACGACAAAATACGCTGAGATTTAAAACACTTCTCTTACAAGGAGGACTTCCATTAAAGCATATTTCTGAAAACCAAGGTAAATACAAAGATTTCTTAGAAGCTGTCTTAGAAGAGCAACCTGAAACCGTAGAAGACTTTATTTTTAAATCTCATATCATAGACCTATTGCCCAAATCTAGTCAGAATGATATGGTTTACGAAAACTGTCTTGAGATAGTTAAATCTATTCTTAATAATGATGGAGAGTTTGATAAACTACTAGAATCCGAAGAGACCTTAAAGGAGATTTCAAGTTCTCTTAAAGTAAAAAGCGCATCGATTTCTAAAAAAACTAGACAATCAAAACCTAAAAATTATTGGCTACTTCGTTTTGACAATGGCGAGTGTAAAATCAATTTAAGATTAGGGCTTGCAGATACTTACACACAAGAAACGCTGCAAGATATTTTAGGCTTTTCTGCTACTGCAAAAGAGTATCAATTTTATATGGATGACAATTTGATTTGTGTATTCCGTAGAATGATTAATAATAGCTATAAGACAGATTGGTACAACCAGCAAAATAAAGAATGGCATATTTCTGAAGGATTACCGTATACCTATGTCATCTGTGATGATGAAAAAATCGAGGTGTCTGATTTTATTCAAGTCCTACCCAACCTTGATGAACCAAGTTTATGGAGTAGATTAAATGATAATGAATGGCGATTAATGAAAGGAAACTCAGCACCTACTAAGGATGCAGCTGTATTGTTTCCAAATACTTGGAAGTCTAATCTTCCAACGTTTCAAGTTACGTTGTATACAAATTCATTACAATGGATGCCTTTTGAAGGTGAGATTACAATACAATCTGTAGACTTAAATGATGAGTGTATTTTTCTTACCGATGTGGCATCATTCGACTGGTTAATTCAAACACAAAGACCTAACTGGATGTTAAAAGCAAACTTACCAATTGTAAAAACAGTTCCTAAAGTTTTTGTTTTTGATGAAAACGGATATGATATATCAAGCAATCGATTCAAAGTTTATTGTCGCAAACACAATTCAAAAGATCTTTGGGAGGACCTTACAAAAATTACGTTTATTAAAACAGGTTGTTTTGATTTAAAAATAGTAAAAGACGATCTTGTTGCCTACGACACTTTTTTCAACATAGGTAATCTAAAAGCGAGGTTTAAGGATCAGTCTATTCACTCGGCATCTATTGCCATTGATAACTTAGGGTATTTTACTTGTAAACTCAATGAGTCCAATCTTGTTGAAATCACAGAATCAAACAGTTGTTATTCATTGAAGTTAAATACCGAATATTCAAAAATACCAACATCCATAAAAGGTTCTATCGGAAATGCTGGTAAGAAGAAATTGTATTTTGATTTACGTTCTCCTTTTCAAGGTATGATTATAACTGATAGTGAAGGCCAAATTATCCCTGAAGATCAAAAGCTATCTATGGCAAATCTTTATGGTATGCGTATTTTGAGTACTAGTGATAAAGAAACTGTTCTGACTATTAAAAACAGTCTAAAAACTGATGTAAAAATCACTAAAATTATAAAAGAATCTACACAACCCGTGATTTCTTTTAAAGATGAAATCGTTAGACTTTTTTACTTAGCGGATGCTATGGATTATAGAAATACTGTTTCTCTCGAACTAAGTGAAGGCAACCTCAAGAAGACATATAGAATTTCTGGGTTTAGTCATACTTTGGATGTTACAAATCAATTAAAAAGGCAAGTTATATTATATGATAGTAATTATGATTTAGATCTTTTTGCTGTGCCTGTTAATTGTAAAGCTAAGGATATAGATATAATTCCGCTTTCCCGAAATGATGAGCAGTATATAATTCCCAATACTGATATATCAAACCAATTCATTATCATTTCATCAAAAAAGGAAGGCAATCAGTTAATGCCGCGTTTTGTAAAAACAAACGAACAAGTTCTAACGGTAGATAGTAAAGAGCGTATTGAGAACTTTCATAAAGAACTCTCAATTACAGAATTTAAAGATGATATCTGGCAGCAAGTTTTGCGCTATTTTAAAATTTGTACGCAATACGAAGTTCCATTTTCCACTTTTGATCAGCTTAGAGCTATTTCTCGTAGCTCTGAAGTTGCTGCTAAAGCATTTCTTTTTTTAGGAATTAATCAAATAGATTCGGTAGAATATATCCAGAACGAAATACCTGAAATGGAAAAAGATTTAGGATTCTGTTTTCATTGGGTAGCCAAAGAACATTGGAAGAATTCAATTCAGGAAGCAGCCCAATTTATAGGAGATGAGTATTTTTCAAATATACTGGAGCTCATCTCAAATTATATGATAAATAATGGATTACAAAGCTTATTTAGAATAATGATCGACTCTAATTTGAATACTGAACCTGTACTCCAAAGCCATATTATAGATTTGAGAGCTAAATTAGAAGCTACAGTTTTAAGCGAATTGCCCCGCAATAGTCCAAAAATATCCAGTGATTATAATATCCAAATAGAACATCACAGTCAAGTAAGATTACTTATACAATCTCCTATTGCGGTTGCCGAATCTATTAATAATATTCAACAAGAATTCCCGATTTGGGGAGGTAATGAAAAACGTGAAGTTATTAGACGTAATATTCAATACAGCCAATTTCTCTGTAATAAATATCAAAAAATTGATTTTTACAATAAAACAGTATTACACGCCTTAACCAGAAGCTAAGATTATGAATTTTAAAAACTTTTATCATAAAACCGAAAACAGACTTACTGATGCGATACTATCGCTTTGGGCTACTGGCGATAAAGAGATGCAAGACTATTTTAAGTTTTTGTTATCTCAGGAACCTATTATGGCAGATGCTGTTTTTCAGAACACATTTCCCTGGGAAGAAGCTAAATTAACGTTTGGACAGACATCTACTGTTTTTCAACAAGAATTTATTGATGCTTTAGATGCCATTAAAAATAAAGATTTTCGGTTTCCAAAAACACGTCACCCTTATAAACATCAACTGGAAAGTTGGAAAATGTTACTTAATAAAAACAAATCAATAGCTGTTACGACAGGTACAGGTTCTGGTAAGACTGAGTGTTTTATGCTTCCTGTTCTTCAAGATATTCATCAGAATTGCAAAAACCAAGAAGGTATTAATGCTATTTTCTTATATCCATTAAATGCCTTGATTGCAAGTCAAAGAAAACGTATGCACGCTTGGTGTTCTGCATTAGACGGTGTGAAATATGCACTGTTAACAGGTGATACGTCTAACAAAGAAAATAGCAAGGAGAAAAAGAAAAAAGCACTACCAGAGCTTATTTCTAGAGAACAGATTAGAGAAATGCCGCCGCAAGTGCTCTTTACAAATCCTACGATGCTAGAGTATATGCTGGTGCGTAATGCAGACGTACCTATCCTAGAAAAATCAAAAGGAACATTGCGATGGATTCTTTTAGATGAGGCACACACTTTGACTGGATCTAAAGCTGCTGAAATGGCTTTGCTTATAAGACGAGTAGTATCAGCTTTTGAAGTAGATGTTAAAGATTTGAGGTTTGCTATAACCTCCGCCACGGTTGGAAGTGGTAACACAGAAACGCTAAAAAAGTTTATGTCAGATCTATGTGGTATTTCAGCAGATCATATAGAAGTGATTACTGGTAAACGTGTTAATAATCAAATTGCAGATAAAGATATACCTCATTTGTCTGAAGTATTATCGCAGAACAATATTAAATTATTGAGAGAACAATTTTTACTTAAAAAAGGAATTACTCAAAGTGAGATAGGGAAGCATCTACAAATAACAAATAGATTAGATCATTTAGCAGTCATTGATACACTAGCAGAACAGCAAATAAATGGAGTGAACTTACTCCCAGTACGGGGTCATTTTTTCACAAGAGGTATTGGTGGTGTTTACGCTTGTACAAATACTAAATGTGAAAAACATAAAGATCAAAAGCCCAACAAAGCATTAGGAACAATGTACACGATAGCTGGTAAGAAATGTTCTTGTGGACATCCCTTACTTGAGCTTGTTGCTTGCAGAAGCTGTGGCAATATGATGCTAGAAGGCGAAAGAGCTAAAGGTGTTAAGGGAAGAGATCGAGTGAATCAGAAAGCATCTGTAGGTTATGAGGCATTTAGTGTTGAATCAGATGATGATGATCAACCTCAAGAAACTACAAATAGAAATTTAGTAAGGCTAATTCATAATAAAAATGGTCAAAATGCCAGAAATCAAGAGTTATTTCCTTGCAGTATAAATCAGGATAATGAAATTAAAATAGGAGATGATTTCTTAATGACTGATGGTGAACAGTGCCCACACTGTGGAAATCAAAATAGTAACCCTATTCATTTTAGAATATCATCTGCTTTCACAAATAGAATATTATCTGATATTGTTTTAGATCAAACAAACGCGATTGATCTGCAAACTAAAACAACTCTTTATAAAGGTAGAAAGTATATTTCATTTACAGATAGTAGACAAGGAACTGCTAAAATCTCAGCATTAATAAATATAGATAGCGAGAGTGACTGGATTCGTTATCAGGTTTATCACTATCTGCTCAAGAAGTTAAATGATAATCAGGTGGTTGCCAGTAATGATGAATTATTACAAGCCAGGGCTATATATGTAAAGCAGCTAGATGAAGCGCCTGCTTTTATGAAAAAGAAAATTGAAAAAGATATTGGGGATATTAATAATTTATTAGCAGCTGGTGGAGATAGCTCATTATCAAACAGCAGGTCATCTTGGAAGAATATAATTGATCATATAAAAGAAAAGAACGATTTTAAAACACTTTTCAAAAAAGGGGCAAGAGGAAACAATTTAGCCACTGAAAATGAAACATATGCAAAAGCATTGTTATATGATCAATTCGCACGGAGAATCCCTAGAGAAAGATCTTTAGAAAATCTAGGACTAGTAAATCTTGTTTATCCAAAATTAGACGATATGGTCGCACCAGAAATTGCAAATAAATTAGGTGTAGAAAGAGAAGAATGGCAATCGCTTCTCAAGATAGCTGCCGATTACATTATTAGGTACAATTTCAATTTTTCTTTTGACGATGCAATGCGATTATTTACGTCTAAGTTTTATAGATCAGAACGCATTTATCCTTCGAATACTGAAATAGTCAATGCCAAAAAATGGCGACTCTACAATCCTAATTCCATAACACAATCAAGATTGGTTTTGTTGATATGCGCTGGATTAGGTTGGCACGAAAGAGATGACATTACAGAAGTAAGAGAAGATCAGCTTAATGAAATTTTGGAAAAGATATGGAGAACCTTACAACAGAAAATTCTTAAAGTAGATGGTGATGGTTTCATTCTTGATTTTATTGAAAGTACGCAGTTTGAAATAGCTGGAAAAGAATTTTTATGTCCAGTTACAAACAGATTAGTCGATAAAGTATTTAGAGGATATTCTCCATTGATAAAAGGGAATTTAGAAGCTGTTAATATTTCTAATTATAAAATAGATGAAACCAAAAATCATCAGTTCCCAACTTATTCTAACGCTTACCATCTCGATGAGGATAATGAAGCGATACCACTTGAACAAGTAGATGCTTGGTTAGTAGAAAACAGTCAGGAAGCAAGAGACAAAGGTCTATGGAATGATCTGCACGAGCGTATTTTTGATTATGATAAGTTGTATTTAGCGGGAGAGCACTCAGCACAACAGGATAAAACACGACTTAAAGAATTAGAAGAGCAGTTTGAGAATGGGGAAATAAACATTCTAAGTTGCTCTACAACTATGGAAATGGGAGTAGATATAGGTGGCATCTCTGCCGTTGTAATGAGTAATGTACCACCAATGCCAGCAAATTATTTACAGCGAACAGGACGTGCCGGTCGTCGTGCAGAAAATAAATCTTTAGCATTAACATTCTGCGCGCCCAACCCTATTGGTTTGCGGACAATGAATAACCCTAAGTGGGCATTAGAACATAAAATAGCACCACCTATATTAGCTTTTGATAGTAGAACTATTGTAGAAAGACATGTGAATTCCTTGTTGTTTGGAAACTTTATTAGAAATCAAGAGAATGAAAATAGAGGCCTTAACGTAAGAGAAAATATTGAAAAATTCTTTTTTGAAGATGAACCGACAATAGCTCATACTTTTCTAAACTGGCTAGACAATATTGACCCAACTATTATTAAGGAGCAATTAGAAAATATTGTAAAAGACACACCACTTGAGGACGATAGTCCCGAAGAATTAATAGCTAAAGTATCAGATAATTTTAAACAGATATTCGAAAGAATAAGAAAGCAAAGAGATGGTTTTGATAAAAAACTTGAGGAATTAAAGCTGCAATTTGGAGATGCCAGCCCTGCTTACAAAGCGGTTGGATACCGGAAAGGACAATTTGAGCAAAAATTTGTACTCAGTTATTTAGCAGAGGAGAGCTTTCTGCCTAATGCTGGTTTACCTACTGGTATTGTAGATTTTGAGAAAATAACACTATCAGATTTAAGGAGTAATAACCCAAAGTTAAAATCGAACCCTAGCTATCCTATAGCAAGAGCCCTTACAGAATTTGCACCAGGTAATAGTATTCTCATAGATGGTCTCAACTATAAATCTTCAGGAATTGTTATGAAGAATAATTGGGGGATATCTGCTGATAGAAATGCAATTCAAGGTTGTCAAAATTGTGGTTATCAGCGCACAGTAGATATAGAACAAAAAGTTAGTGACACTTGTCCTAAATGTAAAATTGGTGTTTTTCAAGGTTTAGAGCTGGGAGAACATAAAGGTTCACTTACAGAACTGGTTGAACCTGCCGGTTTCTCTATTGACTTATATAGTACACCTACTCGTGTCGTTTCAGAAAAAAGTAAACCGCAATACCTTGAGCCACTTTTATTAAACATAGAACCTTGGACTAGCAATCAAAACCGCTTTATTGATTTTAGAACCAGTGCTAATCAAAAAGATACTCAAATACTCTTTTATAATACTGGAGAAGGTGAAGGCTATAGCCTGTGTTTAGATTGTGGTAAGGTAGAAACTTCTACTGAAAAACTTGAAGGTCACAGAAGACTTAGAGGTGGAAAAGATCGTGATGGAGAAAGCGCGTGTTCTGCTCAAAATATAAGAGAGCATATCATATTAGGAAGTAGATTCAAAACAGACTTTACTGAAATCCGTCTGAAAAATAGAAACCAGTCCTTTGTCAACGATAAAAAACTGGCCTATTCCCTCGGCGTTATTTTTACCAAATCGCTAGCAGAACATCTTGCCATAGAAGAAGCAGAGTTAGGCTTTGGAATTAAGCAGTATAAAGGATATCAGACCATCTTTATTTACGATACTGCCAAAGGTGGAGCTGGTTATGCTTCTCAATTTAGATGGTACCCAGAAAAAATATTAAAACTTGCCTTAGATGTTTTGCATAATTGTGATTGCGAAACTGCTTGTACCAAATGCTTAATAGATCGCAGCACGCAGTGGCACATTGAAGATTTGGATCGTAATATGGCAATTTTTTGGCTAAAGTCTGCGATGGAGAATCAATTACCTCTTGAATTACAATCGGAAAATGATAACGCAAGTTTTGTGTTTGGTTCTCTTATTGACGAGATTAATATTTTAAAGTATCAGCGAGGAATAAAAGAGATCAACATTCACATCAATAATAAAATTTCAGATTGGCAGATAGATGATGTCGTATGGATCGATAGATTAAAAAGAGACAGAATTAAAGTAAACCTTGTAGTTGAAGGCTCTGTTAAATTTAGCAATAATCAAGAGAAATTATCGGCATATCTATTATCACATACTTTCAACTTAAAACAAGGTAGCAATTCTTCTATTATAAATTACCCTATTCACCTGTCTGTAAGTTTGCATAATGGAAAGACCATAGATTATATCTCTAAAGGAGATTATGACGCGTTAGGTGAAGATTGGGCATCTGGGATTACTGAAAAATTCTTCAAAGTAGAAAATACAACTGTAAATCAATATGCTGATTTTAACCTACCGCAACTAAACTCAGGTAATTTATACGAATCAAGAATTAAAGGAAGTATACCTAAAAATAGCTTAAGCAATGACGTCGCGCAATTGATGATGGCTAACCTTAATAATGCGGAAGACTTAAGGTCTAAAATTGAAAATCAAACTTTTAAGGTTTCTTATTATGATAAATACAATCAGTCAGAATTTTCTCTTAGATTAATGCTTCAGTTTATAAATCAAATTAAACAAATCTGGCCTATAGAAATTTCAGAATTAAATGTTCATTTAGCAAAGACGGACTTTAAGGTTTATAATTATCCTGAGTTTATAATACATAATTACAAAGAGCTTGATGATTATGTTTATGATCTCAAACAACTCAGTACTCATTTTGATTTTGAAATAAATTTCAAAGAAGAACAAAGAGTGCCTCATTACCGGTATTTTCAATTTAGCTCTAATAAAACTTCTTTTGGCATTAGAATAGATGCAGGAATAGCGCACGGTTTTAAGCCTGTTGATCGCTTGACTTCTAGAGATATGAAATTAGAGAATCAGGTATTTGATATTCGTAAAGATGTGGGTTATGATTTAATTTATAATATAAGTATTGAAGATTAAATTAGGTGTGTAATTAGTTTGCACAGCAAAACACTTTATTTGCAATTGAATTAAAATAATCACTCTTTTGCGAAACCGTAACTAGAAAAACAATAAATGTAAATGATCACAGGACAAATAAAGTCACAAATAGACGCTATCTGGAATACCTTCTGGACGGGTGGAATATCAAATACCATTACCATTGTTGAGCAGCTTACCTATCTCATCTTTATCAAAGATCTAGACGAGACTGAAACGCGTAACGAACGAATGGCAAAACGCCTTAATAAAGATTTTAATCCCATTTTTGGTCCTGACCAACAAGACTTCCGTTGGAAAAATTTGAAGGAGATGGATGTGCAAGCACGACACAGCATTTTCAACAATTCTGTAGATGGTATTTTCCCGTTTATACGCAGTTTAGGTAGTGAGAAAAGTTTGTTTAGCACCTATATGAAAGATGCCTCTTTTGGTATTAATAAAGCCGCTACGCTAGACCAGGTTATGGAAAAACTTGAACGTGTAGATATGGATTCGCAGGATATAAAAGGAGATATCTACGAGTACTTGCTCTCAAAATTAGAAGGTGGCGGTACAGCTGGCCAGTTTAGAACACCACGTCATATTATAAAGTTAATGACTGAGTTAATGCAACCTACGCTTGAGGACACCATCTGTGATCCATCTGTGGGAACTGCCGGATTCTTAGTCGCTGCCAAAGAGTATATAGACAAACATTACGATATAACAGAGCTAGACAAAAATAGTGAGCACATAAATAAACGCATGTTTAACGGTACCGAGTTTGATGCCACTATGCTGCGTATCGCTTCTATGAACTTATTCTTACACGGTGTTGAAGAGCCTAATATTGTAGATGTAGATGCGGTGAGTAAGGATAATGAGGTAAGCGACGCGTATACATTAGTACTCGCAAATCCGCCTTTTAAAGGTACTATAGATAAAGAAAGTATCGCACAGGGATTGCGCAATGTGACCGATACGACCAAGACCGAATTACTATTCCTTGCCCTTATGTTACGCCAACTCAAAAAAGGCGGACGTGCAGCAGTGATTGTGCCAGATGGGGTGCTTTTTGGAAGCGGTAAAGCCTTTAAAAGCATACGTAGTGAGATTGTAAAAAACCACAAACTAGAGGCTGTTATTTCTTTACCTAGTGGTGTATTTAAACCGTATTCTGGAGTGAGCACCGCCATTATAATATTTACCAAAACAGATAATGGGGGTACAGATAATGTGTGGTTTTACGATATGCTGGCAGATGGTAAAAGTCTGGACGACAAGCGTAACTTACTGGTAGATGAAGAAGCGTTTAATAATTTCGCTTTCGCGAAAGCGTTAACACAATACGAACTCGATGCCCTTGCTAAAGATCACGAGAAGTTTAATCTGCCTCAAATATTAGATCAATACCGCTATTTAAAAAGTGAGTATTGGGGAAAAATGCATACGAAGGATGGCGAACTCTTACACGTAAACGATATACCAACCAACTTAGGAATGGATCAATTTATGGACGGCACTTGCACGCATAACTATGCAGACCGTACCTCACAGTCCTTTTTAGTGCCTTTTAAAGAAATCAAAGATAACGACTGGGATCTTTCTATTAATCGCTATAAAAAAATCGTCTATGAAGAAGTGGAATACGATGCGCCAGTTGAAATAATTGATAGGATTAAATCTTTGAATAATGAACGAGATGGAATATTAACTTCTTTAAAAACATCTTTATAATGAAATTAAATGATGTTTGTGAAGTAATAACTTGTGGTGTAGCAAAACGACCTAATTATGTTGAAGATGGAATACCTTTCCTGTCTTCAAAAAACGTAAAAGAAGATAGATTCATATTAGATAGCTACAATTACGTTTCAAAAGAAGATTATTTAAAATTAACGAAACATAACAAACCAGAAAAAGGAGATATTTTATACACCAGAGTTGGTTCATTTGGTCAAGCAGCAGTTGTAAATTTTGATTTTGAATTCGCCGTTTTTGTTAGCTTAACATTAATCAAGCCTAAAAAAGAGATTGTAGATTCAAGATATTTAATGCATTATCTTAATAATCCTTTTATTAGAAATCTTGCAAATAACAGTACAAGTGGTATAGGGGTGCAGAACTTAAATGTAAAAGTTGTAAGAGAATTTCCTATTGATCTTCCACCTCTAAAAACCCAACAACACATCACCACCATTCTAGACGATGCTGCCGCCTTACGCGACAAAACCGCACAACTACTCACAGAATACGATTTGCTATCACAGTCTATCTTTTTGGAGATGTTTGGGGATCCTGTCAGAAATCAGAAAAATTGGAATATTAAACCAATAAGTGAAATTAGTAAAAGAATACAGATAGGTCCATTTGGTTCTCAATTACATAAATCTGATTATCAAGATTTAGGTTTCTCCCTAGTAAACCCTATAGACATTAAAAATGGAGAAATAGATTTAGAAAATTGCAAAAAGATTGGTGAAAATAAATTTTTATCTCTGCCAAATTATCATCTCCAAAGAGGTGACTTGATTATAGCTCGACGAGGTGATTTGAGTAAGATAGCAGTTGTCGAAAATGAAGATCTCTTTTGTGGTACAGGAAGTCTTTACGTGAGATTCAATGAAAAGTTAAATTCAAAGTTCTGTTCTTACTTTTTCAATCAAGAAGTAACAATTTCTAGGCTTTATGAAGAAGCTAGAGGTATTACTATGGCTAATTTAAACAAGACTATAATTAAAGAATTCAATATTCCTGTTCCACCCATCGAACTCCAAAACCAATTCGCAGATAAAATAGCCTTGATTGAACAGCAAAAAGCACTCGCAAAACAAGAGCTGCAAGAAAGTGAAGATTTGTTTAATTGCTTGTTGCAAAAAGCGTTTAAGGGGGAGTTGACTTTGTGATGTCAAATTATAAGCAAGTAAACTAAGAAAAAAATACGTGTTGTTTTTCCTTAATTCATCGTATTTAAGCCAATTAAGCAAAATTATTTTGCTTAATTGAACAAAAATTTAGTTTTAGAGGAAAATAGGTAAACTACGTCATAAAATTTGTATGAAAGAAAATAGTCTTCTAGATAAAAAGTCTTTAGCCATAGTTTCGGGTAGCAATGCTAATTTAAAGGAACTTGCAAAAGATTGCGTGTGTTTTGCGAATGCAGAAGGTGGTAGCATACTTATAGGCATTGAAGATGATTGTGATACACCTCCTAGTAACCAAAAAATAACAGATGATTTATTAGATAAAATAAATAAAATCATCCCTGCGCTAACGCTTAATGTAGGTATTGCACCCATAAAGAAAATCGCAGACAATGGCGGTGAGTACATAGACTTAAAGGTTTTTAGAAGCTCCCAAAGTATCGCAAGTACTACAGATGGTAAATACTATATGCGTGTTTCAGATGACTGTAAGCCTATACTTCCTGAAGACTTAAACCGTCTTATTTCAGAAAAAAATGCATTTGTTTGGGAAGAAAAAGTAGTTAGAAAAATCTCGATTGGCGATTGTGATCTTTCTAAATATCAGCAGGTCTTAAAAGACATCCAATCTTCAGAACGTGTGAGTGATTTTGTCAAAGAAATGTCTCCACAAGAAATAACAGATTATTATTTTATAACACAAGACGGCTTTCTGACAAATTTAGGAGTCTTATGGATTGGGAAAAGAAAGGATCGTGCCGTGTTGCACTATCCCCCTTCAGTACAATTTATTAAATATGATGAACAAGAAAATAAAGTATTAAAAAAGGTCTGGGATGATTACTCGCTTAATCCTAAAGAATTAATTGCCGCAGTGCTTAAAGAAATACCAGACTGGAACGAATTTGTAGAGGTTTCTGATGGTATTTTTAGAAAGAATATCTACAATTATGAGCCTGAGGTAATACGTGAACTTGTGGCAAATGCTTTTGCACATCGCAACTACACCATGCGTGGTGATATTTTTATAAACCTCTACCACGATCGCTTAGAAATTCACAGTCCTGGCTTATTACCTTTAGGTGTTACTCCAAATAATATTCTTACCAAATCGGTACAGCGCAATGCGCTTTTGGCTAAGCTGTTTTACGATTTAAAACTTATGGAGAAAGAAGGCAGTGGTTATGATAAGGTTTATGAGTTATTACTAGGAAATGGAAAACAGTTGCCCCTAGTAATAGAAGGTGATGATAGACTTACAGTGACTTTAAAAAAGCAGATTGTAAGCAAAGAGATTCTCAAACTGATGGATAAAGCTTCTCAAGATTTACAACTCAAACAAAAAGAAGTAATAGCTTTAGGTATTATCGCTCAAAAAGAAGGAATTACAGCAATAGAATTATCAAAGTTACTCAACATCTCTAAGCCCAATGGCTTGCAATATTGGATAGGTAGATTAATAACTTTAGAGGTGGTTCTTTCTAAAGGCAAAACCAAAGGAACACTATATTTTGTTAACCCTGACTTTATTAGAACCACAGATTTTATAGAACGTACCAATTTAAAACGCATAGAACCACATAGATTACAAGAGTTGATTTATGAGGATATTAAAAATTATCCTGCAAGTGCTATAAGTGAAATAAATAAACGCATCGGTGTTGAGATAAAACAACGCACTCTAAAAGTCAAATTAGATGAGATGATTGAAAACGAGTTGATTAGAAAAGAAGGAGAACGAAAAGGAACAAAATATTTTATCAACAAAATGCAATGAAATAATAGTAAAAATGTTGATATATGTTGATAAATAGTAAGTAATAACGCGATAAAATGAATTCAAACTTCCAGTTCCTAAAGACCGAGTTTCCCATCTTTTACGACAGAGCGATAAAGGCCGAAAAGGCTGTTATTACCGATTCTCGAACCTCTCTTTTATATAGTCGTATGGCATTAGAAGAAGCGGTGAACTGGATGTACACCAATGATGAAGAACTGGAATCACAGTACGACACTTCATTACACAATCTACTCGTACAACAAGCATTTAAGGAACAGTTCAATCACAAATTATACGGTGAATTATTTTTAATTAAAAAAGCAGGAAATCTAGCGGCGCATAATAAACCAGTTTCTGAGCTAGATGCACATAATGTAATTGACGCTTTATTCTATTTTGCCAAGTGGTTTGTAAAATCGTATTCACAGAAGCCGATTGCGGACATAGGTATTTTTGATTTTGATTGTATTCCTAAAGAAGGAAGTGGTACCCTTTCGCGAAAAGAAATAAAACAGCTCCAAGAGCAATTAAACAAAGAGCTTAATACCTATCAAGAACAACTAAAAACCAAAGAAGAAGAAAGACAACAACTTGCAGACGAAAATGAGTTGTTCAAAAAGCAAATAGAAGTCCTTCAAGCTCAAATAGAAGCAAATAAAGAGGAAGCAAACATAGAAGATGAAGTACATCATCCCCGCAATGAAGCAGAAACACGAAAATATCTTATTGATGTGGCATTGCGTGAAGCCGGTTGGGATTTAAAAGGGGTTAAGGACAAAGAATATAAGGTTGACTATATGCCCAGATCTACAAATCGTTCTGAGACGGGGTTTGTAGACTATGTACTATGGGATGATGATGGTTTACCACTTGCATTGGTCGAAGCAAAAAAAACCTTAGAAAGTGCAAGTAAAGGAGAAAATCAAGCTCAACTCTATGCAGATAGTTTAGAGAAAATGCACGGTCGTCGTCCAGTGATGTACTATAGCAATGGCTATGAGATTTTTTTATGGGATGATCAATTCTATAAACAGTCAAGACCTGTTCATGGCTTTTATACAAAAGCTGAATTGCAAACAGTTATGTTTCGCCGTACGCATCGTAAAGATATACGCACCGCTCCTATTGATATTGATATTTCTGGGCGTTCCTATCAAATGCGAGCTATAAAAAGTATTGCCGAGCACTTTGCAGGTAATGATAAGCAAGACGGAAGGCTGATAGGTACAAATCGAGGTGCATTACTAGTATTAGCCACGGGTACAGGAAAAACCAGAACGTCAATCGCTTTTTCAAAATTGATGTTAGAATGTAACTGGGCAAAACGTATTCTGTTCCTTGCAGACCGCATAAGCCTTGTTGAACAGGCTAAGCGAAATTTCGTGAAATTCTTGCCTGAGCATAGCAGCGTGAATTTATTAGAAGAAAAAGACAATCCAGATGCACGTATCGCTTTCTCGACTTACAAGACCATGATGGGCCTTATAGACAATAGCCGTAATGAAGAAGGAAGATTTTATGGTGTGGGTCATTTTGATCTGGTTATTGTAGATGAAGCACACCGGTCTATATATAAAAAGTATCAGGCTATTTTTGATTATTTTGATGCCTTATTTTTAGGACTTACTGCAACACCTAAAAATAGTATAGACAAAAATACCTACCACATTTTTGGATTGGCAGATAAGTCACCTACAGATGCCTATACCTTTGATGAAGCAGTAAAAAACAAGCACCTAACACCCTATCATACCATTGAATTACCTACAAAGTTCTTAAGAGAAGGTATAAAGTATGAAGAATTATCAGATGAGGAAAAAGAGGAATTTGAAGAAGAGATATTAGATGGTGAAGAAGCCACCGGTAATGAGTGGATAGCCTCTTCTGAATTGAATACCTGGTTATTTAATAAACCTACAGCAATCAAAACGCTGAGTTATATTCTAGAGCACGGCATCAAGAAACGTGGAGGGGAAGAACTGGGGAAAACAATCATATTTGCTAAAAATAGAAAACACGCTCAATTCCTTAAAGACATCTTTATGGAGTTGGATAAAGAGCGATTTGGTAACGACTATGTAAAAGTAATTACGCATAATGAGCCTAAAGCCAAAGAGTTTATAAATAGATTCTGTGACGAAGAAAAAGAAAGACTTCCACAAATAGCGATTTCGGTTGATATGATGGATACCGGGATTGATGCACCTAGCTGTGTAAATTTGGTATTTTATAAACCGGTAAAATCGTTTTCTAAGTTTTGGCAGATGATAGGGCGTGGTTCAAGATCGAGGCCAGATCTTTTTGGCGCGGGACAAGACAAATCGCATTTTCTGATTTTTGACTTGTGTGGAAACTTTGAATTCTTCAATGAAAATCCTGAAGGGATAGAAACCAGTGCTCAAAAGAGTTTAACCGAGATTCTGTTTAGTTTACGCTTGCGTCTTGCAGAATATTTAAAAAGTAATCAATTTAAAGAAGATTACAAACTTCAAGATTTTAGAACAGAGTTATTAGATGGTTTGCACAATGATATTGCACGTTTAGATTTAGAGAGGTTTGATGTCAAAATGAAACTGGAAGCTGTCCATAATTTTGGTAATGATAATAGAGAAATATGGAGCCATTTATCAAAACGGGATGCAAAGCTTATAGAAGATGAACTCGCAACCCTAGTTAAGCCTCAAAAAGGAGATACAGACTTAGCTAGATTTTATGACAAACTCCTTTATACACTTATTGCCAAAAGACTGGAAACACCCAATAGCGAAGAATATATAAATAGTTATATGATTCCTATCTCAAAAGTAGTAGGAACCTCCAGAAAGCTATTGAAGAAAACAACTATACCTGCTGTTAAGACTAAAGAAGATATTATTAAGCTGCCATTAGAAGAAGACTTCTGGAAGGTAGAAGGTATTGTGCATCTTGAAAAATTAAGAAAAGGAGTTCGAGAGCTGGTTAAATATATAGATCCGGTAGATCAGCGTTATGTAACTACAGACTTTGCTGACTATATTTTAGAAGATAAAATAGTTTCAGGTGGTATGGCGAAAGAGAACGATCCCGAATACCCTACATCACCTTTTCAAAACAATGTTCATCGATTGGAGGAATTAATCCGTGAAAATGAAAACCATATTACTATATCAAGGATAAGAAATGGCGAGACCATTACTAAAGAAGAATTACAAGCTTTGGAGGATATTCTTTTTACTGGAGGTATAGAAAAAGAAACTATCGAAAAAGAATTAGGTATTCAATTCAGTCTCGGAAAATTTATTATTTCCTTAATGGGCTTAAGTTCTGAAAAAGTGGACTCTGCTTTCGGAAAATTCATTAATGATTTTCAGTTGAATGCAGTTCAAATCGAATTTCTGGATACTATAAAGAAATTTTTAACTACAAATGGAACTATTGAGCCCAGTAAACTCTATGATACCCCATTTAAAAAATATCATAGCTTAGGAATAGAAGGAGTCTTTTCGGAGCAACAGGCTGATAGAATCATTGAAATCATTCGGGAATTCAATGACAGCTTAATAGGCTAGTTTAATCCTGATTTAAACTTGTATAGGTGTGCAAATAGACTGCGCACTTGTTTTTCATATTTGCATTGTTAAACTAAAACAGTATCAAATATGGAAAAAGACTATTTCAAATATTATCACCCTAAGTTTCTAATTTTTCTGGTGGTAGGTGCTTTCTTTTTAATCTACACCACCCAAAAATCCCTTGGACTCTCATTGTCTGTGTTTGGATTCCTTTCTTTGATTATTATATCAATCACAAAATACCTTTGGAAATTCAAGCCATTTAGTTGGCTTTTCTGGATAGAAGACTTTTCAGGTCGATATGAAGGAAAACTGGTATTCCAATATCAAGGTGAAAATGGAGAGGTTAAATCTGGGGAATTGGAACACATTAAAATTGTTTCTCAAACAGGAAGTCAAATCAATGTAGCTTCCTTTACAAAAAAGCCAGATGGTACAATATCATCTCCATCTTTTAATAAGGGCATGTACGTCGAAACCACAGAGGATGGCCAGCATTTTAAACTCATCTATAATTATCTAAATGAGGGAAGCACAGAGCAAGGTTTTCCTCCGCACTATGGCACTGAAGTTATTAAGTTCATTGAAGATGGAAATGAAAAAAGATTATCAGGAGGTTACTTCACAAATCGTAATCCTTATCAAACCAAAGGAGAGTTCAGGGAATTAAGATGGGTTAGTAATAACAAAAAACACGATTTCTAAAAATAAATATAATGGCGGTATTAAATAAGGAATACAATAAGTTTGATAATGAAATAAAACTTACTGAAAATAGAAAAAAAGATCTTAAAAAGAGTAGAAAAGATCTTAAGAAAAAGATTCGAAAATGGTTTAGTGAAAACAAACCTGATGAAATTCAACCAAAATTCCATCCTCAAGGTTCTTCTGAAATGGGAACTTCAATAAATCCATTGGTAGAGTATGATCAAGAGGGTAATATCATAAGAAAATATGATACTGACTACGGGGTATATTTCATTATTAAGAATGAAAATGACACAAAACAATCAATAAATACTTGGCACGATTGGGTGTTTAAAGCAACTGAGAATCATACCGGGAAAGACTCTGTTAAAAAAACTACTTGTATTAGAGTTATGTATGCAGATGGACATCATATAGATTTACCCATCTATTTTAAAGACGGTAACACCATTGAATTAGCTCATAAATCTAAAAGTTGGATTGAAAGCGATCCTAAGGAATTCTATGAATGGTTTAATGAGGAGAAGAAAACAAAGTCTAGATTGGAAGCCATTGTTCGTTGTTTAAAAGCTTGGAAAAATTATAGAGAAACAAGAAATTCAAACTTAAAATTACCTAGTGGTTTTGAGCTAACCATTTTAGCTACTAAAAACTACGTTGATGCTGATAATCTTGATGAAGCATTCAGAGAAACAATTAAGGCAATAGATAAAGAGCTAAATAAATATGGCGGCTTTAAATGCTATCGTCCAACAACGCCAGGAGATGAAGATGTTTTTGAAAGCTATAGTGAAACTAGAAAATCAAACTTCTTGTCAACACTTAAAAGCCTTAAAGAAGATTGTGATAAAGCTTCGGAAGAAAAAAACTTTAAAGTAGCATCTGAAATATTAAGAAATAATCAATTTGGGATTAGGTTTCCATTAGGTGATAACAAAGATGAAGAATCTAAAAGCAATAGTTTAAAGAAGTCGTTAGGTGCAGCTATTATAAAGCCTAAACCTTATGGATATTAAAAATCAGATTGAACAAGTATTACATAAACATAAGGGATTAGCTTATCATTCAGATGATAATTCATTGAGTGGAGAGTTATTCTTACCAGATGGTGATAGCTATAGTCTGATTATAAAATTAGAATCATATCCTAGGTTTTTCCCTGCTGTTCACGAGGTTGGAGGTCGTATCCCTATAAAAATGGATAGACATATGTACACTGATACCGGCTCTTGTTGTTTTACAACAGGAGCCAAATCTCAGATTCTTTTGAAAACAAAAATTAGATCACTGGTAAAATTTGTAGATGAAATTGTTGTTCGCTATTTTGAAAACAACTCGTACTATGAAATTAATGGAACATATTGTTATTCTGAATATGACCATGGTTCAATGGGAGTTGTCCAATCATATCAGGATATATTAGAAATAACGGATATAAAGAGTATTGGAAGACTAATACTACAAAGATTGCAAAATAAAAAATTGAGTATTAGAGATTTGTGCTATTGTAATTCGGGTCAGAGTTTAAAAAAATGTAATAGTGGATTGCATAGCAAAAATTATAGGTTATTTAGAATGATTGATAAAGATGTGCTTTATAATGATTTAAAACATTTTAAAAAAGTTCTTCAAATAAACTATTAAAATTATTCAATTTATAAGGCTACTATTTATGAGCCAATTAGAAATGCTATTCGGCTCATAACATCAAATTTGTGTTGTATTTACACCCGTTCCACCACATTTCTCTACACTTCGCGAAAGGCTTCATTACGAGAAAAGCGGTTCACTTCATAATCTTGAACCCAGTCGCAGAAAAAGCGACTAAGTTCGCCTTATAAAAGATCACCACAACCTATTTCTACACGAAGTTTAAAATTCTGCCTGAGACGAACTGCATAACCGTTCGTTCCTCGCTTTTATAAGTTCTTACTCCGTCAAAATTTTAGTATCTGTTGCCGAAAAGGTAACAGCGATGGCGCTATGGGAAGTAAGAGTATTAAAGTTGAAGGGCGTTTCTATATTCTTTTTCAATTCACTAAATCACTTCAATTAAGATCACAAGTCCATTTCATTTCAACGAAAAGGAAAACGCTCCAGATATAATAAGTAAGAAGATTTTAGTGCCAACGTGGCAACTTTTTGACACCAATTTCATTCAAAATTAATTGGCTTTCTAATTGATCGTATACACTGAATTTGAAGCATATCGAAATATCATTTATCAAGAGTATTCATTAAATAATTGATAATGATCTACGGTTATTCTTGTTAAAAGACTTAATAGAATATAACTGATAATAAGAGCGCTTTGGCTTCAGTAAAAGGGTATGAAGAACCCCGAAAGAATTGAGGGAATCGAATAGCAAGAGGGTAACACGCTGGCGCTGGTTACATATTATTCGATTCTTCTGTAAGGCTAATGATAATTGGGGTTCGCAGGGTTTTGGGTTTTTTGCTTGAATTTGAAATGCTGTTATTTTTTACTAAAAAACGGGCTTAAGCCTTAAGAATAGGCAAATTAATTACTAAAAACTATGGATAAAGGATACGAAAAAGAGCGTTTTGAGACTTTAAAGATTAAAGCATCTATAGCGAAAGCATTTAGAAAATTTGCAAAATCAATTTCAAAATCTCAGTCAATAGCACTACTTCTCATGCTTGAGTTTTTTGAGGAAAATGGGATCTCGCCAGCCGAAACCTTCGGTCCTAGAATGGAAACATTGGAAAATAGAATTACCACACTTATTAAAAAACGTATGAACGGTATGATTGCTATTTTAAAGGATATTGAAAAGAATCAAACTAAACCCACGGCAGCAATGCTACTTAAATTGTTTGAACAAACAGAACCTGATAAAAAAGCACTAATCGTTGAGAAAAAATACGCTGATGAAAACAAAGAAGTTCGGTTTCGTGAAAAGAAAAATTTCAAATCAAATGACGATTGAATATGGAAAAAGTAAATTATATCGTTCAGCTGAATGAAGTATTTAAGCGCTTCAATGAAGAACCAAAAATTAAGCAAGGTCACATTACCTTGTATATCGCTTTTTTTCAAAAATGGAATCGCGAATATTTTAGAAAGATAATTAGCATCAATAGTCAGGAAATCAGAAAATGGGCAAAGATAAGTTCTAAAACGACCTATCACAGCCATCTCAGAGATTTGGTAAATTTAGGCTTTCTGGAGTATTACCCTTCATCTACTCCTAAAACAGCATCTCGAATTGAGATGAGAATTTACCGTCCCAAAATTGATACAACCAATGGTATGAGTTCGGTCCAAAAAATGGACAAGGCCCCATCAAAAACAGTCCAAAAATTGATACCTTCTTTAAAACAATTAAATACAAACATAAATAAACTGACCGAGCCAATTTTTCAAAAAGATATAATTGAATTTTTTAAAGAAAACAAGTGGCCGGAAATTGAGGCTAAAAAATTCTATATCTATATAAAATCTAAAAAGTGGAAGATGGATAATTGGAAAATGATAGCTCAGATATATGCCAAGAATGACTTTAAGTTAAACGAGCCGGAGAGGAGGAGTCCATTTTTTGGCTATGTCCAAAATATAGAACGAAGAAGCAAAGGCGATAACTAGTTCTTTGGTTTGAACTTGTCTTTCAAAATTGCCATATCACGTGATACTTTCATATCCAGAATTTTCGCGTAGTGCTGCGTTGTTTTAAGATTGGTATGTCCCAGCATTTTACTTACAGATTCAATAGGTACGCCATTTGTAAGGGTAACCGTTGTTGCAAAGGTATGCCGTGCCAAATGGAAAGTTAGATTTTTGGTAATGCCGGCAAGTGTGGCGATTTCTTTGATATACGCATTCATTTTTTGATTACTGAGAACAGGAAGAACTAAATCTTTTTCTTTCAGCAGCTCCTGATCTTTATACTTATCAATAATACTCTTGGGAATAGGTAAGATTGGAATATTACTTCTGGTATCGGTTTTAGAACGTTTTGTCTTAATCCATTCTTCGCCATCATTTCCCGTGCTGATATCATCACGATTTAATTTTTTAACATCGGCGTATGCGAGACCGGTGAAACAACAAAAAATAAAAATATCACGTACGTGGTCCAGACGTTCCATTTTTAAATCGAGTTCAATAATTTTTTGAATTTCTAATTCTGTCAAAAATTCACGTTCTACGATTTTGAGTTTTGCTTTCCAATGCAAGAAGGGATCTTTATCGATCCAATCGTTTGCGTGAGCGATGCGGATGATCTTCTTAAAGTTTGTGATATACTTGATTGCGGAGTTATGAGCACACTTGCGTGTGGTTTTTAAATAGTATTCTAGCCCAGTGATGAACTTATGGTCTACATCCTGTACTGGAATATCATTTTTCTTGTATTTCTGCTTTATAAAGTCTGCTACGTGTTTTTTAGAAGTGCGATAGCGCTCTGCCGTTCCGGCAGCGAAATCTTTCCCAACAAGATTTTCTACTTTGTCATTGTGGTCTTGAAAGATTTCTAACAGCATTTTTTGTGTTTTGTTGTTTCCAATTAAAACATCTCGCAGATCTGATGCGGAATAGTTAGTATTTTCTCGTTCAAAATTTTGCTGAATTGAATAGACCTTATTTTTTAAGACACCAAGATGGCGATTAATTTCTTGAACTTCGGCAGAGTTTCCCTTAACAAGTTGGTTTCGTGAGTTCCAATAGTCGAGGTGGACCTTTCGGTGGACGCTAAATTCACAACGACGGCCGTCAAGTGTTATTCTCAGGAAGATTGTGGTCTTTCCTGAAGAATTAGCTTTACTTTTTTTGATAAAAAATAGAAGGGAAAGAGATAGTGACATAGATTTTGAGTGTTAATTCTTTTCAATGTACTCAAAATAATTTAATTGAGATAGATCTTATATGTCTAGTATATAGGTGTTTATAAATTACCGGTGGACCTTTTTAATATCTCTCAACCTCCACCGAATTAGCCCCTTTTTAATCGATACTAAAGGATATTATTTGATATGGAATAAAATGAAAAAACCTGTAAATCATTGATTTACAGGTTTTTTATTGCCATTTATAGGACTTTCAGCGGAGAAAGAGGGATTCGAACCCCCGGAGGTGTGACCCTCAACAGTTTTCAAGACTGCCGCATTCGACCACTCTGCCATTTCTCCTAAGCGGATGCAAATATAGAAGGATTTTTCATTTTAAAAAGCCTTTTTTATATTTTTTTATTTTTAATTATTTTTTCCTGTGATAGGGATTTTTTCTCCCTTAAAATGAGGCTCCCTATTTATTAATAATTCCCCCCAGGCTTTGACGCTTGCAAGTTTTTCGCGTATTTGGTTGCGTGAGGCAAGGTCATAATTATGCAGATCTCCGTTAAAACCATAGTAATCAAGGTTCATAGAGCGTGCTATATAGATAACCCTGGGTAAATGAAAATGTTGAGATACCACAATAGCCTTGTCCACATTAAAAATATATGAAGCTCTAAAAACGGAGTTATACGTATCAAAACCGGCAAAATCAAGGAAAATATCGGTTTCTGGTACACCGCGTTCAAGAAGATATTTCTTCATTGCCATAGGCTCATTATAATAAGCTGTGCCATTGTCGCCACTTAGTAAGAATCGTTTTACCTTCCCTAAACGGTAAAGTCGTAAAGCAGATTCTACACGATCCCTTAAAATAGTAGACAATTTACCATCGCGTTTTACACTTGCACCCAGTACAATTACTGTATAGGTTTCTGGTAATTTGCTCGGGCTATCATATATATAAGGCTTGCTTATCTTTTGTATATGGTATGAGAGACTTAAGGTAAACACGATTAGTCCCATAAATAGGACTAGCATTGTAATAAGAAACAATCGTATTTTTTTACTACGCATTTTTAAGTCTCAGAATCTATAATTGGCACTGGTTTTTTGTCATCATTTACTGCGACAAATGTAAAAAAGCCCGTAACCGCTTTTTCCCGCTCATAGCTGTACATATCCTCTACAAAAATATCTACCTGTACAACACAACTGGTATTGCCTACACTTTTTATTCTTGCTATAAGTTCAACAATAGTACCCTGCGGAATAGGTTTAGTAAAATCAATTTTATCTGTAGAAACTGTAACCATTTTTTTTCGGCTAAAGCGTGTGGCACAAATAAATGAGGCTTCATCCATCATATGCAAGGCAGTACCACCAAATAATGTATCGTAGTGGTTAGTGGTATTTGGAAAAACTGCGCGGAAAATTCGGGTTTCAGATTTATCTATGAGCGCGTTCAGGTCTGTCATATATTTCAGTTGGTCTTACTACTTTGAAGTAAAGGTAATATATGACTAGTATTTAAGAAAACCAATATACAAAGGCTAGTACCACACTTTTAAAAGAATGATATCAAGCAATTGAGGTGTTGAAAACAAAAGTTGGTCGGCTAAAATAATATCAGAAACTAATAAGTTATCTGCTCTGTGATTTCAAGACCATAGCCTATCATGCCTACACGTTTTGTGGTTTCACTATTAGAAAGTAATTGTATTTTAGAAATACCCAGATCGTGTAAAATTTGCGCGCCAATACCAAAATCTTTAGTATCCATATGAACCTGAGGTGCTTTTGCAACGCCTTCACCCTGAAGATCTTTTAACTGAGCAAGCCTGCTAAGCAATCTGTTTGCCGCATCTTCTTGATTTATAAATACGATAGCACCTTTGCCTGCATCATTAATCACCTTAAACATATCGTCAAGTTTCTTATCTGCGTCAGTTGTGAGTGTACCCAGAATATCATTATTCACAAAAGTGGAATTTACACGCACAGGAACCGGTTCATCAATTGTCCAGCTTCCTTTTGTAAGCGCAAGATGTATCTGCTCGTTTGTGGTTTGCATGTAAGCGCGTAATCTAAAACGACCAAAACGAGTCTCTACATCAAAATCTTCTTTTTTCACAATAAGTGAATCGTGCTGCATTCTATAAGCGACAAGATCTTCTATAGAAACGATCTTGAGATCAAATTTTTGCGCCACATCTACAAGTTGAGGTAATCTAGCCATAGAGCCGTCTTCATTCATAATCTCAACGATCACACCTGCCGGTTTTAGACCTGCAAGTCTGGCGAAATCTATTGCAGCTTCTGTATGTCCTGTACGTCGCAAAACGCCTCCTTGTTTCGCTATAAGCGGAAAAATATGACCGGGTCTGCTAAGATCCCAGGGTTTAATATTAGGATCTAGTAGAGATTTGACCGTTTTTGCGCGGTCTGAAGCGCTTATTCCTGTAGTTACTCCGTGACCTTTAAGATCTACAGAAACGGTAAAAGCTGTCTCCATAGGGTCTGTATTAGTCCCTACCATCATGTCGAGTTTCAATTCTTTGCAACGTTCTTCCGTAAGCGGTGCACAAATCAATCCGCGACCGTGGGTTGCCATAAAATTGATCAGGTCTTTTGAGGCCATTTCTGCTGCCGCCACAAAATCTCCTTCATTCTCCCTGTCTTCATCATCAACTACGATGATAACTTTGCCCTGCTTGATATCTTCAATGGCTTCCTGAATTGTATTAAGTTGTATAGATGGTGTGAGCGTTTCAGCTTTCATAGCACATGTTTTGTACACAAAGATAAGGTAAACCTATTTTTCGCGTTTGTTGCGGGTAAGCTTTTGAAATATTTTTTTTATAGGGTCGATAAAGTTGTCTATATCAAACAATCCCTGATCTGTTGTTGCTCTGTAAGTGAGGTAAACTCCCAGTGGAAGCATAATTAACGAACTTAACCAACTCGCTATCCACGGAGAGATACTGCCGTCTTCAGCACTGTTTTTAGCAAAAATCCCTATAAAATGGTAAGTTAAGAAAAGAACAACTCCTACCACTATTGGTAATCCCAGACCTCCTTTTCTAATAATAGCGCCTAGCGGAGCACCAACAAAAAATAAAATGATACAACCAAATGCAAGTACAAATTTTTCATGCAGAGCGATCTCATATTTACTCAGGCTTTTAATTCTTGCGCTATTATCTACTTTTCTGCTTTTTACTGAATTTACATTCGCATTAGCAGCTGTTCTCGCAAAGTCTATTATTTGTAATTGATCTGCAGGTGTAAAGTTTTCGAGAACTACTGGTTTAACAATCTTAGATGTGTCAACCTTAATTTGGCCGGCATACGAAGAATCAAGAGCAGTAAGATTAATGCGCTTATTTTGTGTATTACCTAATTGCTTAAGGTAATTTGTATATTGTTTTGACAGGTCTGTTATAGATGAATCAAGTTTAGCAACATTAAGCATGGTGTAAGCATTGTCTATGCTTTTTTCTTCCATATCAACATTATCAAGTTCAGAAAGATCTATGTTAATGGTGTATGTTTCAAAATAACTTTTTACAAAAGGCTGCCGGCTTTTCTTGCGATAATCCTTTTGCTCGATCTCATTATAATAATTACCATCCTTTAATTTCAACGATAGAACATTATCATCACCGGCACTTATTAACTCACCTTCTTTTGCCTTTATGACTGTGAAATTACCCTGTCGCGATGGGTCTTTTTGGTAAATAATTACATCATTTAAAAACTGGTCATTATCACCGCTTTTATCAGCGATCTTTATGATGTAAGTGTCACCTATTTCATTATACTGACCTTTACTTAAAGCCATTGCAGGCTTAACTTTAGCAATATTCCGTCTTAAATTGAGGGATTCAAATTCTGCTGCAGGTATTACATAATTTGCAAAGAGAAAAGAAACTACACTTAATCCTACTATAAAAAAAGTAAGGCTACGCATAGCACGCTGCAGCGAAATTCCTGAAGATTTCATCGCTGCGAACTCATAATTTTCAGCAAAATTACCAAAGGTCATGATACTCGTAAGCAAAATTGTAAGCGGCAGAACTAAGGTGACAAGGCGTGGAGAGAAGTACATCAGGAATTTCATGATCACAAAAAAATCAAGATCCTTCCCGGCCAGATCTTTTATATAAAGCCAGATAGTTTGCAAGATAAAAATGAACATCAATATAATAAAGGTGCTCAAAAAAGTCTTGATGTAACTTACTAATATGTATCTGTCTAATATCTTCAAGACTACTAATCTAGTCTGTTGATGTAGTAATCTGGGTATTTGCTCTCGTCAAAAACAAACATATTTGTGGCAATAGGTTGATCTGTTTTAAAAGAATTTACGGTAATCGTTATTTTAGTACCATTTTTTTGAGACATAATAAGGCGATAGATATTTTTAGTTTGGGCATCAACGCCTAATAAAGCCTGTTTTATCTCGCTATTCGTATCAATAGGAGTAAGCTTTATATATTGTATTTTACGACCATTAACGTCCTGATCAATATCCCACTTATACGTATAACCTTTATTAAAAAATGTGAGCATCTTAGAAGGTGTAATCGCATCGTCATCTGCGGGATCCTGAGTTGAGATAGTGATTTCTTCGTCTTCGGGAACTATGGTATGAAGTTTCTTACCGTCATAGATCTGTGTTGTTCCCATTAGGCTTAATTTATATTTATCACCATCTAAGGTGACATCTCCCCGTGTTTCCTGATCTACACCCTGAGCTTCGTTTGTAAGCGAATATTTAAAATCTATATAAATGTTATCATAGCCTTTTACCTTAGTAGAAACTTCGTCAAGTAAAGATTTTGCTTTACTGTCCTGAGCATTTGCATAACCTAAAGTAAATACAGCTATTAATATGAGGGCTAAAGATTTCATGGTATTCAATTTTATTTTAGTCATTATTTAAGTGTTGATGCAGGGCATTAAGATCTGTTACTAATACTTGTCTTGCTTTGCTGCCTTCAAAAGGACCTACGATGCCCGCAGCTTCCAGTTGATCTATAATTCTACCGGCTCTGTTATAACCAAGTTTTAATTTACGTTGAAGTAATGATGCACTTCCTTGCTGTGCTGTGACTATAACTTCTGCGGCTTCATTGAACAGCGCATCCCTGTCGCTGGCATCTATATCAAGACTTGTGCCACTATCCTCGCCTACATATTCAGGTAGTTGATGCGCTTCAGGGTAGGCTTTCTGAGAACCAATATAATCAGTTATTTTTTCAACTTCAGGTGTATCTACAAATGCACATTGTACGCGCACAAGTTCATTACCCTGAGTAAAAAGCATATCTCCACGACCTATAAGTTGATCTGCACCCTGACTGTCAAGAATTGTACGCGAGTCAATTTTAGAAGTTACTCTAAAAGCTATACGAGCGGGAAAATTCGCCTTAATAATACCGGTAATAACATTCACAGATGGTCTTTGCGTGGCAATGATGAGATGTATACCTATAGCACGAGCAAGCTGTGCAAGACGAGCGATAGGAGTTTCAACTTCCTTACCGGCGGTCATAATAAGATCTGCAAATTCATCTACAACCAATACGATATATGGTAAGAATTTGTGCCCATCATTAGGGTTAAGCTTACGCTTTTTAAATTTTGTGTTGTACTCTTTAATATTTCTAACCATTGCGTCTTTAAGAAGATCGTAACGGTTGTCCATCTCAATACATAGAGAATTAAGAGTATGTATTACTTTAGTATTGTCAGTTATAATAGCATCTCCAGAGTCTGGTAATTTTGCAAGATAATGACGCTCAATTTTATTAAATAAAGTAAGTTCTACCTTTTTAGGATCTACAAGAATAAACTTAACCTCAGATGGATGCTTTTTATAAAGCAGCGAAGTAAGTATCGCGTTTAAACCAACAGATTTACCCTGCCCTGTAGCTCCCGCCATTAGCAAGTGGGGCATTTTTGCCAGATCAACCACAAATGTCTCGTTAGAAATAGTTTTTCCTAAAGTAAGCGGAAGTTCCATTTCTGCATTTTGAAAGCGGGGAGAAGCGATGGCAGAGCGCATAGATACAATACGTGCATTTTTATTAGGCACTTCTATACCAATGGTTCCTTTACCCGGGATAGGCGCTATAATACGTATTCCTAAAGCAGAAAGCGACAAAGCAATATCATCTTCAAGATTCTTAATTTTAGAAATACGAATCCCGGCCTCTGGCACGATTTCATATAAAGTCACAGTAGGTCCCACCGTAGCTTTTATATGAGCGATCTCTATTTTATAGTTCTTAAGGGTGTCAACAATACGGTTCTTATTTTCTTCAAGTTCCTGTTGATCTATAGTTATACTTTGTCCCTGTGTATAATCTTTTAAAAGATCGATTGAAGGAAACTTATAACTACCCAGTTCAAGTGTAGGGTCAAACTCGCCAAAGTCCTGAACGAGTTTTTTGCTGAGGTTTTCGGTTACCTCTTCCTCTTCAATAGTCTCTTCAATCTCGATCTCTACATCTTCATTTTGTTCTGAAGATGCGGTTGTATTATTTTCAGAATTAGGTACTGAAACCGGAATTTCCTCTTCTGGGACCGATATTTCCATAGTAGAAGCCGATTTTTGAGTTTCCTCTTCAACCGGTATGTCTATATTATCTTTCGCGAAAGCTGTATCTTCCATAGAGATTGGCTCTTCCTCATTATTAAATTCTGAAGCAAGAGCACTGCGTTTATGTGCAAAATAGTGCTGCACTTTTTCCGGAGTGATCTTTAAGCGCAAAACGGCATACGCTATAGCGAAAAATAACATGAGCAGGGCAGTACCTATTAGGCCCAGATAATCCTGCAGAAAATCATTGATCTCAAACCCTACAGTCCCCGCCAGTAATGGGTTTGCTTTGCTAAAGAAACCAAAGAAAACAGAAAGCCAGAGCATTACCAGAATTCCCCAGAACCAGAATGTCTGCAGGCGTTTTTTCTCTTTTTCAAAAAAGAAATAAATCCCGGTTAAAGTGATCAAAATCGCTAAAATAAGGGCTGAAATCCCAAATCCCTTATACACCAATAAATGGCCAATACCGGCGCCAAATTTATTAAGCCAGTTTTTAGCTTGTGCCTCGCGTTGAGTGAGATTGTTTAATATGCTTTGATCTGCCTGCCAGCTAAAAAAGTAGGAAAAAAGTGAAAATAACAGCGCTAAACCCAATAAAAACAGAAAGCTTCCAAGAATAATTTTCTGCTGTTTGGTTAGGCTGAAACTTATTTTTTTTGCCGGTTTCTTAGTAGTAGTTTTTGCTTTAGTCTTTTTTCTGGCCATTCAACTTTTAAAATCAAGGGGTAAAAATACAAATATCAAACGGTATGTTTAAGGAAAAGTTGTTTGTATAATTGATATGTTTATTGTTCCTGATTTTCGCCTTTAAGGCAAAATTATTAAGTCAAAACAGAGCTGGCATTAATCTTATTTGTGAGCGGTGTCCCGGTTTTAGGGTAAATAAGATTGTGATAAAAAGAAATAGTAAAAAGGCAGCGATCCAGTTTAAGCGCACAACGACAGCATTAGAAAAATAATATGCCGTCAATACAGATGAGATCAAACCTGCAATAGAAAAGATTATACCATATACTAAAATTATAGCGCCTCCTGCCAGACCTTGCCCATCTGCTGCACCGGTTATACCGGCATACGCCATACCCATCATTAAAAGCACAGTGCTGCTTAACACATAAAGTAGAATACTTGATGGTTTAAGCAATTTTTTTAAATCATCCTTCATAGCAATCCCCAATAAAATTGTCTTAGTTCTTACTCTTATTTTGTCAAATCAAATTGTAGTAAAAGCTTAAAGCGAAATTTTATAGGGTCAAAACGGAAGTGGTTGGGTAAAGTTTGTTTCATGTTGGGTTGTCTTAGATATTGCTAAAAATAATCTAAAATCCCATACCTAAAACAGAATTCTTAAAATTAATATACTGTATTTCAGTAATTTGAATGTTAATTGGCTAATTCTACTATATAAGGTGTGTAAATTATAAACCCAATAACTGCTGCGATTATTGCTGCAAATGTTACAGCACCTGCCGCTACATCCTTAATATCGCCAATTTTAGTATGAAAATCGGGATGAATAAAGTCGGCTATCTTTTCTACAGCAGTATTTAAACCCTCGATAGCAAGAACAAGACCTATAGCAAGTAATTGCAGGATCCATTCTGTTTGTGAAATTTGGAAGAAAAAGCCAGCTACAGTAACAATAATTGCCATAGAGAATTGCACTTGTATGCTGGGCTCATTTTTTAAAAGTAACCAGGCGCCTTTAAAAGCATAACGAAATGCAATAATTCTCTTACTCGCAAATGTATCGCGCCATGGCATTAACGCAATACTTTTAACGCAGCTTCATAATTGGGTTCCTGGCCTATTTCTGGAACTTGCTCTTTATATAAGATTGTTCCTTCTTCATCAAGAACAATTACAACTCTTGAATGTAAACCAGAGAAAGCACCTTCTGAAATTACAAGACCGTAAGTTTTACCAAAATCGCCGGTTCTAAAATCTGAAAGGTTTATAACATTTTCAAGTCCTTCTGCAGCACAAAAACGAGTTTGAGCAAAAGGAAGATCTTTTGAAATACACAATACAGCTGTGTTCTCAAGTTCGCTGGCTTCTTTATTAAATTTTCTTACAGATGCTGCGCAAACTCCAGTATCAACACTGGGAAAAATATTCATCACCACACGCTTGCCTTTAAAATCTGAAAGAGAAGCATTGCTAAGATCATTTTTAGCCAATGTAAAATCTGGTGCTTTTGTTCCTTTTTCAGGAAGATTGCCAGATGTATGAGTTTCGTTACCGCCTAGTGTTATTTGAGCCATATTTGTAATATTTAAATAAAGAACCTCAGGTAAAAGCGTGAGGTAAAAGTTGGTTTAATTGATGATGGCGTGAAGTTTATTTCTCGCTTAGTTAGTAAAAGTACTACTAAGAATAGAAAGTGCCAATCATCCCAATACTAAAAATCCTTTCCCTGTGAGAGGAAAGGATTTGAGTTGTTTTGATAAGTAAAATTAAATTATCTGTCAATAGACCCCAGAACTTTTTGGGCAAAACTGTTAGCAGCTTCGCGTTCTGGCATTCCATCTTTAACCATTTGATGCACTTCTGCAGCGCCGCAAAGATTAGTTAAGAGTTCTCCTATAACATCCATATCTGTATCTGTAACAGATCTGTGTTCTGTAAAAGATTCTAAGACAGTGATCGTCTTTTCTATGCTTTCCAGATCGTTGTTCTGCTGCAGGTGTCTAATTACCGGTAACTTCATTTACTAGCTCTTTTAAGTTTTCAAACTTATTTGTTTGTACCTGATTAACAAAATTGCCGTCTTTAAACGTAGCAAAAGTTGGTAGATTGTCAACTGTTGCAAGCTTGCGAGATTCAGGAAATTTTTCTGCATCTACTAATATAAATGCAGCGTTCTCATTTTCTGTAGCGAGTTTTTTAAACTTCGGTTTCATCAACCTGCAGTTACCACACCAGCTAGCCATGTATTGTACAACGACTACGTCATTGACAGCAACAATTTCGCTTAAATTATCTTGATCTAATTCCTTAATCATAATACGTTTTCTTAATTAGTTAGACGCGAGGTAAGAAGCTACACCTTCACGGTTTGCATTCATTCCTTCTTTACCTTCTTCCCAGTTTGCAGGGCACACCTCACCTTTTTCCTGAACGTGCGTATAAGCATCTATCAATCTTAGAAACTCATTCACGTTTCTTCCTAATGGCATGTGGTTTACACCTTCGTGAAATACCTGACCTTCTTCATCAATTAGATAAGTAGCACGGTAAGTTACATTATCACCTTCTACGGTGTAAGCGCCAGTTTCTTCATCATAATGCTCATTTGTAACATCAAGAATGCCCAGGCGATTAGCAAGATTTCTATTAGTATCTGCAAGAATAGGGTATGTTACACCTTCTATACCACCATTGTCTTTAGGAGTGTTTAACCACGCAAAATGTACTTCAGGAGTATCACAAGAAGCACCTATTACTACTGTATTTCTTTTTTCAAATTCTTCTAAAGCAGCTTGAAATGCATGCAATTCTGTTGGGCAAACAAAAGTGAAATCTTTTGGATACCAGAAAAGAAGAACTTTTTTGTTCTTGTGTTTAGCTTCATCAAGTACATTTAACTTAAATGTATCTCCCATTTCGTTCATGGCGTCTACATCCAGATTGGGGAATTGTTTTCCTACTAGTGTCATATTTTTATTTGTTTAGGTTCTTTATTCAGCGCGAAAATAAAACCGTTTCATTGAAAATTGGTATAAGTAAAATGTATTTAAACTATTGTGATATTGTCTCTGTCTATGGGAAAATTGAGATTGCTATTTCAATATCAATATTGTAGATTTTGAAGGGATTTAGACCATTTATGGCTCAAATTATTGCCAATTAATGCAAGAGTGATATTTCAGGAATTAAAGAACGAAAGACTAAGCCGCTTTTCTGGCATCTTTAAGCTCACGTATTTTTATACTGAATCCTGCGAACAATAAGGTCATAAAAGGACTCAACCAATTGAAAATGGCATAAACAAAATAATCTGCGACATGCACTCCTAAAACACCACTTTGGTAGGCACCACAGGTATTCCAGGGTACTAATACAGAAGTGACAGTTCCTGAATCTTCTAGCGTGCGGCTCAAATTTTCCGGCGCTAAGCCTTTATCTTTATACGCTTTTGCATACATTTTTCCCGGTACTACAATAGCCAGATACTGGTCACTGGCGGTCACATTAAGTGCAAGACAGCTAGCTACAGTACTCGCAAAAAGACCAAAAGTAGTATGGAAAAGTTTCAATAACGCCTTGCTTATTGCCGCTAAGGCACCAATGGCATCCATAATACCACCAAAAACCATAGCGCAGATTATAAGCCATATCGTGCCCAGCATACCAGACATACCGCCAGAAGAGAATAGATCTTTTAAAGCTTCATTATCTGTAGGTATGGCAGTATCAATTGTGATGGCATTCATAACTCCTTTATAGCCAGAAAGAAAACTAAGTGAAGTGCCACCACCCAATTGGGCTACAATTTCAGGTTGAAAAATAAGTGCAGCTACAGCTCCTAAAAGTGTTCCGAATAGTAATGCGATTAGCGGTGGTGTTTTCTTTACGATCAAAACGATCACAAGTACCGGCACCACAAATAACCACGGGTTTATATTTATTGCCTTGTCAACAGCAGCGAGAATTACGTGTGTATCTGCGGTACCTGTTGTGTCAAGATTTAGACCAATAATGATAAAAACGATTAATGTTACAGATATAGTGGGCACAGTAGTAAACATCATATATCGTATATGTGTAAACAGATCTGTACCTGCCATAGCCGGGGCAAGATTTGTCGTATCGCTCAAGGGCGAAATCTTATCGCCAAAGTAAGCTCCTGAGAGAACGGCACCCGCTGTCATACCTAATGGTATTCCAAGCGCATCTGCAATACCAATTAGCGCTATACCTACAGTAGCAGAAGTTGTCCAGCTGCTTCCCGTTGCTACAGAAATGATAGCACATATTACCACACAAGAAGCCAGGAATATTGTGGGATTGAGTATTTGCAATCCGTAGTAGATCATTGTGGGTATGATACCGCTAACGAGCCACGTCCCGGCAAGAGCACCTACCATAAGTAAAATGAGAATAGCTCCTGCTGTAGATTTAATATTTTCGGCAACCTCTTCAAGCATTTGGGCAAAGGTTACTTTGTTGTAAATACCTACAATTGCCGCAACCGCACCACCTAAAAGAAGAATGAATTGATTACTTCCGCTTAAAGCGTCATCACCAAAAGCCACAAAAACATTGTAAAAAAGCATCGCTACCAGCGCAAAAACGGGTATAAGTGCTTCCCAAATGTTTAGTTCTCTGTTCTCTATAATTTTTTCGTTTGAAGTATCTTGTGAGTGGCTTTCCATAGGAGTAAATTGAACGGTTACAATAATACGGAAAAACTATAATATCATATTTTTTAAAAATCAAGCATTTAGACGATAAAATCGTTCATTTTATCGTGTTTTTTGGGAATCAATAAATCTTAAGATAGATTGTTTACAGCGGCACTATATTTGCCATGTAGTTAATAATCAAGTCCTTTTACCCCAAAATAAAGCATTCATTTGCCTTCACCCCACTTGATAAAAGCCTTCCAACCCGGAAGGCTTTTTGTATTTTAAACATCCTGCAAAACAGCTATAATAGTTAGCAATAAAATTATAGGTAAAAGCTTATAATGATAGAATTGTACATTGCTCGTTAGAATTGTAACTTTGATATCTCAAATAGTTAAGATAAAAATATGAGTTCATACGACGTAGCAGTCATTGGTTCCGGTCCCGGGGGATACGTAGCCGCCATTAGATGTGCCCAACTTGGCATGAAAACGGCAATTATAGAAAAATATTCAACCCTGGGTGGTACTTGCCTTAATGTGGGCTGCATCCCTTCAAAAGCACTTCTTGATTCTTCACATCATTATGAAGATGCGATCACTCATTTTGAAGAACACGGTATTGAGATTTCTGGTGATGTAAAGCTCAATCTTGAGAAAATGATGTCGCGCAAGGCCGGTGTAGTAGAACAAACTACAAAGGGTATTGAGTTTTTGATGAACAAAAATGAAATAGATACCTATGAAGGTGTAGGAAGCTTTAAAGATGCCACTCATATCAATATCGCTCTTGCGAAAGGTGAAAATGTCACGATAGAAGCTAAACATATAATTATTGCAACCGGAAGTAAACCTGCCAGCCTTCCTTTTATAGAAATTGATAAAGAACGCATAATAACCTCTACTGAAGCTTTAAAGCTGAAAGAAGTACCAAAACACCTAATTGTGATAGGTGGCGGAGTTATAGGCCTTGAATTAGGTCAGGTTTATAAAAGACTGGGAGCAGAAGTTACGGTTGTAGAATATCTCGATCGCATTATCCCAACTATGGATGGGGCTCAAAGCAAAGAACTTACTAAAGTTCTCAAAAAGCAAAAGATGAAGATCAATGTTTCTCATCAGGTAAATGCGGTAGAGCGTAATGGTGATGAGGTGACTGTGAAGGCAAAAGATAAAAAAGGAAACGAAGTAGAATTTAAAGGTGATTACGTTCTTGTTTCTGTGGGTAGAAAAGCATTTACAGATGGGTTAAATCTGGATGCAGTGGGTATTGAAACAGACAAACGCGGTGTAGTAGAAGTGAATGATTACTTGCAAACCAAAGTTTCAAATATCTATGCAATAGGTGATGTGGTACGCGGTGCAATGCTCGCACATAAAGCAGAAGAAGAAGGTGTTTTTGTGGCCGAAACAATCGCAGGACAAAAACCACATATTGATTATAACCTCATACCAGGAGTGGTTTACACCTGGCCAGAAGTTGCTTCTGTAGGTAAAACTGAAGAAGCTTTAAAAGAGAGTGGTACAAAATATAAAGTTGGTCAATTTCCTATGCGTGCATTAGGACGTGCTCGTGCAAGTGGTGATACAGACGGATTTGTGAAAATCCTGGCTGATGAACAAACTGACGAAGTTTTAGGAGTTCATATGGTTGGTGCACGCGTTGCAGATTTAATAGCAGAAGGAGTTACCGCGATGGAATTTAGAGCAAGTGCAGAAGATATGGCAATCATGTCTCATGCGCATCCTACATATGCAGAAGCTGTAAAAGAAGCAGCTCTCGCAGCAACAGCAGACCGCGCTTTACACGTATAAAAAATCGGTTAAAACCAAAAAAACCCGCTTTTTAGGCGGGTTTTTTTGGTTTTATATATCCACGATTTATAATATTCGCTTATTAATAGTAATTTATTTTTATCTTTCTCAAACCAATCGCTTGAAGTTTCACGTTTTTAAAGTGGAAGTTTTAAATAAGCATATAATTCCCTCATACTAGAATTGTATTTAATTTTCACAACTATTTCTTATGAAAATACTGTTACTGTTGATTTTAACTGTTGCTTCTATTCACGCTCAGGATACGACCTTGACTAAGCTTGATCATTTTTTTAATCTTCTTGAAGAAAATAATGTAATGATGGGCGATTTTTCTGTGTTTAAAGATGGTAAGGAAGTTTACCAAAAAACAATAGGCTACGTTGATATTGATGCAGGTATTAAAGCAGATAAAAATACTAAATATCGCATTGGCTCTATTACCAAAACATTTACAGCCACAATTATCATGCAATTGGTTGAGAACGGAAAATTAAAAATAGATACACCATTAAGCAGCTATTTTTCAGAGGTTCCAAATGCAGATAAAATAAGTATAGAAAATATGCTACGTCATCAAAGTGGTATTTTTAATATCACAGATGAATCTGATAGCAATAAGTGGGTCATTAAACCACAATCCAGAAAGGCAATGTTAAAACGTTTAATGAAACATCCTTCTATTTTTGAAGCTGGAACAAAAACCGCCTATTCTAATTCAAATTATATTTTACTGTCTTACATCGCTGAAGATATTACTGGGGAAACTTATTCAGAAAATATTAAATCACGCATAGTAGATCCTCTTAATCTAGAGCGCACAGAATATGGGCATGATATCAAGACTTCTGATAATGAAGCGATACCTTATATTCCTGTAAATGGAGTTTGGAAACCATTTCCTGTAATTTCAGATATGAGTGTGCCTATGGGAGCAGGTGCCATTGTATCAACAGCAACAGAATTAAATGAATTTTATCAGGCTCTCTTTAGCGGTAAACTCGTCTCAGATAATTCTTTAAAACAGATGACAGATGTGTCAACGGGTATGGGGATGGGGTTTGGAGCCGGATCTTTTAGCAATAGAAATGGTTTTGGACACGACGGGGCGATAGATGCTTTTCAATCCTTTGCCTTACATATGCCGGAAGAAAACATTTCTATTGCCATAACAACAAATGCAACATCCTTGCCTTTACAATATATTTTAACCAGTGCAATAAGTATTTATTTTGGCGAAGAATATGAATTCCCAGAATTTAAACCTAAAAAGCCATTCTTAGAATTAACGTCTGCAGAACTGAAGCAATATGCGGGAACATATAGCAGCCCAGATTTTCCATTGAAAATAACCATAGATCATAATAAAAATAAACTTACGGCTCAAGCCTCTGGACAATCTGCTTTTCCATTAGAAGCTATTGCTAAGTATACTTTTAAGTCTTTTGATGAAATGATAACTTTGACTTTTAATATTCATGAGAAAACTCTTTTGCTTCAGCAGTTGGGATTTCCTGAACATTTGTTAACAATGGAAGAGTGAAATAGAAGCATTTAAAATTTTAAAACAGGCTAAAATCTTAAGATTCCTCTCTTTAATTTACATTTGAAGTACTGATTAGGTGCCACCTTTGGTATTTGGCTACATAAACAAAAGTAGCAGCTTCCTTATTGTTGATTTCGATCTGGCCACCGCCGTCCCAAATAGACAACCGATTTTGAGCTTGAGAACCTCCGTTTTCACTTTGAAAATACATTCTGAAATTTGCATTTCTTACACTTGTCTTAATAGTAATAATACGACCATCTGTCCCGCCAGAAATCCCTGTTATATTTATAGGCTGATTGTCACCTGTGTCATTAAGTATAAATATCGATGCATCTGTAGTTGACAGATTTAGGTTCATATTATTTTGATTTGTATAAAAATTTTGATCAATTATTTCTACACTTCTATAAAGCCCTCTGCCGCTACTTGCAGAATTTTGAACTTGTAATGTGCCATCTGCATTTGCTACAACTGCAGCTGGGTATGTCACAGTGGGATTATTTGTAGTGGCGAGTGCATCACTGCGCATAGAACCTGCAATATGTAATTTTTCTTGGGGCGTTGCAGTGCCAATACCTACATTCCCATCATTTTTTACAGTAAATCTTTCAACCTGATTGGTGGTATTTGCTGCAATAGTAGATACGACAAATTTAGTAGGCAAGCTGTTTGAAGTAGGAGTACCGTCAACGTAATATCTCAGTCCGCCCACTTCTCTTGTGTTTGTCCCATCGTGGGTTTTAAAAATAACAGAGCCTATTTCCTGGTTTGTTGCCAGTCTTCCCGGCGCATCTAAAGTACCGCCGGTATTATAGAATACAAAATTGGGCGGATTAGTATCTGCGCTTGTTAACTGTATATCATTATCTCCTTCTCGCTTTATTTCAAAACCTTCTACGGGATCATCTGTGCCAATACCAAACTTTCCATCTTTTGTAAAAGCTACGGTGTACCCATTTTCGTTAGCCTGATTTGCGTACAGAACGTCATTGCCTTTCGCATTTCTAGCGCGCGTCCATTCAGCTGCACTTGAAGTGAAAGGTAGCCACGATGTTGTAGCATTATCCCAATAATGAAAACCTTTATCGTAAGTGCTGTAAGCCTGAGTTAAATAAACCAGCATGCCATCCTGAGCTGAACCCGGGTGAGTGGCAGAAAAATTATTAACTCTTGGGATTAATAAACCGTCTGTAAAAATAGGAGCATTCGGGTCTGAAGCAGCAATATCTAATCTTGATTGTGGGGAGGTTGTACCAATACCCACCTGTGCATAGGCGGTGACAGAGGTAAAAAATATTATAAGCAAACTAAGGCTTATGATTGTTGTAATTGTTCTCATTTGTGGGTTTTACTACCACAAATAAAAGTCCTATTTTTTATATGATTTTTTATTTTGGCTAGCCAAAGAGAATATCGGTATGTATAGCAGAATAGCCGATAAATGACGTTTTTTTAGGAACGTAATTAGTCGGCTATGCAAAAATTTCGTTTTAATTAATTATCTCGCTTCTTTAATTCGCGTATACAGATCTTAAATATTCTTTAAGTTTTGTTGGTTTTTCGCCTATTAAATTGGTGACATCGTGGCTTGTCTGTTTAAATTCACCAATCTTAGTTGCTTCAGAAAAACCAGCCATCATCCCGATAATATCATTAGGGACTCCATTTTCTTTTAAGGTTGCAGTAAATTCTTCTTGCGATGGCGATACATATTGAATATCCTTCCCGGTAACTTCTGAGATCATTTCTGCAATGTCCTTATAGCTGTAAGCTTCTTCTGCAGTGATGTTGTATTCTTTATTAGCATGATCTTTTGTCGTTAAAACAATAGCTCCTGCTTTTGCCATATCTTCTCTTGATACAAATGCGCATTTTCCTTCGCCAGCAGGCAGGTAAATCGTTTTGTTCTCAAGAATATGTTCACCTATAAACATGGGTATGACTTCCATGTAAATGTTATGTTTTAAAATCGTGTAATTTAATCCCGATTTTTTGATCAGATCTTCCGTTTTTAGATGTCCCTCAGCGACTAATGGTATGGGGGAGTTTTCTAAACCCCTCTCTCGTATAAAACTGGTGTAAATAATATGATTTACACCGGCTTCTTTTGCCGCTTTTACAATATTCTCATGTTGCTTGATTCGTTTTGCAATATCGCTTCCTGAAACAAAATAAAGTTTGTCAATGCCGGTGAATGCCTGCACCAGCGAATTATAATCATCATAATCACCCAGACGAATATCTATATCTGAATTTTCAAATTCCTTAGTCTTAGATTTGTCTCTGGCAAGAATTGCAAGTGGTGTCGCCGGCGCATATTGCTGAACGTATTTTAAAACTAAATTTCCTAAATGACCGGTAGCTCCTGTAATTAATATCATAGTATTGTTTTTCTTACTAAATTAAATATATTTACTATATTAAAGTAAGTGAATTGCAGAAGATTAAACTATACTTTTGTATAGTGCTTAAAAATTATTTTTATGGAAATACATCAAAATTTAGAAGACATAAAATTGTGTTCTTCTCAGTTTGTTCTCGCAGTAAATGATACGATGAATGTTATAAGCGGAAAATGGAAACTCCCTATAATAGGCACCTTAATGTTTGGTAAAAAAAGATTTAAAGATATGGAACGTGAGATACCCAAGATCAACCCGCGTATGTTGTCTAAGGAGTTAAAAGATCTCGAGGCAAATGGTATAGTCTCACGTACAGTGCATAATACAACTCCTGTAAAGATTGAATATGAACTTACTAAATCTGGCAAAACCTTAAATAAAGTTCTTGATTCTATGGTAGAGTGGGGTTTACACCACAGGCAAATCGTGCTGGCAGATGACTAAAATTAGTTCACCAGCTGCCACCACTTTTCAAATAGGACTTGATCATTATTAAGATCAACTTTTTCACCTATCATAGGCGTTACTAAATGAATTTCCGTTTGTGTGGCACCTATATTTGTAATACGTTCTAAAGGCTCATCCCAGCTGTGATTAGCCAGCGCAAATTTGCAGGAATGTACCGGCAGGAGAGATTTTGCTCCCAAGTCTTTTGCAGCCTGAAATACTTCTTCTGGTTGCATGTGAATGTATTTCCAGTTCTTGTCATACTGACCATTTTCCAGAATAACCAGGTCAAAAGGACCTTCAGTTTTACCTATTTCTGCAAAATGAGTGTCGTAGCCACTATCACCACCAAGGTACAGCTTTAACGTTGGTGTTTTTAAGATATATGAAGTCCACAGCGTTTGATTTCGTTTAAAACTCCTTCCGGAAAAATGTCGCGCAGGCGCTGTTTTTATAGTAAAGCCGTCACCTAATTTTATCTCGTGATTCCAGTCTCTTTCTATAATCTTATTCTTTTGAAAACCCCAGAATTCCAGATGTGAAGCCACACCTAAAGGACAAATGATCGTGTGTGTCTGTGACTTAAAATTGATAAGCGTATTATAATCCATGTGATCCCAATGATCGTGGGTTAGAACCAGAATGTCAATTTCAGGAAAGTCTGAAACCGTATAAGGATCGCTTCCGCGGAAGGCCTTAGTACCGCCGGGCATGGGTGAAGCAGAACCGCTAAAAACAGGATCAACCAGAATTTTCTTTCCATCTGTCTGAATGAAATAAGAAGAGTGACCAAACCACACTAAAATATTTTCAAAAGGATCGAGGTTTAGAAGATCTGTCTTTTTAGAAGGCAAAGGCTTGGGCGGTTTACGATTAGCACTTTTTCTAAATAGAATATCGCGTATTGCCTCAATATAAGTGACTCCTTCTGTAAGTGAAGGCGTCTCATGTAAATTTTGAAATGAATTTTCTGTGTAGTGAGGCGATTTTTTAATTCGCGCTAAGCGCTTACCGCCAGGGTTGCTGCCAAATTTTTCCTGATTCATAAAAATCACAGAGAACAGAACCAGCAGTAGAATTATTAGGAGAAAGATGAGCATAATTATATTTGCCTATTGCAGAAATTAAAGATTATTTTCCCGTACGCTGTCCCAACAGATCGTAAATGACATGTCTATATATTTTTTAATTTCTTTATCGTGATGCATGAGATATTCTATAGTCCCAAAGAGAAGGTCATTAAAAGTCTTAAGTAAAAAATCGAGCGGAATTTGCTTAAAAACGCCATTTTCTATGCCGTTTTTCCACCATTCAAGTCGGCCTTTCCAGGTGTCATCTTCGGCCATGAGGTCGTTGCAATAGTAAGGTGAGTTTTTAAACTGAAGCAAATACTGCACTTTATCCTGATTATCTAAACTCCATAAGATAATATTTTGCCACAGCTGTTTAAGCTCTTCTTTTATGGTGATATTTTCAGAATCTGATAAATAAGTTTGAGAGATTATTTCTTTTTTTATCGCTTTGTATGATGAAATAATAATGTCTTCTTTAGATTTAAAATGGTAGAACATAGTGCCTGTGGCAACACCTGCAGTTTTAGATATTTCTGCGGTAGAAACCCGGTCAAAGCCATTTTGCACAAATAGTTTTACGGCACTTGATAATATAAGGGTTTTCTTATCTGTCATTATTAATTTCTAAGGGAAGACAAATCTCCCATTTTATACTTAAAATCGATTATTTTAGGTATAAAAACAGCCATTTATTTACAAATGGCTGTTTATGAGTCATTTTATTTTCGGGTTTCTAGTTTTCTAACTGTCGATCATTTTTAGTGAACTCAAGCATCCAGCCTGGATATTCTGGCGCTAGTTTACTAATTTCATCTAACTGTGAAAGTTCGTCATCAGTAAATTTAACTTCGGTCGATTTTAAGTTATCGCTCAATTGATCGGCATTTTTTGCACCTATAATTACGCTGCTTACAACAGATTGATGCAACAACCAAGCGATAGAAAGCTGAGCCACAGAAGCTCCTTTGCTTTCGGCCATAGGTCTTAAAGCGTCGACTATAGAAAATGCACGATCTTTATTTACCGGTGGGAAATCAAAATTGTCTCTTCTGCCACCGGTTTTAGTATCTTCTTTGCTGTATTTGCCACTCAGCAATCCACCGGCTAACGGACTCCAAACCATCAGGCCAACTTTTTGATCTTTTAAAAGAGGGACGATCTCGCGTTCAAGATCTCTGCCAGCGATTGTATAATAAGCCTGAAGTGAAGCAAATCTTTCCAGGTTATTAAATTTCGAGTAATCGAGTGCCTTCATCAATTGCCACGCAGCAACATTACTAGCCCCAATATATCTTACTTTACCGCTGCGAACCAAGTCATCTAGTGCGCGCAAGGTCTCTTCAATAGGAGTAAGCGGGTCGTGTGAGTGAATTTGATACAGATCGATATAATCTGTGTTAAGACGTTTTAAACTGGCCTCAACCTGATCTATTATGTGTTTGCGGCTCAACCCTTTTTCATTAGGGCCATCGCCCATTGTGCCTCTGGCTTTAGTTGCCAGAATCACAGACTCTCGCGAGATCCCACTATTGCGCAGTGCCTGCCCGGTAATTTCTTCAGACAAACCGTCTGAATATACATTTGCCGTGTCAATAAAATTCACGCCGGCTTCTACTACTTGTTTAAGTAAAGCATCAGCTTCTTTTTGTTCTACACCGCCTATATCTTTAAATCTCCCTTTAGCTCCAAAAGTCATTGTGCCAAAGCATAATTCTGAAACCAGTAATCCTGTATTTCCTAATAAATTGTATTTCATAATAATTTTTTGTTTGTATAGATAGACTAATCAGTCTATAAAATTAAACACGTTCTTGAGCTTTATGAAATTACGTGTCATAATTATTTGATAAAATTTAAAATGAAACGTTTACGAGCTTTTATAGGGAATTGAATTACTGCAGTTCTGCTTAAAAATTTGCTGAATACTCTTTTACCTCGTCTATATATTTTTCTTTCTCATCATCTGGAAGCCAGCTGGCTTTAAAACCATTAATAGCAAGTTGCGTAAGTTGTTCTGTAGTGAGACCTAATGCTTCGGCTACAGACAAATAATTCTCGTTCATATACCCGCCAAAGTAAGCAGGGTCATCAGAATGAATGGTCACCAGCAGATTCTTATCCATCATTTCTACCAGTTGGTAATCTTTCATATCCTGAATCACTTTCAATTCAAGATTAGAAAGAGGGCACAAGGTGAGAGGCATTTGCGATTTTGAAAGTCTCTCAACCAGCCTATCGTCATCAAGTGCACGATTGCCGTGATCTATACGAGCAACTTTTAAAAGATCTAGAGCTTCCCAGATATAGTCTGAAGGTCCTTCTTCTCCGGCGTGCGCAACGGTTAGTAGACCGTGCTCGCGAGCTTTTGCGAAAACACGTTCAAATTTTGAAGGCGGATTACCCACTTCTGAAGAATCAAGACCCACCGCAATGATCTTGTCTTTAAAAGGTAAAGCTTCTTCTAAAGTTTTAAAAGCCGATTCTTCATCAAGATGGCGTAAAAAAGACATGATCAATTTAAAAGTTATATTCAGCTTTTTCTTGCCATCTTCTATAGCTCTGTAGATGCCATTTATTACAGTTTCAAAAGGAACGCCGCGATCTGTATGCGTTTGTGGGTCAAAGAAAATCTCTACGTGCACCACATTTTGAGAATTTACTTTCTCAAGGTAAGCCCACGTAAGATCATAAAAATCCTCTTCTGTGATTAAGACCCCGGCACCTTCATAATATATATCAAGAAATTCTTGTAGATTATTAAATTTATACGCCTCTTTGAGGGCATTAACATTGTCATACTTAATCTCCTTATTATTTCGCGCAGCAATTTTAAACATGAGCTCCGGCTCAAAAGTGCCTTCTATGTGAAGGTGCAATTCAGTTTTAGGCAGACCTTTAATAAAATCTTCAATATTCTTAGCAGGCATGAGGTGGGTTATTTTGTATTTTATTCTAATGGGTTAGTAATCAGAATATGAGGTTGGGTGTAAAAAGGTGATATCTATATGAGAAACATTATTTTGATATTCTGGTAAGGCAGAAAGTTTTTTCCACTCTGGGGCGTCAGAAAAAGATTTCCAATGCTCATCTCTGCTTTTTTGATCTGTAAATGTGGTCATGTACATCAAATTAGGCATATCAGGACCAGAAATTACTTCGCCGTAGAAAACAGCATTGAAGCTCAGTTTTTTAAAGAGTGCAACTTCACCGCCGTCATTAAACATTTTTACTTTATTTTGATGATAGGCAACAGTAGGAGACTGGTAGCTTCTTAACTCATAAACCCGGTCTTCTCGTGTTCCCGTAACTGCAGAAGGTTTTAATTGAGGCATTTTCTCAAAAGCCTTTAGAATTATAGATTGTATACGCACATACGGCGGATTGTCATATGAAGTAGTTATAAAATCTTTCCCGGCAGATTGAAACTGAGCATCTGCATCTAACTTATCCTGCAAACCTGCGATTTGATCAAGCGAAGTAAAAGGAAGTAAAACATAAACTTTTTGTAGCGTATCGCCCGGAGCCATTTCTCTGGGTTTAAAAACGCCTACATTTTCAATTCCTTGCTTTTTTAAAGCTGGTAAATATGCATTTTCAAAAAAGTTATCTGCTTTATCAACCTGTTCTTGCGATGCAAAAGAATAGATTTTAATCTGGTAGAACTCACGATCTGTTTCTTGTGCAGACAGCGTATTTAAACTTATCATCGTGAAAAATATAAGTGAGATATTCTGTAGTTTTTTCAAACTGGTCATGGCTTTTAAAGATTTATGGAAGTTAATTTATTACTAATTGCTGATTTTGTATAAATATAGGTAAGTAATTTTAGAAATGACTTTTTAGAAATAGTCAAATACAAATTTTTCATGCAAGCAATACATATTACAAAAGGCGGTGGTCCCGAAGTTCTTCAGTTTAAAACCGTAGAGTTGAATAAACCTGATAAACGAGAAGTGCGTATACAAGTTAAAGCTGCAGGTGTAAACCGAAGCGATATTTTAACCCGACAAAATCCTAACGCTTACGGTAAAGATCTGCCGGGAGCTACAATTCCCGGGCTGGAGGTTTCTGGAGAAGTTATAGAAGCAGGCGCAGAAGTCAATGATTTACATGTAGGTGATAAAGTTTGTGCACTTATTCCCGGTGGCGGTTATGCCGAAGAAGTTGTAGTAGATGAGCGGTTATGTTTACCTCTCCCGGCAGGTCTCAATTTTATAGAAGCTGCCTCTTTACCGGAAGCCATTTTTACAGTTTGGTTTAATATTTTTCAGCAAGGGAAAATAAAATCTGAAGAACGCTTATTGATTCATGGTGGTACGAGCGGCGTGGGAATTATGGGTCTGCAAATGGCGGCGGCAATGGGTATTAAAACCTACACAACAGTAGGCTCACAAGAAAAGGTTGATTTCATTAAGCAGCACAAATTAGGGAGTGTTATAAATTATAAAGAAGAAGATTTTGAGCGTGCTTATAAAGATGAGCAGATAGATGTGATTCTTGATATGGTAGGCGGTTCATACACCAGTAAAAATCTCTCTATTTTAAATAAAAACGGCCGTTTACTCTATATTAACGGCATGAACGGGACAACTCCCGAAATAAACTTGTGGACGATCATGTCGAAAAATCTTATTCTTACAGGTAGTTTACTAAAACCACAATCTGTTGAGGTAAAAGCGCAAATTGCCAGTGAAGTACATAAATATGTCTGGCCACTTTTAGAGCAGAAAAAAGTAAAGCCTGTTATTTATAAAACTTTCTCATTAGCAGAGGCTGCAGAGGCACATAAACTTATGGAAAGCAGTACCCACATTGGCAAAATTGTACTAAGCGTAGATTAAGAATGGCGGTAGAAGTAAATAAGCATTTCGCAATAGCGGGCTCAAATCTGGATCTAAAAGGAGCGTGGTTAAAGCAATTAGTAAATGGAGAATCAGGCTTGCCGGAACTCAAGGGTAAAGGAGTTTTATTTTCAGAAATTACGCTGAATAAATTTATAGAAGAAGAATATAAACATGACAAAAAATTTCTGCCTGAGCAAGGCGAAAGAAGCTTAAGAACATTCTCAAGTGGTGAACAAAAAAAGGCTTTGCTGTCGTACCTTTTAAGCACAAATCCTGATTTTTTAATTCTTGATAATCCATTTGATGCGATGGATGTTACTGCTGTAGAAAACTTTAAAAACAGATTTGAAACAATTTCAGAGGAGATAACGATTGTTCAGATCTTTAAAAGAAAAGCCGATTTATTGCCATTTATCACCGATTTTTTAGAGGTTTCAGGAGATTTTTTTAGTGTTATTAAACCAAATATAAAAGCGAATACCGCTCTAAAAGAAGAATTTGACATTACAATTCCGAAGCCATTAAAAGAATACATCAATATTCCTGAGACACTTGTTGAGTTAAAGAATGTTTCAGTTTCTTACGAAGATAAGCCGGTTCTACATGAGATAAACTGGAGGATCAACAAAGGGCAATTCTGGCAATTAAAAGGCCCTAATGGTTCTGGGAAAACCACAATTTTGTCAATGATCTATGGTAATAATACAAAAGGCTTTGGTGTAGACCTTTTTTTGTTTGGAAATAAAAAAGGAAGCGGGGAGACGGTTTGGGAAATTAAAGAGAAAATAGGTTTCTTCACACCCACGATTATTCAGCTTTTTAAGGGATCTTATAACTTGCAGGAAATGGTTATTTCCGGGTTGTTTGATAGTATAGGTCTTTATCAAAAACCCAACGACCTACATATAAAATTAGCTGATAAATGGTTACAGGTTCTAGGCTTGTACAACGAGAGGTTTACTAATTTTTTTAGCTGTTCTACCGTAGAGCAACGACTGGTTCTTATCGCTAGGGCAATGATAAAACATCCACCTTTACTTATTCTTGATGAACCTACTACCGGTCTTGATGATGATGGTGCTCATTTAATAGTTTCATTAATCAACAAGATAGCGCAAGAAAGTAAAACTGCTGTGCTGTATGTTTCTCACCGCGATGAGGCCGGTTTGAAGCCAGACTACGTATATACCTTAATACCCACCGCAAATGGTTCTATGGGCAGGGAAGAAGTAAAGACTTAGTCTATTTTCCCCATACTTAGTAAATGCCACCTATGGTCTTGCGCAACGTAGATAAAAGAAATTGCACCATAGCCATTTATGACATCTACATCACGACCCACTTTAAAGCGATTTTCTGGCGCAGAAGAAGTATTTTCATTTCTTATTCTTATAGAGAAATTATGTTCAGAAACATCAGTTTTAAGTGTTATTACACGGCCATCTGTCCCACCAGCAATCCCGGTAATATTTACACTTTGTCTTTGGTTTCCTGTTTCGGTCAATATAAATACTGAAGCAGTTGAAGTCGCCAGATTAAGATTGTAATTATTTAAATTCTGGTTAGCAAAATGATCATGAACAATTTTTACACCTCTGGTATAAGGAACAGTTGTTGAAACACCTGAATCTGAAGAAGAAGATGAGGCTGAAGATAAATCTCCCCATTCATTTTTTTGACTATCCCAAAAATGAAAACCTCTTTTGTGAGAACCGTAGTCTTGTTTTAAATACAAAAGCATACCATCCTGATCGTGACCTGGCGCACTAGAAGGAAGTACATTTACACGTGGTATAAGTATTCCATCTGTAATAGAGGGATTATCTGCATCAAACGTATTTATGTCTAATAGACTTTTAGGAGCTGTGGTGCCTATACCCACTTGTGAAAAAGAAATTAGAGGCAAAAGAGCGAATGCTACACAAAATGCAGCGGTTGTAATAAATCTCATAATCTGTTGTAACTTGGGGTTAACGAGGACGAAATTATTGAGAAATTTTATAAGTTATTGGAGATGAGTTGTTTTTTCGATATCATCGAAATATTAATCGATTAAGAATGTTAAAAAAAGCAATCTAAAAGCGCTCTATCTACCATCTGCACAGTTATCCGGATGAAATGCAAAGACAAAAAAATCCCCGTTTTTAAGCTCAAAAACGGGGATTTTTATGTCTAAAAATGAGATTTTATATTATTCATGTTCTACCAAATCACTTTGATTTCTGAATACAAGTTCGTCATCAAAAGCATCTATTAAAATAATACTATCTGTGGTTATTTTACCAGAAAGTATTTCCTTAGACAGATTATTTAAAACCTCTCGTTGTATAGTACGTTTAACAGGACGGGCCCCAAATTCTGGTTGAAAACCTTTTTCTGCTAAATAGTCTATAGCTTCTTCTGTAGCATCTATGGTTATATTTTGTTTTGCGACCATTTTAGCAACTCCTTTTAACTGCAGATTTACGATTTGTTTTATGTCTTTTCGCGTAAGCGGAGTAAACATTACAATATCATCAATCCTGTTTATAAATTCAGGACGTATGGTTTGTTTAAGTAAGCCTAGTACTTCTACTTTGGCACCTTCCATCGCAGAATCTACATTTTTTATGCTTTCAAATTTCTCCTGTATTATATGACTTCCCATATTTGAAGTCATTATAATGATGGTGTTTTTGAAATCTGCCAACCTGCCTTTATTATCTGTTAGTCTGCCTTCATCCAGAACTTGCAACAGAATATTAAATGTATCTGGATGCGCTTTTTCTATCTCATCCAGTAACACAACAGAATAAGGTTTGCGTCTTACAGCCTCTGTTAATTGACCGCCTTCTTCATAACCCACATATCCCGGAGGTGCACCCACAAGTCTGCTTACAGAATGTCTTTCCTGATATTCACTCATATCTATTCTGGTCATGTTATTCTCATCATCAAACAGATATTCTGCCAGAGCTTTAGCGAGTTCTGTTTTACCTACACCGGTTGTCCCCAGAAATAAGAAGGAACCTATGGGTCTATTCTGATCCTGAAGACCGGCACGACTTCTTCTCACCGCGTCACTTACTGCTGCGATCGCCTCTTCCTGACCTACTAATCTTTTGTGTAATTCTTCTTCAAGATGCAGTAGCTTCTCGCGCTCACTTTGCAGCATTTTATTTACAGGAATACCGGTCCATTTTGCGACAACCTCAGCGATGTCTTCACTTGTAACTTCTTCTTTTATTAGCGAATTTTCAGACTGCGCAGCTAGTTTTGCCTGTAATTTCTCTAGTTCTTCCTGAGATTCTTTAATCTTTCCGTAACGCAATTCTGCTACTTTGCCGTAGTTGCCTTCACGTTCTGCACGTTCTGCCTCAAGCTTATAATTCTCAATATCCTGTTTTACATTCTGAATATTATCTACAACCTCTTTCTCACTTTTCCATTTAGCATTGATCTCATTGCGTTCTTCTTTTAGGTTTGCAAGATCTGCACTAAGCGATTTTAGTTTTGAGTCATCGTTCTCTCTTTTAATGGCTTCGATCTCAATTTCCAGCTGCATGATCTTACGATCGAGAACATCTAGTTCTTCTGGCTTAGAGTTGATCTCCATGCGCATTTTAGAAGCAGCTTCATCCATCAGGTCAATTGCCTTATCTGGTAAGAATCTGTTTGTGATGTAGCGTTGCGAAAGCTCGACCGCTGCTATGATCGCATTATCTTTAATGCGTACTTTGTGATGCGTCTCGTATTTTTCTTTTATACCACGCAGTATAGAAATTGCACTTTCTGTATCTGGCTCATCTACCATTACTTTTTGAAAACGTCTCTCGAGTGCCTTATCTTTCTCAAAGTATTTTTGATACTCATCAAGCGTGGTAGCGCCAATAGCTCTTAGTTCGCCACGAGCAAGCGCTGGTTTTAAAATATTTGCTGCGTCCATAGCACCCTGGCCGCCACCGGCACCCACAAGCGTGTGTATCTCATCAATAAAAAGGACGATGTCACCTTCACTGGTTGTGACCTCTTTAATAACCGCTTTTAGTCGTTCTTCAAATTCGCCTTTAAATTTCGCACCAGCGATCAATGCGCCCATATCGAGGGCAAAAATCTGCTTTTCCTGCAGGTTTTCTGGTACATCACCATCTACAATACGGTGAGCAAGACCTTCTGCAATTGCTGTTTTACCTGTACCGGGTTCACCTACAAGAATAGGGTTATTCTTTGTGCGGCGTGAAAGGATCTGCAGTATGCGTCGTATCTCCTCATCTCGACCTATAACAGGATCAAGTTTGCCGTCTCTGGCGAGTTGATTTAGGTTTTTAGCGTATTTATTAAGTGAATTGTATGTTTCTTCTGCACTTTGTGAGGTCACGCGATCTCCTTTGCGTAATTCGGTTATGGCAGCTTTAAGGTGTTTTTCTGTGACGCCCTGATCTTTTAAAATTTGGGCAACTTTACTATTAGATTTGAATATTGCCAAAAGAAGATGCTCAATAGAAACATATTCATCAGTCATCTTTTTAGCAATAACGCTGGCTTCTGTCACTGTTCTGCTCGCTTCACGCGAAAGCACAATATCGCCGCCGCTTACTTTAGGAAAACTCTCTAAAGTGCGATCTACGATTTGTTGTAGCAAACTTAAATTTACATCCAGTTTCTGAAGCAGAAACGGAGTTACATTCTCATCAATCTCAAGAATAGCCTTAAATAGATGCTCGTTCTCAATTTGTTGATGACCTAAGCTTTGAGCAAGCTGTTGTGCCTGCTGTATTGCTTCCTGGGCTTTTATAGTGAAATTATTGAAGTTCATCTGATTATTGTTTTTTACAAATTACCTTAAGCAAAGCATATACCAGTTAATTTTATAGACAAAATGACCGATTTTTGCACGAAAAAAGTGACTTTTTGTCTTTTGAGCAGGTGGGTAGTGTAGATCAAAATCTCTATAAATTTAGCAAAGGTTTAGCAGTACCTTTGTTAATGATTACTCAATTTCCAATTATATTGATGAAAAAGAATTTTTATGGGATTATTAGACAGATTTAAAAGTCAGCGTGATATAGTAAAAGAAGAAATTAAAGAAGTGCCGTGGGTCGCTCTTGAGAAAGAAGAACAGCTTGAAGAGTTGACAGAAATCTCAAAAGCTGTTCCTGTACTTATCTTTAAACATAGCACCACCTGCGGTATAAGCAGAATGGCTTTAAGACAATTTGAACAGGATTATGATATTGATGAGAAGCAGCTGGAACCTTTCTTTCTCGATCTTAAAAGATACCGCGACATTAGCCAGGCAATCGCTGAAAAATTTCAGGTACGCCATGAAAGTCCACAGGTGATATTAATTAAAAATGGGGCAGCAGTCTACGACGATTCTCATGGTAGCATAAATGTGGCCCGCATTAAAGAAAAGTTATAATCTTCTAAACAAGTACTTGTTTTAAAGAGTTTTTACCAAAAATAAACCCGGAGTATAATTACCCCGGGTTTACACATATAACCTATTAACCCTTTTTAAATAAGTTATAATACTATTGTTGAAGGCTAATTCAAATAAATTACAACTACGTAGCTTTTTATTGGCTTTTGGTTACTACTTAATAAGACGTTTTCGTCCTTAAAATGTTGCATAAAATCAGGCATTTAACATTTTAATAACGTTTTCGAAAAACTAGAATACGCCCCCTCCAGATTTCTCATTAGCATCTCTTTGTTTTCTGCGTTTTGCACGATATTGAGAATCACCAAATCTGTAATTAAGACCCACAAAAATTGTCTGACTTTCCCAATTAAATTGCCCTATCTGCTCATAAGGATAAGTAGCTGTAAATCGTGCTCGCATCGTATTAAAAATATCATTGTAGTTTAAGCTGAAAGTACCTTTACCGTCCCACAGTTCATAACGTGCACCTACATTTACAAAATACATGGGTTTAGATTTAAACTGTAACCCTTCATTACTGCCGCGGTAGAAACCAAAAGCAGATAATGTGAACTTCTGGGTTACCGTAAAGTTATTGCTCATTCTCACATTATAGGCTGTATTATCTACCTCGCGGGTAACAAGCAAAATGTCGTCTGCAGTAGGATTTGAAGTAGAAGGATCAAGCACTTCAGAAATACCTTTTTGTGTTTGATTATAAATATCAAAACTTGCATTAAAACTCCACCATTCAAAAGGTTTGTAGTTGCTTGATAATTCAAAACCGTAGGCAGAAGTATTATCAAAATTGTCAAACGTCAAAACACTTTTGTCTAGATTAAAGCGATCTACAAATACCGCCTGATTGATCTCGTCCTGAATGATCCTGTAGAAAACGCCTCCAGTAACGCTACCTTTTTCGAGCTTGTGCGTATAATTCAACTCAATAGAATTAGTAAACTGTGGTTCTAGATCTACATTACCATAATTAGTAAGTAAAGGTGTGCTCCACTGGCGTATAGGATTTACCTGCCCTACACCGGGACGGTCTACTCTGCGGCTATAACTCACCTGGTATTGATTTTTCTCACTTGGGTTATAGGTTAAATAGGCTGACGGATAAACCTGTATGTAATCATTTGTAAATGCGCGTACCGTATTTGTATCTGCTTTTACATTTACATTCTCAAGGCGCGCACCCATCTGGTAAGACCATTTCTCAAAAGTTTTACCATAGGTTAAATAAGCCGAATATATATTTCTGCTATACTCAAATTGTGTGCTGCGTGTGGGTACAAGAACGCCCTGGCTATTATATGATTTACCTGTACTCGCATAGTCAATATCGGTATTGAACAAGATTGCCTGTAAACCGGCTTCTAATTTGGCATCTTCAGCCAGCGGATTCACATAATCAAGATTAACCGTAGTTCTGTCTCTTTCAGTATCAACAAAATCCATGTAATTATCTATAGGCGATGCACCCGTAAATTTAAAATCTGCATCTTCATTGCCGCTATAGATATTATGATCTACTTCTAGTTCAATATTGTGACCTTCTTTATCAAAAGCAAGCTTGTAATCAAAATTATATTGGCCCGAAGTATTATCATTTACACTTTTAAATAATTGCGTCTGATTACGGTCTGCCGAAGGATATAAAATCCCAATATCACCCGTAGTACTACCCGCATACCAGTTTTGACTGGTGAAAAAAGATAAAGTGTTCTTATCATTTAAGTAGAAATCAAGTCCTGTTTTTAGAAGATGTGATTTGCTGTCATCCAGAAAATTAAATAGCTGTCTTGAACCGTCATTGGGGCGATAGATGTTTCCGTAGTTTTGATTAAGTGAGAAATTATTACTGTAATTCGCATACAGGTTAAACTTCCCATTACGGTAATTGAGATTCATACCGCTATTAAATTTAGGGTGTTTCTCGTAAGATAAACCCACGTTTACATCACCGTTAAAACCAATATTCACATTCTTATGCAGAACAATATTGATGATACCGCTCATTCCTTCAGGGTTATATTTAGCTGAAGGATTTGTGATCAATTCTATTTTTTTAATAGACGTTGACGGAATTTGCTTAAGCAGCTGCGCAGCAGGAATATTAGATAGTTTGCCATCTACCATCACACGCACGTTGCTGTTACCTCTTAAAGTAAGTGCGCCAGATTGTTGATCTACACTTACAGACGGTATGTTATTCATAATGTCTGAAGCCGTCGCACCGGCTGTAGTAAGATCTTTACCCACATTTATAACCTTACGGTCAATTTGCTGTTCTATGGTCGTGCGTTCTGCTACAATGTTGACCTCATCAAGTTCTGAGGCTATAGCGGCAATTTTTAAAGTGCCCAGATTCCAGTCGCGGTTTGTACGGTTAATGGTAATAGCTTTAGTATAGGTCTCGTAACCTATAAACTGCACTTTAAATGTGTAGTTACCTTCAGGTATTTTCTCTAAAATAAAACTTCCGTCGTCATTTGTAATTCCGCCGGTGACCACTTGGTTAGCGCTGTCATTGATAACAACAGTGGCGTAGGGGATGGGTTCATTTAGTGTGCCATCTAACACAACACCTTTAACTGAGCCGGTAATTGCTTCATCTGGCATAGATTGAGCGGTAGATAATAGTGTCGTTGATAGAAATAAGAACGAAAAGAGGCTGGTAAGCCAATTGATTGCTTTCATAGTCTGATTGTTTTTTGATTGATGATGATGTTTGTAATATATAATACTTTGTATAACATATTACCTGTAAAAATATATTCCCACAAATAATGCAGGTACTATAAAGACGACAAAATGTATTTTTCGTTACAGAAAAAATCGATAAATTTTAAATTAGAAAACCCGGGGCTTTGTAGGCTCCGGGTTTTCAAGCTCAAGTATCCTTAATTAACACTAACCATCAAAACGAATTACGAATAACTCGAGCTGGGAAATCAATCTCTTACTGCTATAGACGTAATGCATTTCCCATTGTTACATAACGCCTAAAGATTTAACTTTGTTTTATGAGCACGAAGAAAACACTAGTACTTGGGGCTTCTTTAAAGCCGCACAGATATGCAAATATTGCAATAAAAAGACTTGTTCAAAACAATCACCCAGTGGTTGCTGTTGGTTTACGCGAAGGCGACGTAGCCGGAGTTCATATAGAAACCGGCAGACCTGAATTTCAAGAAATTGATACTATTACCCTGTATATGAATGCGCAAAGGCAGCGCGATTTTTATACTTATTTAACCGATTTAAAGCCAAAAAGGGTGATTTTTAATCCCGGCACAGAAAACCCTGAGTTGTATTCTATTCTACAGAAAAATAATATTGAAGTTGAAGTAGCTTGTACGCTCGTGCTTTTAAGTACAGGACAGTATTAAAAAGCAAAGTTTGAATTGCGATTTTTGCCTCTCTAAGGACGATTTTAATCGAAATTAAGCCGTTTTATTAGCTACCCTTAACTTCTTTTTCTGAATAAGTAAAAGACCTAAGAATGTAACTAATCCATTGAGGATAAGGATAAAAAACCCGAATTCAAAATTGAGATAAGCAACACTTAGCAAGCTTATTATGTATGAAAGAATAGGTGAGAGCACGGCAACCAGCGGCACTAAAGTATCTTTTACTTTCATTTTAGTAAAAAGCCCAAAAGAATATAGCCCCAGAAGCGGTCCATATGTATAACCTGCAAAAACAAAAAGGCGTGAGATCACACTTTCGTCTGCAATCACATACTTAAAAATTATAATCACAAGTATTAGGATCAACGAAGCTAAAACGTGTATAAGTTTTCTAATTTTCACCTGTTTTTCTTGGTCATATTTTCTTTCAATTCCCAGAATATCTATACTAAACGAAGTTGTAAGTGATGTAAGAGCACTGTCTGCACTTGAGTAGGCAGCGGCAATTAACCCCAGAATAAAAAAGATCGCAATACCAAAGCCCAGGTCAGTCTGGGTTGCGATGTATGGGAAAAGATCATCTTTAGAGGCGGTTATACCGTTATTTTCTGCGTAGACAGTAAGTAACAAACCAAGAGCCAGAAAGACAAAATTGACTACAGTTAAAACTAGGGTAAACCAGAACATATTCTTTTGTGCATCTTTTAGCGTGCGGCAGGTTAGGTTTTTTTGCATCATGTCCTGATCAAGACCCGTCATTACAATCGCTATAAATGCTCCCGAAACAAATTGCTTTACAAAGTGATCCCCGCTTTTCCAGTCTTCAAAAAAGAACATTTTAGAAAGGTCACTATCTGCAATGAAGCCAAAAATATTAGAAGGTGAAAGCCCCAGATCGTTTGATACATAATAGGTCGCCACACCTACAGAAATCAGCATAAATAAGGTTTGCAAAGTATCTGTCCACACAATGGTTTTTATACCAGACTTAAAAGTATAAAGCCAGATAAGTAAAATGGTAATTGTCACAGTTACCCAAAAAGGGATATGCATCGCGTCAAAAACCAGTAGTTGCAAAACATTAGCCACTAAATAAAGTCTAAAACTCGCTCCCACAATACGGCTGATGAGGAAAAAGGAAGCACCTGTTTTATAGGAGTATTTACCAAAGCGACCTTCAAGATAGCTATAAATAGATGTGAGATTTAACTTGTAATACAGCGGTAAAAGCACAGTGCCTATGACAGCGTAGCCCACCGTATAGCCCAAAACCACCTGAAAATAACTAAATTTTGAGGCCTCTACCCACCCGGGTACAGAAATAAATGTCACACCAGAGAGCGATGCGCCTATCATACCAAACGCTACCAGATACCAGGGCGACTGCTTACTCGCTTTAAAAAAGTCTGCGTTAGAACCAGATTTACCTGTGAGATAAGAAATTAACATGAGTAGCCCAAAGTAAGCGGCGATCAATAAGAGAATATAGGTAGGTTGCATGCGGTGATATTTTACAGGCTACGAATATAACCTTTTACCCTCTAATTGTTTTTTAAAGGGATTTAGCTTGCGCGAAATTATTATCTCCTGTAAACAAGGTGAGTCGTTAACCTGAGATTAATGTATTTCATCTTTAAAATAAAAACGTTTGCGTATCGTTGTAGAGACTTTATAAAAGCACTTACCTTTGGGTGCTTAAATTTATAAGTATGGAACTACCTAAATTTCTTCTTGGTGATAACACAGATTATTCTGATGGTATTTTTGTTATTCACACAGACTTTCCGCGTTTTATTATCAATCTTACAAATGACGAAGTAGAATGGCTTGAAGATTTTGATAAGAACGATGAGGAAGAACTTGCTTCAGAAGCAGAAGGTTTAATTCAGGCAGCAACAGACTTCTACGATAGAGAAGTAGCTCGCTATGAAGAAGAGTAAATGGAGTCTTTACGAGATATAGATCAACAACTTTTCCTGTTTTTAAACAACCTTGGTACTGAAACCTGGGATCCCTTTTGGATTATAATTACCGGCAAGTGGTATTCTATACCACTTTATGCTATTTTATTATTCCTGATTTATAGGAAGTTTGGACCGAAAAACACCCTTATTATCCTGGTTTTTGTTGCAGCACTTATCGCCAGCACAGATCAACTCGCTAACGTTTTTAAACACGGTTTTCAACGATTGCGACCTTGTGGTGAACCTGCGGTGATGAATAAAGCAAGATTCATTGCAGCGAGATGCGGTCATTTCGGTTATTTTTCTGCTCATGCTGCCAGCTCAATGGGGCTCGCCATTTTTGTAGGTTTGTTACTGAAGTCGACTTATAAATATCTCATCTTTGCACTTTTGTTTTGGTCTGTATTAATAGGCTATAGCCGCATTTATGTGGGTGTACATTATCCTGGTGATGTACTTTCGGGAATGATAATAGGAGGCTTGCTGGGATATCTTTTTTACCTGATCTACAGGTATGTATTAAAACGGTTTACACATTAAGATTATAGAATTATGAAAGCTTTAGTTACAGGTGCAGCAGGATTTATAGGATCACATTGCGCCGAACGCTTAAAAAAATTAGGTCATGAAGTTGTGGGTATAGATAATTTTTCTCCCTATTACAGCGAAGATCTAAAACATAAAAACGCTAAAGATTTAAAAGCAGGTGGCATACCAATAGTACGAGTAGATCTGCGTAAACCTGCTGATTTTTCCCATCTCGATACAGATTTCAACTATATCTTTCATTTTGCTGCACAACCCGGTATTTCGGCTTCATCAAGTTTTGAAGATTATTTGATGAACAACCTTGTGGCCACAAAAAATCTAATAGATTTTGCGATAGATTGTAAAGATTTAAAGCTTTTCGTAAATATATCTACTTCTTCAATTTATGGTATACGAGCAACTTTAACCGAAGAAGAAGCACCAGAACCTGCATCTTTTTATGGGGTTACTAAACTGGCTGCAGAACAACTTGTGCTTTCAAAAACCCGTGAAAATAAGCTAAATACCTGCTCTCTAAGGTTATTTTCTGTTTATGGACCAAGAGAAAGACCAGAGAAATTATATTCAAAACTTATAGGTTGTGGTTTCTTTCATCAGGAATTCCCCTTATATACAGGTAGCGGTGAGCATGTGCGCAGTTTCACTTACGTGGAAGACATTATAGATGGTGTTGTAAGCGTAATTGGCAAGGAGGAAGAGGTAAGAGGTGAAGTTTTTAATCTGGGTACAGAACATGAGCACACCACTGCAGAGGGAATCGAGATCGTTGAAGATATTCTCAATACTAAGATCATCAAGAAAGATACTCCCAGAAGACAAGGGGAGCAATTACTTACTAAGGCCAATATTGCCAAGGCAAGAAGAGTGCTGGGTTATGATCCTAAAACAACATTAAAGGAAGGACTTCAAAAGCAAATTGACTGGTATCGTAAAGAGTTTGTAGAGTAAATGTGCGCATACCGGCTGAGTAATATTATAAGTGAGTCTTGTAATTTGATTTTGATTATAAAGTAAATTGAGCATCTTAATAAGAAAAATGGTTATCTTAATATCCTTTTAACCAACCATTTTACTTTTATGAAAGATCAAAATTCGCGGCGTAAATTTATTCAGCATTCCACTTTAGCCGCTGCAGGATTAACTATTACAAATAATCTTATAGCAAAACCATTTTCAACTTTTACAGCCGATTTATCATCTGCAGAAACCATTAATTTTGGTCTTATAGGCTGCAACGGTATGGGTTTTACAGATCTGCGTGCGCATCTTAAATTACCTAATGTAAATTGTGTAGCACTCGCAGATGTAGATCAACGTGTGCTTGATAAGCGTTCTGCTGAGGTTAATGAGCTTACTGGTAAAACTCCCGAAACATATACAGATTACCGCAAGCTTCTTGATAATAAAGATGTAGATGCTGTTATTATAGGCACTCCAGACCATTGGCATTGTTTAATTTTAATAGATGCCTGCAAAGCTGGTAAACACGTGTATGTAGAAAAGCCATTAGGCAACAGCGTAGAAGAGTGCAACCTAATGGCAGCGGCAGCAAAAAAATACGATAGTATAGTTCAGGTAGGGCAGTGGCAGCGTAGTGGCGGTCATTATGGCAATGCGATTAGATTTGTACAATCAGGTAAATTAGGTAAGATAAGACTGGTTAAATGCTGGGCGTATCAAGGCTGGATGAAACCCTTATCTCCTAAACCAGACACAACTGCACCAGAAGGCGTTGATTATACGATGTGGCTTGGCCCGGCACCAGAAAGACCGTTTAATGAAAACCGATTTCACTTTAATTTCAGGTGGTTTTGGGATTATGCAGGCGGTTTAATGACAGACTGGGGTGTGCATGAAATTGACATTGCTTTGTTTGCCATGAAAGCAACGGCGCCTAAATCTATTCTCGCTTCCGGCGGAAAATTTGCTTATCCTAATGATCCTTCAGAGACACCAGATACGTTACAAACCGTTTTTGAATATGATGACTTTAACCTTTTGTGGGAACACGCTACGGGCATCGACGGCGGTAATTACGGACGCACAGAAGGAATCGCCTTTATAGGTAATAAAGGCACACTTGTACTCAATCGTGGCGGCTGGGAAGTGATTCCGGAAACTGAAGAGTTAGATGGTAAGAGCATTGACAAGGTAGAACGCATGCCACTGCAAAAGGCAACAGGAGATGCAATAGGCAATCATGCACAAAGTTTTGTAGATGCTATTCGCAGCAGTGATAAATCTAAACTTAACTGCCCAATAGAAGCTGGCAGAATTGCAGCAGTAAATGCTCACATGGGGAATATCGCCTTTAAAACAGGAAGAAAAATATATTGGGATGAAGCTAAAAGTGAGTTTAAGGATGATAAAGAGGCAAACAAACTCTTAAGGGCAAATTATAATAACGGATGGAAATTACCGGTTGTTTAACGCAATTTCAGCAACTGCTGAGCCGCCTGAAAAGGGGTAAGTTCTCCGGCTGATATTTGGCCTAAAACCACCGATAATTGCTCCTTTATGGCAGGTTTTTCATAAAATTCGTCTTTAAGGGCGTTTTCAATTGTACTTTTTAACCAATAGCTATTTTGATGCGTACGATTCTCTTCAAAATAGTTGTTGGTTTTTGTTTGTTTAAAATACTGGTCAATTATAGACCAAACTTCTTGTATACCATCATTATTCAGCGCGCTGCATGTCTTTACCGGGGGTTGCCAGTTACTTTTTTTAGGTGGATAGAGGTGTAACGCTTTGGCGAAAGCATTCTTTGCCAATTTTGAGGCCTTTATATTTTCGCCATCGGCTTTATTAATAATTATGGCATCTGCCATTTCCACAATTCCGCGTTTAATACCCTGAAGTTCGTCACCGGCTCCGGCAAGTTTTAAGAGCAAAAAGAAATCTGTCATGGCATGAACGGCAACCTCGTTTTGACCCACACCCACCGTTTCTACAAGAATTGTATCATAACCGGCAGCTTCACATAATATGATAGATTCTCTGGTCTTACGCGCTACGCCACCCAAAGAATCTCCTGAAGCTGATGGTCTTATAAATGCATTCTTAGTAGTTGATAACGTACTCATCCTTGTTTTATCTCCCAGAATACTGCCGTGCGTAACGCTGCTGCTGGGGTCAATTGCAAGAACTGCCACTTTTTTACCTTGCTCAATAAGATGAATTCCTAAAGCTTCAATAAATGTGCTTTTGCCTACGCCGGGAACACCTGTTATACCTATCCTAACCGATTTGTTTGCAAAAGGGAGACATTCCCTCAGAATATGTTGAGCAATCTCCTGATGTGTTTTAGCTGTACTCTCGATTAAGGTAATGCATTTGCTTAAGGCGGTTACATTGCCCTGCAGTAAACCAGAAATAAGAGCCGAAGCATCTAAGGCTTGTTTTCGTTTTAAAACAATATTCTTAGCTTCTGCTGTATTTATATGTTTGTGGTTGCTCATTGTATCACCTCAATTAGAAGTAGACCAAAGGTAATCGATTTGTTTTTTATGAATTTTTTAAGAGGGGCATGGCGATGACTTCTTTGAGTATTGGTATCTTAGGCATGAATAATAGAAAAATAATATTATGAAAGCTTTGTATTCAGCGAAAGCGACGGCCCAGGGTGGTAGAGATTCAAGTGTAAAAACCGAAGATGGTACTATAGATTTTGATCTTAGTATTCCTAAAGGATTAGGAGGATCTGGCGGTAAGGGTGCAAACCCAGAGCAATTCTTTGCAGCCGGTTATAGTGCCTGCTATGGCAGCGCTCTGGCTCATGTAGCACGAGAACATAAAATAGATCTGGGCGATTATACCGTAACAGCAACAGTAAAAATAGGCAAGAATGAAGATGATATGTTTCAGCTTGAGGTGATACTTGACTCATACTTACCCACAGTTGATACAGAAACAGGTGAGATGCTGGTAAATGAGGCTCATGAGGTGTGCCCTTATTCAAGAGCTACACAAGATAATATAGACGTTACATTAAATCTTCTTCTAGACAGTGACGATGATGAGGAAGAATAAATCGTAAAGTATTTATATACAATACTAAAGCCCGCTGTTAAGCGGGCTTTTTCTTTTTAAGAAAGCCCAGTTTAAATTTTACTACATTTCAAAAAAAATATTAATAGAATTTGCAACATGTGAATTCTCTCATCGTCTTTAGAGAGAATTAGCAACTAACCATCATACCATTTTGTTACTCACTGATATCATTGAAAGATGCAAGCAGAACGACCGCCGGGCGCAGCTGCAGCTGTATCGTAAGTACTGCGACGGCATGTACTACGTAGCCTATAGGTTTTTAAGAGATTCATTTGAAGCTGAAGAAGCGATGCAGGAAGCTTTTATAAAAGCATTTGCAAAATTGCATCAGTATAATGGTGAAGTAACATTTGGTGCATGGCTTAAGCGTATCGTGATCAATAAAAGTATCGATATGCTTAAAGCCAAAAAACTAGAACTGGTTGCTATTAATGAGCAGGTTCTGGGCAAAGTTGATGAATTTAATGATTGGTCTGTAGACGATACTATCACTATAGATCATATTAAAGAAGCTATTGACGATCTGCCGGAGCGCTACAGATATGCCGTGATGTTATTTCTGGTAGAAGGGTACGATCACCAGGAAATATCTGAGATACTTGATATAACAGAAGTAGCATCAAGAACTCTAGTACACAGAGGAAAGAAAAAATTACAGGAAAAGTTAAAACAACAATATCATGGCACAGGATATTAGAGATCTTATGAAAAGAGATTTGGGTCTGCCTAAAGAAAGTCTTAGAGCCGGTCACGAGAGTCGGTTTGAGGCAAGGCTAAATAGAGAATTTGGTATGGTGGCTAAGCGTAAATCGTCGGGCATGTACCTGTGGTTAAAAATTGCCGCTGTACTAATAGTGGTAGTTGCAATAGGAGGTTTTCTACTTAGTAATCCATTGAAACAGGATGATGCTCCTGCAGTGACAACAGCAGTCCCAAAGACAGATGATGAGGGTGTTCTGCTAAGCGACCGCTCGCCTAAATTTAAGGAGATAGAAGATTATTATCTGGCAAGTATAAATGTAGAGCTGGCACAGTTAAAAGTTACAGATGATAACAAAGCGCTGGTAGATTCATTTATGGCGCAGCTGGAAGAGCTCAATACAGAGTACAAACGCTTAAATAAAGATCTTGTAGATGTAGGGGTGAATGAAGAAACTGTTTCAGCCTTGATAGATAATCTAAAACTCAGACTAGATCTATTATTCAAATTAAAAGAAAAATTAACCGAATTGAAAACCTTTCGCTCTGGCGAAACAGAACCTAATACGATTTAAAAAGGGATGAAAAATTATAGCAAAATATATACGATCATTCTGGTAATGACTGTTTTTATGATGCCAAAAAGTTGGGCTCAAAAAACTACCGAGAAACTTAAGGAGCGTTTTAATACAAACCAGGATGTAAATATTAATGTAGATACTCAGTATGCAGATATTGTATTTGAGAACTGGAATAAAGATAATGTAGAAGTAGAAGCTGTTATTGAGACAGATGGTTTATCTCAGGATGATATAGATCGTCTTATGAGAGACTGGAAGATAAGTGTGCAGGGTAATAGTAAAATAATACGCATCAATTCTCTGGGCGGTACCGCCGGTTCTAATATTGCTTTAGGTGATATACCTGCAAGTGGTCTTGATGATATTATAGCTTCTTCTATGCAGATAGTGGGACCAATTATGAAGAATATGGTAACCCCAATGATTGAGAGCTTCGCTGGCACGCAATTGCCGCCAGAATATTACAGAGGCATGAGCAACATTGAGTTTGATTATGATGCTTATAAACGAGATGGAGAGAAATATCTAAAAGAGTATGAGCGCAAGGTAGAGTCGCACTTTGGTGATGATTTTGATACTGCAATGGCAAAATGGGAGAAAGAGAATGAGGGCAAAATGAAGCATTGGGAAAGTACTAATATAGGTTCAGGTTTTCTGGGCATGCCGCCATCACCGTTTGGTCGTAATCTAAGTTTTGATTCTGATGCTTATGAAAAGGACAAAAAAGGATATGTCGCTAAATTAAATTCAAAATATAAAACCAATGCTTCGGTTAAAGATGTAGATAAATGGCTTGACAATATGGAAGCGTGGGGAGAAGATTTTGGTAAAGGTATGGAAGCTTGGGGTGAGCAATTTGGTGAGGTGTTTGGTAAGAATATGGAAGCCTGGGGTGAAAATTTTGGCAAAGCCATGGAGAAAGATATGCAGGCGTGGGGTAATAACTTTGGTAAAAGTATGGAAGCCTGGGGGGAGAATTTTGGTAAACAAATGGAAGAAATGGCAGAGCGAAATGACGGTAACTTTCAGCGTAGCACCAGCCGCGATGCAAATGGTAATGTGAGCACTCGTATGAGCTACAGTTATGATTCTTCAAAGAATAACAACAGGAACAGATCAACTTCTAATAAGGTTAGACGTAAGATCATTGTACGTATGCCTAATGATGCTAAACTTGATCTCAATGTGAGACATGGCAACATTAAAATAGGTGATGCCAATAATGCTCGTGTTAATCTTTCACATGGTGATTTTATAGCTTCTACAATAGATGGCGATCAAACTTACATCAATGTTTCTTACAGCCCCGTGGCAGTAACAGACTGGAATTATGGTACTTTAAAAACCAGTTATGTGAAGAAATGTGTTATCGCTAAAGCGAAAAGTATAAATGTAGACAGCCGCTCAAGTAATGTTATAATTAATGAGCTGGAAGACTCTGGTGTGATTGTGGGCACCTTTGGTGAACTTTCTATACCAAAGGTAGGGCGAGACTTTAAAACGCTCAACATTAGCCTTGAGAACAGCGATCTTGTATTGAGATTACCAGATAGCGCATTTCACTTTACTTACAATGGTACGCGCAGTAATTTAAATTATCCTTCTAAGCTTGATGCCAAAGTGATGAACAGCTACGATAGCAAAATGGTGAACGGTTTTTACAAATCAAGAAATACAGATAGCTCAATTGCTATTTCGGCTAAATTCAGTGATGTTTTGGTAAACTGATTTTAGTATTTTTAACGCCATGCAACACACAGAAATTAGTGCTCAATTGGCGTCATTGACTAAAGGATTTACTCCAGTGATAGGTGGTTTTACTCAAGAAGACTACATATCACTGGATTTATCTGTTAATAATACCGATTTTAAGCACTTTAATGCCGATTCTTCTCAGTCTATAGGAGATTTTATCAAGCAATATCTTTCTAAAAAAGGTACTAAGATCGCGTATGGCGGTTATAATGAGAAGCGAGATATTTACAATCGCAGTACTCATTTTACCACTACAGATGCAGCTAGCCAGCGCAATATCCATCTGGGAGTTGATATTTGGGCAGATGCGGGAACACCAGTTCTAACCCCGGTTTCAGGAAAAGTGCATAGTTTTAAAGATAATACTAATCATGGCGATTATGGCCCGTGTATAATTTTAGAACACACTACTCCACAACTCACTTTTTATACGTTGTATGGTCATTTATCGCGAGAATCTCTTATCCACCTCAAAGAAGGCCAAACTTTTAAAGCTGGAGCAGAAATAGCCACTTTAGGAAAACCATTTGAAAATGGAGATTATTCACCACATTTACATTTTCAGGTAATTTGTGATATGCAGGGCAAAACCGGCGACTATCCGGGTGTAAGTAGTAAAAATGATCTCAATTTTTATCTTGAGAATTGCCCAAATCCTAATTTACTGCTTAAAATATAGTAACAAAATCTCAATTTTTAGACTAACCGTACAGCAATTCTTGACTGCTATTTCTATTTGTCTAAAGCAGATATATCTAGTTAATGTATTTATTATAAGTAATTTATGTATATTTAAAGTTGAGTTTGTTATCATTCAACTACGTGAGCGATGGCAGAAATTTTACATACAATTAGTGAAAAGTATTTCCCTTTTAAAACTGAATATGACCTTAGGCCGGTATTAGATTATTGGCGTTCTTCTCATATTTTAGAAAATGAAGCTTTAGATAATTTAGAAGAGTATTTAGAACACAATGATTTTCTTCTGGAACCCAATTATAATGGCCAGGAGTGGGCAGAGCACAATTCGTTCTTAGAATCACTTTTTCAGCCCTTTTTCGCATTTAGCAAATTAGACAATTCTGTAGTAGCCATCACCCGCCCCTTTCTGTATAAAGAATATCTTCTGGCCACGCCTGCTTATAAAGAACTGCTAACGGGTAGCACTAAAAAAGAAAATGATGCATTTAGTGATTTTGGCGAAAGCAATATTCAGCTTATCTACGCCTATAAAATTATTTTAAAAAGGATCTATAACATTGATCTACAGGTCGATTTCCCTATAATTGTTCCGCTTTTTGATATTGCAAATAACTTGTGGCGCTATTTTAAAGTTGCTCTTAATAATGAAATGATTCAGGTTAAGACCAATAAAAAATTAGCATTAAATGAGCATAAACTTCAAAAATTACTTGATAAACCTTTTGATGAAAAAGCTTGGGCTAAGTTACTGCCGCCGGCAAATTTCACGTTCTCCGGCGTTTCTGTAGTCACCTTACTAGAAGTAACTATTGAAGAATCTACTAACAGGATAAGGCGTTTACTGCTCAATACAAATTATGCAAATGGCTCTGCCTGGCTAGAATCACTACAGCAGGAAATGCGTAATCTCTTTAAGCTGCCTCAACTGCGCGTGGGTATTGGGACTTTAATGGCAAACGGAGCAATCAACTTTGTATCGTCAAGACCATTGTGGAATAGCCTTCTAATTAGCCAGATCTATAAATATATACAGAACTGGAAAGAGAATTCCTTTTACACACAACTCCTTAAAAAAGGAAAAACGATCATTATTGAAGACCTCAAAGACAGGACAAAAGAGACGACGTATTTAAACCAGTCTCTTATAGATCTGGGATATCGTAATTTATTGATCACACCGCTTTTTAAAGATGATAAAATAATAGGTATTCTAGAGCTGGCCTGCCCTATTCCTGGTGCGATAAATGGCCTTTCTATGCTGAAAATCAACCAAATTAAGCCGATTTTTGTAAGTGCGATTCAGCGGCATCTTGAAGAATTTGAAAACAGGGTAGAAACTGTGATGCTTGAGCAATACACGGCAATTCATCCTACAATACGCTGGAAGTTTAGAGAAGCTGCCATACAAATTTTGGAAAAAGGCAGAAATGCCGAAAATGAAGCAATCGTTTTTGAGAATTTGCATCCGTTTTACGGTTCGCTTGATATACGCAATTCTTCTAACCGTCGCAATCATGCGGTTTTACGAGACCTATATGATAATCTCGAGTTTTGCAGTTCGCTTTTGCGAAAGACACATCAGGTGCTCTCACTTTCTATCCTTGGCGAGCTGGTTTATGAGCTGGAGCAGCAACTTGAGCTTTTAAGACAGGATTATACTAAAGGTGACGAGACTGAACTGGTAGATTTTATTCGGAAAAAGCTCAATCCCATTATAGATCTTCTTAATAATCAATATCCTCAAATACGCGACGATATTGAGGATTATAAGGCGAAAATATGCCCTGATTCAGGGATTTTTACCAAGCACAGATTGGCGTATGACCAGCAGTTGCTAAACGTAAATCAATGTATTGTAGATTGCCTGGAAGAGGAAGAGAACACCTTACAGCAACTTTTACCCTGCCTTTTTGAAAAATATCAAACTGATGGTGTAGAGTATAATATTTATTTAGGTGCATCGCTTTCGCAGAAAAATACTTTTGATAAACTTCATATCGACAATCTTCGCTTACGCCAGTTAATATGGACGTGCAAGATCGTGCGAAGAATTACTCAAATAGAAAATACAAATTGTATAGATCAACATAATGAGAATAGTTTTCAAAATCTTGAAATAGCACCGGTCATCCTGGCTTACGGTACGCCGGTCACTTTAAAATTTAGAAGGGAAGAGAAGAAGCTTGATGTTGATGGTTCTTACAATGTGCGTTATGAAATACTAAAGAAGCGCATAGATAAATCATATATTTTAAATTCTCATGAGCGCTTATCTCAGCCCGGCCATATAGCAGTTGTTTATATGCATGATGAAGAGGAGAGTGCTTATAGCAGGCATCTAAATTATTTGGCCTTTCAGGGATTAATAGAATTAGATTGGGTAACCTTAGATCTGGAAGCCCTCCCGGGAGTGGAAGGGCTTAAAGCTATGCGGGCCAAAGTAAAGCTTGATGTTGTTTAATCTTTATACTTATCAAACCAGGTAAGCACAGCACTTATTTTAGCTAAAAGATTACTGGGTCTGTTTGCGATACCGTGACCAGAACCGGGAATTCTTACCATCGCGCTTTCTACTTTTTGTAATTTAAGAGCAGCATAAAATTGTTCAGATTCTGCTATTGGCGTTCTATAATCTTCTTCCCCTACCAGAAGCATTGTGGGAGTTGTGACATTGCCAACATACGACAACGGACTCCTTTTTAAATAATTCTCAGGATCTTCCCAGGGTTTGTTGGGGAACCAGTATTTGTAGAAATACGCAGGATTGTCAGAATACAATACAAAGCTGTACCAGTTAATCACCGGCTTGGCAACCACCGCTGCTTTAAAACGATCAGTATGACCTACGATCCAGGCTGTGAGTACCCCGCCACCGCTACCACCGGTAACAAATAAATTTTCAGTATCTATAAAACCTTTGGCTATAGCCGCATCAACGCCAGACATCAAATCTTCGTAGTCATGGTTGGGATAATCATGATTGATAAGATTACCAAATTCTTCACCATAACCTGTACTACCTCGCGGATTTGTATAAAGCACCACATATCCTTTAGCTGCATACATTTGTATTTCGGCAGAAAAAACCGAAGCGTAGCTTGCAAAAGGCCCGCCGTGAATTTCTAAAATAAACGGATATTTTTTAGAAGGGTCAAAATCTGGCGGAGTCACTAGCCAGCCTTGTATTTCTCGGTCATCATAAGATGATTTCCAGCGCATTTCCTGTACATCTCCTAAATTGCGGAAACTGAATAGATCTTCGTTGAGGTTTGTAAGTCGGTTAGTTTTATTTCGCGAAAGCGTAGCCAGATCTGCAGGATGTTCTGTGCCACCTAATGTGAAAGCCAATGTGCCATCATTAGAAACGCTATAAGCTGCTGCTGTGTAGGGACGACCAAGCGATAAACCGCCAAGGCCGGTTGCGAGAGTATCAACTTTTCCGTCAAGGGAGATATGACCTATTTTCGTTTCACCGGTGTCATCGTACAAAAAGTAAAGACCTTTGCCTTTTTCATCCCAGAAAATATCGCCAATATCACGGTCAAAATCGGTAGAAGTGGGCTTAATATCGCCCCCGGAAGTATTCATAGTAAACAAATGCGTCACCTGATATCCCTGGTATTTATCTTCAAAACCGGTGTACGCTATCATAGAGCCATCAGGAGAAAGAACCGGGTTACTGTCCGGGCCAATATTATTGGTCAGGGCGGCGATTTTTCCGGTTGCAAGGGTGATTTTATAGATCTCGCTATTTAAAGGTTCGTACTCATGTTCTTCATGCAAATTAGCAGAGAAATAAAGGGATTTACCATCTTTAGACCAAACGGGAGCGCCATAATCGTTATCATCTGTAGTTATCTGCATGGGCGTACCGCCGTCTGTAGATAGAACGAATAATTGCTCGTTTCCACTTTTTAAATAACCTTCCCCATCACCGCGGTATTTCATTTTGTCTATGTAGATAGGAGGGCTGTTCCACTTTGCGCCTTCCGGTTTTCCCGATAATTGTATAGGCGAAGAAGTAGATTTTGGAACAAACATATTAAAAGCCAGATAACTGTCGTCGTAAGACCAGGCAACAGAGCCTGGCGTTTGAGGTGAGTTTGTAAGTGCAGCATATTCCTTTGTGTCAAGCCACATGAGGTACAGTTTCATCTTATCATCTGCCAAATTAGATTTAAAAACGATCCTGCTGCCGTCATGAGACCAAACTGGTGACACATCATTATGATTACCTGTCGTAAGCGGGCGGTTATGCGACCCATCAGTATTGATGATCCAGAGATTAGACAGGTTGCGATCTGTCATAATATCTTTAAAATTACGCACATAAATAACCTGCTTGCCGTCTGGCGAAATTTGAGGGTCTGAAACAAATTCCATACTGAATATATCTGCCAGTTCCAGATTAGTCTTAACCTGAGCAAAAGCACTTTGAACAAGCGTTAAAAACAGAAAACTTATAAAGATTGATTTTTTCATATATGGAATTTTAGTTGGTTATTATTTAGCTTCTTTAATGACTCTAAAGCCTACATGATCACTTGACTTTAAGCTGTCGTCATTGTCATCATAAAAATCATAGGCACTGTAGCCATAAATGCCGTCATCTGCATATTCTGCAACGTTACCGCCCAGGTCAAAAATAGCCGCTTCTTCTACTTTGGTACTTTTAAAACTACCTACTTCTGCAAGAAGAGAGCCTTTTACTTCTTTCGCTTTTTCAAGAAGTTGAGATACATCTTCTTTTACAAGATCATAACCTGCCCAGTGGTTGAGGTTATTCTCATTTTTAGCATTTTTACGCGCTTTTTTCTGTAAATCCTTGGCTTCTTTTGTGTTTGGTAATCTATAGGAATCCCCTGTTTTTGTAGACAACCATTCTGTATACGCTTTCGCGGAAGCTTTATCTGTCTCTACAGGATAATTCTCATGTCCCGCAGGGAATGAAAAATCGGGTCTAAAAGCCAAAAATTGGGCATTTGTGACCTCAAATCGGCCAAGAGAGATCGAGTCTTTCTTGAGTAAAAGAGTTTCCGGAATAAGCGTTTCTTTTACTATTTCGCCATACAAACCATCAACTTTTTTGGCCTCGTCTAATTTAATGGCTTCAGCCAGCGGACTATCTTCTTTAAACGCTTCATTCTTAGTTGAGGGTTTATTGAGCAGGTACTTTTCTATCCACGCTATTTCCTCATTCATTTTACGCAGCTGGTGCGTAATCTTGCCTAAACCATGTGGCTGACCGGGAAACCAAAGAAATTTTACAGGAGCCTGAGCAACCTGTTGCAGACCGCGGTAATATTCCCATCCCTGATCGCGAGGCACTGCTCTGTCTTCACTTCCGTGGAAAATAATAGTGGGTGTTTTTATTTTTTCGATCTCAAACAGAGGAGATTTTATAATGTAATTCTCATTGTAGATCTTACCGTTAGTATCATCCCAAGGCGCGCCGCCAAAATAGCCTTCATCAAAACTCACCCCAAAACGACAAGTTCCAAAATCTGAAGTCCAGTTTACATCACCCGCACCGGGAGCAGCGACTTTAAACATATCAGGATAACGCACAGTGAGCATTGTGGTTAAGATCGCTCCGTTAGACCAACCCATTGTTCCCAGTTGGTCAGGATCTACTTTTCCCTGCTCTTCAAGAACTTTGATACCTTTTGTGATATCCTCCATTTCCGGGTCATAGTAATTCTGCTTTATGCTTTCAACATATGATAATCCGTGATTTGATGAGCCGTGATAGTTGGGTTTTAGAATGAACATTCCTTTTTGAGCCAGGAGATTTGGGTACGTGCTCCAGCGCTCAGACCAGGTATCGAGATCCATACTAGAAGGACCACCATGAATAGACAGCATGAGCGGGTATTTCTTTCCTTCTTCATAATTTTCAGGATAGTATAAAATACCGGTCACTTCTTCGTCATGCCAGCCTTTCCAGGTGATGACTTCGCTTTTTGTGATCGATTTTTTCTTCAGGTTTTTATTGAGTTCTACAAGTTCTTCTTCATTACTAAAGCGGGAACCTTTAAGATCTGCCACATAAGTCGTGGGCAATTTTGAAGCGGTAGAGTAGGTGTAAACTACTTTGGTACCATCTTGAGAAACAGTTTCTATTGAAGTATGATCGTTCTTTTCGCCCAGATCAATATCAGATTTTGACCAGCTATCTCCCTTTTTCTTGTAATATGCCAGGCGCATTGTAGCTCTGTTTGCCAGCGAAACGATCACATCATTACCTAAGAGATCAAAACCACGACCTGCACCAAGTTCCCAATCAAGAGGTACTTTTTTATAACTATTGTCTGCTAAATTGTAGAAATATAATTCTTCAATACCGGCACCGTTCCATTTGGGGTCAGATGCTTTGCTTGACATAAAATAGAAACCACTGTTATCTGGTGTAAATTTTATGGAATAAACCGGAAAATCAAGATCTGTAATTATCTGCTTAGTAGTGCCGGTTTCCAGGTTTTTAAGGTAATAAAATGGGTCTTTCTGCGCATCTGTCGCATAACTTAAACTGCGTTGCATGTTGTAAAAAAGCCATTTACCATCGCGCGAAACCTCAAAAGAAGAAATAGATTTTTCATTGTTGGTCAGGCGAGAAACAGACTTTTCTTTGAGATCGTACGCATAAATATGATTAGGTGTCCAGTGCAGAGAATCTTCAATCACCTGCACATCATCTTTATTTTCTTCGGCTTCAGCTTCATAAAGCGTTTTACCATCATTTGAAAGAAAAAGCAGCGTGTTGTCATCTTTTAACTGAATAGAAGAAATCCCGTTTTTAAATTCATGAACTTCCTGCGCCTCGCCGCCGTAAATACTGAGTTTCCAAAGTTTTTTGCCTTTGTCTCTCGACGAAAGAAAATAGATGTTTTCTCCGTCTTTAGAGAAAAGCGGACTATAATCATTGTCATCACCATTAGTTAAATGTACGGTTCTGAATTTTCCGTCTTTTTTTGAGTTTAAAAGCGTGAGATAAATGTCTGAAACAAACTTATCTTTCTCTTTAACGCCTTTTCTTTTAGTCCATGCCACCATCGAATTATCTGGAGAGAATGAAGCACTGCTTAGAGATTCTGTATCGACAATATCTTCGGGAGTCCAACGGGTAGGATCATTTTTTTCGCCCTGAGCATAGTTTTGAAAAGTAGAGCAGTAAAGTAGAATGCAGGTAATTCGTATTAATTTAAGCATATAGATTTCTATAAATTTTTAGTTCGCCGCTTTAAAATTAATGCTTAGCCATAAAACAAATGGGAATTATAGGTATGCGAATTCTTTAAAAAACATCAGTCTATTTTAACGTTCTGTCATTTATGATAATTAAATCAATAAATAATGAAATTAACTCATCTGCTATTTCCCATTTTCTTTTAACCATCTGTTAACTGCTTAAAGCATTTAGAAATTATAATTTTTGAAATAAAACCAACAAAATCAAACTACTATGAAAAAAATTATAATTTGCTTATCTCTTTTGGCGGGATGGCTCACGAGCGCCCAGAGCGTTGAAACAAAGAAAGCTGTCATTACAGATACCATTTCGGGACATATTTATAAACCTCAACAAGTTGATGCAACAGATGAACTCATCAATCAGCTCAAAATGCCATCTGGTTTTAAAATCTCAAAATTTGCCGAAAACCTGGGTGAGGCCAGAATGATGGCAGCAAGTGATGATGGTGTAGTTTACCTAACTGTAAGACCAGACAAGGTGCTTATGCTTCAGGATACTAATAATGATGGTAAAGCAGATAAGCAACAAACCGTAATCCCAAAAGAGGGCGCTCATGGTCTTGCTATTAATAATGACACGCTGTATTTGATAACGGTTAATGATGTTTTTAAAGGCGCAATTAATGATGACGGTACAATAGGTGAACTAGAGCAAATAGTTAAAGATCTACCAGACGGCGGGCAGCATCCTAATCGTACGCTGGCTTTTGGTCCAGACGGGATGCTTTATATTTCTGTAGGAAGTACCTGTAATGCCTGTAAAGAGACACGTGATGAGAACGCCACATTTGTAAGAGTTACTCCAGATGGAAGTAAAAGAACTATTTATGCAAAAGGTTTAAGGAACACAATAGGTTATGACTGGAATGAAAATGGAGAACTTTATGCTATGGACCATGGTATAGACTGGCTGGGTGATGATGAGCAAAAAGAAGAACTTAATCTTATTGCTGAAGGAAATGATTATGGCTGGCCATATATCTATGCTGATGGTAAATACAACAAGGGCGATGAGCCGCCTAAAATGACATGGGCAGAATATGCCGAAAAGACTACTAAACCTGTTATGTTGTTTGAAGCACATAGTGCGCCCATGAATATGAAATTTTACAAAGGAGATATGTTTCCTGATGAGTTTAAGGGAAGCGCTTTAATCACTTTTCACGGCTCCTGGAACAGAGCAGAGCCTTCAGGTTATAATATTATGAAACTTAATTTTGAAAATGGAAAACCCTCAGGTTCTGAAGATTTCATCAGCGGATTTGTAACTGATGATGGAACAAAGAAATTTGGTCGCCCGGTAGGTCTTATAGAACTACAGGATGGTTCCATTTTATTTTCAGATGATATGAACGGAATAATTTATCGGGTTTCCTACAATGAGTAAAATCGGGTAAAAAGCATTAAAAATCCCACTTTTCAGGTGGGATTTTTTATTAGTCGATGATCTCAAAATGTATAGGTTTAAAACTTCCGCCATTACTATCTTCTGCAGAGCATGCGGTAAGTGCAACAATTAAGTCCATTTGAGCTTCAAACAGAACATAATCGCCGGCTCTACTTAATGGTGGGTCAACGCTTAGTTTTCCTTTAGCATCAAATTGCACATTCATAAAGATATTAAATGCTGTGGGTACATCGTCTGGTTCTATACCAAAGGCAGCAAGATTTGTGTAGAGATTTTCAAAACAACTGGGATGATAATCCGGGTTGTTGTACATGATTTGAAAAGTCTCAGGGCTACACGGAGCCAGAAGGAAATCGTTGCGGCCATTTGTGTCTTCCAGTATTTTCATCATTTTATTACTGCGGTTGCTCCAAAGAAAGTTTTCTTTCGTGATTAAAATACTTTCTTCAAAATCCAGAGTTTTTCCACTGGAAATTTTCTCTCTGGTATCTGTCGCATTAAATAGAACCATGTCACTTACCTGCTCTCCCTGTGGGTCTATTACTTTTAATTTTTGCCCCTTTTTAAGCGTAAAGGCTTTACCTGTTTGTTTATGTATTACTTCTGTCATGTTCTTTTTTTATGTCTTTGCTCAATTGAACTGTAGCCGGGCATTTTGAGAGATGCTCTATACTTGATTGCACATCTTCTTCAGCATAGCTCTGATGTAATTTTGCGACACCTTCAATTTTAAAAGGCTCGCACCAGAAACCTGTAATTAGAGGTAGGTGCTCTTTTAGCATATCGCTAGGAATTTCATTATAAAAAAGTGGATTTTCTTGTTTCTTTTCGAAATGATTTACCAGTTTTTCTAAACAACATTCAAGTTCGTAGGAAGTTTGTAAACGTATTTTAGCGTTTACGTGAACCGCAGAATAATCCCAGGTACTTATATCTTTCTCTTTATACCAGGAAGAAGAGACATAACCTTGAGCACCTTCAAAAATTAAAAGCACATCGGTGTCATTCTTTAAAAAACTAAATATCTCATTATGATTTGCAATATGACCAAAGAGCGTGAGATCTTGCTTAGAATAATCTATTAAAATGGGAATATGTGTTGCCAATAGTCGTTCACCCTGTATGACAAGCGTTGCAAAAGGATGAGCAGCTATAAAGTCTTTAAAATACGCAGAATCATTTTTCCGGTACTTTTTAGGTTGGTACATGTTTACATCTTTCCTGAAAGAAACGGACATTTCCATTCATTTCCAACTTTTCTACCGCTATATTGTTTTGTTTCGCTGCTTTTACCAAAGTCTCTTAACATAGGATTTATGCTTCCCTGAAGTTGTTCATCACGCTCGCGTATCTTGTCGCGTACATTGTGATAAGCTCCCATCTCTCTAAGTTTTTCAAATTGCCAGTGCAGGTTAAAAGCCATCGCAGGGTATGGGCTTTGTCTTGCCATACGTGAACTATTAGGATGCAGACCTACCATATAAAATGCTCTTCCGCCAAGGCTGAAACTGAAATCAGGATCGTTAGGATCATTACTTACAGTTGAGTCCCAGGGTTTGTCATCAACCTCATGTAAAAACTGAAGTTGTTTCCATAATAAATCCTCAAATTGCTCTTCAGAAAACGACTTTCTACCCTTAAAAACCGCTATAAATGTGTGAAAATCGTTAGAGCTGAAATCGTAATTAGCAATATATTGATTCAGATCATGAAGAATCTTTATAGCTGTATTTTTAGAGCCAAAATTCTCATACACATGAAAATCTACATGGTCCATACTAAACACAGTCTGAGCCATGACACATGGGTGATTGTTTTCTAAAATATAAGTATTAAACTCAGCTTTTATATCCTGAGTTGAATTAGTATCTGTGATTTTATTCTTCTTTAGTGGTGTTGATATGGTGGTAGACATATTGCGTATAGTTTTAATGTAAAATTATCTACAATATGTTTGAGGTTGATACTGTTTAAGAAGAGTTTAGATTATTATTATGGAAGATTAACAAGCGTTGAGAAAATTTTAAGGGTTTAGGTTAATTTAAAACATCAATAATCCTTAACGTCTGTCATAAGCCAATCTTCTAATTCAACCGAGTCATCAGAAGTGTGAAGTACTGAGATGTCGCCGGTAGCTTCAAATATGACAGCTTTAACCTGAGATAATTCCAGAACATTTGCTTCTCTTAATTTTGACCGAAGATCCCCCTCAGTAACCCGGGCTTTTCTCAGGTTATCATCAAGTATAGTATTGCCTCTCATGAGCAATAAAGGCTGATTGTCAATAGCTTTTTGAAAAGGTTTGTAACGACGCAAAATCGCGGCAGAAATTTGTAATACATAAACTGCTGCCAGCCCTACGGCTCCCTGTAAAAGGCTTACTGAAGATGATAAAAGGGTAGAGGCGATAATAGAACCTACCGCAACAGTCATAGCAAAGTCAAAACTAGACATTTTTGAAAAACTACGTTTTCCGGCTATACGCGTATATATAATTACCGCAGCATAAATTCCTATTGCACTAAGGCAGATTGCAATTAGAGATTGTGGCGAAGCTGTGAACCATTTTTCCATCAGATTAGAATTTTTAATATTTTCTAAAGTTATTGAGCGTGTGATAATAGCACAAGGTTTTAACTAAAGCTTATTAATTACAAGATTGTACAAATAATAAAGCCCGCTTAGCAACTAAGCGGGCCTTACATGTGATTTTTATTTACAACTAACTACGTTTAGAAGAAAAAGTGCCTCTTCTTTTGCGGCTGCTCGAGGAGTTGCTATTTCTATTCCCGCCAGAAGTAGCTGTTTTTGCAGGTCGTGGACCTCTATTCGAATTTTGTTTTGGTCTGGGATTTCTGGGAGATCCTTCGTTAGTATCGTTGATAAAAGGATGATCTTCTATAACCGGAATCTTTTGATTGATCAGTTTTTGAATATCCTTAAGGTATGCGCGTTCTTCTCTATCGCAAAATGATAATGCTGTACCACTTGCTTTTGCACGACCTGTACGTCCTATTCTATGCACATAAGTTTCAGATACATTAGGAAGATCATAATTAACAACCAGTTCTAACTCTTCTACATCTATACCACGCGCAGCAATATCTGTCGCAATAAGAACTTTAAGTTTGCCGTCTTTAAAAGCATTTAATGCTTTTTGACGCTGTAGTTGAGATTTATTTCCATGTATCGCAGCAGAAGTGATACCTGCCTGAGAAAGAATTTTTACGATTTTATTTGCCCCGTGTTTAGTACGTGAGAAAACTAGTAAAGAATCTGGTTTTTCTGTTTCTATGAGGTGAATAAGCAGCTTGGGTTTGCTGGGTTTTGTAACGAAATATACTGCCTGATCAACTTTTTCTGCAGTTGCCTGCTTTGGAGCAATCGTTACTTTTTCAGGATTACCAAGAATCTTTCCTGAAAGTTCTGTGATCGCTGCGGGCATCGTTGCAGAGAAAAATAGTGATTGTCTTTTCTTTGGAAGTTTAGTCAGTATTTTTTTTATGTCATGAATAAAGCCCATGTCCAGCATTTGATCTGCTTCATCAAGCACAAAATACTGTATGTCTCTAAGGCTTATTAAACCTTGATTCATTAAATCAAGAAGACGGCCCGGTGTTGCAACGAGCACATCTACGCCTCTGCGAAGTTCTCTTACTTGTGAAGCTTGTTTTACTCCGCCAAATATTACTGTATTCTTTATACCAGTGTACGTGCTGTATTCAGTTACATTATCTGCTATTTGTATGGCAAGTTCTCGCGTAGGTGTTACGATAAGTGCTTTAATCTTACGGCCACCTTTACCAGAGCCTATTTCATTATAAATATTTTGAAGTATGGGTATTGTAAATGCTGCGGTTTTTCCCGTCCCTGTCTGGGCACAACCTAGTAAATCTCTTCCTTTTAATAATATGGGTATTGATTGGGCTTGAATAGGGGTAGGGTGGGTATATCCTTTTGCAGTAAGTGCTCTTAGGATAGGTTCATTGATTTCTAATTCTTTAAACGTCATATATGTGTATAAGCCGGCAAAGGTAGGGATTCTTCAACGGACTCCATCATAAATACATAAAGTATTGTAAATTAATAATTTACCCGCTAAGCGGGATTTGATAAGAAATTTTAATCTTCTGAATGCGGAATAACGGTGGCTTCAAATTCATATTCCATAAAATCATCTTTGCTTAGCCAATAGTCTGATGTGATTATTTCGTAATCTGAAGCGTTTTTTGGGGTTAATTGCCAGATAATATTTTCAGCCGAATTAAATTCTTTCTTGCCGGCAAGTTGTTCATCAAAGAGGCGCTTGATGATATGGTGCTCATCTAATGAGTTACTTAATGCTTTTAGGGCATTTTCTTTGGTCAATTTCGTGTCAACGTTACTTTTTAAAGGTTCAATACTGCACGACATTATACTTGCTTTTGTATCTGGAAACTTACCGTTGTAAGCTTTAAACAAAAACTGATTTATACTGAATAGATCTTCGTGCAGGGCAATATCACTGTATTCTTCAGCTACTTTCTCCTTAAGCATATCATGAGATAATTGATCAATTTGACCGGTATTTAAAAAGTCAGAAAGCTTGTAGGTTAAGACAATCGTGGCAGCTTCTTGTGGATCAAAATCATTAATAGCCAGAAAGAGATATTCTTTGAGTTCGCTATCCTTAAGCTCTGCAGTATCCTGTACATCAAAGGCATTTAGTAAATTTTTATAATCATCTACGGCCCAGTAATCTGGTAATTCATTTACAGTTTTAATATTATTTATTGCTACTTTATATTTCATTGTGGTGTGTGCTTAAATTAGGTGATAAAAAAAGCGCCTTACTTTTCTAATTATTTAGACTGGCAGGCGCTTTTTAGTATTTATAGAGATAATTTTAAGTGGCGATCCACTTAAAATTATGTTGTCTGTCTGGTATGGCGATACGTTCTGATATACGCTCAAGTCTTGAAGGAAGTGCCATTAAATAATCTCTGGCTTTTTCTGCCTGACCATTAAGATCGCGCATTTCATCTATTTTCCAATCTTCAAGCAAAGATGTCATTATCGTGATATAATCCTGCGTTGTATAAACCATAGATCGCTGTGCGGCATCAGAAAAGTGAGACCACAGTTGCCCTACCTGCATTCCAGATTCACGCAAAAACATGGCCGGCATAACGATTTTCTTTTTCATCATATCTTCAAAAGCCAGCATCATTTCGCTAGGATCAAGTTCAAAAATACGACGTACAAAATCCATATAAGCTGTAGCATGACGAGCTTCATCACCTGCAATTGTATTACAGATCTTTGCCAGTTTTTTATTACCTGCTTTTCTGGAGAAAGAGGCCACACGTCTGTGAGAAACATTTGTTGCTAACTCCTGAAAACTGGTATATATAAAGTTTCTGTAAGGATCTGCTCCTGTTTGTATGTCAAAACCATCACTTATAAGGTACTGTGTTGATACTTCCATCTCGCGCATATTCACGCGACCAGATAGATAAAGATATTTGTTAAGAAGATCTCCGTGGCGATTTTCTTCAGCAGTCCATGAGCGTACCCATTGTGCCCAGCCATTTCCCTCAATTTGGTCAATGCCTTTAACACCCATAAGCCATGACTCATAAGTGGGAAGTGCTTCTTCTGTAATTGTATCACCTACAAGAACAGTAAAGAGATCATAATTCATCTCTCTGGCAAGTTCTTGTATTTCTTTTACATCTTCAGAGAATTCAGGATTTGTGGGATCTGGTAATAGATCTGCAGGTTGCCAGTTTGTATCTATTGGCTTGAGGTATTTTTCAAGTAATTCACCCATTGATTTCTCAATGGTTTGCATTACCTCTAGTCGTATATTAGAAAGTTTCATTTAGAATTTCTTAATCAAATTTTAGGGTAAACTTAATATATTTCGAAAGATTAACGTGTTATTAAGATCATAATGTTCTATAAAGGCATTATTCACTCTTAGTATTCAGGAGCAAATAAATGGTCTGTAATTACATCTTTTAATCGTTTCTCAATTTTGCTTTAGCTTCTTTACGTAATCTTCTCTTTTTTTCTTGTGCTGTTTCAATTTTAAATATAATAGGCATTGCAAAAAGGTGACTCTTGCCGGAAGAACCAAAGTTCATTGTATCAAGTTTTACCTGTTTAAGAACTCTAATGGCTTCTGTCTCAAAAACAGTATGAGGGCCGCGAGCTTCTATATCTACAAGGTTGCCATTTTCATTAACTTTAAATTTCGTGTATACTTTAATCTGGTCACCGCCTTTGTAATTAAGTTGGCGAGCCACGCTGTCAAAACGAGTTTGGTAATATTGCCTCAAAGCTTCAGCAGTGGCCTGCGAAATATTCTTTTGACCAAAGGAATTTAGGCCTGTAAGTAGCAGGACAATTAAAATGTAACTGTTTAGTTTTAACATCTAGGTCTTAATCTTTTAATTCTTCTTCTTTTTTTATGGCGCCCGTGTCTCTATTCTTGACATACTTCTCTAGCCATTGATCCTGCTCCCAAAGCATGTGGAGTATAGACTCTTTTGCGCTGTAACCATGACTTTCTTTTGGCAACATAACAAGTCTGGCGGTTGCTCCTAAACCTTTTAAAGCATTAAAATAGCGCTCACTTTGCAGCGGATAGGTACCTGAATTATTATCAGCCACACCATGAATCATAAGTAACGGAGTTTTCATCTCGTCTGCATGCATAAAAGGCGACATTTCATAATAGATCTCTGGTGCTTCCCAATAACTTCGCTCCTCACTTTGAAAACCAAAAGGAGTTAATGTACGGTTGTAAGCCCCACTACGCGCAATACCTGCAGCAAAAAGATTTGAATGGGAAAGCAGATTGGCAGTCATAAAGGCTCCGTAAGAATGGCCGCCAACAGCAACACGATTTCGGTCAATATAACCTAGGGAATCTACCGCGTCTATAGCCGCTTTTCCGTTAGCTACAAGCTGTTTTATAAAAGTATCATTAGGTTCTGTATCACCTACGCCCACGATGGGGAAAGACGCATCATCAAGTACAACATAGCCACGCGCTACCCAGTATACCATAGAACCATAGTACGGGTATGTAAATTCGTTAGGATTATTCGTGTTTTGTGAAGCGCTGTTCTTGTCTTTATATTCACGGGGATAAGCCCACAAGATCATTGGTTTTTTCTCTTTCTTTTTCATGTCATAACCTACGGGAAGATATAAGGTGCCAGAAAGTTCCAGTCCGTCATCACGTTTGTAGGTAATAACTTCTTTATGCACATCCTGTATACTTTTAAACGGATTTTCAAAAAAGGTAATTTGCTTTAGTTTGTCAGTTTTAATATTACGTATGTAATAATTTGGATATTCTGTAGGGGCTTCTATGCGAACTAAAATTTCACCCTTTTCCATATCAATGGCTTCCTGTAAGTTCTCAAGCTTATCTGTGTATTCAGACTCATAAATGCGTTTGGTTGCTTTAGATTTTAGATCGACTTCGTCAATAAAAGGGAACTGCCCTTTCTCACTGTAACCGTCACCTATGAGGTATGCTTTATCACCATCGAGTTCTAAAACATTCTCACCATACTTATTTTCTTTAGTGACAAAATTTCCGGGATCGCTGTACACATCCTGGTAATTACGGTCATTAATAACCACAGCTTCTCCATTTTCTTTTGAAGGATCTATTAGATAGCTTTTTGTGTTTCTTGTATTCCACCAGCGGTCATAAGCAATTGCGGTGTCATCATCACCCCAAATTATTCCCGCAAACCGATTAATCGTTTTAAAAATCGGCTTAGAAGCGGCAGAAAACGGTGCTTTTTGTTCAAAAACCTGATCGCGATAAGGCACTTCTACTTCAGGATCACCTTTATCAAGAGCTTCTACCCAAACGAGCGTGGCGGGTTTATCTGCTCGCCAGCGCATGCTGCGTTTACCGGTTTGTGTCGCCATAAAACCTTTGGGCAACTCTTCAATAAGAGGTATTTCGTTTACGGTTTTTATTATTTTGCCTTCTTTACTGTAAATGGTTGTAGTTTCGGGAAAGCGATAGTAGGGTACCAGATAAGAAAATGGTTTTCCTATTGCGGTAACCATAACATAATTGCCGTCTGGCGAAAAATCAACATCGCTATACATATCTGCTTTTAACCATTCGCTTTCGCTGCCATCCAGATTTATTTTATGTAATGACGAAGTAGCTAATTGCTCAAAATTGAAAGCATCATTGGGGTTTTTAAGTAGATCCTGGTAAGTTCTGTTTTGCGCTTTCGACCCGGTGCTAACCGAAATGGTCGGTCCGGTAGGTACAGCTTCATCTGTATTTATCAATTCTTTTCGGGTTGCGGGGAGCATATTTACTAAGAGACTATTGCCGTCTTTAAACCAGCTGATGGGATTACCCATGTTTCCGTTTACTTTAGCGTCTGAAACCTTATTCGCTTTCGCGGAAGCGATATCAAGAATCCAAACTTCCACGCCGGTATCAACCGTGTTTGTAAAAGCCATTTTTGTTTCATCTGGTGACCAACTGAAATTACTCAATCTGGGATTATCAGGAATTCCGGTCACAGCGGTAGCTTCTTTATCATCTACACCTTTAATCTCAACATTGTTGTAGTACGTTGTGCGGCTGCCAATATTTGTTTTAGGGTTTATGCGCAAACCCCCCAGACGTAGTTCTTCTTCAGAGAGTTCTGCGATGGTTTTGTAGCTGTCTCGATAAAGCAGCAGCATTTTATTTCCCTCGGTATTCATAACAACAGTAGGAGCGCGGGGTACATCTACCAGATCGAGTATTTCTTTAGGAGGTTTTTGATAATCAAGGTTTACCTGAGCAATAAGACAAGTGGTAAAAGAAAGAAAGGCAAGAAGAAGGAGTAGTTTTTTCATAACAGACTTGTTTGAAGTGAATTTAAGCAAAAGCTATTAATGGAGGGAAACAAATGCTATGCATGCATATAAAATCGCCGATAGAAAAGCGTTAAAAATTTGCGGAATCTGTATCTTACCCCACTTTAGTTCACCTGAAATTCTGGTGATGTTAATTTGATAAGACTATAATTGAAATATGTATAATTCTCGTATAGCCGGTCTGGGGGCTTATGTTCCGGAAAATGTTGTCACAAATGACGACCTTGCAAAAGTGATGGATACTAATGATGCCTGGATACAGGAGCGTACCGGGATTAAAGAAAGACGTCATATTAAGAAGGGTGATGGCAACAGCACCGCAACAATGGGTGCAAAAGCGGCAAAAATCGCCTTAGAAAGGGCAAAAATCACCGCACAAGACATAGATATGGTAGTTTTTGCTACGCTAAGTCCAGATTATTATTTTCCTGGTTGTGGTGTTCAAATACAACAAATTTTAGGGATGCGCACAGTTCCTGCACTTGACGTTCGTAATCAATGTAGCGGTTTTGTATATGCGCTTTCTACTGCAGATCAGTTTATAAAAACGGGGATGTATAAAAATATTCTTGTTATAGGTTCTGAAAATCACAGTGGCGGTCTTGATATGACAACTCGTGGTCGTGGAGTTTCGGTTATTTTTGGTGATGGGGCAGGAGCGGCAGTTCTTACTCGTGAAGAAGATAACACAAAAGGAATTCTGTCTACACATTTACATAGTGAGGGTGAGCATGCGCTTGAACTTTCATTACGTGGTCCCAGCACAGAAATGTGGGTGCCGGAGATTATAGAAAAAAATCCGCAGGAAGATATCCCATATTATCCTTATATGAATGGGCAATTTGTCTTTAAGAATGCTGTTGTGCGTTTTGCTGAAGTTATTAATGAAGGACTTGAGAAAAATGGCCTTACGGCGAAAGATATCGATATGCTGATACCACATCAGGCTAATTTACGTATCTCACAATTTGTTCAACGCCAGTTTAAATTGAGCGATGATCAGGTTTTTAACAATATTCAGAAATACGGTAATACCACTGCAGCATCTATACCCATCGCCCTAACTGAAGCATGGGAAGAAGGCAAAATTAAAGAAGGAGATACAGTAGTTCTGGCAGCTTTTGGTAGCGGTTTTACGTGGGCGAGCGCAGTTATTAACTGGTAAAGCCCCTTGCCCTGCGGGCATTTCCCCAAAGGGGAAAATGCAAAGCTTACAGCTATAAAATTGAGATATTATTCCCCTCCCATTGGGAGGGAACAATATCATATCTTCTTCTCCCCCTTTGGGGGAGATGCCTGAAAGGCAGAGGGGGATTACTTTTTCTTCGGTTCAAAGACAGGTAATAACTTTGTGCTTACTTCACCAAAACCTATTCTTGCATAACCATTTTTCTCGCACCATCCGCGCATGGTTACAGTGTCATTATCTTCTATAAACTTACGGTCACCACCTTCATCAAGTTTCACAGGTTTAGAACCTTTCCAGCTTAATTCAAGCATAGAACCATAAGAATCTTTTGTAGGTCCTGAGATTGTACCGCTACCCATAAGATCACCAGAATTCACCGGGCAACCATTAACTGTATGGTGTGCCAACTGCTGACTCATATTCCAGTATAGATATTTAAAGTTAGATGCGCTTACTTTAGTTTCAGCTTTGCCGTCTGGTTGTATGCCCACTTCCAGATTTATATCATAACTTCTTTTGCCTTTGTATTGCAGGTAAGGCATAAGTTCTGTTTCAGGTTTTGGTCCTGCAACTCTAAAAGGCTCAAGAGCATCTAGTGTTACGATCCAGCACGACATTGAAGAAGCGAAGTTTTTCGCCAGAAATGGCCCTAAAGGCACATATTCCCAACGTTGTATATCACGCGCACTCCAATCATTAAAAAGTACAAGGCCAAAAATATAATCTTCGGCTTCATCAACCGGAATTGGCTGTCCCAACTCATTTGCATCTGTGGTAATAAAAGCCATTTCAAGTTCAAAATCTACCAATCGTGAAGGTCCAAAAATAGGCTGAGTTGCACCATTAGGTAATTTTTGTCCTTGTGGTCTATGAACAGGAATTCCTGAAGGTATGATAGAACTGCTACGACCGTGATAAGCCACCGGTAAATGTAACCAGTTTGCAGGTAAAGCATTTTCGGGATCTCTAAAAATAGTGCCTACGTTTGTTGCGTGTTCTTTACTTGAGTAGAAATCTGTGTAATCACCTATTTGCACAGGAAGCTGCATTTCAATCTCGTCCATGCTAAAGATCACGCGATCGCGATGTTCTGCATTATCTCTTAATTTAGCATTGCCAGCTTCAAAAATAGTAGAGATCCTATTACGCACAAGACGCCATGTTTTGCGACCGTCAGCAATAAAATCATTTAAACTATCCTGTAAAAAAATATCGTCTGTAAGCGGGATACCTTCAAAATAACCCAATTGATGAAGCGCTCCTAAATCGATTGCAAAATCGCCTATTCGCGTACCTATGGTTATAATATCATCTCGGGTTAAGAACACCCCAAAAGGAATATTCTGGATAGGAAAGTCTGAATTTTCGGGGGTTTCCAGCCAGGTTGTTCTTTTGGGATCGTTAGTCTTAGAAGGCATAAATTATTAATAAAATGTTAGTAATTCTCTGTTTCAAATATAGAATTAAAATAGTACTAACCGAATGTTATGATTACTTTTGAACCTAATTTAACAAACTTTAATAAAATGCAGCGGGATACTGATATCTTTGAATTAATAGAAGAAGAAAAACAAAGGCAACTTAATGGTTTAGAGTTAATTGCATCAGAAAATTTTGTAAGTGAACAGGTGATGGAAGCTGCCGGTTCTGTGCTTACAAACAAGTATGCAGAGGGTTATCCCGGCAAGCGTTATTACGGTGGTTGTGAGATTGTAGATGAGGTTGAGACTATTGCTATTGAGCGCGCAAAAGAACTTTTTGGTGCTGAATATATAAACGTGCAGCCACATTCTGGTTCTCAGGCTAACACAGCGGTTTTTCACGCGTGTATGAAACCGGGCGAGACTTTTCTTGGTTTTGATCTTGCACATGGCGGTCACCTGACTCATGGTTCACCGGTTAACTTTTCAGGAAGATTGTATAATCCTGTTTTTTATGGTGTAGATAAAGAGACCGGCCGTCTGGATTATGATAAGATAGAGGAGATCGCTTTGCGCGAAAAGCCAAAAATGATCATCGCAGGAGCTTCTGCGTATAGCAGAGAGATAGATTATGCACGCTTTCGCGAAATCGCAGATAAAGTAGGTGCAATCTTAATGGCAGATATTGCTCACCCCGCAGGATTAATTGCAAAAGGTGTGATAGGTGATCCTGTACCGCATTGTCATGTGTGTACAACTACAACGCATAAGACTTTGCGCGGCCCTCGTGGTGGTATGATCATTATGGGGAAAGATTTTGAAAACCCATTTGGTATAAAACTGAAGAACGGAAAACTAAGAATGATGTCTTCTTTGCTTGACAGTGGGATCTTCCCAGGTAATCAAGGTGGGCCATTAGAACATATTATTGCAGCAAAAGCAATCGCTTTTGGTGAAGCGTTAACTGACGAATTTTTACATTACACCGTTCAGGTGAAGAAAAATGCGGCTGTTATGGCGAAAGCTTTTGTAGAAAAAGGATACGATATTATATCAGGCGGGACAGATAATCATATGATGCTTATCGACCTGCGTAATAAAGATATCACCGGTAAAGAAGCTGAAGAAGCTTTAGGTAAAGCAGATATTACTGTAAATAAGAATATGGTTCCTTTTGATGATAAATCTCCTTTTGTCACTTCGGGAATACGTATTGGGACGGCTGCAATTACCACGCGCGGACTAGTAGAAAGCGATATGCAAAAAGTGGTAGACTTTATAGATGCTGCTATTTTGAATCATACAGACGATGAGAAATTAGAAAACATCGCAGAAGAAGTAAATAACATGATGGGCGACAGACCGCTTTTTAAGATGTAAGACTTTATGAGCCTAAATTGTCACACTGAGCCTGTCGAAGTGTTGTTTTAGGTTTAATGAAGAGTCGTCAACCTGAATCTATTTCAGGTTTGCATCTAATCTAATTAAGAAATAGAATAATGTGATTCTGAAATGATTTCAGAATGACGGAAAAACAAAAACCTCAGAAATTTCTGAGGTTTTTTTATGTGAAATAATTAAGCTTTCGATTCAACTTAAATTTTTGGGAGAAACTTAGTTAAACTCATTTGTGAGTTAAATAATCTTTTCGATTTTGATCTCTTTATCTCTAAAGGAGACTTTCTCGCCTTCTTTTTTACCGACTAAGATTTCGCCAATTGGCGAACCCGGCGAAATACAGAAATAAGAATCGCCCTCAACTTTTACTTCGCCTAAGCCAATAGCGATAAGATAATTTCCTGAGGTGGTTAGAATTAGGCTGCCAAAGCCCGATATTTCGTTATTCTGCTCGATTTTTACCCGGTTTAGGTCGGTTTTTAGGTTTTGGTTGAGGTTAAGTTGGCGGTTTGCATTGTCGAGTTCGATTTCGGCCATTGCTCTTCCGGTTTCATATTTATCGCCGGCGCTGCTTTTGGTTTCGCCATCGCGAGACTCTTCTATTGAAGCAATATTTCCTTTCGCAACAGCGATCTTATTATCTAAAATTGCATGCAGATGCTTTAAAAGCGCTTTTTTATGTGATGGTGTCATAGCCAGAATTTAGTCCTCAAAAGTAGCACTTTCATAAGCACCAAGATCTGGATTATTTGTGCGATCTGTGCCTAAAATATCAAATGGAACTTGTTGCGCTGCTTGTATATCACCCTCGCCGTTAGCGGCAGAATCTTCTGTGATTCTAAAATCATTATTCTCAGGATCTTTAAAATCGGGATTTTCGCTTAAAATGATATTCTCATACAATACACTATTGTTGAAATTGTAAAGCGGATCATCACTGTAATTGCCAAAATTATCATCAAACTGGATCAGGCAGTTTTTTAAATTAAAATTAAAAGCGGCCTCATCGCTGTAGTTCACTGAGAATTCTTCTCCCTGATTCCCGGCAATTATGCAGTTTGTAAAATTTGCTGCTGTGAGATCTGCGACAAAAGCCTGATCTTCAGTTAATAGATAGTTGTCTATTTGTACAGCTGGATAATTTCTAAAACCCTGTGACCAATAGTTGGCAAACGTGCAGTGGGTAAAATCATAGCTACCGCCAAGTGCGAGCCAAAGAGATGAGATCCCGGAGTTATTGATTACCAGATTCTCACCTAAAATAGTTCCTGTTCTGGCGTATAACCCAATATTAGAACTGTTGTATATCTGTGTGTTGCGAATGGTTAAAGTGGGATTTTGCGTGCCGTCATTAGAATCCATCAAAACTCCTACTGTCGCGTTTTTGATAGTGGCATATGCAATTGTGTTGTTTGTGCTGCCATCTGTGAGCCACAATAATCCCCACTGGCCGGGAACGTCGCTAAAATCTGGCTCTAGCCTGTCACCTTCAAAAATCACTTCGTTCTCCAGTAAATCCTTATCTGTGCTCAACCTTCCATTGACATGCAGGCTTGCGCGGTTTGCAACAATAATACCGCTACCAGAATGAAAATGAACTCTGGCACCAGCTTCAATATTTAAAGTCTTATCTGGTGGTACGGCAGCATAGCCATAGATAACATAAGGTTTATCTGCGGTAAAAGTGAGTTCATCATCATCAAGAAAAAAGCCTTCAATTAAAACCTCGTTGCCTTCACCGTCTTGTCCCAGACTTAGAGTTTCTTTCATGCCGGCATCATCCCGTTGTGGATAGAGAAAGATCGCATCCTGAACCAGTGTCACGAGTTCTACTTTTTGCTCATTAATGCCTGTATCAAAATTTATCGCGTCTGTATAAAGAAAATCGGCGTTTTCTGCCTGAAAATCGGCAAAATTAAGGGTGGTTTCTACAAAAACAAAAATGCTGTCATTTGCCAGAATTTCTACATTCTCAAAAGCTTTTCCAGGTATACCATCAATATTAAGTCGGTAGTTAGAACTTTCGCCTTTAGCCAGACCAACAGAGGGAATTGAAATTGCGTTGTCGCTGCGATTGTAAACTTTAAAAGTGTAGGTGCTGCTGCCAATATTTGTAAAAACGGTATCCAGATAAACGGTGTCCCTTGAAAATTCAAGCTGCCCTGAACTCAAAGTTGTTTCAAAATCGTTACGGCACGAACTCCAGAGAACAATTATGCTGAGCAGGACAAGAAACCTTAAAGTGTATGTGGTATAAATTTTCAAGTGGATCGTTTGTAATTGAAGATTTTTATTTTTCTACAATGCGTATTTCAAAAAGTTTGTTCCAGTGTTTGCCAGTAACATATAATTTGTCTGTGTCTTTATTATAAGCAATACCATTTAGCACTTCGTTATTCGGGTCAAGACCGCTTTGCACTTCTTTTTTAAGAGGTCTTAAATCTACCACAGCTTCTATAGCACCGGTTTCTGGGTTAATTATAGAAATACCATCATTTTGATAGGTATTTGCATAAATTTTACCGTTCACCCATTCAAGCTCGTTATACTTTGAGCGCGTGGTTTTATTGTCTACGATCTCGATATATCCCTGCTCAGAGAGGTTTTTTGGGTCCAGAAGCCAGATTTTATCAGTTCCGTCAGATTTGTAAATGGTCTGACCGTCGTTGCAAAGTCCCCATCCTTCTTTACTTTTATTAAAGGCGAAAGTTCCGGTTTGTTCAAAAGTGTCAAGATCGTAAATAAAACCAATTTTAGACTGCCACGTTAATTGATACAATTTGTCGTTTAAAATGGTAAGCCCTTCGGCGAAATATTTATCATCTAGTTTAATTTCTTTCTCGATCTTACCGGTGGTAAAATCTGTTTTGCGCAGCGTTGATACTCCGCGTTGCCCGGCACTTTCATAAAGAACACCATTGTGAAATTCTAAGCCCTGCGTATACGAACTTGTATCATGCGGATATGTATTTACAATTTCATAGCCGTATAACTTAGGAGCAGTTTCAGAAACCACAGTAAGAGTATTGTTTATACTTACTATTTTATCTCCTGCATAAACCTGAGCTCGTATGCTTTTCTTGCCTAATCGCTCAACGTCTACTTTTGTAGTGACTGAAGATAGATCTGTTGAGCTGCTTATGTATTTGTCATCTATAAAGTAAGACACAGAATCTATATCTACATTTTTTTTCGCTTTAAGCGAAATTTCAACCTCACCGCCGTTTTTTACTGTATTTTTTTTGAGGTTTGTAACGATGTCAAAGTTTTTATTGAGGTCTTTACCGTTGCCGCAGGCGAGTAGGGTGAGCGTTAATGTAAAGAGGACTAATGCCTTATATAGTTTCATGATATTGTAGAAATTTATGCCAAGGTATTTAATTAAATTCAGTTTAAAAAACATTGGGTTTGCAGTTCATTTACTTTATATTTGCACCCGGCAAGTCCTACACAACCAGCTCCTGTCGAATTCCCCCAGGGCGGGAACGCAGCAAGGGTAGATGGTCGTAGCGGTGTGATGTAGGTAGCTTGCCTTTTTTTGTGCCTTATTGTTAACCATTTTTCTTCATATTTAGTATCCAAAACTAAAGATATGTCACCAGTTGTTTTAATCACAGGGGCTTCTTCAGGAATAGGGAAGGCCGTCGCAGAATATCTCGCTACAAAAGATTACAAAGTCTACGGCACAAGTCGCAATCCTCAACAGGAAATACATAACGGAGTTCACTTTTTACAATTAGATGTTACTGATGCAAGCAGCATAGAAACTGCCGTTTCTCAATTACTTGCGAGAGAGAACAGGTTAGATTTTCTCATTAATAATGCCGGTAAAGGAATTAGCGGCCCAATGGAAGAAATTCCTGAAAGCGAACTAAAATCTGTTTTTGATACTAATTATTTTGGCCCAATCGCCATGATTAAAGCTGTTCTGCCAGTTATGCGTAGCCAGAATAGCGGGATGATAATAAATGTCACTTCAATTGCGGGTTATATGGGGCTGCCTTTTCGCGGAGCTTATTCTGCTACAAAAGGAGCTTTAGGACTCACAACAGAGGCTATGCGTATGGAGTTGAAAGAATTTAATATTAAAATGGTAAATGCTGCACCAGGTGATTTTGCTACTAATATTGCTGCCGGCAGATTTCATGCTTCTCTAAAAGATACTTCTCCTTATAGAAAAACATACGGTTTATCGCTTGAGCTAATGAATGAGCATGTAGATGAGGGTGAGAACCCAATGTTAATGGCGCAAGCGATTCATGCTATTATGCAGGAGAAAAACCCCAAAGTACACTATAAAATCGGTGCTTTTATGCAAAAAATCTCCGTTTTTCTAAAGGGTATTTTGCCAGATCGCGTGTATGAGCGTATGCTACTCAATCATTATAAGCTGTAAGTAAGTAGACTGTAATGTAGTTTTAAAAACTTATTTAAGAATACTGAAGATAAAAGCGTTAAGTACCTGTTGATTATTAAATCAATTGGTTATTTTTGTACGAGAACGATTTAGATTAATATAAAACCAAAAGATGAAATTTTTTATAGATACGGCTAATCTAGACCAGATTAGAGAGGCACAAGACCTTGGTGTACTTGATGGTGTAACGACTAATCCTTCGCTTATGGCGAAAGAAGGCATCACAGGACGTGATAATATTTTGAAGCATTATGTTGAGATCTGCAATATTGTAGATGGTGATGTAAGTGCAGAAGTTATTTCTACAGATCTTGAAGAAATAATTAAAGAAGGAGAAGAATTAGCAGAATTACACGAGCAGATCGTTGTAAAGGTGCCAATGATCAAAGAAGGTGTCAAGGCTATAAAATATTTTAGCGACAAAGGTATACGCACAAACTGTACACTTGTATTTTCTGCAGGTCAGGCTTTACTTGCAGCTAAAGCAGGAGCAACTTATGTTTCTCCTTTTATTGGTCGTTTAGATGATATCTCAACAGATGGATTAAATCTTATTGCAGATATTAGAATTATATATGACAACTACGCTTACGAGACCGAAATCCTAGCAGCTTCAGTAAGACACTCTATGCACATTATTGAGTGCGCTAAGATAGGTGCAGATGTTATGACTGGGCCTCTTTCTTCAATAGAAGGATTATTAAAGCACCCACTTACAGATTCAGGTTTAGAGAAATTCTTAGCTGATTACAAGAAAGGGAACTAAGAAGACTATCAGTTCTTACTGAGTACAAATAAAAAATCCGCTTGAGCAATCAAGCGGATTTTTCGGTTTAACCAAAAACATTATTTATTTAAATAGCCTAACAATTCGTTTTCAAAATCTGTACTAAACATATTTGCATGTGCATTCTGTATAGTACCATTCTTATCTACTATAAAGGTTTTAAAGATTGAGTTTATAGAGAGCTCATCTTTAATCTCCTCAAAATTATCATTTATCTTAAACTCATTCTTAGGATTAAAAC